>NZ_CP018620.1:5642897-7053622 GCF_001908275.1 Paenibacillus xylanexedens | reverse complement strand
CTCTCTGGTAGACTTCCTGAGATAAAAGGAGGGCTTAACCCGTGAAGACTCTTCCGGTTGTCCAGATTCGAACAACGCCATCCATTCTCAATATGGATGCTGATCCTGGTCAGTACTCTATTCGTCAGCCTAAGGCAGAGGTACAGCTAAACACCAGACCTGCCAAGCTAACGGTAGAGAGTCATCCTATCATTCTTCGTGTAGATCAAAGTAAGGCTTTCTCTGCTTACAATGGCGGGAATATGATCGATATGAACGCACGAATATATTCTGGAATACAGCAACAATTTCTGCAAAACATGGCTGAACGCGTTCAACAAGGGAATCAATTGGCAGCGATCCATAAGTCAGGTAATACGATTGCCAATATAGTGGGCATGGACTGGAAACCACAGCCATTCCCTGAAACGCGCACTCCGGCTTCATTTGATAATGTTGACACACGTGTTGATACAAGGCCACCGGATATTAACTTTCAACCCGCCGTTTCTGAAATGAACGTTATTGTTAACAAACCCGAGATTGAATATCAACGGGGTAAGCTAGATATTTATGTTAAACAGTATGCGTCAGTTCAATATACTCCACCTGACATAGATATCGGGTTGTAAGTTATAATGTAGAGCTATAGACGGTCTCGATATGCAGCCATCTATGGCTCTTTTTGTATAAATTCTTCGCCAAGGAGGCGTTTACCATTCATATTCATACAAGCATGTGGGGAGAACTAGAGGTCAAAGAGGAAGATCTGTATCAATTTCCCAAAGGGTTACCCGGATTTGAAGAAGAGACGGAGTACGCGTTAATTCCATGGGAAGATACACCGTTCAGTTATTTACAATCAGTAAAAGAACCTGGATTATCGTTCTTGTTGGTTAGTCCATTTATGTTTGTACCTGATTATAGTTTTGAATTGGGTGAGGTGGATAAGGAAGAGTTAGGGATTGAAGAGCAGGTGTCGGTTTTTTCTATGGTAACTATTCATTCTGACACAAACAAATCTACCATGAACTTACTGGCTCCCGTTGTACTTAATCCAGTGCAACGTTTGGGGAAACAAGTGGTACTCCATCACTCCAGCTATGAGACACGACATCTCATCTGGGCCGAAGATGAAGCAAACTCAGTGAAGGGTGGAGTCTGATATGCTGGTATTATCACGGAAAAAGGGCGAATCCATTGTGATTCAGGATCACATTGAGGTGACTGTACTTGCTGTAGAAGGGGATACCGTACGAATCGGTATTTCTGCTCCTAAGCATATTGATATCTTTCGGCAGGAGATCTACGCATCCATTCAGGAAGCGAATCGGGAGTCTGCTACACCTCTCGCAGCCAATATTGAAGCGTTTATGGAACGTTTAAGAAAAACAGAAAATAAAAAAGATTAAAAATATTCCAATTTGCTATAAACAGTTGCTCACCTTCCGTCGATATATAATTTAGACGCTGCTTCGGCAGGGCGGCCGACCTTAATGTCGCGGCGTTTACCACATGGATGTGGAACTAATTTATTTTCAGGGAGGAAACACTCTAATGATTATCAACCATAACGTACCGGCGTTGAACACTCACCGCCAATTGTCCATCAACACAGGTAACACTAATAAAAATATCGAAAAATTGTCTTCCGGTCTTCGTATCAACCGTGCTGGTGACGATGCTGCAGGTTTGGCAATTTCCGAAAAAATGCGCGGTCAAATCCGCGGTTTGGATCAAGCTTCCCGTAACGCTCAAGATGGTATCTCTTTGATCCAAACAGCTGAGGGTGCTTTGAACGAAACTCACTCCATCCTGCAACGTCAACGCGAGATTGCTAACCAATCCGCTAACGGAACAAACACAGATTCCGATCGTCAAGCGCTGCAAGATGAAATGAACGCTCTGACTTCCGAAATCAACCGTATCGGTAACACAACTGAGTTCAACACTCAAAAGTTGCTTCAAGGTGATGGAAAAGCAACACTGGCAGGTACTAACGGTGCTGTTAGTGATGCTCTTGTAGGTGTCGGCACAGCTGGTGCAGCTGGTACAGCTGGTACAGTGGTAGTAGGAGCAACAAATCATACTCAAGCTACCCAAGCAACAACTGTGGCGGCTGCGGCTGCGGCAGGTAATACAGCAACATTCGTAGTTAATGGTCAAGAATTGAAAGTAACCTTTGCTGCATCTGGTTCAAATGGTGGGGTAACAGGTGACCGTAAAGCATACGATGTAACAGGTAACTCTGCTACAATTACTTTGGATGCAACAGGAGCGAATAATACTGTAGGCTCAGCAGCGGCAGACATTGAAAAAGCTTTAAAAGCAATGATCGAGAAGAATGATGTACTTAAAGGGAATGTTTCGACTGCTTCTAATGCTACTTCGGTGACACTTACTGCAGTTGCTGATAATGCTGGAGGTCAACTGTATGGATCTTTAGGTAATATCAGTGCTTCTTCCGGAACTGCAGGATTTATTACGGCTGGTGCTGATGATGTGGGCTCAACAACGTATACACAAGCCTCAGCAAGTATTGGTTTCACAGTTGCCAATGCTGCAGATGCAGCAAAATTAGTGGGTACTGGTTTGACCATTAACGATCAACAAATTGAATTTTATGATGCCACTAAAGGTGCATACACAGGTAAGGCATTGGGTGTAAACATTAGTGGGGCGGCTAATGCAACTGATGTTGTAAAAGCTATTACCGATACACTTGGTAATAAATTGGATGGTGTTAAACTTACTGGAGCGGCAGGGGTTCTTACGGTTACGGCAACTGCTAAAGGGGAAGCTGGTAACGGAATTAAAGTATCTAATGGCGGAGTTCAAAAGAACTTTGAAACTTCTTTCCAAATCGGTGCTAACACTGGTCAATCCATGAGCCTGTCCATTGGCGACATGCGTTCTTCCGCTCTGGGTATCACTGGTAAAGCTGGCGATGCTGGTTTCACTAAAGATAATACAGTTACTGATGGAACGAACGATGTTAAAGGCGAAGCTGCTTTGAACATCTCCACTAAAGAAGGCGCAGCTGCTGCAATCGCAGTTCTGGATAAAGCAACTGCAACTGTATCCAGCGAACGTTCTAAACTGGGTGCTACTCAAAACCGTCTGGAGCACACAATCAACAACTTGGGAACAGCTTCTGAGAACCTGACAGCTGCTGAATCCCGTATCCGTGACGTTGACATGGCGAAAGAAATGATGCAACAAACGAAAAACAACATTTTGGCTCAAGCAGCTCAAGCGATGTTGGCACAAGCAAACCAAGCGCCACAAGGCGTTCTGCAATTGCTTCGTTAATTTTAACAGGCTCTATACTAAACCTTGGATCTTTGATCCAAGGTTTTTTTATTAGATTTTACATATTACCTAAAGCTGGGGAGTATATAAGCCGATATATACTATAAATGCGAAAAGGTTGGAGGTCGTTCAAGGGTGAATATTCAATTTTCCTTATCTGCTGCCTCATCTGTAACAAACCCTGCTACTGAGGTGCAGCACCCGGCAGGCGCTTCTCAAGCGGTAACCGACACAGCTAACATCAGGACAGCGAAAGAAGCTTATGCCAAAGAAAGACAAGGTGTACATTTATCTGTAGGGGAAGAACTGCTGATCCGCAACATTGATAGAGCCGTGAAAGCCTTGCAAGGTCCGGAAACGACATTAGATATTAGTATTCATGAAAAGACACATGATATCATGGTCAAAGTTTTAAATAAGGAAACTGGGGAATTGCTCCGTGAGATCCCACCGGAAAAAACATTGGATTTAGTAGCCAAGATGATGGAAATTGCGGGTATCTTAATTGACGAGAAAATATAGATTACGGAGGTGGCGAAATGGTTACACGTATTAATGGATTTTCCGGTATGGATATTGAAAGTATGGTTAAGAGTATGATGGCGACGAAGCGTGTGCCTTTAGATAAACTCAATCAGGAAAAGCAACTTCTGCAATGGCAACGGGAAAGCTATCGTGAATTGAGCAGTAAACTATATGATTTCGGAACGAATAAGTTAATTACAAAATATGGAAATTCTACGGCGTTGAATGCCAACAAAGCAACAGTCACGGGAAACACTGATGCGGTCAAAGCTGAAGCGTCAGCGACTGCTAGCGGAGTTGAAATGAAGGTAAGCGTCACTCAACTGGCTAAAAGTGCAACGGAGTCCACGTCTGGTCTAGGACAAGGAGTAAGCAGTTCTACGTCATTAGCTGCTTTGGAAGGTGTAGACTTATCCAAGATGGGTTCAGCAGATATGGCGAATTATCTCCAAAAAGGTTTTGATATTAAAATTAATGGTGTAAGTTTCACTGATAAAGACGGGAAATCTTTATTTAATGGGTTGACTTCTATCTCTACACTGGTGTCGACCATTAACTCCAATGCTCAGGCGAATGCAGTTGCAACTTATGATGAAATAACAGGTAAGTTGTCAATATCCTCCAAAACAGGAGGGCTGGATAGTAAGGTGACTGTGGAAACACCTACTGGAGGTAACTCGGTGTTGGCCCTCTTCTCTAAAAAAACGGTAATCGAAACCAATGGAGCAGGCTCAGGGGTTACCGATGATAAAACACTGGCTGACCTATACAAGCTGAGTGGTGGTAAAGATCCAGAGCCAGGTGCACCTGCAAAAACGTATAGTTTTGTGTTGAACGGAAAGACTTTTAGTTTCAATGAAAGTGATAAAATTTCCGATGTAGTAGACAAAATAAATTCCGGTGATGCGAAAGCTACCGCGAGTTTTGCTGACGGGAAACTAACCATCGCTGCTCAGTCCGGTGAGCAACTGAAGATGAGCGGTGGCTCCTATGAATTTATGAATTTGTTTAAAGGGATCAACTCTTATGGGGATGTTGCGGGTCAACTTACGTCTACAGCAGGCCAAGATGCGATAGTAAATGTAAACAATCAACCTCTAAAAGACATCAAGAGCAATACATTCACTCTTAATGGTGTACAGATTACCTTAATGGATGTAACGACGAAGAATGGAGTGGATACTCCGACCATTATCAAGAATCAAAGTGACCCAGATAAAGCGCTGGAATCCATCAAGAGCTTTATTGAAGATTACAACAGCCTTATTAAGGCTCTGAATTCAAAGGTTGAAGAGACGAAATATCGTGACTTTAAACCTCTGACAGATGAACAGAAGAAAGAATTGAAGGAAACTGAGATCAACACTTGGACCGAAAAGGCAAAAAGTGGTTTGCTAAAAAATGATGATATCATTAAAACAGTATTGTCCGAAATGCGTCAAGTGATCACGGATAAACTCGGTCCATTAAGTGCCTTGGGTATTACAACGGGTAACTATTCAGAGAATGGTAAGTTAGTTATATTGGATGAGACAAAGCTTAAAGGGATGATTAGTGCTAATCCACAGCTTGCATTGGATCTATTCCAGGGTCCATCCAACGCTCCTAAAGAAGGCTTGTTCGACAAATTGGCAGATAAGGTATCCAATGCGATCGAGAAAGTCTATCAACGTGCCGGGACCAACAGATATACAACAGATGTAACAAGCGCATTCCGTGATGAGAACATCATGGGTCGTAAAATGAAAGACTATAATAATCGAATTCTGACGATGCAAACGAACTTAAAAAGAACAGAAGACAGATACTATAAACAATTTGCTGCGATGGAAGCGGCAATGAACAAGATGCAAACACAGTCGTCCAGTCTCTTTTCCAGTTTAGGACAATCTTAATATAAAGGGTGAGACTTTTGATTACATCTCCTTATGATAAATACCGTCAATCCTCAGTTCAGACTTCAAATCCGGCGCAATTGGTCATTATGTTGTATGATGGAGCAATTCGTTTTGTAAAGACAGCTATTGATGGGTTGACCCAGAAGGATAATGAGAAGACAAGTCTGAATTTAGGGAAAGCTCAGACCATCATTAGTGAATTGATGAGCACCTTGGACCGTTCATATGATATTTCCAAGAGTCTGCATTCATTATATGAATACACGAATTATCTTCTTGTGGAGGCAAACATTCGCAAAGATGTGACCAAAGCTGAAGAAGCAGTAGGATATTTAACGGATCTTCGTGAAACGTGGCTACAAGCTTCTAAGATTGCTGCAGGTCAGGAAGCGCCACCTGTCACTACTGAAAGTGCTCATGGATAAATCGTCATATCTGACTCAGTTACAGCAACTGACAAGTAATATCATGGACGTGTTATATGAAGCTGAGTATGAGCAACTCGAAGCTTTTGTTGAAGAGCGCCAAGTGATTATTAATGGACTTGTGGAGCAGTTTTCTCTCCAGCCCGCAAGTGTAACTGAGAAGATAGAGATCGAACAGCTCTTGGGCAACGACAACGAAATTGTAGCACGTATGAATGTTCTGCGATTAGAAGCTCAGGACTGGTTGCATAAACGAGGACAAGCCAAAACACAGCGAAATGCTTATGAGTCAGGTTATACGCCAGATAGTTTTTTGATGGACAAAAAGAAATGATTATTTTACTAAACCTGTATGCATTGCTTGACTTAATTAGTCGGTCAATGCATACAGGTTTTCTTTTATTTGTAATAAAAAGAAGGGAATGTATCTGATTTTGTCGAATGTATAATTGTTATGAAAATACATAAAAGGAGAATTACTATGAAAAAAGTATTATTTGTAGTTTCTAAATGTTTACTAGGCTTCACATTAATAAGCGGATCATGGAGTGGAACAGCATGGGCAGAATCTGCTGAAACCAATGATGGGAGTCCGAAGCCTGTCCAGTTTGAACTGCCTAACAATGTCTCCAAGCTAGAACTTCCTGAAGGAAGTTTTTCAACTAAGGGGTTTGCTAGAGGTAAAAAGATTGAGGTTGATCGTCCTGAGATTTCTATTCTGTCCAATTTTAACGTGACGGGCGATCGAATAAGTTTTAGTGACAGTTTGACTGCAGCTGACCCAGCAGATTTTTGGTTTTTTAGTGTGCCAACTGATCGCACAATCCTGACACAGTTAAGATCTACTAATGCTAATTACAGAGTTGATTTGTATTCAATTGATTGGAATACAGGAACTGCAACTCCAACACCATTTTGGGGCAAGGCAGGCGAGATCAGATTTGCAACGGATTTAGCTGCAGGTGACTGGGGCCTCCGAGTTACGTCTACAGGCAGTGTGGGGGACTCGTACAGCATCCATGCCAATATGGCGAATCCTTCTGTGGTTCCTGATCCGAGTAATCCTGCCAATACGGCGAAGCTTACTTCGTACTCTGAAAACCTAATCTCGGCAGTGATGGAGTATCCTAATGGGGATATTACTGTAAATGGTGAAAAGATTGGGAATACCTCGGCTGTGAGCAATATCAATGCTCATCTCACATGGGCAAGGGAATATACCTTTACAAGCGGTGGAGCTCATTCGTCCATAAATCATGATATTGATGATGTACGGATTAAAAGCGTCACAATTCCACTTAAGTATACATCTCAATATGCGCAGTCTGATAATGCTGTTTTCATAACTCTAGATAAAGGAACTTTATTTACCTCATTCCGTTCTAATTTCGTTTCTGGGGTACCTACTTCCAGCTGGAGTACTTTTGAAGATGTTCAAGGCAGAACAACTCCTCGCAGACTTGATGAAATTGATATGCTTGGTGATCCGGACCTCTTGGTTTATGACTTGGATAAGAAAAAGGTTATTGATTTCGCGAGTAGCTTGAACTATTGGTATGCCAAGGGGATAGAGACATTCCCCTCTGTTGTCTATTATAAATAATTTAAGATGTTTCAAATTGGATTTGAATATTGGAAAAGTTGACTCAAATAATAAAAGCTCATCGTAAATTTTTACGATGAGCTTTTATTAATTTTTGCTGTAGTAAAGTTACATGTTATTAGCGTTAGATTTCACTGACTCTATATCGGCATCTACAATCAGTTTCCTACAACTTAGAATTCGTGAAGTTTGATTGAGTTTGTAATCCAACGCTGCCCGGCTTTAACTAGTAGATGGAAATCAGATGAATTTGTTCATCTTCTTCGAGATAATGAAAGGATAGTGTGCGGGAACCATATTTATAGATCATGTCATATCCGCCTTCTGCTTCATTTAAATATTCTTTCTGAGGTTTACCTAACCATAACTTAACCATTTCGGGATAGAGATTACGTTGCTCTGAGAACAGGTTGAAGACTTTGACTTTTGAATCATTGTTCAGTTCATGTAAGTAAGAATTAAAACCGATCGCGTATTGCGAATAAACGTAATATGCTCCCCATTCGCCGTTCTCTCTGAGTTTAGCTTTTTTTAATGTATTAAGCAGAGATTTGTGGGTCATGCCCAGCTTGATATTGGGCTGATTCAGCAGGGTTCCTTTCATTGCAGATGTCTTCAGATTTTCGAGATAGGCACGATCTCCGATTCCTGAATTAGGCCAGTTAGGTTGATTAAAATTAACATAGCGAGTGTCACTTAAACGCAACTCCAATTTACTAATATTGAGTTTGAAGGTTTCTATCTCATATTTAAATACAGTGTTATTATAGAACTTGAATTGTACTCGGGAACCAGATAACATACGTATGCCGTCATCTCTGCCAGCAGGGTAGAAATCAAAATCATTTAACTTTTTACCGTTGTTATCTACGAATTTTAAGGGTTGCAATATGCCTGAACGTATGATGAATGATTTAGCCAGATTGAAGTTGGACGATCCCCACTCTGTGATGAGTAGCATATCGGGTGTACCCGTATCCTTGCTCTTAATGGTGTAATGCCAGGTTTGAGGTAAGGTAATAGAATGAAGATCAAGGTCCGCGGATTGTACTGTACCGTAAGAGTCTCCTTTTTTCAACAAAGCTGCGCGATAAGTGCCTGTATATGTAATGTCACCGGTTTTGTTATTGGTCCAGAAATCTTCCTCCTTTAGAGTTGATTTTTTTTCATCTTGAGCAAAAATATAGACTGTATATTGCGTTTGGTATGCATCGCGAAGTGTGAAGGATAAGCGACTGTTTTTTTGTAGTTCTTCTGCAGATATTTTATTCTCCTGAGCATCTGCATGATCGGATGTGGCTATTACGAATAGGCCGGAAAAAAGAATAAATAGTAGGGTCATAGCCCCCCATTTTTGTTTCCGTAGTAGTAAGTGAATCATTACTTTGATCTCCCCTTGTTAAATGAATTATGATTGTTGATGAGTATATTCTAAATTTTAACATGCAATTTAATCCTTCACCATCAAATCCTACTTTTTGCAATTGGTAGCTAAGGAGATGTGTTAACGAAATCTATTAATGATCAATAATAGATAGCTGGAAATAGACTTACCAACCCGCCAATTACCTGATATATTCAAGTTATCCTACCTTTCAACACAATCCCCAATTAATCTACAAAAAATTCCAAGAAAACATTTACTTTTCCAATTGACAATGGATAACTTTGGATGGTATTATCTGAATTGTGGGCAGAGGTTAAGGCCGAAAGCTTCACTTCATTTGATGACGAAGGGAATGTTAGTGCATGCAAGGTAAAGTAAAATGGTTCAACGCAGAAAAAGGTTACGGTTTCATTGAGACTGAAGACGGCGGCGACGTATTCGTACATTTCTCCGCAATTCAATCCGAAGGATTCAAAACTTTGGAAGAAGGTCAATCCGTAGAATTCGACATCGTCGAAGGCGCGCGTGGACCGCAAGCAGCTAACGTAATCAAATTATAATCATCCGGACAATCCGACCTACATATATGGTTAGATGGTTACCAAATTGAATTATCGCTAGCATCAGACTCCGGTACTTTCCGGGGTCTTTTTTTGTTTCAATAGATTCGAGATTTGAGGATCGTCTTAGACACATTATTCTAGTGAATTTAATTGATTCAAGAGATAGATTGAAGTTCATTTTACATATTAGATTGAGTAAGCTAAAAAAAGGTTAATTACATCATCAAGCGCCTAATAATTCATACCAAGTAAATATTCGATTATGGATGAATATGATGAAATATCGCGAAATATGGCGTTATGCCTACGTTGGCAGATGTGGCTTGAACAGATGTCATTATTCGGTCACCTGGAGTTTTTACATGGCGCTTACATTCGTGTTATAATGAAGTGGCAAAGGAAAAAGGAGGAGTGCCCTATGAATTTAAGTATTCGAGGTCAACAAATCGAGGTTACTGATGCTTTGAAGGATTATGTCGACAAAAAGTTGAGTAGACTCGAGAAGTATTTCGATGCACCCCTTAACTCTGACGGTGCTGTTACATTGAGCACGACGAGAGGTTTGCATACGGTAGAGGTGACGATCCCTTTGAAAGGCATTGTGCTCCGCGCCGAGGATGAGAGCGACGATATGTACGCATCCATTGACTCCGTGGTGGACAAGCTGGAACGTCAGATCCGCAAACACAAAACAAAAATTAACCGTAAGTTCCGCCAGGAAGGCAGCCTGAAAACACTCTTCGTTGAAGATCCAACAGGTACTGTAGCTACAGCTGAACTGGATGCGGACACGGATGACGATGATTTTGAAGTCGTACGTACGAAACGCTTTATGTTGAAACCAATGGACGTGGAAGAGGCCATCCTCCAAATGAACATGGTTGGTCACAATTTCTTCGTATTCTCCAACATTGACAGTGAAGAAGTTAGCGTAGTTTACAAACGGAACGATGGTAAGTACGGATTGATCGAACAAGGTTAATCTTAACGTACAGGATCACCGGAACGGACATGCGTATGAATATCTTATAATAATGAAGACAGGGACTGCAGTTTCCTGGATTAGACTTAACAAGAGCTTCCATCCTTTAGGGGATGGGGCTCTTTTGTGCGTAGAGGAGCTGGGAAATCACCTTTGGAAATAAAATGGTGAAACTATTCCCTATGCTGCTGCGTCTAATAGATAGTAAGAATAATCATAATTGGTACAAGTTTATCACCAGATTCGGATGTTTACGAAAATATTCGTACGACTATATTCGAGAACTGGATATGAGATTTTCATCCAAATTTACCATCAAAATTCGTTGACAGGGCTGTCTATCCTGCAAAACGAAACATGATAATCGAACGCTTCCGCTAACGACTATGATTTTTTGCACTTAAACTCCATTTGATATGTCTCATAAGTTCAAAGAAGTGTGCCGTGGCGTGTTGCGGCGGCTCTTACAAACTGTTACAATTTATGCAAAGAGAATCATTGTCCTGATGAGGAATTGTCAACGAATGATCGCTAATCACAATCAATGACAGGCACAGCACCATGAACATGATTCGCAAGGCTCGGGCTTCGGCTAGATTTTTAATAACCGAATCCGTTTGAATACCGAATCAGCTTCATGAGGAACCCTTGGCAAGCCTGGAGTTGATTCATCATATTACTTATTAGCATATGATTTGAATTTGATTTTTACACGGATGACGAAGAGGGCGGAAATGATCTGTAGAAGCGAAGCGTTCGCCTTTATCCCCGGATTTCCCCCTCTGAGAAGAGAGTTTAAAAGAAATCAGGGGATAACAGCGATCGAAAGGACATTCTGGCAACTGAGTTGACGAAGTGTAACCATCATTAAGCTCAAATCATATTGTTTGTCACCCCCGGGCAAGTGGATGCAAAATCCATCCGATGGTGTCGCGTGGCGGCAACAGGGGGTCTATTCTGTTTTGCACGAAAGGGGTATACCATGCTAGGACTTGTCAAAAAGATCTTCGGCGACATGAATGAACGTGATGTTAAACGTCTGATGAAGACGGTCGATGTGATCAATAAACTGGAACCACAATTTCAGGCGTTGTCTGATGAACAACTGAAAGGTAAAACGGACGAATACCGTGCTCGTATTGAAAAGGGAGAAACAACAGATGAGCTTCTTCCAGAGGCATTTGCAACCGTACGTGAGGCTTCACGCCGTGTACTGGGCAAACGCCACTACGATGTACAGATGCTGGGCGGTATCGCTCTGCATGAAGGCCGTATTTCCGAGATGAAAACGGGTGAAGGTAAAACGCTGGTAGGAACACTTCCGGTATATCTGAACGCGTTGATGTCCAAAGGTGTTCACGTGGTCACGGTCAATGACTACTTGGCACAACGGGATAGCCAGGAAATGGGACAAATCTATGAGTTCATGGGCATGTCGGTAGGGGTTAACCTCAGCGGTATGGACCATGCGTTGAAACAACATGCATATGCATGTGATATTACGTACGGAACGAACAATGAGTTTGGTTTTGACTATCTGCGTGACAACATGGTGCTTTACAAAGAGCAAATGGTACAACGTCCATTGTTCTTCTGTATCATTGATGAAGTAGACTCCATCTTGGTCGATGAGGCGCGTACTCCACTCATTATCTCTGGACAAGCTCAGAAGTCGACGGATATGTACTATGCAGCAGATCGTTTTGTGAAACGTTTGGTGCCGGAAGAAGACTTTACGGTAGACATTAAGGTGAAATCCGTAGCGTTGACTGAGGCGGGCGTGGCAAAAGCAGAGAAAGCATTTGGTATCGAGAACTTGTATGATCATGCCAATGTAACTCTCAACCATCACATTGTACAGGGCTTGAAAGCAAATGCAATCATGCGTCGCGACGTGGATTATGTGGTGAGTGATGAAGAAGTTATGATCGTGGATGAATTTACAGGTCGTCTGATGTCCGGTCGTCGTTATAGTGATGGATTGCACCAGGCGATTGAAGCCAAAGAAGGCATTGAAGTACAAAACGAGAGCATGACGCTTGCTACGATTACCTTCCAGAACTATTTCCGGATGTACCGTAAACTTGCGGGTATGACGGGTACAGCGAAAACCGAGGAAGAAGAGTTTAAAAAAATCTACGGTCTCGAAGTACTGCAAATTCCAACCAACCGTCCGAACAAACGGGATGACATGGCAGATGTCGTGTACAAGAGCATCGATGGCAAGTTTAATGCCGTTGTAGAAGAGATCGTGGCACGCCACAGTAAGAATCAACCGATTCTGGTAGGTACAGTGTCCATTGAGAACTCTGAACGCCTGTCTGACATGCTTAAGCGCCGTGGTGTCAAACACCAGGTACTGAACGCCAAGTACCACGCGGAAGAAGCAGAGATCATCTCAGGAGCTGGTCAAGCGGGTGCAGTAACGATTGCAACCAATATGGCAGGACGGGGTACAGATATTATCTTGGGTGATGGTGTAGCTGAAGTAGGCGGCCTTCATATCATCGGTACAGAGCGTCACGAATCACGCCGGATTGATAATCAGCTACGTGGTCGTGCGGGACGTCAAGGTGACCCGGGTTCAACACAATTCTACCTGTCACTGGGTGATGAATTGATGAGACGTTTCGGTGCAGATAATGTATTGAACATGATGGAGCGCCTTGGTTTTGAAGAAGACCAACCGATCGAGAGCCGGATGATTACCCGTGCAGTAGAATCAGCGCAGAAGCGTGTTGAAGGTAACAACTTTGACGTGCGTAAAGTCGTTCTCCAATATGATGATGTAATGAACCAACAACGTGAAATTATATATAAACAGCGCCGCGAGGTACTGGAGTCCGAAAATATCAAACAGATCGTTATGGATATGATCAAACCTTCCATTGAACGTATCGTTGAAGCACATTGTAGTGACGATATCCCGGAAAACTGGGAGCTTCAGGAAGTTGCTGATTACATGAACAGCAAATTGCTGGACGATGGTTCCATAACTAAAGATGATCTGTGGGGTAAGGAAGCAGAAGAGATTATCGAGTTCCTGTTCACGAAAGTTCAGAACAAGTACAATGCACGTGAAGAGCGAATTGGCGAAGAGATGGTTCGTGAGTTCGAGAAAGTCGTTGTGCTCCGTGCAGTAGACAGCAAGTGGATGGATCATATTGATGCAATGGATCAATTGCGTCAAGGTATCCACCTTCGTGCCTACGGCGGTACAGATCCACTGCGTGAGTACCAGTTCGAAGGCTTCGAGATGTTCCATCAGATGATTGCTTCGATCCAAGAAGAAGTAGCGACTTATGTGATGAGAGCACAGATCGAAAGCAATCAGGAGCGTCAAGCGGTTGTTGAGGAAAGTCAGATCTCGACAAGCGGTGAACCTGCTGAGAAACGTCCAGTGAAGGTTTCTGACCAAATCGGACGTAACGATCCATGCCCATGCGGTAGTGGTAAGAAGTTCAAACACTGCCACGGTCAAGAGTAGTACAATGGTTTTTATATACACTTTAGTGTAATAAGTTGAACCTTGATTTTACACCATAACGGAGAGTGCAGAAGCAATCTGAAGAAGCGGAGCGTTCGCCTTTATCCCCGGATTTCCCCCTTTTGTAAGGGAATTAAGAAAATCTGGGGATAAGAGCGATCGGAAGATGCTACTGCAATCGGAGTGATATGGTGTAAAGAATGCTGGCTCAACTTAAATAGCATGACATGAATGGCTCCTTGCAGCCGGGTATTCCATAGGATGAAGTGAAGGATGCAAAACCGATTAATGGTGCATAGTTATAATAATATGACCATGATCACGGGGAAGAGATATACTGATACAACAGTAGTCTCAACACCAGGGTAACGCATCGGATACTTGATCTGGAGGAATGCCCTGGATGCGGGGAGCTTATCTTAATGAAAAGAGGAATTGCACATGATCGATCCAAACGTGAAGCATGACCTGCGTGAAATAGGCAAGAAACTAACAAACCTTAGGGGGTCTCTTTGACTTAGATCTGAAGCAAGAGATGATCGGCAACTTCGAAGTGAAGATGTCTGCCCCGGATTTCTGGGATGATAGTGACAAGGCGCAATCCGTAATCGCTGAGCTAAACGCGGTGAAGGGATCTGTGGATCAATACACCAAACTCCAACAGGATTATGATGATGCGGTGATGATGGTAGAACTGGCTGACGAGGAAGGCGACGAAGACCTCGCTGCAGAGATCGGTAGAAGCGTCACAGCGATCGTGAGCAAGGTGGCAGAGTTCGAACTTCAGCTGCTCCTGAACCAGCCGTATGATAAGATGGATGCCATTCTAGAGCTTCATCCGGGGGCAGGTGGTACCGAGTCACAGGACTGGGGACAGATGTTACTCCGGATGTACACACGTTGGTCCGAGAAGCGTGGCTTCAAGGTTGAGGTGCTGGATTATCTGCCAGGAGATGAGGCGGGGATCAAGAGCGTCACGCTATCGATCAAGGGGCACAATGCTTATGGTTATCTGAAAGCCGAGAAGGGTGTACACCGACTGGTGCGGATCTCTCCTTTTGACTCATCGGGCCGTAGACATACGTCCTTCGTATCCTGTGATGTGGTACCGGAGATTGATGACACGATTGAATTGGACATCCGCACAGAGGATCTCAAGATTGATACCTACCGTGCGAGTGGCGCGGGTGGACAGCATATCAATACCACCGACTCAGCCGTGCGGATTACCCACCTTCCGACAGGTGTAGTTGTAACGTGTCAGAATGAACGTTCACAGATCAAGAACCGTGAGCGGGCGATGAAGATGCTTCGTTCGAAATTGTATGAGCGTAAAATTGAAGAGCAAAAACAACAGCTGGATGAAATCCGAGGAGATCAGTCGGATATTTCATGGGGTAGCCAGATTCGCTCCTATGTGTTCCATCCCTATAGTATGGTAAAGGATCACCGTACAAGCGTAGAGACTGGAAATACAGGGGCAGTAATGGACGGCGACCTCGATGCATTCATCGATGGTTATTTGCGTAGCCAGATTAAAGTAGAAACCGATTAATATAAGTTCCTGTATGGACCCATACGTGTAGGCGTATGCTGGTGTATACGGGAGCTTTTTTTTGAATAATTTTATAGGATAGAAAAAATGAGCGAACAACTGATCAGTCACATAAAAGGAGAGCACGAGAACATGCAACAACGATCACAATTTCATAATAACCGCAAAAAGAGGATAACTAGCCTCATTCCACTCAATGGTCCATGGAGAAACGTCGTGGATACGGTATCTATCATTGTAGGCTCGTTTTTAATCGCAGTGGCCTTTAATTTATTTTTATTACCGAATCAGATCGCTTCAGGTGGGGTGTCCGGGTTATCCATCCTGGGCAAGGAGTGGCTCAATCTGGAGCCGGCATACACCCAGTGGGCGATTAACATTCCACTCCTGATCGCGGGTTTCCTGCTCATTGGGAAGCAGTATGGTGTGCGCTCTGTATTGGGCAGCATTGTTCTGCCACTGTTAGTCTATCTCACGAAGGATTGGGCCATTCCAACAACCAATCCGCTACTTGGTTCACTATATGGAGGAATTGGCGTTGGTCTCGGTATCGGAATTGTATACCGAGGTAGAGGATCAACAGGGGGCATGAGCATTCTCGCCAGGATTGTGCAGAAATACAGTGGATTGAGTTACTCGCTGTGTGTAGTCATCATGGATGCTACGGTTATTATTATGGCTGCTTTTGTATTGTCGTTGGAGCAGTCCCTCTATGCGCTGATTGGGTTGTATGTTACTGGTAAAGTGATCGATGCTGTTGAGATGGGCCTAGGCTTTTCCAAGGTGGCTTATATTATCTCCAACCAGACCGAAGCGATTAGCAAAGTGATTCTGGATGACCTGGATCGCGGATTAACAAAGCTGGAGGCAAAAGGCGGTTACACCGACGACCAACGAACCGTACTGATGGTAGTGGTTGGACAAAATGAAGTGCCAAGACTCAAGGCATTGATCCGGTCTGTGGACCCGGGAGCATTTGTCATTATCAGTAACGCGCACGAAGTGCTCGGCGAAGGTTTTAAGCGGGGAGAACATGTGTGAACGAGTTTAAAATACGGCGAGTGAGCCGTGTAGGCTCATAAGTTTGAAAATTTAAGAAAAAAAGCAGGTACGCCCTCCTCTGAGATAACGGAGAGGGAGTACCTGCTTTTCTATTATTAAAAGTTCAACTTAACATTTCACATAACGGAGAGGACAGAAATATCCTGAAGAAGTGGAACGTTCGCCTTTATCCCCGGATTTTCCCCTTTAGAATAGAGAATCAAAAAAATCTGGGGATAACAGCGATCGGAAGGATGTTCTGTCATCGGAGTGCCACCACTACAAAATCGGAGATAGCAGACGGGAAATGGCTTCTTTGAAGCGGATAATGAGACTACGTTTTTGGTATTCATCGAGCGTCATTTCTCGCGATACATGCAGGTCGTGCTCAAAGGTTTGTACAAGTGCTGTCGCAATCGTTTCATCATACATAAAGGCATTAACCTCAAAGTTCAACCGGAAACTGCGGTAGTCAATATTGGCGGTTCCCACGGATGCAACCAAACTGTCAATGATAAGTGTTTTGGCATGAATGAAGCCATTATCATATATAAATACTTTGGCGCCCACTTTTAGCAACTCACCAATATAAGATAACGTAGCCCAATATACAAAGGCGTGGTCGGGTTTATTTGGAATCATAATGCGAACATCTATGCCGGACAGACACGCGAGACGAATAGCTTCGAATACACTGGCATCCGGGATAAAATAAGGCGTTTGAATCAGAATCGATTGTTTGGCCCCGTTAATCATCTTAAGGTAACTGTTCTTGATATGCTCGGTCTCTGCATCCGGTCCACTGGAGACAATCTGCATGGCAATCTTTCCTGTACCCTCAATATGAGGGAAATGCGCCGGAACATAAGGTGTATCGTGTTGCTTGGACGCTTCATTCCAATCCAAGAGGAAACGGGTCTGCAGCGCATGAACGGCATTCCCCTGAATACGCAGATGTGTGTCACGCCAGTAACCGAATTTCGAGTTCAAGCCAAGATACTCATCTCCAACGTTAAATCCGCCCGTGTACCCCAAGTTACCATCGATGATGACAATCTTCCGGTGGTTCCGGTAGTTCATACGTAAGTTGATCAGACTGAATTTGGAGGGGAAAAAGACTTCAACCAAACCGCCTGCTTCGCGCAATTCTTTGAAAAAGCGTTTTGATACCCGCCGTGATCCGAGCGCGTCATACAGCAAACGAACTTTGATGCCTTCCCGCGCTTTGCGGATGAGTGCATCTCGAATTCTTTTGCCCAGACGGTCGCCTCTATAAATGTAGTATTGTACGTGCACGTGATCCTGAGCCGCTTCGATGTCATCCAAGAGCCGCTGGAATTTATCTGTTCCATCCGTAATGATCTCGACCGCATTATCTTCCGTCACCAGAGCACCGTTCTGCTTCAGGTTCATATAGATCATGTCCTGGCTAGTCTCGGTTGCTTGGTTTCGGAAAGGGGTGCGGTTATCGTGCAACTGCGTGAGCTGGGCTTCAATACGTTCCTCTAGCCCGAGTTTCTTACGTTCTTTCCACTGGAAAAGCCGATATCGGGTCAGGTTCTGACCGGTTAAAAGATAAAGTACAAACCCAAACACCGGAATAAAGTTCAAGACAAGCAGCCAAGCCCAGGAAGCGCTGGCATCCTTCCGTTCGAAGAAAACGACTGCTGCTGCAAAAATAATATTCAGGCCCAGGAGCACAATAAGTAAAATGGCTTCGATATGCACTATAGTCCCCCACGTCTCATAATGACCATCATGAATCTATTCATATGTCCTTGATTAGCAGGTTAGTTATGAATGAGACCCTGATTGTAATGTTTCCTACTAATACGTATTTTAACAGATGTATACCTGTTCGTCCCGGATGTTAAAAAAAGATATGTTCGGATTGGATGGAAATCCATGTGAAATTGATGATAGAGTGTTGTATTTATATAACCAGAGTCGTATAATAATACACAAATATGCATATAAGCGACGGAATTGCTGTGTTCAAGTATCCTTCAGGCAAGGACATAGCACAAGTAGCGCATACATCGAGATTGGGGGAGCGAGAGTGAATAACAAATTAAAAGTAGCAATCGTCGGTTCCACCGGCTACGGCGGGGTGGAGCTGATTCGTTTTTTCCAGAACCATCCGCAGGTTGAAATCACATCGGTGATCTCATCATCGAGCAGTGGTGAGTCCATCGCAGATGGATTTCCGCATTTGACGGACGTGATTCACAGGCCACTCGACGGTGTAGATCCGGCTGAAATTGCGAGTCGTGCGGATCTGGTATTCACAGCGACCCCGTCCGGCGTAAGTGCAAAGCTCGTACCAAGCCTTCTGGCAGCAGGCCTTAAGGTCATTGATCTGTCTGGCGATTTCAGACTCAAGGATGGAACAGTGTACGAAGAGTGGTACAAACATCCGGCGCCTTCAGCTGATTTGCTGGAACAAGCGGTATACGGCATGGCTGAGGTGTATGGCGAAGAAGTGAAGGGACAGAATTTTATATCCAACCCAGGTTGTTATCCAACGGCTACACTTCTTGGACTGATCCCTGCTGTAGAGGCAGGCTGGATTGATCCTTCTACTATTATAATTGATGCCAAATCAGGCGTATCCGGAGCGGGACGTGGAACAAGTCTGACAAATCATTATGCAGAGATGAATGAGAATCTCAAAGCCTACAAACTGAATAAACATCAACATATTCCCGAGATCGAACAAGTGCTTGGCAGTATAACGGGAACGCCTGTAACGGTTACCTTTACAACACATCTGGTGCCAATGACACGTGGAATTATGAGTACGATGTATGCAAACCTCGTTGGGGAACACAGCGACCGGGAGATCGTGGATTTGTACCGCAAATATTATGAGAACCGACCTTTCGTACGTGTACGTGAACCGGGCATCTGGCCTTCTACCAAAGAAGTGTACGGATCCAACTATTGTGATATCGGATTTGCGGTGGATTCTCGCACAGGGCGTTTAACGATTATTTCGGTCATCGACAACCTGGTGAAGGGTGCTTCCGGGCAAGCGATTCAAAATATGAACCTGATGATGGGATGGGAGGAGAACCTCGGGCTGAACATGACACCGGTATATCCATAAGGGATTGGAATTTACGAGGAGCACTGGAACATTCGGTGTAAAGTGCTTTCTCGGAGTCAACTTAGGGAGAACGGATCAGGTTAAGCAGGCGATCATCAGCATATAGCTGAACGCATACGGGGGATATGATATGGGAACGAATGTGGAGCAACAAACTTTTACCGTGGTTGAGAACGGAACAATTGTAACCCCTGGGGGATTCACTGCTGGTGGACTTCACTGCGGATTGAAAAAGACATCACGCAATGACATCGGAGCGATCCGATGTGATGTACCAGCTACAGCTGCTGCTGTATACACAACAAACGTGTTTCAGGCAGCACCACTCAAAGTAACGCGCGAAAGCTTGAGCAACGGACGCCTTCAGGCTGTTATCGTTAACAGTGGTAATGCTAACGCATGTACAGGGCAACAAGGGGAAGAAGATGCTTATGCGATGCGTTCGGCCGCCGCGCGTGAGTTGGGTGTGGCAGAAGAAGACGTGGCTGTGGCATCCACAGGTGTCATTGGTGAATTGCTCAAAATGGATGCTGTACATTCAGGTATTACTGGTCTTCCAGCGCATATGGGCAAGGAGTCGAATGAGGCGGAGCAATTTTCACAAGCGATTCTGACAACGGATTTGGTGAAAAAGGAAGCCTGCGTCTCCGTTATGGTTAACGGTAAGACGGTTACGATTGCGGGAGCCGCCAAAGGCTCGGGTATGATTCATCCGAATATGGCGACAATGCTCGCTTTCATGACCTCTGACGCGGTCATTGGTGCAGAAGCGTTGCAGCGCCTGCTGCGCCAGGCAACGAATCATACATTCAACATGATTACAGTCGATGGGGATACAAGTACAAACGACATGCTGGTAGCCATGTCCAGTGGATATGCAGGCAATGAAGAGCTGACCACAGAGCATCCGGACTGGGACGCTTTTGCAGCTGGCTTCACCTATGTATGCCAAGTATTGGCCAAAGCCATTGCTCGCGATGGCGAAGGAGCAACCAAACTGGTTGAGGTAGAAGTTACAGGTGCGGTAAGTGATGAGTCCGCGCAAGCAATCGCGAAAACTGTCATCGGTTCCAGTCTGGTGAAATCCGCGATGTTTGGCGCTGACGCCAACTGGGGACGGATTATTGCAGCCGTAGGGCGTGCAGGACAACCGGTGAACCCGGATACCGTGGATATCCGTCTGGGAGAGATCTCGGTACTCGCGCAGTCACGCCCAGTCGTGTTTGACGAAGAAGCGGCATTGGCCTATTTGCAGACGGATACAGTTCGCATTGTGGTGGATCTGCACCACGGCGAAGGAACTGCAATAGCCTGGGGCTGTGACCTGACGTATGACTACGTCCGAATTAACGCCGCATACCGCACGTAATAAGAATAAGCATTTATTCTATTGAAGCTAACAGCTTCCCTATGAGAAGCTGTTTCGTAAATATATAGAAAATCTATAAGGATTGAACTTTATTTGGTCTTTGAGATAACTGGCGAAGGCAGTGGAGAAGACGGAATCGATTCTGTAGAAGCGAAGCGTTCGCCTTTGTCTCCGGGTTTTCCCTTTAAATAAGGGAATCAAAAAAACCTGGAGACAACAGCGATCAAAAGAACGATCCGGATTCGGAACGGTCTGCCACCGAATATCGCATCAATTAAGTGTTAAGCCTTTTAGAATATTTGAACGAAAGGAGCTTGCCCTCATGAATTCAACAATGCCAAACGAGAGTACCGCAACGGAAGCGAGCACAGAGAAACAGATGTTTGTCATGAAATGTGGAGGCAGCACGCTGGCAGCATTGCCCGAGTCTTTCTTTGCGGATCTGCGTGATTTGCAGTCTCAGGGCACGCAGCCAGTAATCGTGCATGGCGGAGGTCCTGCGATCTCAGATAACCTGGCGAAGCTTGGTATCGAAACCGAATTCGTTAATGGCCTGCGCAAAACGACTGAACCTGTGCTGGACGTAGTGGAGATGGTGCTCGCTGGAAGTATCAACAAGCAGATCGTGCGTCTGATTCAACGTGTGGGCGGCCGTGCACTAGGCTTGTCTGGTGTGGACGGTGGTCTGATTCAGGCTAAACCTGTTACAAACCACGCAGAGATCGGTTGGGTAGGCGATGTCACTGGTGTGAACGCAGAGATTATTCAAGGTATCGTGAACATGGGTTACATGCCGGTTATCGCACCAGTTGGCGTAGATGCAACAGGACAACGCTACAACATTAACGCAGATACAGCTGCGGGTGCAGTGGCATCTCATCTCGGCGTAAGCCGGATGATTGTCGTGACAGACGTTCCTGGCATCATGAAGAACGTAGGCGGCGAGAAAAAAGTACTGCCATCCGTATCTGTACAAGAGATTGAGGACATGATCCAGACCGGAGAAATCTATGGCGGCATGATTCCCAAAGTGCGTGCAGCTATCGCATGTATTCATGGCCAAGTACGTGAGGTCGTCATCGTAGACGGCAGCGAACCCCAAATCCTGAGCCGAGTGCTAGGCGGAGAAATCATCGGAACAAGAATCATCCGTATGCAATAATTTGCTCGATACGCTAGGGTCTTAATAGTCTTATTTAAATAAAAAAATATCTGCACGGCTTTTTTATATAAGAAATCTAATATTACACTCACAATAACGTAGGGTGCAGAACCAATCTGAAGAATAAAAATGCATAACGGAGAGGACAGAAATAACCTGAAGAAGCGGAGCGTGCGCCTTTATCACAGGATTTTCCCCATTGAAGGGGAATAAAAAAAATCCAGGGATAACAGCGATCGGAAGGTTGTTCTGTCATCGAAGTGGAGTATGCATACGTTCGGAAGATGGTTCCGCAATCGGAGTGATCTAGTGTAAATAAGAGCTCTTATATAATTGCCGTTGCACCAACCAATAAGGAGTGATATGGTCATGGAAAAAGGCAACGAACAGCCAGGTTCTGGCACAGCGGTAGCGGGCGCAACAGCAACAGGTGCAGCGGCACAGACGGAAAGCTCGCTTTTCCAAACGTATGCACGTTATCCAATCAGTCTGGTCAAAGGTAAAGGCAGCTGGTTATGGGACGATCAGGGGAACCGCTATCTCGATTTCATGTGCGGACTCGCTGTAACTAGCCTGGGCCATGCACCGGAGAAAGTTGGAGCCAAGCTGAAAGCTCAGATTGATGAGCTGTGGCATGTGTCCAACCTGTTCCAGATTCCGGGCCAGGAGAAGGCAGCAGCATTGCTGACAGCTAATACGTGCGCTGATGCAGTGTTCTTCTGCAACAGTGGTGCCGAAGCGAATGAAGCAGCTATCAAAGTTGCACGTCGTTATCACCAAAAGGTGAAAGGTACAGATCGCTATGAAGTAATCACATTTGCCCAGTCTTTCCATGGACGGACACTCGCTACACTGACAGCAACCGGACAGGATAAGGTGAAAGAAGGATTTTTGCCATTGCCAGCCGGATTTGTAACCGTACCTTTGCATGATATCCCTGCACTTGAAGCGGCAATTGGACCCAACACAGCAGCTATTATGCTGGAAATGGTTCAGGCCGAGGGTGGTGTATATCCGGTTGAACCGGAATTCGTCAAACATGTACGGAAATTGTGTGACGAGCACGGGTTGCTGTTGATTGTCGATGAAGTACAAACAGGAATGGGACGTACAGGTAAATTGTTTGCGCACGAACATTATGGCATTGAGCCAGACGTGTTCACCGTTGCCAAAGGAATCGGCAGTGGTTTCCCTGTAGGCGCGATGCTGGGTAAAGGGTTCCTGCGAGATGCATTCACGCCAGGTAGCCATGCGACGACATTTGGTGGAACACCACTTGCTTCATCCGTTGTAATTGCGACAATTGAAACGATGCTGGAAGATCGTTTGCCAGAGCGTGCAGCGGAGATGGGTGAATACCTGATGAGCTCCCTGCGGAATCGTTTGGCGGGTAACTCCTTTGTGAAGGAAGTACGTGGCTTGGGATTGTTAGTCGGTATTGAATGTGCTGAGCCAGTAGGTGATATTGTGCTTGCTGGGCAAAAACGCGGTATCTTGTTTGTCTCTGCAGGACCCAATGTGATTCGTTTGCTTCCGAACCTGTATGTGAGCAAAGAAGAGATCGACGAGGCGGTATCGCTGGTAGGCACATTGATCGAAGAGCACGTAGCGGCGAAAGCCTAATATAAAAATAGAGAACCTTTCTGTCTCGGGGCCATTACAGGCCTCGAAGCAGAATGAGATGATGAATCCCTGTAGCCGCGCGGTGAACTTGCGGAAGGTGGAAATGAATAAATTTGAGAAGCACGAAGCCAAAGTGTCAACGTTGCTATCTCTTCTGCCCATGCGGGTGCAGGGAACCGGAAATAAGGAGGACATTATACATGACAGCACAACAAACGGAAAAGATTCAGAAGATTGATTTGAGAGGCCGGGATTTTATCGAGTTCACGGACTACACGGCAGAGGAGATTCGTTATCTGCTTGATCTCGCAATTGAGATTAAAGGCAAACAAAAAAGCGGTGTACCTTTTCAACCGTTGAAAGGCAAAACGATCGGACTTATTTTTGAAAAATCATCCACACGTACGCGTGTATCCTTTGAAGTGGGTATGTTCCAATTGGGCGGACACGCGCTCTTCCTGAGCAAAAATGATATTCAGCTGGGTCGCGGGGAAACAACACATGATACAGCCAAAGTATTGTCGCGTTACCTGGACGGCATCATGATTCGTACCTTTGGACACCATAATGTAACTGAACTGGCAGAGCATGCGGATGTTCCGGTCATTAACGGCCTGAGCGATGCAGCGCATCCTTGTCAGGTACTGGCAGACTTCCAAACGGTGCTGGAGCACAAAGGCAAGCTGGCAGGTCTGAAAATGGCTTACATCGGAGATGGCAACAACATGGCGCATTCCCTGATGCTCGGTGCAGCGAAGATGGGTATGCATGTTGCTGTAGCAACGCCAGAAGGCTATGAGCCGGATAGTGCAGTTGTGGAGCAGGCACGCATTATCGCACAGGAGAGCGGTTCTGAAGTGACTGTAACGTACAGTGCACAGGAAGCAGCCAAAGATGCAGATATCGTGTACACGGATGTATGGGCTAGCATGGGCTTTGAAGAAGAGCAGAAGATTCGTGAGCAGGCATTTGCGGCATATCAAGTGGACGAGGAACTGATGAAAGGCGCGAAGCCGGACTACATGTTCTTGCACTGTCTGCCAGCACACCGCGGCGAAGAAGTGAGTGCCGGTGTAATTGACGGACCGAACTCTCTGATCTTTGATCAGGCGGAGAATCGCTTGCATGCACAGAAAGCATTAATGGCTGCATTAATGAGCGAATAGATGCTATTTGCCTTTATGGGTTGATTTTAGGCGCAGATTTCGCGATGATAGATTCATCTATAATGTACTTTAAAAAGTTAATTAAACAAGAAGCATACACAAAAACGAAGAGACAGAAAAAGCCTGAAGAAGCGAAGCGGTCGCCTTTATCCCCGGATTTTACCCTTTATCATAAAGGGATGAAAAAATCTGGGGATAACAGTGATCGGAAGGGTTTTCTGGCTCGTAGGATTCAGTGTATGAAGGCTCTGTTTAACTTAACTGATCTTGGGGAGGACCATTGAACATGGCTAAGGAAAAAATTGTACTCGCGTATTCAGGCGGGTTGGACACATCTGTAATTTTGAAATGGTTGAAAGAAACGTATGATGCAGAGATTATCGCGTTCACAGCGGATATTGGACAAAAGGATGAACTGGATGGCTTGGAGGAAAAAGCACTGGCAACAGGCGCTTCCAAAGTATACATTGACGATCTGCGCGATGAGTTCGCAAAAGATTTCATCTATCCGATGTTCCAGGCGGGTGCTCTTTATGAAGGACAATACCTGCTCGGTACAAGTATCGCTCGTCCACTGATCGCTAAACGCATGGTGGATATCGCTCGTGCAGAAGGTGCTACAGCCATCGCTCACGGCGCTACAGGTAAAGGAAATGACCAAGTTCGTTTTGAGCTGAACGCGGCTGCGCTGACACCAGACATTAACGTAATTGCACCTTGGCGTCTGGAAGAATTCCGTAACCAATTCCCGGGACGTGCCGAGATGATCGCTTACGCTGAAAAACATGGTATTCCGGTAACCGCATCAGCGGCTAAACCATACTCCACAGACCGTAACTTGCTGCATATTAGCTATGAGAGCGGTGTGCTCGAAGATCCTTGGTTCGATCCAAGCGCGGACGAGAACAAAGACATGTTCCTGCTGAGCAGTGCACCTGAAGATGCACCAGATCAAGCGGAATATGTTGAACTGGAATTCGAACAAGGTGACTGTGTTGCACTGAACGGTGAGCGCCTGAGCCCACTGCAAGTGATGGAGCAACTGAACGAGCTGGGTGGCAAACATGGTATTGGCCGTGTAGATATGGTTGAGAACCGTTTTGTTGGTATGAAGAGCCGTGGCGTATACGAAACACCAGGTGGAACAATCCTGTTCACCGCACATCGCAAAATGGAATCCATCACGATGGACCGTGAAGTGATGAACCTGCGTGATAGCCTGATCACACGTTACAGCACGCTCGTTTACAACGGCTTCTGGTTCGCACCGGAACGTCTGGCGCTGCAAGCATTGGTGACTGAAAGCCAGAAGAACGTTACAGGTACAGTTCGTGTGAAACTGTATAAAGGCAACATCATCGGCGCAGGCGTGAAAAGTCCTGTCAGCCTCTACAATCCGGACATCGCAACGATGGAAGCTGATCCAACGCAAGCCTACGATCAAGGTGATGCAACAGGCTTTATCCGCCTGAATGCACTGCGTTTGAAAGTAAACTCCGGCGTGGAGCAAAACAAAAACTAATTTCAACCTGCATCTATAGAGCTATATCAATATAAATGACAAGGCAGGCCGTTCTTGCACATCTGGCAGGAGCGGCTTTGTCCATGAGCGAAAGGGGAGTACTCACCGTGAGCAAGCTGTGGGGAGGACGTTTTACAAAACAAACCAATCATTTGGTTGAGGAATATACGGCATCGATCAATTTTGACAAGGCTTTGGCTGAGGAAGATATTCAAGGAAGTCTGGCTCATGTAACGATGCTGGGCAAATGCGGCATTCTGCCAGCGGAAGATGTAGAGACCATCAAAGAAGGATTGATCACCGTTCTGCACAAAATCCGTGCGGGCGAAGTGGAATTCTCCGTATCGGACGAAGACATCCACATGAATATTGAGAAAAACCTGATCGAGACGATTGGTCCTGTAGGCGGTAAATTACATACAGGCCGTAGCCGGAACGATCAAGTTGCAACGGATATGCACTTGTACCTGCGCGAGCGCGTGGTTGGGTTTGTGGGCATGCTGCACTCCTTGCAGGAAGCACTGATTGGACAAGCAAAAGATAACCTCGATACAATCGTACCGGGTTATACGCATCTTCAACGGGCACAGCCGATTCTGTTCGCCCATCACCTGATGGCGTATGTATCCATGTTCCAACGGGATGCTGAGCGTCTGATGGATAGCTACAAACGCATTAACATCCTGCCACTGGGCGCAGGTGCGCTCGCGGGCACAACATTCCCGATTGACCGTCATTTTGTCGCGGAACAACTGGGCTTTGATGGCGTGTACGAGAACAGTCTGGACGCAGTAAGCGACCGTGACTTTATCGTTGAGTTCCTGGCAGCCGCTTCGCTGATCATGACTCACTTGTCCCGTTTGAGCGAAGAGTTGGTACTGTGGAGCAGCACGGAGTTTGGTTTTGTGGAATTGGACGACGCATTCTGCACAGGCAGCAGCATCATGCCTCAGAAGAAAAATCCAGACGTTCCTGAACTCGTTCGTGGTAAAACAGGACGTGTGTACGGCAACCTGATCGGCTTGCTGACAGTACTGAAATCTCTTCCACTGGCATACAACAAAGACATGCAGGAAGACAAAGAAGGCATGTTTGACACGGTAGCGACGCTGGAGGGTGCACTGCAACTGTTTGCTCCAATGATCGCAACAATGACAGTGAACAAGGATCGGATGCGTCAAGCGGTCAACCAGGATTTCTCCAACGCTACGGATATTGCCGACTTCCTCGTGGGAGAAGGCTTGCCTTTCCGTCAGGCGCATGAAGTGATTGGTAAAACGGTACTGTACTGCATCCAGAACAGCAAGTACTTGCTGGATCTGACGATTGATGAATTCCGTCAGTTCTCACCACTGTTTGATGACCGGATCTATGATGTGCTGCAACCGGAAGCGGTAGTGAACGCTCGTAATGTTTACGGCGGAACTGCTTCGGGTCAAGTCGCTGAAGCCATCGGGCGCAGTGAGAAGGTACTGGAGATCACCGAGCAATGGATTACGAACCGCGGTTAATACCACCGCTACCATAAGGTACCCTTACAGATACAACAGTACAACAAAGAAGCAGGCCAGAGAACTTTGTTCTCAACGGCCTGCTTCTTTGTGTTTTACAGCGATTTAGATATATTCAACTCAACCACGAACGGAAGGTAGGTTTTTCTACTATCGGAGTACCAGTTTAGTTACTCGCGGTAGCTCCATTGCAATTCTCCACTAATCGCGCTTTTGTAAAGGCAACCATTTCAATACATCCTGAATCTTGGCATCCCAGTAGCCCCACTCATGTTCACCAGGCCCTTCCTCGTATGTCAATTCGAAGTTCGTTTGTTCACAGGCATGCCGGAAGGTTTGATTATCCTGATACAGGAAATCTTCCGTTCCGCAACATTGGTAGAGCAAAGGTCGAGGACTTTCGCTAGATTGATTTTCTTTTAACAGATGGATCAGATCGTTCTCTGTACCTGCCACCTCGGGTCCGAAAATCCGCTGTAACTCCGTCTGTTGTAATGCCGAGGATGCATTTCTATCCATATGTGCAGACATATCGAGTGCTCCGGACAAACTTGCAGCTGCAGCATATTGATCTGGTTTACGAAGGGCTAGCTTGAACGCACCATAACCACCCATGGATAATCCGGCAACGAAGTTGTCCTCCCGTTGATCTGACAGCGGGAAGAAAGAACGAGCAAGTGCCGGCAGTTCTTCACTGATAAAGCTCCAGTAACGTCCGCCTTCTACCATATCTGTATAGAAGCTGCGGTGTACCTGTGGCATAACAACGGCGATCCCGAGGTTGGCCACATAACGTTCGATGGAAGTCCGACGCAGCCAGATGGAATCATCATCAGACAGACCGTGCAGCAGGTACAGGGTTGGGTGCAGTCCTTTGCCAGTCACATTCTCCATACCGATCTGATTGTGGGTTTGTTGCGGCAGAATGACATGCATGCTGGTGCTAAGCCCGAGCGTATCCGAGTAAAAATCACATTTAATAAGTGCCATGAGTATAAGAAACCCCTTTCATAAGTTCGTTAACGACGTGTTCTGACATGAGACGATGGGATGAAAAATCGGATGCCTGAGCCTCCAAAGTGTTTATATGTAACAGGTTATACGCATTACTCTTCCATTGCAATAACAAGATCTACAGTAGAAAACAAAGAATTTCACACCAGTGGTTAAAGTGGAAATCTGTAATCTGATCATCGATTTTTCAATGTGGTTTACAACGTAACAATGTTATGTTACGCTCATTTCAATAAAAAGGGGGACCATATATGACGGATGATTTGATCTCCAAGAAAGAATTGTTGGACCTGACAGGAATCTCATACGGCCAGTTATACCGCTGGAAGCGGAAAAATCTCATTCCGGAAGAATGGTTCATTCGGAAGTCGTCCTACACCGGACAAGAGACCTTTTTTCCCAAACAACAGATTTTACTGCGCATTGACAAGATTCTCAATATGAAAGACGGATTATCGCTGGATGAGCTGGCAGACGTGTTCTCACCTACGTTGGGTGAAGTGGAGATGTCTGCAGAGCAATTGTTAGAGCGAAACATTGTTTCACAAATATCGCTGGATCTGTTAAAAGAAGCAGGTCGAGAACAATCGCTGTATGCTTTGGAGCAGATTATGATGCTCTACGTCCTTGATAAGCTGTTAATGAGCGGAGATATTACTCGGCAAGAGGGTGCGTTGCTGATCGAAGTGATGTCCGAACATTATTATCGTTTTACAGGCAAACCCAGCGAACTCGTGCTTATTCGTAAGATGGGTGTTCCTTCATTCATGCTGGTAACAGCAGGAACGGAGTTTTATTTTGACAATGGTGTGAAAGTGGTTCTTAGGCAGCCGATGGGAACATTTATGGAAGAATTAAAACTCAAATTGGGATAAGGAGAGGATCATCTATGGAAGAGCGGAATAAGCGGAATGATCTGAATGTGGCGGGCATAAGTCAAACGGCAGGCGGGAATTTTCACCGTGTATCTATTGATGGCATGGCTAAGGTGAACGGCAACCTGGACTGCACCTCTATGGAAGTGAATGGGACATTGAAGATGCACGGCGCTTTGACCTCCGAGAGTGCAGCGATTAACGGCATGTGCACGTTGAATGGACCTCTGACCAGTTCTCGTGTTCGGGTGGATGGTTTGACGACGATTAACGGAGATCTCCATAGCACTGAGCTTGAAGTGAACGGAAAGTGTACCGTACGTGGAAGAGTGGATGGGGAACGAATTGATATTGGCGGTGTGATCGATATTGAAGGGGATGTCCAATGTGAGTCCCTGAATGTACGGGGCAGTATTAAGATCAGCGGTTTACTGAATGCGGGAACAGTGGAGATCAGGCTGCATACATCTTCTTCGGCTAAAGAGATTGGCGGAGAGCGTATCGATATTCGTCGCAAGGAACAACAGAATGGCTTTTGGAAAAGTATTGGTCTGGGCGGGACCCCTTCATTTAAGACATCCTTAATTGAGGGTGATGAGATTGTGCTGGAAGATACCGAAGCTGACATTGTTCGGGGGAGTAACATTTTTATCGGTCGCGGCTGTAACATTAGGCTGGTCGAGTATTCAGGTGAACTTGAGGTAGATCAGGATGCCAAAGTGGGCAGCAGTCAGCGAATATAAAGTTTGGATATGGAGAGAAAGGGATGGGATGGACATGAATAACAATCCGGGGCGTTCATTGGACAAAAAAATGGATATCAGCATCGTTGGTGATGGCAGTTCTTCTGGTGGCGTGTACGGCAAGATCAAGGTTGCAAGGGACGCGTCCTTTAACGACAATCTATCTTGTGATCGATTCAAATGTACGGGTACATCGGTCATATACGGATCGCTTGAATCCACAGAGATTAAAATTACCGGAACCCTGACTCTGACAGAGCGAGAGGCCAGCAACGGTGGTGAGGATGGAATCCGGGCATCTGGCCTGCATGCCAAAGCTGAGCATATAAAAGTGGTCGGTGAACTTCATCTGTCAGGGGATTGTCAGGCGGAAAATATCAAGCTGAACGGCCGTTTGACGATAGCTGGGATGCTCAGCGCTGAACACATGACGCTCAAAATCATGGGTCCATCCGAGGTCAAGGAAATGGGCGGTTCCATCATCTCGGTGAAGAGTGGCCGGTTGAATGACTTGTTTACGGGGAATAAATCAATTCTCAAGGCACAGATTATTGAAGGTGATGACATTGAATTAGAGAATACGGAGGCCGAGATTGTCCGTGGCGATAAAATAAAAATCGGTCCTGGCTGCCGGATTGGTACAGTGGAATACCGTTCATCTCTGCAAATTCATCCGCAATCGGAAGTTTTGCTGCAAAGCAATCGGTCCTTGGACTGATTAACGCAGACTTCTTTTCGGATATACTAATGCAGTCATATGAATAGAGCGTGAATGGAGAGATTGAGTACAATGGTTGCACGTAAAAACAGTATTGGATTGGTGCTGGCAGGGTTACTGCTCAGCATATTAATGGCTTCGATGGATAATACCATCGTGGCAACAGCTATGGGGGATATTGTCGGGAAGCTGGGTGGGCTCGACAAGTTCGTCTGGGTTACCTCCGCGTACATGGTGGCTGAGATGGCAGGCATGCCGATCTTTGGTAAGTTATCCGATATGTATGGACGGAAGAAGTTTTTTGTATTTGGTATTATTGTGTTTATGCTTGGCTCAGCGCTGTGCGGAACGGCAACGTCTATTGTGGAATTGACGATGTACAGAGCGATTCAAGGTATTGGTGCGGGTGCCTTGGTGCCGATTGCCTTTACGATCATGTTTGATGTCGTTGCACCAGAATCACGTGGTAAATTGGGTGGATTGTTTGGAGCCGTCTTCGGCCTGTCCAGCGTATTTGGACCACTGCTCGGTGCTTACATTACCCAGTATGCGACATGGGAATGGGTATTCTATATCAACCTGCCGCTAGGCTTGATTGCATTTGTGTTCATTGCGTTCTTTTATAAAGAATCCCATCAGCATCAATCCCAACAGATCGACTGGCTGGGTGCTGTAACGCTGATCGGTGCTGTTGTCTGCCTGATCTTTGGTCTGGAACTTGGCGGCAAAACGTTTGCCTGGGGTTCGTGGCAGATTCTTGGCTTGTTTGCCGGATTTGTAGCATTGGCGCTGCTCTTCCTTTTTGCAGAAACAAAAGCCAAAGAACCAATCATCTCCTTCAGCATGTTCCGCAACCGGGTCTACTGGTCCAGTAACGTTATTGGTATGTTCAGTGGTGCGGCGTTCATTACAGCATCCGTGTACATTCCGATCTTCATACAGGGGGTACTCGGTGGCAAAGCGACCAACTCCGGTCTCGTACTATTGCCGATGATGCTTGGGTCCGTTGTGACGGCGTCCTTGGGCGGGGTGTTGATGACCAAAATCAAGTATCGTAATATCATGATTCCTACGTTGGCTTTACTTGTCATAGGACTTGGATTGTTGACTACGTTGGATGAGAACTCATCCCTTTGGACGATACGTATCTACATGGTGATGGTTGGTCTGGGTGTCGGTGCTTCGTTCTCCGTACTTAGCAATGCAGCCATGAATGCGTTTGAACCGCAAAGACGCGGTGCGGCAAGCTCCACACTTAACTTTTTGCGGTCCCTCGGTATGACGATGGGCATTACGATCTTTGGTATCGTACAGAGCCAGGTATTTACGCGTAAAATGAACGATGCTCTCGCTGGTTCAGCTGCGGAAGCAGGTGGTGCTTCAGCAGGTGGCGTGCCGCAGGGAGTGGATCTGACCGATCCACATGCGCTGCTCTCACCAGAACTTAGACAGGCGATTCCGCCTCAGGTGCTGGATACCATCACACATGCCTTGTCTTCTTCCATCGTGCAGTTATTTGCCTGGGCTGTGATTCCGGCTGCACTCGCGTTGGTCGCTTCCTTCTTCATGGGAAGAGAGAAGATGCTTGTAGGCGAAGAGCAAGGCGAATACACCGGCGGTCACTAAACCGTAATGCGGTAAACTAACTATAAGTTAAGGTAGTACAGCTGATCGTAGCTTGGTAAAACTCAATAACATATCTTAAACCATGAAAAGACACACTTCTCGCGTATCCTTAAAAGGGAAGGGAAGTGTGTCTTTTTGTTTTCGTAGGATCAGTTTATCCTAGAATGCATGAATTACGGATTGAACTCTTTTGGCTGCTTCAGAAAAGGAGCCTAAGGCTGTTTCGTATCGCTAATCCCGTCCTCGACCACAGAAGGCCCTTGCGGGTCTGGCAGGCTGCTATGACCGGAGCGGGCAATAAGACGATTCTGAGCTTTGTACGTATCCCGTGTAATCGTTTTGGATTCGACCACTTTGCCGTTTAGCCTCTTGGTTCGTACCGTCTCGACAATATATCCAGGCTGTCCGTCTTGCAGCACCTGCTGTGCACCATCAGGCAGTACCGTACTGGACACATACTTCACCGGAACACTTAATGTTTCAATGGTACGAGATTCAAGGGCATAGCTGACGTTCTCCGGGAAGGTGCCGAAAAATTTCACCATCAATTGGTGATTCTTTACCTCTGCATGAATGAGTAAGGATTTTCCAGTATTATTCTTGAAGCGAAAGTTGATGGCTCCCGAGGCAAAGGTGGCATCCAGTCCTTTCGGCAAATATTTGACCGGCAGGGAGTGGTTACGACGCTCAATAATATCAAGACCCGTCAATAGCGCTGCATTATACACTGTACTTGATACTTGGCAGATTCCCCCGCCAATTCCGGGGGTTAGTCTTCCATTAACAATGACCGGAGCCTCACGAAACCCATAATCTTTCTCAGCTTTACGGACGACCTTCTCATAATCGAATGTGGCATCCGGTGGCAAAATCATGCCGTTAATCGCTTCCGCCGCTGCACTGACATTATGTATCCGGCCTTCACTACTATTGCCCAGACCCGTGGAGAACTGGATGATCTTTCGGTCAATGCCTTCCTGGCGCAGCGAATCAAGAGTTACTTCAGGCTTCAGCGTATAGAGTGGTACCTGGATCAACAGTGGGGCGGGTTTCTCATCCGGGTTCAGTACACTGAAATCCCTGTGCAACTTCGTCTGAATGAGACTTGTGAGTGTATCCCAATCAATGCGGCGGACGCCTTTTTCCGGGATATACTGGACTTTGTCACTTGCGGTAATGCGGCGAACAGCGTCCGCAGGCGTACCGAAGGTTTCTTTTTCCCAGGCAGGGTTGAGACGTTCTTGAAGTGGTCTTGAGTTGTAGTTCATATCGAGAGAGAACTCTTTCGGAAAATGATAACGTGCATAAGCGCGTTCCCACAGGTTACCTTCCTCCAGTTGCTGTATCGCCGACTCAAAGCTGTTAACGTTGTAACTCACACCCACCTGAGCTGTGGTATACGTCATCGTCTTGGGGTCAGGTTCAGTCACTTCAAGAGTGACAGGCCAGTCCTCCAGCTTTTTAATCTTTTCATCCAATTCTTGTAATACGTTCTTGCGATTCTTCCCTTCCACCGACATACCGCCAACACGAACGTCTTTGGGTAGGGTAGGCTGATTCACGTACATATACAACAATCCGTAGGACGCGGAGCCGATCAAGAGGATGGAGAAGAGAACAATGACCGTCAAATGTATTTTTTTCATAACCGTACGCTCCTTTATACTTCTGTTGTTCCGCACTTTGTAACACTTTCTATATATATGATCCAATGCAGGAAAACTTTCGGGTACTCAATAGGTAACAAATTTGTTACAATAAACTTCATATGAATCCATGCTTCACCATCGAAATAGGATCGAAGTGGATTTTTCCTGATGAAATTCAGGTCTTTTTAAAGGAAATGCCGGGAATGTGTCGAAATGATAATGGCTAACTATGCGAGCAGGAAGTGATGATGTGATAGAAATGCAGGACGTGTGGAAGACCTACGCCAATGGGACCCACGCATTACAAGGGGTGTCGGTGAAGATCGACCGCAATGAATTTGTCTATATCGTCGGTCCGTCCGGCGCAGGTAAATCGACATTTATGAAATTGATGTACAGAGAAGAAGTTCCGACCAAAGGACAAATATCCATTAACGGATTTAATATTGGTAAGTTGAAGCCAAGAAAGATTCCTTATGTGCGTCGTAACATCGGCGTGGTGTTCCAGGATTTTCGTCTGCTGCCACGGATGACAGCATTTGAGAATGTGGCATTTGCCATGGAAGTTATTGAAGCACCGAAGCGTCATATCAAGAAACGAGTGATGGAAGTACTCGACTTGGTGGGACTGCGCAGTAAAGCAAATCGTGAACCTTCACAGCTCTCAGGTGGAGAACAGCAACGTATTGCCATTGCACGGGCTATCGTCAATAACCCCTCGGTTATTATCGCGGATGAGCCTACAGGTAACCTTGATCCGGAGACGTCATGGGGCATTATGCAACTGCTGGATGAGATTAATTTCCGGGGAACAACGATTGTTATGGCGACCCACAACAAAGATATCGTGAATACGATGCGTAAACGGGTAATCGCTATCGAAAGTGGACGGATTGTACGGGATCAGATGAGAGGGGAATACGGTTATGAATTTTAGTACTCTCTTGCGCCATCTGCGGGAGGGATTCAAAAACGTATTCCGCAACGGCTGGATGTCTGTGGCCTCCATCATGTCCATCATTGTGTCGCTGTTTATTCTTGGCGTGTTTATGCTACTGGTGCTCAATGTGAATTCCATGGCGAATCAGGTTGATAGCCAGGTGGAGATTAGCACGTTCCTCGAACTGAATGTGGACGAGAACCTGCGTAACACACTGGAGCAAGAAATCAGCGCGATGCCTGAAGTAAGTGAGATTCGTTTTGTTTCCAAGGAAGAAGGACTCAAGGAGTTCCGTGAGCGTCTTGGAGAGAGTGCAGATAACGTGCTTAGCGGTTTCGATGTGGACAACAACCCACTGCCGGAGACCATTGAAGTTGAGGTCATTGAACCGGAAACGGTCAATTTTGTGGCGCAAAAAATCGAAGCTTTGAACGAAAAACACCCGGAGAAGCCAATCATGAAAGTGAACTACGGCAAGGAAACGGTGGAAGTGTTGTTCAAATTTACGAAACTTGTTCGTAACATCGGATTTATTTTTGTCGGGGGACTGGGTCTGATGTCCATGTTCCTGATCTCGAATACGATTCGCGTAACGATTCTGGCACGTCGCCGGGAGATCGGAATTATGAAGCTGGTTGGCGCAACCAATACCTTTATTCGCTGGCCTTTCTTTATTGAAGGTGCACTCATTGGATTTATTGGCTCGGTCATTACGGTTGGTGTGCTGTTTGTTGGATACAGCCAGTTGATGAAGACGATTGGTCAGGATGTCTTCATGCAGATGCTTAACTTGATTCCGCTCGGCGAAATCTGGGGACTGTTTGGAACACTGTTGATCGGACTTGGTGTGCTGGTAGGTATTTTGGGAAGTACGCTGTCCATTCGGAAATCACTCAACGTTTAATTTTGTTTTCAACGATCGAATTGCAGAATATGTCGAAAAGAATGGTAAAGCAGGTTCATTAATGGACGCTGTTTGACGATATGTAGGAAAGACGGAGTCTTTTAAGATTGAAGAAAGCAAAGAACATGCTGTTCACCACCTGTGCAGGTTGCTTTCTTGTGAAATCATAGGATGGGGGATCATCATTTTGAAAAAAACCGCTTCGCTGCTGGCCTTTACGTTATTGGCCAGTTTGACGCTTCAACCTTCTGACGGATATGCCAAGAGTAGCATCAGCGATATTGACCAACAGATTCAGCAACTGGAGAGCAAGGCGGCTTCTGCCAAGCAGGAGCAAAAAAAAGCGGCTTCCAACAAAAAGGAAGCACAGCATTACAAGAACAAAACCAACGCTTATCTGAAGGTTGTCATGGAACAGATCAATGTCGTTAGTGATGAACTGGCGAGTGTATCCTTGCAGATCGAGAACACGGAGGAAGATCTCCGTACAACAAAAAAAGATCTGCAAGCGGCAGAAGAACGCATTGTTGCAAGGGAAAAATTGTTGGAGTCACGCGTACGCCTGATGTATACGGACGGTGCTGTATCCTATCTGGATGTATTGTTGTCCTCTACTAGCTTCACTGACTTCCTGACCCGTGCGGATTCACTCAAAACGATTGTGGATCAGGATCAGCATCTGCTGGATGAGCACAAAGCGGACAAGCAACTAGTCGTGGACAAAAAGGCAGAACTGGATGTGCAATATGCGGAAGCCAAGAGTCTGTATGCACAGAAGAAACAGCGCAAGTCCCAATTGAATGAAAAAGAAGCGGAAAAGCAAGTGCTTCTCGCTTCATATGATGCTAAAATTGAAGAGTCAGAAGAGCTGACACAAGAGCAGGAAGATGTATTAATGCAGATTGCCAGCAAACGTTCGGCACTTCTTCAAGAGAAAAATAAATTGCGTGAACAGCAGGCAGCTGCCGCAGCCAAAGCAAAAGCCGCAGCAGCGGCTCGGGCGAAAGCTGCAGCCAAGGCGCCTACTAGAGTGAGTTCGGATAGCAGCACGAGTGGTTCAACCAGTTCATATTCAGGCGGCAATGGCATATTTAGTATGCCTATCTCTGGTGGAAGGATTTCCTCGTCGTTTGGTCCACGTACACATCCGATTACCGGAGAAGTGGGCAAACTGCATGCTGGCGTTGACTTTGCTGTTCCGCAAGGAACGACAGTACGAGCGGCCTCCGGTGGTGTCGTGATTGTTGCTGAATGGATGAGCGGTTATGGTAATGCCGTAATTATCGATCATGGTGGAGGATTATGGACCTTATATGCTCATAACAGTAGTTTGAGTGTTAGTAAAGGCGATACAGTCTCACGTGGAGATAAGATCTCAGAATCAGGCAATACCGGTAATTCTACGGGACCGCACTTGCATTTCGAAGTACGTGAAAACGGGACTCCTGTCAATCCGATGAACTATCTGTAAAATCTGTTTAAGCACCGAATGGAAAAAACATATTCCGTACAAGCTAGACATATACTAAGCTGGCATGTTCAGGGAATGGATTCTGGCAACAATGGAATCGGACACGCTTCAAAACTAAAGGCGGTGACAAACGGATGATGAAGAAAAGATCGGCGCTACTGCTTGTCATTGTGGGTCTCCTGGGTGGTAGTTTGCTAACCCTGGTACTAATGACTTACCCGGGAATAGCAAACCAGACCACAGCGGGCGAAGGTTTGCTGGCTAGTGTAACCGGCAATACACAGCAGAAGAACGATTTGAAAAAGATTGAAACTGCGATGGATTTGATCTCCAGCAACTATTATAAAGACGTGGATCAGACCAAATTGATTGACGGTGCGATCAACGGCATGATGGAATCGCTTGGTGATCCGTACTCCAACTATATGGGGCAGGAAACAGCTGCTCAGTTTGAAGAGTCGATCGAAGGTTCATTTACCGGTATTGGCGCAGAGGTATCCTCACAGGATGGAAACGTCGTTGTTGTTTCCCCAATCAAAGGATCTCCTGCCGAGAAAGCGGGTATTCGTGCGAAAGACATGATTATGTCGGTCAACGGCGAATCCCTGCAAGGTTTGGAACTGAACAAGGCTGTTAACAAAATCAGAGGTCCCAAGGGCAGTGAAGCGAAGGTACAGGTCAAACGTGCCGGATCTTCCGAGCTGATTGAATTTGTCATTGTACGTGATGATATTGATCTGGAGACCGTATATGCTCACATGGAGGATGGCGGAATTGGCGTTATTGCCATTACTCAATTCTCTTTAAATACAGGCGATCGCTTCAAGGAAGAGTTGGCGAAGCTTGAGAAGCAGAACATGAAAGGTCTGGTCATCGACGTACGGAATGACCCAGGCGGTGTATTGCAAGTTGTTATTGATATTGCTGAACAGTTTGTTCCTAAAGGCAAGGTTATTGTGCAAGTCGAAGACAAGAACGGCAAAAAGGAACAAAGCAAGTCCAATGGATCAGCCAAAGCTTATCCAGTCACAGTCCTGATGAACAAAGGTAGCGCGAGTGCGTCGGAGATTTTGGCTGGTGCATTACAACAGTCAGCAGGTGCTAAGTTGATTGGTGAAAATTCCTTTGGTAAAGGAACCGTACAGACGAGTTATGACAAGCAGATGGGTGACGGCAGCTTGCTGAAGATCACCATTGCCAAATGGCTCACTCCGAACGGAGACTGGATTCATGAAAAAGGAATCAAACCGGATATTGCGGTAGACCAGCCGGATTATTTCTCGGTGGCACCGATTAACAAAGAGAAGTTACCACTGAAATATGACAGTAATAGCACGGATGTGAAAAGTGCGCAGACGATGCTGAGAGGACTCGATTTCAAACCGGATCGTGTGGATGGATACTACGACCAGAAGACGGAAGAAGCGGTCAAGGCATTCCAGAAGCAAAAAGGCATTCAGGCTACAGGCCAGATTGACGAGAAAACCGCTGAATCACTGGAAGCGGCTCTGATTGAACGTATTGCCAATCCTCAATATGATGCACAGCTGAAACGCGCGATCGAAAATGTCTCGAAGGATATTTCGTCCGCTGTGTCGAAGCCATAAAGAAGGCTGATTTTCAGCCTTCTTTTTTTCTGAACCGGCTGAAAGAGAGGGGTGACCGACCACAATGGAATGGGTATGGCCGTGGTTAACTACATTAGGGGAAGCTTTGTTGCAGTTGTTTATTCAACCGTTTTATTATATTGCGGTGATCCTGATTGCGCTGATCTATCATCGTCAGTTACTACAGGAGCGTAAATTGTTTCATGTCCGTTTGCAAAGCTCGATAACACAGACGATTCGTGCGGTGCTCGGAGGCATACTCATCGGTACCATTGTCTCAATCGTGTCCCTATTTCTCGGTGCACATCTTACGCTGGGAAGCCTGATATGCATATGGGCTGCAACGTTAGTTCTATCCTTGTTCCGTATCCGATATCTGTGCTTTGCCTACGCGGCAGGGTTGCTGGGTGTGGTGCAATTTGGTTTGAATCTGGCTTCAGGCTGGCAACCATCCGGTTGGATGGGGAGTATCACGGAGACGCTACGTGCTCTGGATATGCCTGCACTGCTTGTTTTGGCGGCCATCCTACATATGGGTGAAGCCCTGTTGGTACGTATGCAGGGAGTATCGATGGCATCACCGCTTCTCTTCGAGGGAAAACGTGGGAAACTGGTTGGTGGATATCAACTACAACAGTTCTGGGCCATTCCCCTACTGATTCTTGTTCCCGTCACAGGAGGTGGCGCGGAGCTGGCATGGAATCCACTGATGAATGCAGGTCATAGTTATATGCTGGTTGCGTTGCCGATTATGCTCGGATTTGGTGAGATAACGCAGAGTATGCTTCCGGGACAAAAGGTACAGATCTCATCAAAGCGGTTGATGATATACGGGGCAACTTTGCTTGTGTTCAGTTTGCTTGCTGCATGGTGGTCTCCACTCATGGTGGTTGCTGCGCTGATCGCATTTATTGGACATGAATTTCTGGTATGGTACAGCGCGTTTGAAGAGCAAAACCGTAGTCCGGTATTTGTTCATCCGCAGCATGGGTTGAAGGTATTGGCTGTTATTCCGGAGAGTCCTGCTGCAGATTTGGGGATTGAAGCAGGAGAGACGTTGTATAAGGTGAATGGTAAGTTGGTTCATTCACCGGAAGAGTTGCATCGCGCTCTGCGGATGAACCCGGCTTTTTGCAAGCTTGAGGTGCGAAATCACCAAGGAGAAAGCAAGTTCATGCAACGGGCGATCTATGAAGGGGAGCATCATCAGCTTGGGATCATTATGGCACCGGACAATCACGAGGTCTGGGCGATTCGCTTACGTCCACTGACGTTGTTCCATATCATTAATCTCAAATTGTTTGCCCGTCTGAAAAAACCACAAAGGGACGAAGCTCCATTGGCGTTACCGCCAGCCCCAGTTACCAGTGACAAAGGGTCTATTGAGATGTAACTAAGCATACGTGATGAAGTATGTTGCATAAATCAAGCAATGAAAAAAGGTATTTCCGAACGCCGTCGCAGGCAAGGGAAATACCTTTTTTTGTTATTGTTTTAACATAAAGATGGCGATTTGGGTTCGATCACGCAAGCTCAGCTTGCCGAGAATATCCGTGACGTAGTTTTTGACCGTGCCTTCACTGAGGAACAGTTTGGCGGCAATTTCCTTATTGGACAACCCCTCCGATATGGCCTCGGCAACCGCCAGCTCCATACGTGTCAGTTCATAGGCTTCGATTGGATTCTGTGTCAGGGGAATTGCAGCGGGACGAAGAAGGCCTGCCAATTTGCGGGCAATATCCGGATGAATTAACATATCACCGTTATGTACGGTCTTGATGCCTTGAATGATCCGCTCGGGTGGAACATTTTTGAGCAAATAACCGCTTGCTCCATTCTGTAATGCCTGAATAATATACTCATCGTCGTCAAACGTAGTTAGCATGAGCACTTGGATTTCAGGAAAACGTGCCTTGATGCGTTTGGTACCTTCAACTCCGTCACATTCCGGCATCCGAATATCCATCAACACCACGTCCGCAGGCGTTCCTGCTTCAAGCAATGCCAACGCTTCCTGTCCATTTGAGGCTGTGCCTGTAACGCGAATGCCGGAGCCGAGTCCGAGCAGCACTTTCAGGCTCTCACGAATGAAGTAATCATCGTCTGCGAGAATCAGCCGAATAAGTGGGAGTTGGGCTGAATCATTGTTTTGGTTCACATCATTCCGTTTGGACATGAGAACATTCACTTCCTTTTTCAGAGTATATCCATCTGGTTCGTTAATGGAATGCGTGTAATCACTGTATACGGATAAGTCGATTGAATCTCCAGGACTCCTCCCACCATTTGTGTGCGCAGAAGCATGCCTTCCTGTCCTATGCCATTTCGCTTGGAAGAAGGAGGATTGATTTTGCCATCATTACTCACACTCATACACACTTCTTGATCCCCGAATACCAACTCCACTGTGATCGAAGAAGCATTTCCATGTCGCAGGGCATTGGTCAGGGCTTCTTTGGCATTTTTGTATAAAACGATCTGTATGCTGGGATACAGCACATGAGATGGGCCATGAACTTAATAATTTGTCTTCACGCCGGTATCTCTACCCACTTCCTCTAGGAGACGATCCAGGGCGTAGGCTTCGGATGCATAGGATTTAGGTTGCAGTTTGTGCAGTGTGCTGCGCATATCATCCATACTATCGGCCAATTGATCGCGAATCTGTCTCACCATTTCCGTTCCTTGTTCCATATTCAGGGGAAGGGTCAGCAGGGTGGCTTCCGACATCATTTTGGTGCGAATCAGTCGATGCCCGATATCGTCATGAAGCTGTCTGGAGATACGGGTACGTTCCTCTGCCTGAGCCACTCCTTCAAGTTGCTTTGTAAATAACAGCAGCTGCGCACGAGCTTCTTGTAGTTCGTAATGTTTGCTGCGGAGCTCGTCATAGACTTGTTCCAGTTGTCCGCGGCTGCTCGCCGTTCTTGATCCCTGCCAAGACAGAGCCGCTGTGATGAGCAGAAGCAGGTTGCCAAGAACCATCGCAATTGTCCCTGTGGAGAGTAATGAAGTGGCGGTTGTATTTAGTGTGGTTAACCCTGGTTGCGATGCCTGTGGGACAGAATAATGCCAATGCAAAGCGACATTGTTAGCAACGAGCTGAATCGCAAACATCAACCATCTCCGACTTCCCACCAGTCTGTATATATACACGTAGAGCACGGATAGAGAGAGGAAAAACATAAATGGTCCATACGAAGCAATCAGCCAGCAGCTCCAGAGTATTTCGGCCAGCAGCAACAGCCATTGCTGTGTACTTGAACGGTTAAAATCTTTCCACACGGAGAGTCCAAGCGCGATGATGATATACAAGGTGTAGACGGCTTCATTTTCCAAGGGCAGCATCAACAGGTACAGTACTGCTGGAACGATAATTAATCCGTATTGCAGAAACCGCATCGGCATATGTAAATGACATCCTTTATATAAAAAGTGGAGTACAAAATCTCTTGGTAATGCGCCCTTGATTATACCATAAGCAGCATTCGAATCAGGAGATGACTTAAGTCACCTTCGATTCATGACTTTGTGTACCTTCGCTACAGATTGCGATCCGTTACAATAAAATTATGAAATCCAGCGGCGAAGGCCGAAACGGAAAAGGGGCGTAAAAGGGATGGGCATACTTGAAGTAGATCATGTAGTAAAACGATACGGCAGCAAGCTGTCCGTGGATCATTTGAACCTTAGTGTTGGCAAAGGCGAGATTTTTGGATTGCTCGGTCCCAATGGAGCAGGAAAAAGTACCACCATCAGCATGATTGCAGGGCTCCTGAATATGGATCAGGGTGAAATTAGATTAGATGGGATCTCGGTCAAGGAGCGACCGCTAGAAGTAAAGCGCAAGATCGGACTCGTTCCGCAGGATCTGGCTTTATACGAAACCATGTCTGCTGCGGAGAATGTGACCTTTTTTGCCAGACTGTATGGACTGCGTGGTAAGTTGCTTAAGGAAAGAGTGCAGGAGTCTCTTGAATTTGTAGGGTTGCAGGATAAAGCAAAGGATGCCCCCTCGACCTTCTCTGGCGGTATGAAACGCAGGTTAAACATCGCATGTGCGATTACACATCGCCCGGATCTCATTATTATGGATGAACCTACAGTTGGCATTGATCCGCAATCTCGGAATCATATTCTTGAATCGGTACGGACACTCAACAAGATGGGTTCAACGATCATATATACAAGTCATTACATGGAGGAAGTGGCGGCGATTAGTCACCGGGTTGCGATTATGGATCAGGGGCGAATTATTGCCTGTGGGACTGAAGCAGAGCTGAGAGAACGGGTAGCATCGGAGGAAAAAGTAGTGCTCTCCACTTCCGGTATCGGTGCCGACGTCGTGGAAGAACTGAAACTTCACCCCCGTGTGCGGATGGTAGACGTTTCAGAGAATACACTGACCATTACGCTGCCTTCGGCACAGCAGGATCTCCAGGATCTGCTCTTCATTTGCAGCAAACATGAAGTATCCATTCAGTCGCTCAAGGTCGAAGAGCCGGATCTGGAAACGTTGTTCCTCAATCTGACCGGGCGTACGCTTCGGGACTAGGGGGAACAAGAGATGAATATATGGTATATTTGCATCTTTGAATTAAGGCGTATTCTTAAGATTCGATCTGTAGTGTTAAACCTGTTTATTTTGCCGTTATTACTGATTTTTATATTGGGCACGGCACTTTCCAGTACGATGGGGACGGCGGATGACGTTATTCCGGATACTGTACGTGTGGGAATCATCCATTTGAGCACTGAATCTGGTGGAGGATCAAGTACGCTTAATCAAGCGCTGGATACATTCGTTAAATCCCCGGAAGTGGCTGAGATGCTCAAGGTGCAGAACTTTACGACTGAAGAAGAGGCAGTCCATTCGCTGCGTACCGGCAAGCTAGACTTTGCTGTAATGATTCCTTCGGATTTTGAGCAAAACGTGATGACGGGGAAAGAGGCCAGGTTACAGTGGATACGAGGAAAGGACAACACACTTAATACCTTGGGTGAAACTTTGTTCACACGTTTTACGGATGAATGGAACCGACATATGGCGATTACCAAAGTGCTCGGTCCGGAAGTGACTGCTGCCATGGCCTCTGCTTCGGAGTCTGGTACGGCGAATTCCACCTCTATTGCTGTCACTAATCCCGGTAAGACAGGTACGGCGTATAGTGCCTCCCAATACTATGCAGCTTCCATGCTGGCGATGTTCATGTTGTACTCAGGCATGACAACAAGTACCAGCCTTTTTGGAGAGCGTGATAACAAAACGTTAATTCGCCTTCAGGCTGCGCCTATAGGCAATGGAGTTATTTTCGCTGGCAAAATTGCAGGTAATAGTCTGCTCGCTTTCTTACAAGCAACAACGATCATACTTATGACGTATTGGTTCTATGGTGTAGATTGGGGAACGCATCCTTGGTATATTGTGCTCACTTGTGTATGTATCACATTGGCATCCATGACCCTTGGCGTGATCGTCGCACTGGTATGCAAAAGCACAGCATCGGCCAGCGCAACCATCCAAGGTATCATCGTTGCCATGACATTCATCAGCGGTGGGTTCATGCCCATTCCGATTGATTTTGTACAACGGCTTAGCCAATTTACGGTTAACCACTGGGCGCTCCAGAGCTTTCTGAGAATGATGCTGGATGCACCTGTAGCAGAGATTGTGTATAACATTCTAATGTTAGGCGTGGTATGCGCTGTATTACTGCTCATCTCAGGAATGATCTATAGAAAGGCAGGATACCGATATGAATAGTCTACACATCGCCTGGTTGATGATTAGACGTACACTTGGCCGTAAAATGGGCTTCATTACGTTTCTGCTTCTGCCTTGCCTGGTGGTTACAGGAGCGGTTGCTCTTTTTGGAAGCGAGCAGATTGCACGTACTGTTATTCCCTATGTAAATGAGGATGGAGGGGTGGCAGGGACATGGATGATTCATGAACTTGCTGGCAAAGAGGAGTATCTGCTCAAGCCTTTGAACAACGAAGAAGAAGTCAAGGAAGCCATCGCTCAGCAAAAAGGAAGTTCTGGCATCATCATTCCGGCGAATTATACGGAGGACCTGTTACAGGGCAAGACAACCGAAATTCAATTAGTGGAACTGCGTATAAGTGAAAGTTCCTATACACTACGAGCAGCAGTTGAAGGTTTAACGAGCGGATTGTTACAATCCGCTTCAGCTGTTAAGGTGGCGGCAGGTCCTGTCTCAAGTGAGACTGATATACTATCTAGTACACAGAAGCCATTTGAACAGCTTTTACAGGAGATAGGAAAACATCAGGTTGCTGGTGAAGTCACCGAACTGCAGATCTATCCCAAGCCAGGCCTGAACAATGTGACCGGATTTACGATTATGTTTATGATGGGGCTGCTGACCAGTGCAGTGGCTGTGATAATGGAAGATCGCAGTAAACGTACGATGGCCAGAGTATATACGGCACCCGTCCGTGCATATGAGATTGCGCTTGGTAACTTCATCGGCAGCTTTGTCATTGGCTTGATTCAGATTGTTCTGGTTTTGGGAGTCAGCAGGTGGCTACTGCATTATGATGCCGGTATTCCTTTTGGCATTCATTTCATCATCTTGGCCGCATTCATGCTGGTCTCCATGGGGATCGCAAGTACCGTGGCAGGATTAATCCGTAATCCCAAAAATGCCAACATGCTGAATTCACTTGTCATTATGCCAACTTGCATGATAGGTGGTTGTTTCTGGCCGATCTCGTTGATGCCGGATTATATGCAAAAGCTCGCCAACTTTGTTCCACAGAAATGGGCGATTCAGGCAGTGGAGACGATCTCTGCTGGTGGTACATTGTCGGATATCACATTGCCACTATTGATTCTGTTTGGCATGGCTGCCATTTTGCTGACTGTTGGCTCTGCGATTCTACGCCCTAGTCAGCCAGGAGTAGAGGCATAAGGTAATACGACATAAAAGAAAGCACGCTCTGCTGAATTGAATTCAGTTAGAACGTGCTTTATTTGCATAAGGAATGATGCATTATGTGAGATATTGATGATTAAGGTTGGAGTTGACGCAGGACCGTTATTTCGACCCGACGGTTCTTTTGTCTTCCGGCGGCTGTAGTGTTGTCACCCGTTGGGCGAGTATCCGCATATCCGGCATACTGGAAGCCGTCCGGGTTAAGTTTCTCTGTATCCAAAAAGAATCGTAATACAGATAGTGCGCGTTCCCCGGAAAGCTGCCAGTTATCGGTATAGGTGGAGTTTGCCCCCACAGGAACATTATCGGTGTGACCCTCAATGCTGACAACGGTGTTCAGATCACGGAACAGGCTGGCAAGTTTACTGAGCGTTGGTGCTGCACCGTCCTTTAGAGCGGCCTGTCCCTGATCAAACAGGAAGCGGTCACTAAGTGTAATGGATAGGCCCTGTGGCTTGTCCGCAACAAAAATCTGATTTTCCAGTTTATTATCCTCGATATATTGGGTAATCACATTGAACAGATTTTGCAATTCCTGCTCCTGTGATCTGAACTGTTCTTCCCGTTCTGTGAGGGGCTTGTTGTCATTATCTGGTGTTGCAGTCCCGGAATCGGAAGGGTTTCCTTCACCATCTGAAGGATCTTCACCCTGCACCTCGGATGGTGGAGTCTCTGTAATCGTTTGACCGGGTTTCTCACCGAGTCCCTCACCAAGCTCAAGGATCGAGTCGGACGCATTAAATGTATTTTGTAACGATTGAGTAACGACGTCATATTTACCGGAATCCAGATTGCTCATGGCATACATGATGACAAAAAAGATCAAAAGCAGAGTTATGAGATCGGCATAAGTAATCATCCAGCGATCCCGATGATCGATAGTTTCACGTTTTCCGCGCCGTTTACTGCGCCGACTCATCCAATCCCTCCTTTGCTAGGGGGCGTATATGCTGACGATGCGTGAGGGTGAAGGACTCCAGTCTTTTGCGTACAAGCTGGGGATTCTCACCGTTCTGAATGGCAAGTACACCTTCGAGAAGCATTTCCATGGTCTGCACTTCATCAGCACCTCTGGATTTGATCTTGGAGGCAATGGGCAAAAAGATAAGATTGGCACTGGCGACCCCATACAGGGTTGCGGTAAAGGCAACAGCAATCGCAGGCCCGAGTCCGGTTGGATCGGTCAAACTGCCAAGTACCTGAATAAGTCCCATCACGGTTCCGATGATCCCCATGGTTGGAGCGTACCCACCAGCGGATTCGAATATTTTGGCGTAACCCTCATGTTTTTGTTCAATTGAATCAATCTCCATCTCCAGGATCTGGCGAACCACATCCTGATCGGTACCATCAACAACCATCTGAATACCGTCTTGCAAAAATGGATGCGGATGATCCATAACCTTGCGTTCCAATGCAAGTACACCTGAGCGGCGTGCGATAGAAGACATCTCCACCAGTTCTTCAACCCACAAGCCTGAATCATTATTGTTACGTCCAAAAGCCATACGCAAGGCAGCTGGAATCGTACGAAGGCGGTGCGCCGGGAAACTGGCAACCACAGCAGCAATCGTTCCACCGAATACAATTAAAGCAGCCGTTTTTTGCAGGAGACCAGACAATTGGCCGCCTTCCCACAAAAAACCGCTAATGACTGCGGCAATTCCGGCAATAATACCGATAAGTGTCGCAATATCCATAAATTAACCCACTCCTATCTTCATTTCACGTTTGCATCACTAAAACGAACGAGGTATAATTAAACGGGAACAAATATTCCTATTACTATAAGTTTTCCCATATGAAAATTCGGGGAACTTCGACAATATATAGTGACTATTATTTTAGACGATAGGGTGAGATACGGCAATGAGCGATATTATAATGAGCGACAAAACGTTCGAAATCGAGTCAGAGTTTTCTCCCCAAGGTGATCAGCCTGCAGCCATTAAAGAACTGGTGAAGGGTGTTCAGGAGGGGAAGAGGTACCAGACACTGCTGGGTGCAACGGGTACGGGTAAGACATTTACGATAGCCCAGACGATAGCCCAACTGCAACGTCCTACGCTGATTATTGCACACAACAAAACGTTGGCAGCGCAGCTTGCAAGTGAGTTCAAAGATTTTTTCCCTAATAACATGGTTGAGTATTTCGTCAGTTATTACGATTATTTTCAGCCAGAAGCATATATCCCGTCCTCCGATACGTATATCGAGAAGGATTCAAGTATTAATGAAGAGATAGACAAACTGCGGCACGCAGCGACAAGTTCGTTGTTTGAGCGTAGGGACGTCATCATTGTAGCGAGTGTTTCCTGCATTTATGGTTTGGGTTCACCGCACTCGTATTCAAGCATGTTGCTGTCACTCCGGGTAGGCATGGAGAAACCGCGCAATCAGATTTTGTCCCGTCTGGTAGAGATCCAGTATCAACGGAACGATATTAACTTTGTGCGGGGTACGTTCCGTGTTCGTGGGGATGTTGTTGAGATTTTCCCTGCCTCCAAGGGTGAACATGCAATTCGGGTTGAATTGTTCGGTGATGAGATCGAGAAAATTACGGAGATTGATGTGTTAACCGGAGAACTGATTGGCGAACGTGAACATATTGCCATCTTCCCGGCGTCTCACTTCGTAACGCAAGAAGAGACGATGAAGGTTGCGCTGGTGAACATTGAGCGTGAACTGGAAGAGCGTCTTGAAGCGTTGCGTGAACAGGGGAAACTGCTGGAGGCTCAGCGACTGGAGCAGCGCACACGGTACGATATCGAGATGATGAAGGAAGTTGGATTCTGTTCGGGGATTGAGAACTATTCCGGTCCACTGACTTTCCGCGAACGCGGGGATACCCCATATACATTGATGGATTACTTCCCGGATGACATGTTGATTGTGGTCGATGAGTCTCACGTGACTCTGCCACAGATCCGTGCGATGTATAATGGTGACCAAGCGCGGAAGACGGTATTGGTTGAGCATGGTTTCCGTCTGCCGTCAGCGCTGGATAATCGTCCACTCAAATTCGAAGAGTTCGAAGGCAAGATGGATCAGATCATCTATGTATCGGCCACACCGGGCCCGTATGAGATCGAGCATACCGATACGATGGTGCAACAGATTATCCGTCCAACCGGACTGCTTGATCCAATCATTGAACTGCGTCCAACAAAGGGGCAGATCGATGACTTGATTGGTGAGATTAACGACCGGATTGCCAAAGACGAGCGTGTGTTGATTACAACATTAACGAAGAAAATGTCCGAGGACCTGACGGATTATCTGAAGGAAGTTGGAATCAAAGTTCGTTATCTGCACTCCGAGATCAAGACGTTGGAACGGATGGCGATTTTACGTGATTTAAGGTTGGGCGTGTTCCATGTCCTGATCGGAATCAACTTGCTCCGGGAAGGTCTCGATCTGCCCGAAGTATCCCTCGTCGCTATTTTGGATGCCGATAAGGAAGGATTCCTGCGTTCCGAACGCTCACTGATCCAAACGATTGGTCGTGCGGCACGGAACAGCGAGGGTCGCGTAATTCTATACGGTGACAAAGTGACGGATTCGATGGATAAAGCGATTAAGGAAACCGAACGCCGTCGTGAAATTCAGATCGCGTACAACGAGAAGCACGGAATTACACCACAAACGATTCGCAAAAAAGTGCGTGATGTGATTGAGGCAACCAAAGTTGCCGAATCCAAGAAAGACTATCTCACAGGCGCAGCCGAGAAGATGTCGAAGAAAGATCGCCAGGCGCTTATTCAGCGCCTAGAGGTAGAGATGAAAGATGCAGCCAAAAACCTGCAGTTTGAGCGTGCTGCCGAGCTTCGCGATGCGTTGCTGGAACTTCGCGCTGAATAAGATATTGCTCATTCATATGCTCCAGTAAAGGATTTGTAACAAGGGAACGGCCAATTGGCCGTTCTCTTGTTGAGTAAGGAAATCGTTGATATCTACCGATAATAAGAGATGTTGAAATCTTGAATTCGGGTCTATACTGATAGAAATGTTGAAATTGGTTAAAAGGTTTATAGGAAAGCAATTGGGAGTCGAGAGCGCCCCAGTGTTGACCTCGGAGCCAAGCCAAAGGCAATGGCGACCTGTCGCGATCAAGGCGAAGCCGAGAGCGTCCCGGTGTTGACCTTGGAGCCGAGCCAAAGGCAATGGCGACCTGTCGCGACCAAGGCGAAGCGGAGAGCGTCCGGGTGTTGACCTCGGAGCCGAGCCGAAGGCAATGGCGACCTAACCGCGACCAAGGCGAAGCGGAGAGCGTCCCGGTGTTGACCTTGGAGCCGAGCCAAAGGCAATGGCGACCTGCCGCGATCAAGGCAAAGCCGAGAGCGTCCCGGTGTTGACCTTGGAGCCGGCCGAAGGCAATGGCGACCTGCCGCGAACGTGGCGAAGCCGAGAGCGTCCCCTCGCAGTAGAGCGGCCACATAAGGCTCCGGCAATGAGCTGGAACCTTATGTGGAGCCGCGGGCACACGACAACCCTTCACATAGCCAGACCCGACCCCTCACCGTTGCACCGCTTGTTTCGGGTGTCCAGAGGGCTACGCCCTCTGGGGCCCTCCCTTGGAAGGGAGGGTTTGGGAGGGATCGAAAAGCCTTTTAAAAGGTTGGATTAGTAAATTTGAGAGGATGAATACTATTGGCGAGCGATAACATTGTCATTAAAGGCGCGCGAGCGCATAACCTGAAAAATATCGACATTACCATCCCGCGTGACCGCTTTGTTGTATTGACCGGTCTGAGTGGCTCAGGCAAGTCCTCGCTGGCTTTTGACACGATCTATGCCGAAGGACAGCGGCGTTATGTAGAATCATTGTCAGCTTACGCACGGCAGTTTCTGGGACAGATGGAGAAACCGGATGTGGATTCCATCGAAGGATTATCTCCTGCCATTTCAATAGATCAGAAAACGACAAGTCGTAACCCACGTTCCACGGTAGGAACTGTGACTGAAATTTATGATTACCTGCGCCTGTTATTTGCACGTGTGGGCCATCCACATTGTCCGGACCATGGCGTGGAGATCAGCTCCCAAACTGTAGAACAAATGGTTGATCGTATTATACAATACCCTGAGCGCACCCGGTTACAAATACTGGCACCTATTATCTCGGGCCGTAAGGGCGAGCACAAAAGTGTGTTTGCTGATGTGTCGAAGCAGGGTTTTGTCCGTGTACGGGTGAACGGGGAATTGCGTGATCTGTCAGAAGATATTCAATTGGAGAAAAATAAAAAGCATACGATTGAAGTGGTTGTTGACCGGATCGTTGTTAAAGATGATGTACAGGCGCGTCTGGCCGACTCTATTGAAACAGCACTTAATTTGTCCGGTGGACAACTACTGGTGGACATTATGGGCGAAGAAGAGCTGCGCTTTAGTTCCAACTTTGCCTGCCCGGTGTGTGGATTCAGTATTGAAGAACTTGCACCACGGATGTTCTCATTTAACAGTCCTTTCGGGGCTTGCCCGGATTGTGATGGGTTAGGTGTCAAGATGATCGTTGACCCTGATCTGCTCGTACCGGATCGGACTAAGACCATCGAAGATGGAGCTTTTGATGCTTGGACAGGTGGCACATCCACCTATTATCCGCAGTTCCTGAAGTCAGTATGTGAGCACTTCAACATTCCGCAAAATGTACCTGTCGAAGATCTGCCAGCTGAGCAGATGAACAAGTTGTTGCAGGGTACAGGTACGGAGAAAATCCGTTTCCGCTATGAGAATGATTTTGGACAACGTAAGGAAGCGCTGGTTACCTTTGAAGGCATCGTAAATAACCTGGAGCGTCGTTATCGTGATACAGCATCTGAAGGTATCCGTGAATTTATTGAAGGTTACATGAGTGCGAAGCCTTGTGGTACGTGTAAAGGTCAGCGTCTGAAACGCGAGAGTCTTGCGGTAACGATTAATGATCACAACATGGCCTATGTGACTAGTTTGTCCATTGGTGAAGCTGGCCGATTCTTTGATACATTGGAATTGTCGGAGAAAGAGCAGACGATTGCCAAGCTTATTCTGAAAGAAATCAACAGTCGTCTCGGCTTCTTGGTGAATGTTGGTCTGGATTATCTTACACTGAGTCGTGCTGCCGGAACATTGTCCGGTGGGGAAGCCCAACGGATCAGACTGGCTACACAGATTGGTTCCAGCCTGATGGGTGTGCTGTATATTCTCGATGAGCCAAGTATTGGCTTGCATCAACGGGATAATGACCGTCTGATCTCAACGCTTGCGCATATGCGCGACATTGGTAATACCTTGATCGTGGTTGAACATGATGAGGATACGATGATGGCTGCCGACTATATCATTGATATTGGTCCAGGTGCAGGTATCCACGGAGGTACCATCATGTCACAGGGTACACCGGAGGAGATCATGAACGATGAGAACTCCTTAACCGGTCAATATCTGAGTGGACGCAAGTTCATTCCGATTCGTGCAGAACGTAGAAGTGTAGGAGACCGTTGGTTGGAAGTACGTGGAGCCAAAGAAAATAACCTGAAGAATCTGAATGTGAAGATTCCTGTAGGTGTATTTACTGCGGTAACGGGTGTGTCCGGATCAGGTAAATCCACACTGATTAATGAGATCCTCTACAAAACGCTGGCACGTGATCTGAACCGTGCTCGGGTTCGTCCGGGTCAACATAAAGAGATTCGTGGTTTGGAGCATATCGATAAAGTTATCGATATTGACCAATCACCGATCGGGCGGACACCACGTTCCAACCCGGCTACGTATACCGGTGTCTTTGATGATATCCGGGATCTGTTTGCTCAGACGAACGAAGCCAAGGTACGTGGATACAAGAAAGGCCGGTTCAGTTTTAATATCAAAGGTGGACGTTGTGAAGCCTGCCGTGGAGACGGTATTATCAAAATCGAGATGCACTTCTTGCCGGACGTTTATGTCCCTTGTGAAGTCTGCAAAGGCAAACGATACAACCGGGAAACACTTGAAGTGAAATATAAAAACAGAAATATTTCCGATGTGTTGGAGATGACGGTTGAAGATGCAACCCAATTCTTCGAGAACATTCCGAAGATCCATCGCAAAATGCAGACACTGATGGATGTGGGTCTGGGCTATATTAACCTAGGTCAACCTGCAACCACATTGTCTGGTGGTGAAGCCCAGCGTGTGAAGCTCGCTTCCGAGCTCTATCGCCGTAGTACGGGGAAAACCATCTACATCCTCGATGAGCCGACGACCGGTTTGCATGTCGATGATATCGACCGTTTGCTGAACGTATTACACCGTCTGGTTGATTCCGGGGAATCGGTGTTAGTGATCGAGCATAACCTGGATGTTATCAAAACGGCAGACTATGTTGTTGATCTGGGTCCAGAAGGTGGTAGCGGTGGAGGTACCATTGTTGCAACCGGAACACCTGAGGATATCGTTAAAGTGGAAGCTTCCTATACAGGCAAGTACTTGAAGCCGGTTCTGGAGCGGGATACCGAGCGCAGCAAGGCACTGCAATTGGTGGACTAAGGTCCTCTAACCAGTAGTTATATCAATATGAAGTGGCAGTATTGGCCCTTCTTTTCGAAAAGGTAGAGACGTTGGATAACGATCTGATGTGCTCTGCTTCCGAGAAGAAGGGCTTTTCATTTTGAGTGATGCACGGTGTTTCCTTCGGACTAAGGTTATTTTGTGAAAGTGTTTACATATGCATTATGACGAGCATTACAGGAATATTCGGCCAAATTGGCTTTTTTTCATTTTTATGGATGATAGGGCTTGCATTACAAGCAGGGTACAGATAACATAGAGGAAGATATTAGGGTATGCGTTAGCTGTTCAACTATGGTAAGGAGGTCTGTCTATCCATGCTGTTTGCAGAAGCTGCCACGGCGAGTACATCGAATTTTAATGCATTTGATATTTTTGTCATCTTATTTACGATCCTGATTTTCATCGGAGTTGTTCGGCTTCTTCGAGCACCGAAGAAAAATCTGTTTGCGATCGGATTTGCAGTAGTCAGCCTACTGGTATTTCTGATGACAGACTATGCGATGATAACGGGTTGGTTTGCTCAGTAGGAATGCCGCAGAATTTAAATGTAATTTAAGCTAAAAGAGGTACAGACGAACACTTTCCAGAGAGACATGGAGGGTGTTTTTTTCGTTTATATCGAGCGATTGAACAAGATTCTACCTTCTCTACTAAAATAGGACTTAAAACAATTGTATATCCAGATTCTGTATGATACATTGAGGGATACCGGAATTGCAGATGAGAGAAAGAGAGAATAGATTCAGCGATGAATCAGATGTCGAGTCGCGCAAGAAGGATGTATAGAGAGGGTCAGGTGAGAATATGAGCGTGTTGGGTAAAAAGGGGATAGCCATACTGATGGCTGCTGTACTCTCGATTAGTGTAGCGGCAACGGCCGGTGCAGCTGAATCCAAAGCGGCGATGCAAGCGAAAGTGGTAGACGGTCAAGTCTATGTGAACACCAAGGATCTGCTCAAGGCAGTTGGTGGAAGTGGACAATATGATGCCAAATCAGGAACGTACACGTACAAGGGAAGTGAAGCCATTCCCAAAGTGATCGAAAAGGTATCTCCTTCGGTCGTAGGTATTATTGGGAAATCTACCGAAGTGCAGGACGGTGCAACATCAGACGACCGTTATAATCTTGCACATGGTACAGGTGTCATTATCCGGTCCAATGGATGGATTGTAACGAATGCACATGTGGTCGACGGATTAACGAATCCGGTTGTCGTAACGACGGATGGCAATACATACAAAATTACGAAAACATACAGTGATGCACTCAGTGATCTGGCGCTAATCAAAATCAATGCTAAATCACTCAAACCGGCGAGCTTTGCCAAAGCCTCACAAACCACTGTTGGAGAAACCGTGATTGCCTTGGGTACGCCGATTTCCTTTTCTCTGCGCAACTCGGCAACGGTAGGGGTAATTAGCGGCTTGAATCGTGGTGTTGAGGCGACCTACCGGTTGATTCAGACCGACACGGCCATTAACCCAGGAAATAGCGGAGGACCGCTGGTCAATCTGAAGGGTGAAGTGGTTGGTATCAATTCCATGAAATTTTCTGCGGTCGGCGTAGAGAGTTTGGGATTTTCGATTCCCGTGGATACCGTTCAATATATCATCGATCAGTTTTTTAAATATGGCAAAATAAAACGTGCAAGTCTGGGGCTACAGCTGGAGGAAAGTTGGTCTGCGATTGTGGGCCTGCCTACAGATGATCCCTTAACGATTACGGGCGTACTGTCTCCAGAAGCCAAGAAAGCCAAAATCAAAGAGGGCGATGTCCTATACAGTGTCGCGGGCACACGTGTCTCTTCAGTAGTGGATATCAATGAGTTGCTCAAAAAGTATCTGCCTGGGCAAAAGGTAAAGTTGTTGATGCAATCGGATGGCGATATCGTCACCCGCACGTTGGTGCTTGCTGATCGCGCAGACATCGTAGACGAGGAAGATGAAGCGTTCCTTGCAGATGAAGAACAATAAGCCCGGCGATCAGCCCGGATGGAGAGAGGACGAAAGAACGGAATGAAAAAGTCATGGATACGTGTGCTAAGCACAGGTGTATTAACCGGGATGCTGACCATTGGCGCGGCATTGCCTGTATGGGCATCTGATCTGACGACAAGTGAACTACGGGTGAAAGCGGGGAGCACGAGCGCCTACATCAACGGCGATAAGCAGGCCATAGCCAAACCTTACAAGTTCAAGGGTGTTACGATGGTGCCTGTGGGAGTGTTCAAGAAAGCATTTGGCAGTGAAATCCGGCTGGAGAAAAATGATGTTGTCAAAATCAAGGAAGGCCCGCACACCGTGACTCTAACGATTGGCAGTTCAATTGCCTGGGTGGATGGTGTAAAACATGAGATGGGTGCCGCTCCCAAGATGGTGAATGGCGTACTTATGGTTCCACTTCGTCCGGTTGCTGCCGGTATCGGAGCAACACTAGCTCCAACCAGCTCCGGAGAAATGGTCATTCGTCTGTTGCAAACCGATGATTCGGTGAATGACGAGGATGGCCTTCATCCGGATGAAGGCAAAACCAGAATTGGCAACAGTTTTTATGGTTGGTCCATTAACTACCCGGCAGACCTTATAGTTTTCCAGACCGGTGAGCAGGAGCGCATGATGACTTTTGGCGCTGCGGACAACAGTTATTATCTTGAAGTGTATGTTAGCGATCAGGATGTGGCTCTGGATGCGGATGATTTGTTGCAGCAACTTGTCCAGGAGGCCAAACAATCGGGAGATACAGTGCTGGATCGTGAAGCGGTGTCGAAAGGCAAAACGCCTTATGCACGGATTATCGTGAAAGATGTAGACGGCATGTTATGGGAGATGCGTCAGTATCTGAGTGAAGGTCGTCAATATGATGTGTACCTCGCGGATTACGAAGCCCTGAATTATAAAGATCTGGGCAAACGTGCAGCGCTACTCAATTCATTCCAGCCAACCTATGCAGAGTCGGATCGAACGATTAAGGATCTATCCACCGTAGATAATGGCATGCGCTCCGCGTGGAACGATGACTATGGTATTGAATTGAAGATTCCAGCCGGCTGGTCGATGGATAACAATCAGATGACCTATGAAGCCAAGGATGGTGCGTATCTGCAATGGCGTGTCACTTCGGCGAAAGCAGGTACAACGGTAAAAGACTGGAGCGGCCAACTGGATAAGTGGATGCGCGAGACATTTACACCAGAGAGTTACGAGCCAATTGGTTCATATACGATGGATATCTCGGGAGAAACTGCCGAGGTGAATGAATTCCGTTATAACTTTGGCGGGGGCTGGCAGACCGAGTTCGATGTTCTTTTGCAGAAGAATGGGTATCGGTATTATGCAGAGTATACGTTCCCTGAGGAGCAAAGTGCAGATCGGGCATGGTTTGAACGGATTATGAAGAGTGTGGAGATTGATTTTGATACGGTTGCCGATAATTTCGGTCAGCTGGATGAAGATCCTTATTTGACAGACAAAACGAAGACACTTACACGTACGTCCAAACGTTATAAATACAGTGTAGATATTCCGCGTTACTGGACGCCGTATAGTGATCGATTCGAATATTCACCTGTGGTGTACACCTTTACTGGCGGAGAATTCTCCATTGCGGCGAGCGAAGACAAGTCGATCGAGATGACGGTCAGCCAATTGAGAGAAGCCTATGCCGAAGCCACCAAAACCCGTAAGAACTTCAAGTTGCTTGGCAGTGAAGAGCTGACGTTTGCGGGTGTGCCTGCATTTTCCTTTACGTATCATGAACTGGACAAAGGTGTGCCATATGCGGGTCGTCAGATCGTGTTTGAAAAGGACGGAACAACCTATACGATCACAAGTGGGCTGAATGATGCCAACAAGACAGAAGTTCAGGCGGCAGCCTTGGAAAAAGCAGTGAACTCATTTACTTTTATTAAATGAAAGTGATAGAAGCCGGAGGGTCAAAAGACCTTTCGGCTTATTTGTTTTCTGTATAATATAAATTAAATATTTACACTGGGACGAAGAGTGCAGGACCGATCTGAAGAAGCGAAGCGTGCGCGTTTATCACCAGATTTTTCCCCCGTTAGAAAAGGAAATAAAAAAAATTTGGGGGTAACAGCGATCGGAAGATGGTACTGCAATCGGAGTGTCTAGTGTAAATCTTAATGGAAATGAAAATGGTAAACGGTTTTTTCAGGAAAACGTAGAAGAGTCGGTGCAGAAGTGGTACACTATACTAGTTCAGGAGTTATGACTACTGATCTGATGAATAGGATGACTGTAAGCTTGGAGTTCAGGCAATACAGACATAATAGATAGATATTGTAATACCGTGACAATGCAGGTGTACCCGATAAGGTGCAGTCTTAGGCTTTTTATGTTCAGGCGGTTAAGGATATAGGGATTAAATCCGGCGGATAGCCGGTTATGGGGAGGATCTACATGAAAACAGCAACAATACGAAGAGAAGACGTTGAACTTCTGGCACCGGCTGGTGACTGGGATTGTATGCGTTCGGCGGTAGCCAATGGCGCAGATGCAATTTTCTTCGGAGTCGAAAAGTTTAATGCACGGGCACGGGCGAACAATTTCCGCATGGACGAGCTGCCGGAGATTATGGCGTTTTTGCACAGTTATGGCGTAAAAGGTTTTTTGACCTTTAATATATTGATTTTTGAAAATGAATTGACGGATGCCAAAGAACTGATTGACGCTTGTGTCGATGCAGGTGTGGACGCTGTAATTGTTCAGGATTTGGGTTTGGTGAAGATGATCCGCGAGATCTCGCCGGATTTCCCGATTCACGGTTCAACACAGATGACAATTACGTCTCCGGAAGCGGTCGAGTTTACGAAGCCGTTTGATATGGAACGTGTCGTTCTGGGACGGGAGAACAACCTGAAGCAGATCCAGAAGATCGGTGAGCAGGCAAAACTTCCAATGGAAGTATTTGTGCATGGTGCGCTGTGTGTATCCTACTCGGGGCAGTGTCTGACTTCCGAAATGTGGGGAGGACGTTCGGCGAACCGCGGAGAGTGCGCACAAGCTTGTCGTCTTCCATACGATCTGATGGTGGATGGGGTGCACAAACCGATGGGTGATGTAGCCTATCTGTTGTCTCCGAAGGATCTGGCAGCGATTGATCTGATGCCGGAACTGATCGAAGCAGGAGTAACTTCTTTCAAAATTGAAGGACGTCTCAAAACGCCAGAATACGTAGCCAACGTAGTAAGCAAATATCGTAAAGCGATTGACCGTTATTTTGATGGAGATAACACACCGCCAAGCAAGGAAGAAGTTCGCGAATTGCAGCAAAGCTTCTCCCGTGGATTCACGCATGGCTTCCTGAGCGGTACAAACAACAAAGAACTGGTGGATGGAACGTTCCCGAAAAGCCGTGGTGTCTACCTCGGTCGTGTGGATCAAGTGTTGCGCGATGGTGTGGTCCTCAAGCTGGATGCACCTGTGAAACGTGGAGACGGAATTGTATTTGACGCCGGAGACCCGACTCAGAAGGAAGAGGGCGGACGTGTATACGATGTACGTCGCAAAGGCGTAAAACTCGAAGGCGAAGCCGAAGAGGGTTGGATCGTTGATGTCGTGCCAGGCCGCAGTGACGTGGATCTGCGACGCGTGAAAGTTGGCGACAAAGTGTGGAAAACGAATGACCCGGCGCTGGACAAACGTCTGCGTCAAAGCTTCGAGACCGAGAAGCCGTACCGTGTATTCCCGGTGAAGGTGAAGGTCATCGGCAGCCCGGGGCAGCCGCTTAGCACATGGTGGACAGACGTACAGAAAGGCACGACCGTCCGTATTGATTCCGAGATGGAACTGGACATCGCGCAGAAACGTCCAATGACACATGAATTGCTCGAAGAGCAGTTCGGACGTCTGGGAGGCACCGTGTTCCAGTTGGAAGGAATGGACGTCAACTTGCACGGTGACGTCATCATCCCAATGCGCGAGTTGAATAACATTCGCCGTCAGGCGGTAGAACAACTCGCGGGCGAACGCCCTAAACCACCCGTCTACGTGAAACGGGCGGTAGATGTGTACGGCGATTCGGTTAAACCGGCATCGCCAGTCGCTCGCGGTCAAGCAGAACTGACCGCACTCTGCCGTAGCCTGCCACAAGTGGAGGCAGCGATTGAAGCAGGAATCGGCATGATCTATGCCGACTTCGAGTTTATCAAGCAGTTCCCGGCAGCCGTGGAAGCTGTGCATGCCGCTGGTCGCAAGATCGCGCTGGCAACACCGCGTATTCATATGCCAGGGGAGAACGGATATCATAACAACATCCTGCGTCTGAAGCCGGATGCGGTATTGGTACGTAATACAGGCGCACTGTACTTCTACCTGCGTCACCGGATGGAAAACCCGGATGCGAAGCACCCGGAATTGATCGGCGACTTCTCATTGAATATTGCCAATCACAAAGCAGTTGAATTGTTCCTGGAAGCCGGATGTGACTGGATTACGCCATCCTATGACCTGAACATTCAACAAATGGTTGATTTGCTGGGCCACTCCCGTACAAGTCAGACCGAAGTGGTTATCCACCAGCATCTGCCGATGTTCCACACCGAGCACTGTGTGTATTGTACGTTCATGAGTGAAGGAACGGACTTCACGAACTGTGGCCGTCCTTGTGAGGAACAGCGTGCATCCCTGCAAGACCGGATCGGCATGTCCCACCCAGTACGTGTGGATGAAGGTTGCCGTAATACGGTATACAACGCAGTGGAACAGTCAGGTGCCGAGTATCTGACCAACTTTATGGATCTGGGTGTATCCCGTTACCGTGTGGAATTCCTGGAGGAGACACCGGAGCAGGTACGCGAAGTTATCGATCTGTACAACCGTGCACTGCGCGGCGAGATCAGTGGTACACAAGTTTGGAAAACACTCAAAGCAACAAACCAACTGGGCGTTACACGTGGTCAATTGGTGAAATAACGATTGTATGGTACACAACAGTTACAAGTATGAAGGAACCCCAAACTCTGCTTCAAGGAGCTCTTGGGGTTTTTTTACATCATGATACAGGAGGCGAAGAAGCGTGGCGCCATTCACAATTATGGATATCAAATTGCTGTGCGGGGTCACGGCATTCAAGCGCGGAGAAGATTATAACCTATCTGGCAGGGTGACCAATCTGGTGGTCGGTGAGGATCAGCTTCATTATGAAGCACAGGTTCGGGGATCGGAGCGTTATCAGGTTACGGTGGATGTAGATGGATCAGGTGAGATTGTGGCAGGCTGCAGTTGTCCGGGTGACGGTAGGCATTATGACTATTGCAAACATGTCGCTGCTGTCCTGTTGGCTATTCACGAATGGGGTGAGCAGCAGGAGCGTAATGCCACGATTGCTTCGGGGAAGCCTCCTCAACCTGCTCCAGGCCAAGGAGCCAATACCAGTTCCAGTTCAGGTTCCAAGTCCAGGGTTGGGACGTTGGTCGAAGAAAACATATGGGAGCGACCACAGTCCGCTTCACAACGAGAGCAACTGAATGATGCCCCAGAGCGTCCGCCCGTTCACTTTGCCCAAGCAGGTCGTCCAAGCTCAGCTTCGGGGTGGGGCCGCTCGGCAGATAAACCTTCTTACCGTACGGCGGATCAGATTCTGTCCATGTTTGCCAAGGATCGGAGACCGCTGCATGGAAATGATCGTAAATACACTGCCCCTGTCAGCCGTTCCTCCCTGCGGGAAGAATTGCAGGTTCAGTTTATATGTAAGCTGATACAGGTTCACAAGGGTGGTGGGAAACTTGCTCTTGAACTGAAAGTGGGTAACAAACGTCTGTATGTGGTGCAGAAAGTGAAACAATTCCTGAACTGCATCGAAAAGGGCGAGCCGATGTCATTTACCAAGTTGTTCCACTACGATCCACTGATGCATGTTTTCACTCCGCAGGATCAGGCCATTCTCTCGATGCTTATTCGAATGAGACAGAGTGAGGAGGCCTATCGCCAATCCATCTCCGGTTATCTGGGAGCTTCGGACGGACGGGATATATTGATTGCTCCTCTCGTATGGAAGCCATTGCTGGAATTGCTGCTAAAGGCTGACAGCCGGATGGAGGGCACGGGATTTGCCAATGGACCACTCACACTGGGTGAGGGGGTACTTCCTTTATTTTACCGGATCGCCCAGGGAGCGAATGAAGGATATCAGCTTGAAATTTCCGGACTGCGTGAGCTGATTCTTCTCCCTGCTTATGATGCCGCTGTGGTGGAAGGGCAGTTGCATATGTTGGAGCCGATGCAGATGCGAAGTCTGGAGGACTTGAGCGGGGCGCTCACGTCGTATGGGATTAAGGAAAGCATCGATATTTCGACCCAGCAGGTGGATGAGTTTGTTCAGCATGTCGTGCCAGAACTGCGTACGCTCGGACATCTGTCCATTGATTCACAGGTGCGTGAACAGATCGCGGAACCGGAACTTTCACCGAAGCTGTACATCGACTTCTATCGTGAACGTATTACAGCGCGTCTGGAATTCGACTATGAGGTCATGGTTATTAATCCGCTTGCAGAGTATTTAATAGATGAAGAAGAGAAAAAGGTTATTTTGGTGCGTGATCGATACAAAGAACGGAATCTCATTGAACGGCTCGATCGTTCTTTCCTGGAACGTGATGGTAGTGTCTGGGCGAGCGAACGGGAAGATGCGATCTATGATGTTATGTATCATCTGTTGCCTGAGCTTGAAAAACAGGTAGACATCTATATGCCAAACGCCGTGAAGGCCATGGTGCAATCCTATCCAACACCGCCGAAAGTACGAGCAGATTTGGGGAGAGGACTGGACTGGCTGGAGATTTCATTCGAGATGGAAGGTGTGGACGAGCAGGAGCTTCAAGAACTCATGCGTCGCATCGTGGAAAAGAAACCGTATTTCCGTCTCAAGAGCGGTGTCTTTCTGTCGCTTGAAAATGAAGGTGCAGACAGTTTCGCTCACATGGCCGATTCACTTGGGCTGGGTGCAGATGACATCAAAAGCAGCCATATCCGGCTGCCAGCTGTTCGGGCATTGCAATTGCCAGGCAGGGACGAAGTTTCCGGTCATGTGAAGTGGGGAGGTTCTCTGAAACGTTTCCTCGATGATCTCCGAGATCCTGAGCGGATGGATTTTGGATTACCAAAAACATTGACCCCCATCCTGCGGGATTATCAGAACAGCGGATACCAGTGGCTGCGTACTCTAGCCTATTATCGTTTTGGCGGCATTCTGGCGGATGATATGGGACTTGGCAAAACGTTGCAAAGCATCGCCTATATCACAGCGGTTCTTCAGGAGAAGCCTGAGTACAACATGGACCCTACGGGCGGTGATAAATACCGGGAGAGCGGATCATTACGGGGCGGTGAAACGTTGGCGACTTCCGATATCGATCCCAAAACTGGGCTTCCATTGGATAAGATGGCTTCAGAGAATACGGATGGCTTATGGTCTACGATGGAGCAGGATGGATTGACGATCCGAACGAGGGTCATTCATCCTCCGGTACTTGTCGTGGCTCCTGCCTCGCTGACCTACAACTGGGCTAATGAGTTTGCACGGTTCGCCCCGCATCTGAAGGTCCTTATCGCAGCCGGTCAGAAAGAAGAGAGAGCCAATATGCTTTCTGGTATGGATGAGGCAGATGTAATTGTGACGTCGTATCCTCTGTTGCGACGGGATTTGGACACCTACCTGGGCCGAACCTTCCATACGCTCATTTTGGATGAAGCTCAGGCGATCAAAAATGCTTCTTCCCAGACCGCGCAGGCAGTGAAACAAATTCAGGCCCCGCGTCGTTTTGCACTCACAGGTACACCTGTGGAGAACTCGCTGGATGAATTGTGGTCTATTTTTGAAGCCGTATTCCCTGGGTTATTTCCAAGTTACAGAAGATTCCGCGACCTTCCTCCGGAACGGATCTCGCGGATGGTGCGTCCGTTTATTCTGCGCCGCCTGAAGAAGGATGTGTTGGAAGAATTGCCTGATCGCATTGAAACGGTACAGCGGTCAGAGCTTACGGTTGAACAGAAGAAACTGTACGCCGCATACCTTTCCCAGCTTCAGGATGAAGCATCGAAGGACATGGAGGATAACGGATTCCAGAAGAATCGCATCAAAATTCTGGCCGGCATCACGCGTTTGCGTCAGTTGTGTTGTCATCCGGCCCTCTTTGTTGAAGGATATCAAGGCGATTCTGGGAAAATGGAACAGTTGCTTGAAACGGTCGAGGATTGTTTGGCTTCAGGCAAACGAATTCTTATCTTCTCCCAATTTGCGAGCATGTTGAACCTGATTCGTCAGACCCTTGCGGCACAGGGAAGGAATCTGTTCTACCTCGATGGTCAGACCCCTGCACAGAGCCGGGTCGAGATGTGTCACAGATTTAATGAGGGCGAAGCTGAACTGTTCTTAATCTCTCTGAAAGCTGGCGGTACCGGATTAAACTTAACAGGGGCAGATACCGTTATATTATATGATCTATGGTGGAACCCCGCGGTGGAAGAACAGGCGATTGGCCGTGCACATCGTATGGGACAGAAACAAGTGGTGCAAGTCATCCGCTTGGTTACCGAGGGTACGATCGAAGAGAAGATTTTGGAACTCCAGCAGCGCAAGAAGGACTTGATTGCCGAAGTGATCGAACCGGGAGACGGGGGCTCGACGACCTTATCCGAACAGGATATCCGCGAATTATTGATGGTATAATGAAGTCCAAGCATCGTAGCAATAAGAATCATTAAATATATGAATCTATACAAGTTGAACTAATCATTTACACGAGAAACGTAGAGGACAGAAAAAAGCTGGAGAAGCGTAGCGTTCGCCTAAAAGCTTTCTGAAAGAAAGCTGCATCGGAAGCATACGCTATCACCAGATTTCCCCTTTAAAAAAGGGAATGAAAAAAATCTGGGGATAACAGCGATTGGAAGGTTGTTCTGTCATCGTAGTGTCAGTGTAAATAATCTTTAGTTCAACTTATATAGCAAAAGGAGTGGGTTCGTGTGCGTATTCGCAAAGCGATTATTCCAGCCGCAGGGCTGGGTACCCGGTTTCTGCCTGCCACCAAGGCGATGCCTAAGGAAATGCTGCCCATCGTGGACAAGCCAACGATCCAGTACATTATTGAAGAAGCCGTAGCTTCAGGCATTGAAGATATCATTATTGTGACAGGTAAAGGGAAGCGGGCCATTGAAGATCACTTCGATTATTCATTTGAGCTGGAGCAGAATCTGGCGGACAAACAGAAGTGGGACTTGCTTAACGAAGTACGCAAACCCTCCGAGATGGCAGATATTCATTATATCCGTCAAAAGGAACCGAAGGGACTTGGTCACGCCATTTGGTGTGCCCGCAAGTTTATCGGCAACGAGCCTTTTGCCGTCCTGTTAGGGGATGACATTGTGGAAGCGGACCATCCCTGCCTGAAGCAGATGATCGATGTCTACGATGAACTGCAATCTCCGATTGTTGGTGTACAGCCTGTTGATTGGAGCGAGGTGTCCCGCTACGGAATTGTGGACGGAGAGTTGCTGACCCCTACCGATGAACGTGTTTTTCGTGCCCGCCGCTTAATTGAGAAACCAAAGACCGAAGACTCTCCCTCCAACTTGGCTATTATGGGACGTTACATTCTTACACCGGATATCTTTGAGATACTAGGTCAACAATCTGCTGGTGTTGGGGGAGAAATTCAGCTTACGGATGCGTTGTCCCGATTGAATGAACAGCGGCAGATTCTTGCTTATCACTTTGACGGACTGCGTCATGATGTTGGTGAGAAGTTGGGCTTTATTGAGACATCGATTCACTACGCATTGCAACGCCCGGATCTACGGAAAGATCTCTTAAAGTATTTGGAACAGGTCGTAAAGGATCAATAAATGGTTTTCCGCATGCCCTTGAAGTCCAGCCGAAGAATGATATCGCGGCTGGGCTTTAATTTATTTTATGGAAGAGTAAATATGAGGGTTATACAGGCCAATGAACAAACACATACCCGACACTTTACATATACATAGTCAATATGAAGAAATGATGTCAACAGCAAAACGGAGGGATGTCATGAAGGTACTTCCGCTGTTTATGCATGGCGCTGCCATATTGGAACCCAAGGTTTATGGTGATCACCGTGGATATTTTATGGAGAGTTATAATGAGCAGGTTCTGCATGAACAGGGGATACGACACGTCTTTATTCAGGACAATCAATCCTTGTCGGCTGAAGCAGGTGTTCTGCGTGGGCTTCATTATCAGCTTCAGCCCAAAGCACAGACTAAATTGGTGAGGGTTATATCTGGGGCTATATATGATGTGATTGTTGATGTCCGCACCTCATCCCCTACATTTGGCCAATGGAAAAGTGTCATTCTAAGTGAGTACAACCAGCGGCAACTGCTTGTTCCTCAAGGATTTGCTCATGGATTTTGTACACTGGTGCCTAATTCCCGGGTAACTTATAAGGTAGACGCCTATTATTCGCCTGAACATGATCGTGGAATTCTGTGGAACGATCCGGCGCTCGCCATTGATTGGCCTGTGACGAAACCTATATTATCGGAGAAGGATCAGAAGCATCCTTTACTGAAAGATGCTGAACTGAATTTCGACTAATTAATCAGACTTTTCAGATACTTCTGTATCTGGAGGCAGAGGGAGAGAGACAGCATGAAACTACTGGTTACGGGTGGGGCCGGATTTATCGGCAGCAACTTTGTGTTATATATGCTTCGTGAACATCCAAGTTATGAAATTATCAATGTGGATGCATTAACGTATGCAGGGAACTTGGAGAACTTGCATACGGTAGAGTCCAATCCCCGATATACCTTCATCAAGGCAGATATTGCAGATGTACAACAGATGGAAGCTGTTTTTTCCCAAGGCATCGATATGGTTGTGAATTTTGCTGCCGAGTCTCATGTGGATCGAAGTATTCTGTCCCCGGATATCTTTGTGCGTACCAATGTGCTGGGTACTCAGGTTCTGCTGGATGCGGCAAAGAAGTATCAAGTCACCAAATTTGTTCAGGTATCGACGGATGAGGTATATGGATCATTGGGTGCAACAGGGTTATTTACTGAAGATACACCTCTGATGCCAAACAGTCCTTACTCTGCAAGTAAAGCTGGCGGGGATCTGCTCGTAAGAGCCTATCATGAGACCTTTGGACTGCCTGTAAATATTACACGTTGCTCCAATAACTACGGGCCTTTTCAATTCCCGGAGAAACTGATTCCGCTGATTATATCCCGTGCTTTAAATGATGAAGCCATTCCAGTATATGGTGACGGCCTCAATATTCGTGACTGGCTTTATGTCGAGGATCACTGCAGCGCGATTGATTTGGTGATTCATAATGGACAATCTGGAGAGGTATACAACATTGGTGGTAATAATGAACGTACTAATATTTACATTGTGGAGAGCGTATTGGAGCAACTGGGTAAACCAGCGAGTTTGATTCAATATGTACAGGATCGATTGGGACATGACCGACGTTATGGTATAGATCCGACCAAGATACGTACAGAGCTCGGATGGCAACCTGCACACAATTTTGAGACAGGGATCAAGGAGACGATCGAGTGGTATCTGAAACATCAAGATTGGTGGACGAGAATTCAATCAGGCACATATCAGGACTATGTTCAGCTTCAGTACGGTAAGCGGATGGGTGATTCGTCCAAATGAACTATAGAGTTATGGTGACTGGCGCGGCAGGACAGCTGGGTTATGATGTGGTGAAGACCTTCGAAACAGAGGGTCATCAGGTATTGGCCTGTGACAAAAACCAGATGGATATTACCGATCAACAGCAGTGCACAGATATGATTACAACCTTCCAGCCTCACATCATTATTCACTGCGCTGCTTACACGGCGGTCGATCAGGCTGAGGTAGATGAGGATACAGCATACGTAATTAATGCATCAGGTACTAGAAATATCGCGGTTGCCGCCGAGAAAGTGAAAGCAAAACTGGTATATATCAGTACCGATTATGTATTTGATGGGAGCGGGAGTACACCTTACCGCGAGTACGATGTAACGAATCCGCAGAGTGTATATGGCAAGTCGAAGCTTGCTGGGGAACGTCTGGTTCAAAGTTTTTGTACGCAATGGTTTATCATTCGAACATCATGGGTGTTTGGCGTGTATGGCAGTAATTTTGTCAAAACCATGCTGGAACTTATGGAGAAACGTCCACAACTGCAAGTTGTTCATGACCAACAAGGTTCACCTACCTATACGGTGGATCTTGCCCGATTCATTCATATCCTTTCCATAAGTGAAAAGTATGGCATCTATCATGCCTCCAATTCAGGGACTTGCACATGGTACGAGTTTGCAGAGGCAATAAAAGAAGAAGCCAATAAGCGGAGTGGGTTCGAGCCTGCAGCCGAACTTACGCCATGCACAACCGATCAGTTTCCGCGTCCAGCCCCTCGTCCTGCATACTCGGTGATGGATCATCTGGCGATTCGAACGAACGGTCTGGAACCTCTGAGACCTTGGCGTGAGGCACTGATTGCGTTTTTGAAAGAGTTGAGTGTACAGCAAAAAGACTGAACATGTGGAGAGTCCCTGCTTTATTCCCAAAGTTTACCCACCATTTAACAGCCGCCTCGGGCGGCTATTTTGTTTTGCACCTCATCAATTCGGGTAGTTAGCTATCAAAAAGGTACTGAGGATGTGAATGTGATATGAAACGCATTGCCGCCGTGTTAATACTACTGATCGTTACCGTGGGCACACTCTTTTTCGCCTATGAAAGCGAGAGTGAGGAACAACGGGACGGATTTACCGCTTATAGATTAATCGCCCATGCGATGGGCAGTATTCGTGATCAACCATATACCAACGCCTATGAAGCGATGATTGCCAATTACGAGAAAGGCACACGTGTATTTGAGATCGACTTTATGTTAACATCGGATCGCAAAGCCGTAGCCAGACATGAATGGACCGCTAATATGAGCAAAATGCTAGGACAAGACGAAGAGCTTCCGGAGGATAAACAAGCCGGGGCACTGACACATGATGAATTTATGAATACGCCTATCTTAGGCATGTATCAACCCATGGATGCCGATGGCATTATAGATGTACTGGCTAAGTACCCGGATATGTATATCGTAACCGACACCAAGGAACAGAAGGATGAGGATATTCAGCAGGTGTTAAGATCCCTCGTGGATGCAGCCAAAGAACATGACCCATCCGTGCTGGACCGGGTGGTTGTACAGATCTATAACGAACCGATGCTCGAAACGGTGAAAGAAGTCTATTCATTCCCTTCCATTATCTATACGTTATATGCCACACAGGATACAGAAGATCAGGTTGTTGATTTTGTGCAAAAAAATGATATTGATGCCGTGACTATGCCGGAATATAAAGTAAACCAGAATTTCGTGGCCAAGCTGAATAGTGCAGGCTCAGTCACCTACGTGCATACTATCAACGATACTGAACAGGTGGCTAACTATGAGAAGTGGGGCGTGTACGGGGTCTACTCGGACGTGCTGACGGAGCAGGAACTGGATGAGATGAATACACGTTTTGCCTGGAAACCGTAAAAATTCATGTTTTCCTGTTCCCCTTTTTATACGAACATTGACACTCACTGTCTGCTGACTTAGACTTAGTTTACAAGCTTTCTAGGATGCAGAAGAACCTCTGGAGGAATGTTCGTTGATAGACATGATTAAGCAGTGGAGACATGTATTTAAGCTTGACCCGGACCGGGAGATTACGGACGAAGAACTCGATCTGGTCTGCATGTCGGGGACAGATGCAATTATCGTTGGCGGATCTTCCGGAATTACCTATGATAACACGGTAGACCTGATGTCCCGAGTGCGTCGTTATGAATTGCCATGTGTGTTTGAAGTATCCGATCTGGAGGCTGTTGTTCCCGGGTTTGACGGATATTTGATCCCAATGGTCCTGAATGCAACGGACAGCAAATGGATGATAGGGCACCACCAGCAAGCTATAGAGCGTTACGGTTATCTTATCCCATGGGATCTGCTGATTGCCGAGGGTTATATTGTGCTTAATGCAAACTCTACGGTAGCGCGGTTGACTGGTGCAGATACGGATCTGACGACAGGAGCTGCGGTGGCATATGCCCAGGCAGCGGAGCGTCTGCTCAATCTTCCAATTGTATACATGGAGTACAGCGGAACGTTCGGAGATATGGAGCTTGTTGGTGAGACACACAGACAATTGGAGCGGGCACACCTCATCTACGGCGGCGGAATTGATGATTCGGAGAAAGCCGCGCAAGCTGCCCAGGTGGCAGATACTGTCGTGGTAGGTAACATTGTGTACAGCGATTTGACTAAGGCACTTGAGACGGTGTTGGCTGTAAAAGGAACCATTTAATCGGTTTAGTTTACCATTCCCCCATTTTCCCCTTATGATCTGTTAAAATAGAACTTTGCCCTTACTAAATAAAGAAGTTATATGAGCATAATGTCGTTTACACGAGAATGAAGAGGAGAGAAGTGAGCTGGAGAAACGAAATGCTCGTTAAAAGCTTTCTGTAAGAAAGCTAAATCCTAAGCATACTTCTATTACCTGATTTTGTTCTTTTTTCACTAAGAAATTCGTATACAGGGACTATGTTTACACGGAAACGTAGAGTGCAGAAGCAATCTGAAGAAACGAAGTGTTCTCTCTTGTATTTTTACTACCTTTAAATATAAGCTAAACTAATTTTTACACGAGAACGAAGAGGACAGAAATAAGCTGGAGAAGCGGAGCGTTCGCCTGTATTACCGGATTTTTACCTTTAAAAAAGTAGATCGAAAAATCCGGGAATAACAGCGATCGGAAGATTATTCTGTCATCGGAGTGGCAAGTGTAACCTATTAATTTTGCTTTATAGACCAACCAACGAAAGGAGCATGCATGCATGCAACCTGTAAATATACATGATGCCGTTGCACGGCTTAACACCCCTCAACGGCAAGCCGTCGAGGCGACGGATGGCCCGCTGCTGATTATGGCCGGAGCGGGCTCTGGCAAGACGCGGGTGCTGACACACCGGATTGCCTACCTTATTGCAACACGGAAGGCACCTCCGTGGGGCATTTTAGCGATTACCTTTACGAACAAAGCCGCTCGTGAGATGCAAGACCGGGTATCTCAACTCGTAGGTGGCTCCCAGGGCCGCGACATTTGGGTATCCACATTCCACTCCATGTGCGTGCGTATTTTGCGCCGTGACATTGAACGTATTGGTTTTACCTCCAACTTCAGTATTTTGGACTCATCGGACCAATTATCTGTAATTCGTAGCTGTATGAAAGATCAGAATATCGATACCAAGAAATTCGAACCCAAAGCAGTTCAATCGATGATGAGCACGGCGAAGAATGAACTGATCAGTCCGGAGCAATATGAGAAGCAGTCGGGAGACTATTTCGAGGGTATTGTGGCGAAGGTATATAAGATGTACCAGAAACGGTTAAGAGCCAACAACTCACTTGATTTCGACGATCTCATTATGCAGACCATTCAACTGTTCAAAGAAGTGCCGGAAGTCCTCGACTTTTACCAAAAGAAATTCCAATACATTCACGTGGACGAGTATCAGGATACGAACCGTGCACAGTACATGCTGTGCCGCATGCTCGCTGACAGTCACCATAACATCTGCGTTGTAGGGGATAGTGACCAGTCGATCTATCGCTGGCGTGGGGCGGATATCAGCAATATCCTGAACTTTGAGAAAGATTACCCTGAAGCAAACACGATTTTGCTGGAGCAGAACTATCGTTCAACTTCCAATATCCTGAATGCAGCCAATGAAGTGATCGGCCTGAATACAGGGCGTAAACCGAAGAAACTGTGGACGGACAAAGAGGGTGGTTCGAAGATCAAGGTGTACCGTGCGGATTCCGAGCATGATGAGGGGTATTTTGTTACCTCTGAGATTAGTAAAAATGTGAAGAACGGCAAATCCTATCAGAACCATGCCATTTTGTACCGTACCAACGCTCAGTCCCGGGTTATAGAGGAAATTCTGATCAAGTCTGATATTCCGTATCAGATTGTTGGCGGCATCAAGTTCTATGATCGTAAAGAGATCAAGGACATTCTGGCGTATCTGCGCCTGTTATCCAACCCCGACGATGATATCAGTCTTACCCGGATCATTAATGTACCGAAACGTAGCATTGGTGATACAACGGTAGCGAAGCTTGCGGCTGCCGCAGGAGAGCGTGGAATTTCTATTTTCCGTGTACTTCAGGTCGTAGATGATCTTGGTTTTGCTGGCCGTACGCGGAATGCGCTGGTGGAGTTCTATGACATGATCGCTGCGTTGCATCAGATGGTAGAGTATCTGTCTGTCACTGAACTGACTGAGAAGATTCTTGAGATGAGTCAATACCGTCTTGAGATGCAAAATGAAAACACACTCGAATCTCGCGCACGGCTGGAGAACATTGATGAGTTCCTGTCGGTAACGATGGAATTTGAGAAAAATAATGAAGACAAAACGCTCGTGTCGTTCCTCACCGATCTGGCATTGATTGCTGACATCGACAGCATGAACGATGATGAAGAGGATCAGAGCGACGCTGTTACCCTGATGACCATGCACAGCGCCAAAGGTCTGGAGTTCCCGGTTGTCTTTATCGTAGGTATGGAGGAAGGAGTCTTCCCGCATAGCCGTGCCTTTATGGACAATGAAGAATTGGAAGAAGAACGCCGACTTGCTTATGTAGGAATCACGCGTGCGGAAGAGCAACTGTTCCTGTCCTGTGCCCAGATGCGTACCTTGTTTGGACGTACAACAGCGAACCCGCCTTCCCGCTTCCTGGATGAAATTCCGGATGAGCTGAAGGAAGACACCTCGATGGCTCGTGATCGTTACCGCCGAGGCAGTAGCGGAGGCGGCTCATATGGTGGACGCGGACTAGGTTCTAGTGGAGGAAGTAACTTCGGTGGTGGCACCAAGCTATTCGATCACCAAAGTAAAAGCGGTTCATCTGCTACCTCATCCACGCCAACTTCGCGTGTGACCACAAGTGTCTCCCGCCCAACATATTCTACGCCATCATCTGCTTCCAAGCCGGTAGCTTCTGATGGTGAAGTAGGATTCAAGGCAGGAGATAAAGTGCAGCATGGTAAATGGGGGACAGGCACCATTGTTGCGGTCAAAGGGACAGGTAATGATACCGAACTGCAGATTGCCTTCCCGGCTCCGGTGGGTGTGAAACGTTTGCTTGCCGGATTTGCCCCAATTACGAAAGTAGAATAAGAACGAAACCTCCTTTTGCACGATAACAGAGAGAGCAGAAATAACTTGAAGAAGCATAGCGTTCGCCTTTATCCCCGGATTTCCACCTTTTAAAATGGATTAAAAGAAATCCGGAGATAACAGCGATCGGAAAGTTATTCTGTTATCGGAGTGTCAGTGTGGATATTCATTCATTGAAATTATGTAGTGATATCAACGATGGAACGTTTTTCTGTTATCGCAGTTCAGTGCAATAGGAGTGTTCGTTCTACATAGATCAAATTAACGGAGGGATGGCCCTGTATGGACCCGATGCACCGGATGGAGCAACTCGTTACCGAACTGAACCAGCATAATTATCAGTACTACACGATGGATCAGCCACAGATCAGCGATAAGGAGTATGATCTTCTGTACGATGAACTGGTTACGCTGGAACAGGAAAGCGGCATGGTTCTGCCTGATTCTCCAACACAGCGTGTGGGTGGCGAACTGCTAAAGGGGTTTACCCCGCATCGCCACTTATCCTCCTTATGGAGTCTGGACAAAGCACAGAATATTGAGCAACTTCGGAGCTGGAATACCCGTGTACTAAAACTGATTAATGACTATAACAGTAAAAATCCCGATACGCCTTTACCGGAACCAGGTTATGTCATTGAGTTGAAGTTTGACGGATTGACGCTGAACCTGACATACACCAACGGTGAGTTGGTGCAAGCCTCTACACGAGGGAACGGTACCGTAGGTGAAGGTATTTTGGCACAGGTAAGAACGATCCGATCCGTTCCGCTCAAAATTCCTTACACAAGCGGTACGATTGAAGTACAGGGTGAAGGCATCATGAATCTGTCTGTCTTGGACCGATACAATGAGACAGCGGCAGAGCCACTCAAGAATGCGCGTAATGCAGCAGCAGGAGCGCTCCGCAACCTGAATCCGAAGGCGACGGCTGAGCGTCGGTTGAATGCTTATTTTTATAATGTAGGTTATTCGGATGACATTCAGTTTGCCAATCATCAGCAGATGATGGATTTCCTGCGTGAGAACCGCTTCAAAGTTAATCCATCGATTACTTATTTCCATGAGTTTGATGATGTGATGGAACAACTGGCCGCGATTCAGGAGAACCGAGGGCAGCTAGACTATCTGATCGATGGAGCTGTTATCAAAATTACGGACATGCGCACCCGCGAGGTGTTGGGTTATACCGATAAATTCCCTCGCTGGGCGGTGGCATATAAATTCGAGGCTGAAGAGACCACGACGGTTCTTAACGCTGTGGTATGGAATGTGGGCCGTACTGGCAAAGTAACTCCGCTGGCACGCGTAGAACCGGTTGAACTTGCCGGGGTAACGGTACAGAACTGTACGCTGAACAATGTCGGCGATATTGAGCGCAAAAATCTGAAGTTTGCTCTGGGCACACGGGTCTTTATCCGTCGCTCCAACGACGTCATTCCTGAGATTCTGGGTAAAGTGACGGAGGAGAGTGATGGTGAGGAGATCGTCTTCCCTGAGCAGTGTCCTGCATGTGGATTCCCACTGGAGCAACGCGGAGCGCATCTGTTCTGTAACAATAGACTTGCGTGTAAACCACAAACGGTGGCACGTATTTCCCATTTTGCTTCCCGTGATGCTATGGACATCGAGACGTTCAGTGAGAAAACAGCGATTCAGTTGTATGATGAATTGAACGTACGTGAGCCTGCTGACCTGTATACGTTACAGTTTGATGATCTGGTGAAGCTGGAGCGATTTGGGGAAAAGAAAGCGAACAACCTTATCGCTGCGCTTGAGCTTAGTAAAGATAGAGACTTGGCTTCCTTCTTATACTCACTGGGTATTCCGAACACAGGTAAATCGACAACGCGCATGCTCGCTGATCATTATCGAGATCTGCACGCCATTATGAATGCAACCGTGGAAGAACTGGTTGAACTACCCGACGTCGGTGGTATTGTGGCAGAGAGCATCGTAAACTTTTTTGCAGATCCGTTTACACAGGCTGCAATTGAGAAAATGCTCAACTTGGGTGTGAAAGCTCAGGCACCTGAGGCACCAGCCGTTGCTGTTGTGGAAGATTCCTTCTTCAGTGGTAAAACGGTCGTCTTGACCGGAACGCTGCATCAATTGACGCGGGAAGAGGCAACGCAAAGACTGGAAGCGCTCGGAGCGAAGGTAACTGGCAGTGTGTCGAAAAAGACAGATTTGGTTATTGCCGGAGAGAAGGCAGGTAGTAAACTAACCAAAGCCCATGATCTCGGTATTCCAACGATTGAGGATGAGGACGAACTTGTGCGTCTCTTGAACCCACAGGGTTAAAGGATGAATTAACAAAAGAGTTCATATAAGAAAGCCCCCGAAGACACGAATATGTGATCGGGGGCTTTTGCTATTTATTGAATCACTTTTACAACGAATGAACGCTCACCAATCTTATCTTATCTCATCATGATCCACTTAAATTGTTAGGGATGCGCTGAGATGCGTCTGTAAGCCAAGCATCCTTATCATATCCTCGTTCTTCCCAGTAACCGATATGTTCGCTGTCGATGAGTTCAATGCGATTCAACCATTTTACCGATTTATAGGCATACATCTGAGGAATAACGAGCCGTACCGGACCGCCAAGATCAGCAGGGATAGGTTTGCCATCATGCATGACAGCGACCATAATATCATCCATTTGCGCTTGATCCATCGTAAGGGCATCCGTATACACACCATCACCGGAATAAAATTTCACACTGTGAGCTTCCGGTTTAACCCCGGCTTGTTTCAAAAGCTGTGCAAGAGAGATACCTTCCCAGGTATTCTTATATACAGACCAGCCCGTTACACAGTGAAAATCACTAACCTGTACGGTGCGCGTCAGCTTCACGAATTGTTCCCAATTCCAAACCTTTGCCCGTTCAACCAGTCCATCAATTCGGAAAGACCAGTTAGCATTGGAGAAGGACGGTATAGGCGTAACCGTATATACGCGGAAATGACCTTCAGCTCCGCCTCCAATGGGAGGTGAAGAGGCAGACAGTGGTTGTGGCAGAGGAACCATACGGTTAGGGTCGTTCTCCAGCATGCTATCAATACTGCTATCGATCTTGAGATTTCGTCCTACCCAGGATATAAAAGTAGGACCAAGAGTCACGGCGAGACCAACCCCCACAGCAGAACGGATGAAAGCTCGTCGTGTATACAAAGGTTGAGGTCGCTCCTCTGATTTGAGGGGATCTCTCTCGGAACTGCGATCAAACTGGGAAGAAGATATAGCAGCCGGAGTTTCTTTTTCATCCGATATTGAATCAGATGGATCAGCTGTATTTTGAGTTCGTGTTGAAGTTGTAGTGGTTTTAACCGCACGACGTGCAGGATCCTTTAACCATTTGGTCCGAGTGATGGAGTGATAGATAATATAAGGTAGGCCCACCCAAGTCAGCAGGTCATGGATCAAAAGTGCAGCATTCGACCATCGAGGTCCAGCTAGCTTGAACTGCCATAATACAATACCCGAGAGTAGCCAGCCTACCAGCAGCGCAAGAACAAAGATGGTGTTCACCCTTTGCCAAGGCCTATTACGAAGCTGTTTCCAGTGCTTTCCGGCCAAAATTAAGTAATATAATACGGGTGCCAGCATAGCTAGCCCAACGATGATATGTAGCCATTTTAACCAGACACGTCCAATTCCGAGTATCTCTCGCCAAAAACCTCCTATCAGCATAAGACCTGATATAGCTAGGATCACAACAATCCAGGCATTCCAAGCATGGATGGAAACCAACTTTTTGCCGTAACCTTTGCGTCTGTTCTTTAACCATTGCTTCAAGTGCGATCACCCCATATAGGTTAGTAATGAGTTTATTCAGAACTTTGGATATGTAATAGCTAGCTGTGAATGGAGTACGTGATCTGTGTAAAGGTGCAATGCGAGATGGTTATACAATTGTTCATAGGCTACTTATGAAAGTAGTACACTTGACTGCTTAACCTTATCCCTATATCTATATACCTTATTATAGAGTTTTTGGATCACTTTCTTCAAACCAACAGAAGGGCAGGGATCGTTATCCCGATCGGTACTCTAACTAAAACTCATCTAGATCATTATTACTTGTGGTTATAGAAGGCAGTATTATAGAAATGAGTTATTTCTTTTATATGTAATGCACTTTAAGGGTAGCCTTTCACTTGTTCAGAGCATGTGCTAATCTGTCGAATACAGGTTGGAAACAAGACAGCGTAGATGAAGATATGATGATATTAAAAGGTTGATTAAAAATGCTTGCTAAATAAATCACTACGTGATATATTATTTCTTGTCGCTTCAAACGAATGATTGTCATAATCATTTGAAAGATGACGAAAACAAAGTGTTGACAGTAAGTTAGTTAACATGATATGATAAGATTCCTGTCCGGTTGACAAACATCAACATAAACGGACATACAAGTTCCTTGAAAACTGAACAAATGGATAGTAACTTTTGATTCACAATGAATCGTCAGATTCAAAATGAGCTTATCGCTCTTTTCAATACTTTATTGGAGAGTTTGATCCTGGCTCAGGACGAACGCTGGCGGCATGCCTAATACATGCAAGTCGAGCGGACTATCAGAGAAGCTTGCTTCTCTGATAGTTAGCGGCGGACGGGTGAGTAACACGTAGGCAACCTGCCCTCAAGTTTGGGACAACTACCGGAAACGGTAGCTAATACCGAATAATTGTTTTCTTCGCCTGGAGGAAACTGGAAAGACGGAGCAATCTGTCACTTGGGGATGGGCCTGCGGCGCATTAGCTAGTTGGTGAGGTAACGGCTCACCAAGGCGACGATGCGTAGCCGACCTGAGAGGGTGATCGGCCACACTGGGACTGAGACACGGCCCAGACTCCTACGGGAGGCAGCAGTAGGGAATCTTCCGCAATGGGCGAAAGCCTGACGGAGCAATGCCGCGTGAGTGATGAAGGTTTTCGGATCGTAAAGCTCTGTTGCCAGGGAAGAACGCTTGGGAGAGTAACTGCTCTCAAGGTGACGGTACCTGAGAAGAAAGCCCCGGCTAACTACGTGCCAGCAGCCGCGGTAATACGTAGGGGGCAAGCGTTGTCCGGAATTATTGGGCGTAAAGCGCGCGCAGGCGGTCATTTAAGTCTGGTGTTTAATCCCGGGGCTCAACCCCGGATCGCACTGGAAACTGGGTGACTTGAGTGCAGAAGAGGAGAGTGGAATTCCACGTGTAGCGGTGAAATGCGTAGATATGTGGAGGAACACCAGTGGCGAAGGCGACTCTCTGGGCTGTAACTGACGCTGAGGCGCGAAAGCGTGGGGAGCAAACAGGATTAGATACCCTGGTAGTCCACGCCGTAAACGATGAGTGCTAGGTGTTAGGGGTTTCGATACCCTTGGTGCCGAAGTTAACACATTAAGCACTCCGCCTGGGGAGTACGGTCGCAAGACTGAAACTCAAAGGAATTGACGGGGACCCGCACAAGCAGTGGAGTATGTGGTTTAATTCGAAGCAACGCGAAGAACCTTACCAGGTCTTGACATCCCTCTGATCGGTGCAGAGATGTATCTTTCCTTCGGGACGGAGGAGACAGGTGGTGCATGGTTGTCGTCAGCTCGTGTCGTGAGATGTTGGGTTAAGTCCCGCAACGAGCGCAACCCTTATATTTAGTTGCCAGCACTTCGGGTGGGCACTCTAGATAGACTGCCGGTGACAAACCGGAGGAAGGTGGGGATGACGTCAAATCATCATGCCCCTTATGACCTGGGCTACACACGTACTACAATGGCCGGTACAACGGGCTGCGAAATCGCGAGATGGAGCCAATCCCAACAAAGCCGGTCTCAGTTCGGATTGCAGGCTGCAACTCGCCTGCATGAAGTCGGAATTGCTAGTAATCGCGGATCAGCATGCCGCGGTGAATACGTTCCCGGGTCTTGTACACACCGCCCGTCACACCACGAGAGTTTATAACACCCGAAGTCGGTGGGGTAACCGCAAGGAGCCAGCCGCCGAAGGTGGGATAGATGATTGGGGTGAAGTCGTAACAAGGTAGCCGTATCGGAAGGTGCGGCTGGATCACCTCCTTTCTATGGAGAATCGTTTCCTGCAACGGAAACATTCAAATATGCAGGTTCTTAGAACCTGCAACAGCAACACAGTTACTTATCCATTTGTTCAGTTTTGATGGAATTTGAGGGGCCATAGCTCAGCTGGGAGAGCGCCTGCCTTGCAAGCAGGAGGTCAGCGGTTCGATCCCGCTTGGCTCCACCAAACAATTTCATCTATTTGGCTTGTTCTTTGAAAACTAGATATCGAAACGAAACAAACGCGAATTAGAACATTCCTTTAAGCTGAACTTGTGCAAACAAGTCAAGTGTATAAAGGTAGTTAAATTGCTTTTGTGATGGTATCGGGTGAGAGCGACTTTTGGCTTTGCGCAAGCAAAACAAGGGAAGCGAGCGACCGAAACCGGAACAAAATGGTTAAGCTACTAAGAGCACACGGAGGATGCCTAGGCGCTAGGAGCCGATGAAGGACGTGGCGAACAACGAAACTGCCTCGGGGAGCTGTAAGCAAGCTTTGATCCGGGGGTGTCCGAATGGGGAAACCCAGCTGGGGTAATTTCCAGTTACTCACAACTGAATACATAGGTTGTGTAGAGGCATACCAGGGGAACTGAAACATCTAAGTACCCTGAGGAAGAGAAAACAATAGTGATTCCGTCAGTAGCGGCGAGCGAACGCGGAGAAGCCCAAACCAGAGAGCTTGCTCTTTGGGGTTGTGGGACGTCTCACATGGAGTTACAAAGGAACCGGTTAAGCGAAGAGGTCTGGAAAGGCCCGCCAAAGAAGGTAAAAGCCCTGTAGTTGAAAGTTGGTTCCCTCCGAGACGGATCCCGAGTAGTGCGGGGCACGTGAAACCCCGTATGAATCCGGCAGGACCATCTGCCAAGGCTAAATACTTCCTAGCGACCGATAGTGAAGCAGTACCGTGAGGGAAAGGTGAAAAGCACCCCGGAAGGGGAGTGAAATAGAACCTGAAACCGTGTGCTTACAAAAAGTCAGAGCCCGTTTTAGGGGTGATGGCGTGCCTTTTGTAGAATGAACCGGCGAGTTACGTTCCCGTGCAAGGTTAAGGTGAAGAGCCGGAGCCGCAGCGAAAGCGAGTCTGAATAGGGCGAATTAGTACGTGGACGTAGACCCGAAACCGGGTGATCTACCCCTGTCCAGGGTGAAGGTGCGGTAACACGCACTGGAGGCCCGAACCCACGCATGTTGAAAAATGCGGGGATGAGGTGGGGGTAGCGGAGAAATTCCAATCGAACTCGGAGATAGCTGGTTCTCCCCGAAATAGCTTTAGGGCTAGCCTCGGAAAACAGAGTCGTGGAGGTAGAGCACTGATTGGGTGCGGGGCCCGCAAGGGTTACCAAGCTCAGTCAAACTCCGAATGCCATAGACTTACTTCCGGGAGTCAGACAGTGAGTGCTAAGATCCATTGTCAAAAGGGAAACAGCCCAGACCATCAGCTAAGGTCCCCAAGTGTGTGTTAAGTGGGAAAGGATGTGGAGTTGCACAGACAACCAGGATGTTGGCTTAGAAGCAGCCACCATTGAAAGAGTGCGTAATAGCTCACTGGTCGAGTGACTCTGCGCCGAAAATGTAACGGGGCTAAACACACCACCGAAGCTATGGCTTGATGCTTTGCATCAGGGGTAGGGGAGCGTTGTATAAGGGTTGAAGGTGTACCGTAAGGAGCGCTGGACATTATACAAGTGAGAATGCCGGTATGAGTAACGAAAAGATCAGTGAGAATCTGATCCGCCGAAAGCCTAAGGGTTCCTGAGGAAGGCTCGTCCGCTCAGGGTAAGTCGGGACCTAAGGCGAGGCCGAAAGGCGTAGTCGAAGGACAACAGGTCGAAATTCCTGTACCACCGTAAGCCGTTATGAGCAATGGGGGGACGCAGTAGGGTAGTGACGCGGACTGATGGATGTCCGTCTAAGCAGTAAGGCTGATGTGTAGGCAAATCCGCACATTGTAAGGCTGAGCTGTGATGGGGAGCGAAAATTGTAGTAGCGAAGGTCATGATCTCACACTGCCAAGAAAAGCCTCTAGCCAGGTGATGGTGCCCGTACCGCAAACCGACACAGGTAGGCGAGAAGAGTATTCTAAGGCGCGCGGAAGAACTCTCGTTAAGGAACTCGGCAAAATGACCCCGTAACTTCGGGAGAAGGGGTGCCCCGGTAGTGTGAATAGCACGAGGGGGCCGCAGTGAAAAGGCCCAAGCGACTGTTTAGCAAAAACACAGGTCTGTGCGAAGCCGTAAGGCGAAGTATACGGGCTGACGCCTGCCCGGTGCTGGAAGGTTAAGGGGAGTGGTTAGGAGCAATCCGAAGCTGTGAACCGAAGCCCCAGTAAACGGCGGCCGTAACTATAACGGTCCTAAGGTAGCGAAATTCCTTGTCAGGTAAATTCTGACCCGCACGAATGGCGTAACGACTTGGGCGCTGTCTCAACGAGAGATCCGGTGAAATTTTAATACCTGTGAAGATGCAGGTTACCCGCGACAAGACGGAAAGACCCCATGGAGCTTTACTGCAGCTTGATATTGAATTTGGGTACGATCTGTACAGGATAGGTGGGAGCCTTTGAAGTGTGAGCGCCAGCTTGCATGGAGGCAACGTTGGGATACCACCCTGATCGTATCTAGGTTCTAACCTGGTACCGTAATCCGGTGCGGGGACAGTGTCAGGTGGGCAGTTTGACTGGGGCGGTCGCCTCCTAAAGAGTAACGGAGGCGCCCAAAGGTTCCCTCAGAATGGTTGGAAATCATTCGAAGAGTGCAAAGGCATAAGGGAGCTTGACTGCGAGACCTACAAGTCGAGCAGGGACGAAAGTCGGGCTTAGTGATCCGGTGGTACCGCATGGAAGGGCCATCGCTCAACGGATAAAAGCTACCCTGGGGATAACAGGCTTATCTCCCCCAAGAGTCCACATCGACGGGGAGGTTTGGCACCTCGATGTCGGCTCATCGCATCCTGGGGCTGAAGTAGGTCCCAAGGGTTGGGCTGTTCGCCCATTAAAGCGGTACGCGAGCTGGGTTCAGAACGTCGTGAGACAGTTCGGTCCCTATCTGTCGTGGGCGTAGGAAATTTGAGAGGAGCTGTCCTTAGTACGAGAGGACCGGGATGGACGTACCGCTGGTGTACCAGTTGTTCCGCCAGGAGCACCGCTGGGTAGCTATGTACGGACGGGATAAACGCTGAAAGCATCTAAGCGTGAAGCCCCCCTCAAGATGAGATTTCCCAGTATGTAAGACCCCTTGAAGACGACGAGGTAGATAGGCTGGGGGTGGAAGTGCAGCAATGCATGGAGCTGACCAGTACTAATCGGTCGAGGGCTTATCCAATAGCAAGTTGTAATTCGCATGTTTCGTTTCGAATCTAGTTTTCAGAGAATGATCTCTGAAATGAAAATTGGTACATCACAGAACGTGTGTATGATTTTCAGTTCCATATCTGATTTCAAGAAGCTATGCTTCGACAAATCGCGTTTGGTGGCGATAGCGGAGGGGTTCCACACGTACCCATCCCGAACACGACCGTTAAGCCCTCTAGCGCCGATGGTACTTGGACCGCAGGGTCCTGGGAGAGTAGGACGCCGCCAAGCGAAGAACCACTGCCGATGTTATTCGGTGGTGGTTTTTATTTGTTTATTTTAGGGGATGCGAAAGCATCTCTTATTTGACTTTGTAAGAATCCTCTGACACACTCTAAGGGGTACATATATCAGATATCAGGCCATGATTTGGATTGATAATAACTCTAGCGAATGGGGTGTAGGACAACATGGAAATTCAGAAATTGACGGTAGATGATTTTGAACCGGCGATGGCACTCTCCGAATATGCTTTTCAAGTAGTAATGAGTGAAGAACAGAAAGAAAAACGACGGAGTCAATTTTCGTCACAGGATATATGGGGTGTATATGAGGACGGGCAGCTAGGAGCCAAACTTCACATCATTCCTTTTCAAACCTATATTCATGGCAGATCGTTCGAGATGGGTGGTATTGCGGGTGTTGCCACCTGGCCAGAGTATAGACGCAAAGGCTTGGTAGCGGGTCTGCTGAAGCATGCGTTGGAAGAAATGAATCGTAACAAACAGAGCATATCATTCTTGCATCCATTCTCTTTTGGTTTCTATCGGAAGTATGGATGGGAGACGTATGTTGAATTTAAACGTTATAAAGTACCTACAGCTCATTTGCCTCAGAAAAAAGCGACACCTGGAACAATTCGGCGTGGGGATCCGGGCCTCAGCATATTAAAGGAAGTATACAGTGCTTATGCTGAGCGTTATAACGGAACTCTGGTTCGGGATGATGCAAGGTGGGAGAATTCAGTTCTTGTTAATGGGACCAGCCAGAAGGCTGTATATTACGATGAAGCTGATGCAGCACAAGGTTATCTTTTATATGAAGTTAAGGAAAATAAATTTACCATTAAAGAGGTCATCTATCTGAATGAAGAGGCTAGGCAAGGGCTGTGGACCTTTATTGCTAACCATGATTCCATGATCCAGGAAGTTACGTTGCAGGCGCCTGCCAGTGATACGCTTGCCTTCCAATTGGATAACCCACGGATTCAGCAGGAGATTGTACCTTATTTTATGGCGCGTATCGTTAGTGTAGAGCAGTTTATATCCCAGTATCCATTTGCAAGCCAGGACTCACCGGTGCAGATTGTACTTCAGGTAGAAGATGCCCACGCTCCATGGAATGAAGGGGTATGGCAATTAAACGTGGCAATGAACGGAACAGCATCCATATGGAAAACATCGGAACCAATTAATGATGATCAGACAATTAAGGTGGATATTCAATCCCTTACCGCGGTCCTGATGGGATATCGCAGACCAACGGAAATGGCACGAATCGGAAGAATTCACGGACCGAACACAGCAATCAAGGCTTTGGAACAAGCGATTCCTGAACGGGAAACCTATTTGCTCGATTTCTTCTGATGACTATTCCCACTGCTCCATTTAACTTGATTAGCTTATATAGAAATACGGCGTGATTAAAAGACAAATGGACTTCTCCAGCAATTTTGGGGAGGTTTTTTTGTGTCCGGGGAATATTTCGTGTAAAATCGTAAAAAATGAATAGTGACCCCACTTGGCAAAACCACAAAATATGCTATAATGGTTATAAAGTCAAAGAAAGTCAAAGTCAACTAAAGGTTTAATACTTAAGTAGCTTTCTTTCTACAATCTGATGCATGATCGCCAATATACGGGATTCATTTCATCGGAGGATCAAGGGAATATTAAAGGACCTTCGTGCTTCCTTCGCTCTCCTGTTGACACCTTTGGAAGCAAGATTCGCTGTTTCCCTAATTGGTTAAATGGGTAGAGAAGGTGTACTCTGTGGGGGCGTGTGGGTCCTTATTGACTTAACGTTTCAGACAGTGGAGGATGATTGGATGCGTAATATCTCTGATATTATCGAACGATATCTGAAGAGTATTTTGCATGAAAGTCCCGAAGGAATGGTTGAAATTCAGCGTAATGATCTGGCAGATCAATTCTCATGTGTACCTTCCCAGATCAATTATGTCATCAGCACACGTTTTACACTCGAGAAGGGATACCTGGTAGAGAGTAAACGCGGCGGTGGTGGTTATGTTCGCATACAGCGCATTGAATTACCGGCCCAATCAGCTCTGCATAATCATTTGCACCATAGTATTGGTGAAGAGATCGGGCAGACAGCTGCCGAAGGTCTGATATATCAATTGGAAGAAGCGCGCTTCTTGAGCAAGCGGGAAGCCGGGTTGATGCGAGCTGCTGTATCTAGAGAGGTTATATTGGTCAAACTTCCTTACCGGGATCAAATTCGTGCCAGAATGTTGAAGGCGATGTTAATATCTTTGCTCGGTAAATGAAAACTATCGGGGTCAAAGGAGGTACATCAATATGCTGTGCCAAGAATGCAATAAACGTCCGGCGACACTTCATTTTACGAAGATCGTAAATGGAGAGAAGACGGAATTCCATATTTGTGAGTCATGTGCCCGTGAAAAAGGGGAAATGATCCCTGGAACAGCAGGTGGGTTTTCCATTCACAACTTGTTGTCCGGATTGCTTGATTTTGATCCAGCCGGCAAAAGTGGATCGGCAGGAACACCACCTGCAAAAGCTCTTCAATGTGAAGAGTGTGGTATGACGTACGCACAATTTAGTAAGATAGGCCGGTTCGGCTGCAGTTCATGTTATAAATATTTTGACAGTCGTCTGGATCCTTTGTTCAAGCGGGTTCATGGTAATACGTCCCATGTAGGCAAAGTGCCTGCACGAGCTGGTGGTCGCATCAAGGTGAAACGGCAAATCGCTGATCTGAAGCGTGAGCTCCAGGAGAGCATCGCGCAAGAGGAATTTGAAGAGGCGGCCCAGATCCGTGACCAGATCAGAGGACTTGAAAAAGGAATAGCTCAGGAGTAAAGTTTGTCATGAGTAGGAGGGATGCGTAATGCCTAATCTGCGCTTTACAGAGAAGGCGCTCAGCGACTGGATGCGCAGTGATGCGGCTGATTCCGAAATTGTCATTAGCAGCCGTGTCCGGATTGCACGCAACCTTCAGCATGTTCCGTTTCCGATGCTGGCTTCCAATGAGCAATCGGAAGAGGTGCTGAATAAGCTGAGCGAAGTACTTCAATACGATGACGTTCATGCCTTTGGGGATTTTCATACGTTGGATCTGATCGATATTGACGAACTCGACAAACGGGTGCTGGTGGAGAAACATCTCATCAGTCCAAGTCTTGCGAATGAATCCAGGAATGGTGCGGTTATTCTCAGTGAGGATGAGTCAGTCAGTATTATGATTAACGAAGAGGATCATCTTCGTATCCAGTGCCTCTATCCGGGGTTCCAGGTGAAAGAAGCCTGGGAGAAAGCTTCCGCAATAGATGATGCTTTTGAAGCGCACGTGGATTATGCTTTTGATGATCGCAGAGGATACTTAACCAGCTGTCCTACTAATGTAGGTACAGGTGTCAGAGCATCGGTTATGATGCACTTGCCTGCCCTGGTGATGACACAGCAAATCGGCCGTATTCTAACCGCAGTTTCCCAAGTGGGATTGACGGTAAGAGGAATATACGGTGAAGGCAGCGAGGCGATGGGTAACCTGTTCCAGATCTCGAACCAGATTACATTGGGACAGACCGAACAGGAAGTCATCGAGAACCTGCATGGTGTTGTGTTACAGATGATTGGTCATGAACGTACAGCGAGAGAACGGTTAATTACTGACTCCAGACTGCGGATTACGGATCGGGTCATGCGTTCTTATGGCATATTGTCTCATGCAGCTATTGTTGATTCCAAGGAAGCTGCACAGCGCTTATCGGATGTACGCCTTGGCGTGGATCTCGGATTGTTGGATGGACTGTCCATTACTGTAATGAATGAGTTGAATGTCATGACACAGCCGGGATTTTTGCAGAAAACATTCGGGGAAGATATGCGCACAGATGAGCGTGACATCTACCGAGCTCAGTTGATTCGTGATACGATCAATGCAGCGAAGCAGTCCTAGTTTAGCCTGATATTGTATTGAATTATGGTTTCATGCCGCATTGCGGCTTTTATATAATAAGGCATGTACAAATGCCAAATGACTTTATTCGCAGCACGGCTGCAAACAAAAATGATATGAAGAATACGACGGTTATTTCATTACATGACCCTCGTTTTATCCAAAACCATGGAGGTGCAGGAGATATGATGTTTGGAAGATTTACGGAACGGGCCCAAAAGGTGCTCGCACTCGCGCAGGAAGAAGCTGTCCGTCTCGGTCATAATAACATCGGTACTGAGCATATTTTGCTCGGCCTCATTCGTGAAGGCGAAGGCATCGCAGCCAAAGCACTGATCGGCCTGGGACTCGGATTGGAAAAAATTCAGGATGAAGTAGAAACGCTGATTGGCCGTGGCCAAGAGCAACCTACCAACATTGCATATACGCCACGTGCGAAAAAAGTAATTGAACTGTCTATGGATGAAGCTCGTAAATTGGGCCATACCTATGTAGGCACAGAGCATATCCTGCTCGGATTGATTCGTGAAGGCGAGGGTGTTGCAGCACGTGTGCTCAATAACCTGGGAATTAGCCTGAACAAAGCACGTCAACAAGTGCTGCAATTGCTTGGCAGCAGTGAAGCTGTCTCCAGTCATAATGGAACACCTGCCAATGTCAGCACACCAACGCTGGACAGTCTGGCACGTGACCTCACGGCTTATGCGAGAGAGAACAACCTGGACCCAGTCATTGGACGTAGTAAAGAAATTGAACGTGTCATTCAGGTGCTCAGCCGTCGTACCAAGAACAACCCGGTATTGATCGGTGAGCCAGGTGTAGGTAAAACAGCGATTGCTGAAGGCCTTGCACAAAAAATCATTGCAAATGAGATTCCGGAAACATTGCGCGACAAACGTGTAATGACCCTGGATATGGGTTCTGTAGTCGCTGGAACCAAATATCGTGGTGAGTTCGAAGATCGTCTGAAAAAAATCATGGATGAGATTCGCCAAGCAGGTAACATTGTCCTGTTTATCGACGAATTGCATACCTTGATTGGCGCAGGCGGAGCTGAAGGTGCCATCGATGCTTCTAACATTTTGAAACCGGCTCTGGCCCGTGGAGAATTGCAATGTATCGGTGCGACAACACTGGATGAATATCGTAAATACATCGAGAAGGATGCAGCGCTTGAGCGTCGTTTCCAACCGATTACTGTAGATCAGCCTTCTCCAGAAGAAGCGATTCAAATCTTGCACGGTTTGCGTGACCGTTATGAGGCGCATCACCGCGTGAAAATTACGGACGAAGCAATTGTGCAGGCGGTTAAACTGTCTGACCGTTACATTACAGACCGTTTCCTGCCAGACAAAGCGATTGACCTGATTGATGAAGCGGGTTCCAAAGTAAGATTGAACTCTTACACGATCCCACCAAACCTGAAACAACTGGAAAGCCGTCTGGAAGATATCCGTAAGGAAAAAGACGCTGCAGTTCAAAGTCAGGAGTTCGAAAAAGCAGCAGCTCTGCGTGATACGGAACAAAAAATCCGTGAAGAGCTGGATGTAACGAAGAACCAGTGGAAAGAGAAACAAGGTCGCACCGATTCCGAGGTTACTCCTGAGGATATCGCACAAGTGGTAGCCAGCTGGACTGGAATCCCTGTGAACCAACTGAAAGAAGAAGAGACACAGCGTCTGATGAATCTGGAGTCTATTCTACATGAACGTGTCATCGGTCAGGATGAGGCAGTGAAGTCTGTCAGCCGTGCGGTTCGTCGTGCTCGTGCGGGACTTAAAGATCCAAAACGTCCGATGGGTTCATTCATTTTCCTCGGCCCTACAGGGGTAGGTAAAACAGAACTTGCTCGTGCTTTGGCTGAAGCGATGTTCGGCGATGAAAATGCAGTAATCCGGATTGATATGTCCGAGTATGGTGAGAAGCACTCGACTTCCCGACTTGTCGGAGCGCCTCCAGGATATGTTGGGTACGAAGAAGGTGGCCAGCTGACAGAGAAAGTTCGTCGCAAACCATATTCCGTAGTCCTGCTCGATGAAATCGAGAAAGCACATCCAGAAGTATTCAATATCTTGTTACAAGTGCTTGAGGATGGTCGACTGACGGATTCCAAAGGTCGCGTCGTTGACTTCCGCAATACGCTGATTATCTTGACATCCAACGTGGGTGCCGAAGCGATCAAACGTAACTCTACACTGGGCTTCACTGCAGTTGTAGATGCAGGAGCAGATTATGACAACATGAAGGGGAAAGTGATGGATGAGCTGAAGAAAAGCTTCCGTCCAGAGTTCCTTAACCGGATTGATGAAATTATCGTGTTCCATTCACTCGAAGAAAAACACATCGCTGAAATTGTTACGCTTATGAGTGAAGAACTTCGTAAACGACTGCTCGAACATGAGGTCGATTTCGAACTCACTGATAATGCCAAGTCTTTCCTTGCAAAGTCAGGCTTTGATCCAGCTTACGGTGCGCGTCCGCTTCGTCGGGCAATCCAGAAGCATATCGAGGACAAATTGTCCGAAGAGTTGCTCACAGGTAACGTAACCAAAGGGGATTCATTGCTCATCGACGAAGAGAACGGTGCACTGTCTGTTACGAAAAAAGACGTGGTCGCTCCGTCCAATGAGGAAATCGAAACTAAATAATATTTAGCAAGCTTTGGAGTTAAACTTCAGCTTGTATTGATCCATAATCCTTAATCAAATCCTTCTCGGCTTCGGCCAGGGAGGATTTTTTGCACTTTGGACAGAAGACGGACATGATTATGTCAGGAACATGTGTAAAGTTTGCGATAATCCTTTACGAAAAATCTCAAACAATGGTAAACTTTTAGTAACCCTGCACGTCAGGGAGTTTGGGTGAAATTCGTCGAATAATGCAAAATGCTGTTATAAAATTAAATTATAGGAGTGCTGAAGTGGCCAAAGTTAAAACCAAGTTTCAATGTACGGAATGCGGCTATGAAGCCCCCAAGTGGTACGGTAAGTGTCCGGGTTGTCAGTCATGGAATTCAATGGTGGAAGAAACAGAGACGGTGGTCAAAACACAAGGGAGAAATTCTCCTCTGTTTGACAGTAAAGATAAACCGCTTCCTATCATAGATATAGATAGCGGTCAGGAACCGCGTGTACAGACTGGAATCGGAGAGTTGAACCGGGTATTGGGTGGCGGAATCGTTCCGGGTTCACTCGTTCTGGTGGGCGGAGATCCGGGTATTGGTAAATCAACGTTGATGTTGCAGACGTCCCATGCTTTGACGCATTCGGGTTTGCGTGTGTTATATGTTTCCGGTGAGGAATCAGTAAAGCAAACCAAATTGCGGGCAGACCGTCTCGGGGCACTCTCTGCCGAGTTGTATGTACTGTGTGAAACCAATATGGAACGTGTAGAGGAAGCGGTGGATCAGATCCAGCCGCATTTTCTGGTCATCGACTCCATTCAGACGGTATATCTTCCCGAAGTTACCAGTGCGCCTGGTAGTGTTGCACAGGTAAGGGAATGTACGTCAAGGTTCATGCGGATTGCCAAAGGCAGAGGCATTGCAACGGTTCTTGTGGGGCATGTTACCAAAGAAGGTGCTATTGCCGGTCCACGTATGTTAGAACATATGGTGGATTGCGTGCTTTATTTTGAAGGAGAACGGCATCATACGTATCGCCTGTTGCGTGCGGTGAAGAACCGTTTTGGTTCCACCAATGAGATTGGTATTTTTGAAATGGGCGAGGATGGACTTCGTGAGGTAGGCAATCCGTCCGAACTCTTTTTGTCGGAACGTCCACTGGGTGTAGCAGGTTCAACGGTAGTTGCCAGTATGGAGGGGACACGTCCTCTGCTCGTGGAATTACAGGCGTTGATCTCGACGACCCATTTTCCTTCTCCTCGCCGTATGGCAACAGGGGTAGATCTGCATCGATTAAATCTGATCATTGCAGTGCTGGAGAAACGGATGGGCATGTTTTTACAGACCCAGGATGCGTATCTGAACGTGGCTGGTGGAGTACGATTGGATGAGCCCGCTGTAGACTTGGCGGTTGCCGTAAGCATTGCATCCAGTTTGAGAGATGTGCCGACCAAGCCGGATGACGTCATCTTTGGCGAGATCGGTCTGACAGGTGAAGTTCGAGCCGTATCACGGGCCGAACAACGAGTGAAGGAAGCCGCAAAGCTGGGCTTCAAACGAGTCATTTTACCAGAAAAAAGCTTAAAGGGCTGGAAACATCCTCGCGGGATACAACTGATCGGTGTGAATACCGTGGCAGATGCACTAGCGGTTGCTTTAGATTAGGGGGCATAACAAGATGAAAGATATGAGCCAACTGGATAATATGAATGAGTTGTTAAGGCTGATCGCACCAGGTACACCTTTCCGCGAAGGTCTGGAAAATGTGCTGCGCGCCAAGACGGGCGCACTGCTTGTTGTAGGATACAGCCCTGAAGTAATGGAAGTGGTGGATGGGGGATTCTCGATTAACTGTGATTTCTCCCCGAACTATCTGTATGAACTCGCCAAAATGGATGGAGCCATTATTCTTAGCGAGGATTTGAAGCGTATTCTTTACGCCAATACCCAGTTAATCCCGGATTCATCTATCTCTTCATCAGAGACGGGGATTCGTCACCGGACGGCAGAGCGTGTAGCAAAGCAAACGGGTAAATTGGTCGTATCCATATCACAGCGCCGGAATATCATTACCTTGTATCAGGGAACACTTCGTTATTCCCTCAAGGAAATCGGGGTTATTTTGACCAAAGCGAATCAAGCGATTCAAACCCTGGAGAAATACAAAGCTGTATTAACACAGTCCCTTACGAATCTGAGTGCTTCGGAATTTGAGGAATTAGTAACGATTCCTGAAGTGGTTAATGTGATTCAGCGTACCGAAATGGTGATGCGGATCAAAACGGAAATCCAACGGTACATTCATGAACTCGGGAATGAGGGACGACTCATTTCCATGCAAATGGAAGAACTTGTGGGTACAACGGAAGAAGAGGCCTGGTTATTGTATAAAGACTATGCCCGTGACGACAGTGATGACAAAATCCGTGAAATTATCGTGGGACTGAAAAGATTGTCGGACGATGAGTTGCTGGATGCACATCATATTGTCCGTCTTCTCGGCTATCCTTCATCAGCGGCTACTTCTGAGGATTCGGTTGCCCCTCGTGGATTCCGGGTATTAAATAAGATCCCCCGCCTGCCCAATGTCATTATCCATAATCTGGTGGATCAATTCGAACAATTGCCTCATGTTATTATGGCTACAATTGAAGAACTGGACGAAGTGGACGGTATTGGTGAAGTTCGTGCCCGGACCATTAAGGAAGGCCTCAAACGTTTGCAGGAGCAAATGTTTATCGACAGACAGATGTAAGGGTTTGCCTATATAAAGGCTTGAAATGGATGAGGTGAAACAACGATGCTAACCAGATTCATTCCGAATCTCTTTACCCTGGGTAATCTGTTTCTTGGAATGATGGCAATTTTGCTTGCGATTGATGGAAATTACAGTTTGGCTGCCATTATGGTCATTGTAGCGATGCTGCTGGATGGTCTGGATGGCCGAGTGGCACGTGCACTCAATGCCCAAAGTGAATTCGGCAAGGAACTGGATTCCTTGTCTGACATGGTTTCCTTTGGTGCAGCACCAGCCCTGATCATATTTATGGTGTCGTTTCAAGATTCAATGCCGATCCTCGCCTGGATCGCAACAGCGGCTTTTCCGATCTGTGGAGCCATTCGTCTTGCACGGTTTAACGTTCGTCCGGGAATTCCCGGGTACTTCACAGGTCTGCCGATTCCGGCAGCCGGCGGGGTACTGGCCACACTGTCCTTGTTCAATAAGGATATTGGCCCGGTTAGCATGATGATTGCTACATTGCTGTTATCGTATCTGATGGTGAGTTCGCTTAAATATCCCAATTTCAAAAAGGTCGGTTTGCCACGCAAGGCAATCTGGATTGCACCATGGGTTGTGTTATTTGCCATAGCCGTAGCCGTTATTTTCCCGGAGCAGTTATCCAAATTGATCTTTATTCCGTTGGTGTTATACGCCCTGTATGGAATGAAGCATAATGTGCGAACAGCGGCCTCACGTAGTCGGGCGAAAAAGCGCAAGGATGAGAAATCTTCCCGTCCTTCCGATCGTTAAGTCGCCATGGGGACAGACACTATACAAAGAAAGCACGTACTCTCCTGAACTGGAGAATGCGTGCTTTTTGTTTATTCAGATCTATTTACGGTAAAAGAAACCCTTACGGACGACATACATATCTTCTTACGACAGATTAAACATCCCTAACGTTGAACACTTCTGTGATTCGTGATTTACGACCTCTTCCATGTTAATGTCCAGCAGATTGCAGAGAGCCGACATGTAGAACAGGTTCCGCCCTAGCTCAGAGCTGATGACCTCTCTGCAGTTCTCACACAACTCACCTTCCACATGCGTTTCCAGCAGGCCCTTGGTTTGAGCGATATCGCTCTCCGGGGCATATTTCTGCTTGGTGGCGTGCAGCTCGATGCAGCCGCATTCGGTAATGGCTTTGGACACGGCACGGTTAACAGACGCTCCGGCTTGTCCCGTTTTGGACAGTACATCAATCAGGCTGCGATGACGCAACAACAGTTCAGAAACTTGATCCTGGAAAGCCTGTAAACTTAGCGTACTCATTTTGCCACTCACCTCGGGATATGAATTGAATTCATTATATGCCAATAATTTACCTACTTTCAACTGACGATTGCAACATTTCCAAAAAGTTCTTCCAGATGGGATTAGCAATTCAGGAATTGGATCATACTGGATATAAAGATCAAGATACATTGAAGGAGGTGCAGGGACTAATGTGGAAAAAAGGCATTTTAACTTTTACAGGATTGTGCGGTGCATGGTTCGGCTACACGGCATATCATCTGGCAGGAAAATCGGTCCCATGGATGGCGGAGTGGATTCAGTCAGCAGGATTACTGGGAGCTGGTATATCGACACTGCTGGGAGCTGTAATGTTTATGGCTTTATGTAATATTGGTGGAACATTGATGGCAGACAGGCTGCATAGTGGAATTGACTCATTGGCAAAAGTACCTATGAACGAATTGGCTGCAGGTGCTGCAGGTACCGTTGCAGGATTGCTCGTGGCCTTGTTACTTTACCCTGTTGTGGGATGGATGGGGACGGCAGGAGAAGTGCTGCAAGTGGCGCTGACGGTGATTAGTGCTTATTCCGGTTATACCCTTGCCATGGCGAAGAAAGACGATCTGGGGGCCTTCTGGATGTCTGGACGATGGGGTCATCCCGAGGTGGACGAAGATAGACGGATGGAAGAACATAAAATTCTGGATACCAGTGTTATTATCGATGGGCGTATCGCTGATATATGCAAAACCGGATTTATTGAAGGCACGATCGTAATCCCGGAATTTGTTCTGGAGGAGTTACAGCATATTGCCGATTCATCGGATCTGCTCAAGCGGAACAGAGGACGGCGTGGACTAGACATTTTGAACAAAATCCAGAAGGAACTTGATGTAAAAGTCCTGATCTACGAGGGGGATTTCGAGGAAATCTCCGAGGTGGACAGCAAACTGGTTAAACTGGCTAAAGTGCTTCAGGGTAAAGTGGTCACCAATGACTTTAACCTGAACAAAGTGTGCGAACTCCAGGGTGTATCTGTGTTGAACATTAATGATCTCGCCAATGCGGTTAAGCCGGTTGTTCTGCCAGGTGAGGAGATTATGGTGCAGATCATCAAGGATGGTAAGGAACATGGTCAAGGCGTAGCCTATCTGGATGATGGCACAATGATCGTTGTGGAGGGTGGACGCGAGTATATCGGCATGATGATGGAAGTGCTGGTGACCAGTGTGCTGCAGACTTCAGCGGGACGAATGATTTTTGCCAAGCCGAAACTGTTGGAAAAAGCCCAATAAAGCGGTATGATGGGTAGTGTATCGTTGAATGATATTGTATATCTTTGGACGATAAACTGACAGACAAGGCAGGGATTGCGGCATGGATAAAGGGTGGGGCGTTGTCATTGTGGCAGCAGGTCGCGGAACCCGGATGGGGACGACCGAGAGCAAACAGTTTCTGTTGCTGCAGGACAAGCCCGTTTTCATACATACGCTTGAGGTATTTGCTGCGCTGGACGAGATCCGCGAGATGGTGCTGGTCACAGGAACCGCAGATGTTGAACGCTGCCAGGATTGGGTAAAAGAATACCAATTGGCTTCACGTGTCCGTGTTATCCCCGGAGGGAAAGAGAGACAACATTCTGTCCATAAAGGCCTTGAGGCACTTGGGACGGATTGGGTTCTCGTTCACGACGGGGTACGTCCTTTTGTGAACCATGAGCAGATCAAGGGATGCATGGCGGCCGCCATAGCCGGTGGTGGAGCAGCTGTACTGGCGGTTCCCGTGAAGGATACGATCAAACAAGTGAATGCGGAAGGAGTCGTTACGGCGACGCCAGACCGCAGCAGTCTGTGGAGCATTCAAACCCCGCAGGCTTTTCGTCTTTCTTCCCTGCTCTCCGCCTACGAATCAGCCGAGCAGGACGGATTTCTGGGGACAGATGATGCCATGCTGGCTGAACGTCAGGGAATGTCGGTCAAGGTTGTGGAAGGCAATTATACCAATATCAAATTAACAACGCCGGAAGATTTGCAATATGCTGCGTTTTTGCTGGGGGGAGAGAAGAAGCGATGATACGTGTAGGACAAGGATTTGATGTACATCAGCTGGTAGAGGGACGCCCGTGTATTATTGGCGGAGTAACGATTCCTTATGAAAAAGGACTGCTGGGTCACTCGGACGCAGACGTGCTGTTGCACGCGATTAGTGATGCCATTTTGGGTGCGCTGGCACTTGGGGATATTGGCAAGCACTTCCCGGATACCGATCCGGAATTCAAAGATGCCGACAGCCTGAAATTGCTGGAGCATGTATGGCAGCTTGTGAAGGATCGCGGGTATAAGCTAGGGAATATCGACTCAACGATTATTGCCCAGAAGCCAAAGATGGCTCCTTATATCCCACAGATGGCTGAGGTTATTGCCAAGGCACTGGAAGCGGATGTAACACAGGTGAACGTGAAAGCAACAACAACAGAGCAACTGGGATTCCCGGGACGGGGAGAGGGCATTGCCGCTCAATCCGTTGTTTGCCTTGTACGTGTGTGATATCATCAATCAATTAGTGACGGAGGGGATCATATGAGCACGGATATTCGTGTGCGTTACGCGCCGAGCCCAACGGGACACCTGCATATCGGGAATGCCCGTACGGCGTTGTTTAACTATTTATATGCCAAACATAATAACGGTAAATTCATTATTCGTATTGAAGATACGGACGTGAAACGGAACATTGCCGGTGGTGAAGAAAGCCAACTGAAATACCTGAAATGGCTCGGAATTGAGTGGGACGAAAGTATTGACGTGGGCGGAGAATACGGACCATACCGTCAAACGGAACGTCTGGATCTCTATCGTAAATATACGCAGGAATTGCTGGATAAAGGTCTGGCTTACCGTTGCTTCTGCACGGAAGAAGAATTGGAGCAAGAGCGCGAGGAACAGTCAGCACGTGGAGAAACACCGCGTTATTCTGGCAAACACCGTGACCTGACTCCAGAGCAAATTAGTGCGTTTGAAGCGGAAGGTCGCGTAGCGAGTATTCGTTTCCGTGTGCCGGAAGAGCGCACATATACGTTTGATGATATGGTTAAAGGCACAATCTCGTTCAACAGCAAGGAATCCGGTGACTTCGTCATTGTGAAAAAAGACGGCATTCCCACATACAACTATGCTGTTGCTGTGGATGATCACTTGATGAAGATCTCCCACGTCTTGCGCGGGGAAGATCACATCTCGAACACGCCGCGTCAACTGATGATCTATGAAGCGCTTGGCTGGGAGCCACCGCAATTCGGTCATATGACGCTGATCGTGAATGAAAATCACAAGAAGCTGAGTAAACGGGATGAATCCGTTATTCAGTTTATTGAGCAGTATGATCAGCTCGGATATTTGCCTGAAGCGATGTTTAACTTCATTTCCTTACTCGGTTGGTCGCCGGAAGGGGAAGAAGAGATCTTCTCGCAAGAGCAGCTGATCTCCATTTTTGATACGAAACGTCTGTCCAAGAGCCCGGCGGTATTTGATACCCACAAACTGGCTCACTTGAACAACCACTATATCAAACATGCTGACCCGGAACGTATTGCCGAAATGGCCATTCCGCATCTGCAAAAGGCTGGACGTATTTCTTCCGAGCTGTCTGCTGAACAAAAAGAATGGGCTTATACTCTGGTACACCTGTACCAAGAGCAGATGAATTCTGCCTCCGATATTGTGGAATTGTCGGAAGTATTCTTCCGTTCCAATCTGGAGCTTGAAAGTGAAGGAGAAGCAGTGCTTGCAGAGGAGCAGGTGCCAACCGTACTGAAGGCATTTGCGGATAAAGTACAGGCGAGCGAAGAGTTTACTCCAAGTAAAATGGCTGCATTGATCAAGGAAGTACAGAAAGAAACCGGCTTTAAGGGCAAACAGCTTTTTATGCCAATTCGTGTAGCCTTGACTGGACAGACGCATGGACGGGATCTGAACCAAACGATCGTACTTCTGGGTCGTGATACGGTGATCGAACGCCTGCTTGCACAAGTAAAATAATCTTAGTCGAGGACATTCCGTTTATTTGGAATCTGAACACAGTCCTACGATGGATGGATTACGTAGGAGGCTGTTGTCAGTCTGAGGCCTTTTCGCTATAATAACAACACAACGAATAATTGATATGATTTATCTAATAGAACAGCAAAGATCGGGAGGAGTAGACTGATCCGGACAGATTCAGAGAGGATGGTCCCGCAGCAAAGAGAGATTTCTTTGGTTGCGGTGGCTGTGAACCATCCACTGTCCATCAGTCGAAATGCGCCCGTGAGCTGCACAGCCGAATCCAGCCCCGCCTTTGTCGATCATGACATGGGAAAACGTTAGGATAGGTTGTGACGATTGGTTTCCGTTACCAAACCGCTTGAGGGCTCATTCTATTTAAGAATGGACCGAGCAGAGTGGGACCGCGATAAACGCCTCTGCAGCTAAATGCTGCAGGGGCGTTTTTTTGTTTAGGCGAGTGTGCAGTACACTACCAAGGAACGCGCCGTCCGGTAAGCCGGAGGACGGGAACCTGAACAAGAGGGGAACGAGCATGTTCAAGAAGATCAGATCAGATATCCAGGCGGTGTTTGAAAACGATCCGGCGGCCCGAGGTTGGTTTGAGGTGGTATTCACCTACTCAGGGCTGCATGCGATATGGGCACACCGGATCGCTCATTTTTTATACAAGCGAAGATGGTTCTCGGTTGCCCGGTTCATTTCGCAGGTTAGCCGTTTTATGACAGGAATCGAGATACATCCTGGAGCTACGATCGGAAATCGGTTGTTTATTGACCACGGAATGGGCGTCGTTATTGGAGAAACATGTGAGATTGGCGATGATGTCGTTATCTATCAGGGGGTTACCCTGGGCGGAACAGGGAAAGAAAAAGGGAAGAGACATCCGACCATTGGTAATAATGTGGTTATCTCATCCGGAGCCAAGGTGCTGGGTTCATTTAGCGTGGGGGATCAATGTAACATTGGTGCGAACTCCGTTGTGCTTAAGGAGGTCCCTTCCAATAGTACCGTGGTAGGTATACCGGGCAGAATTGTTAAACAGGATGGCCGACGGGTAGATCGCCTCAGTCAGCAATTGCCCGATCCGGTCGTTGACTCCTTGCGCGGTATGCAAAAAGAACTCGAACGATTGCAGGAAGAAGTACGTACACTGCAAAATGCCCGTGAAAATGAGACTGTGCGTGATACGTGATACAATAAATAAAGGCAGTATAGGATGAAAGGATAAGTGACCATGACGCTTCAGATTTATAATACGATGAGTCGTACCAAAGAGGAATTTGTTCCCCAAGAGCCAGGAAAAGTGAAAATGTATGTCTGCGGACCAACGGTATATGACTACATTCATATCGGGAATGCACGCCCGGTTATCTTTTTCGACACGGTTCGTGGATACCTGGAACAGACAGGACATGATGTGAACTATGTGGTGAACTTCACAGATGTGGACGATAAGTTGATTCGCAAAGCAGAACAACTTGGAACAGACGTTCCTCATGTGGCTGAGAAATTTATTGCTGCCTATTATGAAGACCTTGAGGGACTAGGTATTCCCAAGGCAAGCAGCAATCCGAGAGTAACGGAAAACATGCCGCTGATCATTGATTTTATCCGTGAGCTCGTTGAAAAAGGGTTTGCGTATGAAAATGGCGGTGACGTCTATTATCGTACAGGCAAATTCAGCGAATATGGCAAACTTTCGAAACAAAACCTGCAGGAGCTGCAATTTGGAATCCGTGTGGGTGTGGACGAGCGCAAAGAGCATCCCGAAGATTTTGTGCTCTGGAAGGCTGCCAAACCAGGTGAGATCTATTGGTCCAGTCCTTGGGGCGATGGTCGACCAGGATGGCATATTGAGTGCTCCGCCATGGCTAGGGAGTACCTTGGGGATACACTGGACATTCACGGGGGTGGACAGGATTTGCAGTTCCCGCACCATGAGTGTGAATGCGCCCAATCCGAGGTATTAACAGGTAAACCACTTGCGAACTACTGGATGCATAATGGATTCATCCGGATTGATAACGAGAAGATGTCGAAATCACTCGGTAATGGTGTTCTGGTTAAAGACTTGCGGAATCAATATAAACGCGAAGCGATTCGTTATTTCATGTTGTCTACCCACTATCGCAACCCATTGAACTTCACGGATGATACGATGGAGCAGGCACAGAACAGTGTGGATCGGATTGCGAATGCGGTAGGTAACCTGAATCATCGTCTGAATGCGGTGACTGTAGATCAGGATATCACAGCAGAGTTTGCGGCAAGACTCGACCAAATTCGTCAGCAGTATCACGAGAAGATGCAGGATGATTTCAATACTCCTGATGCAATTACTGCGATGTTTGAGTGGGCAGGGGAAGCCAACCAACTGTTGCAGCAAGAAGTAGTTAATGCGGCAGACATTCGCGCACTCCTCGAGTTGTTCAGTGAATTGAATGCTGTACTGCGCATTTATACTGACGCAGAGCCAGAACTTCTGGATGAGGAAGTAGAACGTCTGATTGAAGAGCGTGTAGAAGCGCGCAAGTCCAAAAACTGGGCAAGAGCGGATGAAATTCGCGATGAATTGTCTGTACGTGGCATTCTGCTTGAAGATACGGCGCAGGGCATGAGATGGCGGCGCAAATGAGCGAAGGACATCCAAATACACCAAAACAACAGGAACAGGTCACAGAGGGAGGATGGTTCCCATATCCTCCTTCCAGACCTGCTAGGTTGATTCCACCTATTGCACTGGCCTATATTGGTGATGCGGTATATGAGGTAGCTGTTCGTCAATATCTGTTGTCGAAGGCCAACATGCGTCCCAATCATTTGCACCGTAGTGCAACCGGGTTGGTATCAGCGAAGGCACAGAGCCGCATACTTACAACGATTGAGGCTGAACTGACAGAGGAAGAACGGGATATCGTCCGGCAAGGGCGGAATGCCAAGTCGGGTAGTGTACCCAAAAATGCAGATGTATTGGAGTACAGACATGCTACGGCTTTTGAATGTCTCATTGGTTACCTCTATAGCAGTGGTCATCATGATCGCATGATTGAACTGATCGGGCTTGGCATTGAGCACGCCGAACAACAATCGCCATCGCCGACAAAAAAATAGAAATTTCAACAAAACAATGCATTACAGAGAGGATCGAACAACGATGGAAGAAGAATGGATCGCCGGTAAACACTCCGTGACGGAGGCGCTGCGTTCAGGCCGGACCATTAATAAAATATGGATTGCCGATACAGCACAGAAACATCTGACTCAACCTATTATCTCGGAAGCTAAAAAACTAGGTATTGTCATTCAACACGTGGACAAGCGTAAGCTGGATCAAACGGTACCGGGCATTCAGCATCAGGGGGTAGTTGCTCAAGCAGCACCTTACGCTTATGTGGAGGTAGAAGACATTCTTGCCGCAGCAAAAGCGAAGAATGAGCATCCTTTCCTGATTCTGCTGGATGAGATTGAAGATCCTCATAACCTGGGGTCAATTTTGCGGACAGCAGATTGCACGGGTGCGCATGGCGTCATTGTACCCAAACGTCGCTCGGCAGCGGTAACCGTGACAGTATCCAAAACATCAGCAGGCGCTGTGGAGTACGTGCCAGTGGCTCGTGTAAGTAATCTTGGACAGACCATTGATCGCCTCAAAGAGGAAGGTGTATGGGTTGTAGGGACAGATGTCACCGCTCACGAAGGTGTCTTTGGTAATGGAGTCTTTACTGGCCCTGTGGCTTTGGTAATCGGAAATGAGAACAAGGGAATGGGACGACTTATTCGTGAGAAATGCGATGTGCTGATCAAATTACCAATGCAAGGTCAGATTAATTCCCTGAATGCTTCCGTGGCAGCCGGGGTTGTCATGTACGAAGTGCTCCGCTCGCGTCAAGCGCAGGAATAGAAGGTATGGCTGATTCCCGTGATGTGCTTCTTGTAGACGGGTACAACATGATTGGCGACTGGCCGGAATTAACCAAACTGACGGAAAGTGGGCTCGAAGAGGCACGTAACAGGCTTCTCTTTCGTCTTGCAGACTACCAGGCTTTCTCCGGCCGTCGAGTCATTGTTGTGTTTGACGCCTACCTCGTGCCTGGACTCGGTAAATCCTTTACTCAGAGCAAAGTGCAGATCTATTTTACAAAGGAAAAAGAGACGGCAGACGAATGCATTGAAAGACTCGTTCGGGAACTAAGCATGCGAAGACGCCAAATCTATGTGGCTACGAGCGATATGGTAGAGCAACATGTCATTTTTGGACAGGGAGCGCTACGCGTATCTGCAAGGGAGTTACTAATTGAAGTTGAGCAGAACGAAAAAGAATTAAAAAAACGACTGGAAGAAGATCAGGCGAAGACCACGCGTAACACACTCGGGGGTAAGTTAAGTCCCGATGTATTGAAAGAGTTTGAGCGATGGCGCCGGGAATAACAGCACGTTTTTACAAAATTTAGAATATTGAAACTCTTGACATTTATGTTATTGATGTTCTTTTTTAGGCAGAGCGTGGTTGACGGTGTGAGGTACCATCATATATACTGATCCTATATTTCATAGAGTAGAGTAACGGGGTACCTTGCGTTGCAGCCGGAGGGATTGTCTGTGAGTGTCGACCTCAAAGATATCATGTTATCTAAGTATGATTACCAAAGTGACGAAGACATTGTCGAAGCTTTCCGTGAAGGCGAAAGCGAAGCGTTAGAGTTTCTAATTAACAAATATCGTAACTTTGTACGCGCCAAGGCAAGATCTTATTTTCTGATTGGGGCAGACCGGGAAGATATTATTCAAGAAGGAATGATTGGCCTCTACAAATCCATTCGAGATTTCAAAGGGGACAAGCTGGCTTCGTTCAAGGCTTTTGCCGAACTGTGTATTACAAGACAGATCATCACGGCCATTAAGACAGCAACACGTCAGAAGCATATTCCGCTTAATTCTTATGTATCTCTGGACAAGCCTATTTATGACGAAGAGTCTGATCGTACGTTACTCGATGTGATTTGTGGAACCCAGGTCAGTGATCCGGAAGAACTTATCATCAATCAGGAAGAGTTTGTGGGCCTGGAAGATAAAATGTCCGAGATTCTGAGTGATCTGGAACGTAAAGTATTGATGTTGTATCTGGACGGGAGATCTTATCAAGAGATTGCAGTAGATTTGGACAGACATGTGAAGTCCATTGATAATGCACTTCAGCGCGTCAAGCGCAAACTTGAAAAGTACCTGGAAGTTCGAGATAATTAAACACATGTTGTCGTTGACGGAAAAGGCTCGGTGTTTGAGTCTTTTTTTAGTGTCTCAAGTTTATAAAATCTAAGAATGTTTATACTAGTAATCGCTCGGTCCAAGCAGGAGAAGAGAAAAACAGAGATGAGAAACGAATGTACGTTGTACGGAAGTAATACCCAATGAATGAGAGACTATTCTTTCATTGACATGGTTATACCCTTGTGATAAAGTGTTTTAGGTAGGCCTAAATTTATGGCTTTTTTTCAGGATCAATTTAGAGACTCTGCTTGAATGTGGAAGTCTTCGGGAGGTGTACATCATGCGGGTAATTATTACTTTGGCTTGTACTAACTGCAAACAAAGAAATTACACTACGACAAAAAACAAGCGTAATCACCCCGACCGCATGGAGATGAAGAAATTTTGCAAGTTTTGTAACGAGCAGACTTCTCATCGCGAAACCAGATAGTTTTTGGAGGTGTCGGCGTGAAACGAAGTTTCAAATCTCTGATTTCCTTTTTCTCAGAAAGCTGGGCTGAACTTAAAAAAGTTCGCTGGCCTAATCGTAAAGAGCTGACCAACTACACATTGATCGTACTTGGTACTGTTGTGGTTATGACGCTGTTTTTTTGGGTCATTGACATTGGCATCTCCTTTGTGATCGAAGCGATTATTTAAGAAGGGTTCCGGTGGCTTGATATGGAAAAAAGATGGTACGTCGTTCATACCTATTCAGGGTATGAGAACAAGGTCAAAGCCAATTTGGAAAAACGCGTAGAGTCTATGGGCATGGAAGACAAGATATTCCGCGTTCTTGTTCCTATGGAAGAAGAAGTGGTAAACAAGGACGGTAAGAAAAAAACCGTTATGCGTAAAGTTTACCCCGGTTATGTCTTGGTGGAAATGGTACAGACGGATGATTCTTGGTATGTTGTTCGCAACACACCAGGGGTTACAGGATTTGTCGGTTCGACAGGTTCTGGGTCCAAACCAACTGCATTGTTGCCTGAAGAAGTGGAACAAATTCTGAAGCACATGGGAATGGTTGAACCTAAGCCGAAAATTGAGTTCGATATTAAGGAATCCGTGCGTATTAAAGTCGGTCCTTTTGCGAATTTCGTAGGCTCCGTGGAAGAGATTTTGGTAGAGAAAAGCAAGTTGAAAGTGCACGTGAACATGTTTGGACGGGAAACGCCGCTTGAGTTGGAATACACGCAAGTGGAGAAGATCTAGTTTCTTCAAGTTTCTTGTGGGAGGGTTGAAAAACCCGTTAACCACTATTTTGCAAGGAGGTGTCAATCATGGCGAAAAAAGTTATTAAAATGGTAAAACTGCAGATTCCAGCAGGTAAAGCAAACCCAGCACCACCAGTAGGTCCAGCTTTGGGTCAAGCAGGTGTCAACATCATGGCATTCTGTAAAGAATTCAACGCTCGTACAGCTGATCAAGCGGGATTGATTATTCCAGTTGAAATTTCTGTATTCGAGGACCGTTCCTTTACTTTCATCACTAAAACTCCACCAGCAGCAGTTCTGTTGAAAGTGGCAGCTAAAGTTGAAAAAGGATCCGGCGAACCGAACAAGAAAAAAGTTGCTACTGTTAAACGTGATGCGGTTCGTCAAATCGCAGAAACAAAAATGCCTGACCTGAATGCAGCAGACGTTGAGTCCGCAATGCGTATGGTCGAAGGTACTGCCCGCAGCATGGGTATCACCATCGAAGACTAATTTTCATAAGAAACATGGCTTCGTAAAACCGGTCGATTCGCGACCGGTTGATGTGGGAGGTATATCCGCTAACACCACAAAGGAGGAATAAAACATGGCTAAACACGGTAAAAAATACCTGGAAGCTGCTAAGCTGATTGACAGCGAAGCAACTTACGAGCCTTCAGAAGCTGTAGAGCTTGTGAAAAAGGCAGCTACTGCAAAATTCGATGAAACAATCGAAGCAGCAGTTCGTTTGGGTGTAGACCCTCGTAAGCAAGACCAGGCTGTACGTGGTGTTGTTGTCTTGCCACACGGCACAGGTAAAACACAACGCGTATTGGTATTTGCAAAAGGTGACAAAGCGAAAGAAGCGGAAGCGGCTGGCGCGGACTATGTTGGTGATGCAGACATGATCAACAAAATCCAACAAGGCTGGTTCGAATTCGACGTCTGCGTAGCGACACCAGATATGATGAGTGAAGTAGGTAAATTGGGCCGACTGCTCGGCGGTAAAGGTCTGATGCCTAACCCTAAAGCCGGAACGGTAACTTTCGATGTAACTAAGGCTGTTCAAGAAATTAAAGCCGGTAAAATCGAATATCGTCTGGATCGTGCAGGTCAAATTCATGCACCGATTGGTAAAGCTTCTTTCTCTTCTGAGCAACTTAATGAGAACTTCAAAGCTCTCATGGAAGCTCTGAATCGTGCTAAACCAGCGGCAGCAAAAGGTGTTTATCTGAAGAATGTTAGTCTTTCTTCCACGATGGGCCCTGGCGCACGCGTGAACGCAGCAGCTTTTAGATAATATCTCTTGACAGGCTTGTCCTGTTTTTGATAAGATATAAAAGTTGTGAGTCCGAGTGACTGACCGTTGACATTTGAATATGCTTGCCGTAGACAGTAGGTGCCATTTGGCTTAATTTCCTGCCGAGGTGTGATTATAGAACTTAGAACGATGCAAATCGATGATGAGTATATATCAAGCCTTCGTGATTCTACGGAGGCTTTTCTTAATGGGATAAATTTGATCAGGAGGTGTACAGATTGGCAAACGCAAAAGTGATTCAAGCAAAACAAGAATCCGTTGATGCAGTAACAGCAAAATTGCGCGAGAGCGTTACAACTGTTGTTGTTGACTATCGCGGATTGAACGTTGCCCAAGTAACTGAGTTGCGTAAGCAACTTCGTGAAGCAGGCATCGAATTCCAAGTGCTGAAAAACTCGTTGCTTCGCCGTGCAGCTGCAGCAGCAGAACTGACAGAACTCGAAAATGTTCTTACAGGTCCTACTGCAATTGCATTCAGCGTAGATGACGTTGTGGCTCCAGCTAAAATTCTGAACGACTTCGCGAAAAAGAACGATGCATTGGAATTGAAAGGTGCAGTCGTAGAAGGTCGCGTAATCGGAGTAGAAGAAGTTAAGGCATTGGCAGAACTGCCATCCCGCGATGGACTCCTCTCCATGCTCCTCAGCGTGCTTCAAGCGCCAGTGCGCAACTTCGCGCTTGCGGTTAAAGCAGTTGCAGAAAAAGAAGAACAAGGCGCGTAAGCAACTTGATCTGAATGCTGCTTAGGCGGCAAATGAATTAAAAAAAATAATATTATATATGGAGGTTCACTCATGAGTAAAGAGCAAATCTTGGAAGCAATCAAAGGCATGACTGTACTGGAATTGAACGATCTTGTTAAAGCAATCGAAGAAGAATTCGGCGTAACTGCTGCAGCTCCAGTAGCTGCTGCAGGTGCAGTAGCTTCTGCTGAAGCTGAGCAATCCGAGTTCGACGTAATCTTGACTAGCGCTGGTGCTTCCAAAATCAACGTTATCAAAGCAGTTCGCGAAATCACAGGTCTTGGCCTGAAAGAAGCAAAAGAATTGGTTGACAACGCTCCAAAAGCATTGAAAGAAAAAGTTGCTAAAGAAGAAGCAGAAGCGGTTAAAGCTAAGCTTGAAGAAGCAGGCGCTTCAGTTGAAGTTAAATAATTTAGCTATTACAAGCTAAATGAACAAAACAACAAACCCCTTGACTTATATCAAGGGGTTTGTTGCTGTAATTGTAAATGGAAAGTGAGTGAGGGCATGTCCAATCATTATTATTCGGACAAACCGCAAGTGGCGCATGATCGCAGAGCAACTGAAGCGGTTCTTCGCGGATTCAGTCTGCGATTCGTGACGGATGCCGGTGTGTTTTCCAAAAACGGAATCGATTATGGCAGCAGAGTATTGATTGATGCGATAGAGTTGCCATCAGGGGCTCATGTTCTCGATGTGGGCTGTGGATACGGGCCAATGGGTCTTACAGCAGCCAAACTTGTACCGGATGGGCATGTCACCATGATCGATATCAACGAGAGAGCCGTTGAACTTTCCAGGGAAAATGCAAAAGCGAACGGAATTAACAATGTTACGGTATTGCAAAGTAATCTACTGTCTGAAGTGAAAAAGCAAGATTTTGACGTTATCCTAACCAACCCGCCTATACGGGCTGGGAAAGAGACGGTTCATACTATTTTCGAACAGGCACATCGCCATCTGAAGGTAGGCGGTTCGTTGTGGATTGTCATTCAGAAGAAACAAGGAGCCCCGTCAGCGAAAGCAAAATTGGAATCTTTGTTTGGAAGAGTGGAAGAAGTGACGAAGGATAAAGGCTATCGGATTTTCAAAGCGGTGAAATCGGAAGAGGTATCTACTAAAAGCTGAATCCGAGTTTGTAAAGTAAGCAGGGGATCATTTTTTTTGCAATAGGACTATTGACTTGAAATTCAGGTCGTGGTATAGTTGTAAAATGTCAGTATTAAGATGCCCTACTTGGCTTTAGCTAACTAAAAATGTCAACCTTTTTTTACGCCGAACGGGCTTATTATGCCTACGTTTGGCGTATAATATGTACATTTTGGGCAAACTGGGGATAAGAATGATTTGGAAAGACATCCGCCGATCAAAGTTGCTCTTTTTTCGAACGACATTTCGAGTAAGGGCTTTTCTTTATTTGTGGATGCATTGCTTTGCTCTGTATGTGTACCATTATAAGGTTACAAACAGAGGTTCGCAACGAAATTTTTAAAGTGAGTAGACATTGAGGGGTGAGTTTAAGTTGGCAGGACATCTTGTTCAATATGGTCGACGCACTCGGCGCAGTTATGCACGAATTAACGAGATACTCGAAGTTCCGAACCTGATTGAAATCCAACAAAAATCCTATGATTGGTTTTTGGAGGAAGGGTTGCGCGAAATGTTCCAGGATATCTCGCCGATCCAGGATTTTACAGGTAACTTGATTTTGGAATTTATCGATTACAGTCTCGGTGAACCGAAGTATACAGTAGACGACGCGAAAGAGCGTGACGTTACTTATGCAGCACCGCTTCGGGTCAAAGTCCGGCTCATTAATAAGGAAACCGGCGAAGTCAAAGAGCAGGAAGTATTCATGGGAGATTTCCCGCTGATGACCAACACGGGCACATTTATTATTAATGGTGCGGAACGGGTTATTGTCAGCCAGTTGGTTCGCTCTCCTAGCGTTTACTTCAGTACCAAAGTAGATAAAAACGCCAAAAAAACGTATACCGCTACAGTTATTCCTAACCGCGGCGCTTGGTTGGAACTGGAGATGGACGCGAAGGATGTTGTTTATGTCCGGATCGACCGTACACGTAAAATACCGGTTACGGTTCTCCTGCGTTCACTTGGTTTTGGCACAGATGCTGAGATTCTGGATCTGCTCGGTAATGACGAATATATCCGCAACACACTGGACAAAGACAACACGGATTCCACGGAGAAAGCACTCATTGAGATCTATGAGCGTCTTCGTCCGGGCGAGCCACCAACGCTGGATAATGCGAAAAGCTTGCTCGTAGCACGTTTCTTTGATCCAAAACGTTATGACCTGGCTAATGTAGGTCGTTACAAAATGAATAAAAAGCTTCACATCAAAAACCGTTTGTTTAACCAGCGGTTGGCTGAATCACTTGTTGACGCTGAAACAGGCGAGATTATTGCTGAAGCAGGTCAAATGGTGGATCGTCGCTTGTTGGATGAAATCATGCCGTATCTTGAGAAGAGCGTTGGTTTCCGCACGTATCACGTGGGTAACGGTGTTCTGGATGCTAATGATGTTCCTATGCAAACGATCGATGTATTTTCACCAACAGAAGATGGTAAAGTAGTCAAACTGATTGCCAATGGAATCATTGACAAGTCCGTTAAAAACGTGACGCCGGCGGATATCATTTCGTCCATCAGTTATTTCCTCAACCTTCTGCAAGGAATTGGTAGCACGGATGATATTGACCATCTGGGTAACCGTCGTTTGCGTTCGGTGGGTGAACTCCTGCAGAACCAGTTCCGTATCGGTTTGTCCCGTATGGAGCGTGTGGTTCGTGAGAGAATGTCCATTCAGGATGCTAACGTAATTACACCACAGGCTTTGATTAACATCCGTCCTGTTATTGCATCCATTAAAGAGTTCTTTGGTAGCTCCCAATTGTCACAGTTTATGGATCAAACGAACCCGCTGGGTGAGTTGACACATAAACGTCGTTTGTCCGCACTCGGACCCGGTGGTTTGACGCGTGAGCGCGCAGGTATGGAAGTGCGTGACGTCCATCCATCCCACTATGGTCGTATGTGTCCAATCGAGACGCCAGAGGGACCAAACATCGGTTTGATCAACTCCTTGTCTACGTTCGCTCGTGTGAATGAATATGGCTTCATTGAAGCTCCATATCGTTGGGTTGATCCGAAGACAGGTATTGTAACCGAGCAAATTGATTACCTGACAGCGGACGAAGAGGACAACTATGTTATCGCGCAAGCGAATGCGAAGTTGAACGAAGACGGTACATTTGAAGAAGAAGCGATCATTGTACGTTACAACAAACAGTCGGATAACATCCTTACGATGCCGAGTGAGCGAGTTGACTACATGGACGTATCTCCTAAACAGGTTGTATCCGTCGCGACAGCGCTGATCCCGTTCCTTGAGAACGATGACTCCAACCGTGCACTCATGGGATCGAACATGCAACGGCAGGCGGTTCCACTCTTGATTCCTAAAGCACCACTTGTAGGGACAGGTATGGAGCACAAAGCTGCAAAAGATTCTGGTGTATGTATTGTCTCCGATTATGACGGAATTATTGAACGTTCTTCTGCGAACGAAATTTGGGTCCGTCGTGTTGAAGAAGTGGATGGTCAGGAAGTCAAAGGCGATATCGTTAAATATAAATTACACAAATTTATGCGTTCGAACCAAGGAACATGCATTAACCAACGTCCGATTGTCAAAAGAGGTGCTGCTGTCAAAGCTGGCGATATCCTCGCTGATGGTCCTTCAACGGAAATGGGTGAATTGGCTCTGGGACGTAACGTTGTTGTTGCCTTCATGACTTGGGAAGGTTACAACTACGAGGATGCGATCTTGCTCAGTGAAAAACTCGTTAAGGAAGATGTATACACATCCATCCATATCGAGGAGTATGAGTCAGAAGCACGTGATACCAAGCTTGGACCTGAAGAGATCACACGTGACATCCCTAACGTTGGGGAAGAAGCGTTGCGTAACTTGGATGAGCGCGGTATTATCCGCATCGGTGCTGAGATCAGTGCTGGCGACATTCTGGTTGGTAAAGTAACACCTAAGGGTGTAACAGAGCTGACAGCAGAAGAACGTCTCTTGCATGCGATCTTTGGTGAGAAAGCACGTGAAGTACGTGATACTTCCTTGCGTGTACCACATGGTACTGACGGTATCGTAGTAGACGTGAAAGTATTTACCCGTGAAAACGGTGATGAGCTGCCTCCAGGTGTTAACCAACTCGTTCGTGTATATATCGCTCAAAAACGGAAAATTTCCGAGGGTGATAAAATGGCCGGACGTCACGGTAACAAAGGGGTCGTGGCCCGCATCTTGCCGGAAGAAGATATGCCTTTCCTGCCAGACGGTACACCGGTTCAGATCGTTCTTAACCCACTGGGCGTACCTTCCCGGATGAATATCGGTCAAGTACTCGAGGTTCACTTGGGTATGGCGGCGATGCAACTGGGTATTCACGTAGCAACTCCTGTATTCGACGGAGCGAAGGAGTATGACGTCTTCGATACGATGGAAGAAGCAGGTATGCAACGTAATGGTAAAACTGTCCTGTATGATGGTCGTACAGGTGAAGAGTTTGAACGTGAAGTTACCGTAGGTGTCATGCACATGATCAAATTGGCACACATGGTTGATGATAAAATCCATGCCCGTTCCACAGGTCCTTACTCACTTGTTACGCAACAGCCATTGGGTGGTAAAGCCCAATTTGGTGGACAGCGTTTCGGGGAGATGGAAGTATGGGCGCTTGAGGCATACGGTGCAGCTTATACACTGCAAGAAATCTTGACTGTTAAATCCGATGACGTTGTTGGTCGGGTTAAAACGTATGAATCCATTGTCAAAGGTGAGAATGTTCCGGAACCAGGTGTTCCTGAATCATTCAAAGTATTGATCAAAGAGCTGCAAAGCTTGGGTATGGACGTTAAGATTTTGAGCGAAGATGAGCAAGAGATTGAAATGAGAGAAATGGACGATGAAGATGACGCTGCGAGCGATAAGCTCAGCCTCAACCTTGAGGGTACAGAGGTCGGAGCGGAATAAACCGCTTCGAGCGCATGATGACCGGCGTTTTTCATCAGGCTCACGTCTTGCTCCGGCTTCGGCCGGAGTGGGCGTAACCTAGAATCAGGAATTGGTTAAGGAGGGTTGCTCCTTGTTGGACGTCAACAATTTCGAATACATGAAGATCGGGCTTGCTTCCCCAGAGAAAATTCGTTCTTGGTCCCGCGGAGAAGTGAAAAAACCGGAAACGATCAACTATCGTACGTTGAAACCGGAAAAAGAAGGGCTGTTCTGCGAAAAGATTTTTGGCCCTACAAAAGACTGGGAATGTCATTGCGGCAAATACAAACGCGTCCGTTATAAAGGCGTTGTCTGTGATCGTTGTGGCGTTGAAGTAACACGTGCAAAAGTACGCCGCGAACGGATGGGCCATATTGAGCTCGCTGCTCCGGTATCGCATATCTGGTACTTCAAAGGTATTCCGAGCCGTATGGGTCTTGCTCTGGATATGTCACCAAGATCTCTTGAAGAGATTATTTATTTTGCATCATATGTTGTAACTGATCCAGGAGAAACTCCACTGGAGAAAAAACAGCTGTTGTCCGAGAAAGAATACCGCAGCTACCGTGAAAAATACGGCTATGGTTTCCATGCTGGTATGGGCGCAGAAGCGGTTAAAAAATTGCTTCAAGATCTTGATATAGACAAAGAGCTCGAGTTCCTGAAAGAAGAGCTCCGGACTGCGCAAGGACAACGTCGTAATCGTGCAATCAAACGTCTGGAAGTTATCGAAGCATTCCGCAACTCCGGCAACAAGCCAGAGTGGATGATCATGGATGTACTTCCTGTTATCCCGCCGGAACTTCGTCCAATGGTACAGTTGGATGGTGGACGTTTTGCAACGTCTGACCTGAATGACTTGTACCGCCGTGTAATCAACCGGAACAACCGTCTGAAACGTCTGCTTGATCTGGGCGCGCCAGATATTATCGTGCAAAATGAAAAACGGATGTTGCAGGAAGCTGTTGACGCATTGATCGATAATGGTCGTCGTGGACGCCCGGTAACGGGTCCTGGTAACCGTCCATTGAAATCTCTCAGCCACATGCTGAAAGGTAAACAAGGACGTTTCCGTCAAAACTTGCTCGGTAAACGGGTTGACTATTCTGGTCGTTCCGTTATCGTTGTTGGACCTTACCTGAAAATGTATCAGTGTGGTCTGCCAAAAGATATGGCACTTGAATTGTTCAAGCCTTTTGTTATGAAAGAGCTTGTAAATAAAGGGCTTGCCCACAACATCAAGAGCGCGAAACGTAAAGTTGAGCGTGTAAGTCCTGAAGTATGGGATGTTCTTGAAGAAGTAATCAAGGAGCATCCGGTTCTGTTGAACCGTGCCCCTACGCTTCACAGACTCGGTATTCAAGCATTTGAACCGATTCTCGTTGAAGGTAAAGCAATTCGTCTTCACCCGCTCGTATGTACGGCATACAATGCCGACTTTGACGGTGACCAAATGGCCGTGCACGTTCCCTTGTCCGCTGAAGCTCAAGCGGAAGCACGTATCCTGATGCTTGCATCTGGTAACATTTTGAACCCGAAAGACGGTAAACCGGTTGTTACTCCTTCCCAGGATATGGTGCTTGGTTCTTACTACCTCACTATGGATAACAAGGAAGAAAAGGGCACAGGTATGATCTTGCGTACAGTTAACGAAGCTGTATCGGCATATCAACGTGGTACTGCTGGGCTGCATGCGCGTGTAGCTATTCCTGTTAAGGCGCTTGGTAAAACAAGCTTCACGGAAGAACAACAAGAAGGAATGTTGCTGACAACTGTCGGTAAAATTATCTTCAATGAAATTTTCCCGGCAAGCTTCCCGTATATCAATGACGCGACTCGTGCTAACCTGTACCAAGGTACTGCAGATCACTCATTTGTATATGAAAAAGGTGCTGATCTCAGAGAAGCTATTATGAATGCTCCTCTGGCTGGCGGTGTCGGTAAAGAATACCTCGGCTCCATCATTGCACGTTGTTTTGAAATTTATCACACAACGGAAACAGCCGTTATTTTGGATAAAATCAAACAACTTGGATTCACATACTCTACACGTGCCGGTATTACGGTTGCGGTATCTGATGTTATCGTTCCGCCTGAGAAGTTTGAAATTCTTAGACAATCTGAGGAAAAAGCACAAATCGTTACGAATCAGTACCGTCGTGGTCTGATTACGAATGAAGAGCGCTATGACCGTATCATTGATATCTGGTCAAAATCCAAAGATGACATCACTGAGATTCTGATGAAGTCCATGGATCGTTACAACTCGATCATGATGATGGTAGACTCCAAAGCACGGGGTAACAAATCGCAAATTACCCAATTGGGCGGTATGCGTGGTCTGATGGCCAACCCATCCGGTCGAATTATCGAACTCCCAATCAAATCGAACTTCCGTGAAGGTCTGACGGTACTCGAGTACTTTATCTCCACTCACGGAGCGCGTAAAGGTTTGGCGGATACAGCCCTGCGGACAGCCGATTCAGGTTACCTGACTCGTCGTCTCGTAGACGTAGCCCAAGACGTAATCGTGCGTGATGATGATTGTGGTACAGATAAAGGCTTTACGGTAAGTCGTATCCAGGATGGTAAAGAGGTTATCGAAGATCTCTACGACCGTATTGAAGGCAGATACTGTTTCGAGACTCTTCGTCATCCGGAAACGAAAGAAATCATTGTAGGTCGCAATGAATTGATTGACTCCGATAAAGCAGAAGCGATCATCAAAGCAGGTATTACTAAATTGCAAATCCGCTCCGTCCTCAGCTGCCGTGCAAGTCATGGTGTCTGCAAGAAGTGTTATGGTCGCAACCTCGCGACTGGTAAACACGTGGAGATTGGTGAAGCAGTTGGTATTATCGCAGCACAGTCCATTGGTGAGCCAGGAACACAGCTTACAATGCGTACGTTCCATACCGGTGGTGTAGCCGGAGACGATATTACGCAAGGTTTGCCACGTATCCAGGAGTTGTTCGAAGCTCGTAATCCTAAGGGTCAAGCAACGATCAGTGAAATCGATGGTGTGGTTAAAGAGATTCGCGAAGCGAAAGATCGTCGTGAAATCGAAATTCAAGGTGAAGCGGAATCCAAAGTATACGCCGTTACCTACGGTTCCCGTGTGCGCGTAAGCGAAGGCGCGGAAGTTGAAGCGGGTGACGAGTTGACAGACGGTTCCATTGATCCAAAAGAAATGTTACGAATTAAAGGCATACGTGGTGTACAAAACTACATTCTGCAGGAAGTACAACGCGTATATCGTAACCAAGGCGTAGAAATTAACGATAAGCACGTTGAAGTTATGATCCGTCAAATGCTGCGTAAAATCCGTATCGTAGATGCAGGAGATACAACGCTGTTGCCAGGATCGTTCGTGGATATGCATGAGTACGAAAGAGCTAACAAAATTGCGATTCTTAGTGATAAAGAGCCGGCGGTTGCTAAACCAATCCTGCTCGGTATTACGAAAGCATCCCTGGAAACAGACTCCTTCCTCTCGGCGGCTTCGTTCCAAGAAACTACACGTGTATTGACAGATGCAGCGATCAAGGGTAAAGTCGATCAGTTGCTCGGTCTGAAGGAGAATGTAATCATCGGTAAATTGATTCCTGCAGGTACAGGTATGCACCGTTACCGCAGCATCAAATTTGCTGAGCCAGAAGATGGCCAATCTTCAGTAGAAGAACTTGAGCCAGTTTCGGTTGATTAAATAGATTCCTCCTCATTTAGAGGGGAATGAAAGTTTTGTGCGTCAGGAGGCGGACGCTTGTATAATGCAGGCGGACGAATCCTGATGTACGTAAACTTTTAAAAAAATGTTTTAGGATTAGCATTGACAATGCTTGCGCTAGATGCTAATATATCAAAGGTGCGTGGGCAGCTGATTGTACATGGTTCTATTCGGAGGAATACACAATGTCTAATGAAAAAGCCTTGCAAGATGCTCATGTCAAAATAGGTACCAAACAGACCATGCGGATGGTGCAGACAGGTATGGCTTCTGAAGTCTATGTCGCAGAAGATAGTGATCCGCAGCTTACTTCCAAAATCATTGCTTTGTGTGAACAACACAATGTGAAATGCACGAAAGTGGATACAATGAAAAATCTCGGCAAGGCTTGCGGGATTGGAGTAGGAGCAGCTATGGCTGCTGTCGTAAAATCATAGGGTAAGGAACGTTTTTGTCCGAGAACTTTTAAGGATTCTCCAAGGCAAAAACTTTTCATTTGTCTTTTTATGAACCGCCTGGGTCTGTGGACTTAGTGCAAAGAGGTTTATAAAGAAACATGAATATTTGAGGAAGGGGGTGGCAATCACATGCCAACTATTAACCAACTGGTTCGTAAAGGACGTCAAGCAAAAGTTGAGAAGTCAAAATCTCCAGCTTTGCAAAAAGGATTCAACGCTTTGAAACGTGAATCTACTAACATCAGTGCCCCACAAAAACGTGGTGTCTGCACTCGTGTAGGTACAATGACTCCACGTAAACCAAACTCTGCACTTCGTAAGTATGCCCGTGTTCGTTTGACGAACCGTCTCGAGGTTACTGCTTATATCCCGGGAATCGGACATAACCTTCAAGAGCACAGTGTGGTATTGATCCGCGGAGGTAAAGTTAAAGACCTTGCAGGAGTTCGTTATCACATCGTTCGTGGAGCTCTCGATACTGCTGGTGTAAACAACCGTATGCAAGCTCGTTCGAAATACGGCGCTAAACGTCCAAAAGCTAAAAAAGCCTAAACTATTATAGGCAGATAGCCTGAAAGCCTTCTGGTCTAAGTCTGGAAGGTACAGGATCTGCTGAACAAGAAAGAAAGGGGGATATCCATGCCACGCAAAGGTCCAGTTACGAAAAGAGACGTTCTGCCTGATCCGTTATATAACAGCAAGTTGGTTACTCGTTTAATCAACCGCATCATGATCGGCGGAAAACGCGGTGTTGCTCAAAGCATTCTGTATAATGCGTTCAAGTTGATTCAAGAACGTACGGGTAATGACCCTATGGAAGTATTTGAAGCAGCAATCAAGAACATCATGCCAGTCCTGGAAGTTAAAGCTCGCCGTGTCGGCGGTGCCAACTACCAAGTACCAATCGAGGTGAAACCAGAGAGACGTACTGCTCTGGGATTACGTTGGCTCGTGAACTACTCCCGCAACCGCGGTGAGAAAACAATGGAAGAGCGTTTGGCGGCTGAGATCATCGACGCTTCCAACAACACAGGCGCTTCCGTTAAAAAACGTGAAGATACGCACAAAATGGCTGAAGCGAACAAAGCGTTTGCTCACTACCGTTGGTAGGATTCAGTTCACAATAAAAAAACTTCAATTTTGAAGGGAGACCCATTTCATGGCTAGAGAGTTCTCCTTAAAAAATACACGTAATATCGGGATCATGGCTCATATTGATGCGGGTAAAACCACGACAACTGAGCGGATCCTGTTTTACACAGGACGTACGCACAAAATCGGTGAAGTACACGAAGGCGCTGCGACAATGGACTGGATGGAACAGGAACAGGAGCGCGGAATTACGATTACTTCCGCTGCAACTACCGCTGCTTGGAAAGGCCACCGCGTTAATATTATTGATACCCCGGGACACGTTGACTTCACTGTTGAAGTTGAACGTTCCCTTCGTGTATTGGACGGAGCAGTTGGTGTATTCAGTGCGAAAGAAGGCGTTGAGCCTCAGTCCGAAACCGTATGGAGACAGGCTGACAAGTACGGCGTACCTCGTATCGCATATGTAAACAAAATGGATATCATCGGTGCTGACTTCCTGAACGTTGTATCTGACATGCGTGATCGCCTTCAAGCGAACGCTGTTGCGATTCAACTTCCAATCGGCGCTGAAAATGATTTCAAAGGTATCATTGATATCGTTGCACAAAGAGCTCATATGTACAAAGATGACCTTGGTCAAGATATCGAAGAAACCGACATTCCTGCAGAGTTTGCAGATCAAGTTGAAGAACTTCGCAACGAGTTGATTGAGCGCGTTGCTGAACTGGATGAAGATTTGACAATGAAATACCTGGAAGGCGAAGAGATCACAATTGATGAGATCAAAACCGTACTCCGTAAAGGTGTTGTAGATGTTAAGATATTCCCAGTTATCTGTGGATCCTCATATCGTAACAAAGGTGTTCAACTGATGTTGGATGCTGTTATCGACTACTTGCCAGCTCCAACAGATGTTGCATCGATCACGGGACATCTTGAAGATGGAACTGAAGCAATTCGTAAGTCATCCGATGAAGAGCCATTCTCCGCATTGGCATTCAAAATTATGACTGACCCTTACGTTGGTAAATTGACATTCTTCCGCGTATACTCTGGTGTTCTTCAATCCGGATCATATGTATTGAATGCCACTAAAAACAAACGTGAGCGTATCGGTCGTATCCTTCAAATGCATGCGAACAGCCGTCAAGAAATCACTGTAGTTTACTCCGGTGATATTGCAGCTGCCGTAGGTTTGAAAGATACAGGTACAGGTGATACACTATGTGATGAGAAATATCCGGTTATCCTGGAGTCAATGAACTTCCCTGATCCGGTTATCGAAATCGCTGTTGAACCTAAAACCAAAGCTGACCAGGATAAACTGGGTGTTGCTCTCGGTAAGTTGACTGAAGAGGATCCAACTCTTCGTGCTCATACTGACGAAGAAACAGGCCAAACGATCTTGGCAGGTATGGGTGAGCTTCACCTTGATATCATCATCGACCGTATGCGTCGTGAGTTCAAGGTTGAAACTACTGTGGGTAAACCACAAGTAGCTTACCGTGAAACATTCCGTGCTCCAGCGCGCGTTGAAGGTAAATTCGTACGTCAATCCGGTGGTCGTGGTCAATACGGTCACGTATGGGTTGAATTCGAACCTCTCGAGCCGGGTACAGGCAGCCAGTTCGAAAGTAAGGTTGTCGGTGGTTCGGTACCAAGAGAATACATTCAACCTGCACTGTCAGGGATTGAAGAGCAAATGAAAAACGGCGTTATTGCAGGCTTCCCGCTTGTTGACGTTAAGGCTACAATCGTAGACGGATCTTACCATGATGTCGATTCCAATGAGATGGCATTTAAAATTGCCGGATCTATGGCGCTTAAAGCGGCTAAAGACAAGTGTAAACCAGTTCTGCTTGAGCCTATCATGAAAGTAGAAGTAACTGTTCCAGAAGAGTATATGGGTGACGTAATGGGTATGTTGAACTCCCGTCGTGGCCGCATCGAAGGTATGGATTCCCGTAGTGGAGCTCAAATCATCCGTGCTAAGGTACCTCTTTCTGAAATGTTTGGTTACTCTACAACTCTTCGTTCCGGTACTCAAGGACGCGGCGTATTCTCCATGGAACTCTCTCACTATGAAGAAGTTCCTAAGAGCATCGCTGAAGAAATCGTTGCCAAAACAAAAGGCACCGAGTAGTTTTCTCACACTGGATGCAAGTGCATAAGAATTCAATTCGGAGCACTTCATTCAGTGAAAACATAAAATTATAATTTTAAGGAGGCCACGTTCAAATGGCAAAGGCTAAATACGAACGTAATAAACCCCACGTTAACATCGGTACTATTGGTCACGTCGATCACGGTAAAACAACTCTGACTGCTGCAATCACAACTGTATTGTCCAAAACTTACGGTGGTGCTGCAATTGCATTCGACCAAATCGACAAAGCTCCAGAAGAGCGCGAACGCGGTATCACAATCTCCACATCACACGTTGAGTACGAAACTGACACTCGTCACTACGCTCACGTTGACTGCCCAGGTCACGCCGACTATGTTAAAAACATGATCACTGGCGCGGCTCAAATGGATGGAGCTATCTTGGTAGTATCCGCAGCAGACGGCCCAATGCCACAAACTCGTGAGCATATCTTGCTCTCCCGTCAAGTAGGCGTACCTTACATTGTTGTATTCTTGAACAAATGTGACATGGTTGAAGACGAAGAGTTGTTGGAATTGGTTGAGATGGAAGTTCGCGACCTTCTTAACGAATATGAGTTCCCAGGTGACGATACTCCAATCACTCGTGGATCCGCTCGTGAAGCTCTGGCAAACCCAGATGGCGAATGGGCTCAAAAAATCGTTGAGATGTTCAAAGAGATCGACACTTACATCCCACTGCCTGAGCGTCAAACTGACAAGCCTTTCTTGATGCCTGTCGAGGACGTATTCTCCATCACTGGTCGTGGTACTGTTGCTACTGGCCGTGTAGAGCGTGGTACTGTTAAAGTCGGCGAAGAGATCGAAATCGTTGGTATCACTGAAGAAACTAAAAAATCCGTTGTAACAGGCGTTGAGATGTTCCGTAAATTGTTGGATTCCGCTCAAGCGGGTGACAACATCGGTGCATTGTTGCGTGGTGTTGACCGTACTCAAATCGAGCGTGGTCAAGTACTTGCAAAACCAGGTTCTGTTAAGCCACACACAGAATTCACAGCTCAAATCTACGTTCTGACTAAAGAAGAGGGCGGACGTCACAAACCATTCTTCACTGGTTACCGTCCACAGTTCTACTTCCGTACAACTGACGTAACAGGCATCATCAACTTGCCTGAAGGTACTGAAATGGTAATGCCTGGTGATAACATCACTGTTACTGTTTCCCTGATCTCCCCAATCGCGATTGAAGAAGGAACTAAATTCTCCATTCGTGAAGGCGGACGTACAGTAGGTGCCGGTTCCGTAGCATCTATCCAAAAATAATTCGGCTTAACGCTGAATAAAGCATAAGTAACAGTGTACTGGAACGAGTAACATTGTATTGTAACGAAGCTTCGGAAGAGTTCTTTATCCGACATCGGATAGAGAACTCTTTTATTATGTTTAAAGTTCGGAACCTGCGTCATACGAAATGAACATCATTTACGTATTTAGAAGGATTGGCAAGGCAGCCTGGATATTGAAGATTAACACTGCAATAAACGAAGTCATTTCATCAGAAAAGATAAGTTTAAATGTTTTTCTTAAATATGCTTGCAATACGCCTATCTTTTCTATATAATAATGAATGTTGTTCTGTGACGTTGCGATGATGTGAGAGGTTACTGGCACACCCGGCCCCTTTGCCATGGGAGAGTGGCTAGAAAATTTTCACGGAGTATGTCCGATAAAAAATTGGGCGATAGAAGGAGGGACTAAAATGGCAAAGCAAAAAATTCGTATTCGTTTGAAAGCTTACGACCACAGAATTCTTGATCAATCCGCGGAGAAAATTGTTGAAACAGCAAAACGTTCGGGTGCTGGTGTATCCGGTCCGATTCCGCTTCCTACTGAAAAACAAATCATTACTATTCTTCGTGCGGTGCACAAGTACAAGGATTCTCGGGAACAATTCGAACAACGTACACATAAACGTTTGATCGACATCGTTAACCCGACTCCACAAACTGTGGATGCCTTGATGCGCTTGGATCTGCCGTCCGGTGTAGATATCGAAATTAAATTGTAATACAAGCTACAACAAAGACCATGTATAAAGGAAAAGAGGTGTCAACATGAAAGCAATCTTAGGAAAAAAACTCGGAATGACTCAAGTATTTACTCCTGAAGGTAACGTCGTTCCAGTAACGGTTATCGAAGCAGGCCCTTGTGTTGTTTTGCAAAAGAAAGACATTGAGAACGATGGCTACGAAGCAATTCAAATCGGTTACTCCGATAAGAAAGAGAAAAATGCTAACAAGCCAGAAGCAGGTCACGCTAAAAAAGCGAACACTGCCCCTAAGCGCTACGTTCGTGAAGTTCGCGGTATCAACATCGCAGAATATGAAGTTGGCCAAGAACTGAAAGCTGACATTTTCGCTGAAGGCGAATTCGTTGACGTAACGGGTATTTCTAAAGGCAAGGGTTTTGCCGGCGTTATCAAACGTTGGGGACAAAGCACTGGACCTATGTCACACGGTTCGCGTTACCACCGTGGCCCTGGTTCAATGGGTTCGATCCAAGCTAACCGCGTTCCTAAAGGCAAACGCCTGCCAGGACACATGGGACATGATACTATTACAATCCAACGTCTTGAAGTAGTTAAAGTGGACGCTGAGCGTAACGTGTTGCTCGTGAAAGGTTCCATTCCTGGACCGAAAAACAGTCTCATTAGAGTTAAAGAAACGGTGAAAAAATAACCACTGAAGAAAGGAGGAACACAAAATGCCAAAAGTATCAGTTTACAATGTAGATGGTAGCCAAGTAGGCGAAGTTGAATTGAACGATGCGGTTTTCGGAATTGAGCCGAACCAACACGTTCTGTACGATGCAGTTCTTATGCAACGCGCTTCCCTTCGTCAAGGTACCCACAAAGTAAAAGGACGTTCTGAAGTTCGTGGCGGTGGACGTAAGCCTTGGAAACAAAAAGGTACAGGTCGCGCTCGTCAAGGTTCAATTCGTTCACCACAATGGAAAGGCGGCGGTATCGTATTTGGTCCAACACCACGGAGCTATGCGTATAAACTGCCTAAGAAAGTTCGCCGCTTGGCGATCAAATCAGCCCTTTCATCCAAAGTGCTTGACAATGACATTATCGTTTTGGACGCTCTCACGTTGAGCACGCCTAAAACTAAAGAATTTGCAGCCATCTTGAGTAACCTCAAAGTGGGACGTAAAGCTTTGATCGTAGCTCCTAGCTATGATGATAATGTAGCTCTTTCCGCACGGAATATTCCAGGCGTGAAATTCGTAGCTGCTGACGGTATTAATGTTCTTGACGTGCTTTCGCACGACAAATTGATCATTACGAAAGAAGCAGTTCAGAAGGTAGAGGAGGTGCTCGCGTAATGAAGGATCCTCGTGATATTGTAAAACGTCCGATTATTACGGAACGTACTGCTGACATGATGAACGACTTGAAATATGTATTTGAAGTCGATATCCGTGCAAACAAAACCGAGATCAAAAAGGCAGTAGAAGCTATTTTCAATGTAAAAGTGAAAAACGTGAACACGCTTCGTGTTCCAGCTAAGCCAAAACGGTACGGACGTTATTCCGGATATACTAGCGAATGGAAAAAAGCGTTTGTAACGCTGACAAAAGACAGCAAAACGCTTGAGTTCTTTGAAACTGTATAATTGAATTTTTGAAGTAAGGAGGGAAACCCAGTGCCAATCAAAAAGTATAAACCAACATCCCCGGCAAGACGGAACATGTCCGTTTCTACATTTGAGGAAATCACCACAAATCAGCCGGAGAAATCGTTGTTGGCCCCGTTGAGCAAACAAGCAGGCCGCAACAACCAAGGTAAAATTACAGTTCGTCACCATGGTGGTGGACACAAACGTAAATACCGTATCATTGACTTCAAACGTACTAAAGATGGAATACCGGGCCGCGTTGCTACGATTGAGTATGACCCGAACCGTACATCCAACATCGCTCTGATTCACTATGCTGATGGTGAAAAGCGTTATATCATCGCTCCTAAAGGTTTGAAAGTTGGAGATCAAGTATTCTCCGGACCTGAATCGGACATCAAAATCGGTAACGCACTGCCACTCGAAAACATTCCAGTAGGTACCGTTATCCACAACATTGAGTTGAAACCAGGTAAAGGCGGACAATTGGTTCGTGCTGCTGGTACAGAAGCTCAATTGCTTGGTAAAGAAGAAAAATACGTTTCCGTTCGTCTCTCATCCGGAGAAGTTCGTCGTATTTTGAAAGTTTGCCGCGCGACAATCGGATCTGTTGGTAACCAAGACCACGAGCTCATCAAAATCGGTAAAGCCGGTCGTAGCCGTTGGTTGGGTAAACGTCCTGAGGTTCGTGGTGTAGTAATGAACCCTAACGATCACCCACACGGTGGTGGTGAAGGTCGTGCTCCAATCGGACGTAAATCGCCTATGTCACCATGGGGTAAACCTACTCTTGGTTACAAAACGCGTAAGAAAAATAAAGCTTCTGATAAATACATCATTCGCCGCCGCACGAAGTAATACACACTGTGCATAACTTCGTGAGGCATCTGCGGATGCATAATAGCTATGTTTGAAGGGAGGATCTCCACATGGGTCGCAGTTTGAAAAAAGGGCCATTCATTGATGGCTACATGCTTAAAAAGGTAGAAGAGATGGAAGCTTCAGGTAAGAAGAATGTGATCAAAACCTGGTCCCGTCGTTCTACAATTTTCCCGCAATTCATCGGACACACATTTGGCGTTTACGATGGTCGTAAACACGTGCCAGTGTATGTAACTGAGGACATGGTCGGACACAAACTGGGTGAGTTCGCTCCAACCCGTACGTACAAAGGCCATACTGCTGATGATAAGAAAACAAGAAGATAAATGAATATCTTTAATGTTTGAAAGGAGGTTACACAATGGAAGCAAAAGCACATGCTAAGTTTATCCGGATTGCTCCTCGTAAAGCTCAACTCGTTGTTGACTTGATTCGTGGCAAGCAAGTAGGTGAGGCGGTTGCCATTCTCCGTCACACTCCGAAATCTGCTTCTCCAATCGTTGAGAAGTTGCTTAACTCCGCTATTGCGAATGCGGAACATAACTATTCTTTGGATGTTAACAAATTGGTTATCTCGCAAGCTTACGTGAACCAAGGACCGACAATGAAACGTTTCCGCCCTCGTGCAATGGGACGTGCAAGTCGTATTAACAAACGTACTAGCCACATTACTTTGGTGGTATCTGAGAAGTAGAAGGAGGGGAAATGTGTGGGCCAAAAGGTAAATCCAGTCGGACTCCGTGTCGGAATTATCCGTGACTGGGAATCTAAGTGGTATGCAGGCAAAGACTTCGGTGATCTTTTGATGGAAGACGTGAGAATTCGTGAATTCCTGAAAAATAAATTGAAAGACTCCGCTTTATCTCGTGTAGAAATTGAGAGAGCGGCTAACCGCGTAAACGTAACGATTCACACTGCTAAACCAGGTATGGTTATTGGTAAGGGTGGTTCGGAAGTTGAAAATCTTCGTAACCAAATTACGAAAATTGCTGGCGGTAAAAAAGTACACATCAACATTTCTGAAATTAAGAACCAAGACTTGGACGCTGTTCTTGTAGCTGAAAGCATTGCACAACAATTGGAACGTCGTGTTTCTTTCCGTCGTGCTCTGAAACAAGCAATTCAAAGAACTATGCGCTCCGGTGCTAAAGGTATCAAAACTCAAGTAGGCGGACGTCTTGGCGGTGCTGAGATCGCACGTTCTGAAGGCTACAGCGAAGGAACTGTTCCACTGCACACACTGCGTGCTGACATTGACTACGGTACAGCAGAGGCTCATACTACTTACGGACTTATCGGCGTAAAAGTATGGATCTATCGTGGAGAGGTTCTTCCTACGGCTAAGAAACAAGCTGCTAAGGAAGGAGGCAACTAATCATGTTGGTACCAAAACGCGTAAAACACCGTAAGCAACAACGTGGACATATGAAAGGCCAAGCTAAAGGCGGAACGACTCTGAACTTTGGCGAATACGGTCTGCAAGCTACGGAACCGGCTTGGATTACGAACCGTCAAATCGAAGCGGCTCGTATTGCGATGACTCGTTACATCAAACGTGGTGGTAAAGTTTGGATCAAAATTTTCCCAGACAAACCAATCACTCAAAAGCCTCTCGAGGTTCGGATGGGTAGCGGTAAAGGTAACGTAGAAAAATGGGTTGCAGTAGTGAAACCAGGTAAGATCATGTTTGAACTTGCTGGTGTACCGGAGGAAATTGCACGCGAAGCAATGCGTCTTGCCGCTCACAAACTGCCAATCAAAACGAAGTTCGTGAAACGTGAAGAATTGGGTGGTGAAGCAAATGAAAGCTAGTGAATTTCGCAACCTAACCTCTGCTGAAATCGAGCAAAAGATTGCCGGATTTAAAGAAGAACTCTTTAACCTCCGCTTTCAATTAGCTACCGGTCAGCTGGATAACCCGACTCGCATCCGTGATGTGCGGAAAGAAATAGCTCGTGCTAAAACCATTATCCGTGAGAGAGAATTGGGAATCGGTTAATTAGGGATAGGATGGACAATCCGTCCGTAATCAGGAAGGAGGCCAACAATGAGCGAAGAACGTAACGCACGTAAAGTGCAAACTGGTAAAGTGGTCAGCGATAAAATGGACAAAACGATTGTTGTTGCTGTAGAAACTTACAAAAAACATAACTTGTACCATAAACGCATTAAGGTTACTAAAAAATTCAAAGCGCATGACGAAGAAAACACTGCGAAAATCGGTGACACGGTGAAAATCATGGAGACTCGTCCGCTTTCGAAAGATAAACGCTGGAGACTTACTGAAATCGTAGAAAAAGCGGTTATCATCTAATGCATCAGCAGCATTGCTGAAAGGAGGAATACTAAATGATTCAACCATTTACACGTTTGACTGTGGCCGACAACTCCGGTGCGAAGGAACTGATGTGTATCCGCGTACTCGGCGGTACGGGACGTCGTACAGCTCAAATCGGTGATCTGATCGTTTGTTCTGTTAAACAAGCAACACCAGGCGGCGTTGTCAAAAAAGGTGATGTAGTTAGAGCGGTTGTCGTTCGTACGAAACGTTCTGTACGTCGTAAAGACGGTTCCTACATCGGTTTTGATGAAAATGCAGCGGTTGTTGTAAAAGACGACAGAAGCCCACGTGGAACACGTATTTTCGGACCAGTTGCTCGCGAACTTCGCGATAAAGACTTCATGAAAATCGTTTCCTTGGCTCCAGAAGTTATCTAAAGCTTAATCTCGTGATGTTAGAAACAGGAGGTGTACGAAATGCCAAGAGTGAAAAAAGTTCTGGAATCCCATAACAACAAACTTCACGTTAAAAAGGAAGATACGGTTATGGTGATCAGCGGTAAAGACAAAGGTAAAAAAGGCCGTGTCATCGCTGCTTATCCTCGTGAGAACCGCGTCCTTGTGGAAGGTGTTAACATGGTGAAAAAACACCAGAAGCCTAACCAGCAAAATCCGCAAGGCGGCATTATCGAGAAGGAAGCTCCGATTCACGTTTCCAACGTAATGCACATCGATCCGAAGAGCGGAAAAGTAACCCGTGTAGGTTACAAAGTTTTGGATAACGGTAAGAAAGTGCGCGTTGCTAAACGTTCCGGAGAAATTATCGACTAATTGAACCGAATGAGAAAGGAGGGCTATGATTCATGGCATCAAGAATGAAAGAACGTTACCTGCAAGAAATCGCTCCTGCTTTGATGCAGAAGTTTAACTATACAACGGTAATGCAAGTGCCGAAAATCGAGAAAATCGTTATCAACATGGGTGTGGGCGACGCTGTCCAAAACTCTAAAGTGTTGGATTCTGCAGTAAACGATTTGCAACTGATCGCGGGTCAAAAACCTGTAATCACTCGAGCTAAAAAATCTATCGCAGGTTTCAAACTGCGTGAGAATATGCCTATCGGTGCGAAAGTTACATTACGCGGTGAGCGTATGTACTTCTTCCTAGATAAGCTGCTCAACGTAACGCTTCCTCGTGTCCGCGACTTCCGCGGTGTATCGAGTAATGCTTTCGATGGACGTGGTAACTATACACTGGGTCTGAAAGAGCAATTGATCTTCCCGGAGATCGAATACGATAAAGTTGATAAAGTCCGCGGTATGGATATTGTCATTGTAACAACGGCGAAAACAGACGAAGAGTCCCGTGAATTGCTTACGCAAATGGGAATGCCTTTCGTTAAGTAATGTTGGCATAACGTTTCCGGGTGTCTGGAAAGACTCCCTTTTCTCCGAAATTATTTAGGAGGTGTCAGGCTAAGTGGCAAAAACTTCGATGAAAGTTAAACAACAACGTACACCTAAGTTCAAAGTACGTGCATATACACGCTGTGAGCGTTGCGGACGTCCACATTCGGTCCTGCAAAAGTTCAAAATTTGCAGAATTTGTTTCCGTGAATTAGCTTATAAAGGCCAGATCCCTGGCGTGAAAAAAGCAAGCTGGTAAAAAGTCCTGAACGGGAAGGAGGTTAACTCACAATGACTATGTCTGATCCAATTGCAGATATGCTTACTCGTATTCGTAACGCGAACACTGTTCGTCACGAAACGGTAGAAATGCCTGCTTCGACAATGAAAAAACAAATCGCCGATATCCTGAAGCGTGAAGGTTTCATCCGTGACGCTGAAGTTATCGATGATAACAAACAAGGGATTATCCGTGTTTTCCTGAAATACGGTCAAAATAACGAGCGCGTTATCACTGGTCTGAAAAGAATCAGTAAACCTGGTCTTCGTGTTTACACGAAAAGCAACGAAGTACCTCGTGTACTTGGTGGCCTGGGAATCGCGATCATCTCGACATCTAAAGGTATCATGACGGACAAAGAAGCTCGTCAATCGAAATCCGGCGGAGAAGTCGTTTGCTACGTTTGGTAATATAACGTCACAAGATAGGAGGTGCAACATATGTCTCGTATTGGTCGCAAACCAATCACAGTACCAAGTGGTGTAGACATCACCCTGGACAACACCGTTATTACGGTAAAAGGACCTAAAGGAACTTTGACTCGTGAGCTTCATAAAGACATGAAGGTTACAGTTGAAAATAACGAAATCACAGTTGTGCGTCCTTCCGATAACAAAACTCACCGTTCTTTGCACGGCACAACGCGTAGCGTTGTAAACAATATGGTGAGCGGCGTTACTGAAGGATTCGCGAAATCTCTGGAATTGGTTGGGGTCGGATATCGTGCAAGCAAATCCGGAGATAAAATCGTTCTGAACGTTGGTTACTCTCACCCGGTTGAAATTACACCGGAAGCGGGAATCGAATTCGAAGTACCTTCGAATACAAAAATCATCGTTCGCGGAATTGACAAAGAGCGTGTAGGTGCTTACGCTGCTAAAATCCGTTCCGTACGTGAACCTGAGCCGTACAAAGGTAAAGGTATTAAATATGAAGGCGAGCGTATCATCCGTAAGGAAGGTAAAGCCGGTAAGAAGAAATAAGATTTCTCTTACCGCCTTTGCGCGGCTTTCGGCTTGCTTGCTTCGTGTGTTTCTAATATACCCCGTGGCTTCTGCTTTGAAGCCAGCGAGGTAACCTGAAAGGAGTGAATCTTTGAGATGATTACGAAACCAGATAAAAATAAGGCTCGTCTGAAAAGACACCTTCGTGTTCGTAAGAAAATCCAAGGAACGGCAGCACGTCCTCGTTTGAACGTATTCCGTTCTGGTAAACATATGTATGCTCAAATCATCGATGATGTTGCTGGTGTAACAATCGCTTCCGCGTCTACCGTAGACAAAGAATTGAGCACTGACATCAAAAATGGTGCATCTGTTGAATCAGCTCGTAAAGTTGGCGAACTCGTTGCTAAACGTGCGAAAGACAAAGGTGTTTCCAACATCGTATTTGACCGTAGCGGTTATCTGTACCATGGTCGTATCGCAGCATTGGCTGAAGCGGCTCGTGAAGCAGGACTTGAGTTTTAAGATATTTTTCAAAAGGAGGTTAACGACTTGCGTGTAGATCCGAATACTTTGGAACTGACTGAAAGAGTTGTAAATATTAATCGCGTAGCTAAAGTAGTAAAAGGCGGACGCCGTTTCAGCTTTAGCGCACTGGTTGTAGTCGGCGACGGCAACGGCTGGGTTGGAGCTGGTATCGGTAAAGCGGGCGAAGTACCTGATGCAATTCGCAAAGGTATTGAAGACGCTAAGAAAAACCTTGTACACGTTCCACTCGTAGGAACATCGATTCCTCACTTGGTAACAGGTAAGTTCGGCGCAGGACGCGTGCTGTTGAAACCAGCATCTGAAGGTACTGGTGTTATCGCTGGTGGTCCTGTACGTGCGGTTCTCGAACTTGCTGGTGTAGGTGACATTTTGACAAAATCTCTGGGTTCTTCGAATTCCATGAACATGGTCAATGCGACTTTGGAAGGTTTGTCCCGTTTGAAGCGTGCTGAAGACGTGGCTAAACTGCGCGGAAAATCCGTCGAAGAGCTTCTGGGTTAAGGAGGGAATTCTCATGGCTAAATTAGAAATTACCCTCGTCCGCAGCTTGATCGGACGTCCGGAGACGCAAAGAACAACTGTGAAAACATTGGGTTTGCGCAAAATCAATAGCAAAGTGGTACAAAACGATAATCCTGCCATCCGTGGTATGATTAACAAAGTAAGCCACTTGGTTGCTGTTAAAGAAGTAGAAGCTTAATAACGGGTTAATCCCACAAATCTTTAAGGAGGTGCAACGAACGATGAAGTTACATGAGCTTTCACCATCTCCTGGATCCCGCAAAGAACGTAAACGTCTTGGTCGCGGTCCAAGTAGTGGTACAGGTAAAACATCAGGTCGCGGTCACAAAGGACAAAATTCTCGTTCTGGCGGTGGAGTTCGTCCAGGCTTCGAAGGTGGACAAAATCCATTGTATCGTCGCTTGCCAAAACGTGGTTTTGTAAACCCAACTCGCAAAGAATATGCAGTTGTGAATACTGAAGACCTGAACAGTTTTGCTGCGGGTACTGAAGTAACTCCAGAATTCTTGATGACGAATGGCGTAGTTAAAAACGCTAAATCCGGAATCAAAATTCTGGGTAACGGTGATGTCACTGTGAAGCTGACTGTTAAAGCTAACAAGTTTTCTCAATCTGCTATTGAGAAAATTGAAGCTGCCGGCGGTACAACCGAGGTGATTTAATGTTCAAGACCCTAAAGAATATCTGGCGGGTTGAAGATCTGCGCAAAAGGGTATTATTTACCCTTTTTGTACTGATCATTTACCGCATCGGCTCCTTTGTCCCCGTGCCGGGAGTTAACAAAGATGTGTTCGAAGCGACAAATTCTGCGGGTAAAGAAGTTTTTGGACTTCTCAATACGTTCTCGGGTGGAGCGCTCTTCCAGTTCTCGATATTTGCGCTCGGGATCGTGCCTTACATCACTGCGTCTATCATAGTACAGTTGCTTTCCATGGACGTTATTCCTAAATTAGCGGAGTGGGCAAAGCAAGGTGAACAAGGTAAGAAGAAATCTGCACAGTTGACCCGTTATTTAACCATCGGGCTGGCATTGATTCAAGCGTTTGGTACGTCGATCGGATTCAACCGCTTGTACAATACAGAGATGGTTCCTAACGCTACATTTGCAGATTATATCTTGATCGCGATTGTACTTACGGCCGGTACTTCATTCCTAATGTGGCTTGGTGAGCAGATCACCGAGAAGGGCATAGGAAACGGGATTTCGATCTTGATCTTTGCGGGTATCCTATCTACGGTGCCTAACATTATCAAACAAACGATCGAATCTGACTTCATTCAACCTGACCAACTGTTTATGAATATTCTTAAAGGTGTTATCATCGCAATTGTTATTGTGTTGATCATCATAGGGGTCATTTACATTCAGCAGGCGATTCGGAAGATTCCGGTACAGTACGCTAAACGTGTCGTAGGTAACAAAATGTACGGTGGACAGAATACACATATCCCGCTGAAAATTAATGCAGCAGGTGTTATCCCTGTTATCTTCGCATCATCGCTGTTGATGTTCCCGACGATCATCGCCAACTTCTGGGCAGATCGCCTTTGGGCACAGTGGATCGGACAGAACCTGACTACACACAAACCTCTAGGTATGTTGTTGTATGTCGTGATGATCTTCGGTTTCACATTCTTCTATACTTTCGTACAGATGAATCCACAGCAGATGGCTGATAATATGAAAAAGAACGGCGGTTACATCCCAGGCATTCGCCCGGGTAAAGCAACCGAGAAATATCTGACCCGTGTCATGACTCGTTTGACAATGGCCGGTGCCATGTTCTTGGCAGTCATTTCCGTTCTGCCTGTAATCTTGGGGGCACTGTCTGGTTTGCCTCAATCTGCGCAAATTGGAGGAACATCCCTCCTGATCGTTATCGGTGTTGCGCTGGATACGATGAAGCAAATCGAAAGCCAATTGATCAAACGCCACTACAAAGGTTTTATCAATAAATAGGCAATAGGTACCGGTCGAGTGAAGATTTACTTGCCGGCACCTATTGTGCTGTTTGTTGATGTAGGGTAGTCTTGGAGGGAGTGACATAACGTGAACATCCTATTCATGGGCCCTCCGGGGGCAGGAAAAGGAACGCAAGCAGACGTCATCGTGAAAGAGTTCGGTATTCCCCATATTTCAACAGGCGATGCATTTCGTCTCGCGATCAAACAGGGAACTCCCATTGGCATGAAAGCCAAGGAATATATGGATCAAGGATTGCTTGTACCAGATGATGTAACCATTGGCATCGTTGAAGAACGTTTGCAGCAGCCTGACTGCAGAGAAGGTTTCCTCTTGGACGGATTTCCAAGAACCCTTTCGCAAGCAGAAGCGCTCGATGGCATTCTGGATCGATTGAACTCAGGTCTCGATCATGTAATCAACCTGAAAGTGGATCGCAACAAATTGCTCGCTCGTTTGACGGGGCGTCGAATTTGTAAAAACTGTGGTTCCACTTATCATGTGGTATTCAATCCGCCTAAGCAGGAAGGTATTTGTGATAAATGCGCTGGTGAGTTGTATCAACGCTCTGATGATAATGAAGAGAGTGTAGGTACACGACTGGACGAGTATATCAACAAAACAGCACCACTCCTCACGTTCTATGAGACTAAAGGTCTTCTTCGTCAAATGAACGGAGAACAGGATATCGATCAAGTTTCTAAAGAAATCGTGTCCTTACTGAGAGGTTAATTGATGATCATTGGTAAGTCCGAAACGGAACTGGGCTTGATGAGGGAAGCAGGGAGAATTGTTGCGGAAACGCATCGTCTCTTGGCAGAGCATATCGCTCCCGGTATTACGACTGGAGAACTTGACCATATGGCTGATCAATATATCCGCAGTCAAGGAGCTGTGCCGTCTTTCAAAGGTTATAACGGTTTCCCTGCCAGTGTGTGCGCTTCAGTCAATGAAGAGTTGGTACATGGATTTCCCGGCAAACGCAAGTTGAACGAGGGCGATATCGTTACGTTTGACATTGGCGCGCAGTACCAGGGGTATCATGGAGATTCCGCCTGGACTTATCCGGTCGGCCGTATTTCCGAAGAAGCCCGTCGTCTTCTGGACGTTACCGAGGCTTCGTTATACGCAGGTCTGGCGCTGGTAAAACCGGACGTTCGCTTGTTTACAATATCTCATGCGATTCAGAAATATATTGAAGATGAAGGGTTCTCCGTAGTTCGTGAATATGTCGGTCACGGCATAGGCGCAGATCTGCACGAAGAACCACAGATTCCGAACTATGGTCTTCCCGATCGGGGACCACGGCTTAAAGCGGGCATGGTGCTGGCCATAGAGCCGATGGTTAACGTAGGTAGACGGTATGTGAAAACGTTGGAAGATAACTGGACTGTCGTCACGGTTGATGGTAAGTTATGTGCACACTTTGAACACACCGTAGCAGTTACACCAGATGGTATGGAAATTTTCACAAAACTGAATGCGTAGGTGATGAGGCATGAACAGTCAGTCTAATCCGCAGCTCGGTCAACTTGTGAAGATCCGTAAAGGCCGCAATGCGGACCAAGCCGCAGTAATTGTTGCTATAGCGGACGGTAAGTTCGTATATATTGCGGATGGAGACAAACGTAAGTTTGATCAACCAAAGAAGAAGAATCTTCTTCATCTTGAGCTCCAGCCCATGATTAGCAGCGAGGTTGTGAACAGTTTAAACGAGAGTGGTCGGGTGACAAATGGAAAGCTCCGTTACGCGGTTCATTCATTTCTGGAATCCACCAACATTCAAGCTGAAGAGAAAGGAGACTGACTAATGGCTAAGGAAGATGTCATTGAAGTGGAAGGTACGGTTCTCGAACCGCTACCGAATGCAACATTCAAGGTTGAGCTTGAGAACGGTCATCAAATTCTCGCTCACGTTTCCGGAAAACTGCGGATGCACTTTATCCGTATCCTGACTGGAGACAAAGTAGTTGTTCAGTTGTCGCCTTATGATTTAACAAAAGGTCGCATAACTTACCGTAAATAGTAGTAGACAGTTGCAATGAACTGTGAAGCTTATGTAGCGGGTTTTGCCCGGCAAAACTTGCGAAAGCTTCGAAGCCGGTTTTACAATAGTAGAACAAGGTCAATGCTTACGAAGAGGGTTTTGCTTAGCAAAACTTTGAGGAGGTAATTCACATGAAGGTAAGACCTTCGGTCAAGCCGATTTGCGAAAAGTGCAAAGTCATTCGCCGCAAAGGGAATGTTATGGTTATCTGTGAAAATCCGAAACACAAACAAAAACAAGGTTAAAGAAGGGGGTGTAGCGTAAAATGGCACGTATATCTGGTGTGGATTTGCCACGTGATAAGCGCGTTGAGATCGCCTTGACTTATATTTTCGGAATCGGTAAAACGACTTCCCAGAAAATTCTGAGCACAACAGGCATCAATCCGGACACTCGTGTTCGTGATTTGACGGAAGATGAAGTCAGCAAATTGCGTGAAAGTATCGATAAAGAGGTCAAAGTAGAAGGTGACCTGCGTCGAGAAATCTCTTTGAATATTAAACGTTTGACGGAGATCGGTTGTTACCGTGGAGTTCGTCATCGTCGTGGTCTGCCTGTTCGTGGACAACGTACGAAAACGAATGCTCGTACTCGTAAAGGTCCTCGTCGTACAGTAGCGAACAAGAAGAAATAATAAGGGGGGATAAGAGAAAATGGCTAAACCGAAAAAAGTCGTACGTACTAAACGTCGTGACCGTAAGAATATTGAATCTGGCGTGGCGCATATCCGTTCCACTTTCAATAACACTATCGTTACTATTACGGATCCTCACGGAAACGCAATTTCGTGGGCAAGCTCCGGTGGCCTCGGATTCAGAGGTTCCCGTAAATCGACTCCGTTTGCTGCACAAATGGCTGCTGAGACTGCTGCCAAAGCTGCAATGGAACATGGGATGAAAGCCGTTGAGGTTATGGTTAAAGGACCAGGCGCAGGCCGTGAAGCAGCGATCCGCTCTTTGCAAGCTGCTGGTCTTGAAGTTAACCTGATCAAAGACGTAACTCCAGTCCCGCATAACGGATGCCGTCCTCCAAAACGTCGTCGTGTCTAATGAGATTTGCCCCTGCGTGTGGTATATTTCCGGCACAATCTGCTAATAATGGTTGTTTAGGCATACTACTACATGTTTTCGCAAGAGAAGGTAAATGTTTCATAGAGGACCGACGTTTTGAAGGAGGGGTATTGCAGTGATTGAAATCGAAAAGCCGAAAATTGAGACGGTAGACGTCAACGATGATGGCACCTATGGGAAATTCGTAGTAGAACCGCTTGAGCGCGGATACGGTACGACGCTTGGAAACTCGCTTCGCCGAATCTTGCTCTCGTCACTGCCGGGTGCGGCAGTGTCTTCGGTTCAAATCGATGGCGTTCTGCATGAATTTGCTACAGTTCCTGGCGTAATGGAAGATGTAACGGAGGTTATTCTTAACCTGAAAGCTTTGTCGCTTAAGATTCATTCAGACGAGGAGAAAGTGCTCGAGATTGATGCTGAAGGCGAAGGAGCAATTACGGCTGGAGATATCCGTGCTGACTCCGATGTGGAAATCCTTAACCCGGATTTGCACATTGCTACGCTCGGACCAGGTTCGAGACTTCACATGCGTATTTTTGCCAATCGCGGTCGCGGCTACGTCCAGGCAGATCGGAATAAACGCGATGACCAGCCGATCGGCGTCATCCCAGTCGATTCCATCTTCACCCCGATCAGTCGCGTTAACTACGCTGTGGAAAATACGCGTGTCGGTCAAGTGACCAACTATGACAAGCTCACGTTGGAAGTTTGGACTGATGGAAGTATTCGTCCTGAAGAGGCTGTAAGCCTCGGCGCTAAAATTTTGACTGAGCATTTGATGCTCTTCGTGGGTCTTACAGACGAAGCGAAAGATGCAGAAATCATGGTCGAAAAAGAAGAAGACAAAAAAGAAAAAGTACTCGAAATGACGATCGAAGAGCTGGATCTCTCTGTTCGTTCCTACAACTGCCTCAAACGTGCCGGTATTAATACCGTGCAAGAGCTGACTACGAAAACGGAAGAAGACATGATGAAAGTCCGTAACCTCGGACGCAAGTCTTTGGAAGAAGTTCAAGAGAAGCTTGAGGAACTTGGTTTGGGACTCCGTACAGAAGAATAGACAGCCGAGTGCTTGAAGTGAAGGAGGGAAAACAATGGCATACCAAAAGTTGGGCCGTAATTCCAGCGCACGTAAAGCTTTGTTCCGTGACCTGGTAACCGACCTGTTCTTATACGAACGCATTCAGACAACTGAAGCGAAAGCAAAAGAGGTTCGCTCTATTGCTGAAAAACTGATCACTAAAGCGAAAAAGGGAGATCTTCATGCCCGTCGCCAAGTGGCAGCTTATGTTCGCCGCGAAACTATCGATGGTGAGCAAGATGCAATCCAAAAACTGTTTAGCGAATTGTCCGGTCGTTACGCTGAGCGTCCAGGTGGATACACTCGTATCTTGAAACTGGGACCTCGTCGTGGTGACGCAGCGCCAATGGTTTACTTGGAACTGGTAGACCGCGCGTAAAACAGATGAGATGAGGAAAGGGGACAGAATCAACGATTCTGGATTAACCCTTTTTTTCTCTTCATTTCGGAATTCGTGCTGTAATAGAAGCTCCGTAAGGGGCTTCTTTTGCTGTTCGGGATAGGGATATGTATAGTATGGAACAAAGGTGTGGTAATAATGCGGAACTTATGTATGACGTTAACTTATGATGGCACTGCCTATTTCGGCTTCCAAGTACAGCCGGGTGGGAATACTATTCAGGATCATCTTGAAGATGCGATTCGTGCTTTAACCGGTGAGAAGGTTAAAATTACAGGTTCAGGCCGAACAGATGCAGGTGTTCACGCCCGCAGACAAATCTTCAATTTTCCTACGGAGTCCCAGATCCCGATTGAACGTTGGTGTATTGCACTCAACTCCAGATTACCCTCCGATATTGTCGTTATTGATGCGATTGAAGTTTCGGCTGATTTTCATTCTCGCTATGCAGCGAAAAAGAAAACGTATCGTTATACAGTCAATGCGAATCAATTTCCGGATGTATTCAACAGAAGACTGCAATATCATCATCATGCGAAGCTTGATATTATGGCAATGCAGGAGGGCTTACGACATTTCATAGGGACGTATGATTTTACCTCTTTTGCTTCACGCAAGTCTCAGAAAGAGAATCATGTCCGTTCGGTGTACGAAGCATGGATGGAAGTGGACCGATCAATGTGCAGAGACCATCCGCGCGATCAGGGTGTCATTCACATTTATTTGAGTGGTAACGGCTTTTTGCAGCATATGGTTCGTATCATTGTAGGGACACTGCTGGAGATCGGAGAGGGCAAACGGAAAGCCTCTGATGTACCAAATATGATTGCTGCATGTAATCGATCTGCTGCAGGACCTACTGCAGTTAGCTGCGGTTTAATGCTCTGGGATCTTGAATACAAAAAAGATTAAATTTGGTGAGTGAAAAGCTTAATTAACACTTGCGATTTAATCGCCTATCATGTAATATAAAAGTTGTGTTTTCTTAATGGCTTTCCCACAGCCCCAATTAAGAGTTTCACATCAAATTTACAATCCATCAACACCTAAAGTTATAACTTAACGAACGAAGATAAATGAAAATGATGATTTTGAACATTTTAAGGAGGAACTTTTCATGCGTACTACGTACATGGCGAAGCCTAACGAAGTTGAGCGCCAATGGCACATCATTGATGCTGAAGGCAAAACCCTCGGACGTTTGGCGAGCGAAGCAGCAGCTTTGATTCGCGGCAAACACAAGCCACAATTCACTCCACATGTGGACACTGGCGATTTCGTTGTTATCATCAATGCTGAGAAAATCGTATTGACTGGTAAGAAAATGCAAGGTAAAAAATACTACCGTCACTCAATGCACCCAGGTGGTTTGAAAGTAACTACAGCTGAAGAGATGGTTAAAAACAAACCTGAGCGTATGTTGGAATTGGCTGTTCGCGGTATGCTTCCTAAAACTCGCATGGGCGAGAAAATGAAGTTGAGACTTAAAGCGTACAGAGGCACTGAGCATCCACATGCAGCACAAAAACCAGAAGTTTACGAACTTCGCGGTTAATTAAAAGGAGGACAGTTTCATGGCACAAGTACAATACTATGGGACAGGTCGTCGTAAACATTCGGTAGCACGTGTTCGCCTTGTACCGGGTGAAGGACGCATTGTCATCAATAAACGTGATATTAATGAATACTTCGGTTTGGAAACACTCAAACTGATCGTAAAACAACCACTGAACTTGACAGAAACGCTCAACAACTATGACGTTCTTGTTATTGCTCATGGTGGCGGAATCTCCGGTCAAGCCGGCGCAATCCGTCATGGTATCTCCCGCGCTCTGCTCAAAGCAGATCCGGAATACCGTGCATCCCTGAAAAAAGCAGGATTCCTGACTCGTGACCCACGTATGAAAGAGCGTAAAAAATACGGTCTTAAAGCGGCTCGTCGCGCACCTCAGTTCTCCAAACGTTAATATTAAAAGCCTTTGGCCTCGGTCAAAGGCTTTTTTATATATTCATGACCATCACGCCATATATTATATTAGTTTATGCGATAGCTCTCATTTTTCTCATATCTCTGATGTCTCTCCCCATGCTTGTGCATCTTTCCCTCATTGCCTTTTCAATGTGCTCTTAATGTCCCTCAATACAGTCCTATAATATGTACGTTGATACATCTACATCTTACTGAACCTCTCTAATCGTTTAGATCATTGAATTTGCTCTTACGCTCTCACCCATCGCTCACCACACATTCTATAACAGCTCCTATAAAATCATCGTTTAGAACTCACGCCGGATTTCTTGAATGCACTCAGCTTACTGTTTTTGTACTTAATTCATTGGTGCAAACCTTATCAGTATTTCTTATGGAAACGATAAAAGTCCCTTACATATCAATAGCTAAAATTCGCAACGTTGCTCCCCTTAAAACTTTAGCTTTTCTTCCTTCATTTTCAATCACCTAGTGATTTTTGGATTCTGTTCTTGACGACAAGATCTGTCCAAACCCAGCAGCAGCAAAGGTTTCCCAGGCTAAGGGATGTATTTTTACCTGCCTAATGACCTGGGCCAACATCATTGTTTTTATCTCATTAACAGAGAAATGGACAAATTGAACCAAAATATTGTGTGATAGCGGCAATTAAAAAGGGTCAAAAACTGATTTATTTTACCATATGGCAGGCATTGACATCCCCAATGAAAGATTTATACTAAACATAATTCATATTAGATTAGTCGGCTTTAGGTGTATTGAAATGCAGAATGGGGGAAATTCACAGATGAACTTGTTGGAGAAAGAAGATTTGGCACGGACGAAGGCAGAGGAACTGGAACATGCCAGTCCAGAGGATATTATTCGGTATGCTATTGAAACATTCCCAAATATCACTTTTGCATGTAGTTTTGGTGCAGAAGATGTTGTACTTGTAGATATGGTGCAGAAAATCAGCCCATCCACAGATATTTTTTATCTGGATACAGATTTTCACTTTAAAGAAACATACGAAACACGTGATAAGATGCAGGAGAACTACAACCTTGAATTTGTACGCGTGTCACCTAAGATTACTCCGGAAGAGCAGGCAGCTCAACACGGTGAAGAGTTATGGAAATCTGATCCCAATGGGTGCTGTAACATTCGCAAAGTCGAACCGTTAACACGTATTCTTTCTCAGTATGATGCATGGATTACAGGTATCCGCAGAGATCAAGCACCAACTCGTGCAAACTCGAAGAAGGTTGAATATGATTCCAAATTTGGCCTGATGAAGTTTAATCCGATTGCGCACTGGACGACTGAGGATGTATGGCAATATATTCGTGACAATAACGTTGTATATAACCCTCTTCATGATCAGAACTACCCAAGTATTGGTTGTGAGCATTGTACACGTCAAGTGATGCCTGGAGAGGACCCTCGTGCTGGACGCTGGTCTGGTAATGATAAAACGGAATGTGGCCTTCATAAATAATAGATATACAAGGAGCTGACAAGATGACATCGATTCTGCCTCATGGAGGTACGCTGGTTCAGCGTATCGTACAAAGAGAAGAACGGGAGCAATTGTTGCAAGACAGTAAAAACTTATCCTCTTTGCTTATTAATACCTGGACGATATCAGATTTGGATCTGATTGGTGTGGGTGCGTTCTCACCACTTGAAGGTTTCTTGAATGAGGAAGATTACCTTTCGGTGGTGTCTCGCATGCGTCTTGCCGATGGAACAGTCTGGAGTATACCGATTACACTTGCTATTGACGATAAACAAGCCGCATCCCTCCAGATTGGTGAACGTGTGAAACTTGTTGGTGATCAAGATGGAGTCACTTATGGATTGCTCGAAGTCCAAAGTATATACCAGGTGGATCAGGGTGAAGAAGCCCAGCGTGTATTCAAAACGGATGATCCCGAGCACCCGGGCGTTAAAAAACTGTTGGAGCGTCCTGCAACATACGTAGGAGGTCCAATTCAAGTGTTGAACCGTCCAAAACCTTCGAAATTTGAAGAATTCTATTATGATCCTGCAGATACCCGGAAGATTTTTCAGGAGAAGGGTTGGAAGACCGTAGTTGGTTTTCAGACACGTAATCCGGTGCATCGGGCTCATGAATACATTCAGAAGAGCGCTATGGAGATTGTAGACGCACTTTTCCTGAATCCGCTTGTTGGAGAGACAAAGTCGGACGATGTTCCCGCAGATGTTCGGATGAAGAGTTATCTGGTATTACTGGAGAACTATTACCCGGCTGATCGTGCGTTTCTTGGTGTGTTCCCCGCAGCCATGCGGTATGCCGGTCCACGTGAAGCTATTTTCCATGCGATGGTTCGCAAAAATTACGGGTGTACTCACTTTATTGTTGGTCGTGACCATGCGGGTGTTGGTGATTATTATGGAACATATGAAGCACAGGAGATCTTTACTAACTTTACAGCAGAGGAACTGGGGATCACTCCGTTGTTCTTCGAACATAGTTTCTTCTGTACCAAATGTGGAAACATGGCATCCAGCAAAACTTGCCCACATGATAAAGAACATCATATGGCACTTTCCGGCACCAAAGTACGCGGGTTGCTCCGTGACGGCCAGTGCCCTCCACCTGAATTTACACGTCCTGAGGTAGCTGAGGTGCTGATTGAAGGAATGGCGGAGCAAGTCCGCTCCTAGCGGTATATTTGTCCATCTTGTCCCATATAGATGATTAGAGTCATTTATAGGGACGAGGTGGTTTTTTTATGCGTAAAAATATGGGGAAACACTTTGTAGTCTGGATTAGGCTAAAAACAATCAAAAGGGTCATGCTGAGTCTCTGTCTACTGGCCATGTTAGTGGCGGTAATGTCCTATGAACTGCCTTCCGCTAAGACGTCAGGTTATTGGAGTTTGCCGATGGCGGGTAAAGTCATTGCCATTGATGCAGGACACGGAGGACCAGATGGAGGAGCGGTGAGTAAACAGGGGGTTATTGAAAAAGATATCAACCTGTCTATCGCCCTGTATGTGAGAGATTATTTGCAACAGGCAGGGGCCTTAGTGGTTATGACACGAGAAATAGACACTGATTTGGCGGAATCGGACACCAAGGGGTACTCCAAACGCAAGACGGAAGATCTGAAACAAAGAGTACGACGGATAGAGGATAAGCAAGCAGATCTCTTTATCAGCATTCACATGAACAGTGTCCCATCCAACCGATGGAGTGGAGCGCAGGTTTTCTATACAACTAACCATCCGGATAACGAAGGTTTGGCTAATCTGCTTCAACAAGAGATGGTTCGTAATCTGGAGAATACAGATCGAATCGCCAAAACGGTGAATACGGTTTATCTGTTACAGGCTCTGAAGATCCCTTCAGCGCTGGTAGAAGTGGGTTTCCTTTCTCATCCGGAAGAGGCACGTATGCTTGCCGACGAAGCTTATCAACGCAAGGTAGCTGCATCGATCTATAATGGAATTCTCAGATATTCCTCAGGAGAACGATCTAAAAGTTAGTCAGAACAAGAAAGGTAATGATATAATTGGATCAGCATACCTAATTACATGCCAATAGATAAAGCTGAGGTGCTGTCTGATGTTATCAAAAGAACAGATACTTGAACTATTACAGCCATTACAAGAACCACAATTGGGAGTAAGTCTGACCGAACTGGAATGGTTTCGAGATATTATGGTGAAAGAAAATCATGTGGCTCTGACCATAGTGACACTGGAAAATCGACCTGAGGATACAACAGCTTTGAGTGATGCAGCGCGTAATCTGTTGTCCCAGCACGGACTGAAGGATGTACATATTCGTGTGCGTGCAGCTTCTGAGCATGATCGTGAGAGCCTGAATATGGGACAACCCGATAATGAGCCAGATCGGGACGAAGTGCTCGTAAAAGGTCACGCAGCGGGTCTGGATGGACATGAGCTGTTAAGTCCTGAATCAGGTGTTCGTTTTATTGCTGTGGCCAGTGGTAAAGGTGGCGTTGGTAAATCAACGGTAACCGTTAATCTGGCTGCAGCCTTGGCACGTCAAGGCAAGAAAGTGGGCTTAATTGATGCGGATATCTATGGCTTCAGTGTACCCGACATGATGGGGATTGAAGAATATCCGGTCGTTGAAGATGGCGTTATTCAACCGGTTGAACGTTTTGGCGTCAAAGTCATGTCGATGGGCTTCTTTATTCGGGAGAACAACCCGGTAATCTGGCGTGGACCCATGCTAGGTCGGATGCTGCGTCAATTCTTTACGGATGTCCAGTGGGGCGAATTGGATTATATATTACTGGATTTGCCCCCAGGTACGGGAGATGTTGCTTTGGATGTGCATCAGATGTTGCCACAGAGTAAGGAAATCATCGTTACCACGCCGCATGCAACGGCAGCTTTTGTCGCAGCACGTGCGGGTGCGATGGCCATTCAGACCGATCATGAGTTACTTGGTGTGGTTGAGAATATGGCGTACTATGAGTGTGGCAGTTGCGGAGAGAAGGATTATGTCTTTGGTCGTGGAGGCGGGGGAAGACTTGCGGAAAGTCTGCATACAAGCCTGCTTGCCCAGATTCCATTAGGCACGCCGGATAATCATCCTTCCGAGCCTGATTTCTCACCTTCTGTATACAAAGCTGATTCCCGTATAGGGGCTATCTACGATGAAGTTGCCCGGTCCATTGAATCCAAATTCTAATGGTATGAGTGTTATAAATACAAATAAAGCCTGCGTCCATTCGGATGCAGGCTTTTCAGTTTCTGTAATATACCAACATCTACTGTTTATGAACCTCCACCGCTGCCAGAATCTCCACTTCCACCATCTCCGCCATCACTTCCACCTTCGCCCTGACCGTCTTGTTGTCCGCCTTGCTCTTCCCCCTGTTTTCCGCCACTTTCCACTTTGGGTTGCAATTCGTCCTGTACTACCTTCTTGAGCAAAGTGAGTACTTCCATGCGGAACAACGGGTTTTGCATCACTTCCTGCATGACAGTCATGGTCTGTTTACGATAATCCGGAGTCTTCGTCATATCCATGAACATCTTGGATACCTCAGGTGACTTCATGATGTCTTCAACAGATTTTTGATATGTGGGATCTTTAATTAATTGCATATGAAGTTGTTTGCTTTGTGCGTTGATCACTTTGGCAAATTCACCCGCAAACTGCGGATCGGTCATGATCTTTTCGAATTCCTTCTTATATTCGGGAGCTGTGATGGTATCTTTTACTGCAATACGTATTTGTTCCGAAGATTGCACAGGCATTAACATTTTCATACCAATGGATCCTGAAGCACCACCCGAACCGCCGCCTTCTTCAGAACCGCTGCTTCCGCTGGATGAGCTTTGACCTGTAAGAGCTTCCTCCACCGCTTTCTTGCCTTCATCACTTTTCAAAATATCTACAACCATTGTTTTCATCTCTTTATAACTGCCCTGAGGAGGCGAAGAACTCTGATCTGAACCGCAGCCGGCAAGCATGACGGATAGCCCCAGTACGACACAGCATAGCTGCCACAAAGGCCGTTTCATGTGTACAATCCCTCCTTGATTAGATACTGGATGTAGTATGTGATGGGAAAGGGGGAAATATGTTGAGCAATGATGGTTTTTTGCTGAGAAGGTTGGTAAAATAAACACTCGGGGGTGGAAAACATTTGAATTTACGTAGATGGTTTTTCCTGTTTTGGACAGCCTTGCTTATTGGGGCCGCGGGAGCATTGGGCACAGGATTGATTATGATGCTGGTGAACGGGGAGAAAACAAATGGATTGAATGATTTTCTTCTGTATCTTTTGATCTTATTTGGATCAGGGGTTATGATCAGCGTGTATTCACAAATGGGTTTCTTTGCATATCTGATATTGAATTATATGGGTAAAGGTGTATTTCCAAAGCGCGGTTGGCAGATCGTGCAGATTGTACTAACGGTGTTAGCCCTGCTTGACGTGATGTTTTTACGTTTGTTTGTTGGGGGAGACCGGGAGCGTATATCGGATATTGTGTTAGGTATCATTATTTTGGCAGCTGCAATTGTTACCGCTTACGTTAAAGTAAAGCTGACTCATATCTCCGCGCTCGTACCTACACTCTTTTTCATGATTGCCGTTACCATAGTGGAGACGATCGGCGTATTACGTATTGATGTGAATGCTGCAACCATATTTATTGTGGTTCCCTTGCTCCTATGTAATGCATACCAAATGCTGATATTGCACAGGCTGGTGGATGTATCGACGAACCGGAGTGTAAGTGGAAAGGCAGAACAGTTGAAAGAAAGCCGAGCATAGAATTCATTTTGCATAAAAAACATACCAAAAAGAGCTAACCTGGTTAGCTCTTTTCAACTTTTACACTCGTATTTTACACTCGTATTAGAGCTATAGCCCAAGCAATCTACCAATTATTGACCGCTGGCTTGATCACGAACTTCCTTACCTTCTACACTGGAATGGTTAAGCAACTCAGACACGGTTACGAATTCATAGCCCTGGTTTTTTAATTTGTCGATAATGACAGGGAGTGCTTCATGCGTTTGTTTAGAAGAATCGCTTGCATGCAGCAGTACGATGTCCCCTGGATGTGCCTTGCTTACTACGCGATCAACAATGGTCTGTACACCAGGATTTTTCCAATCCAAGGAGTCGGTATCCCACTGCACAACCTGATAATTCAGACTATTGGCTACCTGAAGCACTCGCTTGTCAAAGTCCCCGTTGGGCAGACGTAGTAATTTCGGTTCTTTTCCCGTTAAATCGGTTAAAATGCTATGAGCTGTCGAAATTTCTTTGCGTATTTCTTCTTCGGTCAGGCTGCTGTAGTTCTCATGTTTGTGACCATGGCTGCCAATTTCATATCCTGCCTCTTTGATGGCAGTAACAATTTCGGGGTGTGTCTTGCTCCAGGGGGAGGAAAGGAAAAAGGTTGCCTTCTGCACTTTATTTTCCTGAAGAACTTTCAGAATCGGCTCTGTCCGTTTATCCCCCCAGCTAATGTCAAAGGTAAGTGCGATTACCTTCTTCTCGGTTGGAACGCTGTAGACGGCTGATGGTGCTTCCTCCGAGAATACGGAGACATTGCCTCTCTCCAGATAAATAATACCGATCGCAAAGATGGCAGCAACGAGGACAATCAGGTACCGTTTAATCTTTTTGCCGCTAAATACATAGAACGAGTTCATTTCAATAAGCGCCCCTCTCCCATAAGAAATGCTTGTTTACTCTCCAATGTATGCTCGTACTCCCCAGTTATTCGTAACGGAACCTTGTTTGTCCATCATTTTAGATTCTACAGGAGGTTATTATGTTAAAATTCAGTACATTTCTTAGAGATCTTGGTTCCATCCGCAGTGCATTAATCTGGTCCGTAGTTTTGTTTGCTGTTGGTATAGGAGCAGGGTGGGTGAGTACAGGGCCACTGGAAGAACTATTGTTGAACCAAATCGGAGGATTACGTGAAGTCAGTGAACGGCTGGAGCAGGGGGGCAATGTGCAATGGAACTTCTTCCTGTTTATCTTTTTCAATAATGCCATCAAAAGTGTACTTGTCATCTATGCCGGTATATTCTTCGGAATTCTGCCTGTCATCTTCCTGCTGATCAATGGGATGGTCCTTGGATTTGTGGTGCACACCACGATGAATTATGGAGCAAGCTTCTATGATTTTGTGGTTAAAGGTTTACTTCCGCATGGCATTATTGAAATTCCGGTCATAATTATTGCTTGCGCCTTCGGACTGAAGTTTGGTGGTCTGGTTATCAAAAGCCTTGCACAACTTGGAAGTGACAAGCGAAATACGATGGGTACCCGGTGGAGAGTATTCATGAATAGGACGTTAACGGCATCCTTTTGGGTTGTCATCTTGCTTCTTGTAGCAGCAATCATCGAAAGCACACTTACGTATACTCTGGTGAGAGGATAAAATTTTGTGCTGGTTGGCATTCATAAATTTTCAGAAAGTTGACCATAACAATAAAACGGGTTCCAGCAGTACCCCACAAAAGCGAATGCACGGGGTGTTGCATGAAACTTGTGTAAGTGTGATAAAGAGGCTATGCACAAAAAGGAGAACTCTAATGCTGGGTATGTTGTTTAACGAGAAGGAATGCAAGGAACTAGACTATGTGCTGCGTAAAGAATTAGATGAGATGCTTTTCGATCTAAGTGATAATCGTCTTGACCAAGAGATCAAATATGCTATCGCGAGCCGATATAAGACTGTGTTCCGCATGTATGCACGCTTTGCCCCGCCAAAAGAGTTGTCCAAGTATGCAAGAGGTGGGAAGCTGAAAAAGTCGAAGCCATAATGCTGAAGCTGGTCATATATTCGCTGTATAGTAGTGGAAGTGAGGTGCGGCTCTTCATAGCGGGTGCTGTACCTCTGAACCATGATAATGCTGAAATTGCTGAGGGGTTCATACTTTTTGTCGAAAAAGGGTTGACCTTTCTAATTTCATATGGTAAATTAATTTTCGTTCCTTTTTTAGGAGCGGTTCACCGAAACAAGCATGAAAATAAAGCGATTGAAAATAATCGAAAAAATAATGCTTGCAAAGAGAACTTCAACATGATATATTATAAAAGTCGCCGCTGAAACGACGACAGCATGAAAAACAGCACTAAATTGAATGTTTGATCTTTGAAAACTGAACAACGAGTGAGTAAACATTCTGCTTGCAGAATGAACGCGAAAGTTTGAAACAAGCCTTGGCTTGGATCGACTGGAGCACAAATGAGATTTTTAATCTCGTCAGATTCAAAATGAGCTTATCGCTCTTTTCAATACTTTATTGGAGAGTTTGATCCTGGCTCAGGACGAACGCTGGCGGCATGCCTAATACATGCAAGTCGAGCGGAGTTGATAGGAAGCTTGCTTCCTTGATACTTAGCGGCGGACGGGTGAGTAACACGTAGGCAACCTGCCCTCAAGTTTGGGACAACTACCGGAAACGGTAGCTAATACCGAATAATTGTTTTCTTCGCCTGAAGGAAACTGGAAAGACGGAGCAATCTGTCACTTGGGGATGGGCCTGCGGCGCATTAGCTAGTTGGTGAGGTAACGGCTCACCAAGGCGACGATGCGTAGCCGACCTGAGAGGGTGATCGGCCACACTGGGACTGAGACACGGCCCAGACTCCTACGGGAGGCAGCAGTAGGGAATCTTCCGCAATGGGCGAAAGCCTGACGGAGCAATGCCGCGTGAGTGATGAAGGTTTTCGGATCGTAAAGCTCTGTTGCCAGGGAAGAACGCTTGGGAGAGTAACTGCTCTCAAGGTGACGGTACCTGAGAAGAAAGCCCCGGCTAACTACGTGCCAGCAGCCGCGGTAATACGTAGGGGGCAAGCGTTGTCCGGAATTATTGGGCGTAAAGCGCGCGCAGGCGGTCATTTAAGTCTGGTGTTTAATCCCGGGGCTCAACCCCGGATCGCACTGGAAACTGGGTGACTTGAGTGCAGAAGAGGAGAGTGGAATTCCACGTGTAGCGGTGAAATGCGTAGATATGTGGAGGAACACCAGTGGCGAAGGCGACTCTCTGGGCTGTAACTGACGCTGAGGCGCGAAAGCGTGGGGAGCAAACAGGATTAGATACCCTGGTAGTCCACGCCGTAAACGATGAGTGCTAGGTGTTAGGGGTTTCGATACCCTTGGTGCCGAAGTTAACACATTAAGCACTCCGCCTGGGGAGTACGGTCGCAAGACTGAAACTCAAAGGAATTGACGGGGACCCGCACAAGCAGTGGAGTATGTGGTTTAATTCGAAGCAACGCGAAGAACCTTACCAGGTCTTGACATCCCTCTGACCGATACAGAGATGTATCTTTCCTTCGGGACAGAGGAGACAGGTGGTGCATGGTTGTCGTCAGCTCGTGTCGTGAGATGTTGGGTTAAGTCCCGCAACGAGCGCAACCCTTATATTTAGTTGCCAGCACTTCGGGTGGGCACTCTAGATAGACTGCCGGTGACAAACCGGAGGAAGGTGGGGATGACGTCAAATCATCATGCCCCTTATGACCTGGGCTACACACGTACTACAATGGCCGGTACAACGGGCTGCGAAATCGCGAGATGGAGCCAATCCCAACAAAGCCGGTCTCAGTTCGGATTGCAGGCTGCAACTCGCCTGCATGAAGTCGGAATTGCTAGTAATCGCGGATCAGCATGCCGCGGTGAATACGTTCCCGGGTCTTGTACACACCGCCCGTCACACCACGAGAGTTTATAACACCCGAAGTCGGTGGGGTAACCGCAAGGAGCCAGCCGCCGAAGGTGGGATAGATGATTGGGGTGAAGTCGTAACAAGGTAGCCGTATCGGAAGGTGCGGCTGGATCACCTCCTTTCTATGGAGAATCGTTTCCTGCAACGGAAACATTCAAATACGCAGATTCTTAGAACCTGCAACAGCGATTCATTTTGGTCCGTCACTTCGGTGTGGATGAAATGAAGAGCACAAGCAACTCACTCGTTGCTCAGTTTTGAGAGCTCAAACTCTCAAACGTTTGGTGGCGATAGCGAAGGGGTTCCACACGTTCCCATCCCGAACACGACCGTTAAGCCCTTCAGCGTCAATGGTACTTGGACCGCAGGGTCCTGGGAGAGTAGAACGCCGCCAAGCGTAACCCATTTTGGGTTCAAATAGTATATGTAATGTGGGCCCTTAGCTCAGTTGGTTAGAGCGCACCTCTGATAAGGGTGAGGCCGGTGGTTCGAGTCCACCAGGGCCCACCATCTATACCTTTTAACTTTATATGGGGCCATAGCTCAGCTGGGAGAGCGCCTGCCTTGCAAGCAGGAGGTCAGCGGTTCGATCCCGCTTGGCTCCACCAAAAATGTTTTACAAGTTTGTTCTTTGAAAACTAGATATCGAAACGAAACAAACGCGAATTAGAACATTCCTTTAAGTTGAACTTGTGTAAACAAGTCAAGTGTATAAAGGTAGTTAAATTGCTTTTGTGATGGTATCGAGTGAGAGCGACTTTTGGCTTTGCGCAAGCAAACCAAGGGAAGCGAGCGACCGAAACCGGAACAAAATGGTTAAGCTACTAAGAGCACACGGAGGATGCCTAGGCGCTAGGAGCCGATGAAGGACGTGGCGAACAACGAAACTGCCTCGGGGAGCTGTAAGCAAGCTTTGATCCGGGGGTGTCCGAATGGGGAAACCCAGCTGGGGTAATTTCCAGTTACTCACAACTGAATACATAGGTTGTGTAGAGGCATACCAGGGGAACTGAAACATCTAAGTACCCTGAGGAAGAGAAAACAATAGTGATTCCGTCAGTAGCGGCGAGCGAACGCGGAGAAGCCCAAACCAGAGAGCTTGCTCTTTGGGGTTGTGGGACGTCTCACATGGAGTTACAAAGGAACCGGTTAAGCGAAGAGGTCTGGAAAGGCCCGCCAAAGAAGGTAAAAGCCCTGTAGTTGAAAGTTGGTTCCCTCCGAGACGGATCCCGAGTAGTGCGGGGCACGTGAAACCCCGTATGAATCCGGCAGGACCATCTGCCAAGGCTAAATACTTCCTAGCGACCGATAGTGAAGCAGTACCGTGAGGGAAAGGTGAAAAGCACCCCGGAAGGGGAGTGAAATAGAACCTGAAACCGTGTGCTTACAAAAAGTCAGAGCCCGTTTTAGGGGTGATGGCGTGCCTTTTGTAGAATGAACCGGCGAGTTACGTTCCCGTGCAAGGTTAAGGTGAAGAGCCGGAGCCGCAGCGAAAGCGAGTCTGAATAGGGCGATATAGTACGTGGACGTAGACCCGAAACCGGGTGATCTACCCCTGTCCAGGGTGAAGGTGCGGTAACACGCACTGGAGGCCCGAACCCACGCATGTTGAAAAATGCGGGGATGAGGTGGGGGTAGCGGAGAAATTCCAATCGAACTCGGAGATAGCTGGTTCTCCCCGAAATAGCTTTAGGGCTAGCCTCGGAAAACAGAGTCGTGGAGGTAGAGCACTGATTGGGTGCGGGGCCCGCAAGGGTTACCAAGCTCAGTCAAACTCCGAATGCCATAGACTTACTTCCGGGAGTCAGACAGTGAGTGCTAAGATCCATTGTCAAAAGGGAAACAGCCCAGACCATCAGCTAAGGTCCCCAAGTGTGTGTTAAGTGGGAAAGGATGTGGAGTTGCACAGACAACCAGGATGTTGGCTTAGAAGCAGCCACCATTGAAAGAGTGCGTAATAGCTCACTGGTCGAGTGACTCTGCGCCGAAAATGTAACGGGGCTAAACACACCACCGAAGCTATGGCTTGATGCTTTGCATCAGGGGTAGGGGAGCGTTGTATAAGGGTTGAAGGTGTACCGTAAGGAGCGCTGGACATTATACAAGTGAGAATGCCGGTATGAGTAACGAAAAGATCAGTGAGAATCTGATCCGCCGAAAGCCTAAGGGTTCCTGAGGAAGGCTCGTCCGCTCAGGGTAAGTCGGGACCTAAGGCGAGGCCGAAAGGCGTAGTCGAAGGACAACAGGTCGAAATTCCTGTACCACCGTAAGCCGTTATGAGCAATGGGGGGACGCAGTAGGGTAGTGACACGGACTGATGGATGTCCGTCTAAGCAGTAAGGCTGATGTGTAGGCAAATCCGCACATTGTAAGGCTGAGCTGTGATGGGGAGCGAAAATTATAGTAGCGAAGGTCATGATCTCACACTGCCAAGAAAAGCCTCTAGCCAGGTGAAGGTGCCCGTACCGCAAACCGACACAGGTAGGCGAGAAGAGTATTCTAAGGCGCGCGGAAGAACTCTCGTTAAGGAACTCGGCAAAATGACCCCGTAACTTCGGGAGAAGGGGTGCCCCGGTAGTGTGAATAGCACGAGGGGGCCGCAGTGAAAAGGCCCAAGCGACTGTTTAGCAAAAACACAGGTCTGTGCGAAGCCGTAAGGCGAAGTATACGGGCTGACGCCTGCCCGGTGCTGGAAGGTTAAGGGGAGTGGTTAGGAGCAATCCGAAGCTGTGAACCGAAGCCCCAGTAAACGGCGGCCGTAACTATAACGGTCCTAAGGTAGCGAAATTCCTTGTCAGGTAAATTCTGACCCGCACGAATGGCGTAACGACTTGGGCGCTGTCTCAACGAGAGATCCGGTGAAATTTTAATACCTGTGAAGATGCAGGTTACCCGCGACAAGACGGAAAGACCCCATGGAGCTTTACTGCAGCTTGATATTGAATTTGGGTACGATCTGTACAGGATAGGTGGGAGCCTTTGAAGTGTGAGCGCCAGCTTGCGTGGAGGCAACGTTGGGATACCACCCTGATCGTATCTAGGTTCTAACCTGGTACCGTAATCCGGTGCGGGGACAGTGTCAGGTGGGCAGTTTGACTGGGGCGGTCGCCTCCTAAAGAGTAACGGAGGCGCCCAAAGGTTCCCTCAGAATGGTTGGAAATCATTCGAAGAGTGCAAAGGCATAAGGGAGCTTGACTGCGAGACCTACAAGTCGAGCAGGGACGAAAGTCGGGCTTAGTGATCCGGTGGTACCGCATGGAAGGGCCATCGCTCAACGGATAAAAGCTACCCTGGGGATAACAGGCTTATCTCCCCCAAGAGTCCACATCGACGGGGAGGTTTGGCACCTCGATGTCGGCTCATCGCATCCTGGGGCTGAAGTAGGTCCCAAGGGTTGGGCTGTTCGCCCATTAAAGCGGTACGCGAGCTGGGTTCAGAACGTCGTGAGACAGTTCGGTCCCTATCTGTCGTGGGCGTAGGAAATTTGAGAGGAGCTGTCCTTAGTACGAGAGGACCGGGATGGACGTACCGCTGGTGTACCAGTTGTTCCGCCAGGAGCACCGCTGGGTAGCTATGTACGGACGGGATAAACGCTGAAAGCATCTAAGCGTGAAGCCCCCCTCAAGATGAGATTTCCCAGTATGTAAGACCCCTTGAAGACGACGAGGTAGATAGGCTGGGGGTGGAAGTGCAGCAATGCATGGAGCTGACCAGTACTAATCGGTCGAGGGCTTATCCAATAGCAAGTTGTAATTCGCATGTTTCGTTTCGAATCTAGTTTTCAGAGAATGATCTCTGAAATGAAAATTGGTACATCACAGAACGTGTGTATGATTTTCAGTTCCATATCTGATTTCAAGAAGCTATGCTTCGACAAATCGCGTTTGGTGGCGATAGCGGAGGGGTTCCACACGTACCCATCCCGAACACGACCGTTAAGCCCTCTAGCGCCGATGGTACTTGGACCGCAGGGTCCTGGGAGAGTAGGACGCCGCCAAGCGAACTCTTTCATCATACATAGAAAACAGGCTCTGCATGTGGACGTTGTACGATGAATTGCATTTGCCCTGCAAATGCATATTATTCCCTGATAGCTCAGTTGGTAGAGCACTCGACTGTTAATCGAGTTGTCACAGGTTCGAGCCCTGTTCGGGGAGCCATTTGCTCTCATAGCTCAGTAGGTAGAGTGCATCCATGGTAAGGATGAGGTCACCGGTTCGATCCCGGTTGAGAGCTTTGGAAATGGGGCCCGTTGGTCAAGGGGTTAAGACACCTCCCTTTCACGGAGGTAACAGGGGTTCGAATCCCCTACGGGTCATATAGTTGGAGGCTTAGCTCAGCTGGGAGAGCATCTGCCTTACAAGCAGAGGGTCGGGGGTTCGATCCCCTCAGCCTCCACCATATTTTTATTGGGGATTAGCCAAGCGGTAAGGCAACGGACTTTGACTCCGTCATGCATAGGTTCAAATCCTATATCCCCAGCCATTTTAGTATGAGTCATTAGCTCAGTTGGTAGAGCACCTGACTTTTAATCAGGGTGTCGAAGGTTCGAGCCCTTCATGACTCACCATCATATGCGCGTGTGGCGGAATTGGCAGACGCACTAGACTTAGGATCTAGCGTCTTTGACGTGGGGGTTCAAGTCCCTCCACGCGCATCCTTTATTTGCGGAAGTGGCTCAGCGGTAGAGCATCGCCTTGCCAAGGCGAGGGTCGCGGGTTCGATTCCCGTCTTCCGCTCCAATATTTTTGCGCCCTTAGCTCAGCTGGATAGAGCGTTTGACTACGAATCAAAAGGCCGGGAGTTCGAATCTCTCAGGGCGCGCCATTATTTTTTTAGTATCGGGATGTAGCTCAGCTTGGTAGAGCACCTGGTTTGGGACCAGGGGGTCGCATGTTCAAATCGTGTCATCCCGATTTTTTTGTTTATGCGGGTGTAGTTCAATGGTAGAACTTTAGCCTTCCAAGCTAATAGCGTGGGTTCGATTCCCATCACCCGCTTACAGGATATAATGAAAGAGCCTTTGCAGATGCAGAGGCTTTTTTATTTTTATTAACGTAAGAATTAGCAGTTATTTTATGTAATATTTTATATATAGTACAGTACAGGTTTATTTAAAAAAGAGCCAAGACCTCCCTATTTTAATAGTAAAGGGGTCTTGGCTCTTCTGTTTACCTCTGTGGATGAGCTTCTTCTAAGACGTAGCAAGCTATTGTATAGTGACGTGAGTACAATTTAACGTTCGTTGTGATCCGTCACTCTTTTACGCATGCCCGCTAATCCAAGCAGTCCCAGTAAACCAAGCCAGCCCCAATCCATGCCATTGTCACGGTTGGTTGTTGTGGCGTTTGCCCGAACACTGTTGGTACGATAATCACCATTGTTGCGGTAGTTTCCATCCATGTTCATATTCATGTTGGAATTAGTGTTTGTGCGGTCCATGTAGTTGGTGTCCTGATAAGACCGGACACGTGAGCCGGTTGTATCCATTCCTTTGGACATATGACCATCAGCAGCAGCAGGGCCAGCCATCGCGGCCACCAGAAGCACGGAAGCAATAATTGTTGTACCTTTCTTCATCATGTGGATTCCTCCTTTTTAGTAAGAGCTACAGATTAATCTGCCCAAGAAGACAAGTACAATATGTAGAAATAGTCTGTTAAGATATACCTTTGAGTCCAATTGAATAACAACATACATAAGAAACTTGCCTAGTAAGCAGACTGTAGTGGGAAGAAAATTATAATTACATCTTTAATTTATTGCGTCACTGTGGTAAAGTATACAAAAGCTTGCTTTGCCGGTCATGTTTCTTTGTATATCATCTGTTCTCAAACAATGAAATTATGCGGTTTAACCTTAATATCAGGTACATGGGATCATATCTAAAAGAACTGTATATTTATGAGTTTTTAAGAATAGGTATGAGACTTTTGATTTATCTAAAGTACGTGAAAAAGGTATCATGCGACAGTATATGACCATTAATTGAAGCAGAACAAGAAAATGAATAAAAAAGCGTGTTTTTGTGCTGTAAATCGGGGATAATCCCCATTTTTTCTAGTAGAAAAATAAAGATTTTCGTACCATTTTATTGTATGATGTTATGAAGGTGTCAAATTTACGTGTACGAATGGAACGATCAGATGGGAGGATAAGCATGACTGAAACTATGGTAACCGCCAGCAAAAGCCAATCCAACAACCTGCTTCGGCGAGACGTGCGGTTCCTGGGCAATATACTCGGAGAAGTTCTTGTCCATCAAGGCGGCACGGAGCTTCTAGATATCGTTGAGAAGATTCGGGAAACGAGCAAATCGTTGCGTGCAGAATTTCTGCCAGAACTCTATGCAGAGTTCAAAACGATGATCCAGGAATTAGACTCGGACAATCGTCACCAGGTTATTCGGGCTTTCGCTATTTATTTTCAATTAGTTAATATTGCTGAACAAAACCATCGGATCCGGCGTAAACGGGATTATGAACGTTCTGCTGGGGACGCTGTGCAGCCAGGATCGATTGAGAAAGCAGTACAGGATCTTAAGGAACGTGGACTGTCTCATACAGAGGTGGAAGAGATTCTCGACGATTTGTCGTTGGAACTCGTTATGACAGCTCACCCAACCGAAGCTATGCGCCGGGTTATTCTGGACATCCATAAACGGATATCCGAAGATGTCATGTCACTTGATAATCCTACGCTGACGTTGCGTGAACGTGAACAGTTGCGTGAGAAGCTGCTGAATGAGGTTATTACACTCTGGCAGACAGATGAACTTCGCGACCGCAAACCGACTGTACTTGATGAAGTGCGGAACGGGATGTATTACTTTCATGAAACGTTGTTCCACGTACTTCCGGATGTATATCAGGAGCTGGAACGCTGCCTGAACAAATTTTATCCTGACCATGACTGGCATGTGCCGACGTATTTGCGGTTCGGTTCCTGGATCGGTGGAGACCGGGATGGAAATCCTTCGGTAACTTCAGATGTAACATGGCAGACGCTGTTGATGCAACGCAAGCTCGCTTTGCGTGAATACCAACGGATTATGATTGAACTTATGGGCCATCTCAGCTTCAGCACAAACATCATTCATGTATCGGATGAGCTGGTGCAGTCGATTGAGCAGGACCGTAATTCTGTTACATTGAAAAAAGTGGATATCTGGCGGAATGAAAAAGAGCCATACCGCATCAAATTGGCTTATATGATTGCCAAGCTGAACAATGTACTGGATGAAAACAAATTAGGTCAGCCTGACCGTTATCATAGTGCACAGGATTTGATTGATGAACTGATGATTATTGATCGAAGTCTGCGCCATCATTTTGCCGATTACGTAGCAGATACGACCATTCGCAAAATGATTCGTCAAGTCGAGTTGTTTGGTTTCCATACCGCAGCATTGGATGTGCGTCAGCACAGTAAGGAACATGAAAATGCGATGTCGGAGATTTTGGCGAAAATGAACATTGTAGAGGATTATGCGCGACTGACTGAAGACGGTAAAATCGATCTGCTTGCTCGTTTGCTGGATGATCCACGTCCGCTTACTTCTCCTTATCACCAATACACGGAGGGAACCAAAGAGTGTCTGGATGTCTTCCGTACCATCAAACGTGCCCAGAACGAATTTGGGGACGGCTGTATCACAAGTTACCTGATCAGTATGACGCAGGGCGCAAGTGATTTGCTGGAGGTTATGGTATTTGCCAAGGAAGTGGGCTTATTCACCAAAGGACACAACGGAGACGTTGTATCTACACTTCAAGCGGTACCACTGTTTGAAACGATTGATGATCTACATGCGGCTTCGGACATTATGCAGAAGCTGTTCAACCTTCCTGTATACCGCGCAAGCGTAAAAGGACGGAATGAACTGCATGAAATCATGCTTGGTTATTCAGACAGTAACAAGGATGGCGGGGTGGTTACTGCCAACTGGGAACTGCGCGTAGCGATGAATGCCATCACGGCTGTAGGTAATGAACACGGCGTTAAGTTGAAGTTCTTCCATGGACGTGGCGGGGCTCTTGGACGTGGCGGGATGCCACTTAACCGCAGTATTCTTGCTCAACCACCACATACGATTGGTGGTGGCATCAAGATTACGGAGCAGGGAGAGGTTATTTCTTCCCGTTATTCCCTCCAGGGGATTGCATACCGCAGTCTGGAGCAGGCAACTTCGGCTCTAATCACAGCAGCACTCAATGGGCTTGAGCCGCAAGAGTCAGCATCCGAACGTCATTGGGACAGCATCATCAAAGAGATTTCGGAAGTATCTCTGACGAAATATCAGGATCTGATTTTCCGTGATCCAGACTTCTTCACCTTCTTTAAAGAATCAACGCCGCTTCCGGAGGTTGGTGAGCTGAACATTGGTTCCCGTCCATCCAAGCGTAAAAATAGTGATAAGTTTGAAGATCTGAGAGCGATCCCTTGGGTATTCGCCTGGACCCAAAGTCGTTATCTGCTTCCGGCATGGTATGCGGCAGGAACAGGATTGCAAAGTTACTATCAGGATAAAGAGGAAAATCTGGTTGTCCTGAAAGAAATGTATGCAAGCTTCCCATTCTTCCGTACATTAATTGATACGGTACAGATGGCCGTAGCCAAGGCAGATCTGGTCATTGCCAAAGAATATTCAGCCATGACTTCGAACAAGGAAGCCCGTGATCGCATCTACGGTCAGATCGAAGCCGAATTCAAGCTCACAAAAGAGCTGATTCTGAAAATTACCGGAGAAGCTGAAATTCTGGATGATGTACCGGTTATTCAAGAGTCCATTCGCCTTCGTAACCCTTATGTAGATCCGTTGTCCTACATGCAAGTTCAACTTCTGAGCGAGCTCAGAGATATGCGTGAACGTGGTGAGGATGATACGGAACTGCTCAGAGAAGTGTTGCTGACAATCAATGGCATCGCTGCAGGACTGCGTAACACAGGTTGATGATTGAACTGCTGCATTTGAATAATTATATGTAACAAAGTACCCATTACTTTGTTGAATAAAAGCTCCATTCTCTGCTCTACGGAGTGAGAGATGAAACGGGACTCCTGCGGGAGTTCCCGTTTTTACTGTTTTTGGCGGATATTTGTCATACAGTCTTGATTTTTGACCAAAGTTGATTTACGATTTGATTGGTGAATTACAAGTGTGGACGGGTATCAGAAGACGGAAGACCCATCAGCATGTCTGGGGGAATAAGGGTGGACAATTTGGAGAACAGGCTTATTAAACTGGTGCTCAAGGGCGACCAGAGAGCCTTTGCAGAAATCGTTGAACTATATAAGGACAAGCTATTTCATTTGGCATACCGGATGCTGAACAATCGTCATGAAGCTGAAGACGTTGTGCAGGAGACGTTTTTGCGTGTGTTTCGTAATATGGAGAAGTACGATCCGAACCAGAAGTTCTCAACCTGGATCTACCGGATCGCAACGAATCTGTGTATTGACCGACTGCGCAGAAAGAAACCTTCATACTCATTGGATGCTGAACTGAATGATCAGGAAGGATCTGATGGTTATGCGATGCTCCCGAGTGATGATCGTACACCGGAGAGTGAAGCTCTCCTGTCAGAAACGCAGACACTCATTCGTGAGGCCATTGACAGTTTGCCAGCCAAGTATAAGTCCGTTATGATTCTGAGATATTTACAGGACTTGTCGCTACAGGAAATCAGTGATGTGACAGGTATGCCCGTAACAACGATCAAGACACGCGTTCATCGGGGCCGTGATTTTCTACGTAAAAAATTGGAGTATAAGTTATAAATGTTAAGCGCCTTTAAATATGGGCGAAATTATTTGAAACATATCCGAAACGGATGCGTATGTAATGTATGCAAGTCTTATGCGTGCTTTTTAATGGCACATGGACTAAGTGATTTAAGAAAGGATTGGCTCTCATATGGATTGCAACTCGGCCGTCTCTTTAATGCATGAATGTTTGGATGAGTCGTTGTCCCCGGCCCAGAAGGTTGAACTGAAAAGTCACCTTGTGATCTGTCCGGATTGTCGCATGCGCTTTAAAGAGTTGGAACAGACGGAAATGTTACTCTTTGCCATGAAACACTATTCACCGTCTGCCTCTGATGAGCTGACCAATCGAATTATGAATGCTCTGCCCCAGCCCAAGAGACAGCAAGCATGGCTCAAATGGGTCAAAGGACATCCCGCGCTGACGGCGGCAGCCTTCTTTTTGGTCGTGATGCTCTTTAGCGCCTTGAATTTCTGGAATCAGAATAACGAAATGGTTGTTAAGGGAAATAATCTGGACCAGATCGTGATTCAGGGTAACACGGTTATTGTTCCTGAAGGTAAGTCAATTGCTGGCGATCTTACGATAGAAAATGGAACCGCACAAGTATATGGTGATGTGAACGGCAATCTGACGGTTATCGACGGACAACTGTTTCAGGCTTCAACGGCGCATATTTCAGGTCAGGTGAAAAGTATTGATCAGGCGCTGGACTGGTTCTGGTACAAAATAACCAATATGGTAAATGAAGTGGCTTATCGCTAGAACAGGGTAAAATTCTTCAATGGTATATACCAAGCAGGGTACCTCCAGATTGCATGGGGTACTCTTTTTTTATACGCAAACTTTGTAATTCATGGTAAATGTGATGTTTATGTGCAGTTTGAGACTGCCGTAACTTGCAACCTGAACGTTAACGTTATAACCTAGATACTAAAGAGAACATACTACTACATATAGATAAGCATTTTGCACAAATCAAATAATGCAAAAATGCGGAGACAAAGGATTATATAAAATCCTAATGGGTTAATATGAGATCAGGGTTTACTCATCAATGGGGATAGCGGGGGCTGGCTTATGAATTATTTTGCTGACTTAACGTGGACAGAGTCCATTAAGGACGTTATCGATATATTGATCGTTACCTATATTATGTACAAACTGATTTTGCTTGTGCGGGGGACACGTGCGGTTCAGCTCCTAAAAGGGATTCTGTTCCTTGTGCTGATCTGGGCATTAAGTACGTGGCTAAACTTGTATACGCTCAAATGGTTAATGAACCAGATGTTTACGTTTGGTGTCGTTGCGGTCTTCATTATCTTTCAGCCGGAACTACGTCGTGGTCTGGAGCAATTGGGACGCGGTAAGCTGTTTGGACGTTCAGCGGCAGCGAGTGATGAAGAACTAACCGTGTTAATTGGTGAGATTATTAAGTCAGTTAATTATTTGTCACGGCGTAAAATTGGCGCTTTGGTCGTATTTGAACGTGAAACAGGTCTGAACGATTACACGGAATCGGGCATTAAGATGCACTCTCTGGTCAGCTCGGAGCTGATGATTAACATCTTTATTCCAAATACACCGCTCCATGATGGAGCCGTTATTATACAAGGAAAACAGATTTCGGCGGCAGCTTGTTATTTGCCATTATCAGAGAATCCTTTTATCAGTAAGGAATTGGGAACACGTCACCGTGCAGCAATCGGAATTACCGAAGTTGCAGATGCGATCTGTTTGGTTGTCTCCGAGGAGACAGGACAAGTGTCACTGGCAATGAATGGACAGGTCGTTCGTGATATTAAGGAAGAATCGCTGATTGCCAAACTGTATGAGGAGTTGCGCCCAACATCCAATCTGAAAAAGAATGGCTGGACAACCTTCTGGAAACGGAAGGGAGGACGTAACAATGGATAAGTGGTTTAACAATAATAACTTTGCCAAAATACTTGCGCTTGCGGTGAGCCTGCTGCTCTGGTTCATGATTCATCTGGATGAAGTACCAACCACCCCTACGATTACAACAGGGACAACCAACAAGGTTGTGGAACGTACGGTGCCTGTTCAACCTTATGGATTAGACAGCAACAGCTATGTGCTTACTTCATTAAGTACGGATGAGGTCCGGCTGGAGATCAAAGGGCAGCGCTCGATGCTAACATCGATTTTTACGAATGACGATTACAAGGTACTGGTTGATCTGAGTCAGGTGAAAGATGGGTCCAATACACTGCCACTTGTACCTGATTTGCCTTCCGGGGTAGAAGTGGTCAGCATGGAACCTTCCATGGTTACGGTGAACGTAGAAAAATTGGGCACCAAATCCTTCAATGTGAATATTGTACCCGAAGGGGAACCATCCGCCGGATACAGCGCTGGAACGCCCGTAACTGAACCTTCGACGCCGGTTAAGGTAACTCTGCCCGAAGGGCAACTCGAGGCTGTAGCGAAGGTCCAGGGCAGTGTGAGCGTGAAAGATGCCAAGGAAGATGTCATACAGAAAAAAGTGAAACTTCAAGCCTACGATGCTGAAGGTAAGGTCCTTGAAAATGCGATTATAACGCCTCAAACGGTTGAAGCCCGAGTTCCGGTCAATCAGCCCTATACATCTGTACCCTTAAGAATCAAATATTCGGGACAGCTTCCGGAAGGCCTGGTACTCTCCACGGTAGAGCCAAACGTGAAAGAAGTCTCGGTTTATGGATCAGAGGATGCGCTTGCAGGTATACAGTCCTACGACCAAGTAACCCTTGATCTTACACAGTTTGATCAGTCGGGTACATCGACAGTTAACGTGGACTTGACGCCGCCTTCCGGTTTTGAGAAAATCGAGCCTAGTTCGATTCAGATCAAGGTAACCATATCACCATTTGACGAGGCAGAGGAGACAACCAAAGTCTTTCCGAACGTCCCCATCACACTTACCGGTGCGGGGAATGGACTGGAAGGGACGCTGGTTACGCCTCGAAGCGGCGGTCTGAACCTCACACTTACAGGCTCAGCAAGTATGCTTGAGGGTCTGAGTAGTGATGATCTCACGTTAACTGGGGATCTTGCTGGACTTGCGGTCGGAACGCATGAGATCAAGCTTGAAGCCGACCTGCCCCGTTATGCCAAACTGGATGAATCATCCACTGCATTGAGTGCGACGGTCAAAATTAGCGAAAAGGCTGAAGATACTACGACCACTCCTGGCGAAGAACCGACGGACGAGGGAACGGTAGCACCTGACCCAACACCAGCAGAGGTTGAAAATGGGGAAACAGAGCCTGTTCCTGATGAAGGAGAAACGGAATCGAATACGGATACTCAGGATCAGGGTCAACAGGGGAGCACAAGCAGTCGAGGTAATTTAAATAATAATAACAGCAGTACTGGCAGTAAAAGTGGCGCGAATCCGTAAACGTTCTAATTTTAAAATTCTCAAAAAAATAATAATAGTGCTCGTATATGATGCGAATAGAAGGAGTTAAATCATGGGGAAATATTTTGGTACAGATGGTGTAAGAGGGGTTGCCAATAAAGAGTTAACGGCAGAGCTGGCTTACAGCATTGGACGTTGTGGTGGTTACGTGCTTGCAGGTGGTGTGGAAAGACCAAAAGTGGTTATCGGCATGGATACTCGTATCTCGGGATTGATGTTGGAATCCGCACTGGTTGCAGGTCTGTTGTCCATTGGCGCTGATGTGATCCGTCTGGGCGTTGTATCCACTCCGGGAGTGGCGTATATTGCACGTTTGTTGAAAGCTGACGCGGGCGTGATGATCTCGGCTTCCCACAATCCAGTTGAGGATAACGGAATCAAGTTCTTTGGTGGAGATGGCTTCAAGCTGTCTGATGAAACAGAGAACCGGATTGAAGAACTGATGGATGCGGAGACAGATCAATTGCCACGGCCAGTTGGTGGCGGGCTGGGTACTGTAACGACAGATGAAGAATCCCGTTATCGTTACCTCGACTTCCTGAAAACAACAGTAAATGAGTCTTTTTCTGGACTTAAAATTGTTTTGGACTGTGCAAACGGAGCAGCTTATGAGCTGGCACCGAAATTGTTCAGTGAACTTGGTGCAGAAGTCATTGCCATTGGCGCAGAGCCTAACGGTCTGAATATCAATGAGCAATGTGGATCAACTCATCCAGAGAACCTGAAACAAGAAGTGCTCAAACATAAAGCGGATCTGGGCCTTGCTTTTGACGGGGATGCGGATCGTCTGATTGCTATTGATGAGACAGGCGCTGAGGTGGATGGAGACTTCATTCTGTGTATCTGTGGTGATGCGATGAATCGTGCAGGCAAGTTGAAGGACAGTACTGTTGTATCGACTGTTATGAGTAACATCGGATTCTACAAAGCAACGGAGAAACTTGCACTGAAAACAGCTAAAACGGCAGTAGGTGATCGTTATGTGATGGAGGAAATGCGTCGCGGCGGTTACAACTTGGGTGGAGAACAATCTGGCCATGTTATTTTCCTGGATTACAATACAACTGGAGACGGTATGCTGACTGCGATTCAACTCGTGGATACGCTCAAGGCTTCCGGTAAAAAACTGAGTGAACTAAAAGCGCTCATGACCCAGTACCCACAAGTATTGGTGAATGTGCGTGTTGAAGATAAGAGCAAATACGAGGGCAATGCTGCAATCGGGCAAGCTATTGCTACAGTAGAACAACAACTCGGGGATAATGGACGTGTACTCGTTCGTGCTTCAGGTACTGAATCTCTGATCCGTGTTATGGCGGAAGGACCAGATAAAGACGAACTTGAACAATTTGTGTCTCAAATCGCAGATGTAGTGCAAAAAGAACTGGTATAGGACTGGAAGATGTAAGAGATACCTTCTGCATATACTTTTCTTAAGGGAATTGTTGTGTAGAACGAGGCTTAATATAACATGATTTAGGACTTTATGTATGGATATTCCTGCGTCCCGGCCTGATGAGACCATAGTTCCGTTTATCCGGTCGGGATTGTAGGTAAATATGCTAAAATTGTCACAGGTACTTTGCTCCATTGCAAAATGGACCTGACGTGCATATAATGAGTGGAGTCGTCATTCAGACACAGAAAGTGAGGAACGTAAGGTTACAGTTATACAAGCGCCAGAGCTTGGAGTTGCGCGGGATGATGTTGATCAGGATTTCTTCTAGGTTGAAGAACGGCTGATTAAGATCAACGGCAATCAAGCTGACGAGGTGGAGGTGTTCGGATTGTTCGGCGGGGACCTCCCGGTGAAGCACCAGAGCCGTAAACCGGATTGCGGAAAATGGATAGGTGACTGTCCACACAACGCGCCGGTGCAGGTGCAAGAGTTAAACTAAAATTCAAATGAATGTGCGTGAAGAGCGTAAACAGTACGCGGACGGGAAAATGATGTACATTCATGATTGCATTCATAACAGCTTATGATGACAGCGGGGCGACACGAGGTCGCTCTGATCATTGATAATTGAATAAGTACCAAGTATTCATGAAACGCTAGGCAATCACTCATTTTTCCGATGTGCCGCCTCTGCCTGTTTCTCTTCGTGACACAGTATTCATATACAAACGGAGGAAATAAATTATGTGCGGTATTGTTGGATATATTGGTAATAAGAACACTCAGTCGGTATTGGTCGAAGGATTGAAGAAACTCGAGTATCGTGGTTATGATTCTGCAGGTATCGCAGTATTCACACCGGAAGGTCTGCAAATCACGAAAGCTCTTGGTCGTCTTGCGAACCTTGAAGCCAAGCTGGATGGTGCACCACTGGTAGGTAATGCCGGAATCGGACACACACGTTGGGCAACTCATGGTAAACCATCGGATGAGAACTCTCATCCACACACGGATGGAAGCCAGAAGTTCTCTGTTGTGCATAACGGTATTATTGAGAACTACCTGGACCTGAAGGATGAATTGATGGCTCAAGGTCACACGTTCACTTCCGAGACAGATACTGAGGTTATCTCTCACCTGATCGCACGTGAATACAATGGTGATATCGTCAAAACAGTACAAAAAGTGATCACGTTGTTGCGTGGCGCATTTGCACTGGGTGTATTGACAGAGCATGAGCCTGAGAAACTCGTAGCTGTGCGTCAAGCAAGCCCATTGATTATTGGTATTGGTGAAGGCGAGAACTTCATTGGTTCCGACATCCCAGCAATTCTGGAACATACACGTAACGTGTACATTCTGAATGATGGTGAAATGGCTGTATTGACACATGATGCTGTCGAATTGATGACGATTGAAGGCAACTTTATTTCTCGGGAAATGATTCGTGTCGATTGGGATGCTGTAACCGCAGAAAAAGGCGGATTTGAGCACTTCATGCTGAAAGAAATTCATGAGCAACCAAAAGCATATCGTGATACTATGCTGGGTCGCATCGATAATGAAGGCAAAAAAGTTCAACTTCCTGAGTTGAAAATGACTGAAGAACAAATTAAAAATATCCGTAACGTTCAAATCATTGCATGTGGTACAGCGTACCATGCAGGTCTGGTTGGACGTACAGTGATTGAGCAATTGGTACGTATTCCGGTTGAAACAGATGTGGCTTCCGAGTACCGTTACCGTTCCCCAATCGTGCACAAAGATACACTTGTAATCGTAGTGAGCCAATCCGGTGAAACTGCCGATACGCTTGCTGCATTGCGTGAAGCACAATCCAATGGTGCACATGTACTGGCAATCACAAACGTAGTGGGCAGCTCGATTGCACGTGATGCAGATGATGTTATCGCAACATTGGCAGGTCCTGAAATTGCAGTAGCTTCTACCAAAGCGTATACTTCGCAATTGATCGCGTTCAACTTGCTGGGTCTGTACCTTGCACAAGTTCGTGGTACTCAATCTGCAGAAGAGATTGAACACACGCTGGCAGCGATGCAAGCATTGCCTGAGCAAGTGGAATCCATGTTGGAGCAAGCGGAAGCAATCAAAGGATATGCAGAGCAAATCTCCAAACATGAACATCTCTTCTTCATTGGCCGTGGTCTTGACTATGCAGTAGCTCAAGAAGGATCTTTGAAGCTGAAAGAGATCTCTTATATTCACTCCGAGGCGTATGCTGCGGGTGAGTTGAAACATGGTACGCTTGCATTGATCGAAGACGGTATCCCTGTTATTGCCTTGGCAACGCAGGAAAACGTACTTGAGAAAACAGTGAGCAACATTAAGGAAGTAAAAGCACGTGGCGCAGATGTATTGGCAATTACGTATGAAGAGCACGTAGCACCATTGCTGAAATCCGTAGACCAAGCGTTTGCAATTCCTAAGACGCTGCCACTCTTGAGCCCGGCCCTGTCTGTAGTTGCACTGCAATTGCTGGCATACTATGCTTCCCTGGCACTGGGTCATGATGTGGATAAACCACGTAACCTTGCGAAAAGTGTAACGGTTGAGTAAGGTATTCTGTACAAATTAGTTTATTGTCTAGTGATAAATAAGTGTAGAACCATTAACAAAAGTATGGAACTACACGAACTATTATCCAATGACATGGATAACGGGTTAATCAATAGATTCAGTAAACTAATACAGTATGAACAAAATAATGGTCCTGATGACTCTAAGTCATCAGGACTTTTTTGATGTTTCAGTAGGGTGGTTCTAAATATTAGAACCACCTTATTTGTGTTTTTGCATTGTAAATTGCGGTCATTCATTGAACGAAAATCCACCAGATTATAAAGTACCTTAGGATGAGTACCTTTTTGTAATTCTCACATTTGAAATATTCTTCGAGCACGAATGTAATCAACTTCTTAAAGAGAGTCATTAACATTCGCAACTCGTAAGTGCAAATATATCCCCAAGAAGGATGCGGATCGGGCATAAAAGATCATTTGAATGGTAAAGGAAGATGACTGAACGTGACTGGTGCATCTTTCAGCAACTCACAAAATGGTATGGCAAGAAGCAACAATGCGCTATGAAGAAGCTTATTACACGAAGTGAAATCATTGTCCGTTCAACTTGGATTCAGAACGCTATTGTAATCTGCATGTAAATGAGTGAAGGACATTGGAAAGCGTATAAGGGCAAACCTCACGTACGGTTTGATGAAGAGGAGCAGAATATATTTACCCTTTACTCTAACAGAGGCGCAGAGAAGAAGGCGTGATACAAAACGATGTCGGCTACCATCCGTGCGGACGCTGTGGCCAGTTTCCAGCCAGGCTTTCAGAAATTGGTCAGGTAATCATGTTAAGTTATTACAAAGTGCAAGGAATCGGAGCACCGGCAAAGAATATTTAAAGGGAATATATACCAAATTTACCTGTTAAATGACTGAATGTCAACACTCGTCGAATTCCTTGATTGATGTCAAATCATGCCCAAGGTTTCTTCTCCATTCACTATTTTTAACGAAAAATGTTAACATATAATGTTTTATGAACCAAATTTAACAATATAATGACTATATTTAACAAAAATTTCACTATACATTCTTGTAAATTTTGATATAATTCAACCTAGGTCTTATTCCCTATTATTCTAATAAATGGAATTGTAGGGTTTTTTATACCCATCCAAGCTGTGTGCGAGAGACCAGTATACTGGCTTACCAACAAGCCGGCATGTGGGGACCAACAATTGTGGAAAATGACAGCCTAGAATATGTTGCTCCATGACGTCAGAAGGTTTAGAAAGGAAGGTTCAGAAAGATGGAGCCAACCTTATCCCAATTCCGATGGAGGATGAAGCGAGTGAGCATTTTTGAAAAGCTGGAATCTAACGTAAGATCTTACTGCAGAAGCTTTCCGGTGGTATTCGACCGGGCCAAGGGAGACCTTTTATATTCTGAGGACGGAAGAGCATATATTGATTTCTTTGCAGGTGCCGGGGCACTCAATTACGGCCATAACAACGATTATATTAAGGACCGGGTTCTCGATTACTTGACCTCCGACCGGATTATGCACGGTCTGGATATGTATACAATGGCCAAGCGTGAATTCATCCAGAGCTTCTCCGAGCGGATCCTGGAGCCGAAGAAGCTGAATTACAAGCTTCAATTCTGCGGTCCAACAGGGACGAATGCGGTGGAAGCGGCCCTGAAGCTCGCACGCAAGGCGAAGAAGAGAAGTGGAATATTCGCATTCATGGGTGGCTTCCACGGCATGTCGCTCGGCAGTCTGTCGGCGACAAGCTCCAAGTCCATGAGAGAAGGGGCGGGGCTTCCTCTGGACGGAGTTACGTTCATGCCTCACCCGAGCGGGGCTTTCGCAGAAATGGATACGCTCGGTTATATCGAGAATATCCTGACTGATTCGCACTCCGGAATCGACAAGCCGGCCGCGATCCTGCTTGAAACGGTACAAGCCGAAGGCGGAATTCACGTTGTCGACGCGCAGTGGCTACGTGAGCTGCAGCAGCTTTGCCGCAGGCACGATATTCTGCTCATTACAGACGAGATTCAAGTAGGATGCGGCCGGACAGGCGAATTCTTCTCCTTCGAACGTGCGGGGATCGAGCCGGATCTCATTACCCTGTCGAAGTCGATCAGCGGGTACGGCCTGCCAATGTCCCTCCTGCTGCTGAAGCCCGAACTGGATATCTGGACGCCGGGCGAGCACAACGGCACCTTCCGCGGCAACCAGCTGGCTTTTGTAGCCGCGAAGGCTGCTCTCGAGTTCCGGGACAGAACCGAACTGGAAGCTCAGGTGAAGCAGAAGGAAGAATATGTGCGCTCGTTCCTTGATCAAGAAATCAAGCCTCTGCATCCGTCCATCGCCATCCGCGGACTCGGCCTGATCTGGGGCATTGACGTCTCGGGGTTCATGGATGAAGCCGGGGCGAAGCGGGTGACGGATATCAGCTTCGAGAACGGGCTCATCATTGAAAGAGCCGGCAGAGGAGACTGTGTGTTGAAGATCATGCCTCCGCTGACCGTCTCGATGGAGCATCTGGCCGCCGGCTGCGACATTATCAAGTCCAGTATGCAGCGGGTAATCTCTCAGGAGACCAAGGATTTGCTAGTAACGACCTAGGCTTGGCCAAGCCGATGGCCGCCCCCGGCAAGAGGCATGAAAGTGCCTTCCGGAGGGCGTGCGGACTTGATGTTAAGGTAGCGCTTTCAACTAAGTGGAAGACTTTCTCCTTATGCTCCTGCGGTAACGTCAATCAGCATGGAATTCTCCGCAATCCAAGGGCAGTCCCGTTCATGCTATACGGAGCATTCCTTGAGTCTCATGCAGTGCCCTCGTTAAATTTAATCGTTAGGAAAAGCTCACTACCCCGCAGCCGAATCTTTACTTATCCACACCAGGGCTGTGGGGGAATAATCAAATCGTACATAGAGTGTATCAATACCCCTTAAACATAGGCTTCGTCAAAGGCAGCTCGGGTGCCAAATCAGGAGGTACGGTCGACTTCCTGCTGGTCGGCCGGAACCCTGCGGCAAGCCTTACATCGACAGGAGGAACATTCCTTGTCGTCTATCCCCAAATCCAATTCCGAAACCCATGTTAAACCAAATCCCGTCTTCAGGTGGCTCGTCCGCGGCAATCATATTGAAGCAGAGGAGTCCGAAGCAGCCGCATCTCTTGCGTAGAACGATGTTTGTTGTCCTTAACGCATGGGAGCCGAGCGGTACAGCTGCTAGGCAGAGGATTGCCGCATGCGATCAACCGGGCAATCGAAGCGTGACGTTGCGCAAGCCATTGATATTGTTGTCAGATGTTTGAAAAAGAGAGGAGCGAGGCTGGAGCGTTGCTTCGGCATATGCTCCGCCGGATTGCTTTTACCGATGAAGAGAGGGGAACGATCCAGATGGCTTTTGAAAAAGAAACGTTGTTTTGGAACGAAAAATTCGGTATTGACGATTATACCTTGACGCGGTTGCCTTACAGCAAGGCTCCAAACTCCCTGGTGCCCAATGTGAAAACCGTTGGCGGTTCGCTTTCGGAGGAAGCGGCGCAGCGGGTCCTTCAAATGAGCAAGGGTGCTCCGCTGGCTGCTTTTATGATTTTGCTCGCCGGTGTTCAGGCACTCTTGCATAAATATATAGGTGCTTCAGACATTCTGGTCGGCATGCCGGTTGTGCCAAAAAAGGGGGAGACGCGTCGATCCGTTAATCATACGGTCATTTTGAAAAACTCGTTTTCGGTGGGGGCAACTTTTAAGACGCTTCTGAGCGAACTGAGGACTTCCTTGCCGGAAGCCATTCAACATCAACATATTCCGTTCTTGAAAATGACGGAGAAGCTGGATCTGCAATATGCAGAAGGGATACCCTTCGTCCATACGCTAGTATCCCTTAAGGAGCTGCATCTGGACGAAATTAGGAAAAACGTGGTCACAGACTGTTCGTTTGAATTCAGTTTAACCGGCGGGACGATACAGCTAGCGCTGTCATATAACGAGCACTTATATGACTCCGAGTTCATGAATCGGGTCGTCGGCCATCTGAATCGCCTGCTGTCTGTCGGGCTTCATGAGCTGGAGCTGGACATCGTACGAGCGGACATGCTGTCGGAGGACGAAAAATTTCAATTAATACAAAGCTTCAACGATACCGAGAAGGACTATCCTCGTGATCGGACGATTCATCAGCTTGTGGAGGAGCAAGCGAAGCGTGTGCCCGAGGCGACGGCGGTTGTCTTTGAGGGGCAGCGGCTTTCATACGCAGAGTTGAACGAACGGGCGAACCAGCTGGCGCGTACGCTACGATCGGTCGGTGTGCTACCCAATCAGTTGGTAGGCTTGATGGTTAGGAGATCGCTGGAGACGGTCATTGGCATTCTGGCGGTTCTGAAAGCTGGCGGTGCCTACGTGCCGATCGACCCGGAGTACCCGGAAGAACGTATCCGCTACATTCTGGAGAACTCGAACGCGCAGCTGCTACTGACTCAAAGAGAGCTGTTACAGCAAGTCCCGTTCGAAGGGACCGTATTGGCGCTAGATGACAAGCAGGCCTATAGCGATGATGGCTCGAACCTGGAGGCGGCCAGTGGTCCACACGATCTTGCTTATGTCATTTATACGTCAGGTACAACGGGCAAACCCAAAGGGGTCATGCTGGAGCATCGTGGTTTGGTCAGCTTGAAGTTGATGTTCGCAGACAGGCTGGGCATTACGGAGCATGACCGGATCGTTCAATTTGCGAGCTTGTCCTTCGATGCATCCTGCTGGGAGGTTTTCAAAGCACTCTATTTTGGCGCGGCTTTGTACATCCCGACGGCCGAGACAATTCTCGACACTCGTCTGTTCGAGAGTTATATGAACGAGCATGCGATTACGGCGGCGATTCTGCCCCCGACTTACAGCGCTCATTTGAACCCGGACCGTCTTCCCAGCTTAACAAAGCTTGTAACGGGAGGATCGGCGGTATCGGCCGAATTCGTGCAGCAGTGGAAAGCGAAGGTTCACTATTTCAATGCTTACGGGCCTACCGAAGCTTCGATTGTTACGACGCTTTGGGATGCGGATGAGCGACAGCCGGAGCGTAGAGTCATTCCGATTGGGCGCCCGCTGGCTAATCATCAGATTTTTATTTTGGATGCCCACCTGCAACTTGTGCCTCCGGGGGTGGACGGCGAGCTGTGCGTGGCAGGCGTGGGGCTTGCGAGAGGTTACCTGAACCAACCGGAACTGACGGCAGAGAAATTTGTGGAACATCCGTTTGCGCCGGGAGAACGCCTTTACCGGACAGGAGATCTCGCCCGCTGGCTGCCGGACGGTAATATGGAGTACTTGGGCCGGATCGACCATCAGGTGAAAATCCGTGGATTCCGAATCGAGGTCGGTGAGATTGAAGAGCAGCTTCTGAAGATCGATTCGGTGCAGGAGACGATTGTAATCGCGCGGGAAGGCAAAAGTGGGCAAGAACTGTGCGCTTACCTGGTCGCTAGTCTCCCTCTTACGCTCGGCGAGCTGAGAAGCGCGCTGGCGCAAAAATTGCCGAATTACATGATTCCGGCACATTTTGTTCAGCTTCCGCAGATGCCGCTCACGCCGAACGACAAAATCGACCGCAAGGCTTTGCCTGCCCCGGAAGGAAACGCCCTGACCGGCGGCGAGTACGTAGCTCCACGCAATGAAGCCGAGCGGACGCTTGCCGATGTGTGGCAGGCGGTATTGAACGCCGATCGCGTTGGGGTAACGGATCATTTCTTCGAGCTGGGCGGAGACTCGATCAAGTCCATTCAAGTATCTTCGCGGCTTCATCAAGCCGGGTACAAGCTGGAAATCCGGGATTTGTTCAAATATCCGACGATTTCACAGCTTAGCCTGCATGTGATACCGATCGGACGTACCATCGATCAAGGCGAAATTACGGGTGAAACGGCGCTGACGCCGATTCAGCATTGGTTTTTCGAGAGTTCCTTTGCGGACCCGCATCATTTCAACCAGTCGGTGATGCTGTACCGGAAGGAACGCTTCGACGAAGAGATGGTACGTCAGGTGCTGCAAAAGCTGGCCGAGCATCATGACGCCTTACGGATGGTGTTCCGCAAAACGGAACAAGGGTTTAGCGCACGGACCCGCGCGATTCAGGAAGACGAGCTGTTCACGCTGGACGTGTTCGACTTCAAGGATACGGAGAATCCCACGCAGGCTGTGGAAGCGAAGGCAACGGACATTCAAGCGGGCATCGATCTGAAGAACGGGCCCCTCATGAAGGCGGGACTGTTCCAGTGTGCGGACGGTGATCATTTGCTGCTCGCGGTTCATCATGCCGTGGTAGATGGCGTGTCTTGGCGCATTTTGATGGAGGATTTCGCTCTAGGTTACGAGCAGACCGGCAAAAGCGAAGAAATTCGTTTCCCGGCGAAAACAGATGCGTACCGCACTTGGTCCGAGCAGTTGGCTGCTTACGCGCAAAGCCCGGAGATGGCGAAGGAACGGTCCTATTGGCAGGCCGTGGATCAAATGGAGGTTCCGGCCGTGCCGAAGGATATGGAGGCGGACGTTACGACGCAGCAGGACAGCGAATCGCTGTTTGTCCGTTTGGCTCCCGAAGAAACGGAGTTGCTACTGAAGCGGGTTCACCGTGCCTTCAACACCGAAATGAATGATATTTTGGTAACGGCGCTCGGCATAGCCTTACGCAAATGGACGGGGCACGAACGGGTGCGGATCAATCTCGAAGGACACGGACGTGAATCGATCGGAACGGATATCGACATCACGCGTACAGTCGGCTGGTTTACGACCAAGTTTCCGGTCGTCCTGGAGCCGGAAACCGACCGGGATTGGACCTATCAGATTAAACAGGTCAAGGAAAACTTGCGCCGCATTCCGAACAAGGGGCTTGGGTACGGCATATGCCGGTATCTTTCGAAATCGGAGGATGGCTTGGTTTGGGGCACAGAGCCGGAAATTAATTTTAACTACCTCGGCCAGTTCGACGATGATGTCAACCAGGGCGAGATCGGCATATCTTCTTATTCCAGTGGCAGCCCGGCTAGTGGCCGGCAGGCCCGCAGCTTTGTGCTGGATATCAACGGTATGGTGCTGGACGGTGCTTTATCGCTTGATCTCAGCTACAGCCGGAAGCAGTATCACAAGGAAACGATGGAAGCCTTCGCTCAGCGGCTTGAGCAAAGTCTCCGAGAGCTCATTACCCACTGCGCAGGCAAAGAGAACACCGAATTGACGCCGAGTGACGTGCAATTTAAAGGCTTGACCATCACAGAGTTGGAGCAAATCGCTCAGCGCTCGATTCATCTCGGGGAAATCGAAAATATTTACTCGCTGACGCCGATGCAGAAGGGTATGTGGTTCCACAGCGCGCTTGACCGGCAAACGGCAGCTTACTTTGAGCAGACGCGGTTTACGATGCGGGGAGCGCTCGACGTCCAGCTTTTTGAGAGGAGCTGGATGGAGCTTGCAAAACGTCATCTGGTGCTGCGGGCGAATTTTGTGAATGGACCAGCGGGCGAGCCGCTGCAAATTATATACCGCGACAAGCCAGTCGGCTTTGAATATGAAGAGCTGCTTCATTTACAGGTACACGAGAAACAAGCTTACTTGGATGAAAAGGCCGAGGAGGACAAGCTTCTTGGCTTCGACATGGAACATGATGCGCTCGTTCGGTTTACGATTCTGCGCACCGAAGAGCAAAGTTATCACGTACTGTGGAGTTTCCAACATATTTTGATGGACGGCTGGTGCCTGGCTCAGCTGACGCAGGAGTTGTTTGAGATATACTCAGCCCTGACCTCTGGGAAGCAGCCAGCGGGAGGTAAAGGATCGGATTATGGCGATTATATCGAATGGTTGGAGAAACAGGACGATCAGGCAGCATCCGGCTATTGGACTGCGTTCCTGGCAGGCTACGAAGGGCAAACCGTACTTCCGGGGCAAAAGGAACCAGCGCAGAGCGGCAGATTTACGGCTGATCACGTCACCGCCGAACTGGGCAAGGATTTGAGCAAACGGATGGACCGGGTGGCGAAACAGCACCTGGTTACAGTCAATACGCTGCTGCAAGCCGTTTGGGGCGTAATGCTGCAAAAATATAACGGAACAAACGATGCCGTATTCGGCAGTGTCGTTGCCGGAAGACCGGCGGAAATCCCGGGCATTGAGTCTATGATCGGGCTGTTCATCAATACGGTGCCGGTCCGCGTCAATAGCGAAGTGGACACCGTGTTCACCGACCTGATGGCGAAGCTCCAAGAGCGGGCGCTGGATTCCGGGCGTTATGATTACTATCCGCTGTATGAAATTCAAGCGCGTAGCGTGCAAAAGCAGAATCTGATCAACCATATCATCGCTTTCGAGAACTATCCGGTGGACGAGCAGATGGTGCAGGCGGGGGACCAGCAGCACGGCGGCCTGACAATTGCTGACGTTCAGATGGAGGAGCAGACGAACTATAACTTCAACGTGACTGTGGTGCCGGGAGCCGAGATCGAAATTCGATTCGACTTTAATGCCGAAGTGTTCGATAAAGACAGCATCGAGCGGCTCAAGGGGCATTTCGTGCATCTGCTGGAGCAGGTAACGGATAACCCGGAAATTACCGTGGGCGAGCTGGAACTTGTGACGGAGGCAGAAAAGGGCGAACTTCTCGGACGTTTTAACGACACCACGACGGAATTTCCGCGCGGGCAGACGCTCATTCAATTGTTTGAAGAACAGGCAGAGCGCATACCGGATGCAGGCGCCATCTCCATGAATGAGCAAGAGCTGACCTACCGCGAGCTGAATGAACGCGTCAACCGCCTTGCCCGTACCTTGCGCAGTCACGGGATATCCAAAGGATGTCTGGTCGTCATTATGGCTGAGCGTTCCATTGAAATGGTGGTGGGCATACTCGCGGCACACAAAGCCGGAGCGGCTTACGTACCGATTGACCCGGAATATCCAGAGGAGCGTATCCGTTTCTTAATTGAGGATTCAGGAGGGCAGGTCATACTGACGCAAAGCCGCTTGCGCGAGCGCCTGGCGGGTTTGGACTCGTTGATCTTATTGGATGACGAGTCCTTCTATCACGAGGACGGAACGAACCTAAATCCAGGGATTGAAGCGACAGATCTGGCCTGCGTGATCTATACGTCAGGCACGACGGGCAAGCCGAAAGGAAACCTTGTTTCGCACCGCAACATCGTGCGCGTTGTGCAAAATACAAATTATATCGACATCACCAATCGTGATCATGTCCTCCAGCTTTCGAGCTATTCGTTCGACGGAGCGATTTTCGATATTTTTGGTGCTTTGACCAACGGGGCGCGGCTGGTGCTGGTTCCCCGCGAGACGTTGCTGGAAATTGGTCTACTGGCGGATCTCATCCAGCGCCAGCGCATATCGGTCATGTTTATTACGACGGCTTTCTTCAACGTGCTTGTAGATGTGAATGTCAATTGTTTTCGGGATGTCCGGGCGATTTTGTTTGGAGGAGAGCGTGTCTCGGTTGGTCATGTACGTAAAGCACTCGCCCATCTTGGAGCGGGTAGGCTCAACCATGTGTACGGACCGACGGAAAGCACGATATTTACCACGTACCTTCCGGTCGACTTCGTTGATGAGTCGGCGCTTACCGTTCCTATCGGACGACCAATCAGCAATACGACGGTGTATATCGTCGACAGCCGGAATAAGCTGCTGCCGATCGGCGTGGTCGGGGAGCTATGTGTCGGCGGAGAAGGTTTGGTACGGGGCTACAATAACCGGCCGGAACTGACGGCGGAGAAATTTGTGCACAATCCTTTTACGTCAGGAGAGCGCATGTACCGGACGGGGGATTTGGCGAAATGGCTACCGGACGGCACGATTGAATATGTGGGACGAACGGACGACCAAGTGAAAATCCGTGGCTTCCGCATAGAGCTGGGCGAGATCGAAGCTCAGCTTCAGAAAGTGGAGGGAATTCGGAAAACGACAGTATTCGCGCGGGAAAACGTGTCCGGCGAAAAGCAGCTTTGCGCCTATTATGAAGCGGACTGTGAGCTTCCGGCGGCCGAGCTGAAGAGCGTGCTGTCTCAGGAACTGCCGGCCTATATGATCCCGGCGTACCTGATCCAGTTGGAGCGTCTCCCGCTGACGACGAACGGCAAGGTAGACCGCCGTTCCCTCCCGGCGCCGGAGGAGAGCTTGCAACCGGGCGAAGGACATACTCTGCCTAGGACTCCGCTCGAAGCCAGCTTGGCTGAAATTTGGAAAAGTGTGCTTGGATTGGAGCACATCGGGGTTCATGACAACTTCTTTGACTTGGGCGGCCATTCCCTGCGGGCAACGACACTGGTGAGCAAGGTGCATCAGGAGTTGAACGTCGAGTTGCCTCTGCGCGACGTATTCCGCTACTCGACGATCGAACAGATGGCTCTAGCTATCTCCCGAATCGAAGAGCATTCGTTCTCGTCGATTCCGCTGGTAGGCGCAAGAGCGTATTATCCACTTTCCTCAGCTCAGAAGCGGCTGTTTATCCTGAATCAGCTGGAAGGAGCCGAGCAGAGCTATAACATGCCGGGTGTGCTGCTGCTCGAAGGATCAATTGACCATAGCCTGCTGGAGAAAGCTTTCCGCGGACTGATCGAACGTCATGAAACGTTGCGAACCGGATTTGAGGTCGTACAAGGCGAAGCGGTACAGCGTATTTACGAGAGCGTTGATTTTTCCGTCGTGTGTCGACATGCGAACGAGGAAGAAGCGTCTGCAGTCGTGCAGGCTTTTATCCGACCTTTCGACTTGGCGAAGCCACCGCTGCTGCGTGCCGAGCTCGTAGAGCTGGCCGCCGATCGTTATTTACTGATGTTTGACATGCACCATATTATCTCCGACGGGGTTTCGATGGACGTGTTCGTTGAGGAACTCGTTCGTCTGTATGGCGGTGAGTCATTAGAGCCTTTGCACATTCAGTACAAGGACTATGCGGTATGGCAGCAATCGGACGAGCAAAAAATTCAATTGAAACGCGAGGAAGCTTACTGGCTGGACCGATACCGGGGCGAGCTGCCGGTTCTGGAAATGCCAACGGACTATCCGCGTCCTGCTGTACAGAGCTATGAGGGACATACGCTGACGTCCTTCGTGGACGAGGCAACGAACGAAGGCTTGAAACAGCTGGCCGCTCAAAGAGGAACGACGCTATATATGGTGTTGCTTGCCGCATATACCGTGCTTTTGCATAAATACACAGGTCAGGACGATTTGATCGTCGGAACGTCGATTGCGGGCAGAACGCACGGCGACACGCAGCCTTTGATCGGAATGTTCGTCAACACGCTGGCGATCCGCAATTATCCGGCTTCGGAGAAGACCTTCCTGTCGTATTTGGAAGAAGTGAAAGAAACGACTTTAGGCGCTTACGAGCATCAGAATTATCCGTTCGAAGAACTCGTCGATAAAGTGCAGGTTAGCCGGGATTTGAGCCGCAACCCGCTGTTTGACACGATGTTCTCCCTGCAAAACCTGGAGGAGTCAGAGTTTGAGTTGGAAGGGCTGAAATTGTCCCCGTACCCTAGCGAATATGGTATGGCCAAGTTCGACCTGAGTGTGGATGTCACGGAAGAAAATGGCGGACTGGAGTGCAACTTTGAATTCGCAACGGCTCTTTATAAAGAAAGCACGATCCGGCGGCTATCGATTCATTTTGGACATTTGCTTGCGGCGATTGTAAGCCATCCGAATGCAAAGATCGCTGAGCTGAACTTGTTGACGGCAGATGAAAAAGAGAAGATTCTCGGCGCGTCTCACCCGATGCAATCGGAAGTGGCTCCTGTGGCCGCGTTCCACCGACTGTTTGAGGAACAGGCGGAGCGCACTCCGGAAGCGGAAGCCGTTGTATACGAGAACGATCGGCTGACGTATGCGGAGCTGAACGTACGGGCGAACGGCTTGGCGACAACGCTGCGTGCAAGTGGAATCGGCCGGGAGGAGATTGTTGGCATTCTCGCCGAGCGTTCGGTCGATTTGTTGGTGGCCGTGATGGCCGTCTGGAAAGCGGGCGGGGCGTATGTACCGCTTGATCCGGATTATCCGGCGGACCGCGTGCGGTTCATGCTGGAAGACAGCGGAGCGAAGGTGCTGCTGACACAAACGCTGCTGAGAGAGCGTGCTGAAGCCTGGCTCAGCGAAGAGGAACTGGCACTTGCAAAGGTGTTGTACCTCGACGACGAAACGTCATACAGCGAAGACCGGGAGAATGCACCGCTTGCCTCCGGCATGGTTTCCGGTAAAGTCTCCGGCGAGCTGACGGGTGCTGTGAACAGCGATGATCCGAGTCATCTGAAGGTTGCTGGCTTGGACAGCTTCCATGAAGCTCGTCCTGAGGACCTAGCGTACGTGATCTACACGTCGGGAACGACAGGCAAGCCGAAGGGTGTAATGATTGAGCACCGCAGCTTGGTGAACACGGCAGCGGGCTACCGGCGGGAATACCGGTTGGATCAGTTCCCAGTCCGGCTACTGCAACTCGCCAGCTTCTCGTTTGACGTGTTCGTGGGTGATATGGCACGCACGTTGTATAACGGAGGCACCATGGTCATTGTACCGAAGGATGATCGGATTGATCCGTCTCGCCTGCACCACTGGATAGAGCGGGAGCAAGTGACGATCTTTGAATCAACACCAGCACTGATCGTACCGTTTATGGAATACGTGCACGAGCAAGGGCTGGAGTTAAGCGGTATGGAGCTGCTCATCACAAGCTCGGACAGCTGCAGTGTGGCAGATTACCGGACCTTGCAGGAGCGTTTTGGCTCATCGTTCCGCATTATTAACGCCTACGGCGTGACGGAAGCATCGATCGACTCCAGTTTCTATGACGAGGAGTTGGCGAAGCTGCCGCAGACAGGTCATGTGCCAATCGGAAAAGCATGGCTGAATGCGAAGTTTTACATCGTGGATGCACATCTAAATCCTGTTCCAGTCGGTGTGCTGGGCGAATTGGTTATCGGCGGAGTTGGGGTAGCACGTGGGTACTTGAACCGTCCAGAGCTGACGGAAGAGAAGTTTGTAGACAGTCCTTTCACCGCTGGTGAGCGGTTGTATCGCACGGGAGACTTGGCGCGGTGGATGGAAGACGGCAACGTGGACTTCATCGGCCGGATCGACAACCAGGCAAAAATCCGGGGCTACCGGATCGAGACGGGGGAGATCGAGTCGCAGCTGTTGCGGGTAGAAGGTGTGCGCGAAGCGTTGGTGCTGGTCCGAAGTGACGCGAACGGGCAGAAGGCGCTATGCGCGTATTACACGCCGGATACCGGAGTTGAGCTGGTAGTGAACGATCTGCGCAGGGCGCTGGCACAGGAGTTGCCTGGGTACATGATCCCGTCGTACTTTGTGGAGCTGGAGCGTCTACCTCTGACACCGAACGGAAAGATAGACCGGAAGGTGCTGCCAGCGCCGGAAGGGGAAGCGGGAAGCGGAACGGAGTACGTCGCACCGCGCAATGAGCTGGAAACGAAGCTGGCGGCGATTTGGCAGGAGGTGCTGGGGCTTGCGAAGGAGATTGGTGTTCATGACAACTTCTTCGACATCGGTGGCCACTCCCTGCGCGCGACAACGTTGGTCAGCAAGATTCATAAAGAGTTGAACGTGGATCTGCCACTGCGCGACGTGTTCCGCCATTCCACGATCGAGAGCATGGCTACCGCCATTTCTCGGCTGGATCAGCAGATATTTGTTTCCATTCCGGTGACGGATGGCCGAGAGGTGTACCCGCAATCTTTTGCTCAAAAACGTCTCTTTATTCTGAATCAGCTGGAAGTTGCGGAGCTTAGCTACAACATGCCGGAAGCGATGCTGCTGGAGGGTGCTTTGGACCGGGCAAGGTTCGAAGAAACGTTCCGTAAGCTCGTGGCGCGGCATGAAATGTTGCGCACCGGGTTTGAAATGGTGGATGGAGAAGCATCACAGCGGGTTTACCAGGACGTGAATTTTGCGGTGGAGTTCTATCAAGCGGATGAGCAAGAGGTCGAAGCGGTGGTTCACGGTTTCGTCCGTCCGTTTGACTTGGCTAAGCCACCGCTGTTGAGGGTAGGCCTTGTTGAGCTGGCTCCGGAACGCCATATTCTGATGTACGACATGCATCATATTATTTCTGACGGCGTTTCAATGGAAATCTTTGTTGAAGAATTCGTACGTTTGTATGGTGGAGAGCAATTGGAGCCACTGCGCATTCAGTACAAAGACTACACCGTTTGGCAGCATTCGCAGGAGCAGCAGGAAAGGCTTCAGCATCAGGGGGCGTATTGGCTGGACATGTTCCAGGGCGAGCTTCCGGTGCTGGAAATGCCGACCGACTATCCACGTCCGGCTGTACAGAGCTACGAAGGTCAAACGCTGGAGTTTTCCTTCGACGCTTCAAAAACCGGCGGCCTGAAACAGCTGGCTTCGGACACGGGCACGACGCTGTTTATGGTGCTGCTTGCGGCGTATAACGTGCTTTTGCATAAATATTCAGGTCAGGAAGACGTAATCGTTGGTACGCCGATTGCCGGAAGGAATCATGGAGATGTGCAGCCGTTGATCGGGATTTTCCTAAACACGCTGGCGATTCGCAGTTATCCGTCTTCGGAGAAAACATTCCTGTCATATCTGAACGAAGTCAAAGAAACAACTCTGCGTGCTTTTGAGCATCAGAACTATCCGTTTGAACAATTGGTGGACAAGGTGCAAGTCACCCGTGATTTAAGCCGCAATCCGCTCTTCGACACGATGTTTACGATGCAGAATACGGAGAACGAGCAATTTGAGCTGGAAGGGCTTCGCCTGATTCCTTATCCGAGCGTACTTGATACTGCGAAGTTTGATATCAGCTTGGATGTGGGCGAGGAGAACGGCGGCTTGGATTACAGCTTTGAATATGCGACAGCTCTTTACAAAAGGGAGACGATTGAACGGCTGGCAAAACATTACGAGCAGTTGCTCCTGACAATTGTAAACCGTCCAGATGCGAAGATTGCCGAGCTGAACTTGCTGACAGCAGAGGAAAAAGAACAAGTTCTCAATGCGTTTAATCCAGCGCAGCAAGAAGCGGCTCCTGCGGCTACGTTCCACCGTCTGTTTGAGAAACAGGCAGAGTGTACGCCGGAAGCGGAGGCCGTTGTGTATGAGAATAACCGCCTAACGTATGTGGAGCTGAACGAGCGAGCGAACCGCTTAGCGGTCACGCTGCGTGCAAATGGCATCGGCCGGGAGTCAATCGTTGGCATTCTCGCCGAGCGTTCGGTGGACTTGCTGGTGGCCGTGCTGGCCGTCTGGAAAGCCGGCGGGGCGTATGTACCCCTCGACCCGGATTATCCGGCGGACCGCGTGCGGTTTATGCTCGAAGACAGCGGAGCGAAGGTACTGCTGACACAAACGCCGCTGCGAGAACGTGCCGAGGCCTGGCTCCGCGAAGAGGAGCTGGCGCTGATGTCGGTGCTGTACCTCGACGACGAAGTGTCGTACAGCGAAGATCGGGCAAATGCTCCGATGTGCTTTGATCAAGGCTCCAACATGGCTTCCAGTCGGGTCTCTGGCAAACTAACGGGGGCTGTGAACGGTGCGGATCGGAACCATCTGGATGTTGTGGATGATGTTGATGTTGATGTTGTTGGCATGGACAGCTTCCATGAAGCCCGCCCAGAGGATCTGGCGTACGTGATCTACACATCGGGAACGACGGGGAAGCCGAAAGGTGTGATGATCGAGCACCGCAGCCTGGTGAACACGGCGGCGGGTTACCGGCGGGAATACCGATTAGATCAGTTCCCGGTGCGGTTGCTGCAACTCGCCAGCTTCTCGTTTGACGTGTTCGTGGGCGACATTGCCCGGACGCTGTACAACGGAGGCACGATGGTGATTGTGCCGAAGGACGACCGGATCGATCCTTCTCGTCTGTACTACTGGATAGTGCGGGAGCGAGTGACGATCTTCGAATCAACACCGGCGCTGATCGTGCCGTTTATGGAATACGTACATGAACAGGGGTTGGAGTTCAGCGGGATGGAGCTGTTGATTACAAGCTCGGACAGCTGCAGTGTGGCGGATTACCGAACCTTGCAGGAACGCTTCGGCTCGTCGTTCCGCATCATTAACGCTTACGGTGTGACGGAAGCGGCGATCGACTCCAGTTTCTATGACGAAGCGCTGACGAAGCTGCCGCATACAGGCCATGTGCCGATCGGCAAAGCGTGGTTGAATGCGAAATTTCACATCGTGGACGCACATCTGAATCCCGTACCAGTCGGCGTGCTGGGCGAACTGGTCATCGGCGGCGTCGGAGTGGCGCGTGGGTACTTGAACCAACCGGAGCTGACGGAAGAGAAGTTCGTAGACAGTCCGTTCGCTGTGGGCGAGCGGTTGTACCGCACGGGAGATTTGGCGCGGTGGATGGAAGACGGCAACGTGGACTTCATCGGGCGGATCGATAACCAGGCAAAAATCCGGGGCTACCGGATCGAGACGGGTGAGATCGAGTCGCAGCTGTTGCGTGTGGAAGGTGTGCGCGAAGCGGTGGTGCTGGTTCGAAGTGATGCGAATGGGCAGAAGGTACTGTGTGCGTATTACACGCCGGATACTGGAGCGAAGCTGGCAGTGAACGATCTGCGCAGTGCTCTGGCACAGGAGCTACCGGGTTACATGATCCCGTCGTACTCCGTGGAGCTGGAGCGTCTGCCTCTGACACCGAATGGGAAAATAGACCGGAGGGCGCTGCCAGCGCCGGAAGGGGAAGCGGGAAGTGGAACGGAGTATGTCGCACCGCGCAATGAGCTGGAAATGAAGCTGGCGGTGATTTGGCAGGAGGTGCTGGGGCTTACGAAGCAGATTGGCGTTCACGACAACTTCTTCGACATTGGCGGCCACTCCCTGCGAGCGACGTCACTGGCAGGCAAGGTATTTAAGGAACTAAACATCAACCTCCCGCTGCGCGACGTATTCCGCCACTCGACGATTGCGGCGATGGCCGAGGCGATCGCCCCGATGGAACGGCGGGAGCATGAGGCCATTCCTCAAGCGGAGCAGAGAGAGTATTACCCTCTGTCCTCCGCGCAGAAACGGCTGTTCATTCAGCACACGCTGGATGGAGCAGATCAGCTTTACAACATGCCGGAACTGGTGCAGGTGGAAGGTGAGTTTGATTTAGACCGGTTGGAAGCCGCCTTGCGGAAATTGATAACACGGCATGAATCGCTGCGCACCGGTTTTGAAATGATGAAGGGCGAAGTGGTTCAGCGGATATACCCACAGGTCGATTTTGCTATCGAGTACCATCAAGCGGATACAGAGGATTCAGATCAAATCGAGCAGATCGTTCGCAACTTCGTTCGTCCGTTTGATCTCGGCCAACCGCCGCTGCTGCGCGCCGGGGTCATCGAGCTGGAGCCGCACCTGCGTATTCTCCTTTTCGATATGCACCATATCGTGTCCGACGGTGTATCGATGGCGATTGTGATGGAGGAGTTCTCGAGTTTCTACGCCGGAGAACAGCTGCCACCCCTGCGCATTCATTACAAGGATTATGCCGTTTGGCAGCAGTCGAAGGCCCACCGAGAGCGAATCGGGCGGCAGGAAGCGTACTGGCTGCAAACCTTCGAAGGCGAGCTGCCCACGGCGGACCTGCCGATGGACTACGAACGGTCTACCGTTCGTAGCTACGAAGGCGCGCATGTGGAGTTCGACGTCGAAGCTTCTCTCTCTGCGCAGTTACGCGAATTGGCTGCCGAGTGTGAAAGCACACTGTTCATGGTGCTGCTTGCGGCCTATACTGTGTTGCTGTCCAAGTACAGCGGTCAGGAGGACTTGATCGTGGGCACCCCGGTGGCTGGAAGAACTAACGCCGATTTGGAGCGGGTCATCGGCATGTTTGTTAATACGCTGGCGCTCCGCAATCGTCCGTCTGGTGACAAAACGTTCTTGTCCTACCTGGAAGAAGTGAAGGAAACGGCTCTGGGTGCTTTTGAGAACCAGGATTATCCATTCGAGGATCTCGTGGAACGTTTGAATGTGAAACGGGAGCCGGGCCGCTTCCCGTTGTTCGATGCCGTTTTCGACTTGCAAAATATTGAAGAACGAGACGCCGAACTGGAAGGGGTCAGCCTGAAGAATTACGAGCTTGACCCATTGGAAGAAGCGAAGTTTGATCTGACGCTGTTTATGTATGAAAACGAAGGGGCGTTGAGCGGGGGCTTCTTCTACGCCACCAAGCTGTTCAAAGAAACGATGATCCGCACCTTGACTGAGGATTACCTGCGGGTACTGTCTCAAATTGCGGAAAATCCACAACTCGAGCTAAGCCGAATTGAATGTCATAAACCGGCGGCAGGCGCAAAGAGTGCCGTCGATACGATCGAATTCGCATTCTAATGTTACAAGCGCGCTTCCGTCATCAAGCGACAGCGCGTGTATCCCAAGGAAGACGCGAACAACATGCAAGCCCGTAAACGCGCAGGTCGAAAGCGAGCCTTTCCAGACCTGCGTCGGGGTATGCGGTCACTTCATTTTTAGGGGAGGTACGAATGAAATCTTTATTTGAAAAGGAAGAACGGTACTGGAGCGGCAAGTTTGACGCAGATGATAGCCTGAGCTTCCTTCCATACAGTCAATCCTCCAAATTATTCGAGGGCGGGGAATCTGCGGCTGAGCCGGACTTGCTTCACCGTACTCTGCCGAGCGAACTCTCGGAGAGAATCATTGGCCTCGCCAGCGGTTCGGATTTGGCTCTGTACATGATTGTTTTGGCAGGAGTCAAAAGCCTGCTGTTCAAATATACCGGGCGGGACCAAGTGCTTGTCGGCATGCCTTCGTATAGCGCAGACCAGGGCGAGACGCCGCCGCATGAAATCTTGGTGATCAAGACATCGGTAAGCAGCCAGACTACGCTGAAAACGCTGCTTGGGGGCATCAAAGGCTCCATCGGCGAGGCGCTGGAGCATCAGCACCTGCCTTTTCGAAAAATGGTGGAGCCGCTCCATTTGGACTATACGGGGCATGGCCTCCCGGTCGTCAACACCATCGCATCCTTCGCCCCGATTCATCCGGGACCGCTGGGTAACCGTGTGGCGGCTGATACCGTTTTTCGCTTCGACCGCCAAAACCACTCCATCGAGCTGGAAATAAGCTTTGACGGACAGCGGTACGAGCGGGCATTTATGGAGCAGGCGGCCGACCATCTTGTTCGTTTGCTGTCCATGCTTTTATTTCAGCCAGATCTGGAGTTTGGACAAGTCGATATGCTGTTCCCAGTCGAGAGGGAGATGCTGCTCAAGGGATTTAATGACACCGAAACCGAGTTCGAGCGGGGGAAAACGATTCATGGCTTGTTCGAAGAACAGGCGGAGCATCGCCCGGATAACGTGGCCGTCGTCATGAACGAGCGGCAATTGACCTACCGCGAGCTGAACGAGCGATCCAACCGCCTTGCGCGGAAGCTGCGGGAAAAAGGAGTAGAAGCAGACCAGCTGGTAGCGATTCTGGTCGAACGCTCGCTTGATATGGTCGTCGGCATTCTGGCAATTCTCAAAGCGGGCGGAGCCTTCGTGCCTGTCGATCCCGACTACCCGGAGGAGCGCATCCGCTTCATTATCGAGGATTCAGGCGCACCGTTATTGCTGATTCAAAAACATCTGCACGAGAAGACCGACTTTGAAGGAACACGCCTTGAATTAGACGATTTTGTTTGGAGCGATAGCGGGGCGGAATCCACTGGTGTGCTGGATGCTTCGAATCTGGAGCCGGCCAGCGGTCCGAATGATCTGGCTTATGTCATCTATACATCAGGTACGACGGGCAAACCCAAAGGGGTCATGCTGGAGCATCGTGGTTTGGTCAGCTTGAAGCTGATGTTCGCGGACAGGCTGAGCATCACGGAGCATGACCGGATCGTTCAATTCGCCAGCCTGTCATTCGACGCGTCCTGCTGGGAAGTGTTCAAAGCGCTCTATTTTGGCGCGGCTTTGTACATCCCGACGGCCGAGACGATTCTCGACAACCGCCTGTTCGAGAGTTATATGAACGAGCATGCGATTACGGCGGCGATTTTGCCTCCGACGTACAGCGCATATTTGAACCCGGACCGCCTTCCCAGCTTAACGAAGCTTGTAACGGGAGGTTCGGCGGTATCGGCCGAATTTGTGCAGCAGTGGAAGGAGAAGGTCCACTATTTCAATGCTTACGGGCCTACCGAAGCTTCGATTGTTACGACGCTTTGGGATGCGGATGAGCAGCAGCCGGAGCGCAGAGTCATTCCGATTGGGCGCCCGCTGTCTAATCACCGGATTTTTATTTTGGATGCCCACCTGCAACTTGTGCCTCCGGGAGTGGACGGAGAGCTGTGCGTGGCAGGCGTGGGGCTTGCGAGAGGTTACCTGAACCAACCAGAGCTGACGGCAGAGAAATTTGTGGAACATCCGTTTGCCCCGGGAGAACGCCTTTACCGGACGGGAGATCTCGCCCGCTGGCTGCCGGACGGCAACATCGAATACCGGGGGCGGATCGATCATCAGGTGAAAATCCGCGGCTACCGGATCGAAATCGGCGAGATTGAAGAGCAGCTGCTGAAGATCGCCGCCATGCAAGAAGCGGTGGTGCTCGCCCGCGACGACGCGAACGGCCATAAGCAGCTTGTCGCTTACTACGTTGCGGAAACGAGGCTGGCGGCGCATGAACTCAAGGAGCAGCTCGCCAAGCAGCTTCCGGGATATATGATTCCTTCGTACCTCGTGCAGCTTTCGCGGATGCCGCTGACCCCGAACGGGAAAATCGACCGCAAAGTGCTACCCGCGCCAGAGGAAGCCGCCACTGGAGGAACGGAATATGTCGCGCCGAGAACGCTGCTCGAGATGAAGATTGCCCGTGTCTGGCAGGATACACTTGGCATTCCACAGGTTGGCGTAAAGGATAACTTTTTTGAGCTGGGAGGCAATTCCTTAAGTCTGATTAGGCTCGTTCAAGCCGTTTACGATGAAACGGGCATCGAGATACCGCTGAATCGCCAATTCCATCATGTAACCGTTGAAGCCATGGCTTTTGGAGAGGAGGATCTGGGTCTGGATAAAGGGGGAGACTCCTTCATTAAGCTAAATAAAACAGGGGATCTGAACGTGTTCTGCTTCCCTCCAGGCAGCGGCTTCGGCATCGGTTACCGAGAGCTTGCAAGCAGACTAGACGGCCGATTCGTGCTTTACGGCATTGATTTTATCGACGATGTCATCGATTACGAGGCCATGCTGAACCGTTATGTGGATGAGATTGTTCGTATCCAGCCTGAAGGACCTTACGTGCTGCTGGGTTACTGCTTCGGAGGCAACCTGACGTTCGAGGTAGCCAAATCGATGGAAAGAAGAGGGTATTCCGTAACGGACGTGCTCATGGTGGACTCGTGGATCAAGGACACACTCACACCTTATGAAACGTCTGAGAAAGAGCTTGAAGAAATGCTTGCGGATTTCGACGAAGAAGAGAAGGAATTAATGAGCAATCCGCTCGTGCGGGAGCGTGTTCATCGGAAGATCAAAGCCACCTTGACGTACGAAGCGCAGCTTATTAATTCAGGAACGATAACTGCCCGGATTTACGAACTGATTGCGAAGGACAGCGAAGCGTTCCGCCTGGAGCACCAGTTGCCGTCCTGGCAGAGGACAACGACGCAAGCTTACGCCGATTACCGGCTGGAGGGCGCACACGAGGAGTTACTGGAACTCACGCGCGTGGACGAAACGGCCGTTGTCATCCGTGACATCTTAGTGCAAATCAAGCAGCAGATCGATGCGGAGGCCGGGGTCCTGCATGGGAGCTGACCGGCAGACGTCTGTTCAAGAACAACGCACAACGGCGCCTTCCAAGCGCCGAACCGCTTATGCCACCTGGAAAGCGTTCCGCTGGCTGATGTCCTATGTAAGCCGTCACAAAGGCTGGATGATCGTCGGTATCCTGTCCGCAATTGCCGCCGCTGTTATTGAGATATGGACGGGACGTTTGGTCGAGCAGCTGACCACACAGGCCGAGAATGGGGCGGGGCCTATCGTTCTGCAGATCGTGTACACGGTCTTTGTGGTCATCTTGATCGGTGTGCCGGCGAAGTTTTTCATGAGCTTTGGTGTGGAGCGAAGTAGTGCCTCTGCGGTGCGGGATATCCGCAACCATGTCATGCGTCATATCGGCAAACTTCCGGTCCCCTATTTGGAAAAGCAACACTCCGGCGACGTATTGTCGCGGATCAACAACGATCTGCAGCTCATCCAGCAATTTATGATTCGGGACCTCGCCCAGTGGTTTTATCATCCGCTATTATTTATCGGCTGTTTCGCTTATTTGATGTATCTCCAATGGGAGCTGATGCTGTACAGCCTGCTGTTATTTCCCTTAGCACTGCTGGTTTCCCAATGGATCGGCAAGCAGTTGGAACAGTTGACGGAGGAAGCCCAGGCGAACATGGGCCGAATGAACGTCAACCTCCAGGATACGCTTGGGGGGATGCCTATTGTAAAAAGCTACCTGCTATCCGGTATGTTATCTCGCTCCTACCAAGTACTGCTGCAATTGACGGCTCAAAAAAAGCTGGCCGTGAAAAAGCGGGAAGCCTGGGTCAACCCGCTGCTTTCTACGCTGATGATTAGCCCGATCATTTTCGCCGTCAGTTACGGAAGCTATTTGATCTACAACGGGCAGCTAGGCGCGGGAGAACTGATCGCCTTCCTGTACTTGCTTAATCTGTGTCTGGAGCCGCTGGAGCATATTCCCGAGCTCATCACGCGCACGTTCGAAATGACCGGTGCCCTGAGAAGGGTCTCCGAAATCGTCGAGCAGCCGACCGAAACGGAAAATGGACGTTTGCTTCCAAAAGCGAGCGCCGCCCCCATCCAGTTTCAGAACGTAACCTTCGGGTATGAAGAGAATTCCCCGATTCTGCGGAATGTTAGCTTCTCGGTGCCAGAAGGCAAGACGATTGCACTTGTCGGAGCGAGTGGTGGAGGGAAGAGTACGGTGTTTAAGCTGGTATGCGACTTTTATCCACTTCCGGAGGATCAGGGCGAGATCCGCGTGTTCGGAAGCCTGATCCACGGTGCAGATCCGGAGCAGCTTCGGTCACATTTTTCCGTGGTAACCCAAGATTCATATTTGTTTAGCGGTACGATCGCCGAAAATATCGGCTATGGGCGGGAAGAAGCGTCGATGGACGAGATTATCGAAGCCGCCAAAGCCGCTCAGGCTCATTCTTTCATTATGCAGCTTGAGGATGGTTACCAGACGTATGTCGGAGAGCGCGGCGGGTTTTTGTCCGGTGGGCAACGCCAGCGCATTGCAATGGCTCGGGCGTTTCTGAAGGATGCTCCCGTTCTGCTGTTGGACGAGCCCACATCGGCACTTGATCCGGAGTCGGAAAGCGCGGTTCAGGAAGCGTTGGGCGTATTGATGAAGCAGAGAACGACCATGGTTATTGCCCACCGGCTCTCTACGGTACAAAACGCCGATGAAATTTGGGTTATGGAACAAGGAAGTATTATCGAAAAGGGCACTCATGAACAATTGCTCGAGAGGAAGGGACTGTACGCCCAGTCGTATTACCAGGAGTTTACCGAGTCTGCCGAACGCAGGGAGGTGTCGTACACATGAAAAAGGGCGGAAGGCTATCACAAGTGAAAGAACTCGGCTACTTGCTGACGTTTATGAACCGCAAGCGCAAAACCCAGTACGCGATTGGCCTTGCTGTAACGGCGCTCACCCAGACATTGTTTCTGATCGCCTTCAGCTTGGTCGTACATAACTTGGTTGATTTCGCCGTGTCCCGAGATACGTCCCTGATGGTAGAAGCTTTTGTTATTTTGGGCGCGGCCCTGTTCCTGGAAAATATAATTTCTCCCTGGTTCATTTACTTATACCAGCGCAGTGTCGAGCTGACTGTGCTGAATATCCGCAAACGTCTTTATGACAAGCTGTGCCGGGTGCGGCCGAGATTCCTGGAGCAGAACCACCATGGGGACTTGCTGTCGCGAGTGAACAACGATGTAACGACCGTTGAGTTTACATTCTCGCAGGTTTACTTCGTTTTGCTGCTTCAAGTTGTCTTCTGCATCGGCTCCATTGTCTCTATGGCGGTGATCGATTGGCGGTTTGCCGGCGTATCCTTCGTCATTCTGCTGCTGTCCTCTCTGGTCAGCCTGAAATTTGCACGGGATATCCGCGCTTTGTCCGAACAAGGCTTGCGTACGCTCGGTAAAATGACCGAAAAATTCAAAGATTTTATGGGCGGCATTCAAATTGTGAAGTTGTTCCGCATCCGCACGATTTACGGCCAGTACGAGGCGTTGAACGAGCAAATGACGCAAACGCTTCGGCAAACGGCGAAGAAGAACGGTATGCAGGCTGCGGTGAACCATTTTATCAGCTACGTCACGTTCTGCGGCATCATCGTCATCGGCAGTCTTCTATATGCCAACGGATTGATGGGAATGGGAAGTGTCGCCGCTCTGGCAGTTTTGCAAGTGAATCTGACGCACGCCTTGTTGAACTTGGGGATGGTTCTGTCGATGACCCAAAATTCGCTCGCGGGCGCTCACCGGATTCAAGAGGTACTAAGTGAGGAAGAGGAACCGGAGCGTCTGGGATCTTCTCGTAGCGAGCTTGTATCGGAGGCTGCGGTGGAGTTTCGCGATGTGGAATTTTCCTATCAGGCGGATAAAAAGGTACTTGTCGACATGTCCATGCAGGTGTTTCCTGGTCAGGTCGCTGCGATCGTGGGAGCCAGTGGCAGCGGCAAAAGTACGCTGATCAAGCTGCTGCTCGGTTTTTATCCTGTGGACAGCGGAGATATCCTGCTCCAGGGCAAACCTTTCGGCCATTACACGCTGGAAGAAATCCGCAGGCAGATTGCATACGTTCCGCAGGAGCCGTTTTTGTTTACCGGCACGATTGAGGAAAATATCCGCTATGGCAATCCGGATGCAACGGATGAAGAAGTGGTTGAAGCGGCCAAAGCGGCGTACGCTCACCATTTTATTCAGGAACTTCCTGAACAGTATAAAACGCCGGTGGGAGAGAGAGGAGCGTCGTTGTCAGGCGGACAAAGGCAGCGAATTGCGATCGCCCGGGCGATTCTCAAAAACGCCCCGATTCTGCTGCTGGACGAAGCGACTTCTGCATTGGATAACGAATCCCAGCATTGGGTACAGCAAGCTCTGAACGTATTGATGAAGGGGCGCACCACCATTCTGATTGCGCATCGTCTCAGCACGGTGGAACATGCAGATTTGATTACGGTCATGAATCAAGGAACGGTCGTCGAACGGGGCCGCCATCAGGACCTGCTGGCGCTCGGAGGTTATTACGCTCGGCTGTACGGATAGACCCGCTTTTCGGCGGGCGGCTTCCTGCTGATATTCAGGTATAAAGCCTATCTACAAACAATCTCTAATACGGGAGTGTGTCGATGTGAGAGAGAATACGAACAAGCAATATGGATTAACGCAAGCCCAGCGCCGGATATGGTTCATGGAGATTATGAATCCGGGCACATCCATCACGATGCTTTCCGCGACCTACCAGATTACGGGCGAGATCGACACCAAGCTGCTTGAGCAAGCGGCGGCAGAGATTGTCAAAACCTATGACGCTTTCCGAATCCGCATTAGCGGGGATATGCAAAATCCAACGCAGTGGTTCGAAGAGCTGGAGAATGTCCAAGCCAGGATAAGCCACCTCGAAATAGGCACAACCGAACAATTCTATGCTTGGGTGAAAGAAGTAACCGAAAAACCGGCCAGTGTGTTCGACGAACACCTCTATCAATTTACGATGATCCATTTTGCAAACGGCCAAGTATGGCTTAATTTGACTTTAAATCATATCATTGCCGATGGATTGTCCGTCACTGCTTTGCTGCATGCGGTGATGGAAAAATACCTGGAACTGCGCAATGGCATCTTCAGCAGTTACCAGGCCCCATCCTATCTGGATTATATTTCAACTGAGTATGAATATGAGCAATCGCAGCGTTATCAAAAAGGCAAGGAATATTGGCTAACCAAGTACAAGACTTTGCCTGAAACGAGCGGCATTAAATCGGTTCCGCCATTCTCGATTGGCAGCGAATCGAATAAACGTTCCATCACTTTGGATGGTTCCCGCTATGACCGCATTCTGGCTTTTAGCGAACAATATCAGGTTAGTTTATATACGTTATTTTTGTCCGCCATGTACGTCTTATTGTATAAGCTGACCGACAGCACCGATGTTCCAGTCGGCACGGTTTTTGCCAATCGCACCAGCAAGAAGGAAAAAGAAACGATCGGTATGTTCGTCAGCACCGTGGCTACGCGGATTAGCCTGAATCCAGTTGAGTCCGTGCTTTCCTTGATCCAAACGGTTTCCAAGGAAAATACGGCGGATCTGCGACATCAGAAATATCCTTATAACCAATTGATCCAGGATTTACGTGAACAACACGGCCGCAACGATCTTTCGGAGTTGTTCCGCACGTCACTTGAATATCTGCCTTTGAAAATCGTGGAGTACGAAGAAATCAAGGTACGTCTGGAGGCTCACTTTGCTAGACACGAGATGGACGATCTACTGCTGCGCTTCGACCATATGCTGAATGAAGGCCATGTCATTCTCCATGCTTCCTATCGTACCGGCCTGTTCGAGACGACCGAGATTGATCGTATTATGGAACAGTATGTAACGGTTTTGGACCAGTTTCTTGAGACTCCCGAACTGCGGGTGCGTGAGATTTCTCTGTTGAGCGATGAGGAGAGACACCGTATTCTGGACGTGTTTAACCCGCCGGTGGCAGCACTGAGCGAGGGAATAGCGTTTCATCGGTATGTCGAAAAGTTTGCCCGAGACATTCCGGATCACCCGGCAGTTGTTTACATGGACAAAAAGCTGACTTACGGCGAATTGAACAAACGCGCTGAGCGGCTGGCTGCGCTGCTTCGTGAACAGGGAGTGGGAAGGGAGTCGATTACGGGGATCTGGGCAGAGCGTTCGGTGGAACTTCTGGTCGGTGTGCTCGCCGTATGGAAAGCCGGCGGAGCTTATGTACCGCTGGACCCCGATTATCCAGCGGAGCGGATTGAGTACATGCTCAGCGATAGCGAAGCATCGGTGCTGCTTACGCAGCGTCATCTGTTGGAGGGGGCCGGAGGTTGGCTGGCCGATGACCGGCTGAAGCTTAAAGCTGTCTATGCGATGGACGATGAACAGATGTATAACGGGGATACCTCAGCCGTGGAATTTGAATCCGCTGACAGTGCCCCACATGACTTGGCTTATGTGATTTACACCTCCGGTACGACGGGACGCCCAAAAGGCGTCATGATCGAGCATGGTAGTCTCGTGAATACGGCGGATGCGTACCGCCGTGAGTACCGGTTGGATCAGTTCCCGGTGCGGTTGCTGCAACTGGCGAGCTTCTCGTTTGACGTGTTCGTTGGAGACATCGCGCGGACGCTGTATAACGGAGGAACGATGGTAATTGTGCCAAAGGATGACCGGATTGATCCGAACCGCTTATACGGCTGGATTCGGGAGCAAAACATTACGGTATTTGAATCGACGCCTGCGCTTATCCTGCCGTTCATGCAGCATATTTATGAAGAAGGGCTGGACGTCAGCTCCATGCATTTGCTGATTACCAGCTCGGATGCTTGCAGTGTCACCGATTACCGATTGCTGCAGGAAAGATTCGGCGGACAATTCCGCATCATCAACAGCTACGGCGTTACCGAAGCGGCCATTGACAGCAGCTTTTACGATGAGCCGCTGGACAAGCTGCCATCGTTGGGTCATGTGCCGATCGGCAAAGCCTGGCTGAACGCCCGGTTTTACATTGTAGATGCCGGGTTAAAGCCGGTTCCTATAGGGATTCCGGGGGAGCTTGTCATCGGCGGCGCCGGGGTGGCGCGCGGGTATTGGAACCGTCCGGACCTGACCACCGAGAAGTTTGCAGACAGCCCGTTTGTGCCTGGAGAACGTCTGTATCGGACAGGAGATTTGGCCCGCTGGCTGGAAGACGGCAACGTTGACTTCATCGGCCGGATCGACTATCAGGTGAAAATTCGCGGGTTCCGGATCGAACTCGGCGAAATTGAAACGGCCCTGCTCAGTTTCCCGGGGGTCAAGCAGGCTGTGGTGACTGACCGTACGGATGAGCAGGGGCAAAAGTATTTGTGCGGTTACGTGGCGGGGGATGTTTCCTTGCAACTGAGCGATCTGCTGTCCCAATTGAAACAAGAGCTGCCTGCGCATATGGTTCCGGCCCGGTTGGTGTCTCTTGATCAGCTTCCGCTCACACCGAACGGCAAGATTGACCGTAAAGCGCTACCTGAGCCGACCGGAGAGATAGAAGCCGGCCGTGAGTATGTGGCTCCTCGCACAACGCTGGAAACAAGACTTGCTCTTATTTGGCAGCAGGTGCTGGGTATTGCACGAGTTGGAGTCCAAGACGATTTCTTTGACCTGGGTGGTCATTCCTTGCGGGCCTCCGCGCTTGTTTCCAAGATTCGAAAAGAGCTACAAGTCGAAGTTCCGCTGCGGGACGTTTTCCGCTACACCACGATCGAACAGCTTGCCCAAAGAATTAGCGGTTTAAAGCAGCAGGAAACCTATGAGATTACAAAGGCGGCAGAGACCGAGTACTATCCGGTTTCATCCGAGCAAAAGCGTCTGTACGTCCTGCGCCAGCTTGACGCGGCCGAGCGTAGCTACAATATGTCGGCGGCGCTTCTTCTCGAAGGCAAGCTGGACCGCACGCGCGTAGAGTACGCATTCCGGGCGTTGATTCAGCGCCATGAGACGCTGCGTACCGGGATCGAGCAGGTTCAAGGCGAGCTTGTGCAGCGCATCTATGACGAGGTGGAGTTTGCTGTAGACTATTTCCAGGCGAGCGAGGGAGAAGTGGACCATGTGGTGGAAGCATACTATCACCCGTTTGATCTGACTAAGCCGCCACTTCTTCGCATCGGCCTGATCGAAGTCGCCGAGGATCGCCACATCCTGTTGTTCGATATGCATCACATCGTCTCGGATGGCATCTCGACAGCATTGCTTTTCGACGAGTTCAGCCGCCTGTATCGTGGTGAGGAGCTGGCTCCGTTGCGTATTCAATACAAAGATTATGCCGTTTGGCAGCATTCCGAAGCCTACGGGCAGTTGATCCAGCCGCAGAAGGAGTATTGGCTGGAACAGCTGTCGGGCGAGCTGCCTGTATTGGAACTTCCGACGGACTTCCCGCGGCCTGCGGTGCAAAGTTTTGACGGCCGGACCGTGAAGTTTGATATTGGGAATGAACGGACGGAAAAGCTGAAAGAACTGGCCGCACGGACGGGCACGACCCTGTACATGGTGCTGTTGTCTGCTTACTCGATCCTTATGCATAAATATTCGGGTCAGGAAGAACTGATCGTGGGAACGCCGATTGCCGGAAGAACGCAAGAAGAAGTGCAGCCAATCGTAGGTATGTTTATCAACACGCTTGCCATTCGCAGCCATCCGGAGCGTTCCAAGCCGTACCTTAAGTACCTGGAAGAAATGAAGGAAATCACACTCGGGGCTTTTGAACACCAAAATTATTTGTTCGAAGATTTGGTGGAAAGTCTTCATATTCCGCGCGCGACCGGCCGGAATCCGATCTTTGATACGTTCTTCTCCCTGCAAAATACGGAGAATGAGCAAATTGTCATCGAGGGGCTGGAGCAATCGTTTTATCCGTTGGAAAACCGAACGTCTAAGTTCGAGCTGCTTCTGGACATTTCGGAACTGGATGGCCAGCTCGAATGCCGGTTGGAGTACGCTACGGCTCTGTATAAACAGGAGACTGCGGAGCGGTTCGCCAGACATTATGACAACCTACTCGAAACTATCGCAGCAGCGCCGGAAGGGGATATTGCTTCGCTGGAAATGCTAACCGAGCAGGAAATCCGTGAACTGGTGCGCGGTTTTAATGATTCGGATGCAGACTACCCGCGTCAGCAGACGATTCATGGCTTGTTCGAAGAGCAGGCGAAGCTTTACCCGGATAACGTGGCCGCCGTCATGAATGAGCGGCAGCTGAGCTACCATGAACTGAACGAGCGATCCAACCGCCTTGCGCGTAAGCTGCGGGAGACAGGAGTCGAAGCGGATCAGTTGGTAGCGATTCTGGCCGAACGTTCACTTGATATGGTTGTCGGCATTCTGGCGATTCTCAAAGCGGGCGGAGCCTACGTGCCTGTCGATCCCGACTACCCGGAGGAACGCATCCGCTTCATGATTGAGGATTCGGGCGCACCGTTATTGCTGATTCAAAAGCATTTGCATGAGAAGACCGACTTCGCAGGAACGCGCCTTGAATTGGACGATTTCGTTTGGGGCGACAAAGGGGCGGGCTCCGCTGATGCACTGGACGCTTCGAATCTGGAACCAATTTCTGGCCCGGGTAACTTGGCTTATGTCATCTACACATCGGGAACGACCGGCAAACCCAAAGGCACGTTGATTGAGCATAAAAACGTCGTGCGCCTTTTGTTCAACGACAAGAACCTGTTCGACTTTGGGCCGTCCGACACGTGGACGTTATTCCACTCGTTCTGCTTCGATTTCTCCGTCTGGGAGATGTACGGAGCACTTCTGAATGGAGGAAAGCTGGTTATCGTACCGCCACTTACGGCGAAAAATCCAGCCGAGTTCTTGGCACTGCTGAGCCGCGAACGGGTCACGATTTTGAACCAGACGCCAACATATTTCTACCAACTGCTGCGTGAGGTTTTAGCGGACCATCCGTACAATCTGCGGATTCGCAACGTCATCTTCGGCGGCGAAGCACTCAGCCCGCTGTTGCTCAAGGGTTTCAAGACGAAGTACCCGGAGACAAAGCTGATCAATATGTACGGTATTACCGAGACGACGGTTCACGTGACGTATAAGGAAATTACATGGATCGAGATGGAGGCGGCAAAGAGTAATATCGGCAAGCCGATCCCGACGCTGAGCGTGTATGTTCTGGATGAAAACCGTCGTCCTGTTCCGATCGGCGTAGCAGGCGAAATGTACGTGGCCGGTGAAGGCCTGGCAAGAGGATACCTGAATCGACCGGATTTGACGGCGGAAAAGTTCGTTGATTCCCCATTTGCGGAGGGGGAAAAACTTTATCGCTCAGGCGACTTGGCGGCCTGGCTGCCGGACGGCAACATTGAATACCTCGGCCGGATCGACCATCAGGTCAAAATCCGCGGGTACCGGATCGAGCTGGACGAAATCGAGACGCAACTTCTGAACGTGGAGGGCGTGGAAGAAGCGGTGGTGCTCGCCCGTCAGGACAACGAGGGAGAGAAGGCACTTGTTGCCTACTTTGTTGCAGACCGGACGCTGACAGTCAGCGAAATGAGAACCTCGCTGGCACAGGGAATGCCGGGATACATGATCCCGTCGTATTTCGTGCAGCTGGAGCGCATGCCGCTGACGTCCAACGGCAAAGTGGACCGCAAAGCGCTGCCGGAGCCGCAAGGTAGCCTGCAAACGGGCGTCGAATACGTAGCCCCTCGTAACCTTACGGAGTCCCAGCTTGTGAAGATCTGGGAGGAAGTGCTGGGCAACTCCGGCATTGGAGTCCTGGACAATTTCTTTGAGCTCGGAGGGCATTCCTTGCGGGCGACAAACCTTGTCAGCAAGATTCGGAAGGAAATGAACGTTGAACTTCCGCTGCGCGATGTGTTCCGCTATATGACGGTAGAATCGATGGCAGAGGCTATTGCCAGCTTGAAAGAATCGCAGCACAGCTCGATTCCAAAAGCGGAAGAGAAAGCGTACTATCCAGTTTCCTCTGCGCAAAAAAGGCTGTATGTCCTGCACCAGCTAGATAGCTCGGAGCTGAATTACAACATTCCGAGCGCCTTGCAATTGAAAGGGACTTTGAACGAGGCCAAAGTGGAAAAGGCGCTGACTACTTTGGTGGCCCGGCACGATATGCTGCGCACTGGTTTTGAAATCGTGAATGGAGAGCCAGTTCAGCGTATTCATCCGCTCGTAGATTTCAAGGTCGAGAAGCTTCAAGCAAGCAAAGATCAGGTCGCGGCCATTCTGGAAGGCTTCATTCAGCCTTTTGACTTGACCCAGCCGCCTTTGCTGCGCGCCCTGCTGATCATACTTGAGAAAGAGAAATTCCTGCTTGCGCTGGATATGCATCATATTGGTTCCGACGGTCTTTCCATGGACGTGCTACTACGCGAATTTGTGGGGCTTTACAATGGGGAAGAATTGCCAGAGCTGCGGATTCAATACAAGGATTACGCCGTTTGGCAGCAATCCGACGAGCAATGTCAGCGTATCAAACGGCAGGAGGAATACTGGCGCGGGGTATTCAGCTCCGAGCTTCCGGTTCTTGAGCTGCCTCTTGACTACTCCCGTCCAGCCGTCCGGCAGTTTGACGGTCAAACGCTCACGTTTGCGCTGGATGCGGAGAAAAGCGAAGCTCTAAAACGGCTTGCCGGAGATTCGGGGGCGACGCTGTACATGCTTCTGCTGGCTTGCTACTCCGTATTGCTTCATAAATACGCGGGACAAGAAGATATCGTAGTCGGCACTCCGATTGCCGCTCGTTCTCACGCCGACCTGCAACCGATTATCGGCATGTTTGTCAATACGCTGGCCCTTCGCTTGGGTCCGACGGCAGAGCAGACGTTCCTGGATTACTTGCAGGATGTGAAGGAAACGACGCTTGGAGCCTACGAGCACCAGGACTATCCGTTCGAGGAGCTGGTGGAAGCTCTTCAGGTGAGCCGGAATTTAAGCCGGAATCCGCTGTTTGACACCATGTTTTCTTTGCAAAAGCACGAAAGCCTGGATTTAGCCCTGGAAGGCTTGCAATGGTCGCTGTTTGACATCGAGGAAAAGAGAGCAAAGTTTGATCTTAGCCTGGATATCGTGGAAGAGGGTAACGAGTTGGTTTGCAAGATCGAGTACGCTACCTCGTTGTTTAGACAGGAAACGATGGTACGGCTGGCGGGTCATTACGAGCAGCTTTTGGCATCGATCCTGGCTCAGCCGGGTGCGATGATCTCGGATTTGAATATCTTGAAGGACAGCGAAAAGCATGATTTGCTGGTCGGGTTTGCCGTGTCGTCTTCGGCTCTGGCGAAGCAATCCGCCTCAGAGGGTCCAGGCTTGGAAGCGGATGAGTCGTGGAGAGAGAGAACGATCCACGAGCTGTTCGAGGAGCAAGCAGAGCGAACGCCGGAGCAGGTGGCCGTTGTCTATGAGGACAGCCGCCTGACTTACCGGGAGTTGAACGAGCGGGCGAACCGGCTGGCGCGATCCTTGCGTGCCTCTGGCGCGCAGGCTGATCAGCCGATCGCGATCATGGCCGAGCGCTCGCTGGAGATGATTGTCGGCATCTATGCGATCTTGAAGGCCGGGGGCGCCTACGTGCCGATCGACCCGCAATTCCCGCAGGAGCGTATCCGCTACATGCTCGAAGATTCGTGCGCTAGGTTGCTGCTGATTCAGAGCCATTTGCGGGAAAGCGCGTCATTTGCTGGGACCGAGCCACTTGGTGGTCTATCGCTCGTCGATCTGAACGATCCATCCGCGTATGACGAAGACGGCTCGAATCTGGAGCTGGCCAGCGGACCGGAGCATCTGGCCTACGTCATTTACACATCGGGCTCGACAGGCAAGCCCAAAGGCGTCATGGTGGAGCACCGTCCGGTGATCAACCGGCTGCTGTGGATGCAGAATGCATACCCGATCGACTCCAGGGATACGATTCTGCAAAAGACGGCGATCACCTTCGACGTTTCCGTGTGGGAGCTGTTTTGGTGGGCTTGGACGGGGGCCAAAGTTTGCTTGCTGCCGCCGGGCGGAGAGAAGAATCCCGAGACGATTCTGGACACGATCGAACGGCAATCCGTCACCACGATGCACTTTGTGCCGTCGATGCTGCACGCCTTCCTCGAATATGTCGAGCGTCAGCCAAGCGAAGATCTGGGTAACAAGCTGTCTTCGCTGAAACGGGTGTTTGCAAGCGGGGAAGCGCTGGCGACATCGCATGTGAGCCGGTTCTGGCAGTGGATTTCGTCATCCGTGAATCAAGCGCAGCTGATCAACCTTTATGGGCCTACGGAAGCGACGGTTGATGTCTCGTACTACGATTGCGGACCGGAAGAGGCGTATGTATCGGTGCCGATCGGCAAGCCGATCTCGAACATCAGGCTGCATATTGTCAAGGAAGGGACGACAGCGCTGCAGCCTGTCGGCGTGCCGGGCGAGCTGTGCATCGCGGGCGAAGGTCTGGCTAGAGGCTACTTGAACCGTCCCGAGCTGACCGCGGAGAAATTCGTAGAGTGTCCGTTTGCGCCGGGCGGGCGGATGTACCGGACGGGCGATCTGGCCAGATGGCTGCCGGACGGCAACATCGAGTATATGGGCCGGATCGACCATCAGGTGAAAATCCGCGGGTACCGGATCGAACTCGGCGAGGTGGAGGCGCAGGTCCTGAAAGCGGCGTCCGTACAAGAGGGGGTTGTCATCGCCAGAGAGGACGAAGCCGGTCAGAAGCAGCTCTGCGCGTATTTCGTGGCGGACAAGCCGCTTGCGGGGAGCGAGCTGCGAAGCGCGCTGGCGGAGGATCTGCCTGCGTACATGATTCCGTCCTACTTCGTGCAGCTGGAGCGGATGCCACTCACACACAGCGGGAAGCTCGACCGCAAGGCGCTGCCCGCACCGGAAAGCAGTATGCTCGTTGGAACGGAATACGTGGCGCCCCGGACGGCGGCGGAGCATACGTTGGTTGCGGTGTGGCAAAAGGTGCTACTAACGGGTCGTCCGATCGGCGTGATGGACAATTTCTTCGAGCTCGGCGGGGATTCAATTAAATCGATCCAGGTGTCGTCCAGGCTACACCAGGCCGGGTACAAGCTGGAAATTAAGCATTTGTTCAAATATCCGACCGTAGCGGAATTAAGCCCGTATCTCCAGTCGGTCTTAAGACGCGCCGATCAGGCGGCAGCTACGGGAGAGTCGGGGCTGACGCCGATTCAGCGCTGGTTCTTCGAGCAGTCGTTCGCCGAGCTGCACCACTTTAACCAGGCGGTGATGCTGTACCGGGAGGAAGGCTATGACGAAGCGGCGCTTCGTCAGGCCGTGCGGAAGCTGGCCGAGCATCACGATGCGCTGCGCCTCGTCTTCAGCCGGACCGAGAGCGGGTATGCGGCATGGAACCGGGCCATCGAGGAAAGTGACGGCGAGCTCTACAGCCTGGAAGTGATCGATTTACGCAAAATGAAGGACTGCGCGCAGGAGATCGAAGCCAAGGCGAACGAGCTTCAGCGCAGCATTAACCTGCAGACAGGGCCTTTGCTGAAGCTCGGCTTGTTCCGCTGTGCAGATGGAGATCATCTGCTGATCGCGATACACCACTTGGTCGTAGACGGCGTATCCTGGCGGATTCTGCTCGAGGATTTTGCTGCCGGCTATGAGCAGGCGCTGCAAGGGCAGCTGATCCGTCTGCCGCTCAAAACGGATTCATTCCAAACGTGGGCGAAACAGCTCGCTGATTATGCAAACGGTCCGGCGATGGAAAGCGAGAGAGCGTATTGGCAGCATATCGAGCAATTGACCTATGAGCCGCTTCCGAAAGATTTTGAACAAGGCACATCCAAACTGAAGGACAGCAGGCTCGTGACCGTCCGCTGGACGGCGGAGGAAACCGAACAGCTGCTGAAGCAGGCACACCGTGCTTACCATACGGAAATGAACGATTTGCTGCTTGCCGCGCTTGGCCTCGCTGTACAAGCTTGGAGCGGTCGGGAACGCGTGCTGGTGAATCTTGAAGGCCACGGTCGGGAAGAACTTTTGCCAGATGTGGACATTACACGCACGGTAGGCTGGTTTACAAGCCAATTCCCTGTCGTTCTGGAGCCGGGTCACGTCCAGGCGCTCGGTCATCAGGTGAAACAGGTGAAAGAAAACTTGCGCCGCATTCCGAACAAAGGAATTGGCTACGGCATCCTGCGTTATTTGTCGGCGCCGCATGACGGCGAGCGCTTTGCTTTGGAGCCGGAGATCAGCTTTAACTATTTGGGTCAATTCGACCAGGATTACGAAAGTAGTGGCTCGCAGCCGTCTCCGTTCAGCCCGGGGTCCGATTCAAGCCCGAATGCTGTGATGGATTATGTCCTCGATATCAACGGTATGGTGTCGGAAGGCGTGTTGGAACTTACGATCCGTTATGGGGAAACCCAGTATCAACGGGAGACGGTTGAGCGCTTGGGCACCCTGCTTCAATCGAGCTTGCGTGAAGTCATCAGCCATTGCGTATCGAAAGAGCGGCCGGAACTTACGCCTAGTGACGTATTGCTTCCAGATGTGACGGTGGAGGAACTGGAGCGGCTGTCCGAACATACGGCGGCACTCGGCGAACTGGAGAATGTATACACCCTGACTCCGCTGCAAAAAGGGATGTTGTTCCACAGCTTGCTGGATGCCGATTCGGAAGCCTACTTCGAACAGGTGACCTTCGATCTGTATGGAAGCCTAAATGTGGAAGCCTTCACCCGCGGATTGGATACGCTGGTACAGCGAAATGAGGCGCTGCGGACCAATTTTATTACCGGCTGGAGAGACGAGCCGATTCAAGTGGTATTCCTCGAGCGGAAGTGTGAAGTGTACTTTGAAGATATTCGCTTGGTAAGCGATGAAGACCCGGAGAAGACGATAGCCGATTTTGTCAGCGCGGATAAAGCGAACAAGTTCGATTTGGCTCAAGGCTCTCTGATGCGCGTTACAGTTTTGCGTACGGGCGACGAGTCCTACCAAGTGATCTGGAGTCACCATCACATTTTGTTGGACGGCTGGTGCATGTCCTTAATGATCAAGGAAGTGTTCGACACCTACTTCGCGTTCCAGGAGCAGCGGACGCTGGAGCTTCCTCCGGTTACCTCGTACTCCCGATATATCGAATGGCTGGAAGCTCAAGATGTAGCGAAAGCCTCGGGTTACTGGTCGGAGTATTTGGCGGGTTACGATCAGCAGACCAAGCTGCCGCAGGAGAGAACGCAGCTGAAACAGCATACTTTTGAAATGGCTGAAATCGATGTGGAACTCAGCAAGGAACTGACTGGGCAAATCGAGCGGGTGGCGCGCCAGCATCAGGTGACGCTTAATACATTCATGCAGACCGTATGGGGACTGGTTCTGCAGGTATACAACAACAGCGAAGATGTTGTATTTGGCTCCGTCGTATCCGGGCGTCCAGCGGAGATTCCGGGTATCGAAAGCATGATCGGTCTGTTTATTAATACGATCCCCGTCCGTATTCAAGGCAAAGCCGAGGAGACGGTAGCCGATATTTTGAGAAAAACCCAGGATCAAGCGCTGACATCGGGAGCTTACGAAACATTCCCACTGTTCGAAATTCAGTCGCTGAGCGAGCAAAAGCGTGATTTGATTAGCCATATTATGGTCTTTGAAAATTATCCGATGGAAGAACAGATTGAGCAGGTTGTCGGCGGAGGACAAGAAGCGCTGAAAATCGCTAATATCCAATCGCCGGAACAAACGAACTACGATCTGGACATTACCGTCATTCCGGAAGAGCATATTTTGCTGCGGTTTACGTACAATGCACTGACATTCAGAGAGCAAGACATCAGGCAGATCCACGGTCATTTTGCCCGTGCATTGGAGCAGGTTGCGGCTAATCCGAATGTTCGTGTACATGAGTTAGAGCTTTTGACGGCGGCGGAAAAAGAAGAAATTGTCGGCGTGTTTAATCCGGTGCAGCCGGAAGTGGCTCCTGTGGCCGCGTTCCATCGACTGTTCGAGCAACAGGCGGAACGCACGCCGGAAGCGGAGGCCATCGTATACGAGAACGATCGGCTGACGTATGCGGAGCTGAACGAGCGGGCGAACCGCCTGTCGACCACGCTATGTGCAAGCGGAATAGGCCGGGAGACCATCGTTGGCATTCTCGCCGAGCGTTCGGTCGATTTGCTGGTGGCCGTGATGGCCGTCTGGAAAGCGGGAGGGGCGTATGTACCGCTTGACCCGGATTATCCGGCGGACCGCGTGCGGTTCATGCTGGAAGACAGCGGAGCGAAGGTACTGCTGACACAAACGCTGCTGCGAGAGCGTGCCGAATCCTGGCTCGGCGAAGAGGAACTAGCACTGGAGACGGTGCTGTATCTCGATGACGAAACGTCATACAGCGAAGATCGAGCGAATGCACCAATGGTCTTCGGCCACGGCTCCAGCATGGTTTCAGGTCTGGTCTCCGGCGAGCTGACGGGTGCTGTGAACGACCGTAATGAGAGTCACCCAAATGATGTTGATGTTGTCGGTATGGGCAGCTTCCATGAAGCCCGTCCGGAGGATCTGGCGTACGTCATCTACACGTCGGGAACGACGGGCAAGCCAAAAGGCGTGATGATCGAGCACCGCAGCTTGGTGAACACGGCAGCGGGCTACCGGCGGGAATACCGGTTGGATCAGTTCCCAGTCCGGCTACTGCAACTCGCCAGCTTCTCGTTTGACGTGTTCGTGGGTGATATCGCACGCACGTTGTATAACGGAGGCACCATGGTCATTGTACCGAAGGACGATCGGATTGATCCGTCTCGCCTGCACCACTGGATAGAGCGGGAACAAGTGACGATCTTTGAATCAACACCAGCACTGATCGTACCGTTCATGGAGCATATGCATGAGCAGGGGTTGGAATTAAGCGGTATGGAGCTGTTGATCACAAGCTCGGACAGCTGCAGTGTGGCGGATTACCGGACCTTGCAGGAGCGGTTTGGCTCGTTGTTCCGCATCATCAACGCCTACGGCGTGACGGAAGCGGCAATTGACTCCAGTTTCTATGACGAGGAGTTGGCGAAGCTGCCGCAGACAGGCCATGTGCCGATTGGAAAAGCGTGGTTGAATGCGAAGTTCTACATCGTGGATGCGTACCTGAACCCGGTGCCGGTCGGTGTGTTGGGCGAATTGGTTATCGGCGGAGTCAGTGTGGCGCGCGGGTACTTGAACCGTCCAGAACTGACGGAAGAGAAGTTTGTAGACAGTCCTTTCACCGCTGGTGAGCGGTTGTATCGCACGGGAGATTTGGCGCGGTGGATGGAGGACGGCAACGTGGACTTCATCGGCCGGATCGATAACCAGGCGAAAATCCGGGGGTACCGGATCGAGACGGGCGAAGTCGAAGCAAAGCTGCTGAGTGCTGGTGGCGTGAAGGAAGCGGTCGTTGTTGTCAGGGAAGATCAAGAAGGGCAGAAAGCGTTGTGCGCTTATTATACAGTGGAAGAAGGATTGACGGCGGCAGATTTGAAACGGGCGATCTCCAGCGAGCTACCGGGATACATGATTCCGTCGTATTTCGTCGAACTGGAGCAATTGCCTCTAACGCCGAATGGGAAAATTGACCGGAAGGCGCTGCCAGCGCCGGAAGGGGGAGCAGGCGGAGGCCGCGAATACGTGGCGCCGCGCACCGAAATGGAGGCGAAGCTGGCCGCCATTTGGCAGGAGGTACTTGTTCGGGATAAGGCGGTAGGCGTAACGGACAACTTCTTCGACCTCGGAGGACACTCCCTGCGGGCGACAACACTTGTCAGCAAAATGCATAAGGAGCTGGGCGCCCAATTCCCGCTTCGCGACGTATTCCGCTACTCGACAGTTGAGGAAATGGCTGTGGCTATGGAGCATTTGGAGATCGGCTCGTTTATGGCTATTCCGGCTGCGGAACCTAGCGAGTACTATCCGCTCTCTTCTGCGCAGAAACGTCTCTATATCTTGAACCAGCTGGAAGGAGGCGAGCTGAGCTACAACATACCAGGAGCTATGCTGCTCGAAGGGCAGCTCAACCGGCAGCGGTTTGAAGAAGCATTCCGCGGGCTTGTAGCTCGTCATGAAACGCTGCGTACCGGCTTTGAGATGGTTGAGGGCGAAGCGGTTCAGCGGATTTACGAAGAAGTCACCTTCCAAGTGGAATATGTGCAGATCAGCGGGGAGCAGGCGGAAGAAACGGTGCGCCAATTCGTTCGTGCGTTTGATCTAGCGAAGCCGCCACTTCTGCGGGTGGGCATTGCCGAACTCGCGCCGGACCGGCACATCCTGATGTTCGATACACATCATATCGTATCGGACGGCGTTTCAATGGACGTACTGATCGAAGAGTTCGTGCACTTGTACAGCGGGGAGCCGCTCAAGCCACTCCGCATTCAGTACAAAGATTATGCAGTATGGCAGCAATCGGACGAGCAGAAAACGCAGCTTGCCAAGCAGGAAGCCTACTGGATTGACATGTTCCGCGGAGAACTGCCAGTTCTGGAAATGCCGACGGACTATCCGCGCCCGGCTATGCAGAGCTATGAGGGCCGCACGCTGCAATTGTTTATGAATATTGAGAAAAGCGAAGGTCTGAAACGGCTTGCAGCTGAAAACGGCGCAACGCTTTACATGGTTCTGCTTGCGGCATATAACGTGCTTCTGCATAAATATTCAGGTCAGGAAGACATGGTGGTTGGTACTCCGATTGCGGGCAGAAATCATAGCGACGTTCAACCGCTGATCGGGATGTTCGTTAATACATTGGCCATCCGCAGTTACCCGGCTGCCGGTAAAACGTTCCTTGACTACTTGAAGGAGATCAAGGAGACAACGCTGGGTGCTTTTGAACATCAGAATTATCCGTTTGAGGAACTGGTGGATAAGGTAAACGTGGCTCGTGATCTACGCCGTCATCCACTGTTCGATACGATGTTTGCTTTGCAGAATACAGAAAATGTGGAAATTCAGCTTCCGGGACTGAATCTATCGACGTATGCCAGCGAAGAAATTGTTTCCAAATTTGATCTCAGCTTGGACGTTACGGAGATTGAGGACGGCTTGGAATATTTGTTTGAATACGCCACGGCTCTATATAAAACCGAAACGGTGGAGAAGTTGGCTGCCCACTACTTGCAGTTGCTTGAATCCATTCTCCGCAACCCTTCAGCGACGATTTCCGAGTTGGATATTTTGACACTAGCGGAAAAAGAAGAAATTGTCGGCGCGTTTAACCCTGCGCAACCGGAAGAGGCTCCTATGGCAGCGTTCCATCGACTGTTCGAGGAACAGGTGGAACACACGCCGGAAGCTGAAGCTGTCGTTTACGAAAACGATCGACTGACGTATGTGGAGCTGAACGAGCGGGCGAACCGTCTGTCGGCCACGCTGCGCGCAAGCGGCATCGGTCGGGAGGAGATTGTTGGCATTCTCGCTGAGCGTTCGGTGGACCTGTTGGTGGCCGTGATGGCCGTCTGGAAAGCAGGCGGGGCGTATGTGCCGCTTGACCCGGATTATCCGGTGGACCGTGTGCGGTTCATGCTGGAAGACAGCGGAGCGAAGGTGCTGCTGACGCAAACGCTGCTGCGAGAGCGTGCCGAAGCCTGGCTCGGTGAAGAGGAACTGGCACTGGCGACGGTGCTGTATCTCGACGACGAAACGTCATACAGCGAGGAACGAAGCAATGTGCCAATGGACTTTGACCAAGGCTCCAACAGTGCTCCCGATCCAGTCAACGGCAAGCTAACGGGGGCTGTGAACGGTGCGGATCGGAACCATCTGGATGTTGTGGATGATGTTTATGTTGTCGGTATGGACAGCTTCCATGAAGCCCGTCCGGAGGATCTGGCGTACGTCATCTACACGTCGGGAACGACGGGCAAGCCAAAAGGCGTGATGATCGAGCATCGCAGCCTGGTGAACACGGCAGCGGGCTACCGACGGGAATACGGGTTGGATCAGTTCCCGGTGCGACTGCTGCAGCTCGCAAGCTTCTCGTTTGATGTTTTCGTGGGTGACATTGCGCGGACGTTGTACAACGGCGGTACCATGGTCATTGTACCGAAGGACGATCGGATTGATCCGTCTCGTCTGCACTACTGGATAGAGCGGGAGCAAGTGACGATTTTTGAATCAACACCAGCACTGATCGTGCCGTTTATGGAATACGTGCATGAGCAGGGGCTAGAGTTAAGCGGTATGAAGCTATTGATCACAAGCTCGGACAGTTGCAGTGTGGCGGATTACCGGACCATGCAGGACCGGTTTGGCCCATCGTTCCGCATCATTAACGCCTACGGCGTGACGGAAGCGGCAATTGACTCCAGTTTCTATGACGAGGAGTTGGCGAAACTGCCGCAGACAGGCCATGTGCCGATTGGCAAAGCGTGGTTGAATGCGAAGTTTTACATCGTGGATGCACATCTGAATCCCGTACCCGTCGGTGTGCTGGGAGAGCTGGTCATCGGCGGCGTTGGCGTAGCACGGGGGTACTTGAACCGTCCAGAGCTGACGGAAGAGAAGTTTGTAGACAGCCCTTTCACCGCGGGTGAGCGGTTATATCGCACGGGAGATTTGGCGCGGTGGATGGAGGATGGCAACGTGGACTTCATCGGCCGGATCGACAATCAGGCGAAAATCCGGGGTTACCGAATCGAAACGGGTGAGATTGAGTCGCAGCTGCTGCGGGTGGTAGGTATACGCGAAGCGGTGGTGCTGGTTCGAAGTGATGCGAACGGGCAAAAGGCGCTGTGCGCATATTACACAACGGATATCGATCTGACGGCGGCCGACCTGAAACGAGCGATCTCCAGCGAGCTACCGGGTTACATGATCCCATCGTACTTCGTGGAGCTGGAGCATTTACCACTGACACCAAACGGGAAAATCGACCGGAAAGCGCTGCCGGCGCCGGAAGAGGGAGCAAGTGCAGGGCGCGAATACCTGGCGCCGCGCACCGATCTGGAGACGAAACTGGTCTCCATCTGGCAGGACGTGCTTGGGTCAGTTACGATTGGTGTGACGGACAACTTCTTCGACCTTGGCGGTCACTCGCTGCGGGCGACGACGCTGGTCAGCAAGGTGCACAAGGAGCTGCACGTGGACCTGCCACTGCGCGATGTATTCCGGTACTCGACTATTGAAGCGATGGCTGAAGTGATTAGCCGATTGGAACAGCAGGAATTCCTTTCCATTCCGGTTCTGGATAAAAGGGAGTATTATCCGCTTTCCTCTGTGCAAAAGCGGCTGTACATCCAGCAGCAGATGGAAGGCGCCGAGCTTAGTTACAACATGTCCGGCATGACGGTTCTCGTCGGGCGCTTGGAGCGGAATCAATTCGAGGCGGCGCTGAAAGGATTAATCGCTCGTCACGAAGTTTTGCGAACTGGCTTCGAAATGGTCGACGGTGAACCGGTACAACGGGTTTATTCGGACTTGGAGTTTGCCGTCGAGTATACAAAAGCGACGGAAAGTGAAACAAAAAGCATTGCAGATGCCTTTGTACGTGTCTTTGATTTGGAGCGGCCGCCGCTGCTGCGTGTGGGCCTAGTTGAATGGGAAGCGGAACGTCATCTGCTTATGCTGGACATTCATCATATCGTCACGGATGGCATGTCCATGGGTATCTTCATCGAAGAGCTGCTGCGCCTGTATAACGGTGAGACGTTGGAACCGCTTCGGATTCAATATAAGGAATTTGCCACTTGGCAGCAGTCCGAACCTGTAAAAGAACGGCTGAAACGCCAGGAAGCCTACTGGCTGGACATGTTGGAAGGTGAACTGCCAACGCTTGAGTTGCCTACGGACTTTGTCAGACCTGCCACTCGCAGCTTTGAGGGAGATGTGCTGCCTTTCAGTATCGACAAGCAGATGACTGACAACTTGCAGCGCATTGCCGATGAGAACGGTGCTACCCTATATATGGTGTTATCGGCGGCCTATTCAATCCTGCTCAGCAAGTACTCGGGACAAGAAGACTTCATTGTAGGCACACCGGTTTCAGGCCGCACACATGCCGACCTGGAGCCGCTCATCGGAATGTTTGTCAACACGTTGGCGATTCGTCATTATCCATCCGGGGAGAAGACGTTCCTTGCTTACTTGAACGAAGTCAAAGAAACGATGCTGGGGGCCTACGACCACCAGGATTATCCGATTGAAGAACTTGTGAAAAAGCTGCAGGTGCCGCGCGATCAAAGCCGCAATCCTGTATTCGATGTCATGTTTGCGCTGGAAACGAAGGAAGATAACGTTCAAAGCTTCGGGGATATGCAGATCGAATCTTATCCGGAAACGCATGCGGTTTCACAATTTGACCTTACCTTGGTCATCTCGTTGCTGGATGAGGGAATGAACGGGCAGTTTGAATATGCAACCAAGTTGTTTACGCGCAATCTGATCGACAATTTCGCTCAGGACCTGCTCGTAATCTTCAACCAAATTGGCGAACAGCCTTCGGTGCTGTTAAAGGATATTTCCCTGAACGGCCAAACTGAACAGGAGCAAGATGAGCTAGAGGCTATTGATATTATTTTCTAATTCTTAGAAGTAATTTCCAATCGTTGCAGACGAGTTTAAAGTCAAGTCATAGAAGCCGAGTGAAGTCAGGATCATATTCCTGAGTTCATTCGGCTTTTTTAGTTGTTCTCCTTTAATTAGATACAATCGAGTACATATCGTCCTGTATACGCAGACTACCGGGCTGCCCAGTTTCCACCTTCACCTCTGTAGCAAATACACCAGGCATGCGTCCGTCTGGGAACCAGGGCATCTGTTTATCAATGACAATAAACATGCCTTCTGCATCACCCGTGGGGGAGAATTGTTTTCCGTCTCCGGCAAATGGTTCAAGTTGATAATGCTCATTCAATGTGTTCATTGTCTCAGGAACATCATCGACAGGCAGACCGATTTCACTAATACATAATAGATGCTTCGCTTCAAAAGCTTCATCAACTGCATTATCGAGTGAATGGTGAGCGATAAATTCCATCAAGTTGCCGCTTGGATCATAAAAATAGAAGGCTGTTGCATCCCAGTAGGGGAAATAAAATTCATCCTGTCCATCTTTCGAGAGCAATGGAATGTTACGGTCTTGAGCCCACCTTTTTGCATCAGCAAGTTTATTCGTTGGAATCGTAAACGCTACATGATAGTATGGGTTCTCTTGCTCTGGCGTCTTCTTGAAAGATAGGACCGAGTTCCCCGCACGAAATGAAACGAATGTTGTACCATCCTCCACAAGCTCCAATTCCAGTAGTGTACCGTAAAACTCCTTTATGGCCTCAATCTGATGTGTCAACAAACCAACTTCTCTTATTTTCATTTGAATATCCTCCTTTTAATCTCACCTTTGATTGAAATACTCGATTGTCTTCTCAATAAATGCCTTGGCCGATTGCGTCAGGTAACGGTCGGACCGATGGATGATCTCAAAGTGCCGGTATGGCGGATCGTCTGTAATTCGGATGCAACGTAGCGTGGGCTCATTCATGGCTTTGATCAGAGGATAAGGCAGCAGTGTTCCTCCGACGTTGGCTTTGACCAGGCTAATGATGGAGGTTGCCGAACTGGTCTCCATGATGGTATTTAGGGTAAATCCATATTTACGGCAATAGCCATCGACCAATTCTCTGCCTGTGAATCCTTCGGGGAACATCACCGTTTGGATATCACGTAACTCCTGAATTTCAATTGTGCTTCGTTCAGCCCAATCATGATTCTCGGAAACGACGAGTACATATTCTTCACTGCACAAAGGAATGCGTACAAGCCGCCTATCCGGGGCAGACGTGATCTCGATGCCGATGTCGACTTCATTTTCCAACACTTGATTTACGACATAGATCGAAGAGATAACCTTCAATTGTACCTTGGGGAATCGGGCATGAAAATCAACGAGCAATGGAGTGATACGGTAATCCAAATCCGACGGAAGAACACCAATAACCAATCGTCCCCGCTGATCATTCCGAAATTCAGCCAGCGCATCCTGGGTATTCTGTAAATGCCGGATCATCTGTACACAGTGCTCCAGAAACAGAGTACCTGCCTGGGTCATCACTATTTTTTTGCCGACACGGTCAAACAAAGGAACACCAAGTTCATCCTCCAACCCACGTATCTGTTGACTCAACGTAGGTTGAGATATGCCAAGTTTCTCAGCTGCCCGTGTAAAATGAAGCTCCTCACACACTGTAATAAAGTTTTCCATTTGACGAATCTCCATGAATTCACCTCTGATCATTGGTTTTAGTAATCATTTTAATAGAAACAATAGTATTGTTCAATCATTATAATGAATCTATACTTAATCGTGCAACACTCAAAGATCCTGACATTAACAAATAGGATCTTTGGTGAAGGCAAGAATACTACTCCCATGAGGTGATCCATAATGAAACTTTTTTATATTGTATTGGCGCTTATTCTGGCTTCACTGAACTTAAGACCACCGATTACTTCCATTTCTCCTCTGATGAGTACCATACAGAATGATCTGGGTTTGAGCGGCATGACCGCCAGTCTGTTAACTACACTACCGGTATTATGTATGGGCATATTCGCTCCATTCTCTGTAAGACTAAGTAGAAGGTGGGGGAACGAAGGAGCCATTGTGCTGGCTTTAATCCTTATTGGGATAGGTACGGGATTACGATTGTTCGTAGGCGCAACTCCGTTGATGATGTTCACTTCTTTTCTGTCAGGTGTAGGGATTGCATTGGCAGGGCCGCTGTTGTCCAGCTTCATTAAGCAGTATTTCCCTAACCGAGTGGCAGCCATGGTCGGCATCTACTCTACAGCAATGGTGATGGGGGCCAGCATTAGTGTGGGATTATCGGTTCCGCTTCAGCAGACGTTGGGGGGATCTTGGAGAGGTTCTTTGGCTACGTGGGCATTACTCGCTGCCATTGCATTGCCGATCTGGTTAAAATTAGCTTGGTCTGCGCGTACAGAGCGGCAATCCGGACAAACTTCGGCTGTAGTCCACGCATCACTTCCGGTGAAGAACAGGCGTGCATGGGTGCTGACACTGTTCTTTGGACTGATGGCCGCGATCTTCTATTCATTAACCGCCTGGCTTGCGCCAGCCATTCAGAGCCATGGATATAGCCAAGAGACTGCTGGCAACATCCAAACGTTATTTACATTGATATCATTGCCCTCAACGTTATTCATTCCCATGCTTGTACATCGGTACCAAAGACGTGTCTTCTGGCTTGTTGGATGTGCGATGTTGGAGTTAATAGGTGTCCTGATGCTGAATCTCTCTGTCAGTCCGTGGCTCGCGGCGATTCCGCTCGGTATTGGTGCAGGTGGACTGTTCCCAATTGCACTCATGTTGCCGATTGATGAGACAAACAATGCTCAGGAAGCGAGTAGCTGGTCGGCTATGACTCAATCTGGTGGCTACATTCTTGGAGCACTTGGACCGCTGGCGATTGGTTGGCTCCGCGATCTAACAGGCAGCTTCGTGCAAGCATTTTATGGTTTGGCTATCATCATCGTGTTGCAGATTATCGTTCAAGTCGCTATTGGTAATAAAAAAATGTTAAAAGTTAGCCAGGAGCAGAGCTAAAAGGCATGTGAAGTAAAATGAATAAAGAAATATGATCTTTATACATGATCCAACAAGTCCAGATAGTACTGCCTTAATGCTTTCTGTAAGATGACGGGCTCCATAATCTTAATCGAGTTACCATAGCCTGCAAGATATCTCACTATAAAATCAAGCTCGTGAGGTTCATACGAACCGACAAGATACATGTGTCCCATCTGCTCGATGATCTGCATTGATGGGAAATGTTCTTGCTGGAATAGCTCCATCCCGGCTTCATCAATCAGGCATTTGAATGGAATTGCTTGTTCCGATGGTTTCCTTAGAGATTGGGCATCCTGTGAATATAGTTCCTTTACATGAGCCAAAGGTTCAATCTCCGTTGTTTCGGCTGAAATGATACGGTCGCAGCGAAATACACGATACGCTTGTTTATGCAGATCATAGGCCTGGCAATACCAATAGCCTTTCCTGGCATAGAGTGCGATGGGTTGAATGGTACGGATATGGGTGTGTGCAGAAGATGGCCTTTGATCAGAGGATCTACGCTGATTAGCGTACGTAATCTGGATCACTATATTCTGAACAGCAGCCATCAACAGAAACTCCAAATGTGCACTGTCGCGGATCTGCTCGGTATGTTGGAAGTAAACCCGGTGTTGGATGTTCTCAATATCCTGTCGTTGCTTGTCGGATAACGCCCTCATAAATTTCTCATGAATGGTCCGGAAAGAGACTTGAAAGGGTAAGCTGGAGAAGCTGCGGAGAGCCTGCAACGCAAAATAAAGGGCATGAAGCTCCCCCGTATTAAACGAAATGGGAGGCAGCTGCATCTGTTGCAGCAGTCGATATCCGCCGTAGCGTCCATATTCGACATAGATGGGCGCACCTAACTCTTCCAATGAAGCGATATCTCTTAACGCGGTTCGTTTGGAGATCTGGAACTCCTGCATAAGATCTTGCAGGGTGAACTGTTGTTTTTGATTAATAAAGCGCAGCATCTGGTTCATACGTTCTGATTTTTTCATATCAAACCCTCTTAATGGTGCCATGGATTGGCACCTTTCGTTGTTATAGTGATAAGTGTAATCCAATAGGAACAAGGAGGCAATATAATGAATTTTGAAGTGATACCATTTTTGTCGATGAACGGGGATGCGGCGGCAGCCATTGCTTTTTATGAGGAGTTTCTGGGCGCCAAGGTGATATTCAAGAAAAGTTATAAAGAGATGAAGGAAATGAACCCGGGTTTTGAGTACCCTGCCGGTCAAGATGAGTATATTACACATTCGGTGCTGGAGATCGGGGTTAACAAGGTCATGATTGCGGAAGAAGCAATGGACACGGAGAGAGCATGGCAGCTGGGGAACAGCACGTCACTATGTATTCAATCCAAGGATAAAAATACAATCGATCAACTGTATCATTCTTTGATGCAACATGAGGGCGTGAAGATACTGGTACCGTATGAACAAAATGAATTCAGCCCAGGATACGGTATTGTAAGGGACCCATTTGGCATTGCGATTCAGCTGTGTGTCACTGTGCACGATTTTTAAAATGAGTTCAGTCCCCGGTTTTGCACTTGGTATGTAAGCCTGTAACTAACTTAGAAACATCAAAAAAAGAAGAGCCATGGATATCATGCGCTCTTCTTTTTTCGGTTTCTATACACAGGTCGTTCGAGCAACCGATGGTTATAGCGGACCTCTTTTCGTGTAAATCATATAGGTACGGATGTCGCTGTGTACAAGCAAGTTCAATGGATAAAAGGAAAGAAGGGATAATATGATTACGAGAGGACTCGACCACATTGGAATAACTGTACCGAATATGGAGCAGGCGACACTATTTCTACAACAGGCGTTTGGAGCTGAGCTTGCCTATGACCATATAACGCCGGATGATCCCCCACAGGAAGGACCTGAGGCAGAGCGTAAATTAGGACTGCGTTCAGGAGCAAAGGTTATTCATATTCGGATGTTATCGCTCGGGGAGAGCGCCAGTATAGAGTTATTTCAGTACGTAAATACAGCGCAATCAGAACCAGTTAGGGCATCGGATTACGGATTGCAGCATATGTCGTTGTATGTGGACGATATGCAAGAAGCTGCACGACACTTCGAAGAAGCGGGCGGGGTGTTGCTAACAGAGCCTGGGGCGTTAAACGGTCATATTGAAGGCGGAGAAGGAAATCAGTTTGTGTATGGAAGGGCACCTTGGGGGATGCTGATCGAGCTGATCTCCTATCCTGCGGGCATTCAGTATCCGAATCATAGTGAAACGAAGCGCTGGACACCACGAAAAAAATAAAAAGATGAGACTGGATAAGAAACAGGACGATGCATGACAAATCGTTCTGTTTTTCTTGTATATAGGGGTTAAACGGTTACTAAAAAACAGAAATTATGTTACAAATACGTTACAAATACAGAAGTGTATACCTCTTTGCCTTATGTTACGATACGTACTAGTAGATACAGAGATATTTTACGGATAAGATAAGTTATAACGTCTCTTTTCTGGACGATGAACATGTTCCGAAAGTATGTTGATGGAAGCCTTTTATCCAGGATATTGAAGAAACATTGAAACGAAGGAACAACTATATATTTTGACTGAAAAGGGTTGCAATAAAAATAAATAACAACAGGTGATCCAAAATGCTGCAAATCGGGTATCAATAGTAGAGTCATTTAGAACCTGATGGATACATATGTTGTTATGATCGTTTTTTGCTAGTTAAAGGCTGTCTATTATGGAATGAACTGTGGGGGTTATCAAGTGTCTATATTAGATATGGAAAAGAAAGATGTTGTCACCGATGCAATGGTCATCAAGGCGATGGAGAAAAGTCTTGCTATCATTCGATTCGATCTGGATCGCCGGGTAACCTACGTGAATGAAGTCTTTGCCCAGACGATGGGATATACGGTAGATGAGATGTACGGCATGAAGCATCAGCAACTGTGCTTCGGTCAATTTGCAAATACTCCGGAATATGATGCTTTTTGGAATAGCATATTTAATGGTGTCAGCTTCCAGGACAAGGTTGAACGCAAGGATGCAAAGGGGAATTCCGTATGGCTTGAGGCGACATATATGCCGGTGTACGATGAGACGAATCAGAAGATACTGGGTGTCTCCAAAATCGCCACCAACATTACCAACCGTCAGAACAACATTTCGGTCGTAGTGAACGAGCTGAAAACGATGTCCCATGAACTGAATGGGCAGGCAGATGTAGGCATTGAACGGAGCCAGGAGTTGATGTCAAGTATTTCCTTTATCTCTGAGGTGTCGACTTCTAACCGTGCAACGTTGACTCATTTGCAGGAACAGGCCGGATCGATTCAGGGCGTGGTACGAACGATACGCGAGATTTCGTCTCAGACGCAACTGCTCGCGTTGAATGCTGCCATTGAGGCTGCACATGCAGGAGAATACGGACGAGGATTTGATATCGTGGCCAAGGAAGTTAAGAAACTATCCGCAATGGTAGAGAGTTCGATTAATGAGATTCGTGATAGCGTGACTGGAATAACGAAGGAGATTGGTAATATCACAGGAGGTACCAAAAAAGTAGAAGAATATGTGGAGCAGAGCCAGAAGCAGATTGAGATTGCATTGAATGATTTTACAGCAATTGCTGCTTCAGCCCACTTGTTGGATGCCAAAGCGGAGCATGTGACCAGAATCGTATAATTATAGAGCGAATAGTGGTTCCTAATACAGGAACCGCTTTTTTTTTTGCTGTTCTGTACACAAAAAAACGGGAATTATTGTGATCAAACGGGGACACAATACTTGGGAATACCTGCAGCTATGTCATGCAGAGAAATGTTGGGGTGGGAACATGTGGTCAACAATTGTATCCTACGTGCCGGAATGGCCCATATGGATTCAGGCATTCTTGGTCTTCATCATTCCAATTGGTATTACCTTGAGCATACGCTGGATCAATGCTGCCATTAAGCGTGGAAGCTTCTCTCGTTCGAAGCCATCGTCCGTATCCTCGAAGGATATCTCGCCAGCAGCCAAAGGGCAGGGTGAAGGGACCGAAACAGGCCAATATGCCAATATTAAATTAACCGAGAAGTACAGCATAAATCTGACGAGTGTGAAAGAAAGCTTTGGACTCAATGCAGACGTGCATATTCGGGAATTTATTATTAGAGGAACGAATACACGGGCTGCGGTCATTTATACCGAAGGCCTGGTAGATCAGGACTTAGTTGATGATCACTTGATTACACCGTTGATGTTAGAAGGTGTTCCTCTACTTAAGCAGGAAGGTTTCCTTCATCCGGACAATGCACACTTACTGTCGGCATATCTGCAAGATCAATTACTTCCTGTCAGTTTGGTTGAGGAGACGAAGTCTCTTCAAGAGCTCGCAGTTGGTGTGCTTTTCGGGAAAAATGCACTATTGGTTGATGGCTTGCCAGGTGCTTTATTAATTGGAGCCCATAATATCAAAACACGAGGTATAAATGAACCTTTATCCGAGGGGTTGCTTCGCGGACCACGTATTGGTTTTACAGAGCAATTAAGCGATAATACAGGCATTTTGCGTCGTTATGGAAGTGATCAGAGCCTGTTTATTAAGAAGTATGAAGTGGGTTCACGGATCAAAAAAGATTTGGCGATAGCCTATATTCAGGATATTGCCGATCCAAATCTCGTGGTTGAAGTATGCAAGCGAATTGAAGAGATGGATATGGATTCGATGCTGGAATCAGGTTATGTGGAACAACTCATCGAAGACAGTACGCTGAGTCCTTTTCAACAGGTACTGAATACGGAAAGACCTGACCGGGTGATGGGTGCCCTTCTGGAAGGCCGAGTGGCAATTTTGTTGGATGGAACGCCATTTGTATTAATTGTACCGGTTACCTTTAGCATGTTGCTTCAGTCTCCCGAGGACTATTATGAACGCTGGATTCCCGGAACATTTTTGCGAGTGCTGCGTTTTATGGCCGCGATGCTGGCATTGCTTGCTCCTGCGCTCTATATTTCGTTTATATCGTTCCATCCGGGTCTTATTCCAACCAAGCTGGTATTGACGATTATTGAAACGCGGACAGGAGTGCCTTTTCCTTCAATCATTGAAGTACTGATCATGGAACTTTCGATTGAGATTCTGAGGGAGGCAGGGATACGGCTGCCTAAACCAATTGCGCCAGCGATGGGTATCGTAGGAGGTCTGATTATCGGCCAAGCAGCAGTGCAGGCGGGAATTATAAGCCAATTCTTGGTTATTGTCGTTGCGGTTACGGCCATTTCTTCCTTTACGATTCCCGTCTATAGTGCAGGGTTAACGCTGCGGATTCTGCGATTTGCTGCCATGTTTAGTGCAGCTATACTTGGACTATATGGTGTTGTAATGTTCTTCCTGCTTGTGTGTACACATCTGGCACGACTCTCAAGCTTTGGCGTACCATATGTAGCTCCAGCCGTTCCTTATCACATGAATGAATGGAAGGATTTCGTTATTCGTGCTCCGTTAAATATGATGAGAATGCGTCCCAAGATGACTAATCCGATAGATGATGATCGAAAAAAATAGTGGAATTCCATCTACTGAAGGTCTGGAGGTGAACTAAAGTGAATGGCTCCCAAGGAAAGCTAACCACGACACAGGCCGTTGTAATTATTGTCAATTACATGCTTGGTGCCGGGATATTGACGTTGCCTCGAACGATCAGCAAGGCTGTAGGAACACCAGATGTCTGGATTTCCATTATGCTGTCTGGGCTGATTATTACAGGTATCGGAATAATTATGGTTACCCTGTGTCGCAGATTTCCGGGGAAAACCGTGTTCCAGTTCACCCGTGAAATTACGGGGAACTGGATTGCCTACATACTGGGATTTGCTATGATTATGTATTTCACGGTCATTGCAGCTTTTGAAGTAAGAGTCATGGCTGATGTGACAGGAATGTATCTACTCGAACGCACCCCCACCTGGGCAATTGTGATGGTCTTCATGTGGATCGGTATATATATGATCTCGGGTGGGCTTGGTGTCATTGTACGCGTGTTCGAGATTATTCTACCGATTACGATCATTATATTTGTCATCGAAATTCTACTTAGTAATCAGCTATTTGAGATTGGGAATCTAAGACCTGTGCTTGGGGATGGGTTTATGCCCGTTTTCAAAGGACTGAAGCCCTCACTACTGTCATACACGGGATATGAGGTGATGTTAATCATGACTGCCTATATGAAAAATCCGAAGAAGAGTAATAAGGCAATGAGCTGGGGGATATTCATATCCACCACTATCTACTTGATCACGGTTGTAATGGTCATAGGCAGTTTATCCCTTGATGGGATCAAAACGCGCACCTGGCCAACGCTGGATTTGGTAAGAAGCTTTGAGATACAAGGTTTAATATTCGAAAGATTCGAATCCTTATTGCTGGTCATCTGGATTATGCAAATTTTCTCGACTACAGCGATCACACACTACTGCGCTTCGGTGGGCATTCGTGATTTGTTTCGTACCAAAAAAATCAAGGGCATTATGTATGGTCTGCTTCCGTTCATTTATGTGACAGCCATGATGCCCAAAACGGTGGATGATACCTTTGCACTCGGGGATATGCTCGGCAATGTATCTGTGATTCTATTCGCCATTTTACCTCTGGTCCTACTGTTGTTAAGTCTGATTCGCAAAAAAGGAGGCAAGCATGCATGATGCCATTCCGTATGCTATTACGTGTAGCTTCTGTCTTGTGCATTCTGTTGACGCTGTCTGGATGCTGGAGCAGTCGGGAAATAGAGGATCTAAGTCTCTATGTCGGTCTTGGAATTGATGTCGGTAAAGAGACTGAATTCGAGAAAGACATCGCTGCTCAGGGAGGAACATACCCAAAGAAGAACTATGTGACCGCTACTGTGCAGATTGCTCCAGGATTTTCCGATAGTAAAACGAGTCAACAATCTGGTTCACCTTCTTCTGGCAAAACATCCTATTCCAATGAACAGCTTACCGGGGATTCCTTGCTGCAAATATTCCGTCAGTTTGCGCTAAGAAGAGATAAGCCTCTTATCGGACATCATCTGAAAGTTATCGTTGTCTCCAAGGATATTGCCAAAAAATATGGTTTAGACCAATTGCTTGATTTTGTACTACGGGATAATGATATTCGACCGAACTGCCTGGTGCTGATCAGTCATCATCGTGCATTAGATGTGTTGACTTCACAGGACCCGTCTCGGATTCCGGCATTTTATCTCACAGGAATTACGAACAATTCGTATTTGTCCAACAAAATATTGGATCCTGTATTACTGTCTAAGTTAGATGCTCAAATGCAGTCCGGTTCCAGCTTTCTGCTTCAAAATGTGTTGAACTCCCATGGAGAGGACAAGTTCTCTGGAGGCAGCATCTTTGATGGAAAAACAACCAAATTCATCGGAGAACTTAGTCAAACAGATCTTGAAGGTTTGTCATGGCTCAATTCCAAAAAAAAAGGAGGTGTCTTAAAAACACATAACAAGGAAGGATTCACCGTGGTATATGAAATCAAGAAGAAAAAAGTGAAAATTATTCCCAAGGTTGTTGGCAATGATATTTCATTCCATGTAAAGACCGAATCCGAAGGCTGGTTGATGGAAGATTGGCGTGCTCCCGAAGAAGAAGAAAAAGGGGCATACCTTAGAGAGTTGGAAAAAGATTTTGCTGAACTGGCCGAACAACAGATTCGCCAGGTGTTATACAAGCTGCAGCATACCTATAAAGTAGATGTTGCGGATTTTCGGGATAGCTTGCGTATCAAAGAACCTAAAACATGGAAAAAAGTCAAAGACGATTGGGATAAAATTTTTAGCACCGTGCCGATCACGTATGAGGTAAAGACCACCATCACCAATCCGGGGTCTTCCACCGAATAGCGAGGTGAGCCATTAATTTTTTAAGTGTTGACACATTCATGATAGATCGCTATATTAGTAAAAAATCATTTTCTTATCCAGAGAGGTGGAGGGACTGGCCCTTAGAAACCTCAGCAACAGATCTGAAGGATACTGTGCTAATTCCAGCGGGTGAAAGCCTGATAGATAGGAGCGTTTGTTTTTATTTGTCAGTAACGGCGCACTCTTTAGGCAGAGTGGGTCTTTTTTGTTTTTTCTGGATGAAGAAGTAGGGGAGCAGCAGGTATGGAGAACAACAACGACAAAGGGCATTTTCAGCGGAAAATGCAGGCACGGCATGTGGTCATGCTCTCTCTCGGAGGAGTCATTGGAACGGGATTATTCCTCAGCTCAGGTTACACCATTCAGCAGGCGGGACCACTGGGAACCATTCTGTCCTATCTGATCGGAGCCATCGTTGTATATCTGGTGATGCTCTGTCTTGGTGAACTGTCTATACATATGCCAGAGACGGGAGCATTTCATAGTTATGCAGCCAAATATATCGGACCAGCAACAGGCTACACGGTGGCTTGGTTATACTGGTTAACCTGGACTGTTGCGCTTGGCTCTGAATTCACAGCCGCCGGATTGCTGATGCAGCGCTGGTTCCCATCGGTGAACGTATGGATATGGAGCGCGATTTTTGCACTGATGATCTTTCTGTTCAACGCTCTAACGGTGAAATTATTTGCGGAATCCGAGTTCTGGTTCTCATCTGTAAAAGTAGTGACTATCGTAATTTTCATTATTATCGGTGGCGCAGCCATGTTTGGGTTCATTCCCATGGCGGATTCTGAACCGGCTCCATTTCTATCAAATATTACCGCATCCGGGTGGTTCCCTCATGGGGCTACAGCGATATTGATGACCATGCTTGCTGTAAACTTTGCCTTCTCAGGCACCGAGTTAATCGGCATTGCCGCCGGTGAGACGGAGAACCCTGAAAAGACGATACCAAAGGCTATTCATACAACGCTGTGGCGTTTGGTTATTTTCTTCATCGGAACGATTATTATCTTGTCAGCCTTGCTGCCCATGTCGGATGCCAGTGTACTGGAAAGTCCGTTTGTAGCGGTAATGGAGCGGGTGGGTGTACCCTATGCAGCAGACATTATGAACTTTGTTATTCTGACGGCGATTCTCTCTGCTGCCAATTCAGGCCTGTATGCATCTTCACGGATGCTCTGGTCTCTGGCTGACAAAAGAACGATCTCTCCGTGGTTTGCCAAATTGACCAAAAGCGGGGTACCACTGAATGCACTTCTGATTAGTATGGTGGGTGGTGCGTTGGCATTGCTGTCCAGTATTATTGCGCCAGGTACGGTGTATATTACGCTGGTTTCCATTTCAGGTCTCGCTGTCGTTGCGGTATGGATGAGCATCAGCGCTTCCCAATACATGTTCCGCAGACAATATATCCGGGAAGGACATGCGGTCAAAGATCTGGTCTACCGCACACCACTGTATCCGGTGGTACCAATTGTTTCATTTATATTATGCCTGGCTTCATGCATAGGTATTGCCTTTGACCCGACACAGCGAATTGCGCTGTATTGTGGGGTTCCATTTATCGCAGTATGTTACGCTGCTTATTATCTGACAGAACGTGTGAATAAGAAAAGAGGACAAGTACATGACGCAAGCACAACAGACTAACCCCATAGAACAGATCCTTCGTGAACATCCGGTCATGATTCTGGATGGAGCGTTGGCTACGGAACTCGAACAGCATGGATGTGATCTCGATGATCCACTATGGTCTGCTCGTGTGTTGCTTGAGAATCCGGATGTTATTGTTCAGGTCCATGCAGATTATTTTCGAGCAGGAGCCGATTGTGCGATTACATCCAGTTATCAGGCGACGGTGGATGGTTTCCGCAAGAGAGGGATTGGTGAACAGGAAGCACTAGAGCTGATCCGCAAGACGGTTGAACTGGCTGCACAGGCGAGAGATGACGTGTGGGCAGAAGTGCAGAGTGATTTAGTGGGAAGAGAAAGCTCGACAGGTCAGCTTGTAGAAGCTCCTTCGGTACGTTCCGAAACTGAGGAGAATGAGGAGCATATAACAAATCGTAGAGTGGATCGGAAAGCAGACAGTCTTCGTCCACGTCCAATTATTGCCGGGTCCGTTGGACCGTACGGCGCCTATCTGGCGGATGGTTCAGAGTATGTGGGACATTATGGCGTGTCGGATGAGACGCTGGCCGCATTTCACCGTCCGCGTATGGCGGCGTTGATTGAAGCGGGTGCAGATATTCTGGCGTTTGAGACAATTCCTTCCTTGCAGGAAGCACAGGTGCTGATTGATTTACTGAAGGAGTTTCCTCATGCGTATGCCTGGTTATCTTTTTCTTTAAAAGATGGGACAAGCATCAGCGAAGGCACACCGCTTGAAGTATGTGCACAGACGTTTGGCTCCGAGCCGCAGATTGCGGCAATTGGCCTGAACTGTGCTCCGATGGAAGTGGTGACGGAAGCCGTAGGTATTCTGAGTCGTGCCAGCGACAAACCTGTCATTGTGTATCCGAACTCGGGAGAAGTATATGATGCAGTGACGAAGACGTGGAGTGGACAGGGTACTTGTGGCAGTATGAGTGATGCTTCGGAGCAGTGGGTTGCTGCGGGCGCGAAAATTATTGGCGGCTGTTGCCGAACAACGCCACATCAGATTGGTGCACTTGCGAAGAAGTGGCGGAAATAGTTCATATCATGATAATAAGCCCTTCCACATCCTATAGAGGTATGGAAGGGCTTGTTTTATTGTGTTAAGGCATTCTGATTACATTATTCGATAACCAGCATACGTGGCGATGCTTCCCGAATGATTCTCGAAGAGAACCACGAGCCAAGACTGGCTGCAATGATGCTTAGACAGGTGAACAGTACCATTCCACCCCAATGCAGGATCAGTGGAAGTTGTACGATACCATAACCGGAAAGGACCATTTCGAGTAGAAGAGGCAGCAGATATACGCCGACGAAAATACCCAGTATGGCTCCCACGGAGGATAGTATGAACATTCCCATGGTGAGCGACAACCGGATTTGGCGGGATGTCATTCCCAGCGATTTGTATATTCCGTACGTTCTGCTTTCTTTACGAATATTGATTCTACAGGTACTGAAAATAATGATGAACGTCACAGTGATAAACAGCAATCCAATCAGGCTCATCGGATAGATCAGGATGTTCGCGGCTTCCGCGTAAACCGAATCAAGCAATGTCTTCTGAGTGACTACCGAAGCAAAATCTTTAAATTGCTCATTTAATTCCGAGGCAACCTTACCCGCTTGTGCCATATCGTTCACATTGATGAAGATAACATCAAATTCACTATAATCCGGGTTCACACTTCTCATGGCATCAATGGTGATTCTGCCTGAAACAGACATGTTGGCGAACGCCTGATAGATGCCTGTGATGAGGAATGTACGCTTTTCTCCTTCAATATAGATATCGATAAGATCACCGAGATCTTTATCTGATGTTTTGGCTACACTTACACCAATGGCAATTTCGTTTGCATGTTGTGGGTTAACCCCTTTTAACGTTTCGAATCCAAGTTCCTGATAACTCCCGTCCAGTACACTCAAGTTGAGACTGATGGATTGGCCCTCTACTGTTGCCAAAGACTCCGGGCTAATTACACCCGTTGTGTTCCCTTGCCAGCCTGCATTACTAATCCGTGTATCCTCTTCTAACGTTTGTTTCAATTCAGTCTTTGGAAAGTTACCTTTGTTCACGACTACTGCTGCGACATTGGCATTGTCATATCCCCATTTAGCTGCGGTCTGTTCAATTCCGGTTATACTGGTCAGCAGAACATAACTTAGAACAAGTACGGAGGAAGCTATTGTGGTTAGCAGGAGTGTTAGAACAGAGCTTTTGGTATTTTTGAACACATGTCGGAATCCAAGCACGGCGGTCACAGGCAGTCGTGCGAACCCGATCCAGTGCGCCAATGGCGAATTCATTTTCCCAGCCATCCGGCTGTGATCTGTCTCCGACATACCATAACGAATAGCCTGCACGGGCTGTATGCTGCGTGCCTTTTTGGCATATAACACAGTGAACAGAATCACTAGAGCAAATAGAAGTACGCCGGCCAGTATGGCCGCGTCCAATCCTTGGACTGGAATGTTCTGATTCGCCACTCGAAGAGAGGATACAGAAATATTAATGATCCATTTGGATATCCATATACTGAGTGCAAGTCCGGGGATAATAGCTACGATGGATAACAATGCATATTGAATAACATAGGTGCCTATCGTTTTTCGGGAAGTCAGACCTAGTGATTTGAGGATTCCTATCGTTCTGTAATTGGCCAGAATGGCATCCGCAATCGTAAACCCGATGGTCACCAGGGCGATGGAGAGCATGACAACACCCATGAATATCATGATGAATCCAATAACCTGATTGATGATCAGATAAAAAGAGGCAATGGCCTCGAACTCCATTTTGGATTCCAGAAACGGAATACCTGTCTCACGATTGTATCGTTCCCAATACACCGAATTCATGCTGTAATCGTTAAAATGGATGCCCATCATACGATTCTCGTTGCCAGCAAGTGTCGCGAGATCATGTTGATAATCGGTAGGATTCATCCAGACCCGTGCTGTATTGGAGAAGGGTGCCCCATATGGTACATCGATGACAATGCCCGATACATTTAATTCGATTGTGCTTGAGCCGGTTTTGAAGCCAATGGTATCACCTACGGAAATATGATAAGCATTCGCCATGGACGTTGGAATCCAGACGGAGCCTTGTTCGGGAACTGTGTCGGGCGTCCCGCTTGAGAAAATTAGTTCATCCACACCCCAAGGCGGCGGAGGCGTATTAAACATGTACAGGTAGATGTTAGGGATGTGAGTTTCATTCAATATGATGCCTGACAATGTACGATACGTTAGCAAAGGGGACACCTGAACTCCATCCTGAGAAGCCCACCAGTTGTGCACAGCGTCAGGGTCATTGAGCCCTTTTTCAAACGTCAGGATCTGATGAGATCCATGGGTGCGGGTATGCATTTCATAAAACTGATTGCCTGTGTTCGTCAGAATGACAATAGCTGTAGATACAAGAAGTGTTGAGAGTAGCAGGAGCAGCGCAATCAACGCATTTTGTATTTTGTTCCTACTCAGATACGACAAGCTAAGTTTAAACATGACAGCCATCGTTATTCCTTCCCCGTAACTAAAGCGAAGATAATCGCTTCACGATCCTGAATTTGATGTTCGTCATAAGTGTCAAACTCAAGGATTCCGCCAATCTTGCCGTCCAAAATGTAGATCAGGCGATCTGCCCGGCAGGCTGCTTTTATATCATGCGTAACCATAACAACAGACTGTCCTTTCCGATGGATAGCGGTAAGGATATCGAGAACGGCTGTGCCATGTTCCAGGTTCAGGCTTCCGGTCGGTTCATCCGCAAAAATGATATCCGGCGAATTGATCAAAGCCCGTGCAATGGCAGCTCGCTGCTGCTGTCCTCCGGAAGTTTGGGATGGGAGGCGGTTACGCTGTCCATCAATATCCATGGCATTCATCAGCTCAGCAACGCGGGATAGGATATCCTTCTTTTTGTTTCCTGCAATATATCCTGGTAAAGCAATGTTCTCTTTGATGGAAAGGTCCGGGACCAGATTGATGCTCTGATAGATATAACCGATCCGGCGGGTGCGGAAGTTGGCCATTTCCCGTTCACTGTAAGCGTCAATCCGCTGGTCGCGAAAATAGACCTCACCTGCTGTAATCTGATCCAGTCCGCTTAGCAGATATAAGAGGGTTGATTTGCCAGAGCCAGAGTTACCCATGATGACCGTGAATTCCCCTTCATAGATATCGAGATCAACATTACGGATGGCATGATGTTGTTCACTTCCGCTGTTGTATGTTTTGCACAGATTCTGTGCACGGATAATCACCTTTTTGGACAAGTTGAATCACTCCCGAGTGCAATATAGGATTCATTCTAGAGGAGGGATGTTGAGGAAGCCTTATCAAATTATGAATAAAGTATTACAGCTGTGGAGTGTGGGCTCAGCAGATCGGCAGATAGAACCGGAAGGTTGTACCTTGGCCTTCTTTACTAGTAAAGGAAATATGACCTCCGTGTGCTTCAATAATGCTTTGGCAGATGGAGAGACCCAGCCCTGTACCTTCCTGAACACGTTGTTCTGCATGACTCGCCTGGCCTCTGAAGTAACGCTGGAAAACAAACGGCATGTCCTGTACACGTATTCCCTGACCCGAATCGGCAATCGTCACATTCAAATGCCCGGATTCCAGTTCCATATCTATACGTATCGTGTCTCCCGGAGCTGTATGCTTGAGGGCGTTGGCGACAAGATTAGAAACCACTTGTTCAATTCGAGTGGGGTCGATAGCGATTAACACATTGGGGATGTAGTTGGGTCCTTTATAGATAAGCCCCTTTGTTAGGACAACATGTTCAATAGGTTTCAACATCGTCTCAAGTATAGGGCCACTGTACATTTCACGGGGTTCCACTGATATCTGCCCCAATTCCTGAAGCGCATGAACCAGCAGATCCTCCACAAGGCGGGCCGTTTTATCCGTATGGGTCCGCATGACTCCCATATATTCCATCAGCGTCTCCTGATCGTTGCATAGTCCTTCCTCAATAGCTTCTATGTATGCTTTTATTGTGGTAATTGGTGTTTTAATATCATGAGATATATTGGTAATGAGTTCTTTTTGTGCTTGTTCCTGCTGAATACGCTGCTCGCTCATATGTTTAATCTCCGTACGCATGAGATCAAACATGGCATATACTTCGAGCAATTCATCGTTCCGGTTGTACTGGATTTTTTCTTCATAATTGCCTTTAAGCATGGATTCCGCATGTTGCTTCAATTGATGGATGGGAGAGAGCAGGTGTTTATCCAGTTTTCGTTTCATCCAGAATAGAAATAAGCTCAGAATCAGTGACAGGAGCATGAGTGCGCTAATCAATATAACCGGAAAAGTCATCGATTGCTGAACCGTAACCATGGCTTGGGGGATGGAAAAGATGGCATTGCCGATCTGACTTCCCACCGGTCCCTCCATCACGGGAAAAGCAATATCAAGCATATCGTTACCGTCCGCGGCCTGCGTGGCATGATGCAGATCATAATGGAGAGCTAAACGCAGATTAACTTGCGTTCCTTCAGAGGTGGGGTCGGAGGACAGAATGACTTTTCCGTCCAAGTTTAGATAGGTAAGCAGAACCCCGGTATCTCTGGCGGTGGAACGTATGTCTTCACGAATAATTTGTTCATTGAGATGCTGATGATTTTGCCCCAAAGCGAGTAAGATCGGATTGACCTTGAGTCGAACCTGATTCAGGGACAGATTGGATTCGCCTGAATTTCGATCTTGTAACAGCATCATCGACAGTGCAAGGATACTTGAAACGATAATAATGAGAAGCCCAAGTGTTGTTAACAACCAGCGTTTGGACCAGCTGTTCAATGACATGTGGGAGCCTCCAATCTCACTTATTCGTAATTGAATTTGTAACCGACACCCCATACGGTCTTCAGAACGGTCGGATGCGAGGCATCTGCCTCGATTTTTTCACGCAGTCTGCGAATGTATACGGTTACGGTATTTTCATCGCCGTAGGTTGCATATCCCCAGATGGCGTCGAGCAACTGGGCTTTGGAGAACACCTGATTTTTATGGCTTGCCAGGTAATGAAGTAATTCGAATTCCTTGGCAGACAGAGAAACTTCGGATCCGTTTAATGTAACTTTATAGGCTTTTTTATCAATCACCAGGTTTCCAAGATGCAGCAGATCTGTTCTGTCTCCAACGGATGTCATGCTGTCATAACGCCTGAAGTGGGCATTAATCCGTGCTAACAGTTCGCTCAGCGAGAAGGGCTTGGTCATATAGTCGTCTGCTCCAAAGCCAAGTCCAAGTACCTTATCGGTATCACTGCCTCTGGCACTTAGAATGAGGATGGGGATATTATTGCGCCGTCTAATCTCTCGGCAAACTTCAATCCCGTCCATGTCCGGAAGCATAATATCTAGAATGATGTAGTCTGGTTGAATAAGCTCCATAATCTGAAGTCCATCTTGTCCAGTGGCTGCCACGGCGGCTTCATATTGATTTTTGGTTAAATAATCTCGCAGAATGCGCGAAATATCTGATTCATCCTCAATGATGAGGACTTTGCGTTTAGAGTTCATTCTGATCGCGCTCCAGTAAAAGGATAATAAGCTAGGGCAATGACTGTAATTATGTATATCCTTAGTTTATGTCATTTTTAGTCATAGAGGAATCAAGTTATTGGTTTAGCTATTTATTTTGTTCAGGAAAGTATGATAACTTCTCATTAAATTAATAATACCAATGTATTGTTCCGATATTTGATAAAACATCACATTTGGAATGACAAAATGACAAAGATCAGCAAGGAAAATATAAATGATCAGAAGGGTGATCTCTTGTTCCTTGATCGGCATTGGCAGTTTCAGTAATACAGTAACGGTTTACCTTGACACAGTATATATAGCGTGACATAATACATTTCATACTAAATTACTATGTTAAGTTGGACATCGTATTTTTTCCGTTGATAAACGAGGGGGTAGTTAAAATGAAAAAGAAATTTTTGCCGGTTGTTTTTGTATTATTGTTAGGGGTTGTCATTGCAGGTTGTGGAAACAAAAATGAGACAGGCTCAGGAACAGAATCTGGTGCAACACCAGGCCAAAAGACGATTGTAGCTGGCACGAGCGGAGTTAGCAATCCGTTCAGTTATGATAAGGACGGCCAATTGACGGGATACGATGTGGAAGTCATGAAAGCTGTTTTTGAAGGTCTTCCTGAATATAAGTTGGAAGTACAAGCTATTGAATTTGAAGGCATTTTGACAGGCCTTGATAATGGACGTTTCCAATTGGGCGCGAATAATTTCAGTTCCAACGCAGAAAGACGCAATAAATATGATTTCTCTTTGCCCATCATTGAAAATGCAAATGTGTTTGTTGTTCGCAAGGACGATAATACACTTAAATCGATAGAAGATCTCAAGGGCTACAAAGCCGTGACTGAAGTAGGGAATTCCGGCGCTACGTTACTTGAAAATTATAATGCGGAACACGCGGATGCCAAAGCGGAAATTATGTACACCGAAGAAAACTTCGTCAAGCAGTTTGAAGGTATTGAAGCAGGACGATACGATGTAAGAATCATTTCTCGCGTTTCTGCTGAAAAGGCAATTAAAGAGCATGGCTTTACCAATTTGAAAGTCGTTCCTTTCTCTACTGAAAATAGCGATCCAGGCTCCTATATCCTGTTCTCCAAATCTGCTGACAGCACACTATTGGATGCAGTTAATAAGAGAATCAAAGAAATGTACAACGATGGAACGTTGCTGAAAATTAGCGAAGAACAACTTGGTGGCGATTATTTGCCTAAGAAAGAACTAATGGAATAGGAAAAGGTGATGGCATGAAATTTATCGTTACAGGGGATGCGTTATTTTCCAGTCGTAATGTAGATAAAACCATGGACCCGAATTTGTTGTCCCTGTTAAAGGGAGCAGATGAGGTCTTTACCAATGCGGAATTTGTCACCCCGCGAAAACATACAGCTCCGGCGGCAGGCCGGGGTTATCAGACGAGTGTACGTCCCAATACACTGGATGAATTCGGACGTTTGAACATTCGTTATGTCGGCTTTGCCAACAATCATACCGGTGACTATGGAATAGAAGGACTTACGGACACCCTTGAGGAAGCGGAGCAACGCGGGCTGATTCCTCTTGGGGTCGGCATGAGTCTGCATGATGCACGCAAGCCGGTTTTTATTGATACAGCAGATGGACGAATTGCTATCATTACGATAGGAGTGACGCGAAGCGAAGTTTTCGCCGCATCCAATCCGGGGAATGGCGTTCCTGCACGTCCAGGTCTGAATCCGCTACGGTGGTCACGAACGTACGTGGTTAACGATCAGGACTTCGAGGCTCTGAAGGGTATCAGTGAACGAATCGGTATCGCCGCAAGCATGGAAGTAGGCAAACGGATTGAGACGTTTAAGAGCAAGTCCGAGAATCATTATGAGTTTGGATCGTTATTTGAAGGGTATCTGACCTTTGAAAAAGGCGAGAACCCGCGTGTCAAAACGACAGCGCATGAACAGGATCAACAGGACATCTTTGAGACCATTCGTGACGCTAAAGAGCGCAGTGATTTTGTTTTTGTCAACTTGCATACACATGAGGGAGAGAATGAAGACTGGTATTCCGATTATCCTGCTGCATTTATCGAAAGTTTTGCTCGTGGAGCTGTGGATGCAGGAGCTCATTGTGTATTCGGGCATGGTGCCCACTTCACAAGAGGTGTAGAACTTTACCAGGGACAGCCGATTTTCTACAACATTGGCAGTTTGCTCATGGAATTTGAGGCCGGAGAATCCATCATTTCTCCCGAGATGTTCACCGCGTATGGATATGACGAGAATGAATCGCCATCGACCCTGCACAAAAACAGAACAAAAGACAGTGAAGGAAACTGGCAGGGCTTCTACAGTGATCGGAAGTTCTCGGAGAACTTTGTAATCTCATTTGATCTGGATGTGGAGCAGCAGAGGTTTGATTATGAATTGATCCCGATTGATCTCCAGCTGACTCATTCAACCGTGACCAAGCGGGGGTTACCTGTGCTCGCATCGGAAGAGGCTACAGCGTCTTTGCTTGATAGGCTGAATACAGTGAGTAAGGACCGATATAATACCGAAATTGTACGCCAAGGCGAACGTATAACCGTTAAAGAGTGGAAGTAATTCCACTTTGACGGTCTGTGGAAAATGAACGTGGAAGGAATGTAAACTTCATGGGAGAGATTTTTGATATCAACGCGGTGTTCACATCAATTCCTCGTCTGTTAGAGGTTCTTCCTGTGAGTCTGCAAATCACTGCTATTTCAATGATCGTTGGTCTTGTTTTTGCTTTGTTATTTGCGATTATTCGCATGAAAAAAGTCCCTGTCCTGAGTCAGCTGGTCACTGTCTTTATCTCGTTTATACGGGGAACACCAATTATTGTACAGTTATACCTGACCTATAACGGGATTCCGTTGTTATTAAAATTCATTAATCAACAGTACGGGACAGACTACAATATTAATGCTGTGCCTGCTATGCTTTTTGTTTTGGTTACTTTTGCGTTTAATGAAGCAGCCTACAATTCGGAAACGATTCGTGCTGCTCTACAATCGGTGAATAAAGGGCAGATCGAGGCTGCTGAATCGCTGGGGATGACCTATCTTCAGGTTTTGAGAAGAGTCATCGTTCCTGAAGCGCTTGTCGTTGCGATACCACCGCTGGGAAATGCATTGATTGGTTTGTTAAAGGGAACGTCCTTGGCGTTTGTTGCCGGGGTTATTGAAATGACAGCACAAGGGAAAATTATTGCCGGAAGCACGTTTAGATTTTTTGAAGTCTATCTCGCTCTTGCCATTATCTATTGGGTCATGACGATTATCATTGAACAACTTCTTAGATATCTGGAGAAGAGATTCTCCATTCCGGACCCGGTTCAACAAACGATCAACGGAGGCGGTTGGTTTAATTGGGGAAGGAGGGGCATCTGATGATCAAGGTAAACCATTTGTCCAAGTCCTTTCACAACAATTTAATCCTTGATGATATTTCGGTTGAGATTGAAAAGGGAGATGTTGTGGCTCTAATCGGTTCGTCTGGCGCGGGTAAATCTACCTTTTTGCGTGCGTTGAACTGTCTGGAAACAGCAGATCGAGGTACGCTGGATCTCGAAGGGTTCAAGATTGATTTTAGTACGATCACCAATAAACAGCGGCTGGAACTCCGGAAGCAAACGGCGATGGTTTTTCAGCACTTCAATCTATTTCAACATCGAACTGCGCTGGATAATGTCAAAGAAGGCTTAAAGATCGTCAAAAAAATGAATGATCGTGAAGCTACGCAACTTGCCAAAGAGCAGTTGGAACAAGTTGGGCTTTCCGAACGGAGTCATTATTATCCGAAGCACTTATCTGGAGGCCAACAGCAACGTGTTGGGATCGCTCGTGCTCTTGCGATGAAACCTAAACTGTTGTTGCTGGACGAGCCAACCTCTGCTCTCGATCCCGAACTCGTGGGTGAGGTGCTGCAAACCATTAAAAGAACAGCGGCTACGGGTCAAACGATGCTCCTTGTTTCACACGAGATGAGTTTTGTATATGAAGTAGCAAATAAGGTTCTCTTTTTGGATAAAGGGAAAATTGTTGAAGAAGGGACTCCGGATGAGGTATTTAATCACCCTAAATCGGAGCGGGCAAAAGAATTCCTTCACAACTATTTCCGTAACAAAGGTGATAATCGCTGATGCGAGCCTTAATCTGCAAGCCATGATTGGACGCTCAAACGTTATTTGTGGATAGCGAACCAATAGGCATTCTTTAAATATAAATAACACCTTGGGCAGACACGATATACGTGTATTGACCAAGGTGTTATTTATATCTATCGTTTCCTGGAGTGTGAGAGTATCTTAAATAGCATCCTCATACATGCTCCAGATCATCGATAGGCTCATGCTGTCTGGATTTGAGATACTCCGCCGGAGACACACCGAAGTGCGCCCGGAATACCCGGTGGAAATAGGAGTAACTTGCAAAACCGCAGGATTCCGCAATATGCTCCAGTGTCATTTCACTGTATTTCATTCGTTCCAGCGCCGCATTCAGACGGATCTCAATCGCATATTGAATCATGGTCTGATTGTAGTGCTCCTTAAATAAACGGACTGCACGTGACAGGCTGAGGCCCGCATAACGAGCCGCTTCATCAAGCTTGAACGTAACCGTGGCATGCTCCTCAATAAAACGCTTTAACTTCAACGCAGAGGAAACTGCCCGATCGGTCTGAATATTCTCTTTAATTGCCCGGTCGATATACAGACATAATCCGCGCAGTAAGGCATCCTTTAGCTCCGCATTTTCCTCAAGAGGGCCGCGACGTTTCTCCAGTAACATATTTCTCCACAGGCTGATGAGTTTATCATCAAGTCCAATTCGGCTCACGGTAGATCGATGCTGCCTTTTCCACCAGTTCTCGATCCAGCTGCCCTCGCAGAACAGATAATAATCTCCGCTGGACAAGCGTCCTTCCTTATGTGGTTCATCTACAACGAGATGGTAGTCGTCACCAGGCTTTAAGAGCAGCAAATCCCCGCTAGTCATCCTGAACTCTTTATCCTGTACATACACTTTGCACGAGCCTTCGGTCTGCAGGCGGAACAGATAGGTTTGCAGCTCGCCCTTCATATTATGAGTAAACGCCTTATAGTGGTATGAGTAGTCACAGATCAGTACAGATGTCTCTAACGTATCCAAAGATAAAATCCCCCAATATGTACATCCTTTTACATCATAAGTTTAACTTAACATTTACACGAAAACGGAGAGGACAGAAAGAACCTGAAGAAACGAAGTTAAAAGCTTTCTGAAAGAAAGCTGCATCGGAAGCATAAACTTGCCTTTATCACCGGATTTTATCCTTTTGAAAAGGAAATTAAAAAAATCTGGGGATAACAGCGGTCGGAAGGTTGTTCTGTCATCGGAGTGCCAGTGTAAATATCTTCAGTTGAAATTAGCTACATTCAATTGATGCAAAATGATGGAAATAAAATTTGATCAGATAGTTCATGTTCTGACTATATTGTATATGTTCATTCTAGCCTGTTTTGCGTTAGGATGATACCAGATAGAGCAATGAAAGCAAATTTGAGAACAGAGGTGTATCCTACATGAAAAAACTTAATATTGGTTTGCAATTGTTTACACTCCGTGATGAAACTGCAGCAGATTTTCGTGTTACGTTGCGTAAGGTAGCGGCCCTTGGATATGAAGGTGTGGAGTTTGCCGGATATGGCGATATTCCAGCTGAGGAAATGAAAGCGCTACTAGATGAACTTGGACTGAAAGGATTCAGCAGTCACGTTTCACTACATGCGATGCGCGAAGACTTGCAAAAACAAATCGATTACCTGAAAACAATTGGTGCACAATATATCATCTGCCCTTACCTGATGCCAGAAGATCGTCCTGAGAATGCAGAAGGTTGGACCAAGCTATTCGCTGAGTTACAACAATATGGAGCTGAAGCAGCGAAACAAGGGTTGATCTTTGGATACCATAACCATGACTTTGAATTCCATGGGCAGGTTGGTGATGCCAATGCCTTTGATGCCATGTTCGCTCAAACATCACCGGAAGCGGTAAAAGTGGAAATGGACGTATGTTGGGTACAATTTGCGGGACAAAATCCGATCGAGTATATTAATAAATATGCGGGTCGCTTGCCGCTGCTTCATCTGAAGGACTTCAGCAAAGACGAACAAGGCCAGATGAAAACACTGGAATTGGGACAAGGTTCGGTTGACCTGCCAGCGGTTATTGAAGGCGCTACGAATGCAGGCGTGGAATGGCTGATCGTGGAACAAGACGTATGTCAGAACCCTCCGCTTGAGAGCGTATCCAACAGCTACAACTGGTTGAAAGAAAACTACCTGAACCAATTCTAATGGACCATCGAACCATGAAAAATGCTAATCTATTTGTCAAAGGAGACTTATGTACATGAGTAAAATTAAAGTTGCTGTATTCGGCTGTGGAGCCATTGCCGAGCGCAGACATATTCCAGAGTACGCTGCCAATGAGAACGTAGAACTTGTCGCTTTTGCCGATCCGGTTGTGGAGCGTGCGGAAAAGATGGCCGAGACTTACGGCGGTAAAGCGTATTCCAGTTACGAAGAATTGCTTGCAAACGAAACGGTGGATGCCGTTAGTGTGTGTACACCAAACTATCTGCATGCGCCAATGGCGATTGCTGCTGCAAATGCAGGCAAGCATGTATTGGTTGAGAAACCAATGGCAGTATCCACTGAAGAAGGCGAGCAAATGATCGAAGCTGCCAAGAAAAATGGCGTGTATTTGATGGTTGGACACAACCAGCGTTTGATGCCTCCTCACGTGAAAGCAAAAGAAATTCTCGAATCCGGCAAACTCGGTAAAGTCCTGAATTTCCGTACATCATTTGGTCACCCGGGTCCGGAAGGATGGAGTGTGGACGGAGCTGAAAGCTGGTTCTTCCGTAAAGAAGAAGCGATTATGGGCGCTATGGGCGACCTGGGCGTGCACAAATCCGACTTCATCCGTTACTTGCTGAATGATGAAGTATCTGAAGTGGCTGGTTTCATCAGCACACTGCACAAGGAAGGCACTAAAGTTGACGATAACGCAACTTGTTTGCTGCGTATGAAGAGCGGAGCGATCGGAACGCTCGTAGCGAGCTGGACACAATACAGAGCTGGAGACAACAGTACAGTGCTGTGGTGCGAGAATGGTGTTATGAAGATCGGAACAGTGGAAGGCGATGAAGTTATCGTTGAGCTGACCAATGGTACAGTTGAGACGTACAAAGTTGGTGCCATGGCTACCAACGAGAAACAAGTACCGAGTGGTGTCATTGACGCATTTGTAGAGTCGATTGTAACCCAAACACCTCCAGCGATTTCCGGGGAAGAGGGCTTGCGCTCCCTGCAAGTGATCTTGGCAGCATTTGAATCCGAGAAAACAGGTCAGATCGTTAAACTGTAATCCAACCGAATGACAGTGCAATTTCTAACATTCTATACGGCTTAATCTATGATATAAGGGACTTATCTTCAGAGAAGTGTTCTGGGGTAAGTCCTTCTTTATTTGTTCCCGGGCAAGTGGGGAAAAGTGAACAGGGATACGGTAATTGTGCAATAGGTTTTACAATAGTGGATCACTTTTACACAACAGAAAAGGCTGATATTACGCCCTATCGCGGAATATCAGCCCCTTAGAGTCATCAAAATTAATGATGGAATGATTAATTTTCTTTAGATGCCAGCCGGTACATCACTGCCCAGATCCAACCATGCGATTTCAGCAGGAGTAAGCGTGATGCGTGATCCTTCGTCACAGGAGAGCAGTTCTGCCTGATTCTGGGCTCCGATCAGCGCACAGGTTGGGAACGTCTGATTCAATACATAAGCAAGTGCAATCTGGATTGGTGTTGTTTTCTTGGAATTAGCCAATTGTTCAGCCCGATGCAACCGTTTCCAGTTATCATCACTGTAGAATACACGCACCAGATCTTCGTTATCCCGAACTTCAGGTGTGAATCTTCCAGTGAAGAAACCACGTGCTTGGGAGGACCAGGATAGCAATGGTAGTTTGGTTTGCTCATGCCATGCCAGCGTCTCTGCATCTGCTGACACACAGCCTTCCCAGAAAGGTTCGTTTGCTTTGGCGAGACTGAGATTTGGACTGCTGAATGTGAAGCCCTTCAGGCCATTTGCCGCAGCGTATGCATTGGCTTCCTCGAGCCGCTGCCAGGTCCAGTTGGATGCGCCAATTGCGCCGATTTTGCCGGATTCAATATGTTCGTTCAGTGCTTCAAGAATAACACTGACAGGGGTATTGGGATCATCGCGGTGCAAGGCATACATCTCTACGTGATCTGTCTGAAGACGCTCCAGACTTTCCATCAAGTCACTGCGGATGGCATCAGCGTTCACACGTGGCCCATTCTGGTCATGATGCGCGCCTTTGGTGAGAATGACGATCTGGTCGCGGTTACCACGTTCCTTCATGTAACGACCAAGGACTTCTTCACTCTGTCCACCACAATAAATATGTGCTGTATCTACAGTGTTACCGCCAATCGACAGAAAAGCATCCATGTTCGTAGCTGCTTTATCGTAGGCATTATGCACGAAATAATCGGTTCCTTTAATCAATCTGGAGACACGTTTACCTGTACCAGCAATTTCGATATATTCCATAAGTCAGTTCATCCTCTCAATTATAGTGTAATTCGTGTACGTTCTTCCGCTGAACGAAGGCAAGCTTCCAGTACTTTCATATTAGCTACCGCATCGGAAGGGGCGAAGCGCAGATCCTTGCCCTGAAGTACAGCACGTGCCATATCATCTCCCTGTAGAGAGTAGTGGTTCACTTGCGGGACTTCAATCTCTCTGCGTTCACCACCAGCCGTTACATAGAAGTTGGAACTGCGGTCCTGTCCGCTGATAAATGCCGAAGGGACTTCAATAATACCGTCGGATCCCAATACCTCCAATGTGTTGCGGAAGGCTGCCCACATGCTGCTGTCAAACGTCACGCCGATGTGATTATCGAATTCCAGCAGTCCGGAAGCCATCATATCGACTTGATCATGCTGTGGGGAGAACATGCCAATAACAGTGGCTGCACTTGGTTCTTGACCAAGCAGCAGACGTGCTACACTGATGGAATAACATCCGATATCATACAGTGCACCTCCGCCCCAATCCCGCCGAAAGCGGACATTGCCGGATGCATTGGAGTTGTTAAATGAAAATGTGCTGTGCATACCACGAATCTCACCAATCTCACCGCTGGCAATGATATCCCTGATCTGCTCATAACGTGGATGATGGCGGTACATGAATGCTTCCGCGAGATGCACACCTGCATCTGCACATGCTTGAACCATCTCCTGAGCTTCCTGCTCTGTCAGAGCCAGTGGTTTTTCGCACAAAATATGTTTGCCTGCTTCAGCAGCCCGGATCGTCCATTCCCGATGAAGATGATTCGGCAGTGGGATATATACGGCATCAATGGAATCATCAGCGAGCAAAGCTTCATAACTGCCATAAGCCTTGTCGATCCCAAGTTTCTCGGCCGTCTGTTTGGCTTTATCTTCGTCTCGACTGGCAATCGCGGTTACTTCATTTAACTCGGATTGCTGCAGGCCTGGAATGACGGATTCCACAGCAATGCTAGCGCTACCAAGAATGCCCCAACGCAATTTTTGAACTGAATTCATGTGTTGTATCCTCCCGTTTATGAATGTATATTGTGATTATAAAGAATAGATCAATGAATTAAAATGATAATATATTGAAGTTAGTTAACACAATATTGTTGATCAAGGAGAACCGGCTATGATGAGACAAACCGTATTGCTTACCCTGCAGGATATTCCATATTTTTGTTATCCCGAGTCCGTTGGACATTATATGGACCACGTCCAGCATTCCGTGTTGCGTGAGGCCGGCGCACTGAACAACTTTAATATTCACTACGTGGCTTCGGGCAAGGGATATGTGGAAGTGGACGGGGTGGTACATGAGCTTCGCGCAGGTCAGGCGTTTCTCTATTTCCCGCAGCAGCGGCAGCATTATTATAGTAGTGAAGATGATCCATGGGATGTACGATGGGTTCATTTTTACGGTGAACGTCTGCATGATTATATGATCGAGCGGGGGTTACATCGCAATCTATTGTGGACACTGCGGCAACGCAACTCTTGGGAAGAGGCTCATCTGGCCTTGCTCACTGAAGCGGAACAGAACACCATGCTGCGTCCAGCTCAGCTATCCACACTGACCTATGCCGTACTTGCCGAGTTCGTGCAGCATGCAGTACCTTTAAAGAGCACACGTACCACAAGTAAGGCGGAGAATCGGGTTCTTGCACTTCTTCCACAGATGCAACAGGAGGCCTGTCAACCTTTCCTGTTGCAGGACTGGGCGGATCTCGCAGGTGTGAGTTCGTATTACTTTTGCAAAATGTTCAAGAGTGCTGTGGAGATGACGCCCATGGAATTTATCACTCGTTCACGACTACAGATGGCGAAGCAATGGTTACTCGAACGGCCTACGGCCAACATTGGACAAATCGCGGAGGAAGCGGGGTATCCCAATGCCAGTTATTTTAACCGCCAGTTCATGGCTCATGAGGGGATGACACCTACGGATTACCGCGGATTGTATCACAATTAACCCGTATCCTTTCGATGTTGCCAGCGCTTGAGGTATAGTGGTTTGACACAGAGCTCAATCAAGTCTATTATGGATAAATTAAATCCGTATATAATGAGGTGCCCTCATGAAATATTCAAAAGCGACAAATTATGCTTTGCATACGATGCTTCATCTTGTAAGTACTGCCCCTGAACAGCTGGTTAGTGTACACCAACTTGCAGAATTGCAGAAGGTATCACCAACCTATCTGTCCAAAATATTGACCAAATTGGTTAAGGCGGGCATGATCGAATCAACTTCTGGCGCCAATGGTGGCTACCGGCTTAGTCGTAAAAATCCGGATCCTTCTTTCCTGGAGATCATTCATGCGATTGAAGGTCAGGCGTCCCTGTTCGAATGTTCCCAGAATCATAACGCAGGCTGTTTGATCCAGCAGGTGATGGTGCAGGCGGAAGAAGAGATGGAAGGTTTTTTGAGCAATAAAAAAATGTCGGAACTGGCTTCCCAGATGAAGGGTGCACACTCCCTGTAACTTGCACTAGAAGTGAAGCTTCAATCGACGTGGTTAACTCGTCTGCCACATAGGTATATCCAGATCTTTCCCCAACCTCGCGAGAGGTAAGGAAAGATTTTTTGTATCGTTGTACCTAATAGAAGGCGAATGGTACAATAAGGAAGGTATAGTATGCATACATACATGACCTAATCTTACATCACATTTTACATCTCTGGAGGGACAACACATGAGCCAATCAACGATCACAGGACTGGAACAATTGCTCGCGCTGGAAAACATTCGGAATACCAAGGCACGTTATTGCCGCTATATTGATACGAAACAGTGGGATACCTTGGGTGATGTGTTTGCTCCGGATGCAGTGGCCGATTTCAGCACAGAAGGCAATCCAATTCCGGTATTAACAGGCCGTGATACGATCGTACAAGTATTCCGTGATCTGGTGGATGTTGCCGTAACCGTACATCATGTTCATAGCGCCGAAGTTGAATTCGTATCTGAGAACGAAGCAAAGGTTATCTCCCCAATGGAAGATTGGGTTACGTTCCCGGAGGGCAATGAGAACAAATCGTTCCACGGATTTGGGCACTACCACGAAACTTTTGTCAAAATCGACGGCCAGTGGTACATCAAACATACAAGTTTGAAACGTCTTCGTTTGGACCTGTTTGAATAGTATACTCAGTTTAGAAGAATAGAGAAGTTGGTCAACCATAAAATAATAGCCCCGAGGAGCGTGATGAACGCATCCTTGGGGCTTTTTTGTGTTAGTGGAAGAGGGCAGTTGACACATGCATCATGCATAGAAAATAGGTAGAAAAAAAGCCAGGTTCAGAACCCGAGGGTCCCTTCCTGACTTCTTTTGGTTAAATGAGATATTAGATCTGATGACTTGTTTTCGTGACTTTCCGTGACTGCATTCTCAGATACACCTGAGAGAAAATAACGGATGCCAGTGCAACTACGGTCATGCCCCAGAAAATATTGGTGTACGCTGAGGACAGTGGCAAGTTTTGCATCGCCGTCAATGCTACACCAGTAACAGCAACACTGAAAGCACCGCTGAAGAACTGACTAAGTTGGAACAGTCCCATACCTGCGCCAACCTGATCCATGGTCAGATTGCCAGACAATTCATTGGACACGCTGGTGGTTAGGGAAGAGAAGCCTACGCTGAGCAAGACATAGACAGCCATGATGGCGTAGATACTATTGTCTGCGAATAAGGCGAATAGCCCGGCAGCGGCCAGTAGCAACCATGGTGCAAATTTCAACAGTAACGTATTGCCATGTCGGTCAATCATGCGGCCAATCCGGTTGGACAGCAGCATGGACACAACTGCACCAGGGAAGATGACGAGTCCGGATTGAGCAGGTGTCAGTCCATACAGATGCGCCAAAATTTGCGGCAGTAGGAACAGCGTTGAGAAGTTATTGATGTACGATACAATCCCCAGCGAGCTGAGCATCATATATTTTTTGTCTTTGAATAAAGCAGGTTGAACAAACGGATCTGCCGCGCGCCGAATTCGGAGCCAGAACAGAAGCAGTGCCGCAGCACCGATAACAAGCGTGTACCACTGACGGGAAGTCAGGAATAACAGCACACCGGTAGTACCGATGGCAAGAAGCACGGCACCCAGCAGGTCAAATGAACCTTTTTGCGGTGTTTCCCGCGGAAGCAGTTTGAAGAATACAGGAATCAAGAATAACGTTAATCCCGTAACGATAAACAGATCATGCCATCCCAGAAACTGAGTAATACTTCCGCCGATGACGGGACCAAGTCCAAGCCCCAGTGAACTCGCGGACATGATGACAGCCATCGATTTACCCCGGCGATCATGTGGAATGTACCGGGTAATCAGCACAATGGCAAGCCCCGGAACCGATGCTGCACCCGCAGCCTGGATCAGACGTGCAATGAGCAAAATGATGAAATGATTACTGAAGAACCCGAGAACGGATGCCGCACCAAGTAACGTAAGCCCGGTCGTGAATAATGTACGAATAGGTATGAAATCCGATAGACGTGAGAACGTAATCGAGGAAATGGCAAATACAATGGAATACCCTGTAACAATCCATGAGGAAGCGACGGATGTAAGCATAAATTCGGATGCAATTTTGGGCAGGGCCAGATTAAACATCATTGTATTCATAACAACGAGTACAACGGTGAAGCCAAGCAAGCTTACAATTAATCCTTCCTGTATTCCGGTCCGTTCCCCTGATGATGCGGTTGCGGTGTTGTTCATAAAAACCTCCTAAAGTGATGTGTATTTCGCAACATTTCAGAAACGGTGTGTAACATTTGCAAAATGTAATATGATGTCAATCCCGTGCCTAACAGCAGGGGTTACATAACGAAATCATTAAAGTTCGATTGGTGTCGAACATTAGAAATATATCATGGATCTGTGTTAAAATACAATGGATAGTCTGAGAAAAGGGGACTACAGTATGAAAATTTTACATCATCCACAGGTGTCAGATATTGAACTTTCCTCCGTATTGTATGCGTTAAGCGACCCGACCCGTCTTGGGATTGTTGCGGAAGCAGCGAGAAGCGGAGAGCAGCCGTGCAGTCATTTTCATGCACCTGTTGTGAAGTCAACGATGTCGCACCACATTCGTACTCTGCGGGAAGCTGGAGTTATTCGGGTCAGAGTGCAGGGCACTCAGCATTTTCTCACCCTGCGATCCGATGATCTGGAAACGCGCTTTCCAGGACTTCTGCAACCGTTATTGCAGGCCGCAGCTCAGTCGAGCACAGATCCTTCCTAAATGTTGTCCTTTCTTCAGGTCGAAGAGGGGACATTTTTATTTTCTGATACTGCATGTTCAAAAAGTTAACGATTCAGCACCGAGAAGGTGAACGCAAGATTCGATGTCGAGTTCGCTTCTTGGGCTACTTCGTGATCAATTGGGGACTTTTTGAACAACCTCTAATACTGATGCGACATTCTGTGTCGTACCATGCCCTATATAATAACGGTGAACACACAAACCATATCGAAAAGAGGTTCACAACCATTGGCAAAAACTAAAAGAGGACGCGTCTTGTGGAGTCTTCCTTCCAGAGGCCGGGGAACATGCCCGGTGTGTAGCAGTACCCGAATTAAATTGTTGTATACGCAAACAAAAACGGACGGTACAAGTCTGAAAGTATGTAAGAAATGCTTCAAAGCCGTGCAATCCAGAGTGGATAAGGCACATGTATAACATAACTGGCCTGTTCTTCGGAACGGGCCATGTCTTTTGATATAATCGAATATATTAAGAATGGATGAGATGGGGGCGGGAAGATGAGTAACATGCATCGGATTCACTGGTTTGACGAACAGATTCGGGGTGGACGTTTTCCGAATAGCAGCTGGCTTGCCCGTGAATTTGAAATCTCCCGTCGTCAGGCTCAGCGTGATATTGAATATATGGCAAGTTCCTTGCGAGCCCCTTTGGTGTATATGGCGAAATATCGGGGCTATTGTTATGAGGATCAGACTTTTCGGTTGCCTCATTTGTATATGACCGAAGAAGAGCAGCGTGTGCTGAAATATTTGGCCCATCGTTATCGACATTACGATTATGATCAATCGGACGCGGTGAAACGTGTAGCGCATTTGCTGGAGCGTTTTACGTTGGAGGAACAACAGATGGGAAGTAGTGAGCTCCCAGTGTTTTCGGCCCAACCGAAGCAACTGCAATTCTTTGAATTGTTGTCCCACGCCATAACTGACATGCGCAGAGTACATATTCATTACAGGGATCACGATGGAGAACGGCAGTTTTCCTTGTGTCCATTAAAGATGATATCCCAGTTTAACGCCGATTACGTGGTGGGTTATGAAGTAGACCCTGTACAGCAAGTGGCGATTCGCTTGGAGGGCATTGTTCATGTATCGATCTTGGATGAGAGATTTGAGTACAGGTCAGATGCCCTCCTAGGTGGATGGGAAGAACCACTGTCTGTGCGTAAACCGTTTGTAGCTGAGATTCGCTTGAAGGAATTGCAGCAAATGGACCTATGGCAAGGGTATCGTATCCAGGCTAGGCACGATCAGATTTATTCAATTGAATTTTATGACACGGATGCTTTCTTGCAGCATTTGTTTGTTAGCGAATGGGAGGAACTCTTGTCTCCTGGGTGGCTTAGACGCAAGCTTCAGCAAAGCGCAGAAGGATTAATTGACAGGCTCGCGATACAACGTAAGCAAAACGTGGAATAAAGCAGCATAGAGAGGAGAAGATCCGTCCTTGGCTGAGAATATTTTAGATAACCTCATCATGAAGCGGGAGTCCAAATCGTACGTGGATAGTCTGCATGCGATACTAACCCATACAGGCCAGTTTCAAGGTTCCAAGGTTATACTTGCCGGATATACGGGCATGGCTTTCAAGCTGTCGGTGCATCGCAGACTACTTCCCATGTCGGTTACAGCATATGGACAATGGGGGGAAGCACATCGTCCTGGAGTCGATAACCTGGGGATATTCACGATCTGGGATGGGGGACGTACACGTCATTCTACGTTCAGTTATTATCAGCAGGATGCCGTGAATTGGGCGAGACGGAGTATTGATGAAGGCACTGGTGTGATTTACTGGATTCCTGAGTTCGGTGTTATCCATGGATATGATGACAGTGACCGCATCTTTTATGTGCAAGACGGATGGAGCAAGGAACCGCAGATTTTGTTGTATGACAATTTCGGCTTAAACTTTACCGGATTTTGGTATTGTCAGGTGTTTGGTGATCAGGTCCGCATTCCTGAACAGCAGATGCTGCTGGAATCCCTGCGACTGGCAATTGAGGATTGGGATATTCCCTATCGTCTGTTACCTGATCAGAATATTACTTCAGGTAGAAAGGCATATGATGTGTGGGTGGAGGCCCTGCGGAGTGGGGATTTCGATGAAACCGGTGCAGGTTATATTTTGGAATCCTTCTGCCATTCGCGAACCGAAATAAGGATGTATTTGCAGGGTGTTCGAGGGATATGGAACGAACTGGATCAGGCTTGTGCATGTTATGAACAGCTTGGGACGTTAATTGACCAAATGAAAGGATATATGGTTCAGCAGGAGAATAGACGTGTCTTGCGACCAGACACCACAGAAGATTTAGCACAAGTACTCGTGAAGGCGAAAGCACTGGAAGAGCAGGCTATTGATTATTTTCGAGTGATATCCAGGAAGTATCCTGACCGTAAAAGGTCCACTATACCACGGTGGGGAGCACATTCCGCACGATAGGATGAGAGAGGAAGGGAGTGAAGGATAATGGCGACAAAAGTAGTATTGCAGGACTGGATTCAATCCCCGCAAGCTGCGAGTTTTGCTGATGAATATAGATCATGGAGCGGTGTGAGCGCATATACAGATGCGTTGTTTCGCATTTTATTACATAAACAGTGGACGGTTTTCCCACACCACATGATTGCAGGTATGACAGCAAGTGCATTCCGATTAGTGGTGGATCGGCGTCTGACGTCAGAATCAATTTCGACATACAATTGGATGGCAGAGAACTTTGTCGCAGCTGACTTCATTGGTGTGACAACGGGACAACATGGTGGATTTTCATTTGACCCGACTTTTCCGCTCTATCAGAAGCAGGCTCTGCTGGATATCAAAGCTTCCATTGACCGGGGCGTAGGTGCGATTCTCTGGCACGATCAATTTGTCATTGTTACTGGATATGATGATGCGGAACGAGTGTTATTCATCTGTAAAAGTAAAGGTGATGAAATCATTCGTCTGCCCTATGATTCGTTTGGGAGGAACAGTACACCCTACTGGTATTATCAGGTTCTGGAAGCCTGTGCACCTATCGATTTATGGGAAGTCTGCAAGGAATCGTTAATCCAAGCCGTGTACAAATGGGAAACCCATGACTATATGCTACCGCCCCAAGACTATGCCTGTGGGGCGGCTGCGTATGCCGCTATTGCTGCTGCTTTGCAGTCAGGAACATATGACGCTGAACAAGCGGCAACTGTACTTCGCTATTATGCCAAATCAAGATTGGATATTGCCACTTATGTTGCAGGACTTAAGCATCTGTCCATTCAAATGGACCGGGTCATAGACGAGTATGAGCTACTCGCAAACCTGTACACAATGATCATTGAGGAAATAGACAACTCCATCTCTTGGGATTCGAGAGAACGGGAATGTGTGCAAAGGGTAATTGAGCTTATCCGGAAGGCAGGAGCTACGGAACAACGTGCCATTGATGCCATTAAACGTGCCTTTCCAGAGACGATCGGAAATCGTTTTGATGACGTCGGTTTAAGATGAATGGAGCATGCAGTTCCTCTGATGTGGCACCCGGCCCGGAGTGTGCATTTGTTGCTTAAAGCGCAGTTTAAATATTTTACACTGAACGTGGCTGGGTAACCATGCTGATCACATTCTCAAATTCCGTCTGCCAATCACTCTTGATGATACTGCCGATGTAACCATCAGGTCGAATAAGTATCAGCGTGTCGCTGTTAATGCCATAGATTTCGGTCAGTTTTTTGGTGGTATCGTTGATAACATTCTGTTCGGCTTCATTGCCGGTACTAACGATGTATCTGTGCAATTCGACACCGCTGGTTGGCCAGATCAACTCTGGGAGAATATGAGCAGTATTGGCTCCAAAGGCAAGCAATGTGAATTGTGGTCCACGAAGGATCTCAAATAGTCGTCTTACACCGCCTGGGCCGATGCATGGAGCATCAGGTGCTCGATCTCCGACCTGAAGTGACTTAGTCGCTGATGCATGATCAGAGCTAAGTGGTCCAACATGATAAGATAGTGCGAGCTGTCGTTCTTCGTCTCCGCGTTTGAGACTGGAGAGACGTTTATTATCGAGCTTGGCGTACAACTCGCTGGATTTGCCAAGAACGCGTGCGGCAACAGGTTGACGTTCAGCTTCATAGGTGTCAAGCAGGCGATCGGGTGCGCCAGCAATGACCTGACCTATCTTCCAGCCGAGGTTGTAAGCGTCCTGTACACCGGTATTGAGTCCTTGTGCACCGGCTGGGGTATGGACATGGGCTGCGTCGCCTGCAAGGAAGACCCGGCCCGACCGATAATGCTCAGCAAGTCGCACGTTGGGACGGAATACGGAACTCCAGGTAATGTCGTAGAGTCGTAAACCAGTGAGCTTGTAGAACTGAGCGGCAAGTACAGCCTCGTCCAGATCTGGGTTCTCGTCTGCTCCCAACCTGATCATGACCTGAAACTGGTCGGAGTGTGGCAATGGGCATGCTCCTACAAATTTACCTTTTGTGCGGGGCCACATATGCCAACGATTGCGAGACAAGCCATCGATTGTGCCATCAATGATAAGCATACGATCTGATTCGTTGGTCTCTCCGACAAATCGAATACCTGTACCTTTACGAACGTTGCTGGAACCTCCGTCTGCCCCCACCAGATATCTGCTGCGAATCTTTTCCCCTGAAGAGAGCGTCACCGTCACCCCATCGGCATCCTGTTTAAAAGAATCCACCGCGTTGTTAAATTCAATATTCAGCCCCTGACGTTCGAGCAGGCGGTGCAGGATGGCATCCGTGCGGTGTTGAGCCAGCAGAAGAATATCCGGATAGGGCACATCTGGTGTAGGTTTATTTCGCTGCTGCATGCGCCACGGCACAGTGATCGGCCCGAGATGAATACCTGCGAGCGGGTAAGAACTTCCCTCTGTGTGAGCATCACTCAGCACGCCTAGATCTTCAAAAACCTCCTGGGTTCGCGGCTGTACTCCCTTGGCACGAGAACCCTTAAAGGCATGTGGAGCCTTGTCAACCAGCCGGACACGAAGACCGCGGCGCAAAAGATCTGCTGTTAATGTAGATCCGGTCGGACCGGCGCCTGCAACCAATACGTCAATATCGTAATCTCCCCTCGATGGACTCACACGCGGTTGTTGCTTCTCTTGCGATGGCTTGAATCGTATATCTGTCATTTGTAATGTTCCTCTCTGAATTATATAAATTGAACTAAAAATTATTTACACAGGCACTACGATGACAGAACAACCTTCCAATCGCTGTTATCCCCAGATTTTTTCGATTCCCTTTCTCAAGGGGAAATCCGGTGATAAAGGCGAACGCTTCTCTTTTTCAGGTTCTTTCTGTCCTCTTCGTTATCGTGTAAATGATTAGTTCAACTTATATGGCTATAAAATAAAGTTCTGTTTCTCATCACTAACGGACTATGACGTCCACAACTTATTGTTTCTAAGAAACAATAAGTTTCCTTGAAACAATATTAGTTTAAATTTTGTTCTTTTGTCAACATTGTTTCCTTGGAAACTTTAATTGTGGACCTGTCCTTGATATACTGAGATGAAGTTCATTAGTGTTGGGGGAAAAAGGATGATCAAGCCATCAAACAATCACAATAAAGAGCACTTGATTAATGAAGTGCTGGAAGCTGTGAGAGACATACAGATTAAATTCCAAGCGGAAGATGACGAAGAGAAGGAATGGCTGCTCCAGAACAGCCCTAATCCGGAAATTCAAGAGTTAGTCCAAGAAATGACGGTTACCATGCTGCATGTGCTGGATGCTATTGGAACACTTGAGCCTGTTAATGGCATAACCATTTCGAAGCAATTCGGCTTTTCCAAAGGCACGGTTTCCAAGATCACCAAAAGGCTGGTACAGAAAAATTTCATCTTGCCTGAATATCTGCCGGATAATAAAAAAGAAGTATTGTTTCGCATGACAGAACTGGGTCAAGACATCTATCGTTTGCATCAAGCCATGCATCAACAAATTGATCTTGGCGCGAATCGTTTTTTGCAGCGATATACCGAAGATGAATTGCAGTTCTTAGTGCATGCTCTCCGTGACACCGCGCATACCTCCTGGTTTCATTCGGAAAAAGACGATCCATCCATGGTTACTAGTGAAGGGGGACCATATCCCGACGAAACTTCAAACGATAATGATAATGAGAATACGGAAGCAGTGACCATTAACGAGGAAATGAATGAAATTATGGGGATGCTTCATACGCTGAATTCCCGTGATCTGAAGAAGGCCAAGGCCGTTCTTGAGGATGTTTTTTTTACGAAATATGAGGATTAGCGTACGTAAGCTGCTGAGAATGCTCATATTCATCTCGGCATGTGACGTCGTTTTGGAAAATATATAAACGCTATAAAACCGGACAGGCCGCAGCCGATCCGGTTTATTTGCTTTGAACATATACGTACATCAGGTTATGTGATCCACGCTAATAATAAAAATTTCAAGAAAAAATAACCAAAATTTTAATTTTGGGGTAATCCAAATCCCCTCTTGTTCCGAATATTATATTAGATGGTCTTTTTTGGATGATGATATTCAAGGACAACAGGGGGCGGGAGTATGGTACATAATCCGGAAACCATTCAGGAATGTATCGAACATGCACGGCAAAGGCTCTACCAGATTGCAGCTCAATATGCGGAACTGTGGCATCCGGAGGTTATTCGCCAATCCATGGTGCTGGATGAGTTAATTAATGAATATAACAACGCAACTCGCGGAAGAACGAATTCGAATCAACTGAAATAATGAACGTATAGAATGCACTTATAAAATGAAGAAGAATTCCAAGAGGGGATTCCGTGTGTTTGCCTTACTCTTTTACCGCCCCGAGCACAATCCCCTTCACGAAGAAACGCTGCAAGAACGGATACACGAGCAGGATCGGCAGAGCGCCAATAAAGATCTGTGCCGCGTTCACCGTACGCTGGGACATGTTCTGGAGCTGCGTTGCATCCACGTTCATGTTGGAAAAATCCTGCTGTACGATAATGGTCTGCATTAACGTGGCGAGTGGATATTTGGAAGCATCATTCATATAGATCAGCCCGTCGAACCAGGAATTCCATTGACCTACCATGGTGAACAAGGAGATCGTGGCAATGGCGGGCATGGATACAGGCAGATAGATTTTGAACAGGGTCGTGATATGGTTGGCTCCATCAATGAATGCGGCTTCTTCCAGCTCTTTTGGCACGTTACGGAAAAAGTTCATCATCAGAATCAGGTTCCAGACAGCCACCGCTCCTGGCAAAATCAGAGCCCACATCGTATTAATCAGTCCAAGCTTCTGGATCAAGATATAAGATGGAATTAATCCCCCGCTGAACAGCATTGTGAAGATGAAAAACCACGCGTATAACGAGCGCCCCTTGAAGTGCAGACTCTCCTTGGATAGCGGATAAGCCGTCAGGAAGACAAGTGTCATACTGAGCAGTGTACCCAGAACCGTACGTTGGACTGAAATCCAGAGTGCACTTAGAAAGTTACTGTTACCAAATGTTTTGGTGTAGGCGTCCACCGTAAAATCAATCGGCCAAAGTGTCACCAGATTGGCGGATGCTGCCGCTTTACCACTGAAGGAAACCGCCAGAATATGGACCAGCGGCAGGATACACAGGATCGAGACGGCCGCGATGAATATCAGGTTGAAGCCATTAAATATACGGTACCCGGTTGTTTTGTGATACACCTTAATTCCTCCTTTGCATTTTGCATAATTCGATTTGAATCGCTCGCGTGTACAAGATATAGACGAACTAAACCATTTCGATCTATATCTCGCTGATTGAAAGTCGCTGTCTGGATGTATGCAAAATGCCCCTTAAAAAATACGGTAATTGGCGATTTTGTACGCCATCCGGTACGCAGAGATGACCAGGAACATCGCGACAAATGATTTGAATAGTCCAACGGCGGTCGCAAAGCTCATTTTGCCGTTCAGAATCCCCATCCGGTAGACAAAGGTATCGATAATATCACCTTTTTCATATACCAGCGGATTGTACAGGTTAAAGATCTGGTCAAAGCCTGCATTCAGGATATTGCCCAGCGATAACGTACCTACCACGATTATCATCGGCACGAGTGCAGGCAGGGTAATATGTAATGTCTGTCTAAGTCGTGTTGCCCCATCCACCTCGGAAGCCTCATACAATGCGGGATTAATACCCGCAAGTGCTGCCAGAAATACAATCGTTCCGAACCCAAATTCCTTCCACACATCACTGACAACCACCGTTACACGGAACCAGTCGCCATCTCCCAGAAAGAAGATCGGTTCAACGCCAGCCGCCGCCAACACCTGGTTTACCAGCCCGCCTTCCGGTGATAACATGTCGAGCAATATACCACCCAGGACAACCCAGGACAGGAAATGGGGCAGATACACCAAGGTCTGTGAGAAACGTTTAAACGTGGAGTTCCGAACCTCATTCAGCAAAATGGCGAATACCACGGGGGCCACAAGTCCGGCCACAATTTTCATCGAAGCGATCAGTACCGTGTTCCAGATGACCTGAACGCTGTCGGGATATTCGAACATGAACCTGAAGTTGTCCCAGCCCACCCATTTGGAGCCAGTGAATCCCAGCCACGGTTTGAAGTCTTGAAAAGCAATAATAATGCCGCCCATGGGCACATAGGCGAACAGCAAAGTGAGCAGTACAGCAGGCAGCAGCATCAGATGCAGCGGCCACGTGCGTTTGAAATTCCAGCGGGTACGTTTGCGTGGATGGGGTGTGATTTTTCGCACCGGCGTATTGGTTGTTAACGGTTGTTCGATAGCCATCAGGGTCCCTCCTTTATCTCGTCCAACCCGGCCAACATGAGGCGAGCAAGCCTCTGCACAGAGTGGAGCAACTGAATTATAGCAATGGAAAAGGGCGGACTATAGAACAACATTTCAATGCGGATGTTGAAATATTAACTTGTTGATGGAAACGACAAAAAGGAGCATCCGACTGTAAAGTCCAATGCCCTGTCTTCAGGTTGTGCTCCGGCCATATGTTATTTGCTTCCGATATGCCCTTCGTGCTGAACGCACCTATATCATTTCACAATGGAGCCATCATACTGCGCATCAACGGTACGAACCGCTGACTGTACCTCGGCCACCAGACGTTCCCGTTCTTCATAGAGGGGGGCTTCCTCTTCCTCAAAACCAAACTGAATTGCCCGAACGCTGCCTTGTGTCAACGTTAAGCCCTGAAGCTGCAATTCAAACAGGAAGGAAGCTTCAAAACCCATGCCATCCTGATCCCGGTAACAATACAAGCTGGAGATATCGTCTTCTTCAATGTGCAAAATGCCTTGTTCTGTCAGTTGCATCACAGAGCCCCCTCACGAAATGTTGATTCATTCCCAGTATAAGAGGATTTCCAGTCACAGGAAAGCGGAAGAACAAAAAATCATATAGAATTGTAAGGGCTTTCAATATAAAATAGGACTTCGGTATAGAAAGACTTCAAAATTCAGGGACAGGGTGAAACGATGAAATTCACAGTATTTGCGAAGACGGTCATTCTCTTAATCTGCCTGCTGGTACCCATTCTGCTGCTGTATACATACGCGAACCAGGCAAATGTGGACATGGTCGTTGAAGAGAAACAACAGTCGAGTCTGAACCAGTTCAATTATTTCAGTTCCCAGGTGGATAAAAATATCGAGCAGCTTTCGCTGTATGGCCTGACATTGCTGCGAGATCCCAGTATCCTGCACTACCGTTACATGACGGACTCCACCAGCCAATATGAGAAAAACAGTATCTATCTGGATATCCTCGACAAATTATCATTGTACCAGTCCACCAGCCGCTGGAAGAATGATATTACCATTGTGCTGCCACAAGCGGAACTTGTGTTGTCCACCATGTCCAGCCGGACGGTCTACGATGAGAAGATGTTGACGTTTCCGCAACCGGGCCAATGGCAGCTGGAGCAGGGGAGTTTCACCTACTTTTTCACGGATAACTATGAGTGGAATGAAAAACCGGTGAACACAGGCGTGCGAACAGTGATGGAGATTAATTTTGACCCGATGAACGTGGTTGCCATGTTGGATGATTTCAAAGAAACGCAGGGAGGAGATCCTTTCTTGCTCGTACCAGGTAAAGATCCGTTGCTGAACCGTACGGCGGACCCCGAACTGGTCGAAGCGATTATGCGAGATATCCCCTTTGACGGACCGGAGCGGGAAGGTAATCATCAGCTGGAGGTGGGTGACAAACAGTATCTGGTCAGTTACGTACACTCGAAACAACTGCAAGCGGTATACGTGAACCCGGTGGTATTGGATGATTTACTAACCCCAATGGACAAGAGCCGGAATATGTTTATTACCTCCATTCTGTTACTGCTCGTGCTGAGTATCGGGGCTGCACTGCTTTTGTATCGAAAAGTCCAGGTGCCCATCCATCGTTTGATGAGAGGGCTGCAACAGATTCGCAAAGGCCAGTTGTCCACTCGGATTCCAGTCGATCACTCCCGTGATGAATTCGCGTACCTGACCCAGAGCTTCAACCATATGGCGGAACAGATTCAGGAATTGATCGAGAAGGTATACGAGGAACGTATCCGCTCACGGGAAGCCACACTGAAACATCTGCAATCACAGATCAATCCGCATTTCCTGTACAACTGCCTGTTTTATATTAAAAATATGACCCAGCTTGGCAACCGTGAAGCGGTTATTGCCATGTCGCTAAGTCTGGGAGACTACTATCGCTACATTACGCGGGGCGAGAATGACATGACAACAGTGGAAGAAGAGATTCGGCTGCTGGACCATTATCTGTCCATTCAACAGATGCGGACCAACCGGCTGACCTACGAGATTGCCGTACCGCAGCAACTGATCTTGCTTCACATTCCGCGACTGCTCATTCAACCCATCGTAGAGAATGCGGTGATCCATGGCATTGAGCCGATGGAAGGTAGTGGGCATGTCGTCGTAACGGGGATGGCGGTACCCGAACATATTGAGGGTCGGAAATATACAAGATATAGCCTGTTTGTTGACAATGATGGTGTCACGCTGACAGCGGAAGAGATTGCGGAATTGGAACGGGAGATCAATGAACCAATGGGTGAGGAGATTGGAACAGGCACGTGGAATGTGCACCAGCGTCTCGTTACGCGATATGGGCTGTCGTCCGGGCTGCATTTTGGAGCGATTCCCTATGGTGGACTTAGTGTAGAAATTCGATGGTTTGAGGAGGAACAACCGCATGATGAATCTGATGGTCGTGGATGATGAACATTCCGCAGTAGAGTCGATCGCTGTCTCGATACCGTGGAGAGAACACGGGATTGGTCAGGTATTCAAAGCCTATTCTGTCAAAGAAGCCTTGGAACATATGGCATCACATCAGGTCCATATTATTATCACGGATATCCGAATGCCGGGTATGTCTGGTCTGGATCTGGTCAGTCACATCAGGCAAAAGTGGGAACAGACCAAATGTATTATTTTATCGGGGCATGCTTCCTTCGATTATGCGAAGCAGGCGCTCAAACATGGGACAGTCAGTTATCTGCTCAAGCCGGTTCGGGATGAAGAACTGATTGAATCCGTGCAACAGGCTGTAGTGCAGATTCGCCTGGAGGGTGAGAAACAAATGCTGCATCAGCGGGCCATGTATTCGGTGAGGGAACATCTGCCCGAGAAGCGGGCGGAGCTGATGAAGGATGTACTGTTAGGGCATAAATTTGCGGATGCTGAACTCGAAGGGAAGCTGGAGCAACTGGAGATCGGGTTCCGTCCACAGGATAAAATGCAACTGTTGCTCATCCGGTATGATGACCATCAACCTACACATAAAGCGTTTCGACTGATGAAGTATGCTATCTCAAATGTGGTGGAAGAGATTTACGGCAGTACCTATCATCTCTGCCATACGGATGACGCCTATGATGATCTGGTCTTCATGGCCAGTCCCAAACAAACTCAGGCCGAACCTGAAATGCTAATGGGACGGCTTGGAGAACGGTTAATCCACAGTGTGAGGCAGTATCTGAACGCGACCATTTCCCTATCCGTTAGTCGTATGGGGCGTTTCCCAGATCAGGTGCCGCAGCTATATCATCAAGCCGTCAGTGCGCTTCGCAAGCAGGCCGAGGCAGGCAAAGGACTACATCTGAATGCGGCGGCAGGAACCAATGGGGCCACGTTGAAGTCTCTTGCAGCGCTGTATGAACCGCCCGGTCTGACGACGTTACTGGAAGCCGGGCGTATGGAGGATGCACACCGTAAGATTGATCAGATCTTTGCCGAACTGTCGAACAGTGTGTTCCCGGAGCATGTGTATGTGGCTTTTCATTATTTGGCGGCGGCATTCTCCTATATGGCTCATCGGGAAGGAAGACAGTTAGCTGAAGTGCTTGGGGAGCAGTACCAGCAGTTGCTCAAGGATGGTTATGGCATTTCGCTGCGTAGTCTGGAAACGTGGACTCGGTCTGTAATGCAGCAGTGGGAAGAGAGTGCGAACGATACGGGACAGGATGCGGGATCAACGCTGATCCGGCAGGTGCAGCAATGGATTGACCATCATCTGGGTGAGGATCTATCGTTGCAGGTCATTGCCGGAGAGGTGCATTTGCACCCCGTATATCTGTCGAAAATGTACAAACAATCCACAGGTGAAGGCATTAGTGATTATATTATCCGTTCCAGAATGGAACGTGCGGTTCATTTGCTCAAACATACGGCGATGAAGATCTATGAAGTCGGTCAGGAAGTAGGGTACAACAACACACCTTATTTCATTCAGGTGTTCCGTAAACATTATGGACTGACCCCGCAGGATTTTCGGAACGGTTAACAAATCAATATGAACATTGAAATTGTGATATATGTTTGCCTCCCCGGCTGCACTATCCTTTTCATGTAAGGTGCATAATGCCACATGCAGAGGTGCATTTGGCACTAAGGGTATCCAAGTTACCTGAGGAGGGGTTAGTTCATGTATAGAAAAATGATGACGGCATTGCTCGCAATCACGATGGTTGCCGTAACGGCATGTAGTTCGGGGGCCAAGGAAGAACCGGCGAAGGAAGCCGCTGCACCACTTGCTCTGCAAGATGGGAAGTATGAACCGGCGGTACAGATGAGTTATTTGCGGGCCTGGAATGATGATACGAAATTCAAGAACGGGGAAACGGCACAGAACAATGTGCATACCAAATGGGCCAAGGAACGACTGGGCATCGATCTGACCACACCGTGGGCTGTATCGGTGACCAATGATGCATTTTATACGAAATTACGCTTGTCCCTGTCCGCTAACGAAGAACTGCCGGATATTGTCTCCATTCGGGGTGATTACAATCTGGTAAGGGAATTAATTGAGTCTGGCAAGTTTGCCAATGCAGGCGAGTTGTTTGACAAGTATGCTTCGGACACATGGAAACAGGCATCTGAATCGGCGCTGGAGGAATGGTATCCGTACATGTATGAGGGAGAGCGTTATGGCATTCCAATCTTCGATTATGCGTACAACGGCGATTCGGTCATGTTCATTCGGGAGGACTGGCTGAAAAAACTGGGGCTGGAAGAACCAAAAACTATGGATGAGCTGGTTACGGTCATGGATGCTTTTACGAATCAGGACCCCGATGGGAACGGTAAGAAAGATACGTATGGTCTGACCGTGGGCATGAAAAATGCGCTCAATACCTGGATGACGGAATCCGGCTGGATTTTCGGCATGTACAACACGATGCCTGGACAGTGGAATGATGCCGGAGATGGAACACTGCAATATGGCTCCATTCAGCCAGGTGTGAAGGAAGGGCTTGCAACGATGAAAGATTGGTTGTCCAAAGGTTATCTGCCCAAAGAAGCAGGCGTATATGACGAGATCAAAGCAGCAGAATTGTTCACCGCAGGTAAAGCAGGCATTATCGTTGGGCCACACTGGATGCCAAACTGGCCGATTGATGATGTGAAGAAAAATGTGGATGGTGCCACGTACAAGGCCATTGCCTTACCTACAGGGCCAACAGGCGAGAGCCACCAACATGGTTCTGGTGCAAGTAACGGCGTTGTGCTGATTAACAAAGACATGGCGAACCCGGAGATTTTCTTCACGTATCAGAATTATCTGTTCGACAACTTTGCCAATCCAGAAGTGGGCAGCGAATTCGAACATGGCTTCGCGCAAGGATATGACTATGACATCGTGGATGGCAAAGTCGTTGGTGAAGCTGAAGTGAAGGACGGCGTATCACCACTCAAATATACGATTACGTATGACGGTGCACGGATTCCAAATCTGATGATGGATACGCTGGCGGAACTTGCGAAGGGTAAGGAACCGGAGACTCCTTTTGAGAAAAATACGGAAATTGCCAACAAACCGGAAGTGTTTGTAGCCGCTGAGGTGGTCGTTGCGAATAAAGATAACGCGATCAAGAGCAAGTTCACGGGAGCACCGACCGAGACGATGAAAATGAAACAGGATGCGATCGACAAGCTGGAGAAGGATACGTTCAGCAAGATCATCTATGGTCAGGTGGGCATTGAGGAATTTGATACATTTGTGACGAAGTGGAAGTCCATGGGCGGCGATGATATTACCGCCGAAGTGAACGAGTGGTATAAGACAGTCAATTAATTTACAAAGCAGGGGAGAACTGATGAATTCATCAGTCTACCCTGCTTTTTTTGTCTCGAATAACATTTATGGAAAAATAGAACCTTTGGAGTTATAACTATTAATCTATATCGTACAGATCGATTATGACTCGCAGCGGACAAAAGTTACTTGTTTTCCTAGAATCACATTCTCAACCTTCCATCCGGCATTTAACCAGGATAGTGCCTGTGTATGATTATTAGAATTATTCACCCACCATTGTTCGCGATTATACGCTGTAGGGGGTAACGTAAATCCGAGAATCTCCTCAAGCTCTGCGTATGTAAGGGTGATTGAAACTTGATTCAAATAGTTTTCCAAGGGGAAGTATTTGCTGTAGCTCATTTAGTCGGACCTCCTGAAAAGGAATACAATGATTATACAACGTGGGGATGATGATAGCGAGGGCAAGCCGAGAGTGTACATAGATATGAAAAAAAGGAATCCGTATCCGCAGATCTCTTTGACTAGGGCATGTCTTAAATACCACTTATGGGCATCTTTCACCACCTTTTCTCCCCCTGCTGCCTTATTGTTCCGGGTGTACTGGAGAGAGTAAAATAATAGGTAATATAAGAACGTTAATACGTATTTATAACATAGATACCTCGGACTAATCCGGGATGAATAGAGGTTCAAGTGTGGTTGATGAACATCATAAGATGCATGGGAAGGCAGGAGATCAGATGAGTACACTTTATGATCAGGCGATGGAAGAGATGATTACGACGATCCATGAATGGTTTGATGAACAGGAAAAGCGGGATGACTTGGAAAGTGTTGTGAAGCGAACCACGCTGCAAATGGGTATTTTTAATGATATTGTACTGGATTACAAACCTGGACGGACCACGGTAGACAGCCTGGATCTGGGTTTGGATGATGATGTGAAATCAAAGCAGGCAGGAGTCTTTACCGAGGAACAGGTACGGAACGATATCGGGCCTAAGCTTGTAGAGGTTGTTCAGGAAAGATTGGACAAGCTGGCAGATACTCCGTTGATTGACTACCGCTTCACCTTGCGAGGGAAATTCCCAACAACCGAAGGCAAGCTGCAACTGACTTTATTGGAATGGATAAACGAAGAGAAAAGAAAGCTGCTCTTTGAGCGTATTCATACCTATATAGACAAGAATCTGGAGAACAGTACATATCCAACGAAGCCATTAGAATCCTTCTTTTTGACGAGTCATCTGCTCGATCCAAAGCTGTTCCCGGAGTTGGATGTAGCATGGACCATCAGGCAGTATGACCGGATTCAAGAGTTGAATCAGGGGCGTCCGGAGGCACTTGCGGAACATCGTGGTGAGATTACTCGTGCGTTGACGGCATGGTCGGAGAATCAGTTTTTGCCACAGTATTATGATGTTCAGTCTTCGCCTTATCGTACCAATGAGTATTCACTAAAGCCCGGAGCAACGCTTCAATCGAACATTGAAACAAAGACAGGCCAACATTTAGACGAGCATGGGAAGCAGCAAACATCCGGGATTCAACCAATCGATCTGCTGTTATACGCGGCGGTCATGATTCTACGTTTTGAGCCCAGTTATAGCAAACCCAAAGGTGTGACTTTTCTGGAACTCGCGAAGCAACTCGGTAGCAAACGTGCGGCACGTATGATGACAGAAGGTAGCGGAACGTATGCGAAGGACGATATTGATGTGAAAACGGAAGAAGTGGAATGCAAAGCAAATGATGTATTTGCTCTGACGACCATTCACATTCGTAAGGAAGAGGCTGTTGCCTATCAACAGGCACTTACCTTTATCACTCATTTATTGAAACAGGGCTTTCCGAAAAGTTATAAAATCAAGCTCAAGTCCAGCGTAAAGCAGTATTTGCCGATCAAAGGACTCGCGAAGTCGGATACCCACCGATTCTTTGCCAATGCACTGGAGTACCCGGAGTTGCATCCACTCCTGGAAGAGTATGCGCGTGAGGCTATCCAGGAGTTTGAGTTCTACGAGGATACCGAGGGAGAGAAAAGCTGTATGCCGGGCAGTTATGCAACTTTTGGGCTGGGGCTCGTGGATGAGCGGTATTTCCCGCTGGTTGAATATTACATGGGCGATGTGGATGATGAGCATCAGTTAATTCAGGACAAGTTTATTGCGGCATTTGTAGAAAAACAGGGTGTAACGGTTCAATCCATACCTGCGTTAGTCGCCAGCTTGCGTCGTTCGACTGATAGTCTGAAGCTTAAGATTCAGCCCGAGCTGGAGAATGAGGAAATACTCGAACAGTTGGTTAGACAGATTCAAGGACTCGAAAGTTATGAGGCAGAACATGTGCTTTATCCGATCTTCGGTAAAGTGGAGAAGCTCACAACGCTCGCTCGCAAAGCGGAGGGAAGACGGAAGGAATTATTGCTGGAACTGTTGCAGGCCGCAGGGAAATAAAAATGTAAACAAGACAAGTAAGATTGTGCTGTGCCAGCCAGTAAAACATTTTGAGAAGTGAAAATGCATAAGGAAAGGTGGGGAGAGTTGTGGAAACATTAAGACGAGACATGTGGCAGGCGTTGAACGCTCAGGACAAAGAGGCTTGGATGCGTAAGCTCGTTCGTCAGTTACCAGACGGTATGGTATATGAGGGTCTCGAGACATTTGAACGATTCGGTCAGCGGATGGAGACGGGTGTATTTACTGAGGATGGGCTGAGATTTGTGTTTGTCCCTGGGGATCGGGTAACGCTCGGCTGGGATCGTTGGCAGCATGGTATGAACGAAGAGACATCAGCCGACCTGCATGAAACGGTCAGTGAGTATGGTGTGGAGGACGTAGATTCGTTTCTGGCGAGTCAAATGTCACCTGTAAGAACGATCAACATTGCGCCGATGCTTGTGGAATGCGAACTGATTTCACTTGGTTGGATTGAAGTATCTGAGGAGGAAGCATTTGCACAGGAAAATCCTGATTTCCCGTCAGCACTGGAGCAGTTCAAGCAATCGGAAATACGTGAATATGAATTGCATCAACAATTCCGTCTGATTCGCCAAAGTGAGAATGAAGTCCGAATCCTATGGTTCAACGAAGGAATAGAGTTGGAAGACGTTGTGAGGGAGGAAGCTGCGGCGGGTTTTGGTTTGCTGACCGAAGACGAATGGGAGTATATCTATGGCGGCGGTTGTCGCACGTTATTTCCCTGGGGTGACAGCTTCGACTATACGATGAGATTGAAGCACTTTGGAAGTCTGGAAGGCATTGATGAGATTGTGGATGGATCGGCAGAGACGGCCTCTTCACGGGTTGAAGAAAAGGATGATCGTCCTTATGATCTGGAAATGCCAAATTTCTTCGGAGTGCAATTTGCCGGAGACCCCTACAAGTATGAGCTTACGCTCGATTCGTCTGGGGATGTGATGCCTAAAGGCGGAGACGGCGGTAGCCTGATATGTGGTGGTACAGGGCCTCTGGTTGGTTTCTTGCCTGCTGCTGCGGTCTATTATCGAGACGTTAATGCCAGTGAGCTCGATTGGGAGGATTTGATGGATGCGATGGTCTATCGCAGGGTTGTTCGTTTGGCTGATCTAAAGGTTTGATGGATTAAGAGATTTAGTAGATTCTGAAGTGGCAGCTGACAGATAAACGAATATATCCGTCTCTGTCCTTTGGAATGTTTCATTAGGACCGAAAGGTGGAAGAAAAAGTAATGAATATTTAGATTAAAAGTTCTATACTTAACGAATCTCAACCAAATCCATTACACAGAAAAGGAGTTAAGTATGTCCAGAGTATCCAAATGGCTCATCGTCAGTTTAGTTTCAATCTTTATACTTAGCATGTCGGAATTCAGAGTCTCAGCGTCTACTTCAATAACTCAAACGGCTCAGAACGCAGAGCGATCCATTTCATCCACAGATCGGGTGCAACATAACATTCGTTTTGCAATCAGAGGCACGGAGGTGACCGTGACTACGCTTCGAACGAGTTTTGATACTGGTGAACTCAAAGAAAATGAGTACCATTTTACCGATCCAGCTATTCTCCCTAGAATACATACCGGTCTGACGACAACTTCCCATCAGTATGATCCTATCGTTAGTGACACACCAGCAGGGTTAAAAGGATACATAACTTATTATGCCACGGATGATAAGCAGCATTATTACGTTTTGTATGAGTATGACTATAGCTCGAACACACTTCGCAAAGTCCATGAGGACGAAAACCGCATCCACTTGGAACCTCAAATCGGAATATATTATACGATCTATGAGAAAAACGTACCTAAATCCAACTACTATTCCATGGTCACAGGAAAAAAAGTATACACTCGCGGAAAGCTTTTGCTGGAAAGGGATTTTACAGATACCAAATATGTGGTATCACCGATTCCACAAACCCGTAATTTTGGGGTATATTGCACAAATACTTTAGATTGTCACTATCTTGAATATGGCGGTATAAAGGGGAAGAAGGCCAAAGTAAGCGACTTGTGGATGAAGCCTGACCAGAAGACAGGGTTGTCTACTAAAGCTTTTCAGGTAAGTGCAGATGTTCATCTAAATGTTTCTCAAGGTAACACGAGGGATCGGAAATCAGACTGGACTGTGGTTGTAACCAAAAATGGCAAAAAAACCACACTGATTAAAGAGCGAGTAGGCTATGTGCATTCATTTATCTCGCCCGAAAGAAAAACATTGGTTCTGGTCACAGAGAACGGTCTGGATAGTAAAATGGAGTCGTCCAAGGTACAAGTCTATGATTTGAAGACCCTTAAACGGATTCGTTCCTATGATTCTCCTTATCGCGCTCGTACCCAAAGTATTCAGTGGATTACTGAGGATGAGTATATTATTGAACAGTACTTTTCCAATCCGGGCTCATACCCGCCATCCTTATATGTTATTTCAGAAAATAAACATCTTAAATTGAATTATAGTACGTACAGTGACTGGAAAAAATATTGGAATTCTTTTCAGTTCTCTAATGTGTTTTTCCCGATGGAACCTGTAGCTATTAAGTCTGATCAGGGTGTATTGGAGTATAAAGGGCAGCCCACCTTCTATATGGAAGGTCAGCATTATGTTCCTTTAGAAGAATTCACTAAAGCATTTCATATTCAATATAATCTTGGGAAGGATCGGCTCGCCTTCACTCGTGGACAGCGTTCTTCCAGTGTGAATCAACCTTCAAAACAATTGTTGACGCTATACAATCAGACCTTTATTCCTTTAGGTCAGTGGAGTAAGGACTTGGGGCTCAAAGTGTCGGAAACAAAAGCAACTGGTTACAACAAACAATTAAGCATGAGCGATGAAGAAAAGGGAACTGATCTAGCCATGGATCCCAAAATTCTTCCTTTTCATGCAAGAGCACGATGGATGGATCGGGTAGGGGACAGTTACCAATTAGATCCGGTAAATACAAGGCCGATGGAATCAGCTGTGCCAGACCGAATTGATGGTGTGGTGCTGAATTTTGATCGAACATTGACCATTTCCTCCTCTAAAGATTCAATTACAGAGTTGCTGTTCACCAATCCAGACTACACTTCGGTGCTCGGGAAAGTATCTTTAACGGACATACCTGAGAGGAAGTGGGGATTTAGCACAGCCAAGATTCCAGAAAACATGTTACAAGATGGTGTGCTTAATATGATTTTTCCCGTGAAAGAAGGAAAATCAACGATGGTGTACTCCTTAAAGCTTCCAGAACCATTTGATAAAAATAAATTCTAAAGATTCAAAATAAACACACATCAAATCAGCCCCAGCTCATAGAGAGGGGCCGAAATGATGTGTGTTTATTTTTGTTTATTTCACTTTTTGTACGGATACCGCCATTTGCTCCAGTTGAGTGTGAGTCAATTGGTTTTTCGGTGAGCTGATGGTTACATAACGATCATCCAGCTTGAACGTGAGCATATCCATTTGGTCTGGTGTATACCATTTGGCTGATACGCCATTAGGCAGTTTTACCATTTTACCATCATAGCTGAACGAGTAATCTTTAGGGGATACCGTTACATTCATAAGATTGAAAACAAAGTTTACACCATCACCGCCTGCACCTACGCTTTTGAACGTATCTCCAGCAACCATATGTTGTGGGGCATAGGCTGTTGTGAACCCGTCAAACTTCGCAAATGCTTTGCGAATGTTATCCAATTGTTGTTTGCTATAGTTCACATCAGCGAATGCAGTGATCCCTTGATCATTGTTGCTGTTAGACTTTTGAACAGAGACAGCGACTTGTTGCAACTGAGCTTGGCTTAGCTTATGATCCGGCGAGCTAAGGGTAACGTAGCGATCATCCAGTTGGAACGTGAGCATGCCCGTTTGATCTGGTGTGTACCATTTGGCAATAACACCATTGGACAGTTTCACGTCTTTGCTCGTATAACCGTCCGAATAATCTCTTGGAGACACGTCCACTTTCATATGGTTGAAAACAAAGCTGACGCCGTCGCCACCCGCACCTACACTTTTGAACGTGTCACCTGCGATCATCTGCTGAGGTGCATAAGCGGTCTCGAACCCATCGAATTGTGCAAAAGCCTTTTGAATCGCCTCTTTTTGTGCTGCGCTATACGTTACATTTGTCAAAGCTGATGGGTTGCTTGTCGCTTGGCCGATAATGACCTGTCCTTTTTTGCCGTCATAGGATACAGGCACATGCAGTGCATCAGCAAGCGCACGTACGGGCAGATAAGTGGAGTTGTTATAGGTAATTGGAGCAAGTTTGTTTCCATTGCCATCCGTTGGTGAGTAAGCCGCGCCATCAACATTAAAGCTGATTCCATGGTTAAGGTATGCAGAGATTTTCTCCAGTTGCGTTCCGGCAAATACACCCGTCGCTCCTGTTAATGTCATGCCCAGTACCATCATCGTTGCTACGGATTTCTTCATGTTTTTTTTCATCATATATCTCTCCTTCAAGTTGGGGTTTAGTTTTGTTTAATGGGCTCGCTGTCCCTTATGACTTTATATTAAACCCCGAACATATCCAGAATAATTCTGAATTATCTCCAACTTGTAAACATGTGTATCTATACGGAGAATGTAGAACAAAAACTGAAGCTGCTTGGTGTGTTTGAACGTATTCTTTGCCGAATTGAAACATTTTAGTTAAAAAGATAGAGGATTAGTCCGCCAAAACCAAGTACAATCGCACCAACATATACATAGGAAAGTTTGCTTAGGTTTTGCTTTGTGCGGCGGTCATATTCGGGGTTGCTGGTCTGATTGGCTTTGGAATTACCGATGATCATGGTAGCAATACCTCCAAACAAGGCGATACCCACAATTAAAACATAAGGCAACCAGGTCATGAATGGACCTCCTTCGCGGATAATATGATATGTCCTTATTGTACTTCAGGATAACCTTTGATGTAAGCTTTAGTTGAGAAATAAAGGAAAATGAAGTATCTATATTACAGTATGTATGTAGTCTTGGATCGGAAAGATCACTACAATTTTATATTTTTTTAATTCAAAAAAACCTTGATACAACAAGCGTTCGCAGCTTTCTTCGCTGAAGGCTGTGAATTTTTTTTGCCCACAGAGTGATCCAGAATAGAGAACCCTGCGTTACACCTTATGAAGACGACGACAAGGAAAGAAATTATAAACAAAACATAATCGAGGAGTGAACACGTAATGAAAATGAAGATGAAGAAGTTTATTGCACCTGTACTTAGCTTGACACTGTTGATGCCGGGGATCGCTGGAGCAGCTTCCGCACCACAGACACCAATGACAATGATGAAAGCATCCGTGAACACACCTGCGGCTGACCTGAGAGCAAACCTGGACCACCTGTTGTCCGAGCACTTTGCACTCGCAGTAACGGCAATGGCAAAAGCCTATGACGGAGCAAAAGATGCAGATGCAGCCTACAAAGCACTCGACCAAAATGCACTGGATATGCAACCGGCGATCGCTTCCCTATATGGTGACGCAGGTGCCAAAGAATTCGAACGCATCTTCCGCGCTCATAACAAATACACAGATGATCTGGTGAAAGCAACCAAAATGGGCAACCAGGCTGGAATCAAACAAGCACAAGCAAACATCAACGGTTTTGTGGATGAGTTCTCCACATTCCTGAGCACAGCTACTGAAGGCAAGTTGCCAAAAGCAGCAGCCAAACAGGCGCTGAAAGTACATGAAGATCTTGTGCAAAAAGTATTTGATGAGTATGTAGCTGGAGATTACGCTGATGCATACAAGGCTTACCGTGAGGGTTTCAAAGAAATGTTCGACGTAAGTAAGGCACTCTCCACAGCAATTACTACACAAATGCCTGAGAAATTCGAAAACACCAAAGCGGATACCAAAGCAGCTGATCTGAGATCTGCACTTAACCACTTGGCTTCCGAGCACTTTGCACTTTCGGCACTGCAAATGCAAGAGGAATTTGATGGACGTACAGCCGCTTCCAACGCACTGATTACAGCTGAAGCTGGAAACACAGCTGACTTCAAAGCAGCGATTGCTTCCGTTTACGGTAACGATGGTGCCAATGCTTTCGAGAAAATTTGGGTAACGAACCACGTTAATGCACAAAGCGACTATGTAAAAGCTGTTAAAAACAACGATGCTGCGGCTCGTGCGGCAGTAGAGAAACGTATTGATGGATTTACAACAGAGTTCGCTACATTCCTGGATTCAGCAACAGCTGGCAATCTGCCAAAAGCAGCAGGACAACAAGCGCTGACAACGCATGAAAATCAAGTACAAAACGTATTGAATCAATATGCAGCAGGTAACTATGATGCTTCTTACACAACAAATCGTGAAGGCTTCAAAGTGATGTTTGGTGTAGGTCAAGCCCTTGGTAATGCCATCGTGACTCAATTCAACGACAAATTCCAAGAGCCAGCAACACCTGCACCAGCGCCAGATATGACAACGGTGTGGATGCAACTGAACAGCAAAATGCTGAAAATTAACAACAAAACAACCAACATGGATACTACACCAGTGCTTTGGAAAAACACAACATACATTCCACTGCGTTTCTTGAGTGAAGGTATTGGCGCAACCGTGAAATGGGACAAAAAAGCACAACAAGTAACGGTAATGGCTGGCGATGATACCCTAGAATTCTGGGTGAACAACAACGTTATGGAAGTGAACGGTGTGAAGAAAAACGTGGGTGCAACGGTATTTGTAAATAAAGATGGACGTACACAAGTCCCTCTGCGCTTCATTGCTGAACTTCTGAACTGGGACGTGAAATGGGCACAAAAAGATGGTTCCATTACACTGACTAAATCGATGTAATCCAACGTTTTATATACGATTCAAACAAAAGAGCTGCCCCATACGGCAGCTTTTTTGTATTCACCCAAAAGTTCAAATATTTGGTATAATCATCGAGTAATGACCTACATAACAGCTTGAATAGCCGATGGAGTCTAGAATGATGTATGATAATTTGGTATAAGCAAAATGAAGAGGGGGACAGAGGAATGAGTACATCATCAAAATCGGAGCGTCCAGCGAGAAATGTGGATACCCGGTTATTTGTTGCTTGGGCCGTTTCCGTTATTGCAACAGGGGGGAGTCTCTATTTCAGTGAGATCAAGGGCTTTCTTCCATGTGATCTGTGCTGGTACCAGCGTATATTCATGTATCCACTAACGATTTTGCTGGGCATTGCCTACTTTAAGGATGACGTGGGCATCACCAAATACGTACTCCCACTGAGTTTCGTCGGTGGCGGCATTTCGTTATATCATGTAACGATCCAGCGTATTTTTTCGGCTACAGGTAATGCCGTCGCGTGCGGTAAGGTTCCATGTTATACCGACTATTTGAACTGGTTTGGTTTCATCACGATTCCATTACTGGCACTGATCGCCTTTATCATCATCATCGTGATGCTGTGGGGTATCGGCAAAACACCAAAATCTTCTTAATAAGAAAGGATAGATGGTGATGAGCGGACAAGCTCGTTGGTTCATGCCCTTCATTATTCTGCTCCTCCTGACGGTGGGATGCTCTTATGAAGAACAGTCACAATCGGGCGAGATGCCAGAGATGATTAAAGTGAAACTTGACGTTCCAGAGAAGGCTTCTCTTCATAAACCAACACGGTTGCAGGTGAAGCTTGCACAGGGAGATGCACCGTTAAGTCAGGCTGACCATGTGCAATTCCAGATATGGAATGAGCTTGATGATCCGCCTTCTGTATCTCCGGAACAAGGTATGATGACAGCCGATGAACTGGAGAATCAGGGGGCTATTACTGCTACTGAGGCAGAGGAAGGGCTGTATGAAATCCAGCATACCTTTGAAGAACCAGGTACGTATGTGGTACAGGTCCATGTTACGCACGGAGCGATGCATAGCATGCCGAGAGCGAGAATTGTAGCGGAATGAAGCAGCAGGCGGGTTCCAAGGGTTTGGTTCAGGGTTAGCAATAGGTTTATAATGTTAAAGGTATGAAGAATGTTGTAGGAAAAGAGGGTGTTATGGCAACTATTCATGATGTTGCACTCAGGGCAGGAGTTTCTGTAACTACCGTCTCGCGTGTATTAAACAACCGGGGATATATCAGTCAGAAGACTCGGGACAAAGTGTATCAAACCATGAACGAACTGAACTATCGACCCAACGAAATTGCCCGGTCTCTTCTGCGTAAGCAATCCAATGTGATAGGCTTAATTATTCCTGATGTATCCCATCCGTTTTTTGGAGAACTGGCTAGCTATGTTGAGTATCATGCTTACCAGAATGGGTTTAAAATTATGTTATGCAATTCCCACATGGACCCTTCCAAAGAGCGTGAATATGTGGAAATGCTTAAGGGTAATCGCGTGGATGGCATTATTATGGGAAGTCATACACTGGAAGTTGATGAGTATATGAATCTGCATTCCCCAATCGTGACCTTTGATCGTAAGATCGGTGAAGACATCCCGTTTATCTCATCTGATAACTATCAGGGAGGGGTTATGGCTGCTGAATTGCTGCTGGCGAAGAACAGACGACATTTGGCACATATCTGTGGTAATTTGGAATTGCAAATGCTGTCCAATCGCCGGACGATAGGTTTCGTTGATACATTGCAGGCTCATGGAGTCAAACCGGTCATGATTCATGAAACCGATCTGAATGTGTTTGATCAGCATCAGTATACGGAATTGGTGGATAAGCTGCTTGCACAACACCCCGAGGTGGACGGGCTCTTTGTAACGAGTGATCTGATGGCGGTGCATGCGCTGAAGCAGATCGTGTTAGGTGGGCGCAAGGTACCCGACGATATCGCAATTATAGGTTATGATGACAGTCGTGCGGCAGCGTATACGGTGCCTGGCATTACAACCATCAGGCAGCCGGTGGAGGCCATGGCTAAGCTGGCGATTGATCTGATTCGGCGCCAACTCGCGGAAGAGAAGATCGAAATGGAGCATATTTTGCCGGTTACCATCGTGGAGAGAGAGACGACCTGATACAGGTCGTTTTTTCCTATTCGTCCTTTTGCTACGAAGAAATGAAGTCGAGAAAAAATTTTTTTGAATGATATGTCAAACGATTGACATGTTAAACCTTTGACATTATAATTCTTTATGTAAGCGTTTCCTTTTAAACTATTGATCGGGGGCCATAACAAGATGAAAAGAGAACGGAAATGGATGAAATTATCGGTATTGTCATTGATTATAATGCTTGTATTGTCAGCATGTGGAGGTAAAGCAGCGACGGAGTCCGACTCCTCTTCTGAGGGCAGCAGCAGTGAGAGTGTCAAAATTACCATGCTCAATTCCAAATCGGAAATTAACAGTCAGCTGGAGCAAGCGGCTAAAGACTTCCATGCCGAAAATCCAAATATCACACTCGAAATTGTACCTGTAGGCAGTGGACAGTCTCCGTTTGAAAAAGCGTCTGCCTTGTATGCCTCCGGCAGCCCTACAACGATGATGATGCTGGATACAGGAGATGTCGAGAAATTCAAGGATCGTGTTCTGGATCTCACATCCGAGTCTTGGATGAAGGATGCTGTGGAGAACAGCACAGCGGCTACAACGTTTGATGGCAAAAACTATGCCTTCCCGTTCTCTATTGAAGGATATGGATTCATCTATAACCAGAATGTTTTGGATCAGGCAGTAGGTGGGACATTCGATCCGAATTCTGTACAGACCACTGTACAGCTCGATGAGCTCTTCCAAAAGATCGCAGCTACTGGAAAATCACCTTTGATTGTATCTCCGATGGATTGGTCGCTTGGTGCGCACTATCTGGGGCTTGCATATGGTGGCCAGTCGGCGGACCGTGCGAAGGTGGATCAATTCATTACGGACCTGAAGGCAGGTCAAGTGGACCTTGCATCCAATGCCGTGTTTAATGGCTTGTTAGATACATTTGACCTGATGAAAACCTACAATATCGACAAGGCTTCTCCACTGTCCGGAACCTATGAGCGTGGACCTGAGGTCCTTGGCAAGGGTGAGGTAGGCATCTGGTTCCAGGGCAACTGGGCATGGCCACAAATTTCAAGCTTTGATACAGCAGATGGAAAATATGGCTTCCTCCCGGTACCTGTGAGCAATAATCCAGATGATTTCGGTAATACGCAAATCTCTGCTGCCGTATCCAAACGAATATTGCTGGATAAGGAAAAGAGCACACCAGCGCAGCAGGAAGCAGCGAAGAAATTTTTGGACTGGATCGTTTATAACGAAAAAGGTCAGGATTTCCTGGTGAATCAAGCCAGTATTATTCCGGCATTCAGCAACATTACACTGGAGCCAACCAATCCGCTTGGCAAATCCATTAGTGAATACATCAAGGCAGGAAAAATCGAGGAATCAATGAGCACACTTCCTGCGGATCACTGGTCCAAACTGGGTGCATCCATGCAGAAATATTTGGCTGACGTCATTGACCGTGCCGGACTTGCCAGTGAAATTCAGGCATACTGGAGCAACGTGAAATAAAGCAATTAATCTTAGCCCTGTGCAGCACTTAGAGAGAGACTTGCGGTACGCCGGAGATGATGAACGTACAGCTTCCACATGTGGTCTGTTCGACTTGTTTCCGGCATAACCGTTAAGGCTAATCATTTGGATAGAGTGGAGGTTGACAATGCTGACCGAAAAAGGATTATGGACACGTCTGCTCACCCGTCTGATCTTTACGGGCCCGACATTATTTGCGTTTGCTACAGTGATGATTATTCCATTTTTGTATGGTATTTATTTGACGTTTACGAACTGGGATGGCATTGCCATCGATCAAAACTTTGTTGGCTGGGATAATTACATCGGTGTGTTCAAGGACACCGTGTTCTGGAAATCATTCGGGATGACGCTGGAGTACGTATTTATTACCGTTGTGCTGACCAATGCGGTTGCTTTCCTGCTTGCTTATGCTGTAACCCGGGGAATGAAGGCACAGGGCTGGTTTCGGGCCGGATTTTTCCTACCGAATCTGGTGGGCGGAATCGTGCTTGGTTTCATCTGGCAGTTTATCTTTAATCAGGTACTCGTCTTTGCAGGACAAAAAATGAATCTCACGCTGTTTTCCACCTCCTGGCTGGCTGACCCTGATAAAGCGTTCTGGGCACTCATTGTGGTGACCGTTTGGCAGTATGCCGGCTATATGATGGTTATCTACATTGCAGGACTGATGAATGTGCCGAAGGATGTTATGGAAGCAGCCAGCATTGATGGGGCAAGTAATCGCAAAATGCTGGCGCGCATTGTATTGCCACTGATGGTTCCTTCGTTTATTGTATGCATCTTTTTGTCACTGCAACGGGGATTCATGGTGTATGATCTGAACGTCTCTTTGACCAGTGGCGGGCCCTTCAAGAGCACAGAGATGGTATCCATGCATGTTTATGAGCAGGCCTTTCTTGCTCGTGACTACGGATTGGGTCAGGCAGAAGCCTTTGTTCTGTTTATCCTTGTAGCCGCCATTACATTGCTCCAGGTCTATTTCAGCAAAAAACTGGAGGTCGAGGCATGATGGCTGGACAATCGCGCATTCTCAACTGGATGAAGTTTATTGCATTAATCATTGTGATGATTTTGTTTGTATTTCCGTTTGTGCTTCTAATCGTCAATTCGTTCAAGGCTAACCAGGCAATTACCTCCGATCCGCTGGGCTTGCCAAGCTCCTTTCAATTCGATAATTACGTCAATGCGTTTGACAAAATGGGATATGTATCGGCCTTCAGCAATTCGTTGCTCATTACCATTGCAGGTGTATTACTGATTGCTCTTTTTGCGGCGATGACAGCACATTACTTTGTTCGTCACAAAAGCAAGCTGAATCAGTATCTCTTTTTCCTGATGGTAGCTGCAATGATTATTCCGTTCCAGGCCATTATGATTCCACTGGTTAAAATATACGGCTCGCTTAGCCTGCTGGATAACAAGTGGTCGCTGATCTACATGTATATTGGCTTTGGCAGTCCACTCGCCGTATTTATCTACCATGGCTTTATCAAAAGTATTCCTCTGGAGCTTGAAGAAGCGGCTCTCATGGATGGCTGCGGCAGAGTGCAAACCTTTTTCCGTATCGTACTGCCGGTGTTACTACCAACAACCGTAACGATTAGCGTGCTGAATGTATTGTGGATATGGAATGATTTTTTACTGCCTTCCTTGGTGCTGACTTCATCCGAGCAGCGTACGCTGCCGCTGTCCACGTTTTATTTTTATGGGACATATACCGTGGATTACGGTCCATTGATGGCTGGTCTGGTGTTGACCCTGCTGCCTGTCCTGATCGTTTATCTGTTTGCGCAGAAGTACATTATTCAGGGGGTCATGCAAGGGGCAATCAAATAAGTTCAGTTGGGTGATATAGAGAGAGACAGGAGTGAAGGACATATGAACCAGGAACGATACGAGAAGCAGGATATAGACACAAGGCAAGAGACAGATCTTGGACTGACGAGTTCTTCGACTCAAACAAAGGAGAGTTATACACTCGCCCGGGCCAACGCATATATCAAGGCGCATCGACATCAGGTTGATCCAACCTATCGAATGGCCTATCATTTGATGCCAGAGGTGGGCTGGATGAATGATCCCAACGGCTTCATATACTTCGGTGGGATGTATCATATGTTCTATCAGCATTATCCCTACGAACCGGTATGGGGGCCGATGCACTGGGGCCATGCGGTGAGCCGTGATTTGGTTACGTGGTCTTATCTGCCTGTTGCACTGGCGCCCGATCAGAGCTACGACAGTGGAGGCTGTTTCTCCGGAAGTGCAATCGTGCAGGATGGCAAATTGGTGCTGATGTACACGGGACATATCGTGACTGGACCCGACAAGGATAACGATTACTTGCAGACACAGAATATCGCTGTCTCGGACAATGGGATTGATTTTGTCAAAAGCGCGATGAATCCGGTCATTCGGCTGGATCAGATCCCAGAGCATACCAGTCCGAAGGACTTCCGTGATCCAAAAGTGTTTGAACGAAACGGTGTGTACTATTGCGTCCTTGGATCGAATGATGCTGCGGGCAAAGGTGTCATTCTGTTATACCGCTCAACAGACTTGCTGGATTGGAGTTATGTAAACATTATGGCCCAGAGTGACGGGACGCTTGGCGACAATTGGGAATGTCCAGATCTGTTCACACTGGATGGCCGAGATGTGCTGATCATGTCTCCGCAGCGCATGCCTGCACAGGGAGACAACTATCGCAACTTGCATTCGACCGTTTATATGATGGGAACGCTGGATGAAGATCAGGGTGTGCTGAAGTACGAGCAGTACGTTCCGCTGGACTGTGGCTTCGACTTTTACGCACCTCAGACGATGGAGGATGCACAGGGACGACGAATCATGGTGGCCTGGATGGATACGTGGGAAACGGAAATCCCGACACAACAGTCCCATGCGTGGGCTGGAGCGATGACGTTGCCGAGACAACTAATTCGTAGGGGAGAACGCTTGATATTCCAGCCGCTTCCCGAACTTATACAGTACAGATCGGAAGGCAACGAGCAGTATGGTATACATTTAAGTGGTGACGGACATGATCTTGATCTTGGAATCAGTGGAGACCGTTACGAACTGTATGCTGTATTCGAAGCGGAACAGGCACGACACTTCGGGTTGAAGCTGCGCACGGGTGAGGATGAAGAAACCGTGATTTCCTATGATGTAGAGCAGCGTCGTTTATGCTTGAATCGCGAGCAGGCCGGACAAGGACCGGGCGGAGAACGAGCTGCGACAGTGGAACTGCTTGACGGGAAACTGGAACTTCATATTTTTATGGATGTCAGCTCCGTTGAGGTGTTCATTCAGCAGGGAGAGCAGGTCATGACAGGGCGGATATATCCGGGGCCGAACTCAACAGGTATTAAAGCATTCTCGTCTGGAACGTGTACGTTGACCGAACTTCGCAAATGGGATATACGAATTCCACGATAAAATTCTATCTAAAATTCAGCCTTGACCTTGAAGTATACTTCAAGGTTTATTCTTTTTTTATCAAGAAATATTGGAGGCTGAATAATGAGAATTTTAGAATGGATTTTGGTATTGGTAACCGTAGCTGCTACGGTACTCATACTGGTGTTTCCGAAGCGCCGAGCAATGACAATGGGGACACTCACAGCTCTGATTCTGGCAGTGCTTCTGCATGGCTTGATCAATTCATTTCGCGTGCAGATGATACCAACCTATATCGTCACACTTGTATTATTCATTACGTTAATCATTCAACTCATGAAATCATACCGCGGTGGCCGTTATGTTCAGAGTGCGCGGAGACCCAACCGTCCTTCAAGAATAAAGATGACGCTGGTATCGATTCTGGTTCTGGCTTTCAGTGCAGGTTCAATCATACTGACCTGGCTGTTACCTGCTTTTACGATGCCTGAACCAACCGGCACATATGCCATTGGCACGTTCTCACAACACCTGGTGGATGAATCTCGTGAAGAGACTAAAACACCTGAGGCCGGAGACAAACGTGAACTTATGATTAATGTATGGTATCCGGTGGATCAGAAAACCGCCCAAGGGCTGCCGCTGGAGCACTACCCTAGTGAACTGGGAGAAGCGATTAGTCTGGTGTTTGGCATTCCGTCTCAGGTGTTCAGTTATCTGGATACCATTCCAACACATGTGGTGCAAGGAGCTGAGATGTCAGCCGTCCAAAGCAAGTATCCGGTTTTGCTATTCTCGCCGGGTATCCGTTCAGCCCGTTTTCAGAGCATGACGATGATTGAGGAACTGGTTAGCCACGGTTACATTGTCGTGGGGATAGATCACCCTTATACGTCAGCACAAGTGACATTTCCCGATGAACGTGCAGTTTCCTATCAGGCTGACCCTGAATTTGCAACGTCAGCGGAATTATATCAATATAATGTAGAAGGCATAGGCATACGTGCAGATGATGCAAGCTTTGTTCTCGATATGCTTACCCAGTGGAATTCACATGATCCGAATCAACTGCTCCAAGGAAAACTTGATCTGGATCACGTTGGCATCATGGGACATTCGTATGGTGGGGCAACAACAGCGGAAGCACTGGCGCAGGATGAAAGATTCCAGGCAGGACTTAGCCTGGAGGGAGGATTCTGGGGAAAAGTATCCACGACAGCCCTGAAACAGCCGTTTATGTATATCATGTCGGGTGGAACCACCAAAAGTCTGGAACCGGATGCCACCGAAACGGAAAAAGTAGCCTATCCAGAGTTTAAGCCTGATCTGGATCGAGTGATGACAAGTAGTCTGAATGATACCTATTATCTGACGGTGGATAATTTCTTCCATCAAAGCTTTACGGATATATCGTTGATTTCACCGAAACTATTCGCCAGAGGCATGACGCCAGAACATAATGTGGATATAACCAGATCCTATGCGCTGGCATTCTTTGACCGTTATCTGAAAGGGGAAGAGCAGTCATTGCTGCAAGGAGCTTCAGCACAATTTCCCGAGGTCACCTATGATGCCACGTATACCAAGATACGCAACAAACAAACGCAATAAGTCCGCAGAAAGGTGGAGGCGTAGGCATGGAAACCATGACAAGAGGAATGTTGGCAAAGCGTACCGGTGTAAGTATGGCAACCCTCCGTTATTACGAAGATAGTGGAATTCTGCCTGCTCCCCGTCGTTCCTCCAACGGATATCGGGTGTATACCGAGGATTATCTGGTCAAAATGAAGTTCATTAAGGATGCCCAGTTGCTGGGTTACTCCTTAAAGGAGATACAAGAGACCCTGCAACTACTCAGCCAGGAAGACATGGAAAAGGATACGTTAAAAACCCTTGTACGCGAACGCATCGCTGACATTCAGAAACATATTGACCATCTGGAACAGATGCAGATTCATCTGGCACGACTGCTGCATACACCGGAGGACGATATAGACAATTATATTCAATCGTTCAGGGTGCAGAAGAAAGAGCCGTAATCGCGGCTCTTTTCCTGTTTAGGAGAAAACAGGCGTGGACTACTGAGCAGGGAATCGGAGATTTAAAACGAATACATAGTGTAGTTTGCTAATACATAATGGTGTTTAACGTGATTTCAATAATTTCAATAATGAAACTCACACTACAAAAGGAGTAACATTTTCTATGAGGGATTTACAAGGTTTTGTATCCGATTACATCAAAGGAAAGAAACATCTGCATCTTGAGATTGGCGTTATTACAAAGGGAGATATCGAATATCATTCATTAGGCAATCCCCAAAAGAAGAGCGTGGCTGCTCCTGAACATAGGTTGTTCGAAATCGGCTCTGTAACCAAACTTTTTACATCTATCCTTCTATTAAAATTGGAACGTCAACAGCAGCTTTCCACGGATGACACGGTTGGCAAGTACATACACAATGGCAAAAACGATTATTTGAATAAGCTTACCTTAAAAAGTCTTGCTACGCATACCTCTGGATTACCTAGACTTGCCACAAATCTGAACCCCACGAAAAACCGATTGAATCCGTATTCAGATTATACCGAGGATGATTTACTTGCTTTTTTATCGGATGCTGACTATACGGATCAGATGGGTTCATTTGAGTACTCCAATACCGGTGTGGGCTTACTAGGTTATATCCTATGTAAAGTATCAGGCAGTACATATGACGATCTGCTGAAAAAATATATCACAGGTCCATTAAACATGACGGAGACAGCAGCTATGCTGAATGCAGAACAGAATGGCAGATTTGTAGATGGACATACGTCAACGGGGAAAAAGATGCCTCACTGGGATACGGGTGTACATGAAGGCGCAGGGGCGATCAAGTCATCTCTTCACGATATGAGTTTATTTGTACAGGCCAATCTGAATGAAGATCATCCGCTAGCCTCTGCAATACAACAAAGTCATATGTCTGTGATGATTGGAGATTCAACCCATCATTACGCCTGGTTTAGTGATAACATCTCGGATCAGAATATACTCTGGCATAACGGTGGCACATTTGGTTTCTCCAGTTATTTGGCTATAAATAAGGAACAGAGTATAGGTGTTGTATTATTGTCCAATTATTGTTTTGGATCAGCCTCTATTGTGGATGAGTATCTGGATGCGATATTCAAGTTTATAACTAAAAAAGACCTTTATCCACTCATGCCGCTGGATCCCGTGGGTAATAAAATACTGGAAGCCATGATGCAGAGATAAACGCAGAAGTGTCATTAGAGTAATGGGAAATGAGGAACAAAATTTAACACCTCCAATAGAGATCACCTGAGGATGTACTTCGGCGCTCTCTGTTGGAGGTTTTTTTCGTTCTATCTTAATAGTCTTGATCATGACATACTCGCTTCACGCAGAAAATGGTGCACAATCTTCGTCTGATACTTGATACGGGTCGAGCGTTTCAGACTCCAACAGGTCTCCACTGTGACGGAACGGGCTTGTAATAGTCTTGAAGCCGCTGTACGGGCAGATCCCGGCAATTCATGCTGCTTGAGGTTAAAATGACGATCACGAATGGCAATCGACCGATTCATCCGTTCGATAACTCTTCTGCAAGCTGGAATCGTCCGACTACCGGGATTGGTGATCAACGTCTGTCCAAGCACTCGTGAACTCAGTTGAGAAAGGCCGTTGGCTTCATGCAGATCGAGCCACCAGTCGGCCCGATGTTCACGGGCCAACTGAAAAACCGCCGCAGCGAGCGGATGCTTGGCCTTGCCTGACTTACGGCGTGGAAACGTACGATTCAGATCTGGCTTGCCTCTGATTTTCTTTGCGTAGGCTTGCTGGTTCACGCGTGGCACGATAATTAACAGCCCTCGCTGAATGGCGTGACGACCTGTCGCAATATCATCGGCGAGTTTTTGCGCAGCGGCCATACTCGCCGTTTCATTCCCGTGAACCCCGGATGTAATGAACATCACGGGTCCCGGCATCATGCCACGTACAATGAAGTAGGGAGTAGCGTGTACGGTGGATGCTAGAAGGACATGTTTGGTCACAAGCATGACGCTTCACCTCCGTTATTACAGTACGCCATGTCCCTCTTTCATGTAACGGCGTAAGAACAGGTCTTCATCCTATTTCCTCACAAAATGGGCCGACTAATACACCCGATGAATGATATCTTCAAAATCGGGTTCTTTCATCTCAACATCTTCAATCTCACCCCAGTGCTCCAACTGTTTCAGAATGTTCATTGTGCTCCATTCCTTCCGGTTCACTTCCACGGTGACAATTTGCCCTTCCACTCCTGTAATATGTATCGCGGACGACACAACATCCGGGATGTGAAACGCTCCTCGGAACGTTACCCGAATCAGCGTAGGTAGTCCGATGGTTTCCCGAAGTGACGAGATCGTGCCGTCATATGTCAGTTGACCATGGTTAATCACCATGACCCGGCTGCATAACTGCTCAATGTCGTCCATATCATGTGTGGTCAGCAAAATCGTTTTGCCAAACGTTTCATTTAATGTACGTAGAAATTGACGAATGTTCCGCTTTGCGTTTACATCCAGTCCGATCGTCGGTTCATCGAGAAAAAGCAGTTCGGGATCATGCAGCATGGAAGCTGCGAGATCCGCACGCATGCGCTGTCCAAGCGAGAGCTTGCGGACAGGCGTGGCCCAGAACGATTCAAGGTCCAGTAGCTCGGCGAACTGGGACAGCCGTTTCTTTTTATCCTCGGCACGGACGCCGTACATCTCGGCTAGAATATCATATGAATCTTTCACGGGCAGATCCCACCAGAGCTGACTGCGCTGTCCAAACACAACGCCCAGTCGACCAACGGTCCTGCGCCTGTCCTGATGCGGGTTCATACCGTCAAGCCTTACCTCACCCGAGGTTGGGTGCAGGATACCTGTCAGCATTTTGATCGTGGTAGACTTTCCAGCCCCGTTCGGACCGATGTAACCCACAAATTCCCCTGGGCCGATATCAAAACTGATATCGCGTACCGCTTCCTTGGACACATATTCACGTGAAAATAACGTACGTAGACCTGAGAAACGTCCTTCGCGAATAACAGGAGTTTTGAATTCCTTTTGCAGATGCCGTGCTGTGATCATGTTCATGATTCGTTACGCCTCCTTAGCTACCTGTACTTTGATATTTGGTCATGCCGAATTGCCAGAAACGCAGACTTGCAGCCAAACTCAGTACGGCAACCGCCGCAACAGCAACAAGAATCCACGCTCCTCCTTCACCCCGTAGCAGGTAAAGTGACGGAATGTAGTTGACGAATCCCACCGGAATCACCGTTAGCAGAATGCCAGACATCCATTTGGGATATAACGTTAGCGGATATTGGGCAGCCGTTCGCGCGGCATCCTCAGTGATCGTCTGTAATTCTTCAATACGTGTGGTCCAGAATCCGAGTGTGGCGGTAGCAAGTCCGATGGAAAAGAGAATGACTGCGCCCGTCAGGATAATGAGCAGGGAGAAGGGAATGGCTACCCAGCCAATCTGTCCGCTATGCATCATGCCTGCCACTGACCAGCAGAGAATGAACCCGCCTTGCAGGACTTCTCCAGCCATGATGCGGAAATTTTGCGGCAACAGTGCCAGCAATACGGGCATGGGACGAGTTAACAGTTGATCAAGCTCACCATTAACCAGATATTTTTCCAGATGGTGAACCTCATTGCCGAACGTTCGATACAGTGTTTTGGATAACGTCATGATGGCAAAGAGATAACCGATCTCATGGAGGGACCAGCCTTTAATTGCACCGAATTTGTGCAGCACGAGAGCAACCATCAGAAACTCGGAGATCTGGATTAAAGCGGCCAGTACGGACGCCATGATGAAATTGAACTTGTATTGCATCCGGCTGCGGATGCTTGTTCGAATGAGCATTTTATATAAATTGAACCAGGAAGTTCGCTTCATCCGCCCTGCACCTCCACTTTACGACGTAACACTTGGGTGATCGCAAGACAGATCAACGTCATAAAGACACACCAAAGCAAGGTTCCCCATAACAAGGAGCCATCTTCGAAACCAAGATAGATTCGGGTAGGTACATAGAGTAGGAAAGGGTAGGGTGATATCCAGGCAAGTTGTTCAAGCCAGTTCGGTAGCCATTCCAGCGGAATGAAAAAACCAGCCAGCAGATTCATCATCGCGTGATTGCCCCAGTGAAGCCAAGAGGACTCCGTGGTCCACATCGACGTGGCACCAATGATGTAGTTCATACAGATGGATAAGTATGCGGCGCCGGCAAGACCAAGTGCGGCATAGAATAGTGTTGAAACGTCTGAGGGCCAATGCAGGGAAAAGACAATGGAGAAGAGCAGGTAGATCGGAATACTTTTGTACACGAACTGGTAGGCAATCTGCCCCCATTCGCGTGCCATCAGGTGGGTGAATAGATGAACAGGCCTCATCAGATCCAGTGCGATCTGCCCTGTCCTGACGGATAAGGGAATACCCAATCCGTTCGTGAGAAAACCCGAGATCCAGAGAGAGGATTGCGTGAACGCAATGTAACTGATCATCCCCTGTGTCCCGTATTCTCCGAGATTATGGTCGGCCCCGATGCCGATCCAGAGGCAGGCATACATGTAACCAAACATGGCGCTTGCCAAGTTATGTACCATGTGTGCCCCGCGGTATTGCAGATTCCGGGAGTAGGCTTTGGAAGCCAGAGTGAAATAAAGCATGTGACACCTCCGATAAGTGGATTGAACGGCGTTTCCGTTCACTTCAGTCAAGGCGAAAAAGAGAGAAGGACAACAGCATACCAATTTATTCCTTCACAGGCAAGACATTTTTTTAGCTAATAATGGTATTAACAGGGGTGTTCATGATTGCGCCACAAGACAACGGTCTGTCCGTTCATTTATAATTGAGAGGTAGTATCGCAAACGTTTACAATGTGAAATATTCAAATTTTAAATAAACCGCCGGGCTTGTGCTTGACGATTGAGGATACAGAACGAACAATCCGGCAAGAGAGAAGGATGTCATGAAGAAAATTGCATGGGTCACCGATAGTACCAGTACACTGGATCCCGTTTTTGCGGAGCAAAATCATATCTATATCGTACCGCTGCGCATCGTATTTGGAGAGGAATGTTACCGGGAAACCGATGACATTACATCTGAAATGTTCTATGAGAAACTTGCGGAGGCTTCACGTGCGAGCAGTTCGCAGCCACCCATTGGCGAATTCATTGAACTGTATGAGTCGCTCAAAGACAAGTACGATGAGATTATTACGATTCATTGCTCTACAGAGCTTAGCGGAACGCTGCATACGTCCATGCAGGCTGCAGAGATTGCAGGAGTGACGGTGACCGCAATTGATTCGAAGGCAGGTGCCTATCCTCACCGTGAGATGATTATGCAAGGACTGGAATGGCAGAAGCAGGGATGTTCAGCTGCCGAGATCAAAGTAAACATTGAACAGATGATTGATAACATGTCCTTTTACCTCATACCGGCCAGTCTTCAGCATCTTCATGGCAGTGGACGGGTGTCGGGCACACAGCTGATCATCAGTCAACTGCTCAAGATCCATCTGCTGCTCCGATTTGAAGAGGGCAAAGTGGTTGTGAATGAGAAGATTCGCACGTTCAAGCGGACGAAAGATCGCATGCTGGATATGCTCAAGCTGGATATGGAGAAAGTAAAACATGTGTGCATTATGCATGCGAACAATCAGGAAGAAGCCGTTACAATCAAAAAACAGATTGCAGCTCTGCTGCCTAGATTAAAGACTGAAATCATGCCGTTTATCCCTGTGGTGAGTATTCATGCAGGTGCAGGAACCATTGGACTGTGCTGGATCCACAGCGAGAACGGATATAGAGACTAGACGTATAAGCACTCATCTATAAACTCTCATAGACCTGGCAGGAAACACACTTGATGTCAAAGTGTTGCTCCTGTCAGGTTTTTTCGTATGTCATTGCCAATTCAAACAAACTGTGAGGTAATAAAGAAAACTGTTCATGTTGGAGGGAAGCATGTGTTAAGTCACCGCTTGTTGCTTGTTGAAGATGATCGTTCAATTAGTGAGATGGTCGGGCCGTACTTGGAAAAAGAGGGCTACGACGTCACTTATGCATATGACGGCTTAGAGGCAGAACGTCAGTTTAGCCAGTCACAACCCGGGTATGATCTGGTTATTCTGGATCTGATGCTGCCCCGCAAAAGTGGGATGGATGTGCTGCAAACCATTCGGGCAGTCAGTCTGGTACCTGTGCTCATTCTGTCTGCGAAGGATGGGGAGGTGGACAAAGCATTAGGACTGGGCTTCGGTGCAGATGATTACTTGAGCAAACCTTTCTCGTTAATTGAACTGACTGCCCGCATCAAAGCTGCGATTCGCCGCGCCAATTATATCACTCCGCCTGTGGCTGAAGTGGCTAAAGATCAACGTATTCACATTGGAGGACTTGTAGTTGACATGGAGACGTACGAGGTGGAACGTGAAGGTAGACCCGTCAAGCTGACGTCCAAGGAATTTGGCATTCTGAAGCTGTTGGTTACCCATCCTGGCAAAGTGTTCACCAAGGCTCAGATCTACGCTTCCTTCTGGAACGATCATTATTATGGAGACGAAAATATCATTAACGTACATATGCGTCGTCTGCGTGAGAAACTGGAGGCAGTCCCTTCGGCTCCCCAGTATATCAAGACACTCTGGGGCATCGGGTATAAGCTGGAGGCGGAGCAGGGATGACACTGATTTTTGCCAGTACAACAGCTATTTTGGCCATTGCCGTCATTGGATTGTGGATGAGCTTGCGGAAACGCACCCAACACCTGTCTTATATTCATCAGAAAATATCCGCTATTCTGGATCAAGGCACCTTTGAGCGTTTACTTGTATTCAATAGTGATGACCAAGTCAGTCAGCTTTTGAAAGACATGAACCAGCTGCTGGATCATGCGCACCGTGCTAAGGCCGGTTATGCTAACCAGGAGAAGGAGATGCGTAATATGCTCTCCAACATTTCACATGATCTGAAAACGCCACTCACCGTTGTGCTGGGATATAGTGAGACCTTGCTGCACAGTCCATCACTGACCGATCAGGAACGGAAGATGATGACGGAGAAAATACAAGATAAGGCGCAGGAAGTGCTGAGTTTGATCCATTCCTTTTTTGATCTGGCGAAGCTGGAATCTGGAGACACGGAGCTAGTGCTTAGTCGAGTGAATATAAGCGAATTATGCCGGTTGAAGATGCTTTCCTTTTATGAAATGTTGACGAATCTGGGGTTGCACGTGGAGCTGGAGATACCTGATGGTGATCTCTTCGTGCAAGCGAATGAAGAATCATTGGACCGTGTGCTGGATAATCTCATTACCAATGGAATGAAATATGGAGCAGAGGGTAAGGTACTGGGACTTTCACTTGATCATTCGATAGGTGGACCTGTGACGTTACAGATCTGGGACCAGGGAAAAGGGATTCCTGAGAGCGAGCATAGTCGTGTGTTCGAACGCATGTATACACTGGAGGATTCCCGCAATCGACTCTATCAAGGCAGCGGCCTGGGTCTGACCATTACGAAACGGCTAGTTGAGCGGATGGGTGGAAGTATTCACTTGCATAGTGTGCCACATCAACGGACTGTATTCTCGGTTACCTTAAAGGCTTGGTAGACCCTGCGTTGGCGTGTCCGGTCAGACTTAAGGTTTTTGTAAGATTTGATTAATAAAAAAGAAGACTTTTCTCTTTACAATATAGATATAGGAACCCGGACAGGGGATGTAAAGGAGAACAAGGACGATGAATTATATCGCACGAACAATAGATGTGACCAAAGTATATGAAGGGGTGGAGGCTGTATCCAACGTCAATATGAATATTAAGCAAGGTGAGATCTATGGATTCCTCGGTCCGAATGGTGCTGGTAAAACAACCATCATGAAGATGCTCACCAATCTCGTCAAACCAACCACAGGGGAGATAGAACTGTTTGGGGAGAAGCTTACGCCGACCTCTTATGAAGTGCTGAAGCGAATGGGCAGCATTATTGAATATCCTTTTTTCTACGATAGACTGTCTGCTCGCGAGAATCTGGAACTTCACTGTGAATACATGGGGTTTCACAACAAAAAGATCATCGACAATACGATGGAAACGGTAGGGCTGAAGGATACGGGCAAGAAACCGGTCAAAGACTTCTCCTTGGGCATGAAGCAGAGGCTGGGACTGGCTCGTGCACTTATAACCACACCTGAACTGCTCATTCTGGATGAACCGATCAACGGATTGGACCCAGTAGGGATCCGAGAAATGCGAGATTTGTTCAAGCGCCTTAGCAATGAGTATCGCATTACCCTGTTGGTCTCCAGTCACATTCTTGGCGAGATAGAGCAGATTGCGGACACAGTTGGTGTCATTCGCGGTGGTCGTTTGGTGGAAGAAGTATCAATGGAAAGTATTCGTGGAAGTCAAAATGAGTACATCGAGTTACAAGCGGTGGATATCCGCAAAGCGACCTATGTCATTGAACACCAGCTTGGTTTGAGTAATTATAAACTGGTTGATGACCAAACGTTACGCATCTATGATCCGGGAATCATTCCATCGGAACTGAACACCAAGCTGATCCAACACGGTATTGAGATCGAATCGATATCCAAACGGGCTCATTCCCTGGAAGAACACTTCATGAAGCTTGTGAAAGGGGATGAAGACGTTGCTTAAACTAATCAGACTTGAGATGCGGAAGCACCGTTTTGCACGTAATTTTGCAGGTGCAGGTATTGCCAATATAGCCGTTCTTCTTTTCCTGATCATGATTGGATTCGTGGATGTGGGAGCAAAAGATTATGCCTATGCCGATTACCAGACCGCCTTTATGATTATCGATACGTTTGTGAGAGCGACCTTTATCATATTTGCAGGAGCTTTATTATCCAAGCTGGTGATCAGTGAGTATAGAAATAAAACGATGAACGTCATGTTCACCTATCCCATCCAGCGTCATAAAATCATTGCTGCCAAATTGATTATTGTGTTTGGTTTTACATTTGTGATGATTATGGTTACCGATCTGTTGATGGGTTCACTGCTGTTGATTGTTAATCAATTCTACTCCTTCATTCCCGGATCATTGACGAATCAGGATATATGGGGACTTCTGGTGAAGTACAGTATGAGTTCTTTATCGGCTGCGTGTATGGTACTCATTCCCCTATTCTTCGGTATGCGTAAGCATTCTGTCACAACTACAATGGTCTCGTCCATTTTGCTGGTTTTGATTGTCTGCTCCGGATTCAACGGGTCGGAAGTTTCCATTCATTCGCTTATTATTATCCCTCTGACCCTTGGAGCAATAGGGATATGGATTGCTTCGATGTCCATGGTTCGTCTGGAGATAAAAGATGTGAACTGAATCATTCGGAAAACCATGCTCTGTATGGCTTCAGATGCCATTGACATCCGCTCGTACAAGGGATAGGATAATGTCAACTGAGACACGAAGGAGAATGCAACTACCATGACGATTCCAAAAACATTAACAATAGCTGGTTCGGACACGAGCGGCGGTGCAGGTATTCAAGCTGATTTGAAAACTTTTCAGGAGCTGGGTGTGTATGGCATGACCGTACTGACTACGGTTGTTGCAATGGAGCCCGAAACATGGGATCACCAGGTCTTTCCTGTTGAATTAAATGTAGTTGAAGCGCAGCTTCGCACTGTTCTGGACGGCATCGGTTTTGATGCAATGAAGACAGGTATGCTCGGTTCTGTAGATATTATTGAATTGGTAGCAAAACATATTCGCCGCAGCGGTCTGCCACAGATCGTTATCGATCCGGTAATGGTCTGCAAAGGTACAGACGAAGTTCTGCAACCGGAAAATACGGAAGCGATGATCGAATTCCTGTTGCCAGGTGCCGATCTGGTTACACCTAATCTGTTCGAAGCATCCCAACTGGCGAAGAGTGGACCGATTCGTTCCAAGGAACAGATGGAAGCAGCGGCAGCAGCAATTCATGCCCATGGCTCGAAACATGTCCTGATCAAGGACAGAGGTGTCATTAGCCCGGGTAAAGCAATGGATCTACTCTATGATGGAACCAACTACGAATGGTTTGAAGCCGATGTTGTCGGCTCCGGATATACGCATGGTGCAGGCTGCACGACGTCTGCGGCGATTACCGCAGGATTGGCTCGTGGTCTTTCAGTGAAAGAGGCTGTTCGTGAAGGTAAAGCCTTCGTGACCAAAGCGATTGCCGGCGGATTCCCGCTGAACCGTTTTGTTGGCCCGACACTGCATGTGGCACACCGTCTGGAGCAACAACGTTAAGTGTTGCCAGGGAGCGCGCAGTAGCGCATCAATTCTGGATAACACACTTCGATTTCATTCAAGTAGCTGTCAATGAGCAGGAGCTTGCTCGTTGATGGCTTCTTTTTTATGCGAATTTTTATAAAAATTAGTAACTTTTGGCTTATATTAGTCGTATATATCATGGGAGCATTCCAAAACATGTGTGGACACATGAACGACACATGGAATAGGTATGTTATCATCAGAAATCTAAAAAGGAGAGTCGGCCATGATCAGAACAGTGCTTCTGGTGGAAGATGAAAGCCGCATTCGTGAGATTGTGGCCGATTATTTCATAAAAGAACAATGGAACGTCATAGAAGCAGAGCATGGAGTACAGGCACTGGAACTGTTGGCTCTGCATGAGGTGGATCTGGTTATTCTGGATGTTTTGATGCCTGAAATGGATGGATGGACGTTATGTGGGCATATTCGATCCCAATCCACCGTACCTATTATCATGCTGACTGCACGGTCCGAGGATGACGATAAAATTCATGGATTTCAGCTGGGCGTAGACGATTACGTCACCAAGCCGTTTAGTCCACGTGTGCTGGTTGCACGTGCAGAGACATTAATGAAGCGAGTTGAAGGTGCATTTGGACGAGAGCAGGGTGTGATTCGCTTCGGACAGGTAACCCTTGATCCATGGGCCAGACGCCTGGAGAAGGACGGAATTGAAGTGGAACTTGCACCAAAGGAATATGATCTGATGCTTTATTTGGTACGTAATGCAGGCATTGTGTTGTCCCGGGATGCCATATTGAATCGGATCTGGGGATTTGATTTTGAAGGGGACTCACGTGTTGTAGATACTCACATCAAGAAGTTGCGTAGCAAATTGGGTGATGAAGCGAAGTGTATCCGGACAGTGATTGGCACCGGATATCGTTTCGAGGCAGAAGCATGAGAAGAAATGGCGTAACGATGAAGCTTTTCCTGGTCATGGCAGGATGTCTGGTTCTTCTATATGGGACGACGGTTTTTGCCCAGTTGGTCTGGTTCCCCGACTTCTATCAGCATCAAAAGGTCAGCAGTATGAAGAAAAAGCTGTCAAAGTTCGAACAGCAATATTCCAATGGACATTGGAGTGATTTACAGCTAGCCAAGGAGACCGGGAAATTCATGCGTCAGAATCAGTCACACCTGGTCATTCTGACGAATAAAGGAAGACTGGTTAATGACCCGTTTCACATTACGTTGCTTCAAGAGGATGGAAGTCACGTGAAGGTGTCCTTGTCCTTGTTTATCAATAGTGAGAATGCTGGCTGGATTACATCCCATCTGAAATATGGGCAAGAACTTACGGTGCGAGGCCCGGCCAGCGAATCCATGGTCTATCCATTCAAAATCCAGGATGCCACTTCTGCCGCATGGGGAACAGAAAGCTTTCAGGAATCAATTGAACCGGTAAAGGAATGGTCAGGCGTATTGACCGAGGTCGTTCTTCCCAATCTGGCAACGTGGAGTCAGAGGCAGGGACTGCTGGTGCAAGCCCTGGATAGCCGGTTCCCGTTGTCCACCGAAGACCAACTGGCCTTGGCGAATGGCAAAATGCTCAATGAAGAATGGATGGATAGCTGGAGCGGAGTTCGCAATGTCATCACCATTGCTCCAGTGCATCGTTCTGGACCCGAGCAGCAACTGATTTTCTCGCTCACCTCTCTACAGGAGATGAGGGAAGCGAATGAGGCAACACGTTTGTTCTATGCGTATTTCGGCATTGGGGCATTTATATTGATTCTGTTGCTGGCGTTACTCCTGTCCCGAATTGTAACAAAGCCGCTTTTGGCCTTGAACCATGTCGCCAAGAAAATGTCTACGCTGGATTTCACGGTGAAATCACCCATCCGGCGTAATGATGAAATCGGCAGTCTGTCTAACAGCCTTAATGCCTTATCGGGAACCTTGGGTCAGACACTGGAAGAGCTGAGGCAGGCCAACACGCAGATGCGTACAGATATGGAAATGAAGCAGGAGATTGAACAGCGACAGCGCAAGTTTTTTGCCGATGCATCACATGAACTTAAGACACCAATCAGCATTATTAAGGGATATTCTGAAGGGCTGAAGGATGGCGTGAGTGAGAGCAAACGGGAGCGTTACATTGAGATCATTGCCGATGAGGCGATCAAAATGGAAACGATGGTTGAAGAGATGCTGGATCTGGTGCGACTGGAATCCTCAGCGGTTCAATTGAATACGGATGCTGTTGCACTGGCTGACATGATTGAAGATATCGCCGGCCGTCTGGGTCCACAACTGAAGGACAAAGGATTGGATGTGGTGCTTGTATCCACAACAGAACAGACGGTTGAGGGTGACCGAAGCAAGCTGGAGCAAGTTATTTTCAATATCATGATGAATGCTATACGTCATGCGATACCACATACCGATATAACTATTGAGATTAGCAGGCGTGAAGGTTTTGTCCATATTTCCATTGAGAACAAGGGCGAGCAGATAGCGGAAGCTGAGCGGCAGTATATATGGGAGAGGTTCTATCGGGTAGAGCGCTCGCGTAATCGTAAAATGGGGGGGACCGGGCTTGGTCTAGCCATTGCGAAGCAGATTCTTGATCTGCATGGGTGCAGTTATGGAGTGGAGAATACTCTGGATGGAGTCCGTTTTTATATTATTTTTCCTAAAGCCTAGTACGAAAGGGAGTCAAATCTTATGAAGTCTTTACCATCGATTTTAACCTTGGGGAATCTGAGTTCAGGCATGCTGGCAGTCATTATGGCTATTCATGGTGAATTTGCCCTGGCTGTGATGATGATATGGGTAGCGATGTTCTTTGATCTGTTTGACGGGTATGCGGCTCGTAAATTGCACTGTGAGGGTGAGTTCGGCAAGTCCCTGGACTCGCTGGCGGATGTAGTTTCATTCGGAACAGCGCCCGTGCTGATTCTGTACCTGAATTCCATGCTTGAAGTGAGTGTGCTGGGGATGGCACTGACTGCATTGTTTCCGATTTGCGGTGCTTTGCGTCTGGCCCGTTATAACTGTCAGAAGACACCAAGCAGTGGTTTTGTCGGAATGCCGATTACATTTGCGGGAGGTCTGATGTCCTTTTTCGCACTCTGGAGTCCTTATTTCACACATGGTGTAGCCTATCTTGTCATTATTGTATTATCCGGTCTCATGGTGAGCCAAATCCGATTCCCGTCTCTAAAACAAGTGCTAGCCTCACATGAGAAGGATATTGTGGAACCGAAATAAGGAGCGAGTCAGTATGGAATTTGCAAAAGAATTTATTGGTCAATATGGTTATTTCGCAATATACGGACTACTGGCTCTTGGCGTTATTGGCATGCCGATTCCGGATGAGGTGATGATGACTTTTGTCGGTTATCTCGCCTCCATCTCGGTATTGAATTACTCCGTATCCATCGCCGTCAGTTTCGGTGGCGCATTTACCGGAGGGCTGCTGAGCTACATGATTGGCAAGAAAGCGGGCAGGCCGCTGGTTGAAAAATACGGCAAGTGGGTCGGCGTTAATGCCAAACGATTCAGCAGGGTGGAGTCGTGGTTCCTCAAATATGGGTATTGGTCCATCATCCTGGGTTACTTCATTCCAGGCATTCGTCATCTGATGTGTTGTTTCTCCGGGATTAGCAAGATGGCAATTGGCAGGTACGTAGTTGTATCGGGCATTGGTGCATTCGTCTGGTGTGTTGTCTTTATCTCGATTGGTTTTTATGTTGGCGTGTTAACTTAAAATGGGACAGCCTGTTGTAACAACAGGCAAGGATGGAAGACCTCTTGAGTGTAAGGTGGTCTTTTTTTGTTTTTCTATATATGGTCGGAGACCTCATTCTAAGTAATTTAATCGACTACAAGTAACTTACCCTTGGAGCTGTAGGCTAGCCCGCAAGTTAATTCAAGTAAATTCAAGCTCAGAGCTATTCCTCCGTTTAAATCTCCATGTAACTCGTTATTGACGCAAGTATCTGACACTCCAGTAGCTAAAGTGGTTCGCAATTAGGTTTAATAGTAGTAACTCCAAAAGTTTCGGAGTCATTTCTAAAATTCTAACGAACTCAGGTGAGCTTATTATCGAGATAAGAGGCATGTTGGAATTCTAACGAATCTCAGCAAACTTATTTCACGAAAAGGCCCGAAAAAGTGCCCTGATTTACTCCATATCATCACAATAGGGTGTCCTGAGTTCGTTAAAAAATGGATATATACCATATCGGCGAAATAGAGTGTCTCATGTTCGTAAGATATAGGTTCGATATCGTTGAGCGCCACTAGCGACATGTAATACTTGTTGATCAATCAGGCTGTGAAGAACTCTTCGAGCATGCTGATCCGTGATTCGCAGGTGCGTTGCTAGTTCCGAGGGAGCAAATGGACGAATGATGCGTCTAGCATAACGTACAGTCTCGGCTTCAATCCAATTTAAGGATGTCTGTACGTCCGTAGCAATGAATTTTCCCATAAAAGAGAGCACAAGCTGTTGGCACCGTTTCGGTTCGTCTTTAATGGAGAGATAAGCGATCGGCAGAAAAATCCAATCATCAAGCGTTAGCAGACAATGCCGCCAGCATAAATCTTTAAAGCGCCTTACATCCAGATCACGGGCATGTGGCCCGTATCCTTGGATTTCAATACCTCCCTTAACACCGTTACCTGGCATATATGCAAGATCCAGATACCGATAGCCGTTATGAAAGTCCCGTACCTCCCATTCCGGTTGCAAATGATTAAAGTTTTTCATCACCGGAAACCAGACTGAACGCAAAAATTCCAATGTGCCATGTTCAAGTCCATTTTCTAGTCTGGACAGCACTCTGGGGTTCGTTTCCTTCTCCAGAAGGGAGTGCATCCAAACTTCGTAAGCCTCATCAAAATCAATGCTCATCGTCTTCATCTCCTCTAAAAATAAAATAAACGAACGTGAACGGGCTTCAGGTCGTCATGTCAAAATACAAAAAGCCGCTCTGACCATTTCCAACCTTCGCGTTGAAGGGGAGAATGGATCAAAGCGGCGTGTGCTTCACGACCGATATGTTACATTTCTAGATCAAGTATAGCTTTAAATATGGAATGATTTCAATACCTTTTCCAATAGAGGATATCTCAAGCCAAGGTCTGAATGCCAGAACGAGACTGGACGTATTCCGAGCTAGTAGGTGCTACACTTTGAATGTGTGAGAACGCGTCCTTAATGTGCGAGTAAGCAATATAGACGCTGTAAAAGTAGATTATTCTCCCTTTCAAGGGTTTACATTTAAATCACGTTCTTCGTACCGCGGGTATGCGTCGTCCCTCGTTCATGCTTGGAAAGAATCGTAGAGCAGCAATAAGAGTTAAAGAATCTGAGACGTCTTATTCAGGGATTTGAGCACTCGCAGAAATGTAAGGAACCTTAGAAACGCTATATCAGAATATACAGCCATCTTCGGCGTTTTGTTATGGAAATTTGGGAAAATAAGGTGTCTGATGTTTCTTACAATTGAAAAAGAGAGCCAGAGGACCAAATAAGACGTCCTGGGTTCCTTAGAAAAATTGTAAAGTCACTCTTAAGGTCCAGCCGGCCTACATTTAGGAATTTTACGCCGGTTGATGCTTTAAGACCGTGTTAGTATGTGTGACGACTGGGTACCTTGGGTGTGCCAAATGCGAAAAGTGCAGCATATCATCAGGACATAGTTTACTTGAGTTACAAGACACTTTTAGTAATTCCAGGGACACAACTGAGGTCTAGGGTTCAGAGTGCCACACTGGAATCTTTATGGTTAAGTTTTGAACGGAGACATACCCTTACCCACTCAAATGAGATTCTTCAATTCCTCTTTCGACTTGCTTTTCCCCTTTTTTACGTGCAAAGGTGATTTTGAGGAGTGGCGGAGTAACCAGTGTAGTCACAATAACCATGATCACGACGCTGGTAAAGTACTCCGAATCAAGCAAGCCCGAAGCAAGTCCGGTCGAAGCAATAATTAGAGCAACTTCCCCTCTAGAGATCATGCCTGCTCCAATAGCAATAGAAGAGGAACGGTCAAACCCGGTCAGCCGGGCACCAGCTCCACCACCGATAAGTTTGGTAACAATGGCGATGAGACTGATGACGATAATAAACCAAATCTGTGAACCCACACCATCAAAGGTGACATTTAAGCCGATACTAACAAAGAATACCGGGACAAAAATTCCGTAAGCAATCGGCTCGATTTTAGTTTCAACCTCATGTTTGAATTTGGTTTGGGAGATGGCGATACCAGCGGCAAATGCACCAATGATTCCAGCAACACCCATCCACTCTGCAAAGTATGAAAAGAGGAAACAGATAATGAGTCCTGTCGTAATCACGGTTTCCGTGACCCGCAATGGGGCCATCCATTTCATGACCCGTGGCACAAGCCACCAGCCTGCTGCAAAGATGATGACAAAGAACAGAAGTTTCTTACCAATCAACAATCCAATAGAGACATCCCCTGCACCTGTGCCGAGCAAGCTCATCATGACGGCGAGCAGAACCACGACGAGCACATCATCCACAACGGCTGCACCCAGAATGGTGGTACCCTCCCGTGAACTCAACTGATTCATATCCTTCAACGTTTGCACTGAGATGCTCACTGACGTTGCACAGAACAGTAGTCCAAAGAACAACGCGTGTGTCTGCGACATACCAAATGCTATGGCCGAACCGTATCCCCCGACAAAAGGTAAAATAACACCACCGACGGCCACAGCAAAGGCCGCCTTCCAGTTTTTCTTTAACTGCTCCAGATCCGTTTCCAGTCCGGCTATGAACATTAACAGCAATACCCCGATCTCAGCCATATAATGTACGAAATCACTTTGCTGAACCCAACCGAGCAGCGCAGGTCCTAGGATGACACCGACAATCAATTTCCCCAATACCGAAGGTTGACCCAGTCTCACGGATAGATCACCAGCGAGTTTGGTAAAGATTAAAATAAGTGCAAGAACCAAAATAAATTCCATAGGTGTTCTTCCCTCCAGTAGTAGCGTCTATAGGTTAACCAACCCAAGGGCGATCCATCCTCCGCTTCAATCAGACAAAAAGGCACAGAACGGCATTAGGAGAGTGCCGTTCTGTGCCTGAAAAAGACAAAGAGGGGCCCTTGGTGACAGGCTCCTCCAGTTTCAACGCGTATGTGATTAATTGCGTTAATTATACCACAAATGAAGGATTCGGTAAATGGGAGCCGGATTGGATTTGAGTGAAAATGGCCGCAAAGGGGCATTTTATAGGGGAGTGCAGCGGTTTTTGTTCAGAGTGTTGTCACTTAACAGCCCGGAATTGGCGAGATATAATGATATAGAACATAGAAGTTAGGATATGAGGAGGATTTTGCATTGGGCAAAAATAACAAAGGGGAACCGAACATTCAGTCCCCGACGAGTAATAAAAATTTCGCAGGCATCATTATCACGATTTCCATTCTCGCTAATGTCATTATTTTATTATTGTTCTTCGCACCGTCAATTGGTTACAAAGGTGATGTAACCTTTGATATTACGGTGTTGCCGCGGTTTAATGCCGTGTTTAACAGCTTTACCTTCATCTTCCTGCTTGCAGCGCTTATTGCGATTATCAAGCGGAATGTGAAGCTGCACAAACGATTTATTCTTGCTGCATTCTCAACAACACTGTTATTCCTCGTGACCTATCTGACGTTTCATTACCTCTCACCAGAGACGTCCAAATACGGCGGCGAGGGCATCATTCGTTCGATTTACTTCTTCATTCTGATTACCCATAGTATACTGGCAGCCCTGATTGTTCCATTGGCGTTGTTCACACTTGTGTGGGGTTGGACGAATCAATTGAAGAAACACCGCAAAATTGCACGTTGGACGATGCCAATCTGGCTGTACGTCAGTTCTACAGGTGTTGTGGTATACCTGATGATGGCGCCATATTATTAATGTGATGAACGTTTCACTGTGCTAATTAGTTTGACTTGAGGGTAATGTTTCCATGGAAGGAGGGTTCACTTTTATGTACAGAGTTGTTTTGATTCGCCATGGACAGAGCATGTGGAATGTAGAGAATCGTTTTACCGGATGGACAGATGTGGATCTGACGACGGATGGTTACGCAGAAGCACGTAAAGCAGGGAAGATCATGAAGGAACAGGGATTTGATTTTGATTACGCCTATGCATCCGTGCTGAAACGTTCTATCCGCACACTCGATATTGCGCTGGATGAAATGGACCTCATGTGGATTCCCATTACGAAGACTTGGAAGCTGAATGAACGCCATTATGGTGCGCTGCAAGGACTGAACAAACAGCAGACTGCTCTGAAGTATGGGGAAGACCAAGTAAAGGAATGGAGACGATCCGTGAACGTATCTCCCCCGGCACTGGACCAAACCGATGACCGATATGTGCAGGATCTGGACAAGTACAAGCGGCTCGGATGCACCATCCCTTTTACGGAGAACCTGATGGATACCTCGAAGCGTGTACTGGAGTACTGGAATGCGGAGATTAAACCGATGGTGTCGGCTGGCAAAAGAGTGCTGATCTCTGCGCATGGGAACACGCTCCGTTCACTCGTCATGCATCTGGACCAATTGTCCGAAGCAGACGTGATGGCGCTCAATATCCCGACAGGTATTCCGCTTGTCTACGAATTGGATGAAGATCTGCATCCCATCGGACACTTTTATCTGACCGCCGATGGTTCGACCTACAAACATGAAGAAATGACCCATGTGGCAACGCCATCTGATTAATTGGACATGGACGTTTGTCTTGATTGTACGAAAGCTTGTATGATTTATCTCGTTCGGTTAATGTTTCAACTGGACGAGTACGAGTGAAAGATGACCACTGAATTTTAATTCGGAGGTCATCCTTTTTTTCTGCGATCAAGCCTGTACTACGTTTCGTTTTGCTCTCACAGGGTAATTGTCAAACAAGACACGATGTACATTTATCCTGAAGGAGGAGAAGCACATGTCTAAAAGAAGAGGAATACTCATGACGGCTATCGGCGCAGGTGTGACTTATCTGATGAGGAACAAACAAGCAAGAGATAAGCTGTTTAGCACTGTCTCGGGTATGATGAAAAACTCCAATTCGTCGTCCAATGGAACAAGTAAAACCAGACCACGCGTGGAAGTGAAATAGATTGCGTTAGTTCGTTTATCGTTGAATTAAAATGATGATCATGAGAAACCTGGAGATGAAGTCGTTCCAGGTTTTTTTGTGCAATTAAAAGCAATTCCTTGCTTTTGTGTGTAATGCGATTTTTGCCAGCAAGAATGATACAATGGATACTTGCAGAACGTATGGAGGGAGATGCACATATGAAGAAAAATCGTCTGGGTACATCCGAACTGATGGTGTCTGAGATTGGGCTGGGATGTATGTCACTTGGAACTGAAATGGAGCACGCTATGGGCCTGATTCATGAGGCTCTAGATCATGGGGTCAATCTGCTGGATACAGCCGATCTGTACGACGCAGGGCGTAATGAAGAGATTGTAGGACAAGCTATTAAAGGACGTCGGGACCAAGTCATTGTGGCGACCAAAGTAGGTAATCGTCGTATCCCCGGCAAAGAGGGCTGGTCATGGGACCCGTCCAAAGCCTACATTAAGCAGGCTGTACATGAAAGTCTGAAGCGTCTGCAGACCGATTACATCGATCTGTATCAGCTGCATGGCGGGACCTTGGACGACCCCATCGAAGAGACGATCGAAGCATTTGAGGAACTGAAGAAGGAAGGACTTATCCGATATTACGGAATTTCCTCCATTCGTCCCAATGTGATTCGGGAGTATGTAAAGAGGGCATCCATCGTCAGTGTGATGAACCAGTACAGCATAGCTGACCGCAGAGCGGAAGAAGAAGTGCTGCCTTTATTGGAACAAAAGGGGATCAGCGTAATTGCCCGTGGGCCCGTAGCTAGCGGTGTGCTTGCCGATTCCGGATCTGCCAAGGTAGACAAAGGTTATCTAGACTACACGCCAGAGCAACTATATACCATTCGGCAAGGGCTAAGTCGTCTTGTTACGGACCAACGGAGCATGGCTCAGACAGCTATTCGCTACGCGTTATCCCATCCTGCCGTAGCAGCAGTTGTCCCTGGTGCCAGCTCAAGAGAACAGTTGCTGCATAATATTGCCGCTTCGAATTCGCCTGCGCTCACCGCTGCGGAAATTCAGGAAATACGAGAGCTCAGTCCCGCTAATCTGTACAAGCAGCATCGTTAACTCCATTAAGCCTATTTTCAATTGTAACTATACGAGGTACAATGAAGATCAGCCAAAAAAGGAACATATAAGGGAGAGAAGACATATGGAAAGAATTCAAAGTGAACAGCAATATTTGGATACAATTAACTCTGATGGTTTTACCGTCATTAAATTTGATACAACCTGGTGTCCGGATTGCAAAAACCTGGATCGTTTTATCGGGGATGTTATCGACCAACATACGGACAAAACCTTCTATGCTCTGGATGCAGAAAAGTTCCAGCCGTTTGCCGAAGAGAATGGTGTACGCGGCATTCCAAGCCTGCTCGTCTTCCAGAACGGCAAGAAAATCGCACATCTGCATAGCAAATGGGCTAAAACACCTGCTCAAATCTCCGAGTATCTGGAGACGCTTGAATCCAAAGTTTAAGCGTACGAGACTCAGCAGTTTGTCTAATTAATTTAGCTAAGGAGACCTCTTCTTGTCCTGCGACAGGAAGGGGTTTTTCTGCTTCATTCCAGCACGCATGATGTGCATTCAAATGTGCATTCGAATAACTGAAGTTGAGAAACAACGCTTGTTTAGAATTTGTTCAGTGCTCCCATGTATACTGTGAGAACAAACTGAATATTTGGAGTGAACAAGATCCGTATGAAGAATGAAATTTTTGAAGAAATGCACCAATTAAGTCACAATGATGACCGAAGATACCGATTGTTGATGATCGGGGTGAAGCAATTGCTGCAGGAACAAAAGGAGAATAGATATAATCTGCGTGAGAGATTAAAGAGTCGAAAGAAACACCGGAACATTCAAGTAAAAGAGTGGTACTAGTCAAACTGTTTTTCTGAAGTGAACATAAATATGCTTGTCCAAGATACATAGTAAACCTAGTCGGCATCACCAATGATCCAACCCACTAAAGAAGGAAGTAATGAAGAATCAGACTTCTTCTAATTACGGATGTTCCTGTCTCTGGAGCAGTAACAGAATCGTGAAGCAACAGAAACATGAAGTAACGGAAGTATAGCAATATAAAATATGGCGGCCTCGCTTCCCATGGGAACGTGAGGCCGCCATTGATTTTGCCTGTCTAATTACTTGAATTGTAATGATTACATCAAAATAATAAAGAACACGGCTGCCAAGACAAAGCGATACACAGCAAAGACGGTCAGACTCAATTTTTTCAAAATGGACAGGAACGTCTTGATCGCAAGCATGGCGACGATGAAAGCAGCGATGAATCCAATCGCAAAGATTGGGAAATCACTGCCGTTCAGGTGATCGATACTTTTGTACAGGTCATATCCCGTAGCACCAATCATAATTGGCACAGACACAAGGAATGTGAACTCCGCAGCGGCTACACGGCTTACCCCTGCAAAGAGACCGCCTGAGATCGTGGACCCAGAACGGGAGAAGCCTGGCCACAATGCCAAGATCTGAAATATACCCACCGCGAATGCCTGTTTGTAGGAAATATCATCGACATCATGGGTAGTAATCCGCCCACTCTTCCGGCTCCAGCGTTCGGCCACGATCATCAATATACCACCTATAACGAGGCTGTACAGCACTGTTTCCGGACCAAACAAATGTGCCTTGATCCAGTCGCGGAATACAAGTCCGATGACTACGGCAGGAACCATCGCCAGGAAGATATGTCCCAGATTGAGGCGGCGGGAGTAAGGTCTGCTCCCTCCGGTGAAGCGGAACATATCAATGAATTTGTTCCAGTACAGTACAACAACAGCAAGTACAGCTCCGAGTTGAACAACCACCTCAAATGTTTTGACTGACTCGTTGTCCTCCGATAAACCCAGCAAGTGGGCAGTCAGAATCATGTGTCCAGTAGAGGACACGGGCAAAAACTCAGTCAAACCTTCGATGATGCCCATAATAATGGATGATATAATGTCCAATTCTCTTCCTCCTTGAAATGCAGGTGACAGCACAGGCTGTCCTGCTTGACCATGCCTGTTCATTTGAACAGGCTATCACCTATTATGATCACAAATGCACTCAACTTCAACTTATGCTTGTAACCATTTGTTTAAAACTATATTGACAAAAACCTAGTTATCCCATAGGATATAACTTAACTGACTGACTGATCAATCGGGAGGGTTACATGGATGACCAAAATTAACGGTTTGGAACCCGGTGAAGAACGCCGGGACCAAATAATACGCATAGCGATGGAGCGTTTTGCAACCCAAGGTTACCATCAGACGAAAATTTCCGATATCGTCCGCGAGGCTGGTGTGGCGCAAGGGACATTCTACTGGCACTTCAAGAGTAAAGAAGCCATTGCTTCAGAGATTGTCTTAACGGGCAAGGAGAAGTTGCTTGAGGCGATCGGACAAGGGTACCGCAAGGATGCCGGATCGGTAGAAGATATGGTGAAAGCATCGGAAAGGCTGTTCACTGACTTGTTTTTGTTTGCCGCGCAGAATCGTTATTTTATGGAACTGTTACTCAAAGGCATCGTGACGGAAGAATCCGTACAACGCCTGGTCGAGGAGACACGTAATGCTGTCGAAACTGCGTTTCGTCACAATATGGAACGTGCCATCGAACTCGGCATGTTGCCTAAGGGCATGGATGTACCGCTTCGAGCAGCACTACTGGTAAGCATGATTGAAGGCATGATATCACGCTGGTTGTTCGGTTCCGATAAGTTACACAGCAAGTTCTCAGCTATGACAGCTTCATCGCTGGCAGCTGAGGCAGCAAGCTTTGAGTTTTACGGACTCCTAGGCACATAAGATTCACATGATTAAACAAATAGCAGGGAATAATGGGTACAACTGCGGTTTAGTCACAATAAAGTAACCAAATGTACACCTAGATTAATACACGACTGAGAGGAAGTTAACGTAATGAACAAAACATATGGATCGAAAACTCGTAAAGGCTGGTCTTTGACAGCAATTCTGCTGATGACCGTGCTGGTACTTAGTGCTTGTGGAAGTAAAGCAACAGACAATGGAAGTACAAATGGTGCACAGGCAAGCAATGAACTGGAGCAGATCAAGTCTGCTGGCGTTATCAAAGTGGGCATGATGGGCACATACGCACCGTACAACTTCCTGAACGATAAGAAAGAAATGGACGGCTACGATGCCGATATCGCACGTGAAGTTGCGAAGCGTCTTGGGGTTGAGGTTGAATTTGTATCCCAGGAGTTCTCCGGTCTGACACCAAGTCTGCAAGCGAAGAAGCTTGATGCCATTATCAGCCAGATGACGATTACCGATGATCGTAAGAAAGTACTGGATTTCAGTGATCCGTATATCACGAACCAAGTTAAAATTATTGTAAAAGAAGACAATAACGATATTACCAAGCTGGAAGATTTCAAAGGTAAAACGATTGGCGTAGGTCTGGGTACGAATGATGAATCATATCTGCGTAATGAAGTGTTGCCAAAAGTGGGAGACTTCACGATCAAAACCTATGACGATGTCATCTCTTCACTCAAAGATCTGAATGCTGGACGGATTGACGCAACAATCAACAATATGTACGCTCTGAAACCGATTGTGGATGCCAACGGATTGAATATCAAAGCTGTAGGTGAAGCTATTAAGAGTGACCAGGCAGGTATTGCTGTTCGCAAAGACAATCCGGAACTTGTAGCAGCACTGAATGATGCTCTCAAAGGCATGAAAGATGATGGCACGTACAATACCATTTTCAAAAAATGGTTTGGTGAAGAGCCTGCGCAATAATGAACCTGCAAGGCGAAGGGAAGATTTGACCCATGGAACTGGTATTTGAGAATATCCCCTTCTTTCTGAAGGGGGCTTATTATACGCTGTATGTAACTGTGATCTCCATGTTTTTTGCGTTCATCATCGGGGTGCTTGTTGCGATTGCTCGTTTGAAGGGACCGATGTGGCTTAGGTTGATCGCAAGGTTTTATGTATCCATCATGCGGGGAACCCCGCTGCTGGTGCAATTATTCGTCATTTATTACGGATTGGTCGATTATGGAGTGACCTTGGGATCACTCACGGCTGCATGTCTGGGACTGAGTCTGAATGCAGGTGCATTTCTCTCAGAGACCTTCCGTGGAGCTATTCAGGCTGTACCAAAAGGACAGACAGAAGCTTCATATGCAACGGGAATGACCCCGGCTCAAGCAATGAGACGGATTATCTTCCCGCAGGCTGTGCGCATTGCCATCCCGCCGATGGGGAACACCTTTATTGGCATGTTGAAGGAAACTTCACTTGTGGCGGCGATTGGTGTTACCGAGTTGTTGCGTTCAGCACAACTGCTGGTATCGCAATATGCATTGAATATGCCTTTTTATCTGGCTATTGGTGTGATCTACTGGATTATGAGTATCGGCTTCTCGGCCATTCTGGAACAAGTGGAGCGCCGGTTGGCCCGGGCTTACTGATGGGAGGAGAGAACCGATGATTACAACAACTGGACTTACCAAACGTTTTCAGAAAAATGAAGTACTTACGAACATCGATCTTCATGTCGATGCCAAAGATATTGTTGTGTTGCTTGGCCCAAGTGGTTCCGGCAAGAGTACCTTGCTACGCTGCCTGAATGGACTGGAAGAGTTGTCCGGAGGACAGATTGAAGTGAACGGCATTGTGGTTAACAGCGCAGATCCGCTGCGAGTCCAGCGTGCCCGGGTACTGGAGATTCGTCGCCAGACCGGCATGGTCTTCCAGCAATTCAATCTGTATCCGCACAAGACAGTGCTGGGTAATGTGATGGAAGGTCTCATGACGGTGAAAAAAATCAAACGTGACGAAGCGGCTGAACGCGGCCGGATTCTTCTGGATCGGGTCGGCTTGTCGGACAAGCAGGATGCGTATCCATCCCGATTGTCCGGTGGACAACAGCAACGGGTCGCCATTGCACGTGCACTTGCAATGGAGCCGGAAGTGATGCTGTTTGATGAGCCCACTTCAGCTCTTGACCCTGAACTGGTCGGAGAGGTACTTTCCGTCATGAAGGAGCTTGCAGAGGAAGGTATGACGATGCTGGTTGTGACGCATGAATTGAAGTTTGCCCGTAATGTGGCGAACAAAATCGTCTTTATGGCGGACGGCTCAATTGTGGAAGAAGCAAGTCCACAGGCCTTCTTTGAACAACCGAAGCAAGAGCGCACGCGTCGTTTCTTGCAACAGATTACTGAATTTTGATAAAGATAACAGTGATCGGAAGAACGAACGTACTCGGAGCGGGTATTTAAGGTCATGAACGATATCAGTTCAACTAAACTTTTTGCACAAGAACGGAGAGGACAGAAGAAACCTGAAGAAGCGGAGCGTGCGCCTTTATCCCCTGATTTTCCCCTTGAAGAAGGGAATCAAAAAAATCTGGGGATAACAGCGATCGGAAGGTTATTCTGTCATCGGAGTGGCAAGTGCAAACCTTTTTCGCTTGAACTTAAACTATTGTAAGAAAGAAGGATAACATCATGAATGTAACAACCGTATGGAAAGGCAAACGCGCGTTTACTTCCGAAGGACCCTCTGGCTACGCGGTTGGCATGGATGCCACTGCTGCTTATGGTGGTGACAGCAAGGGAGCTACCCCGATGGAATTGTTACTGGCTGGTCTCGGGGGCTGTATGGGAATCGATATTACGATGATTCTGGACGCTTTCCTGGACAAAATTGAGTCGATTGAGATTGAAGCACAAGGCACACGTAGTGAAGAGATGCCTAAAGGGTTCACATCCATTGATCTGATCTTCAAAGTCGATGGGGATATCCCGGATTATCGTATCTGGAAAGCCATCCAAATGGCTGAGGAAAAATATTGTGCAGTTTCCGCTTCGCTGAGCGCCGATATTCATCCTAAACTGATCCTCAATGGGGTAAGTACACCTCGTCCTTAATAACACACGAACAGATTCTATACTAAGCAGGCACTTCCAATCGCGGGAGTGCCTTTTTTGGCTTTTCTAACACTTCAACAGGGATTTCGCCCATCTAGGAGTCACTAAACTTCTATCAGTAGAAAATAATTCGGTAAGCCCAGTCGCCATGTTAATGGCGGCCTCTTTTACTAGAGGTAGGTTGGCTTACGGCCTGGCAATATAGTACCCATTGCAATGACAATCCGAATTCTGACGGTTATGTGGTATGATTAATTCTGAGGACAGAACATCCTGATCCTGCTGTTTATATGTAAGCGCTTATACAGATGACGGAAGGTGCAGACATGTTGAAAAGGTTGATACGAACCACTAATAATCTCAAATTAAAGCATAAATTGCTCATTTCCTATGTACTAGTTGTCATGATTCCGGTCCTGATTGTTGGTCTTGCTGTGACCAGTTATTTTCGCCAGCAAGCCCTGGACAACGCGATAGGACAGACAATCATCAATGTGGACAAGATTAAGAGCCAGACGGCAACCATGCTGCGTGTACCAACCGATATATCCAATCTTTTAATGTTTAATGCGGATCTCAAGGAGATCGTGAATAAACGGTACAAGAGCGTTGTAGAGTTAACCTCAGCGTATCTTGCATACAAAGACTTTCAGGAGTACAGGCGTTTGTACCGTGAGATAGCGGGCATTCGTTTTTACTCAACTAACCCAACATTGATCAACAACCTCGAATTCATCCCGGTAGATAAGCAGACGGAAGAGAGTTACTGGTACCAACAGGCACTGAAAACAACCAGCATCGGGTGGTTCTACATTCCGGACAAGGAAGATAATCCTGTACACAAGCTCAGCCTGGTGCGCAAAGTACCTTTTGCCGAGTATCGGACCGAGGGCGTGTTGATGATTGTGATCAATCAGGATGAGCTGAATGGATTGTTGCGTCAGGAACAGTTCGAGACGATGATTACGGACGAGCAGGGGTATGTGGTTGCAGCCAAGAATACCGAGCTGGTGGGTAAAACGCTGGATGAGCTTGATTTTGGCGTCGATCTGCAGAATCAGGCAAAAGGCACCATAGAGGGTGATTTTCGGGGGAGCCATCCAACATTGTTATTGATGAGCTGGGCCCTGGATCGAGTATGAACAGCCTGAAGGTGATTTCGGTTTTTGCCACCAAAAATATCGTCAAAGACGCCAACACGGTCAGCATGATTGGCATGATTTTCATTATCCTTGTGCTGGTTATCGCCCTATTATTCGTATATATCATCTCGTTCCTCACTTCGAACCGATTGCTCCGGCTGAGTAAACATCTCAACAAGCTGGCATTAGGAGACCTGAACGTGACTTCGCGGATTGATGGAAACGATGAGATTGGGCAACTGTCACGACAGTTCAACTATATGGTGAAAAGTATCAATGAACTCATGACGCAGGTGGTAGAAGCGACCGAACAGAACAATCAATTGGAAATCGCCCAAAAAGAGATTAAACTGAAAATGATGGCGAGCCAGATCAATCCACATTTCTTGTTTAATGCACTGGAGTCCATTCGGATGAAAGCGCATATCAAGGGAGAAGCAGAGATTGCCAACATCGTCAGGCTGTTGGGCAAGCTAATGCGCAAGAGTCTGGAGATTGGCAGTGGAAAAACAACCTTCCGGGCTGAACTTGAAATGGTACGTTCCTATTTGGAAATTCAGAAATTTCGTTACGGCGACCGCCTTGCATTCCAGATCCATATCGATCCTGAGGTGGAGAAGATGTACATTCCGCCTCTAATTATTCAACCTTTGGTTGAGAATGCGATTGTCCATGGTCTGGAGAACAAAGAGGGCACAGTCCGTGTTCATATAAGTATTCGTTTAGTAGAGAACATTGTGCAGATCCGTGTGGATGACAATGGTGCAGGCATAACGCCAGAACGACTGGCTGAGGTGATGCAGTTTATCTGTGGACCGGAGGAACAGGAGAAGAGTCGGATCGGCATGCGTAATGTACATCAACGCTTAACACTGACGTACGGCGAGCCATATGGAATACAGATTAAGAGTGTATATGGGGAAGGAACAGAGGTTTCTTTCACTTTGCCAGCAGGAGGGGACCAACATGTATAAAGTGTTTTTGGTGGATGACGAACCGAGCATACGTGAGGGACTGACAACCATTATCGAGTGGGGAAAATACGGATTCCAGGTTATCGCTACAGCTGCCAGCGGGCGTGAGGCCATCTCCCGGTTTGAGGAATTGGAGCCTGATCTGACGATTATTGATATTCGCATGCCCGGTATGACCGGGCTGGATGTGATTGAAGAAGTGCGCCGGAATCATCCGGATTCGCACTTTTTGATATTGAGTGGTTACGCGGATTTTGATTATGCCAAAAAAGCCATCAGTTTTGGTGTGGATGGTTATCTGCTCAAACCGGTGGATGAAGAAGAGATTATTGGTGAACTGGAGCGTATTGCTACAATCCTGACCCGTGAACGGGAGACAATGGCACGTCATGCTGGTGAAGATATCGTCTTTCGGGAGCATCAGATCGAGGCTTTGCTCTTTGACAGTCTGGAGGGTGCGGGCAGCATGGAAGAAGATAGTCTGGGGCTGCATTGGCCTCACTATCAGATTGTGCTGCTTGAGATGCATGTAACCCCCGACCTGCAACGGGGAAGTGTTATGAAACGCAAACTGATTGAAGCATTTGACCATAAAGACCGAGGTATTGTATTCTCGTTCCATTCCGGTCTGGGGCTGTTAAGTAAGGAAATAATCACATCCGAGTCATCTGCAAGAAATCTGTATGATGAGCTGGAAGGACTGCTAGGAGAATGGGAGGTTCACATGTATGGTGCTGCAGGAGAACCCGTACATTCCACTTCTGAAATTGCGCAGTCATACACGCAGGCAAATCGTTTACTCGGGGAACGCTTCTTGTTCACGGAGCAACGCATCATTCTGTGGACTGAAGGCAGCGAAGGCCAAAGCGTTGTTAAACCAGAAGTTGAAGCTGTGGACGGAGCACATGAGCCAGTTGAGGACGAACTCGCGGACAAGCTGTATTATGCGTTAGACATCCGCAGTAGTGAGTCCGTTATGCGGGTGCTGGGTGAGATGGAAGAGCGCCTGGTTCCATATCACCGAACAGAGCAAGCGATTAAGACGGCGTTCTCACAGGTGTTTTCCCTGGCGTTCAACAAACTTGCAGCGACGAATCAACATATGCACTCCATTATGCAGGAACATTCGGTTCTGATTAATGAAGTCTATCATCAATTTACGATGTCTGATCTCAAAGTCATGGCATCGGAACATTTGAATCGACTTATTCAACGTATGGGTGGGGGAAGCAAAGATACTGTATTGAAACAGATGATTGAATTTATCCAGCGTAACCCTGGCGAAAATCTCAAACTCGAAGTACTTGCTGAAGTGTTTAACTATAACAGCAGTTACTTGGGTAAGTTGTTCAAGAATCATACTGGAGAGTATTTCAATGCATTTCTGGACAAGGTTCGTATGGAAAAAGCCAAGGAATTGCTGGATGAAGGACTGAAGGTCCATCAGGTCGCGGCTAGAGTGGGGTATGCAAATGTGGACTACTTCCACGGTAAGTTCAAGAAATATGTAGGGGAATCCCCTTCCGCTTACAAACAGGCCAGAACCCAATCAACGTTGAAAGGAACGGCTACGGATACAAACGAGGAATAAGTACGGAGCGCTGGGCATTGCCCTTGCCTATTGTATAAAACGTTTTCGATATTTCTGAGAAATTTCCATATTCATCATATTGTCCATGCACTTCCCATGATAAGCAATGGTCACGGGATGCTTCACATCTTAGACTGGATTTACAAGAATCCAGATGAAGGGATGGCTATACGATATGAATTTGCCTGATACAAGTGCTGTACGTCATACATTGAACTTAAATGGAACATGGCAGTTTCGTTTGGATCGGGAGTCCGATGAACTCGTTGAACAAGAGATATTACCGCCATCACAGTGTGAAAATACATCATGGGAGACCATTCAAATTCCCGGTTCATGGGAAGAGCAAGGATACGGAGATGAGCCTGAATACGAAAGGCTCGATACCTGGACCAAGGTACGCGAGTATGAAGGCTCAGCCTGGTATGCTCAGGATGTGCATGTTCCATCAGACGATCCCGGATGCCACTATGTATTCAGATTGGAAGGTGTCCGATGGACAACGAATCTCTGGATCAATGGACAGTATGCCGGGCAGCAGGATAGTCTGGTGAATCAACAGAAGTGTGATGTTACCTCTCTGGTGAAGCAGGGAGAATTGAATCGTGTGGAGATCCGCGTGGATAATACGATGAAACTTCCGCTGGCGGGTAGCCATATTCATTCATTGCATACGGCCACAGCCTGGGGTGGAATCACGGGTGGTGTTTATCTGGACAGTCTGCCCCCATGCCGATTACAGACGTTACGTATTCAACCAGATGCTGAGAACGGAACCATTCTGGTTGATTGTACTGTAAGCGCTCCCTCAAATGAATCGGCTAGATCGATCCAATTACATGTGGATATCCAGCATCCGGAGGGCACATGGCTTGATCGATATAGTTGTAATGTGAATCTGAGTGATCCATCACATTTGGATATAAGCTCATCAGGTTTAACTGAAAGTAACGTTGTAATAGATCAGTGGCGATTGGAACTTGGAACCGAGAAGTCTATCGCAAGATGGTCGGATGAATCCCCTGAATTATACAAGGCAGTGATCCGTCTGCATGACGGTGAACAGGAACTGGATCGGCTGGAGCAATCGTTTGGTGTACGTTCCTTTGCAACAAACGGGAAGCAGCTTGAACTGAATGGGATACCAGTATATCTGCGTGGGTACGTCGATTGCTGTATCTTTCCACTGACGGGTTATCCCGTATGGGACAAGGAGCATTATCTTCAGCAGTTTCGAGTGGCCAGATCGTATGGCTTCAATCATGTCCGACTGCATGGGTGGAGCGCGCCAGAACCATTCTGGGACGCAGCTGATGAAGAGGGCATGCTGGTGCAAGCAGAACTTCCCCATTGGTCTCGTTTCTTTGAACAATCGGATCAGTCTGCGCCAGCTGAAGTATTGACTTATCTGACACAAGAACTGGACGGGTTGCTTCAGTCGCTGCATAGACATCCTTCATTCGTCATGTTCTCCATGGGGAATGAACTCCTTGGTCCGAATGGCCATCCTGAACTCAATGCACTGGTATCGAGGGCAAGGGATACAGACCCCACTCGCTTATATACGGACAATACAGGTTTTGGACAGCTTCCGGCGCAAGGGCGGGAAGGTGATTATTATATTCAGTCGTTGAACTGGCATCCCCCGTTGGAATCCGCATATTCTGCTGTGCCGGATACCACGCTGGACTACCATGCAGTCACCCGGCTTGCGGAGCATCCCGTCATTGGGCACGAACATGCACAGTACACCATGTATGTGCGGCCCCAAGAGCGAGCCAAGTATACTGGCGTATTGCGTCCTAGCTGGTTAGGGCCGATTGAAGAATCGTTAACAAACAAAGGCATGATCGAGGACCTAGAGCATTTTCAACAGGTCAGTGGTACCCATCTGGTACGTTCCTTAAAAGAAGCCATGGAGCGAATTCGGCGAACACCGGACGCTGCGGGTGTACAGCTTCTGGACATTCGCGATTTTCCAGGGCAGGGACATGCTACGACGGGCATTCTGGATGTATTTTGGGACGACAAAGGCATTACAACACCTGAAGAATTCATGTGGTTCAACGCAGATGTGGTGCTGTTGTTAAGCTGCAAGGAGCGTACATTTTACGCCGGAGAACCCATTCATGTCGATGTACGCATCTCTCACTACGGTAAGGAGCCGCTTGAGGACACGGTCATTCAGTGGAGGTTAATAAGCGATGATGTGATGCTTACTGAAGGGGCATGGAAGACAGGAGATATCCAATGTGGGTCTGTCATGTCACTGGGAAGCATCGTCGCTACCGCTCCTCATGAAGGGGCAGCATCTTTTCGGATCGAAGCGGAGCTGATATCAGGCGATTCGGAAAGAACTGTAGCGAATGTATGGCATGGCTGGTCGTTTCCTTTTTATCAGTCTCATCCGGGTTCGAATCGGTTCTGGAATACCGTGGCAGAGTTGAAGCCATTATTGGGTGAAGCGCATGATGATTGCGTAGATCGCATCGATGGATTCCAGTTGTTGAAAAATCGGGAGATTGACTTGGTTATCGTTCAGTCGTTAACACCCAATGTCGTTGATTATGTGGTCAACGGGGGGAGTGTTTGGCTACAGCCAACCGCAGAAGGGTTATATGATTCAGTGGAGACCAAGTATCTGCCTGTATTCTGGAATTACCTGATGTTTGCTACACAGCCTGGTGCAACGATGGGCATATATTTGAGAGATCGGCCAGCACTACTAGGCTCCTTCCCGCATGATGGGGCTTCGGACTGGCATTGGTATCACTTGGTGAACGGTACACCAGCGATATGTTTGGATACGTTGCCCGGGGTGGAGCCGCTGATCGAAGTGGTGGACCATTTCCATCGGGCCAAACGACTCGCTTATGCCTTTGAGGCAAAAGTAGGGAAGGGCAAGATTTTGATATCCTCACTTCCGTTTGCCAATCTGGCTGTAATGAAGCGTCCGGAAGCCGCCTACTTATTTCAGGAGATACTTGCGTATCTGAATGGAGATCAATTCCGTCCAGCAACCTCCATATCCGTAGCACAATTACTCGGCATCGTTAAACTGCAAACCATTCAATTTACATTGTAATCTGAGGGACCCGAAAGGGTCCTTTTTGTATGCCATGTAATTGAAGTAAACGATTACTATAAAACGTTTTCTATATCTACCACTTTAGATAGTATTTTACCTTAATATTACTTTTATATCATTTAAAAGTTGAATTTATCACTGATTTTAACGAATTAATGTCTGATTATATATGTCTATATCTAATTTTTATATGATTTTCTCTAAAATCCAGATGGTATTTTGAAAACGCTCTATCGAGTATGATTATTTTATAAAACAGAGGAGGGGGAACGGAGATGGAAACGCTAACAAAAAATTCCGCTTCCGCGAACAGAAGCAGTGACCCCAAACCGCCTTTAAAGAATCGGCGGAACGGAATTTGGGACAGAATGAAACAGCAGAAATATCTCTATCTCATGTCATTGCCATTCGTAGCTTGGGTTTTCGTATTTAACTATCTGCCACTATGGGGATGGACGATGGCTTTCCAAAATTATAAACCTGCCAGATCATTTGGTGATCAAGAGTGGGTTGGTTTTAAACACTTTGTAGAGCTGTTCAGTGATGATCGTTTCTATCTGGTACTTCGTAATACGCTTGCAATGAGCTTGATGGGACTAGTTGTCGGTTTTATCGTACCGATATTCTTCGCTATTCTCCTGAATGAAATGAGAGGCATGTTCTTCAAACGTGCCGTGCAAACGGTATCATATCTGCCTCACTTTGTATCCTGGGTTGTTGTAGCCGGGATCATTACGAAGATGCTCTCCACCGATGGAGGGATTATCAATGATCTATTGGTAGGACTGAACATTATCGATCAGCCGATCCAATTCATGGCCAAGGGGAACTTGTTCTGGTACATTGTAACCGCTTCAGATATGTGGAAAGAAACCGGTTGGAATGCCATCATCTATCTGGCGGCGATTACAGGTATCGACAATGAGCTGTATGAAGCTTCCCGTGTAGATGGAGCCAACCGCTGGAGACAGATGTGGCATATTACGCTGCCTGGCATACGGACCACGATTTCTGTACTTTTCATCATGTCGATTGGGCATCTGATCAGTATCGGTTTCGAGAAGCAGTTCTTGCTTGGCAACAGTCTGGTCACAGACTACTCGGAAGTACTTGATCTATACGCGCTCAATTATGGTTTGAATATGGGACGATTCTCGTATGGTACAGCCATAGGTATATTCAACTCCGTTGTCAGTATCATCCTTCTGTTTACTGCAAACGGCTTGTTCAAAAAATTCACAAAAGAAAGCATCATGTAGGGAGGGGACGACATTATGGCGAACAAAGCATTCAATGCTACTCGGGGCGATAAACTGTTCGATATATTCAACATCCTCGCGATGACCATGGTGCTGGTTGTAACACTTTATCCATTCCTTAACGTACTAGCTATCTCACTCAATAACTCGACAGATACAGTACGTGGCGGAATTTACTTGTGGCCTCGCGAATTCACATTACAGAACTACAAAACGATTTTCCAATATGATGGATTGTTACAAGGTTTGCAGATCTCCATTCTGCGTACACTTGTAGGTACCGTGCTCGGATTGATCAGTTCATCCATGATCGCCTTTACACTGAGCAGACCTGATTTTGGACTTAGAAAATTTGTTTCCACAACACTCGCGCTCACGATGTATTTCTCCGGTGGTCTGATTCCGGTGTACATTCTGATGCGTGACTTGAACCTGATCGGTACATTCTGGGTATATGTATTGCCTGGCATGATCAGTGCATTTAACGTGTTCATCATCCGTTCATTCATTGATGGCCTGCCATACTCATTGCAGGAATCCGCGAAGCTGGACGGAGCGAATGACTTTACAATCTATTACAGAATCATCTTGCCACTGTGTAAACCAGTGCTTGCTACCATCGCATTGTTCCTGGCTGTAGGTCAATGGAATGCGTGGTTTGATACGTACCTGTATAATGGTTCAAAGGCACATTTGACCACGCTCCAATATGAGCTGATGAAAGTATTGCAAAGTACACAGCAGGGCTCAGGTGCTGGACGAAATGCCAATGATATGGCACAGCAAATGACACAGATTTCACCGGAATCGATCAAAATGGCGATTACGATCGTTGTAACGGTTCCAATCCTCATTGTATATCCATTCCTTCAGAAGTACTTTGTTGGCGGTATGACACTGGGCGCAGTAAAAGGTTAAACAATTGGGTACAGGCTGCCACATAGAGCGGCCGTACATCTACAAATGAAGCATCAGGATACCCGAAGCGCAGCCATTTGGTCTGCGCTTCACCGTATAGGGCTGCGGTGCGGTATTCATGAAGCTATAGACAGGGACAAAAAAGTCCCGGACAAACAGACATATGAAACAGGGAGGATTACCATTATGGCAAGTTCCAAAATGAAGATTGCACTGGCACCAGTGCTTGCAATGTCTTTACTCGCAGGTTGCGGTGGAGGAAGCGGCAGTGATACGTCGTTCAAGGATACAAGCGCAGAGACAACTCCACTTACTTTTGATTTCTTCAGCGTTGACCCCAGTCCGAACTGGAATGGCATGAAGGATGAAGTAGGTAAAGTCCTTACGGAAAAAACAGGGATAACCCTTAACGGTGAATTTGCCGTTAGTGGTGGTCAAGATAAAATATCCTTAATGGCGGCGAGCGGAGACTATCCGGATATTGTCTCCCCCAAAGGAGAACTCAGCAAACTGGTGGATGCCGGAGCAATGCTCGATCTGACAGATCTGATCGACCAATATGCTCCCAATCTGAAGAAGCTGTATGGTAATTACATGGACCGGTTGAAATACAGTAATGAAGATCAGGCTATTTATGTGCTGCCAACGTATTATGCGGTAGACCAGAAGTACTTTGATGCAGGTGGTGGATTTGGCATTCAGCACCGTGTACTGAAAGAACTCGGATACCCGGAAGTGCGTACACTTGAGGATTACGAGAATGTATTAAAGGCGTACAAAGAGAAACACCCAACAATTGATGGTCAGCCAACCATCCCGTTAACACTGGACGCGGATGATTGGAGAATCATGATTACCGTAACGAACCCGGCCTTCCAGGCAACAGGTGCTCCGGATGATGGTGAATACTACATCGATCCAGAGACGTATGAAGCAAGTCTGCATTACAAACGTCCAGAGGAAAAAGAGTACTTCCGCTGGTTGAACCATATGTACAACACTGGATTGCTGGATCAGGACAGCTTTATCCAGAAAACAGACCAATACAAATCCAAAATTGCAAGTGGACGTGTTCTGGGTGTCATTGACCAGGATTGGGGTTACTCCGATGCAGAAAATGCATTGAAATCCGCTGGTAAGACTGAAGCAACGTATTCACACTTTCCAGTAACCCTGTCCGAGGATATCAAGGATCATGCCTACCAAGACCCTGGTTTTGTATCCGGTTGGGGTGTAGGGATTACAACATCGAATCCTGACCCGGTTCGTACGATCAAATTCTTCGATTACCTGGCTTCTGAAGAAGGGCAAGTGCTGATGAACTGGGGAATTGAGGGCAAACAGTATGAAGTGAAGGACGGCAAACGTGTCATTCCTGCCGACATTCTGGATCAGAAAACCAATAATGCAGCCGTATTCCAGAAAGAAACCGGTATTGGACTGTACACCAATATGTCCGGTCACTATGGAGACGGTGTGAAGGATTCAACGGATAACTACTACACTACGAATTTCCCTGAACAGATCGTGGCAGCATATTCTGATGCAGAGAAAGAAACACTCAAAGCTTACGGTGCTACGACGTGGAAAGATCTGTTCCCGAGTGAAGACGAGTTCCCAATCAAACCATGGGGAGCAGCATACAATCTGCCAACACCAGGTGACTCCAACTACAACGTCATCTTCAAGAAAACACAGGATATCATTCGGAAACGTATCCCGGAAGCCATTCTGAGTACTCCTGAACAGTTCGATGCGATCTATGACGGCATGATTGCAGAAGTGAACCAAGCAGGAGCAGAGGATATGGAGAAACAGTATACAGAACTCGTTCAAAACCGTGTTCAATTGTGGAGCGGTGAAGAGGCTAAATAAACGATTAGCAATTCAGATCTAAAACGAAAAAGAATCCAGAATATCTGGGTTCTTTTTTATCTAAAACGTTTTCTAAAAAACGTTTTCAATTTTATAAATTCACTATTGACAAGGGATATAGGAGCGATTATTATTCAAGTATGAAAGCACTTACATTTACTTGTGCAACAGGTGGCATACACCTGAATCTCAAAGTAAACATTTGCAGAATGAAGAGAAAATAAGGCAAGAAGAACATTTTTTTATTTTTAAGAAAACACTTCTAATATTATAAAAACAAGAAAATTACATTTGTTTCATCTGGTCACGGTATGTGCAGGTCAGCCTGTTATACAAATATACAGCTTCATTAATATCCATAAGGGGGATTACACATGAAGGGCAAAACACCAAAAACATTCGCAATGCTTCTGTTAGCCAGTGCTCTTGCAATTACAGCAGGATGCAGCGGAGGAGGAACTAACGCTTCAGAGAAACCGGTTGATTCCGGAGATACAACCAGTCCAGTGACCTTTACATTCTTTGGTGCAGACGCGAGTCCGAACTGGAATAACATGAAGGATGCTGTCGGTCAAGAGATTACTAAGGCAACGGGAGTTACAATTGAAGCTGAGTATGATGTGAATAATGGTGGTGACCAAAAGATTCCTTTGATGGCTGCCAGTGGTGATTACCCTGATATTATCTATCCTAAAGGCAACTTGTCTAAGCTTGTGGATGCAGGCGCGATGCTGGACCTGACCGATCTAATTGAGGAGCATGCTCCCAACTTGAAAAAAATCTATGGTGATCAGATGAACCGTCTGAAATACAGTTTGGAAGATCAAGCCATTTACACGATCCCGACGAATATGGGTGTAGATAACGTTGAGTTTGACGCTAGGGGCGGATTCGAAATTCAACAAAGAGTATTGAAAGAGCTTGGCTACCCTGAAGTAAAAACGCTTGAGGACTACGAGAACGTACTGAGAACGTATTATGAAAAACATCCAACGATTGATGGTCAACCGACTATTCCGTTAACATTGAATGCGGATGACTGGAAAATTATGATTACGGTAACGAACCCTGCATTCCAAGCTACTGGTGGACCGGATGATGGTGAGTATTATATTAATCCTGAGACCTATGAAGCCGTTCTACACTACAAACGCCCTGAAGAAAAGGAATATTTCCGTTGGTTGAACAAAATGTACAATGAGGGTCTGCTTGACAAAGATACATTTGTTCAAAAGGATGACCAATACAAATCCAAAATTGCCAGTGGCCGTGTACTCGGTCTAATCGACCAGGAGTGGAACTATGGTGAGGCAGAGAATGCTTTGAAATCATCTAACGGTGGCGATAAAACATATGCCCACTTCTCCGTGTCCTTGAACAAGGATATTGTGGATCATACGTTCCAACCGACAGGATTTGACGGTTATGGTATCGGAATCACAACTTCGGCCAAAGATCCGGTACGTATTATCAAATTCATGGATTGGCTTGCTTCCGATGAAGGTCAGGTCCTGAGAAACTGGGGCGTTGAAGGCCAACATTACCAAGTCGAGAATGGGAAACGCATCATTCCGGCTGACGTACAAGATCGCAAAACCAATGATAACTCTGCTTTTACCAAAGAATCAGGCGTAGGCATGTATAACATATTTAGCGCCAGATACGGTGATGGTGTGAAAGATGCCACGGATAACTACTATACAACGAACTTCCCTGAACAGATTCAAGCTGGTTACACTGCCGCTGAGAAGGAAACGTTGAAAGCCTATGGTATTACAACATGGAAAGATTTCTATCCTTCCGACGATGATCTGAAGCTGAAAGATTGGGGCGCAGCATACAACATGCCTGTACCATCTGACACGGATTACAACGTAACGTTCCAGAAAACACAGGATATCGTACGTAAACGTATTCCAGAGGCGATCCTTGCCAAACCTGAGAACTTCGACAGCGTATATGATAGTCTTCTGGCTGAACTCGATAAAGCGGGTGCAGTGGAGATGGAGAAACAATACACGGTTTGGATCAAGGAACGTGTAGCTCTCTGGACTGGAAAAGATGTGAAATAAGCTTGAAAACCAAGCATGAAAGTTAAGGATTTTCATAGCAAAAAAAGCCCTTGAGAAAGGGCTTTTTTTATTGTTGACGTGAGGTGATGGATAGCCTATAATCTATCATGTAAGCACTTTCAGTAAGCGGTTTATTCCATTTCCGAAAACGTTTTACGTTTGTTAGAAGAAGAATCTTTCTTTTTGCAGAATCGAAACGTAAGCTTCAGTAAACACGTCGGAATGAACGATACCGAAAGCGCATTCAAAAAAAGTGGTATCCTCAGGCATAAAGCCTGTTATACAGATAAAACCTTCATAAATAATAGGGGGAACTAGACAATGAGAGGCAAAATGAAAGGCAATACACCCAAGACGTTTGCAATGTTGATGCTCGCAAGTGCAATGTTGGTTACAGCTGGTTGTGGGAATTCGGGAACCAAAGAGACTTCGGAGTCCAGCGGAACCGAACCGATCACAGTTACATTCTTCGGGGCGGATGCTAGTCCAACCTGGAACAAGATGCAAGATGCTGTTGGTAAAAAGATTACGGAGCAAACAGGCGTTACCATTGAAGCAGAGTATGATGTAAACGATGGTGGTAACCAGAAGATTGCGCTAATGGCTGCCAGTGGTGACTTTCCTGATATGATCTACCCTAAAGGTAACTTATCTAAGCTTGTGGATGCAGGCGCGATGCTGGATCTCACGGACCTGATTGAGGAGCATGCTCCCAACCTGAAAAAAATCTATGGGGAACAGATGAACCGTTTGAAATACAGTCTGGAAGATCAAGCGATCTATACCATTCCAACCAATATGGGTGTTGATAATGTTACGTTTGACGCTACAGGTGGATTTGAAATTCAGCAAAGAGTATTGAAAGAGCTTGGATACCCTGAAGTGAAGACACTTGAGGATTACGAGAATGTACTCAGAGCCTATTATGAAAAACATCCAACCATTGATGGTCAACCAACCATTCCATTAACATTGAATGCAGATGATTGGAAAATCATGATCACGGTAACGAACCCGGCTTTCCAGGCAACAGGTGCACCGGATGATGGTGAATATTACATTGACCCTGAAACGTATGAAGCAAAATTGCACTACAAACGTCCAGAGGAAAGAGAATATTTCCGCTGGTTGAATAAAATGTACAATGAAGGCCTACTGGACAAAGATGCCTTTGTTCAAAAGGATGACCAATACAAGTCCAAAATTGCCAGTGGCCGTGTCCTCGGTCTGATTGACCAAGAGTGGAACTATCAAGAAGCGGAGAACGCGCTTAAATCATCGGGCAAGGATGATGCCACATACGCTCACTTCTCTGTATCACTTAACGATGAAATTGTGGATCACACGTTCCAACCAGCGGGCTTTGACGGTTATGGCATTGGGATCACAACTTCGGCCAAAGATCCAGTTCGTATCATTAAATTCATGGATTGGCTTGCTTCCGATGAAGGACAAGTTCTGAGAAACTGGGGTATCGAAGGCGAACATTACAACGTAGAAGATGGTAAACGCGTGATTCCAGATGACGTACAGGACCGCAAAACGAATGACAACTCCAATTTCAGCAAGGAAACAGGAATTGGGATGTATAACGTATTTAGCGCAAGATACGGTGATGGTGTAAAAGATTCTACAGATAACTACTACACAACCAACTTCCCTGAGCAGATTGTAGCTGGTTATACGGCTGCAGAGAAAGAAACGCTGAAAGCTTATGGTATCACGACTTGGAAAGAGTTCTATCCGGCTGAAGAAGATCTGCCAGTTAAGGATTGGGGCGCAGCTTATAACATGTCCGTACCTTCCGGTACAGACTATGAGGTAACGTTCCAGAAAACGCAGGATATCATCCGTAAACGGATTCCGGAAGCTGTTCTGACTACACCAGCCAACTTTGATGCAACCTATGATGCTTTACTGGCTGATTTGGACAAAGCGGGTGCAGTTGAAATGGAGAAACAATTTACGGTTTGGGTTAAGGAACGTGTCTCACTGTGGACAGGAAAAGACGTAAAATAATATGGATTGTCTGTGATCCATGGTTACACAAGGAAAGGGCCCTATAGGGGCCTTTTTTTTGTGTAATGATGTGATGATTTGCATTGACGCAAATTTTGAAATCACATATAATTTTATTATTGTAAGCACTTACCGAAAACGTTTTACGTCATAAGAAATATACAGCTGATTTAGGAACAGGAGCTAATCATGTCCCAACACAATAAACAAACTAAAATCAATCGTCTATGGTATCGACAACCGGCAAAACGCTGGGAAGAAGCATTGCCCATCGGAAACGGCCGTCTTGGAGGCATGGTGTACGGTGGCGCAGCAGATGAACGAATTCAGCTCAATGAAGATACATTATGGTCAGGGTTTCCACGGGATACGATTCAATACAGCAGTCAGCGGTATTTGAAGCAGACGCGAGAGTTGATCATTTCTGGGCAGTATGGTGAAGCTGAAGATTTGTTGAACCGTGAAATGCTTGGCCGTGATGTGGAGGCTTACCAGCCGATGGGTCATTTTCTATTGCACCATAAGGGTCTGGAGAGTCTTTCATATGATGCATTTGAACGGGAGCTTGATCTGGAATCGGGTATTGCAACCACAACCTACTCATTGGAAGGAACTCGTTACGTACGTGAAGTGTATTCCAGTGCTTCGGATGATCTAATGGTCTGCACATTGACTGCTGATCAGAAGGGCGCTGTGAATGTAAGTGTTACGCTAGACAGTCCCCATCCTTATCGCGTTGAGACTTCGGGAGATGCTCTAACCATGTTCAGTCGGTGCCCAAGTCATGTGGAGTCCAATTACTTCAGAGATCACCCGGAATCCGTCCTCTACGAAGAGGATCGGGGAACGGCTTATGCTGTCCGTGTAGCATTTACGGCATCTGGCGATCAGGTGAAGGTCTCCAATCTGGAAGGCAAGTTACATATTCACGGTGCTGACCAGGTTGTGTTTTATCTGGAAGCGGCTACCTCCTTTGAGAGTTACGATGTGTTACCTGTGAAGGATCATCTTGTATTGGAAGAGGAATGCAAGGAGATGATCTCCAAAGCGACCACACATGGCGTGGAAGCGCTTCGTGACCGACATATTCAGGATCATAGCGCGTTGTTTAACAGAGTCTCTATTGATTTAGGGGTATCGGCTAACGCCGAATTACCTACAGATGAGCGGCTGCAGGCTTATCAGGCAGGGCAACAAGACCCTGGACTGGAGGCGCTTTATTTTCAATATGGAAGATATCTGTTAATGGCTAGTTCGCGTCCGGGCAGCCAGCCTGCCAATCTGCAGGGAATCTGGAATCATCAGGTAGAGCCTCCATGGCACAGTGACTACACGATCAACATCAACACGGAGATGAATTACTGGCCAGCGGAAGTCTGTAATCTCAGTGAATGCCATGAGCCGCTGTTTGATATGCTGACCGATCTCAGTGATACAGGACGAAGAACGGCGCGGATTCTGTATGGAGCCCGTGGATGGACTGCCCATCATAACGTGGATATCTGGAGAACCACCACGCCTACAGGTGGAGCCGCGAGCTGGGCATTTTGGCCGATGGGCGGTGTGTGGCTGACCTCGCATCTATGGGAACATTACCAGTTTACCGGTGATCAGCGTTTTCTTGAGGAACGTGCGTATCCCATCATGAAAGAGGCGGCGCTGTTCTGTCTCGATTGGCTGGTGGAAGGGCCTGATGGTTATCTGGTTACGATTCCATCCACTTCACCAGAGAACAAGTTTCTCACAGATGCTGGGGAGGCACGCAGTATATCCATGGCTTCAACGATGGATATGAGTTTAATTCGTGAACTGTTCACCCGCTGTATAGAGGCCACGAAGCAATTGAATCTAGATGAGTCATTGGCAAGCGAGTGGGGTGAGGCTCTGAACAAACTCTATCCATTCCGAATTGGAAGCGAAGGACAATTGCTGGAGTGGTTTAAGGATTTTGCCGAATCCGAGCCAGGGCATCGTCACGTCTCCCATCTGTATGGGCTGTATCCGGGGGAGCAGATCAATCGAGTGAACACACCGGAATTGGTAGAAGCAGCACGGGTATCGCTTGAACGTCGTATCTCACAAGGTGGCGGGCATACAGGATGGAGCTGTGCATGGTTGATCAATCTGTATGCACGACTGCTGGATAGCAGCCAGGCACATCAGTTTGTGCACACGTTGCTGGCCCGATCCACACATCCGAATCTGTTTGATGACCATCCACCATTCCAGATCGATGGTAATTTTGGTGGCACGGCCGGAATCGCGGAGATGTTATTGCAGAGCCACTTGAACGAGTTACATTTACTCCCGGCACTACCTGAACTCTGGACTCAAGGTTGTATTGAAGGGCTTCGAGCACGGGGTGGTTATACGGTAGCTATAACGTGGACGGACAACAAGCTTGCGTCAGCGGTTATTAAGGCAGATCGAAATGAGTCGCTGACCCTTCGCAGTGCTTATCCGCTGCGTGTGGAAGGAAACGAACAAGCCAAGGCAGAGCTTACGCCTCAGGGCGATTATGTAATTATTTTAACGATGACCGCAGGACAGACGATCCGCGTGTCATCATGAGACGGAGGAGCCAACCATGACGATTTTTAAATTTCCGCAAGATTTTCGCTGGGGAACAGCAACAGCTTCCTATCAAATAGAAGGAGCTGCACAGGAAGGTGGACGCGGGGTATCCATCTGGGATACGTTTGCGCGCACACCTGGCAAGGTATATAACGGAGACAATGGGGATGTCGCATGTGACAGTTACCACCGTTACGAGGAAGACATCGAACTAATGAAGAAACTCGGGATTAATACGTACCGGTTCTCCATTGCCTGGCCGCGTATTATTCCTGACGGAGATGGTGAGATCAATCGGGAAGGTCTGGACTTCTACCATCGCTTCGTGGATGCATTGCTAGAAGCTGGCATCGAACCGTTCCTTACCCTGTATCACTGGGATCTTCCACAAACGCTGGAGGATGACGGAGGCTGGGGCAACCGCAGAACTGTGGATGCCTTTGTGAAATATGCCGAAGTGATCTTCAAAGAATTCTCTGGCAAAATCAACTTCTGGCTGACATTCAACGAACCATGGTGCATCGCGTTCCTGTCGAACCTTCTCGGGATTCATGCGCCAGGAAACAAAGACCTGCAGACGTCAATTAATGTTGCTCATGGATTGCTGGTCGCTCACGGTAAAGCTGTTCAATCCTTCCGTCGTTTGGGTACAACCGGTCAGATTGGTATTGCTCCGAACGTATGCTGGGCTGAGCCGTACAGCAAATCTCCTGAGGATCAAGCTGCGTGTGATAGATCAATCGCGCTCAATACCGACTGGTTCCTTGACCCGATCTACAAAGGCTCGTACCCGCAGTTTATGGTGGATTGGTTTGCAGAAGCGGGTGCTACCGTACCAATTCAGGAAGGCGATATGGAGATTATCTCGCAACCGATCGATCTGCTCGGCATTAACTATTACACGATGGGGATCAATCGCTTCAATCCGGAGGCAGGTGCTCTGCAATCGGAAGAAGTTGATATGGGCCTCACCAAAACTGATATTGGCTGGCCTGTGGAATCACGTGGTTTGTATGAATTTATGCATTACTTGCAAAAGTACGGCAATGTGGATGTATATATCACAGAGAATGGTGCCTGCATCAATGATGACCTGGAGAACGGAAAAATTAACGATGATCGCCGGATTTCATATTATGAGCAGCATTTGGCTCAAATTCACCGCATCATTAATGACGGGATTAACCTGAAAGGGTACATGGCATGGTCACTGATGGATAATTTCGAGTGGGCAGAAGGCTACCGTATGCGTTTTGGTCTTGTTCATGTGGACTATCGTTCACTCGTGAGAACACCGAAGGAGAGTTATTACTGGTATCAGAACGTCATCAAGAATAATTGGTTAGAGACACGGAACGAACATAATCCCCAATAGTTTGGGTGGCAGGATTTAAGGGTAGAGCAGGTCCTCATTATATATGGTTCCCTTATTAAAGCTGAGAACGACGGTAACATTGGAGTATTCCAATGTGTCGTCTTTTTTTTGTATTTTTACCGTTGGAAATGAGTAGTTCATAAAGGTTTCATAAGGTCAAGTGCAGTTCCTGTTATGAAGAGACGTTTTTTGGGTTATAAGAAGTATGAATGAATCGAAAAATGTTTTGTCAACGGTAGAAATGAAAATAAAGTGTCCAAATTGCGAATAAAATTTGAACATTTGTTGACTAAAAATCATACTGATGTGGTATATTGGTATAAGGAAAGCACTTACAAAAAGGGAAAAGGAAGTGTTTACTATGGCATCGAAGACAGCAATGGTCAGCCAATTGGAGCGCAAAGACAAAAATATGCGGCGCGCCGTCTTGACGATGACAGTTCTGGCATGGGTCGCACTCATTACGGGAGTGATCATGTGTCTGATCAATCTGAACGAATTTAATGATCGTAATCTTGGCTTGATGGTTGGTATTGGATTCCTTGTAGGTAGTGTGTTTATTTACGTTATTGCCAAAGCGATTGGCCTTGTTCATACACGCCGGGAAGACGAAGGCGCCGATTGATTATAATCCTGCGTTAATTCGTTCATAATAAGACTGGATAAGTTCCCGGAATCCAGTCAATAAAGCCCTTTGCGGATTCGTTGACACTGTTCAACGGGACTGCAAAGGGTTTTATTTTGTGACTTGATGTGTAAAGATTACGAAGTACAAATATCAAGCATGCAAGCGATTTGTGAGAAAAAATTCACACATTTAAGGTGTAAAATCGACAAATTTGTTAACAAGAACAAAAAAGTTGTTCATTTCTGATATCTTTAGTAGGAAGAGAGTAGTATACTGATTTTTCAGTATGAGCGAATTTAAGGAGAGGGGATCAAAATGAACAAGAAACCTAGGTCGCTAATCCGGATTATCATTCCGGTTGTCCTGACGTTGGTTACAATTGCATTGATTGTCTGGCCAATGCTGGCAGGCGGACAGTACGTTGTTCTGGATCCGAAGGGGCCAATTGGCGCTTCGCAGAGAGATTTGATTGTCATTTCGACAATTTTGTGTGCTGTCATTATTGTGCCAGTACTCATTTTGTCTGCCGTAATCGTATGGCGTTACCGCGATAAGCCGGATAACAAAGCAGCTTATGAGCCTAACTGGTCTCATAGTACGAAGGCAGAGGCAATCTGGTGGACGGTTCCAATTATTATTATTGGAATACTTGCAATTGTAACGATTCGTTACACTTATGTTCTGGAACCTTCGAAGCCGTTGGCTCACGAGAAAGCACCAATTACCATCCAAGTGTCTTCACTGGACTGGAAATGGCTGTTTATGTATCCAGAACAAGGAATTGCAACGGTTAATACGTTGAATATTCCGGCAGATCGGCCTGTGAAATTTGAGCTCACCGCGGATTCACCGATGAACTCATTCTGGATTCCGCAGCTTGGTGGACAGATTTACACGATGTCGGGTATGGCGATGACCTTGTACTTGCAGGCAGATCACGAAGGCAAATATTGGGGTTCAGGCGCTAACTTCACAGGTGAGCATTTTGGAGAAATGCGTTTTGATGTGAATGCTACATCGGACGAAGATTTTGACAAATGGGTAGCTGAAGTGAAACAAAGTTCCCAGGAATTGACCACAGAAGGTTACAATGCACTGGCTGAGCCAGGAACAAGCAATGTTGCTTATTATTCTGCCTTCCCAGAAGGATTGTTCCAAAATATTGTGACCAAGTATGTAGTAGATGGTCAAAGTGCTCACAGTAAGCATGGAACTTCAAAAGAAGCTTCTGGAGCCATTCAAAATGCAACTGATACGTCCAATCAAGACGAGGACAAGAGTGCTAACTAAAGATTCGAAAGGAGGCCCCCAATGTTAGAGGGACTTAAAGAGTTTGCATCGGAGTTTTTCGTAACCGGTGATCCGCTCATCTATGGTGCGATGGTAGCTATCGGAATTACCATGATTACTATTGTAGCGGTACTAACTTATTTCAAAAAATGGGGCTGGCTCTGGCGTAACTGGTTAACTACCGTCGATCACAAAAAGATCGGTATCATGTATATCATCGCTTCCATTATCATGTTATTCCGTGGTGGTGTGGATGCGCTAATGATGCGCCTTCAGCTGGCTATGCCTAACAATGAATTTCTAAATCCTGAACACTATAATCAGGTCTTCACAACTCACGGTACCATCATGATCTTGTTCATGGCGATGCCATTTATGTTTGGTCTATTTAACGTTATCGTACCACTACAGATCGGAGCAAGAGACGTTGCGTTCCCGTTCTTGAATGCACTCAGCTTCTGGCTGTTCTTCTTGGGCGCAATGCTGTTTAACCTGTCCTTCGTTATCGGTGGTTCACCGGATGCAGGATGGCTGAGTTATCCGCCTCTATCGGAGCTGTCACACAGTCCGGGGGTAGGACAGAACTTCTATATATGGGGTATACAGATATCGGGTATCGGTTCCCTGGCTACCGGTATCAACTTCCTGGTTACCATCATTAAAATGCGTGCGCCAGGCATGAGATGGATGAAAATGCCGATGTTCACATGGTCGGTATTCTCCACTTGTATCATTATCTTGTTTGCTTTCCCGATCTTGACCGTGACACTTGCATTGTTATTCCTCGACAGGTTTGCCGGGGCGCATTTCTTCACACTTGATCTGGGCGGTAACCCAATGATGTATATCAACTTGATCTGGATGTGGGGTCACCCTGAGGTATACATTGTCGTCTTGCCGGCATTCGGTGTGTTCTCCGAGATTGTAAGTACCTTCTCTCGGAAAAAACTGTTTGGCTACAAGTCGATGGTATTCGCGATGTTGATCATCAGCTTCCTGTCCTTCTTCACATGGGCGCATCACTTCTTCACGATGGGTTCCGGAGCAGACGTGAATGCATTCTTCGCCGTAACTACGATGTTGATTGCTATTCCAACAGGAGTTAAGATATTCAACTGGCTGTTTACCATGTATCGAGGAAGGATTCGCATGGCGACTCCGATGATGTGGACACTTGCCTTCATCCCGTGCTTTATTGTCGGGGGTATGACAGGCGTTCTGTTATCCGTTGCTCCTGCTGACTTCCAGTTCCATAACAGTTACTTCCTGATTGCCCACTTCCACCAAGTATTGATCGGTGGCGTTGTCTTCGGATACTTCGCAGGTCTGTACTACTGGTGGCCTAAAATGTTCGGTTTCCAACTTGAAGAGAAACTGGGCAAATGGGCATTCTGGACTTGGAATATTGGTTTCTATGTCTGCTTCATGCCGCAGTACGCTGTCGGTCTGATGGGTATGACACGTCGTCTGAGCACGTACGGCTGGGATACTGGTTGGTGGGAACTGAACTTCGTATCCACAATCGGGGCATTCCTGATGGGTGTCGGATTCCTGTTCCAAGTTGCACAAATCGCAGATGGTATTCGCAAATACAAATCACTCAAAGCTTCCGCCGATCCATGGGATGGCCGTACGCTGGAGTGGTCAATTCCTTCACCAGCTCCTGAATACAACTTCGCCATTACACCGCGCGGAGATGATATTGATGAGTGGTGGGAAGAGAAAGAACGTCGTGCCAAAGGCATCTATCCGCCAGAGCAACCGCTTGAGCCGATTCATATGCCGAAGAACTCTGGAATTCCGTTCATCATGTCTGTCTTCTGGTTCATCGCCGGGTTCGGCTTTGTCTTCGGATGGCTGTGGATGGCAATTCTTGGACTCGCTGGCGTAGGGATCTGCATGATCGCCCGTTCATTCTCATACGATACGGATTATTACATTCCGGTCGACGAAATTAAACGTACCGAAGCGTCGTTAAGGGGGTCGGTATAGATGGCTCAAGCAGCCGCTAAGCACGGTGAGAATCATGCACATGGTCACGACCATGGACATCATGATCCACAGGAAATGAAAATTCTCGGATTCTGGTTCTTCCTGATTTCCGACGTTATCCTGTTCTCCGTATTGTTCGCAACCTTCATTGTGTTGCGTGACAATACGGCGGGCGGACCGATTTTGTCTGAATTGATCAAAATGCCTGGCGTTATCGCCGAGACATTTATCTTGCTCACAAGTTCATTTACAAGCGGCCTTGCCGTTCTGGCGATGAATCAGGGCAAAGTAAAACAATTAATCAGTTGGCTGGCTGTTACAGCCGTTCTGGGTGCAAGCTTTATTGCACTGGAAGTATATGAGTTTATTGAGTTGATTCACGAAGGGTTTAGCTTTACAACGAGTGCTGCTTCTGGCGCATTCTTCACCCTCGTGGGTACTCACGGACTTCACGTATCGCTTGGTCTGATCTGGATGATTGGACTCATGTTACAACTGAAAAAACGTGGAATTACTGATGTTACTCGCGGTAAAATCAACGTTATCAGCTTGTACTGGCACTTCTTGGACGTCGTATGGATCTTCCTCCTGTCGATCGTCTATCTCTTGGGGGTGATGTAGATGGCAGAACACAACTCACATGATTCCCACGGCCATGAACAACATGGCTCACTGAAGTCTTATGTCATCGGCTTCATTCTGTCCGTCGTACTGACAATCATTCCACTTGTTGTGGTTTTGAACGACATGATGGGCAAAACAGGAACACTCATTGTGATTCTTGGTACAGCAGCACTTCAGTTTGTGGTTCAACTCTTCTTCTTCATGCATATCCGTGAAACAGGGAAACCACGCTGGAATGTGATGGCACTTATTTTCGGATTGCTGATTATGATGACCATCGTGATTGGTTCGATCTGGATTATGCTTAACAATGCTGTTGCACATTAATTCATATGACGAAAGAGCTTCACGACCTTGGAATTCAAGGTTGTGGGGCTCTTTTTTTGTTCCAAGCAGAAGTTATTGCATATTTTAATGAAAAAAAAGTTGTATTATATCATAATAAGTCGTTGATGAAATAATTTACCATTGATACTATTGTTATACACTCTGGAAATATATTCAATATTTTAGTTAGAGCAATTTTAGCAAAATTATTTTAGGAGATGTACCAATGAAAGCAAGGGTAATCCGTTATTATCGTTTTGGCGAACCAAGTGAAGTGTTATGTATGGAAGAAAAAGATGTGATACCCCCTGGCCCCGGTGAATTAGCAGTGAGGATGTATGCTCGGCCTATTAATCCCTCCGATATTATTCCTGTTCGAGGAGCTTACCCGCATCGTACCCAATTACCAGCTGTTCCCGGTTTTGAGGGTGTGGGGGTAGTAGAAGCAGTAGGGCCGGGAGTTTCCAATCAAATGTTGGGGAGCCGTGTCTTGCCGCTAAAAGGTGAGAATACTTGGCAGGACGTGGTGAAGACATTGGAACGACATACGATTATTGTGCCGAATGATATCGATGATCAATCAGCCAGTCAGCTCTATATTAATCCGGTTACGGCTTGGTTGATCTGTACAGAGGTGCTTAAGCTTACGTATGGTGATATCCTGATTGTGAATGCAGGGGGATCTGCAATCGGGCGAATCTTTGCACAGATCTCAAAAATCTATGGATTTAAATTGATTGCGCTTACGAGAGATGATCGTCATACTGCTGAACTGTATCGTCTTGGAGCAGCTTCTGTTATCAATACAATGAAAGAGTTGCTACAGGCTAGAATCACGGAATTAACAGAAGGGTGCGGTGCTGATGCTGCCGTGGATTGTATTGGAGGGACAGACGGGGAACAGTTGGTGAGTTGCCTTAAACCAAATGGAACGGTCATCAGTGTAGGACTGCTTTCGGGGATCACACCGTTATGGCATGAAGTAACCCGGGGAACACAAGTTCATGTGAAACTTTTCTGGTTAAAACATTGGGTGGAACGCTGTTCGCAAGAACGCTGGGAACAGGTATTTCATGAGGTGATGGAGCTGGTCAGAGCAGGGAGACTTGTCATGGCAAACATTGGGGCGACGTATGAACTAACGAATGTACAACAGGCTATTACAGCGGCTGAATCGGGTATCGAGGGAAAGGTTTTCTTAATACAGTAGTACATAAGACTTGGAAAAAAGTCTTAATCTCATTATCACATAAATTACTTTTTCGAAAATAAAGGTACACAAAAGATACATAATGAACTAAAATGAACTTATATGAACATTATCAAACTCAATCCCAACTAATTTAAATGACGAAAGGAATGGATTAATAATGGAAAATCGTTATGCTGCACATCCCAATGAAGTGAAAACGTATGATACATCTCGCCTGCGTGAGGAATTTTTGATGGAGCAACTGTTTGCAACCGATGAATTGGTAACGGTGTATTCTCATGTGGATCGTTATATTGTGGGAACGGCCGTACCTGAGAGCAAGGACATTACCCTTGAAGTGAACCTGAAAGATATCGGAACGAACTTTTTCCTGGAGCGCCGTGAAATCGGTATCATTAATGTCGGTGGTCACGGAACAGTGACAGCGGACGGACAAGGTTATGAGATTGGAGCGAAGGAATGTCTCTACATCGGTAGAGGTGTGAAGGAAGTTGTGTTCACGAGCAGTGACAAGGCTCAGCCTGCCCAATTCTATTTTGTATCCACACCGGCTCATCACACCTATCCAACAGTAAAAGCAACGCAAGAACAAGCTCAGCCGAATCATCTGGGCAGCATCGAAACATCCAATGAGCGTACGATCTATCGTTACATTCACCAAGGAGAAGGTGGAATTCAGAGTTGTCAGTTGGTGATGGGCATTACCGAACTCGACAAGGGTAACATGTGGAACACGATGCCTGCACATACCCATAACCGCCGTTCCGAAGTATACTTGTACTGGAACTTGCCTGAAGACGGTGTTGTATTCCATATGATGGGTGAGCCAAACGAAACACGCCATCTGGTTGTACGTGATCGCCAGGCGATCATTTCCCCAAGCTGGTCCATTCACAGTGGTGTGGGTACAAGCAATTACACCTTCTGTTGGGCGATGGCTGGTGAGAACCAGACGTTCGAAGATATGGACGGCGTAGCAATGAAAGACCTGAAATAATAAATTACAGATGTCTGAGTTAAATTGACAGGATGGACGCTAGAACACTCATTCATTTGACTCAGGTAGTATAGGAAGTTGATTATGATGAATCCATTGAAAAGACATGAAAAAATTATGGAGGCTCTGCTGGAGCGCCAGGAAGTAACCGTCAGTGATCTGAGTGAGTTGTTGCAGGTGACGGGGAAAACAGTGCGAGAGGATCTCGACAAGTTGGAGAGTATGGGACTGCTCGTACGTGTCCATGGTGGTGCTATGCTGGCTCAGAATGATCAGTATGGGATCTTGAATAGCCGCGGAGTTACCGAGAAGCATCATCCGGAGAAGACGGAGATTGCTGAACGTGCCCTTGCTTACATTCGACCTGGAGATATCGTTGCTCTCGATGGTGGCAGCACCACGCTTGAGATGGCCAAACGTCTCGATAATCAACCGCTGACGGTGGTGACCAATGACCTGTTTATTATTGCGGAGTTGACCAAAAAGGAGCAAGTGCGACTGGTTGTGCCTGGCGGGGCTCGTGTACGGAATATGCTGGTTGGGGATGATACGGCTGCGTTTATATCCAGTCTTAACATTCATAAAGCCTTTATATCCACGACGGCCCTTCATCCGGAATTTGGATTATCCATATACACGGGAGATCTGGTTCCTTTGAAAAAAGCAATGATATCTGCCTCGCAGCAAGTATACGGCGTTGTGGATCATTATAAATTCGGACAATTTGCACTGCGAACTTTCGCCCAGTGTTCACAACTGGACTACATTATCAGCGATAGTCGTTTGGATGAAGAGACGGTTGCCTTATACGAGCAGAGCGGTGTCACAGTGGATTATCAAAGTTAACCTCATTCATTATTCATGGGATTAAAGAACGGACGGATCTAAGGATTGCATATCAAAACCATGCGGAGGAATCATTCATGAACCCATTTGATTTAAGCGGACAAGTTGCACTGGTGACAGGTACCTCGGGAGGACTTGGACAAGGGATGGCCATTGGTTTGGCAGAAGCAGGTGCTGATGTGGTGCTGGTCTCTTATTCCAAACCTGCGGCAACGGCAAGTGCCATTGAAGCACTCGGACGCAAAGCTTATGTGATTGAAGCGGATTTAAGTCGTGAAGATGAGTTGTCGGCTGTGTTCGAACAGGCGCTTGCGTTCCAGGGCAGAATTGACATTCTCGTCAACAATGCCGGAATCATTCGTCGCACACCTGCGGCTGATCATGCAGGGCAGGACTGGCATGATGTAATTGGTCTGAACCTGAACACTGTATTTTTCCTAAGCCAATTGGCAGGCAGACATATGATTGAACGCGGAAGTGGCAAAATCATTAATATTGCATCCATGTTGTCCTATCAAGGTGGGATCAATGTGCCAGGGTATACAGCCAGTAAACATGGCGTTGCCGGTTTAACCAAAGCACTCGCCAATGAATGGGCAGGTAAAGGAATCCAAATTAACGGTATCGCACCTGGTTATATGGAAACCGATAATACTACCCAGATCCGTGCGGATGAGAATCGTTACCGGGATATTACATCCCGTATTCCTGCTGGGCGTTGGGGAACACCTGAAGATCTGAAAGGCCCGGTTGTCTTTCTGGCATCTGCCGCTTCGGATTATCTGAATGGTCATGTGCTGAATGTCGATGGCGGCTGGATGGCACGTTAATCGTTTGATAATCGGATTAGCATAGGGAGGCAGTGAGATGAAACTTGGTATTCTGGCACATACATTTGGCAAACAGCCTACAGCACAGCTTGCGCAGACGATTGCGGATAACGGATTTAATTCCGTACAGCTGGCGCTGGCCAAAGCATTATCCGATGTGGACTCATCGAATGGCAAGCTGAGCCCAGGGCTAGCGAATGAGATAGGAGATCAATTTGCACAGCGCGGGGTGAAGATTGCGGTACTGGGCTGTTATATTAATCCGATTGACCCTGATCCGGTAAGACGACGTGCGGACATTGATCGATTCAAGGAGCATCTGCGTTATGCCCGGGATTTTGGTTGCAGCATGGTAGCAACGGAGACCGGGGGCTTGGACACCTATCAGGATACACATCCGGATGGATATGAAGAGAAGGCGTGGAGTGTGCTGAAAGAAACGGTTGAGGAGTTGGCTGAGGAAGCGGAGAAATGGGGGGTGCATGCGGCGATTGAGCCTGTGTCCACACATACTCTTCATACCCATGAACATATGACACGTTTGTTTGAAGAGATTCCTTCATCGAATCTGGGGATGCTGTTCGATCCGTGTAATCTGATCAAGCAACCACATGCAGCAGATCAAGGGGCTTTCTTGCGCGAGGTGATGGAATCGCTGTATCAGCGCATGATTGTGATCCATGCCAAAGATGTAGCCTTTGATGCACAGGGAGAGAAGTTTAATCCGGTACCTGGGGCAGGCATACTGGATTATCCGTTATTTTTTGAATTGCTAAAAACGTATAAGCCACATATCGATATTTCACTTGAAGGCGTAACTGCGGAGGAAGCTGTACCTGCGGCCAAACATTTGCGTGAAGTATGGAGTGCAGTTCGGGTCTAACCAAACCCAGGATGAGGTATTGCATACCGAAGCCAAAGTAGCTGAAAAACCTTTGCGAGTGCAAAGGTTTTTTTGGTACAGAAATCGATAATGTACATATTTAATTTTTCTTATCGGAACAATCGGAAATAATTCTTTTCAAATACGACATCTTGTGAGAGAATATGGAAAACATACGCCACCATGCGAAGACACCATGAACTTAAAGAACGTATATATCGAGGGAGGATTCAGATTTATGTCAAACGAACGTGAGCTTTCATTTGAAACATTGGCAATTCATGCAGGCCAGGAGATTGATCCAACCACCAACGCACGAGCTGTACCCTTGTATCAGACAACATCCTATGGATTCAAGGACACCGAGCATGCAGCTAACTTGTTTGGTTTGAAAGAGTTTGGCAACATCTATACCCGGCTGATGAATCCAACAACCGACGTATTTGAGCAACGGATTGCGGCGTTGGAAGGCGGAGCTGGGGCGCTGGCTACAGCTTCTGGTCAGGCAGCCATTACGTTTTCACTTCTGAATATTGCTGGTGCAGGTGATGAGATCGTATCTTCGGCGAGTTTGTATGGAGGTACATACAATCTGTTCTCGACGACTTTGCCGAAACTGGGTCTGGACGTAAAATTTGTGGATTCCAGTGATCCTGAGAATTTCCGGGCAGCGATTACGGAGAAAACGAAAGCATTGTATGCCGAAACGATCGGTAATCCAAAGGGGAATGTACTGGATATTGAAGCGGTGGCAGCCATCGCTCATGAACATGGAATTCCTTTGATCGTGGATAACACATTCCCAAGTCCGTACCTGCTTCGTCCAATCGAACATGGCGCAGATATTGTCGTGCACTCTGCAACGAAATTTATTGGAGGTCATGGTACATCCATTGGTGGCGTTATCGTGGATAGCGGAAAATTTGACTGGAAAGCAAGTGGCAAGTTCCCTGGATTGACGGAGCCGGACTCCAGTTATAACGGTGTGGTATATACGGAAGCGGTTGGACCGATTGCTTATATTATCAAAGCTCGTGTACAACTTCTGCGTGACCTGGGTGCAACGATCTCTCCATTCAACTCCTGGTTGTTGCTGCAAGGACTCGAGACATTACATCTGCGCGTAGAGCGTCATAGTAGCAACGCCCTTGCGGTTGCAGAATTCCTTGAGAAACATGAGGATGTGTCTTGGGTAAGTTATGCAGGTCTACCGAGCCACGGTTCTTATGAGCTTGCACAGAAGTATCTGCCAAGAGGGCAGGGTGCGATTCTGACCTTTGGCATCAAAGGTGGTGCGGACGCGGGTCGCAAGTTGATTGAGAGTGTCAAACTGTTCTCTCACCTTGCAAACGTGGGCGATTCCAAGTCACTGATTATTCACCCGGCAAGTACAACTCACGCGCAGTTGACCGAAGATGAACAAACCGCAGCAGGGGTTAATCCGGAATTGATTCGTTTGTCTGTTGGTACCGAGAACATTCAAGACATTATCTATGATCTGGAGCAAGCCATCAAGGCAAGTCAGGGAGCAAGTGTAGGCGCGTAAATGGCATTTGGGTGGATGTGTAAACAATCACTTAAGTGATATGCCATAAACAGGTCATATGAATATCAATAGATGGTTAAAGCCGTTGTCCCCCGGGACAGCGGCTTTTTTTCTTTTTGAACACGCATGTATGACTATCCATCGAAAAAAGGCCATTTACAAATGTGGATCACAGGCATATACTGATTAAAAGTTGTATTGAGTAAACACAATTGCATAAGCGCAAAAATGATTATCATTCTCATTCGAGATTATTTAAAATCATTCACAAAACCATGCTGCTGCGGGATTCCCGCAGCAGCATGTGTCATTTTTAGGGCATTAACAATGGCTCTCATTCTCAATACAACTTCATTTTTGGGAGCGGAATTTAGCAGACTCGTCATCTGCAAACCTACCATTCGAAAGGAACGTGATTCATATGCAAGCGATACATCAACCACTACACAGACAGAAACAAGCGGAACAGCGCTCATCCCAAACACCCGGCTCCAATGGGAGCAAGAAGCCTGATTTCCGAGCCATGTTGCAGAATAAAGAGATGCAATCTGCATTGGGCAGCGGGCTGTTGATGCTGATTGCCTGGGGAACTGCACCGTATTTGGGTACCTTATCCATCATGCTCTACATTGTGGCGTATGCCGTAGGCGGTTGGACCAAAGCGAAGGAAGGTATCGAGACACTGGTCAAGGAACGTGATCTGGATGTAAACCTTCTGATGATTGCCGCATCCCTTGGGGCAGCAGCCATCGGTTACTGGAATGAAGGTGCGATGCTAATCTTTATTTTTGCACTCAGTGGTGCGTTGGAAAGTTATGCGACAGAGCGAAGTCATAAGGATATCTCATCTTTACTGGCGCTCAAGCCAGAGACTGCACTGCGTATTGAGGACGGACAGATGAACCTCGTGGCTATTGATGATCTGGAGCCGGGTGATCTGCTGTTGGTCAAACCTGGAGAACTCATCCCAGCAGATGGTGTCTTGTACCGTGGGAGTTCTTTTATCAATCAGTCGTCCATCACCGGAGAATCCCTGCCTGTGGACAAAGTTGCGGGGGATGAAGTCTATGCAGGTACGGTAAACGGGGAGGGTGCTTTATACGTAGAGGTCACAAAATCGGCTGAAGGGTCACTGTTTGGCAAAATCATTAAAATGGTGGAAGAAGCGCAGGCGGAAGTGCCGGATTCCCAGCGTTTTATGGAGCGGTTTGAAGGAATTTACGCACGCATTGTTGTAGGGGTGACTTTACTTGTGATTGCAGGAACTCCACTACTGCTTGGCTGGACATGGAATGAGGCATTTTATAAAGCGATGGTATTTCTGGTTGTTGCTTCGCCTTGTGCATTGGTGTCTTCCATCATGCCTGTCATGCTGTCCGCGATGTCCAGCAGCGCCCGTCGTGGCATTCTTTTCAAGGGAGGTGCCCATATGGAGAATATGGCTCGCACGCGGGTTGTGGCTTTTGACAAAACAGGTACATTGACCATGGGCACCCCACAAGTCACCGATATTATTACATCTGAAAATGTAGATCGCGCCCAGCTCTTAGCTGCGGTAGCGGCGATTGAGAACCTCTCCATGCATCCTTTGGCTCGTGCCATCGTAGATCAGGCGAACAAGGAAAACATTACACTTCAGGAAGCGGAGCACGTACAGGCTCTAACAGGCTGGGGCATCGAAGGAACGATAAACGATGTGGTCTGGAGCATTGGCAAAACAGATGTACTTAGATCAATGCAGTCAGAGGAGATGAAAGACAGCAACGTTGATGATACAGATGAACATGGTGCTAACCATGTGAAGGTATCTTCTGAGTGGGGCGATATATGCTCCCGTCTTGAGGGGGAGGGGAAAACCGTATCCGTTGTTATGGCTGATGGTGAATTAGTCGGGCTGATCGCGATGCGGGACACGGTACGGCCACAGGCAGCAGCTGCAGTGAAAAAGCTTGAAGCGATGGGTGTAAAAGTTGCCATGTTAACAGGAGATCGAGCCAGATCAGCTTCTGTAATTGCGCGTGAAACTGGAGTAAGCATGGTCTATGCAGACTTGCTACCTGGAGATAAGGTGAAGCAGGTACAAGCACTCCGCAAACAGTATGGTCCTGTGCTGATGGTAGGGGATGGTGTCAATGATGCACCGGCACTTGCAGCAGCTACTGTGGGTATGGGGATGGGATTGTCCGGCAGCGGAACTGCACTGGAGGTCGCTGATGCGGTACTCATGAACGATAACATTGAAGAGATCGCTTGGGTGATTGGGCAGGCTCGTCGAGCACAGCGCACGGTGAAGCAGAATATGTTTTTTGCCATCTCCGTTATTCTGGCTTTAATTGTTGGTAACTTCCTCCAAGACGTTGCATTGCCTCTGGGTGTGGTAGGTCATGAAGGAAGTACAATTCTGGTTATTCTGAATGGGCTCAGGCTGCTACGGTAATCAGATTTGGAGAGAAGATGGTTAATTGGTTTCGCTAGTAGTATGCGGCTGATTGAACGGCTCACGTTTGAACCTTGGGTCAGCGGGTAATGATTCGAAGAGACGATTCGATAATAAGGGAGCTGTGAAATATGGGACGTTATGTACAAGTGGAACCAAATGTAAAAGTATATGTTGAAGATATTGGCGAAGGAACCCCGGTTGTCTTTTTGCACGGCTGGCCTGTTAATTATAAAATGTTTGAATACCAATTGAACGTACTGCCGAACCATGGCATTCGTGCCATCGCGATAGATTTTAGAGGATATGGCTTATCGGATAAGCCATCCACAGGATATGATTATGATCGCATGGCAGACGATGTTCGTGCCGTTATTGATGATCTGGAGCTGAAAGACGCGGTACTCGCAGGATTCTCTATGGGTGGAGCAATCGCAGTACATTACATGGCTCGCCATAAGGGACATGGCGTCTCCAAGCTGGCCTTATTATCTGCGGCAGCGCCTGTGTTCACACAGCGTGAAGGTTATCCGTATGGATTGACTCCAGAGCAGCTGAACGAGCAGATCATTGAGCCGATCTTTGCAGATCGTCCGAAGTTGCTGGAGACGTTTGGCGGCATGTTCTTCGCGAAGAAACACAGTCAGCCATTCATGGATTGGTTCCACGCCCTCGGCATGGAAGCTTCATCTTATGGTACCATTCGCAGTGCAATGGCGTTGCGGGATGAGGACTTGCGAGGTGACCTGAGTTCCATTCAAGTGCCAACAGCCATTTTGCACGGGAAAAAAGATGAGATCTGTCCGTTTGAGTTCGCGGAGCAGATGCACAAGGGCATCGCTTCGTCTCAACTGATTGCTTTTGAAGAGAGCGGTCATGGTGCATTCTATGATGAATTGGAAAAATTCAATTCGGAACTGATTCGTTTCATCCAATCCTGATCAGGAGAGGGCGAAATACCTCTGACAGACGGTCCCAGTAATTTCATGGAATCTTCATTTGTGGCTAAACAAAGAACCCGGTCGACAGTCTTGGACTGTTCGCTCGGGTTCTTTAGTCTTCAATTAAAACAGTTCGGTCAGACCAATCATCGTGATGAGCCCGAGCAAAAAGGACATCGTCGCTACACGTGCATTGCCATCGCCGTGACTTTCGGGAATAAGTTCCTTATAAACAATGAACATCATCGCACCGGCTGCAAAGGCCAGACCATAAGGCACAAGACCAGCTACGAGACTGCTCAAGGTGTAACCAATCATAGCTGTTATAATCTCTACCGCTCCGGTCAGGGTAGCAATACCCAGCGCTTTGAAGCGGCCAATGTTCTGGTTCACAAGAAAGAGGGCCACCAGGAATCCTTCCGGTGCATTCTGCAATCCAATGGAAAAGGCAATGAGATTGCCCAGGTTCTCATCCGAGCTTGCATAGCTGACGCCAACGGATAATCCTTCCGGCAGGTTATGCATGGTGATGGCTGCAATAATCATGAAGGCTTTGGTTTCAATTTTAAAAGGCATTTTCTCGGGATTCTCCAGATCGACGTGTGGAATCTTCATCTCCAGCACTAGTAGAACCAGGCTACCAAGCATAATACCAAATGCGAGTACAAAGAGATTCGATTGGCCAAGCGCTTCCGGAATGAGATTATACACCGAGGCCGAGGTCATAATACCTGCGGCGTATGCCAGCAAGATATCACGCAGACGGTGCGATATTTTGCGCATAAATAGAATCGGTACGGCCCCTAGGCCGGTAGACATGGCTGATATAAAACTGCCAATGAGTGCATCGTTCATGCTTCCATTTTCCCTCCTGATGAAGACTTCTTCATAATCGCTGCCGAGCATTGACACCGTACATAAAAGAGATCATAATGAACAACAGATTAGAATGATTATAAATTAGAATTCCGTTTCTGCATAGGGTAATTGTCATTACACGGGCAGGTCTTGTGGACATGATGTAGGCTTTTCGTTCTAGTGTATGCAAAAGCCTAAGCTTTTGATGCCGGAGGGCCCGACCTTTTTGCAGAACCCGGGGGAGGAACTATACATGTATAAATCAATTATTATCGGAACAGGCCCTGCAGGGCTGACAGCAGCAATCTATCTGGCACGTGCCAACATGAACCCACTCGTTATTGAAGGACCACAACCTGGTGGCCAACTGACAACAACGACTGAAGTGGAGAACTTCCCAGGTTTCCCTGATGGTATTATGGGTCCTGAACTGATGGACAACATGCGTAAACAAGCTGAGCGCTTCGGTGCTGAATTCCGCACAGGCTGGGTGAACAACATCGACATGAGCGAGCGTCCATTCAAGATTCAAGTTGAAGGTATGGGTGAACTCGTATCGGAAACATTGATCCTGTCCACAGGCGCAACTGCTAAATACCTGGGTATCCCTGGCGAAGAAACGAATATAGGCCGGGGTGTCAGCACATGTGCAACATGTGATGGATTCTTCTTCCGTAACAAAGAAATCATCGTCATCGGTGGTGGTGACTCTGCTCTTGAGGAAGCAAGCTTCCTGTCCCGTTTTGGTTCCAAAGTAACGCTGGTACACCGTCGTGAAGAACTGCGTGGCTCCAAAATCATGCAGGATCGTGCACGCAGCAACGAAAAAGTTGAAATGGCTTTGAACCGTACACCACTCGAAGTACTTGCTGGCGACAACGGCGTAACCGGATTGAAAGTGTTGAACAACGAAACAGGTGAAGAAGAAGTGATTCCAGCAAGCGGCGTATTCGTAGCGATCGGTCACACACCAAACACTGGTTTCCTTGGCGGACAGATCACTACGGACGAACATGGATATATCCTGACTACACCAGGTACATCCGAGACAAACATCCCAGGTGTATTCGCATGTGGTGACGTTCAGGATACACGTTACAAACAAGCGATTACAGCTGCAGGTAGCGGATGTATGGCTGCCATGGACACAGAGAAATACATTGAGAGCTTGGAGCACAGCGCAGTTGTTCTGTAATAGAATGAGCTGATTCCAACCAAACTATAGATTAATATAAAACCATATGAGGTGAATTAAACATGGAAAACGTAATTGTATATACATCAACGAACTGCCCGAACTGCAAATCCGTAAAAACGTTCCTGGCTGACAAAGGTATCTCTTATGAAGAGCGCAACATCGAAACTAGCGATGAATTTGCACAACAAGTATGGGACATGGGTGTACGTGCCGTGCCATTGACTGTCATTGGTGAACACCGCATTCTGGGTATGAACAAAACTCAATTTGCCAAAGCATTGGACGCTTAAATCAGGCTGATTATCTGAATCATATGTTGAAAGAAATTTTCGATTCATATGCAATTCCGGTTTTCGCGAGCCGTTAGGATATAGAAAGAACCGTACCCGGAAGGGTACGGTTTTTTGTGCAAACGCAGAATATGATCTAGAAAAAAATACTCATGAAAGTCTGAAATACAACATACACCAGCAATCCTGACAGCATGTACATGAAACCAGCCTTCTTTTTGCTCTGGAACAATCGGAGTATGCCAAGGCTGAACAGGGGCGCAAGCACAATCAGGAACAGGAGGACGGTGACAAACATTTGCGCCGAGATATCTGAAGTATCCACGTAGGTCACGCTTTTTTTCACTCCGTTTCGTTATCGGAATTAACACAGCTTGATTCACACAGCCATGACAAAAATCACATAACCCCATTATACATCTGGATTTCTTTAACAAAAAGGGAGGAAATGGGGCGAAATGATGTCAATTTTCATCTGTTATTAGACAGACACCCTAATTTTACCTAAAAACTGGGATATCGCAGAGTAAGCGGCACCAACGCGGGTGGAACGGCTGCCCAGAGCTGCCCATTCAATCTGCAAACTGCGGCGGTGATAAGGTAATGTACGTTCCTCGACAACTTGTTTTAACGCTGTTTCAATCCATGGACCTGCTTCAGAGAGCGGACCGCCAATGATAATACGTTCCGGGTTGAAACTGTTAACGATATTGGTAATGCCAATCCCCAGTTTTCGCCCAATCGTGTTGTATAATTCTTGAACAGCCTCGTGGCCTTGCTCCGCATAATGAATAAGTTCGCGTGTGGTATGAGCAGGTAATTTTAGCTGATGGTCCGGGTGCTCGTAGGCTTTTTCCGATGCGTATAACTCCCAGCAACCACGATTTCCGCAGGAACAGGGAAGACCTTCCGCTTCAATGGACATATGGCCTGTTTCTCCTGCGTAGCCCCACGCGCCTTTGTATAATTCACCATCTACCATGATGCCTGAACCAATCCCCATGCCTGCACTGATGTAGATCATGTGACGGACACCGATACCTGCCCCAAAATTCAACTCTCCATGAGCACCAGCATTGGCTTCATTATCGATCGTTACAGGCAGTTGAAATTCTTCTTCAAGCATGGAGCGCAGAGTTACCTTCTCCCACCCCAGGTTGGGTGCAAACAGGACCGTTCCTGCCTCATCCACCATGCCGGGCACGCCGATACCAATACCAATGACACCGTGAGGGGAAGGAGGAGCTGCTTCAATGAGCTGCTTTGCTGCCAATTTCAATTGCTCCAGTACAGAGGGCACGTCATGATGTTCCAAGGTCACTGCGTACTCTGTAATGATGTGTCCTTCCAGATCTGTAAGCACGCCTTTCAAATGGGTCACACTGAGTTCCAGACCGACTGCATAGCCTGATGTCCCTCGAAACAGCAGCATGAGTGGTTTACGTCCGCCGCTGGATTCCCCAGGGCCAATCTCCTGCACCAGGTCATCACTGATCAGATCAGCAACCAGGTTGGATACCGTTGCTTTGTTCAGCCCCGTAACCTCGGACACTCGTGCGCGAGAAAGAGGGGCATGGCGCCGGATCGTATCCAGAACGATCGACTTGTTTATTTTTTTGACCAGCATCTGGTCTCCGGTAATTTTCATATGGTTAAGGCACTCCTATTCTTCTGATAAAAGGGTTCTGACCCACATCCGAAACAAGTTATTCGACTATTATAGCGTAAACAACCATGTAAAAAACAATTTTATTTTACTTTGTTTAACCAATAGACAAAGTATATTCGATGTGATAGGATAACGGTGTAAACGATTTCTTAAAACTATTGAGGAGGCATTTTACACATGGCCTATTTTGAATCCGTTAATAAAATTGCATTCGAAGGTAAAGATTCCAAGAATCCTTTTGCTTTTAAACATTATAATCCGGAAGAAGTGGTAGCTGGCAAATCGATGGAAGAACATTTCCGTTTTGGCATGGCTTACTGGCATACATTAACTGCAGGCGGCAGTGATCCGTTTGGTGCGGAGACAGCTGTTCGTTCGTGGGATAAATACTCGGGTCTGGACCTCGCGAAAGTACGCGTGGAAGCGGCATTTGAATTTTTGGAAAAAATGAATCTCCCGTTCTTCTGTTTCCACGATGTGGACATTGCACCAGAAGGCAACAACCTGCGTGAGTTCTACAGCAACATTGATACCATTGTTGATCTGATTGAAGATCACATGAAATCCAGCGGCAAAAAACTGCTCTGGAACACGGCGAACATGTTCTCGAACCCACGCTTCATGTTTGGTGCAGCATCCACTTGCAACGCAGACGTGTATGCTCACGCTGCAGCACAGATCAAAAAAGGTCTGGAAGTGGGTAAACGCCTGGGCGCTGAAAACTATGTATTCTGGGGCGGTCGTGAAGGTTACGACACATTGCTGAACACAGACATGCAACTGGAGCAAGACAACATTGCTCGCATGTTCCACATGGCTGTAGACTACGCGAAGGAAATTGGCTTTGACGCACAATTCCTGATCGAGCCTAAACCAAAAGAGCCAACGAAACACCAATATGATTATGATGCAGCAACTTCCATTGCTTTCTTGCAAAAATACGGTTTGGACAAACACTTCAAACTCAACCTGGAAGCAAACCATGCTACACTGGCTGGTCACACATTTGATCACGAAATCCGCGTTGCTCGTACAAACGGCATGCTCGGTTCCCTCGATGCAAACCAAGGCGACATGTTGATCGGTTGGGATACGGACGAGTTCCCGGTTGATATGTACGATGCTACGTTGACAATGTATGAAGTATTGAAAAACGGCGGTATCGGACGTGGTGGTGTGAACTTTGACGCGAAAGTACGTCGTGGTTCCTTCGAAGCTGACGATCTGTTCCTGGCACACATCGCAGGTATGGACACGTATGCAAAAGGTCTGAAAGTGGCAGCGAAATTGATCGATGATCGCGTATTCGATGACTTCATCGAAAAACGTTACAGCAGCTTCAGCGAAGGTATTGGTGCAGATGTGGTTGCAGGTAAAGCAACACTGGCTTCCCTTGCTGAGTACGCGCTCAACAATGAAAGCCCACGCAAAAACCAATCCGGACGTCAGGAATTGCTGAGAGCACAACTTAACCAGTACATTCTGGCTGACTAATAGCGGATTAGGCAGGGTTGGTGCACGTCGACCACCGATGGTTACTCAAATGTGGTTGGACATTAGTATCCAAACTAGCCTATGCACAAGATTAGCTTGTACCATGGAACGCCTGAACAAGCATGACATTCGGACCGTCCCCGACTTTCCCTTGGGAAGACGGGGGCGGTTTTTTGATTAAACAAATAACGCGGTTTTTAAATTTTTGATATAAATGTTTGTCTAAGATGGTACATGCAGAACGAAGTGAGCAGAAAGGACCCGAGGAAGTGAAGCGTTCGCTAAGAGCTTTCTGAAAGAAAGCTGGCTTCGGAAGCATAGGCTTATCCCCGGATTTCTCCCTTGCTAAAGGGTATAAAGGAAATCTGGGGGTAACGGCGAACTGAGGGTTTTCTGATCACGAAGTGACCACATGAGCATCAGGTTTCATTTATAACCAATGACGAATCAAGGTCATTGGATCAATCTTTTCGCTACAAAAACGAGTATGTTTTTACTGTTTTGATATAAATGTTTGTCTAAGATGGTACATGCAGAACGAAGTGAGCAGAAAGGACCCGAGGAAGCAAAGCGGTCGCATTTATCCCCGGATTTCACCCTTGCTAAGGGGTATAAAGGAAATCTGGGGGTAACGGCGATCTGAGGGTTTTCTGATCACGGAGTGACCACATGAGCATTAGGGTTTCATTTATACAATCCTGTTACAAACGAGAGGAGTTAACCTATGAGTTACGTAATTGGTGTCGATCTGGGAACCAGTGCGGTCAAAACCGTGTTGGTCAATCGTGAAGGAAAAGTGGCATTTGAAGCATCCGAGGCATATCCGTTGTACCAGCCCAAGGCTGGATACAGTGAACAAAATCCCGAAGATTGGGTAGAGCAAACAATTGTTTCCTTGCGTAAATTGCTCGAAGTGTCTGGCGTGCAGCCTTCGGAAATCGAAGGATTGAGCTTCTCCGGTCAGATGCACGGACTGGTGTTGGTGGATGCTGAAGGCAAACCGCTGCGGAATGCAATCCTGTGGAACGATACACGCACAACGGCTCAGTGCCGCCGGATCGAAAAAGTACTGGAAGGCAAGCTGTTAAGCATTGCCCGGAACCGTGCACTGGAAGGCTTTACCTTGCCAAAAATTTTGTGGGTTCAGGAGAACGAGCCTGAATTGTTAGAGCAAGCATCCTTGTTCCTATTGCCGAAAGACTACGTGCGTTATCGCCTGACAGGGGATTACGCTATGGATTATTCGGATGCAGCGGGAACTTTGCTGCTAGACGTTGCAGGCAAGCAATGGAGCAAAGAGATTGCAGAAGCATTCGAGCTACCAATCTCCCTTTGTCCACGTCTTGTGGAATCGTTTGAGGAAGTGGGCACGTTGCTACCTGAGATTGCGGATCAAACGGGGCTGGCGACTGCGACGAAAGTATACGCAGGTGGCGCGGACAATGCATGCGGTGCCATTGGCGCAGGCATTCTGAGTGAAGGACAGACGATGTGCAGCATCGGAACGTCCGGGGTTGTGCTTTCCTATGAAGAGCGTAAAGATCTCGACTTCGAAGGCAAAGTACACTTTTTCAATCACGGGGAGAAAGATGCCTTCTATATTATGGGTGTAACGCTTGCCGCAGGATATAGCCTGTCCTGGTTCAAGGATACGTTTGCAGCGGACAAATCATTTGATGTGCTCTTGCAGGGCATTGATCAGATCCCGGCGGGCAGCAACGGATTGTTGTTCACGCCATATATCGTTGGGGAGCGTACCCCTCATCCCGATGCGAATATCCGTGGCAGTTTCATCGGTATGGATGCAGGACACAAGCTGGAGCACTTTGGACGTGCGGTGATGGAGGGCATTACCTTCTCACTACGCGAGTCTATTGATATTCTGCGTGGTGCAGGCAAAACCGTCAATGAAGTCATCTCCATTGGTGGTGGTGCCAAGAACGAAGCCTGGTTGCAAATGCAGGCGGATGTCTTTAACGCCACGATTGTGAAGTTGGAGAGCGAACAGGGTCCTGCGATGGGTGCAGCGATGCTGGCTGCCTATGGCTGTGGCTGGTTCCCATCCTTGCAAGAATGTGCAACAGCGTTTATTCGTCCATCGAAGTCCTATGAGCCGAACCCGGAAACGGTTGCCGTCTATGATGGACTGTTCGCGCTGTACCAGGAAGTCTATGGACAGACACGTAGTCTCAATGATCGTTTGTCTGAATACCGTTAATTCATTTATTTCACTACATTAATCTTGTGATTACATTTAAAAGCATCCGCGAAGGCGGGTGCTTTTTTGTCGTTCATCAAGATTAACCCCATGAAAGGTTTACTCGGCCTGCATATCCGCATTCAGGCTCTGCATAGATTGGAAATAGAGGATTGTGATTCGTCCAGGCATCATGTGCCCGACATTTTAATAGGTAGAAGTTTGAGCAAGGGGGTGAAGCTTTGGATGGACATGAGGAACATGGAAGACCACATATTACCTTGTCGATGATCGTTCGTAATGAAGAGAATCGTTATCTCAGGCAGGCACTGGAGAGACATCGTCCCTGGATTGATCGCGCAGTAATCATTGATGACGGAAGCACGGATGGAACGGTCGCACTGTGCAGGGAACTTCTGGACGGTATTCCACTCGTATTAGTGGAGAATGCAGCTTCACGTTTTGCAGACGAGGTAAGCCTGAGAAAACAACAATGGGAAGAGACGGTGGCAACCGATCCGGAGTGGATTTTGAATCTGGATGCGGATGAGATTCTAACCAGTGACTTTGGGGTGGTACGGGATCTGCTGCTCAGTGGCAATGAAGATGCGATCTATTTCAGATTGTTTGATATGTGGAGTGAGACGCATTACCGAGAAGATGAGTTCTGGCAGGCGCATGCGTATTATCGGCCATTTCTGATTCGTTATCACCCGGGGATGAGCTATGAATGGAAGGAGACACCCCAGCATTGTGGTCGTTTTCCGTTAACGATCCAGCATTGGTCCTATGGATGTCATGCTCCCCGGGTGAAGCACTATGGTTGGGCGCGGGAAGAAGACCGTATCCGCAAATATGAGCGCTATCAAGCACTGGACCCTGAAGCAAGATACGGTTGGAAGGAACAGTACGAATCGATATTGGATCAAGAGCCACGACTGTTGGCATGGTTCGAATAAGGAGAGGGGAGTGAGCACGTTGAAGAAAGACCCGTTACGTAAATCGCAAGAAGAATACAAACCTCAAGTAGAGCAGAATTCCCAAGAGAAAGAGAATCAGAATGAGAAGCAACATGAGAGCGCAAATGAGAATCAGAAAGAGAGCCAGAGTAATCATCGACCGCCCAGACATTCTGATAAATTGCTGGAAACCCGCCAATCGGAAACGCTTGAAGCGCCTGGCCAGGAAAGAATACTGATCGCCAGCCCGATTCGCCAGACAACGCCGGTGCTCCGTGAATTTCTGGATTCTCTGCATGCACTGGAACGAACAACAGTGGAGACGGATTATTTGTTTGTTGACGATAACGTGGAAGAAGCCGCATCAAATATATTGCGTGAATTTGTGCTTCAGCATGAGGGGACGGTTATTCAACCAGATGAACATGGTAGTGGTAGTTCTGACAACAAAGGGGTGTACACCAAGGATGAGGGAGGACACTATTGGCAGGATGAGCAGATTTGGCGTGTAGCCGGTTTGAAAAATCGCATATTGCAATATGCACGCGACAATCACTACGATGCAGTTTTCCTGATTGATTCTGACTTGGTGCTGCATCCGCGGACGCTGGAGCAACTTGTATCGAGTGGCAAAGACATTGTATCCAATATCTTTTGGACCCGCTGGCAGCCGGATGCCAGGGAAATGCCGCAGGTATGGCTGCAAGATGAGTATGCTTTGTTTCGCCGCGGTGGAAAAACATTAGACGGAACCGAGACGGAGGACGAGGGCACGCAAGCGACTGCTTTTCTAACTCAACTGCGGATCCCGGGTTGTTATGAAGTTGGAGGGCTAGGGGCATGTACTCTTATTCGCAAAAATGTTCTGGCAGCAGGAGCTTCATATGACCAGATTCCCAATGTATCCTTCTGGGGCGAAGATCGTCATTTCTGCATCCGTGCTCAGGCACTGGGTTTTCGTTTATTCGTTGATACTCATTTCCCCGCATACCACATCTATCGTTTGTCCGAACTGCCGGGGGTATCTGCATTTAATCGCAGGGCCAGACGAGGGGAGGAGACGATCAGTATTACCTTGTGTATGATTGTGAAAAATGAAGAAGCTTCCCTCGCCAGATGTCTGGACTCGGTCAACGGCATTGCCGATGAGATTGTAATCGTGGATACCGGTTCGACGGATCGTACTCGTCAGATCGCTTCCAGATATACGGATCGTATCGTTGATTTTGAATGGGTGGATGACTTTGCAGCAGCACGCAACTATGCTTTCGATCAGGCAAAGAGTGAATATATTCTGTGGCTGGATGCCGACGATGTGTTCGAACCGGAAGATCGAGCGAAACTGATCGCCTTGAAACGTTCGCTGGACCCGGATGTTGATAGTGTGACGATGGATTACAATCTGTCATTCACAGCAGATGGCAAGGTAGCCTACAGCCTGCGCCGGAATCGTCTGGTGCGTCGGGATCGGCAATTTCGCTGGATTGGGGCAGTGCATGAATATCTGGCTGTAGCGGGCAATCTGCTGCATAGTGATATAGCGGTTACCCACAAGAAAGATAAGGAGTATACCGATCGGAATCTGCGGATCTATCGCAAAAGGGAACAGGCCGGAGAAGAATTCGGGCCGCGTGACTTGTACTACTTCGGTAATGAACTGAAGGACCATGGACAGCATGGGGATGCGGTGAAGTACTATGAGAAGTTTCTGGATACCGGGCTGGGATGGGTGGAAGATCAGATCGCTGCTTGCCAGAAAATTGCGGATTGTGAAGCTGCACTTGAACATCCGGAACAGGAAGTCACGGCGTTGTTCCGATCATTTGCCTATGATTTGCCAAGAGCCGAGATTTGCTGTCGATTGGGTGGTTATTTTGCCGACCGTGAAGATTATCGCAAGGCCCTGTTCTGGTACGAACAGGCGACTCGTGCTGTACGTCCTGATGACCCTATGGTAGTGCTGAATGAAGCAGCCTGGACCTGGATGCCGCATCTGCAACTATGTGTGTGTTATGACCGGATGGGTAACCGTGCCAAGGCCCGGGAACATAATGATATCGCACTCGCCTATCATCCAACACATCCAAGCATGTTATATAACGATCGATACTTTAAAGATTTGGAGAAGGATAACGTATTGGAAAATGCCTAAAGCATGCATTTAGATTGGAACTGTAGGTATAGATATTGCTGGAACAGTTGTTTGTAACAAGAGCCTCCTCTGATGAAGGAGTGGACGCAATGTGCCACTTTTATGAGAGGGGGTTATTGACGTAATTGCATTAAAGGAGTTATTGTAGATCTATTAAGTCTTTTATTAGAGGGGAATGAGATGATGAAGTATTCCAAAGCTACCAATTACGCCCTGCACACGATGCTTTTTCTTGCGGCATCCAATTCAGATAAACCTGTGGGTGTGCAGCAGCTTTCAAAGTGGCAGAATGTTTCACCCACCTATCTGTCCAAGATTTTAACCAAATTGACGAAAGAGGGGATGATTCATTCGTCATCTGGTGCCCAAGGCGGGTATACACTTCAGGAGAAGTGGGAGGATCTTACGTTTTTGGACATCATACAGGCGATTGAGGGTACAACCTCTCTGTTTGATTGCTGTCATCATAAACAGGGATGCTTAATTCAAGAAACCATGATCACTGCCGAAGGACAGATGGAAGAAGTGTTTAAAAATCGAAAATTATCTTCGATTGCCGGTAAAATATCAATGATGCATTAAGTATTTTTTTGTATTTATAATAGATATAATTTGTCTTTTATATCTATTATAAATTTTAACAAACGAATATATCCAGAAGATTTCACACACTATTCTTTTGAATAAAGGAGACTGAAATGAATTCATTTATTATCTATTTATTGGCTTTAGGAGCCTTTGTTGTGGGAACAGCCGAATTTGTCGTATCTGGCGTTTTAGATATCATCGCCCGCGATTTACAGGTTTCGATCTCAATAGCGGGACAATTGGTCACCGTATATGCACTATCTCATGCATTGGGTGCCTGGGCTCTGGTCATGCTGACTTCCAAGTTACAACGTAAAAAAGTACTTCTGTATTCCATGCTTATTTTTATCTTGGGAAATATCATTGCATTCTTCAGTTTGAACTTCGGCATGCTTATGTTCTCACGCATCGTATTGGCCATGAGTGGTGGTCTGTATTTTGTCCTAGCCACGAACTATGCTGCAAGGCTAGCTCCTGCTGGCAAACAGGGTAGTGCCATTGCAACTGTCATCACAGGATTCACCGTTTCATTGGTATTAGGAGTGCCGATTGGTACCTTCATTGCTGCCTACATGGATTGGCACTATGTTTATATCATGATTGCAATTATCGCATTTATTAATTTCATGCTGTTGTACAGATTTATTCCTCGAATGGAGGGTAACCCGTCTCTCTCCCTGAAGAAACAATTATTGATTATCAAAGATAAAAAGGTTATCACCGGATTATTGACGACTGTTTTCTGGATTCTGGGTTACACCATGGTATTTGCTTATATCGCTCCACTTTTAAGTTCAGTAGCCGATTTTTCAATAGAAATGATTAGTACGGCGTTACTTGTATTGGGTGTATTTGCATTCATAGGTTCCCGTCTTGGCGGCTATGCGGTAGATCGATGGGGACCTGTTCGCACGATTCCAATCAGTTTGATTATTCATGCTGGTGCCCTGTTTATTTTGCCAATCACAGCAGGTTCCACAATAGGTATTCTTCTGACCATCATGATTTGGGGCACAGCTGCCTGGATAACAACGCCCGCGAATCAGTTCTATTTGATAACATTGAGACCACAGTCTTCTGAAACAGTCCTGAGTTACAATACGGCAGTAATGAACATAGGTATGACTTTCGGTGCCGGATTTGGAGGTGTAGTTGTGAAATACAATTCCGTTCAAAATTTGGGGTGGATTGGTGGTATGGTCCTGCTGTTGGCGTTGGCGATTGCCCTTGTTTCCTTCAGGTTGACTACAAAACCAAGTTGAATTCAATGTCTTTTTAATAGGAAGAAGTGAATATTGGATCAAATGATTTCATCCAGGAGAGGATATGCTTTACAATAATGAATAACGGAAAAGCGGTGACCATGATTGCCTGTCTTCGGCTGCCGAATTGATAAAGCAAGGGGAACTGGATATGAATCTGACGGAAGTACTATTGGAGTCAAGGCTGGTCGCGATTGTACGTGGTATAAGCCGCGAAGCGGCAGTAACAGCTGGACAAGGTATGACAGGTGGTGGAATCCGACTTATGGAAGTCACACTGAATACACCTGGAGCACATGATATTATTGCAGACTGGCGTGAGCGGCATGAAGGAAAGGCTTTTGTTGGAGCGGGTACGGTGCTGAATGTGCAGATGGCGAAGGAAGCGGTCGCTGCAGGAGCACAATTTCTGGTGTCTCCCAATGTCGATCTGTCTGTCATTGAATATGCTGTAGAACATGGTGTCGAGATCTGGCCTGGAGCCATGACACCTACTGAGATTGTCGCTGCCCATGAAGCGGGAGCACGAGTTGTGAAGTTGTTTCCGATGGCGAGTCTGGGCATACCGTATCTGCGGGAGATCAAAGCTCCACTGAATCATATTCCACTGCTGGCAACAGGTGGTGCCACACTGGAGAATATTGCTGATTATTACGCAGCAGGCGCTGCTGCAGTGGGTCTGGGAAGTGCACTTTTACCACGAGAAGCTCTTGTAGCAGGAGATCATGAGCAGATTGCAGCATGTGCACGGAGATTTGTGGAAGCAGCTGGAGCCTAGGATTCTAGCGTCAGATGAGGGATATGTACATTTGGGTATATATATGAAGGTGCCTTTAGATTAATTGTTAGATTAATCTTTATCATAAAAACCCATGTCGCTTAACGTGCCGTTCATTCTATTGTTTTATGATGGATGTATGCCAGAATTCGGAGAGGAGAGATGCCCTGTGAAAGCTAAAACAATGATAGGCGGCATGCTCGCCGTGGCCGCAGTAACGGCAGGTGGTTTATGGAAGGCAGCGGTAAAGAGCCAGACACCCAAGAAGATTCCAATCACACTGACACCCCCAATGCCATTTGAGGATGTGACCTTTGACAGTGGGGGAGGTCGGGTGCATGGCTGGTTCATCCCGGCCAGAGTCGACATTCCGAAACCATGGCCGCTCATTATTATTGCACATGGCTGGGGCTCTAATCGCTCCCGTGTTCTTCGTTACGCACGTCCGATCTGGGAAGCAGGATATGCCTTATTTATGTATGATGTGCGTAGTCACGGGGCCAGTGATCCGGTTCGTGCTGCATCTGCCTACCTGTTCCGGGATGATCTGCTTGCGGCGTTGCAGTATACGACTGCACGACCAGAGATTGATGCAGATGCAATCGGAGTACTTGGACATTCTTTGGGTGGACTGGGTACGATTCTTGCAGTGACGGAGGGAATTCCTGTATCAGCAGTGATTACGGACTCGATGCCATCGCAATTTGAGGTAATCGTCAGTTCAGAGCTGAGACGCCGGCGTCTGCCCTTGTTTCCACTGGCCCAGTTAATCCCGAGAATCTGGTTCTGGCGACTGGGTGAATCTCTGAAATCCTATCGTCAGCGTGATCCGGTGATGATGCTGAATGAACGGCGCAGGGGGATGCAACTGCCGATGCTTATGGTGCACTCCAAGGGAGATAATTTCATTCCCCCGAGTGAGCTTGAATATTTTATGTCCAAAGCCGATCCGCCTGTTGAACATCTATGGGTCAACAGCGGAGGACACAGTTGTTCAGAGGAAGATCCCGCCTTCTGGGATACCGTTATTCCCTTTTTGAAAACCCATGTCCAAGGTCAGGCGAAGTTGAACGATTCGTCTAAAGCGAGTAGTTGACAAGGTAGATTCAGCCTACATAAGAGTGCAGGCTAACAGAGAAAACGCCGACGTGGTTGGCGTTTTTTTTGCTGTTATTAGCAATATGCAGAAATTCACATTTGTAAAATTGCCCCGAAAACGACGATTAAAAAGGAAGCTTATGGTATCATAGAATAGACTGGCAATATTCATGCGAGGTTATTTGTTATGCTTCTTTGTATGAAATTGAAGGGAGAGGTCCAGATTTGAGTTTGAATTGGAAGTTTAATTTACGTTTGAAAATGTTCGCAACCAAAGCAACAACCGCAGCGATGGCAACACTGCTGCTTGCTTCGCAAACACCAGGTTTTGCAGGCAGTGCATCAGCCGCGCAAGCAGAGCAGTTGACCGAAGCGACAACGGGGGAAAATGAACAACTAGACGCAACGAGCAATGACGTGCCTGAGGGAGCGAAAATCTCATCCAGGCAAGCCAGTGAAAATATACTGAAATTATTTCCATTGTTAAAAAAAGCAACGATCTCATCTGCACGATTCGATTCACCTAATTCCTATCCACCGCCAGACTACAAGGCATGGGAGATCGGGTTCCAGATTACACAAGGCAATCATACGTCGGGATTCAGTGGAACTGTACATGCAGGCACAGGGGAAGTGTTAAGTGTACATTTGCCGTCGGATATCCTGGATAAACATGTCTCGGAATCGGATGTGAAGTTAACCAAAGCTCAAGCTGAAGAAAAGGCCGTGGCACTGTTGTACCAAGCGATTCCAGGTCTTAAGGAAAGTGAATATGCTCCGCTTGGAGATCTGTATTCTTCCATCGAACAAGAGTCATTGTTTGGCAGAACAGAGTATCGATACGGGTACCAGTTAAAACATGATGGATTGTTATCTGACGCAGAGACAGTCTACATTAATGTGGATGAAAGTGGTTTGGTGACAGGTTACTCACGAGGTACTATCGAAGCCAAGTATCCCTCATCTAAACCGGCAGCTTCAGAAGAGAAGGCCAGACAGCAGTTTGAAGAACAGTTCGATGTGGAGCTAGCTTATATCTCCAAAGATCGTTTGTCTTCCAAGCAGGGTCAGCAGTATTACCTTGGCTACACACCGAAGAATATCAGTATCGTTCCGATTGAGGCCAATACGTTGGAACGGATTAATACTTTAACAGGTAAAGCTGTAGATGAAGATTCTTTGCAGCAGGATACGAAGTTGAAAGGAGATGTAACTCCTTTTGTCCCGGCCAATGGTACGAGATTAAATGTTCAGCAGGCCGCCAATCGGGTTGCAACGAACTTTGATATTCCCAAGGGTTATAAGCTGGAACATAGCCAGCTGGGCAAGGGATATTACTCAAGTCCGAACAATCAGGTGTGGAGTCTGAGCTGGAGTGATCGAAGTGCCAATATGTCCTATATGTTCATGCGGGATATCTCAGCACAGGTAGATGCAGTTACCGGGCAGATCTACAGCTATACGATGATGCAACGAATCGGACCGGAGATGGAACAGCAGAAGCCGGCTGAGGAGAAGGCAGGCAAATTGGTAACCCGGAAGCAGGCTGAGAAACTGGCGATGGACACGGTGATTGCGCTAGTTCCAGACGCAACGGAGCAGTTCCGACTGGCTAACGTGATTGAGGTGGATGATGCTCGCACATTTTTGTTCCAGCGTTATCTGAACGGAATTCCGGTTAAGGAAGATACGGCACAAGTACAGGTGTTGAACAACGGGACGATTAACGAGTTCTATACACGTATTGCAGCAACGCCTGAACAACTGCCAGCAGATGTTAAGCCAGCCATCAGTTATGAAGAGGCCAAGGCACTCTATCTGGAGGAGTTCAAGCTGATCCTCGCATATTCCCGTTATGGCGGATATGGTATGAACGGTGGTCAAGTCATCCCGGCTGGTGTGAACCTTGCTTATATGCCTACACGTGATGAGAATTCGATCTATGGCAACTATGAAGCGCTGGATGCGAACACAGGAGAGTGGAAGCTTTTATACGGGGACACAAGCTCTGCAACCAAGGCTGAACCTACGGATATCTTGGGTCATGTGGCCGAAGCAGCTCTACGCAATATGACACAGCATGGCGTATTGCTTGCTGATGAGCAGGGACGCGTATTCCCGGATCGTGTGATCACCCGAGGAGATTGGTTTAACTATCTGGCAAGAGCGATTAATCCAAATATGGATCTGTACTACAGTGGGGACGGAGATGACAAGTTATACGCTGATGTGACGCCTGACAGCCCGTATTATAAGGCAGTTCGGGCATTAATCGATCAGCGCTGGCTTGCCGGAGCGGACCCTGAACAGAATTTGAATCCGCAGGAAGAGATGACACGTGAAGAGTTGGCAGTGTTGCTTGTACGTATTTTACGCTATGAGAAGCTGGCCGGATTCTATACGTTGCCATCGGATCTTCCCAACATTGCGGATGCCAGTGCTATTACAAGTAAGGGAGCGGTTTCCCTGAGTTTGAAGCTGGGATTGCTTCCTTCGATTGAAGGACGATTCATGCCTGCACGCAAAGTGACGGTAGCTGAAGCGTCACAGGTATTGGAACGGCTGGCGAAGCTTCAAGGTAAAACAGATACGTTTATGAGTGGTAATCGTCTGTATTAGACGAGGAATCACTCATATCATGCCCAAGCGAATCATAGGATGAAGATAACGGGTAATCGTGATTCAATGAACTAAAGATCAAAGGGACCTTCCATAGAAGGTCTCTTTTGATTTAATTTTTACAAAAATTAAATCATTTCAACTAAACATTTACTCAGCGATCAGAAAGTTGTTCTGACATCGGAGTGTTCTTGTAAATATTCTTTAGTTGAAATGATATAGAAGAATGACGACAGAGCCTTTTGTGATACAATAGGGCGTGAGAACTTTGCAAAGAAGGGTGGGTTCCTTTCATGGGTAAGAACGGGAAACGAATTATCACCATACTGCTGGCAGGCTGTCTGATTGCTGTAGCATTACCACGTACGGTTGATCTGGATCAGCTGTATGCTGCATCAGGGACATCAGATATATCCACGGCAACAGATTTGCGCCAGACCTTGCTTACCGCAATGTCACAGCGAACGGAGGAACTTGTTTTTACATACAAAGGCAATGTGAAAGGCCTCAAAAAACAATTACAAACCTCCATCGATGAGGCAATGAAGAGTGACCCCTATATTCAGTATACTGTTAAAAGTTATGCATTTAATTATAAAGGCTCCAATGTGTCGGCCGAGGTGCATGTGACTCTCTCCTACCGGGAGACCAAGGAGCAGACCGATTATGTGAATCGTAAAGTCACAAACGTGTTGAAAGAAATCATCAAACCAGGCATGACGGATCATGAGAAGGTCAAGGTCATCCATGACTGGATTGTGCTTAACCTTTCCTACGATACTTCGTTGAAGAAATATACGGCCTACGACGGGCTTGTTACAGGCAGTACCGTCTGTCAGGGATATTCACTGTTGGCATATCGGATGCTGGAGCGAGTAGGTATCGATAACCGGATTGTGGAAGGTACAGCGGGCGGGCAGCTTCATGCCTGGAATATCGTGAACCTGGACGGCAAGTGGTATCACATGGACACCACCTGGGATGATCCTACCCCTGACCGCAAAGGTAAGGTTAGCCACAGCTACTATTTGCTGAGTGATGATGAGATGGCACGTGACCATATCTGGACAGGCAAAAGCAAGTACCCCGCTGCGCCAGCCTCATATCGAGAAGCTTTATTAAAGCTGGTGAAGGCTGGAGATAGCAAAAAAGCCGCTTATCAGAAGCTGTACCATGCTCTGGACTATTCCCTGTATGATGAACAGGATGCCGTCAAAGGCCATGCTGCGCTGAAGACCAAGGTTCAAAGTACACTGAAGGAAGGCGGAACCTCGCTCACGTTCAGGTACAAGGGTACGGAGGCTGGACTGATTGAAGATTTGCAGGATTTGTACCAACTTGGCATGAAATCGATATCTTATTATGTATCCAAAATGGAAGGTACTACGGATCTGCGCGTCAAAATTAACTGGACACTGTAACAACCGTTGAACAGGATGCTCCGATTGAGGAGTATCCTTTTTTGTGTTCAATTTTGTGTTCAAAAACGAGGATTTTAGTGTTGTCTATTTTTTGTATATGTCGCTTTGCTATTCTAATCTTCGGCGTATGCCAACACTACGTACGAGGAGGATATGCAAAAAATGAGGAAAAAAGTGAGCATAGTGATCATTGCTCTGTTACTGGTCACGCAAATGATGCAGGGTTGGATATTTACACCAACCATGCACGCTCAGGATGAATTAACTAATTTGCCAGCCAGTGCAATCAGCGATACAGCGTCAGAAGAAGGTTTGGCAGGTCCGGAAGAGGTGGACAACGTTGACGTTGCTGCCACTCCGGAAGAAGAGGGGGAGGGAAACCTCAACCAGAGCAGTTTAGCAATCGCAGCTGCAGGCCCGGTAATTACAGATCAATTGATTACCAGTGTGCAGATGTACAATCAGGCACCAGAAGACAACGGGAATGGCACGATTGAAGTCAAAGGAGATAAAATCGAGGATATTCGACCACGCATTCAGGATGAGGTGGCTGTAGTCTTTACATGGGGACTTGCAGATGACAACCACAACTACAGCGATGGCTCTACATTCACCTTTAACTTGCCCGATAAATTCATCATCGGATCGCAGCTTAAGGGTAATCTGGATGGCGGTGTTGGGGAGTATGTGGTAAATCCAGATGGCACAATCATTTTTACCTTTAATGAACTGATCGAGCATGCGCAGCTGGAAGGTAACTTCTACGTGTGGATCAAGTTCGATGAGAGCAAGATGGAAGATGGATTGAAACAACAGATAGACTTTAGTTCCGTAGGGCAGGGCATCATTGATGTGCATTTTGCCAACACAGCCGTAGATAAGTTGAAGAAATCGGGAAGCGCGAACAAAAATAACTTCAACTCGGATGAAATTATATGGACCGTAGATTTTAACCAAGGCGAGAAGGCTATGAAAAATGCTGTTCTTGCAGACACGTTCCCAGCAGAGCTAGAGCTCAAGGGCGATATCGAAATTCGCGAATTGGAAGTGCAATTGAATGGATCTGTAAAAGAAGGCCCAGTAATTAAAACGGAACCACAGTTTCCAATTCAATTGGGAGATACAGATAAGGCCTATCGTGTGACTTACACGACGAGTGTTAAAGCACCAACCACTGCTCCGTTCACCAACGTGGAGTATCAAAATCAGGTTGCGCTTACAACGGATCAGAGCGAGCACAACGAAACAGATATTGGCCGAGTTCGTGTGAGTTTTAATGAGCCTTTGAACAAGTCAGGGCAAGATAGTGCGTATGATCCGGTGACACAGACGATCACATGGAAAGTGCAATATAACTACAATCAGCAAGAAATCATGCAAACGAATGCATGGATTGAAGACCGCTTTGATACGGCAAAACAGCAACTGATCAACAATTCCGTCAAAGTGTATCAAGTGGACATTAATGCAAGTGGAGCGGCTTCCAACAGAACACTGATCAATCCAAATGAATACACACTCGAAGCGATGGGTACAGGGTTCGATGATGGCTTCAGATTACATTTTAAGAACGATATTACAAAGGCCTATGAGATTGAATATGATACACAATCCATTCATCGTGTTTATACAAACGACACCATTACGAACACAGTGAACATGTATGATGGTACTTCCAAAACAGGTCGAAGAGACATTCAGGAAGTCATTTTTGCAAAGAGTGTAAAAAGTGAAAATTTCAACACAAAAGAAATCGAATGGCAGATTGTTTTGAACCGTGATTTGCAGGACATGACGGATATCGTCATCACCGACAATTACGAAGGCAGACATATGAAACTGATTCCGGGTAGTCTTCAAGTGAGTGGTGTTAACAAAGAGGACTTTGAACTGACTCCAGACCCGGCTGATCCAACGTATGAAAAAGGATTCTCACTTCGCTTGAAGGACGGCGTAACGCTCAGTACGGAGCATGTTATTACTTATAAGACAAGCTTCGATCCCACAGCGGGTATGCCAACGAATGATGAATATCGCAACTCAGCCAAGATCGATTGGGAAGAGTCTGATGTAAAACAGACTGCGATTACCAAATCTGCTGCGGTCAAACCGCAAGACTACACGATTCAAAATGGTAACAAAAAGGGTGAATATAGCGCCAAAGATAAAAAGATCACCTGGACAATCGATGTAAACTACAATTTGTTTGATATTAAGGATGCAATCCTTAAGGATGCTTACACTGGAGACCAATCTTTCGTAGACGGCTCATTGAAAGTTCATGAGTTAGAGTTGCAGGGAGCCAATAATGTTACTGCTGTAGGTAGCGAGGTTCCGCTCACATCTGGTCAATTCCAGTTGAACCCGGACGGTAAAGGTTTTGCGTTGGATCTGGGTAACATTGGCAAAATGGCTTATCGCATTCAGTACCAAACAAGTCTGGATGGACCATATTCTGTCGCAGGCGCATATGCCAACCAGGCTGTTCTGACGGATGGTGAGGGTGGTGCAATACGATTTAATAGATCAGCCAGTGTTACACCTGCCAACGGTGGTGTATACGTGCGCAAAACAGGGAAGCAAGAAGGTACAACGGATAAAGCATCATGGACGGTAAATATCAATCCAAGTCAATCTTTCAATCCCGCGGGTAATCAATTAACAGATACCTTGTCAGAGAACCAGATTTTATTGGCTGATTCATTGAAATTATATGCAACCAATTTACCTGCCAACAATTCAGGCAATGTATCCACCAAAGCTGGATTGGTTGATCCGGCTGATTATGAATTGAATGTAGAGGGCAATACATTTACCTTTACCTTCAAGAAAGATATCCATACCGCATTCATTTTGGAATATCAGTCTTATATTAATGCCGATCATGGCGCCCGAATTGAGAATAAGGTTGAATTTGCAGGCCAATCTTCCTCGGTAATCGGGGAAGGTAATCAGTCGGGAATCAAAGTTTCCTTGGCTGGAGCAGGTGGAGGAGCCTCTACAGGTCTGGGCAAAATCAGAATTCACAAAGTCAGTGATACAGGAGTTCCGCTGGAGGGGGCAATATTTGCAATCTATAATGCGTCTGGAACTACGCTTCTGGAAACATTGAAACCAACGGACGAGAATGGTGTGGTTGAAAGCTCCAGAAACTATCGATTAAACAATCTAACCAACGGTGTACCTTATAAGTTAAAAGAATTATCTGCACCGGCAGGATACTTGGTTGATCCTGAATATGGCTCTGCATCAGGTAAAACGATTGAATTCAAGGATGCGGATATCGCTTTTGAAATTGAAAATAAAAAGATTCGTCAAGGCTTCGAATTAACCAAGGTAGATGCGGTGGACTCCTCCAAGACACTTAAGGGTGCAACTTTCGAATTGTACTCCAAGGACGGAGCAACGCGAGAGAAAATCGATGAGTTAACGACAGGGGAAGATGGAAAGATCGCCAAAGGTGGACTGTTGCCAGGGGATTATGAGCTGGTAGAAGTCGCGGCACCTGAGTTTTATCAATTGGATGCTACATCAATTCCGTTCACGATTGTAGAGAATCAGACGGAGAGTATTACATTGACGAAGTCTAATGCAATGGGTGCAGGTGGTAAACTTGTCGTTACCAAAGTAAATGCCAAGGATAAGTCCGTATTAAGCGGAATTGAATTCGAATTGCGTGATCGTTCCAACATTGTCATCGATACAAAAGTAACCGACCTAAATGGGGTCATTGAATTCGATGGTTTGGATTATGGTTCATATACATTGGTAGAGACCAAGGCAGAAGGCTTTGTTATTGAACAGCCGGAGACGCTTGTATCTATTATCAAACCGGAAACTCAATTAACCATTGAAAATAAAAAAAATGATCGTTCTGTGAAATTGATTAAAACCAATGCGGGTCGAACTCAGCACCTTCAAGGAGCTGTATTTGAATTACGAGCTCAGACTGCATTGATGGATGCAAATGGGAATTGGGAGTTCCACAAGGTAACAGGTCTAGATGAAGCTACATTGACAACCAATCAACAAGGTGAAATTGTACTTGAAGGCTTGGATATCAATAAATATCAGTTGGTTGAAATAAAAGCGCCTAACGGATACATGTTGGAAACAACACCAGTACCATTTGAAATTACGAACATACAAACCGAAGCTGTAGTTGTGGAAAAAACAAATCAGGCTATCCCGGTATCGGGTGGTGGGTCTAGTGGACCTTATAATCCGGGAACACCTACTACGGGTGTAACACCAGATCCAGAGAAACCAGTAACTCCGGAACCAGGAAAGCCAAATCCGTCGGTTCCAGGCACGGTTGTAACTGAACCTACAGAGTCTGGGGGAGGAACCGAAAGTCCGACAGATGAAGATTCCGGGGTAGTGACACCGACACCAGGCGATTCCAACGGTGACGATACTGCACCTCCAGTTGGGGATACAGATGCACCTGATGGGGATGGTGCACTTGCACCTCCTGCTGGAACGGATACAGATGGATCACAGGGCAATGGAAATTCCGCATCACAGCCAAACGGAAATTCTGGATCTCAGGGAATGCTGCCACAAACAGGTGAAGAGAGCACAATGGCTTACACTGCTGTGGGCATGATGCTGATGGCGCTAGGTAGCGCGGGATTCATGTACTTCCGCCGCAGACAACAGCTTCAACGCTAGATCGAAACACGCAGTATCTAAAATTCATCGTGTGTAGATAGAAATACCCTCTAGCAATCACTACGAAGACTTAGCGTCGACGTGTGAATATGCTAGAGGGTATTTTTTGGTGATATTTAGGAAGGATCAGGTCCCCTTAACATTTGGTTTCACTGCAATAGCTCTTACAATTAGGCGATGTGTTGGATTGACGAGTGGATCACAGGTAATCAAGGTAAGGACCTGTCCAAGCCCGGGATCCTCCAGCACAGATAAGTCAGTTGGCTCCACAACGGATATCTGATCTACCTTATATTGGATAATCGTTCGATCTGCCAAGGTGACTTCCATAGAATCACCAATCTGTAGTTCTCCCAGACGATTGAACAGCCGTCCTTTTTTGTGGGCACGATGAGCGGCTATGGCAGCATTACCTTTGTTCCCGATACGGGTGGTTTCGACAAGATGGGTTGCAGCTACCTTCATATTGTCCTCCGTTGCACCCTCCAGAATCGGTAAGCGGACATTAATCTTGTCAATCGATAGTATCCCTAACGTATCCGAAGAGAGCTCTTGCACTGTAGCTGTATTGTCAGTAGTCGGCTCGGTGGAAGCTGCATCCTGTATGCCTTGTTCGAAGGAGTGATTAAGCTTAGACAAACCGTTTTGCAATTGCTCCAGATCGTTCATGACACGGGTTTGCTGCCAGTCATAATACGTTTCCCGCAGGAAAGGAAAGCTGATGACCAGGATGCCCAATAGAACGAGCAGAATAGAGAATTTTTTCATTATACATCAACTCCCGTTGTCCAAGAAAAATAGTATACCTTTCTCTATTCTACTTACGGATCTATACAAAATATGGACAGGGACGAAAGGACGTACAGGAATTGATCAGGGAAAGAGTAGACCCAAAACAAAACCTCCCCGTTTCACTACAGTAGGAAAACTGCAACGCCAAGGGGAGGTTTTATTAAATAGCCACTATTTATCACTTGATGAATCGGTAGGTGTGAAGTCACATTCCTGCAGCGGCACCACTTTGGTCTTTTTGATCCATTTGTAACCGAGCCACAACACCAGGAACAGGGGTACGCTCAGGTAGGCAACGATGGCTCCACTCCAGTCGATCTGATCACCCGTGAATGCCTGATAGTTCTGTCCGATGATCACGATAATACACAGGACAAAGGCAAAGATCGGCCCAAACGGGAACCAGCGTGCACGGTAAGGCAGATCGCTCAGATCCCTGCCTTGTGCAACGTATGCACGACGGAAGCGATAATGACTGATAGCGATACCCAGCCAAGTGATAAAACCACACATACCGGATGCATTCAACAACCAGGTGTACACAATCCCATCACCGAACAGGGAGGCAAGGAATGCCAACATACCAACGGCTGTTGTAAGCAAAAGTGCATTCATTGGAATTCCTTTTTTGTTCAGCTTGCCCAGGAAACGAGGGGCTTTACCATCACGGGCAAGGGCATAGAGAACCCGGCTCGAAGCATACATGCCTGAGTTACCGGCAGAGAGTACGGAAGTTAGGATAACGGCATTCATGACGGAAGCCGCAATGGCGAGGCCTGCTTTCTCAAACACCAGTGTGAACGGGCTGACACCGATATTTTCCAGGTCACCTTTGAGCAGATTCGGATGCGTATACGGGATGATCAGACTGATCACAGTAATCGCCAAAATGTAAAAAATCAAAATGCGCCAAAATACCTGACGAATTGCACGAGGTACATTTTCGCGCGGGTTTTCACTTTCACCGGCGGCTACGCCGATAAGCTCGGTACCTTGGAATGAGAATCCAGCAGCCATGAACACACCAAGTACAGCGAAGAATCCGCCATGGATGGGCGCATCACCGATGGTGAAGTTGCTGAACCCAACGGCTTCTCCGCCCATAATACCAAAGATCATGAGCACACCAACGGCCAGGAAGATGATAACAGTAGCGACTTTAATAATGGCGAACCAGTACTCGGACTCTCCATAGCCTTTAACAGACAACACGTTCAAGGAAAAGATCAGCACGAGGAACAATAAGCTCCATAACATGGATGAACTGTCGGGGAACCAGTATTTAATGAGTACAGTAGCGGCAGCAAGCTCTGCTGCAATGGTTACCGCCCAGTTGTACCAAAAGTTCCAGCCCATGGCGAACCCGAGAGCAGGATCGACAAAACGTGCGGCATACGTATTAAATGAACCGGAGTCCGGCATAAAGGTAGCAAGCTCACCAAGGCTGGTCATTAGGAAATAAACCATGATGCCAACGGCCACATAGGCAATTAATGCTCCACCAGGGCCTGCGGTTGAGATGGCGGTACCACTTGCGAGAAACAACCCGGTACCAATTGAGCCACCGAGGGCGATCATCGTCATATGGCGTGCGCGTAATCCTTTTTTCAGGGAAGGTCCAGTTGTTGTTGGGTTACTGCGGTCTTGCATGGAAACACTCCTTCATTCGATATACTGATGTTTGCGATACTTGAATTCATAAACAAAAAGACCACAGGCATCAGCCTGCGGTCTTTAATATTTCAATGTCCGCACCATGTCCCAGATGATTAAGATAGCTCAACACAGAAGAATTCATACCTTTATATATAAAGGAAATGTACTTCCGTGACAGTTCTGCGCCTTTCGACAGCAGCCCCAGCTCAACGGACCGTATAAGGAACGTCCAATGAGCTTCGGCGGGTACACCTTTCGGCTGATCTCATAAGCGGCTCCTTAGCGCCTCCATCAGCGTACTGATCGCACCCGCGACCTCTACCTCACCATCAATGGATGAGGTGTATCTATTGTCTATGAAATTATGAACAACACAACTTAACACCGTGTGTCCTGTTTAGTAAACAGACAATCAGTATAACGCGCATGGTTTTCCAGTGCAATAACAATTGTTGGATGTGAGGTCTGAGAGACGACTATTCCTCTTTTTTGTTACGGCCAGCCATCTGCTGCCATACCGTTCCAGCTGCCTGTTCGCCCGATTCGATCCGCTCCAGAGCCATCTTGGCCTGCAGGCTGACTTCAAATTCAGGATCATCGGCTGCAACTCGCAAGGCTTGCTCTGCTTCTTCAGTTCCCACCTCATAGAGAAAACGTGCTGCACGCCAGCGTACAAGTTTACTTTTATCGGATAATGTTGCTGTCATAGCTGGGGTTGCAGCAGGGTCACCGATATCCGACAAGGTATCCCCGGCAGTACGGCGTACCGCAGGAGAATTGTCCTGAAGCGCTTCATACAACAATTCCATCGCTTCCGGTGTACGAATGTCACCCAGGTATACGACAGCCAAGCGGCGAATCTGCATTTTGTTGTCATGCAGGGCATGAGCTACGAGAGGCAGTCTTTCTGCCGTAGGCTCCATACCGTCAAATGCCGCATAGCGAACATTCCAGTCCTCGCTCCGCAAAGCCTCTTCAAGTTCAGCCCCATCCAATTCACGACGGCGCTCGACGAACTCTTCGGAATTGGTACCATGTTCAATGGCCTGTTTGATAACCTGATCGAGTCGTTCTGGGGGATAAGCCGCTTCCAATTCCTGCTCGACTTCACGTGCGATATCAGGCAATTCACCATATCGAACACCGTAATCACTCAGTTTACGTTCTTTGATCATCGTTGCACTGGCGACTTCTGTTACGGCTTTGACAAAGCGGTCTGACAACGAGATTCGTTCTTCCTTGACCCCGGCCTTGACCCTAATTTGCATCGGTACACCTCGGAAGAATTGTACAAATACCTGTGCTTCTCCGAAGTGCTCGCCTGAACCATCTTCGGATTCAATCCAGTCCAGATCAATGCCTTGCTGTCCAAGGCGATTTTGGACTTCACCCAAGATAACGGACCAGTCGGCATTCCCTTTACGATCAAGTGCCACAAAGTCTGTCGTGTGGAACACACTCTTTACACCGGGAATATGAAGCATCTGGCGAATGAACGCCGGAGCAGATCGTTCGTTGTCCAGTGTATATGTTTTGCGAATTCCGTCCTCCAGACGTTCATCGAGATGTAGCATCATCGTATTTGGACTTGGTGTTGGTTCAATGGAAACAATATTCATCAATGTAACCTCCTATAGTACCAGATTCATCTTTAACTTCCCGTAAATTAAATCACACGGGTATTTCTCTATTTTACATCAATGTGTGGAATCTGCGAAATCATCTAGAAGTGAAGTGGACGTTTCTAACACTTAATGTGAAGAAGTACGAAATTTGTTAACACTTCTTTCATGTTCACGCACAAACATTTTTAAACGAAAATTGGCACAATAAAGATAAGAATCAACTGGAGGTTATACCTATGGAACCCATTACCGTGCTCTCGGATGGAAAACGTCATATTGCATATGAGAATATTATTCAATTGTTCAGGAACTGGATTGAGGACTCAACATCTGGTTCTGCAATAGAAACACATCGGGGAAGTTGGGAAAATGCCCGTTATTGTATTGTTGATTATCAGGTTGCCGAAGAAGCGGTGTCAGCAGCAAATGCCATTCGGGCTTTTATGCCACAACTTCCGTTACTGGTCATTACGGATTTCCAATCCCTTATTCGGAAGCGTCACCTGCAAGAAATTACAGGTACAGGTGAGATGAAGATGATTCTCTGGAACGAGCAAGACCCGAATCAACTAATCAAGGATATGGAAAATTGGTTGCATTCGTCGTCTGTCCATAAATCAGAAATAGCCATACCACCCATCTTATCCATGAGATAAAAAAGGGATATGGCCAAAGGTGTTTAACTTTCAAGCGTTACGATCATATTAGATCACATATTTATAGCCTGTTCCCCAAACCGTCTTAATATAACGTGGGTTCTTGGGGTCAGGCTCAATTTTTTTACGCAGACTTGAAATATGAACATCAATGGTACGATCCAGATAGGCGCGTTCGGAGCCTTTGATCCGATCCATCAGTTCATTGCGGGTGAACACTTTGCCCGGATTTCGGTACAATTCCTTCATAATCTCAAACTCAATATGAGTGACCTCGATTTCAACGCCATCCACAAACAGAGTTCTCCTGTATTCATTCACATTCACATGTCCAGTAACCTCTGCCTGCTTGTCTTCTTTTACCGGTTTATCCTGATAGGAAATGATTGATCTTCGTAGCAGTGCTTTAATCCGGGCATCCAACTCTTTCAAGCTAAATGGTTTGCACAGGAAGTCATCCGCACCATTATGCAATGCGCGAAGTCGATCATTCAGCATGGTGCTTGCCGAGATCATCAGAATGGGCACAGTGGAGTGCTGGCGAAAGGCTTCTACGAGATCATTTCCATCCATTTCAGGAAGCATGAGATCCGTTACAACAATATCCGGCTGGAATTGTGGAAACAGTTGAAGTGCCTCGCGGGCATGATGAACCCGTTCAGTGATGTATCCTTCCTCCTCAAGAAAGAAAGCAATCATGTCGGCCAGATTTTTCTCATCTTCTATAAGAAGTACTTTGATAGTCATAGGGTCACACTCCTGGTGAAAATAATATGTTAAGAAAATGCTAAAAAAACAAGGTGAATTGCAAATAAATGCCGCAAATTTTTTAATGTTTCTATCCCAAAATATAGGATGTATATGTAGAGAAAGAATAAGCTTTTTGAATGAACTTCAATATTTTAGCATGAATGCAGTTTGGTTGCCGATCAATCAGAATTTCCCAAAGCTACACAAAGTATTAATTACAGTATAATGGATCAGAACGAGTTAAGGGGAAAAAAGTAATATTGTATCCGCTTAAGTTTATAGGGGGAACCAACGTTGTTGTTGAAAACAGAAGAAAAAATGATCCATGAGGGCAATTGCTTATGGATCGTATAAAGGCAAGACAAATGCTGGATTGGGTTGTGTTGAAGCTGAGAATACCCTGGATTGGGACCAGCATTCTGATCATTCTGGGCTCATTAAGCACTATTTTCCCGTTTACTTTATTCTATGGTGTACAGTTTATGATTGGTAGCGCGGCAGTACTCGTTGCTCTACGTTTGCATGGGGCCATCTATGGATTTGTCACCCTCATAGTCATCCATCTGCTGAATACCGTCTTTGTTGGCTTCCAGCCGCACAATTTATCTATAATGCTTGCTCATTTCATGGAATTAATCTGGATGCTCGTTTGGCAGAGCCGTTGGAAGAATGGCAGCTTAATCAAGGCTGATGCTGTCTTTTGGGTAGTGATGTTATTTCCTGTTATCTATGTCGGGCATTTTATGTTGGGTATGAATATAGACGATGTGAAGTATGAGTATATGTATATTGCTGTGATTGGTATGGTGAATGCGCTGCTTGCGGGAATTGTAGTTGATTTCTGGATTACCACGGGAGAACACAAATCAAAGCGGACGGGAACCATTCCACTAACAAGAATTGCGTTTAAATACGTAGTTGCCTTTGTGGTATTTGTTTCTCTCGTACTGTTATCTGCAGATAGCCGCAGACAATTGGGTCAAATGAATGATGCCATATTACGTGATATGAAATATGCAGCGACTGCGGTTGTTCAGGATCTTGATGAAGAGTATGTTACCTCCGAGAATATGGATCAGAATATGGCGCGTTATCATCATCTATTGGGTGTGAATGTGATTCTGCTGAATCGCAATGATACAGTCGTCGCTTCTGGTTTGAATACACTACAGGAGGGCGATTACCTGGACATGGACAGATTCCGTCTTCTGAAATCAAGGGATAACCTCTTTCTGTTAAGTTCCGCAAATATCCATTACAGCGATGTATTGAATCATTGGAAACAAGCCTCTTTTATCTATGAAGCAGCAATGACAAGGTTAACACCTTATCGGGTATTCATTGTGACTGACTCGTCCAAGTATTACCCCCGAATCGAATCGATTTATCTGACCACGCTGCAATCCCTGTTCGCCATCATCGTGGCTTCCATGATTGTAGCGGCTCCTCTCAGCAGTAAGGTTGTTAGCCCGCTGTTAAGACTGACCAGGATGACAGGCTCTCTGCCGAGACTGCTGTTTCGAAATGGGAAGCTGGAATGGCCAACCAGCCATGTAACCGAAGTACAGATCCTGATTGGTAATTTGCGCAAAATGTCCGATGTGCTACTGGAACAATTCGAACAGATTCGTCACGACAAGTTAACGCTGGAGGACAGGGTTATTGAGCGTACCAAGGAACTCAAGAATAGTGAAGAGGTCAAACGTGCCATTATTGAATCCTCTATTGATGCGATTATCTCTGTGGACTCCAATGGGCTGATCGTTGAGTTTAATCCGGAGGCTGAAAGAATGTTTGGATTGCGTCGGGAAGAAGTGATCCTGCACAAGGAAGCGCCGTCTCTTTTTCAAGGGGCCAGCTGCAAGGAAATCAAGAATTTGCTGGAGCGATTTGAATATGTGGAAGGTAAAAGATACACCATCGTTGAAGAAATTTCAGGTATCCGACGGGATGGTTCCGTATTTCCGATTGAGTACAAGATTGTTGAGATCCAGTTGGGCAAAAATGAGACATTATATAACCTGTTTATTAAGGATATTACGGAGCGGACCAGAGCAGAAGAAGACCGTGTACGTCATGCCCTTGCGCTGGAGAAGCTGAACTCGGAGTTGTTCAATGAGAAGATTGCCATCCAGGAACAGCGAGATATCAGTGAGCAATTTATTGAATCCGTACGAGAAGGGCTCGTGATGTCTGATCGATCAGGGACCATAACCATCGTCAACCGAAGGATAGAAGAGATGTTTGGTTTGGGTGATTTTATGGGCAGATCCATTGAGGATTTGGCGCAGGCGATTGATACGATGGTATTAACGGACAACTTCAATCTGATGGAACAGACGAGAGCATTCCTGAATGGAGAAACGGCTTTTATTGAGACCGAATTTATATTCAATAATGTGGATAAAAGTGTATTTTCCTTGTACATGAAGCAGATGGATGTCCCGGGTAAAAACCATGGGTTTCTGCTGGTGTTCCGTGACCGGACAGGAGAAGAACGGCTGGATCGGATGAAAAATGAGCTGATCAGTGTGGTATCTCATGAGCTTCGAACGCCTGTAGCCACCATAATGGGGTATGTGGAACTCATGATGATGTATGACCTTCCGGCAGCTCAACAGCGGGAATTCATGCAGACCATCTCTTCGGAGGGCAAGCGGCTGAGCAGTTTGCTCGATGATGTACTCGATATTCAGCGCCTCGACAACGAAGGTATGACTTACCACATGACGTATGTACCGCTGGTGGAGTTGGTAGAAGGGGTTGCCGAACAGTGGAATATGAAGTCTGCCCAACGTATCTACGTGCATACGTTTAATGGAGACTTTTTTGCTTATGCTGACCAGAACAGGATGGTTCAGGTTCTGCATAATCTGGTGGGCAATGCAGTCAAGTATTCGCCGGGAGCCGATCGTATCGATGTTACGTTATGGGAAGAAGAGGAATGGTTATGTCTTGATGTGCGTGACTACGGAATAGGTATTGCGGAGCAAGAGAAGGACATGCTGTTCAACAAATTCTATCGGGTCGATAATTCGGATCACCGGCAGATTGGTGGAACAGGAATCGGGTTGTACATTTCCCGTAAAATTGTAGAGGATCACAAGGGTACGTTGACCTTTATATCTGCACCGGGCAAAGGAAGTACGTTCAAGGTTCGACTGCCCAAGCAGGACGTATTGGTGTAGATTTAAGGATGGATGAAGAAATGTATTTCACTTTTTTATGAATAATAATTTATGTAAGAGACCTACGAATAGAGCCTTTGCCCTTCAGCGCGTGAGCGTGATAAGGGGAAAGGCTTTTTTTGTTTTTCAATTTCCCCGGATAAAAAATCAACTTCTTTTGCAAACTGTCTATAGAGCCATAATTTGCATCCCATGCAAAAGGAGGACGGCAGGTATATGTTCCGTAAACAAGAGAAAACACTCATCATCGTCTGTCTGGTTGCAGCTGTGGTTGTGCTGTATGCCGTTGTGAAGAGCATCATCCGAATCATGAGTTATTGAGATACACGTTCAAGCAGAGTAACTGCTGTGGTACATAACGATTATGTGAAAGAGGAGTGTAACCATGTCATCCCTGGACCCTGTTTTGCTCAGCCGGATACTAACCGGTCTTACCCTGTTTGTACACATTATTTTTGCCTCTATCGGTGTAGGCGTTCCACTCATGATTGCCTTGGCCGAGTGGCGAGGACTACGAACCAATGATATGCATTACACCTTGCTGGCACGGCGGTGGGCACGAGGTTTTGTCATCACCGTTGCCGTTGGAGTTGTTACAGGCACCTCGATCGGATTACAGCTCAGTCTGCTGTGGCCGATGTTTATGCGGGTAGCGGGTCAGGCAATCGCCTTGCCGCTGTTCATGGAGACGTTTGCCTTTTTTATAGAGGCGATCTTTCTTGGAATTTACCTCTATACGTGGGATCGTTTCAAAAAGAAATATACGCATATGCTGCTGTTGATTCCGGTAGCTCTCGGCTCATCTGCATCTGCGATTTTCATTACGACGGTCAACTCCTTCATGAACCAGCCTCAGGGATTCACCCTGATTAATGGCATCATGAAGGACATTCATCCGATTGCTGCCATGTTGAATCCGGCAACGCCAACCAAAGTGTCCCATGTACTCGCCTCATCCTACACCTTGAGTGCAGGTATTCTGGCGGGGATAGCCGCCTTCAGTTTGCTTCGGGGACGGGATCATGTGTATTACAAAAAAGCACTGAAACTCACGACGGTATCTGCGCTCGTATTTGCCATCAGCACCGTCATGATCGGCGATTCCTCTGGTAAATTCCTGGCGAAATATCAACCTGAGAAGCTGGCTGCCGCAGAATGGCATTTCAAGACGATGAAAGAGGCACCGCTCGTCTATGGGGGGATTTTGGATGAGAACAATGAGGTGAAATACGCCATTGAGATTCCCTATGCCCTTAGCATTTTGGCGGGTAATCGTCCAGATACGGAAGTAAAAGGGCTCGAAGAGTTTCCTGCGGATCTGAGGCCACCGCTGTCCATTCATTATATGTTCGACCTGAAGGTCACAACGGGAGTAATCATCCTGATGATTCCTGTGTTATATGTTCTGCGGCGCTGGTTGCCCGGGCGCAAACCATATCCCAAATGGCTGCTACTCGGCATTGTTTTGCTAGGGCCTCTAGCCATGATTGCCATCGAGCTGGGGTGGATGTTCGCTGAAGTTGGCAGGCAGCCTTGGATCTTACGCGGGTATATGAAGGTGGCGGAAGCAGCCACGACGTCAACTTCGGTAGGATGGATGTTAGTGTTGTTCATCTTGCTGTATCTGATCCTGTGTTTCTCGTGCATTCGGGTACTCAGCAAGCTGTTCCGCAACAAGGAAGCTGAGAAGGAACTGGAGTCTCTGGGGCTTGAAGGAGGGATTGTGCATTGAGTTTCGAAATTGCAGGCATCGCAATATTGTGGACGTTTTTGTTCGGTTACCTGATCGTTGCTTCGATTGATTTTGGCGCCGGGTTCTTCAGCTTTTACAGCATCTTGACCGGGCACGAGAACAAAATTCATAACATCATTCAGCGCTACCTGTCTCCAGTGTGGGAAGTGACGAATGTGTTTTTGATCTTTTTTGTGGTTGGACTGGTCGGGTTTTATCCGGACAGCGCCTTTTATTACGGGACGGCTTTGCTGGTTCCGGGTTCCCTGGCCATTGTACTGCTTGCCATCCGGGGCGTGTATTACGCCTACAATACCTATGGCAACCATGGGCAGAACAGCCGGATCTACATGGCATTGTATGGAGCGACGGGATTGCTGATTCCGGCGGTATTCTCCACCATTTTGGCGATATCCGAAGGCGGGATCATTGAAGAGGTGGGCGATCAGGTGTTTTTTCGCTGGCGTGAATTTTTGACGAATCCTTATACCTGGTCGGTTGTTTTGCTTGCACTGGTCAGTGTGCTGTACATCTCGGCGATGTTTCTTTCCTATTATGCAAAACGGGCGGGGGATGAGCCGGCATATGAGGTGCTTCGAGAGTACGCGCTGCTCTGGAGTTTGCCTACCATTTTTGCAAGCTTTCTGGCTTTTCTGCAGATTAACAAACAGAACCCCGAACACTTTGAGCAGATGGTGAATATTTCGTGGATGTTCATCGCTTCGTTTATTTGTTTTGTCATTGCCGTGTCGCTGGTGTGGAAAAGTAAATATCTGGGTTGGTGCTTTGTTGCTGTCATGCTTCAGTTTGCCTTTGCCTGGTATGGTTACGGGCGATCCCACCTTCCGTACATTCTGTATCCTTACATCAATATTTACGACAGCTTTACGAATCGGACGATGGGGATTGCGCTCATTACAGCGTTTAGTCTGGGGCTACTCGTGCTCATTCCTTCGCTTGTGCTGATTATGAAGCTGTTCCTGTTTGATGCCAATTATGTGCGCGGTAATTCTGGTAAAAAGAAAGGATGAGTCTGTTCATGCACCCAAACATATTCTTACTCATGACTCCCTTGCTGGATCCACTATCTACTGAGGGAGTCACGGGCATACCCGGTATAACCGGATTGAGCTTTTTTGAGACATTCACCATTATGTACGCCCCTCCACTGATCATTGCGGCTGCTATTGTCTTTCTGTTTGTATATCTGGCCGTATATAAGAATCCAAAGGATTGATTGGTTGGTACGTCCATTCTCGTTTGGGGTAATCTCTTGTTAAGAAATGAGGAAGGGAGGAGGGCCCTTTCATGCCGAAAATCCGTTATAACAATATCGATAATGTAAGTACGGACAAAACGCTGAAGGAATTCAAACAATGGAGGGAGCAACGGCGGAGCAAAGTGAAGGACTACTCCTACACCGTGCCCAAACACCCGCCTGAACTGGATTATCTGCATGCCAACCGGGATGACACAAGTATTACCTGGATTGGTCACTCCACGTTTTTCATTCAATATTATGGATTGAACATCGCGACTGACCCGGTGTGGGCCGAAAAAATGGGATTCCAACGCAGGCTCGGTGCCCCCGGCATTCCGATTCAGGATATTCCACCGTTGGATGTCATTCTGATATCCCATTCCCACTATGATCATCTGCATCTGGCTTCCTTGCGTAAGCTGATTACAGCCAAGACGTTGCTCATCGTACCCGATGGTCTGAAGCGCAAGATGATTCGCAAAGGATTTCATCGATGTCAGGAGATGAAATGGTGGGATCATATGACACTTGGCGGAGTCAAAATAACTTTTGTTCCTGCACAGCACTGGACGCGCCGAACGTTGTTTGATACCAATACGTCCCATTGGGGCGGTTATGTATTGGAATCGAATCAACCGGCAACGACTTCAGCAGCGGAAAGTGCTGCAACAACGAACAATCAGGATGAATTATCCACGGAATCAGGGAAGAACGAAACATCCAAAACATCAGGCGGTCCGCCTGTGTTGTATTTTGTGGGTGATACAGGTTACTTCCAGGGTTTCAAAACGATTGGAGAACGCTTTGACATTGGTGTTACCCTGATGCCTATCGGTGCCTACGATCCGGAATGGTTCATGACTTCTCAACATGTGACACCTGAAGAAGCGCTGCAGGGGTTCGTTGAATCCGGTTCACAGCTCATGGTTCCAATGCATTACGGCACATTCAAGCTGGCGGATGATACGCCCAAGGAAGCGTTGGATCGGCTGGAAGTCGAACGTGAACGTTTAGGCATTGGTAAAGAGCGGATTCGGGTGCTTGGTCATGGCGAGACGCTCCGGATTCACCACGAGGAAGGTAAACGGGGCTAACAAAAGTGAGCCAAATATGTTAATGTAGGGATATGCCTGCATGAACAGTGTATTTACCAAATCTTTAATAAGTAAAAAGCGGCCAATTTTCGAATTTGCCGCTTTTTTGTGTTATAATATGGTGCCAGAATAGGCATCGGGATATTGAATCCATGATTTACGCAACTTGCTATTCATGCAGTATGCAGATTAACCAATAAAGGATGGTATGCTTAATGATCAGTACAAGCGGCATCACGCTCCGCTACGGAAAACGTGCACTTTTTGAAGATGTAAATATCAAATTCACGCCAGGGAACTGTTACGGCCTGATCGGTGCCAACGGAGCCGGCAAATCAACATTCTTGAAAATTTTGTCTGGTGAGATTGAAGCCAACTCGGGAGAGGTGCACATCACCCCGGGCGAACGTATGGCCGTTTTGAAGCAAAACCACTTTGAATATGATGAGTATCCGGTTCTCGAAACGGTCATTATGGGTCACGCTCGTCTGTATTCCATCATGAAAGAGAAGGATGCTTTGTATGCGAAGGCAGACTTCACAGAAGAAGACGGTTTGCGTGCAGGTGAGCTTGAAGGGGAATTCGCTGAGCAAAACGGCTGGGATGCTGAACCAGATGCAGCGGCGCTCCTGATCGGTCTTGGCATTGTTCGTGACATGCATGACAAAAAAATGATAGAGCTGAGCGGAAACGAAAAAGTCCGTGTATTGCTGGCACAAGCGTTGTTTGGCCGTCCAAACAACCTGTTGCTCGATGAGCCTACCAACCACTTGGATCTCGAATCCATTCAATGGCTGGAGAACTTCCTGATGGATTATGAAGGTACCGTTATTGTGGTATCCCATGACCGTCACTTCCTGAACAAGGTATGTACGCATATCGCAGATATTGACTTCGGTAAAATCCAGATGTACGTAGGTAACTATGACTTCTGGTATGAGTCCAGCCAATTGGCACTTGCTCTGCAGCGGGATGCCAACAAGAAAAAAGAAGAGAAGATTAAAGAGCTGCAAGCCTTTATTCAACGTTTCTCTGCGAACGCTTCGAAGTCCAAACAGGCGACTTCCCGGAAGAAAACGCTCGACAAAATCACATTGGATGACCTTCGTCCATCCAACCGTAAATACCCGTTTATCAACTTCAAGCCTGAACGTGAAGCAGGTAAACAATTGCTGACGGTAGATCGTATTGACAAATCCATCGATGGTGTGAAAATGTTGAATGATGTGAGCTTTGTGGTGAACAAAGGTGACAAAATTGCATTTGTTGGCCCGAACGGAAATGCCAAATCACTGTTATTTGATATTCTCATGGGTGAAACCGAAGCAGATAGCGGCGAATATACTTGGGGTATAACGACGACTCAGGCTTATTTCCCGAAAGACAACTCTCAGTATTTTGACGGTGTAGACATGACTCTCGTGGATTGGCTCCGTCAGTATTCGAAAGATCAGGATGAAACGTATCTGCGTGGATTCTTGGGCCGTATGCTGTTCTCCGGTGAGGAGTCCCAGAAAAAGGCTAGCGTACTCTCCGGGGGAGAGAAGGTTCGTTGTATGCTGGCAAAAATGATGCAGACAGGTGCAAACGCACTGATTCTGGATGAGCCAACGAACCACTTGGATCTTGAATCCATCACAGCACTGAACAACGGTATGATTGATTTTGACGGCACCATGCTGTTCACATCCCATGACCATCAGTTCATTCAAACCATTGCTAACCGGATTATCGAAATTACGCCGAATGGCATCATTGATCGCCAAATGAGCTATGACGAGTATCTGGAAAGTGATGAAATCAAAGAACTGCGCAATAAAATGTATCCGGTAGAAGCTTAAACTAAGCATCATCTGTGGCACATTATTATAGGAACAGCAAAGAACCGCAAGCCTCTGTGAAGAGGACTTGCGGTTCTTTTTGGGTTTCTCTGCGGCTTTAAGACCTAAGATCCACCAGTACGGCGACGTTGGTTGTTAGGCTTCTTGTTGTTTTGACTCTTCATCGCTTTAGGTCCGCCTTCAAAGTAGGCGCTGGATTGGTTACCGGAATTTGCTTGTTCTTTCTTCTGCGCCAGCTTTTGGCGTATAGCATCCTGCAAACTGACCTTTTTCGGTTCGTTATTTTCGCTCATCGTTATTTCCCTCCCGGTCTTACAGTAAGCCGTCCAGATTGGACGGGATGTACCTATTTTATACGTTTTACAAAAGCCCCACAAGGGCAACCTGATAAAATGCTCAAAACCTTTGGTTTTACCCAGGCCAACATTTTTTCTCAATAACTACAGCCCTGCCGTCTGGCAACTTTGTTTCGGCTTGCCTACAGCAATGCAGCCTGGCAACACTGTTTCTGTAGACCCACACGCTCCGCATTTGGTAACATGGAAAAACCGTAATACGAAACGTAAAAGGAGTGTCGCCCGGTTTGAACGCTTATGAAGAAATTCGAAAAGGGGAGCGAGGGGCTTGGGTTAGTATCGTAGCCTATCTCGTCTTATCTGCCTTTAAGCTGATCTGTGGATATTTATTTGCTTCCAGCGCCTTGCTGGCCGATGGTTTTAATAACCTTACGGATATTGTGGCATCCGTTGCTGTATTGATCGGGCTTCGGATCTCCCAGAAACCACCTGATTCGGATCATGCCTATGGTCATTTTAGAGCGGAGACGGTTGCTGCCTTGGTGGCTTCATTTATTATGGCTATGGTTGGGCTGCAAGTGTTGGTTGAAGCCGTCCGTTCCTGGTATGAAGGAGCCTTTGTTGCTCCAAATCTGTGGGCGGCAGCGGTGGCTGTAGTCTGTGCTGTGGTGATGTTAGGCGTATATCGTTACAATCACCGTCTGGCTAAACAAATTAATAGTCAGGCTCTGATGGCTGCGGCGAAAGATAATCGTTCGGATGCCTGGGTCAGCATAGGCGCTGCAGTTGGAATCATAGGTGCGCAGTTCGGACTTCCATGGCTGGATAAAGTAGCTGCGATTGCTGTAGGTCTGTTGATCTGCAAAACAGCTTGGGAGATTTTTCGGGATTCTACACATCGTCTTACCGATGGATTTGATCAGAAGGAACTGACGGATCTCAGATCATCAGTAGCACGTGTTCCCGGCGTTGAAATGATCAAGGATGTGAAGGCACGTGTGCATGGCAGTCATGTACTTGTAGATGTGGTTATTGAAGTGGACGGGAGTCTAAGCTTGATTGAAGGCCACCAGATCTGTGACCGAGTGGAAGAGCGGTTGAAGCGATCGCATAACATCATGCATGTACATGTACATGTGGAACCGAAGACGGAAGAAGTCACAGGGAACCCTTGAACAGGGAGTGAACATCTTGGAAAATCAAAAGAGGACAGCCGCGATTGTGCGTGCTGTCCTCTTTACTTATCGTTAGAACGATTATACGATGTTACTGAATGGCAACGTGGATCCACGCTTTGCCTTTCCAAGTGTACACTTGCACCCACTCGCCACCGTCGAATCCGTCAACCACTTCACCTGTTGTATCGATGACTTGGGAGCCTAATGCACCGATTGGTTTACCGTTAGGTGCATCATAGAACCAAGTGCGCTCCAGAAGGTTCAGCAACATGGTAGGTGCCAGTACTTCATCACCTGGTTTTACAAGTGGCTCTTCAAACATTTTATCATCTGTAGTCGTAGCTGGCGTTTCAGTTGTAGTTGAAGTACCTTCTGCACCTGTAGTGTCTGTTGTTGTACCTGTTACAGTCTCAGCAGTACCTTCTACTGTTTCTACAGCAGGTTTGTTCACTTCAACAGCTGGAGTTGTTGTCGTTGTTGTAGCTTCAGTTCCTTTTTCCGGAGTTACCGTTCCAGTAACCGCTTCCTCAGCACCTGCAGCGGCAGCCATCGAACCCATCAACGTTAAAGCAGCAGCAAAACTTACGATTTTTTTCATTTTCTTTTCCTCCTCGGTTTGTTATGTAATTTGTTGTCCTGTGTTAAAAATAACCAAGCAAGCTACCTTATGAATCACAAATTATAACAATATTTTCTTGCATTCTCCAGTGTCAACTGGCGCATATGTGGGTATATAGCAAGCCTGTAAATATCATACTTCAGTGGGATAAAACCGGGTTGGCTATCTCAAAAAGGTCCTGTTTTTTTGGAAATCATACGAGAGCGGATTGGAATAAAGCAGAAGGGAGTGCAATACATAATATAGAAAAGTTGACCTATGTCTGAACGCACAAAAGCCAATCGGCTTGGTAGCACGATCGGCTTTTGTATGTATTCGTTTAGTAAACACTCAGTCATATCAGAGCATGAGGTTATCGCATTCGGCTGCGTCCCGTAATCAGGGAGATTACGAACAGTACAACAAAGATGAAGAAGAGTACTTTCGCGATTGAAGCAGCTGCTTCAACAATACCGAAGAATCCAAAAATACCTGCTACCAGTGCAATAATTAGAAATAATACAGACCATTTCAACATAAGTATTCATCCTTTCGTATAATTGATTGTGGAGTGAGTTGTGTTCACCTCACCGCCTTGTGTAGTCTAACTTTAACCGAGTGCTAACCGCTTGAAACATTGGTTTTTTTTCCAAGCGAAGGCATATATGAAGGGATATATAATATTGTTTCGTCCGGGAAATCGCCGGGTAACTATAGCAATAACAATACTGATGCACATATGGAAAGAGAGGTTCTTCTATGATCTATCAAATTAGTGTGGCCCTGATTGCAGTGGCATTTGCAGTACTGGTATTCTTTTTAATTCGTACCTTGAAATCCGCTCAGGGTTCTTTGGACAATGTCTCACAGACATTGCAAGAGGTACAGAAAACCATTGATGAACTTAGTTATGAAGTGAAGCAGACTGTAAGACATGCCAATGATATTACGGTGGATGTACAGCACAAAATGAAAAAAATTGATCCTGTTATGGAATCTGTTGAGAATCTGGGAGAAGTGTTGAATGAAGTGACGGCAGCAGCCAAACAAGTCTCCACAACGCTGATGGCGAAATTTCAGACCAAACGTAACAACGCTGAACAGACCAAGCATGCTGAAGCGGTTCATGTAACTGCACCGCCTGCTACATCAACGGATCGTACCCTGCAATCCTATGAAGCTACATATAATGGTGAAGCTAAGGGCGGGAAAAACTGGATGAAGTATATTGATGTTGCAGCGAATGTATGGCAACGGATGCGCAAGTAACATGACCGCTTTGTAACCCATGAAGAAGCCTTCGGAGCGGTGATGAACCTGATGAAAGGGTGAGAATCATGATGAAACTACTGCTTGTGATGTTTAGCGTAATTTCTCCCTTTTCCGTTCAACCGGCAGCGGTACCCGCTGCTCACGATATGCAATGGACGGCAATGGAAGAGAAGGCGCCAGAGGTAACTCTGGCTGTTGATCGATCCGAGACTTTCCAGCATTTTCGGACTCTGAATGGCATTTCTCTGGATGACACCATGGATGATTTGTTGGCCAAAAAGGGCCAGCCGGGGCATAAGCAGGAAGATCCTTATCTGGGATGTCCTGAATATCACTTTCATGATGTGAAGGTTGGCTTGTGTGAAGATACGGATGTCATTCAATATGTGCATATCGATGCATCTGAGAATTACATCATGTTAAACGGAAAGAGAATTGAGATGAATATTGAAGCGATCCATCATGCTCTAGGGAAACCTTATTATGTGGCAGAGGACGGAGAAGTGTTTCTCCGTGGAGACCAGGCTCTGAAGGTATATATGAAGTCAGGATCTCAGCAGATTGAAGGCATTGATCTTTTTGATGACACAGTTTCTTAGGATTGGTTATTACTGAATCGTTTCAAACCCATATAGTATGGTTATATATTAAGTAGCTCGATACAGAAGATTAAATCAGAGGAGAGTGGAAACGATGAATTCAACCAATGAGCAAGCTTATGCAAAAGTGGTAGAAAACGGAGTCCAGGCGGTAGAAGCGGTGAAAGAATTGCAGATTACCGGATACCTTGCTGATCAAATCTTTGTTCTCGCCCATGAGAAGGATCGTACAGATCGAATTGCCGATACAGCAGATGCCAAAGAAATTGGCATAAAGGAAGAAGGCGTATTTGATTCCTTGGCGAATCTGTTCCGCTCACGTGGTGATGAACTCCGGGCCAAAATTGTTTCGATGGGCTTTACCGAAGCCGAAGCGGACTTCTACGAGAGTGAACTCGACAAAGGTAAAGTACTCGTTATTGCTAAAAAGAAAGATTAACCCGATAAGTTGAAGTTTGCTGAACATGGACAAGCTTCTGAATCATTTATGTAAAATGCTTAATCAAAAACATAGATAAGGAATGGGGCTTTCCCCATTCCTTATCTATGTTTTTGCAAGTTTGGAAGCGGGATCAGAACGCTGCAAAAACAGGGTAGGTCGCGGGTTATTTTCCCCTGCGATGGTGCCATTTACTGATAGAAGTTTTTTGTTTTTACGATTATAGTTATACTAGGAATTATTATGTCTACTGCCGTTTTGTATGCAAAATTTGTATAATCAACGTTTGTTTTAACCTAATAAGAATCGACAAACCCGGACGCCACAGATAAGGAGATATCAATGAGAATACTTATTGTTGACGACAATCCGACGAATGTCATTATCATTCGAGAAATTCTGAAAAAAGAAAACTATCGTGACATTGTAACGGCGAGTTCCGCCATGGAAATGTTTGAAGTGTTGGGAATTGGGGAGGAAAGCAACGAACTTCGTCCAAGACCGTCGGATATTGACCTGATTTTGCTAGATATGATGATGCCCGAGATGGACGGTATCGAAGCCTGCAGTATTGTGCAGAAATTTGAGAATCTGAAGGATATACCGATTATTATGGTGACTGCCATCGGAGATTCCAAGAAACTTGCCGAAGCATTGGATGCTGGTGCATCTGACTATGTGACCAAACCGATTAATAAAGTCGAACTGATGGCCAGAATTCGACTCGCACTTCGTTTGAAACAGGAGAAGGATTGGCATAAAGAGCGTGATCAACGTATTCAGGATGAACTCAAGTTGGCAGCGATGGTCCAAAATGCTGTTTTAAGTCCGGCAATTAGGGACCCGCTGTTCCAAGTGCATGCCATCTATAAACCATCCTTTGAGCTTGCGGGTGATCTCTATTCTTGGTACCCCCTTGGGGAAGGCCGTTACGGAGTACTGCTGCTCGACATGATGGGACACGGGATATCTTCATCCCTGTTTACCATGTTTATCGCTTCTGTGTTGAAAGATACGGTTACCACTTATGTGGATCCAGAGAAGGTCATTCAAGAGTTGAACCGTCGTTTTAACCAGCTCCATCTGGAAAAACAATTGGTGCAGTATTATTTCACGGCAATTTATCTGGTCGTGGATACACGGATGAAGCGCATTGATTATGTTAATGCAGGGCATCCACCTGCTCTATTCTTCCGAAACGACGGCAGTGTCACCACATTTGACAGCGTCTGCTGTCCTGTTGGTTTATTTGACAAAATGGATATTGAACCACAAACGATCCATTACGAGGGTGACGGGCATATTGCACTCTATACGGATGGATTATTGGAAGCTGTTCAGGGCGGGCAGGAGGAGCAACATGAATTCCTGATCGAAAAACTGACCGGCTCACATCAGTGGAATGAAGCTGCCATGCAGGCCATGTTTTTTGACGACGAAATTCCCCAGGAGCGGGATGATGATAAATGTCTGGTCTGGATTACTCTGGATAAAGTGGCGGGGGATGAATGAAGATCAGGAATAAACTGCTGATTGGTTTTACCGCTCTGATGGCTATTCTGATCGTGCTCACATTTGTGAGTTATGAACGGCTAAACAGCAGTAATCAACAGATTGATCAGATGTATCAGGAACGTTATCTCAAAGTAAGGTTCACTTCTGCTGCACGTGGAGAGGTCAATGATATTGCCAAAGTGCTGGCTAACTTGTTATTGAATCCGAATAATTCGATCAGTGCTGCTGAAGGTGACTTGAAGGAGATGAAGGATCGGGGGGACGGTTACCTCGCAGAAGTAAGAAACCGAGCAGACAGTGCACCTGAACATCAACTGGTGGATCGTGTGAATACGGCGTGGACCGCTTATACTTCTTATGCAACGAGACAGATCAACCTGATGTCCCAAAGCAGGGTAGAAGATGCGAATAACTACCGCAATTCAACAGGACTCGCGGTGCAAAAAGAAGCTGTGGATAGTTTGAATGCTCTTTCCCGTTATCAGGACCAAGAGATTGATGCTGAGATCAAGAACGCTAACGCAGCGTATACGAGAGCCGTACAGATCACGATAAGTATCATGATTGCGGGGTTGTTGCTTGCATTGGGTGTCATTATGTGGGTGCTGCCGAGTATTACACGGGGTCTGAACACTGTATCTATGATGATTACCAGCTTTGGTAAAGGGCGTTACCGAACCATTCGGCGCATACAGGTCAAATCAACCGATGAGATTGGTCAGATTGCCAGTGTGTTCAAAGATGTATCCAGTGATTTGGAAGAAAAACTGGAGATAGAGAGGGCTTATGTACAGGCTCAGCAGGATCAAAACTGGATGAGTTCGAATATCGCAAGAGTCCCGGAGCTGCTTCGGGGGATTGGCTCCATTCGCCAAATATCACAGATGTTTATCAGTGAATTCACACCTGTGCTTGGCGCTCAGTTGGGTGTCGTCTATCTGATTGATGAGGAGAAACATCCCGACGAACTGAGACGCTACGGTGCATACGCATTTGAAGAGAACGAAGATGTTGGTAAAGAAATGTATCGCATCGGTGAAGGCCTGATTGGTCAAGCCGCGCTGGATATGACACCGATTATTCTGGAAAATACGCCTGAAGATTACGTGCATATTGGTTCAGCTTCAGGCTCAACACGTGCTGCGGGTATCATGATCTATCCTGTCGTGTTTGAAGATGAACTGATTGGTGTAGTTGAAGTGGCTTCCTTTGAAGGTTTCAATGAACTTCACAAGCAGTTGTTCACACAATTGATTATGAACTTGGGCGTAATTTTGAACAACGTTCGACGTCGTTTGCGTGTGGAAGAGTTGCTGCGCGAATCCCAGGCACTGACTGAGGAACTGCAGGTTCAATCGGAAGAATTGCAGACACAGCAAGAAGAACTCCGTCGTTCTAATGAGAATCTGGAGGAGCAGACAGAGGCGCTTAAACGATCTGAGGAATTGCTGCAGCGTCAGCAGGAAGAACTGGAACATTTTAATACGGAACTCATTGCCAAGACACGGGCGCTTGAAGAGCAGGTGCGTGAAGTCGAAGAGAAGAATGACGAAATTGAGAAAACGAAGACGCAGTTGGAACAGCAAGCTACACAGCTGTCGATGACAAGTAAGTACAAGTCCGAATTTTTAGCGAATATGTCACATGAACTCCGTACACCATTGAACAGTCTGCTCATTTTGTCCCAGTTATTGTCGGAGAACAAGGGTGGAAATCTGACTGACAAACAGCAGGAATATGCGCAAACCATTTACATGTCGGGCGCGGATCTGCTGAAAATGATTGATGAGATTCTGGATCTGTCCAAGGTGGACGCAGGTAAGATGGATATCAATTATGAGACAGTTCGAATGGAAGAGCTGACCAGCTTTGTTCAGCAAAACTTTGGACCGATGGCGAATAAAAAAGAGCTGAACTTGAACATCGAATTCGACAGCGATTTACCGGAATGGGTGTACACCGACAGTCATCGCGTCAAACAGATCTTGCGGAATTTGTTGTCGAACGCGTTTAAGTTTACGAATCGTGGTTCGGTTAGTCTGATTGGACGACGGATGAAACCGGAAGAGCTGCCAGGGTATATGAATACCAATCAGGAATATCTCGGATTTAGTGTGAAAGATACCGGTATTGGTATTCCTTCGGACAAGACCGATCTGATCTTTGAAGCGTTCCAGCAAGTAGACGGGACCACAAGCCGGAAATACGGTGGAACTGGCCTGGGATTGTCCATTAGCAGGGAGCTGGCTCGTTTGCTAGGTGGCGCAATACAGGTGGAATCATCCGAAGGGGAAGGTAGCTGCTTTACCTTGTACCTGCCGGATAATCATGAAGAGGAAGCGCTGGCGGAGGAAGGTGCTTCAAGAGAAGCGGCTGTATCCTCAGAGGATCTTTATGAACAGTCCATCGAAACACGGACCATGCTTTCAAGTCATCAGTCCATTCTCTCTCCTGATCCGGAGCGTAGCGTGGGTAAAGATCTGTCTCCTTCCCATACTCCAGATGTCACGCAGATCGAAGATGATCGGGAGAATATCATGGAAGGCGACAAAATCCTCCTCATCATTGAGGATGACGTGAACTTTGCACATATTTTGATGGATATGGCGAGAGGAAGAGGATTCAAAGCACTTGTTGCCCTTCAAGGTGATAAAGGACTAGAAATGGCACGTCAATATTTGCCGGATGCCATTATCCTGGATATTCAATTGCCGGTGATGGATGGTTGGACCATTCTGGGCGAACTGAAGAGCAGTTCGGCAACACGCCACGTTCCGGTTCATGTGATTTCAGTCATTGATGATATGAAGCAAGGTCTGATGATGGGCGCCATTGCGTATCTGAAAAAACCTTCGAGCAAGGATTCACTGGATAAAGCATTCTCACATATCAAATCATATACTGAGAATCAATTGAAACGACTGTTGATCGTCGAAGATGATGAGATTCAGCGTAAAGCTATTATTGAATTGATTGGTCATGATGATGTTGCAATCACCGCTGTATCGACAGGTAGTGAGGCTTTGAATGAATTACACAGCCAGCGTTATGACTGTATGGTACTGGATCTGATGTTAACGGATATGACCGGGTTTGAGTTGCTCGACCAGATTCGCGATGATGAATATCTGAACGATCTGCCGATTATAATTTATACAGGCAAAGAACTGGATTCCAAAGAAGAAATGAAGCTGCGCAAATATGCGGAGTCCATCATTATCAAAGATGTGAAGTCACCGGAACGTCTGCTGGATGAGACCACTTTGTTCCTACATCGGGTAGAAGCCAATTTGCCAGAAGACAAGCGTCGAATCTTGCAGAAACTTCACAACAAAGAAACGTTGTTTGAAGGCAAGAAAATATTGCTTGTAGATGACGATATTCGTAATGTATTTGCCCTTTCAAGTGTTCTTGAAGGTTATCGGATGGATGTGACGTTTGCTGAGAACGGCCGAGAGGCTTTGGAGATTTTGGACAAAAATCCGGAATTTGATCTGGTACTGATGGATATGATGATGCCAGAGATGGACGGTTATGAAGCAATGACACGAATCAGACAGATCCCGCAGTTTGAAAAGTTGCCGATTATTGCGCTTACGGCCAAAGCGATGAAAGAGGATCGCGGTAAATGTATTGAGGCCGGAGCATCTGATTATGTGAAAAAACCGATCCAGACAGATCAATTGTTATCCTTAATGCGCGTATGGCTGTATTCGTAAGTTCATTATTCGTATGCTCATTGTTTGGGTAATGAAAGACAATACGACGAATACGCAAGTAACAAATGAAGAAGTGGAGAGAACTTATGACACCGTGGGAACCTACCGAGACGGGGGCAGATTTGGTCCGTATGCCGCAAGATGAAGAACGCGAGCTGATCGAGATTGAGTTGCTGTTGGAAGGCATGCACCGTTTATATGGATATGATTTTAGAAACTATGCACTGCCATCCCTGAAACGAAGAATCTGGCATCATGCACATGCTGAAGGTGTTAAGAGCATATCCGGCTTGCAGGAGCGTGTTCTTCATGACCGTTCCGCGTTTGACCGTTTTGTACAGAACTTATCCATCCCTGTAACGGAAATGTTTCGAGATCCTTCGCTTTTCCGAATGTTTCGGGAACAGATTATTCCTATCCTGAGAACCTACCCGTATATCCGAATATGGCATGCGGGATGCTCTACGGGAGAGGAAGTTTATTCCATGGCGATCATGTTGCATGAGGAAGGACTGTATGACAAGGCAAGAATCTACGCAACGGATATGAATGATCGCTCTTTGCAACAGGCCAAAGAAGGCGTATATGGTATTGAGAAAATGAAACTATTTACTACAAATTATTTGGAGGCAGGGGGTACCAGAGCCTTCTCCGAGTACTATACAGCGAAATACAATTCGGTGATATTTCATCCTTTTCTAAGGAAGAACATCATTTTCGCCGAGCACAACCTGGCAACAGACCGGTCATTTAACGAGTTTAATGTTATCTTTTGCCGTAATGTCATGATTTATTTTAATGATGAACTGCGGAACCATGTGCATGGGCTGTTTCATGAGAGCTTGAGCCACTTTGGTATTCTGGTTCTGGGGTCGAAAGAATCGATACATTTTACAGAGTTCAGTGATACCTATGAGCCGTTAGACCGGACCGAAAAAATATACCGGAAGATCAAATAGGGGGTTAAGGTTAGCCATGGGGCTCAATGAACCAATCCACATATTATTGGTAGATGACCGCCCTGAGAACTTGCTTGCTCTTGAAGCAGTTCTGGAATCGGAACAATATAAACTCGTTAAGGCAACTTCCGGAGAAGAGGCACTCCGCTGTCTGCTAAAAGACGAATTTGCGGTTATCGTTCTCGATGTGCAGATGCCTGGAATGGACGGAATTGAGACAGCAAAGTTAATAAAGGCACGGGACAAGTCCAAGGATGTGCCGATTATATTCATCTCTGCGAATAGTAGAGAAGCGGAGCACTTGTTTGCCGGATATTCAGCCGGGGCCATTGATTACATGGTTAAGCCATTTATTCCTCAGATTTTGAAATCCAAAATCGAGGGCTTTGTGGAGATGTTTATCACCAATAAACGTTTGAAGACACAGACCATGCTTCTTCACCAGAAGACACAGGAATTGGAGAAGATGAACCAACAACTCATTCAGGCCAAGGAAGAAGCAGAAATTGCGGCCAATGCAAAGACCGAGTTCCTGGCGATGATGAGTCATGAGATTCGTACACCAATGAACGGAGTTATCGGCATGGTTGATCTGCTGATGGAGACGGAACTGAGGGAAGATCAGAAGGAATATGCAGACATCGTTCGTCGCAGTGCAGATGCACTCGTTACGGTCATCAACGACATTCTTGATTTTACCAAGATGGAATCTGGCAAAATGGAACTTGAAGAGCATCCTTTTGAAATTGTCTCCTGTATTCGGGAAGTGTTGGGATTATTTGCTGCAGAAGCAGGCAAAAAGAACCTGGAACTGGATTATTTCCTGGAAGATTCTGTCCCTGAATTAATCTACGGAGATATGGCGAGGCTCCGTCAGGTTCTCTTGAATCTTATTGCCAATGCGATTAAATTTACCGACCAGGGTGGAGTATATCTGATCGTGTCAGTGAATGAAGAAAAAGACGGCCAAATGGCATTGGAGTTTGCTGTTAAAGACACCGGGATAGGTATCGCTTCAGACAAAGTTGATCGCCTGTTCCAGCCATTTTCCCAGCTGGATACATCCATGACACGTAAATACGGTGGAACTGGCTTAGGACTGGCAATATGCAAGACTCTGGTTGAAATGATGGGTGGACAGATCTATCTGGATACAACAGAGCAACGGGGAGCGACGTTTGTATTTACAATTCAGGCGAAACGTTATGTAGAAACTGAACTGGTCCAGAGGAACGGGGAAGAGAAGCCAACGGATGTGAAAAATGAGAATAAATATCCTACGGTATTAATTGTGGATGATCATCCTATTAACCAGAAGTTGATGGCGATTATGCTCGGTAAGCTTGGGTTGCTCTCAGACATTGCTGAAGATGGGCAGAGCGCACTCGATATGGTAAACGGCAGCCGTTATCCCTATGACTATGTGTTTATGGATCTGCAGATGCCTGTGATGGACGGTTTGGAATGTACACGGCGGATTCGAGAGAGTCTGTCCCAGTCTAATCAGCCAATCATTATAGCCATGACTGCTAACGTGATGGAAGGTATTCAGCAGCGCTGTATTGCTGCCGGCATGGATGATTATATTAGTAAACCGGTGAAAATGGGCAATGTAAAACAGAAAATAGCCCAGTTTCAGAAACAACGACAAATGTTAGACCCAGGCCCTTCAGCCATGAATCAGGCCAATTGAAACATTTTCCAAACTTCTTTCTGATTCACTTGTGCTGAAGTTGGGTTATTAGGTAAGGAAACCATTGATCAGGAGAGAGATGTCTAATGAATACAAATAAAAATGAAAAATTCAATGCAAGAACTGAAACTCAGGACGGCGTGTGCACGGTGTATCTGACTGGCGAACTGGATTTGTCGGTTGCTCCTGACTTCCGCTTGGTGATGGAGCCGCTCGTGGATAACAAGGAACAGGATCTTGTGATTAACATGAAAGAATTGAAGTATATCGATAGTACAGGTATTGGTATCCTGTTATCTGTTCTGAAGGCCAGACATGGAATGGAAGCTCGCTTTGAAGTACAGGAAGTTCCTGCGCAGATTCAGAAACTTTTTGACATGACGGGCATCGCCAAATTCTTTGTCACACAGAAGAATTCCCAATAGGAAAGGATCGAAAAAGGAATGAATGCAGAAGTTCAAAGAGTCACCCTTAATTTACCTGCGACAGCTGATTACGTTGATATTGTAAGACTCAATCTCTATGGAGTAGCATCCAAAATGGGATTTTCCTACGAAGACATTGAGGATATGAAAGTTGCTGTATCCGAGGCCTGTAACAACTCTGTATTGTATGCCTACTCACACGAAGGCGGCATGGTTGAAGTTGTATTCGAAGTGGATGGCGAAACATTGTCCATTATTGTCAAGGACGAAGGTGCCAGCTTCGAGAACATGAACCCTGCTGTGTCACGTGCCGGTCTACACGACAAAGAACTGACAGAAGCACAGATTGGCGGACTTGGGTTCTACCTGATGCAAGCCTTGATGGACGATGTCAGTGTGGAAAGTGAGACGGGCAAAGGTACGAAAGTAGTACTCGTAAAACGTCTTGCAAGAAGTGAGGAGAAAGTATGAATGAAAAAGTGACTCCCCCAGAGTCCATGTCTGAAGCTATAGGTTTGATCTGGGAATACCAGCAGACCCAAGATAATGAAATTGCAACAGTTCTCATCCGTAAATATGAACCAATGGTCAAGATGGCAGCAGGTAAAATCGCTCGGAATCGCCCCGATCTATACGAAGACTTGTATCAGACCGGGCAGATGGCTTTGATTCGTTTGCTCAAGCAATACGATATCAACCTAGGTATTCCGTTTGAACCTTATGCCATGAAGAGCATGATCGGTCATATGAAGAACTACTTGCGTGACAAATCCTGGTATATTCAGGTACCCCGGAGGATTAAGGAAAAGGGAGCCCTCGTGCAACATGCCATTGATGAGTTAACCGTGAAGCTGGAGCGCTCACCTGGTGTGAACGAAATTGCTGAATACCTTGATCTGACTGCAGAAGAGACGATTGAAGTTCTGGCTGGTCGGGAATGTTACCACTATGTATCACTGGATTCCCCTTTATCTCAGGATGACAGTGCAGCAACATTGGGAGAACTGATCAGTGCAGATGTTAATGACTATGATTCGGTCGAAAAACGGATGGACTTGCAACAGGCATTGGGACAATTGAAGGAACAAGAACAGCAGGTACTTATTCTAGCATTCCAGGATGGCCAATCTCAGCGGGCAATTGCCCAGAAGCTTGGTGTTTCACAGATGAGTGTATCTCGGATTCAGAAGCGAGCTACAGAGAAATTGAAACAGATCATGTCTAATGCTTCAATGTTATGAAAAATGGAACCCTAATGTTGTTGAGTACGGCATAAAGAAGGACACGTCAATGCGCTGAAATGCATACGTGTCCTTTTTGGGATCAAAAAGATGGGCATGCAATGAAGAACATGAGTGCAGGAGTGGATAAAGTGATTATGAACCAAATCAAGTTGGAAGCTCGCCGTGACAAGTTATCTTGCTCGGACCATTGGCAATGGTGGGATTGGGTTGCACCTGACACCGATAGCATGAACGATGCGTTGGAGGAGCTGACAGAGGCGTTTCCGGATATGCGGTATTGGCTTCATAAGATTCCGGAAGTGGAATCGAATTATTTGTCCGTACGTTTCGTGAATGGTAAAGAACCAGTCATATTTGGTTCATTGTTGTATGCGGTCAAGAATGAGAGAGATGACAAACGTCAAGATAATCAGATGTTTTTCTATGTCGATCGCAATAACCTGGTTACCTTGAATATGGATGACAATACACGAGGTATTATGAAGACGGATGAACGTGCCCATATGTTACAGCAATGTAGTGAAGCCAGGGACGGGATGTTTGTACTTTTTCGAGCTATACTGCATTACTACCATGTGGGTATGGATCACTTTGAGATGAACCTGCGTGATCTGGAACGGAAGATGGAGTCTCGTAATGCACGTACCTTGATGGACCAGATTCTCGCTGCCCGATTTGAATTGTTATACTGGAGCAATCTGTTTATCCCGTACTCGGAACTCATGGCCGCTGCCCATGAAGCTTATCTGAGTGAGATGAAAGACAATCGTTTCTTTCTCCAGCTTCAATATCGTGTGGAACGTATGGAGCGTCTGTTCAATCATTATGAGAAAGAGATTGACACCTTAATCTCTATTGATAATGCCATCTCAGGGGTTCGTGGGAATGAGATTATGAAGACACTGACCATTGTTACTGCTGTGTTCATACCTGCCACGGCAGCTGGCGCGATATGGGGGATGAACTTTGAGAACCTGCCCTTTATCGATAAATCATGGGGAGTTGTACTGGTCCTTGTTGTTATTATCTTAAGCATGATCAGCATGTATGTATGGCTGATGATGAAAGGCTGGACAGGAGATCTGCTCAAAGTGAAGTCCTCACAGCCTTCAGCTGAAGAGACAGAGAAAAAAGAAGCAACGGAAAAGCGTAAGGGATAGCCTACTGTTGGCTAGTCCTCTTAGTTTTTGTAATCTTCAATATAACCAAGCAAGTCAGCGATATATTGTCCGACAATCGGCATATTGACGAATTGGCTGAGAATGAACGCGAGCAGACCCAGAACAACAAAGGTACCTACGGTCAGACCGAGTCCTCGTGCCATACCTGCTGTAAAGTTGGTAATAATCCGCTTTTTGGGACTGCTGTAATTCTCAATAATATCCTTGATCTGTGCTCTCTCCAGACTGTCCGCAATCTGGTCCAGACGTGTGTTCAATCGTTTTACCTCGTGCCGCAATTCAAAAGGATGCTCGCTTGTATCATACTGCTGTGCTGGTGTTCCTCCCGTAATTGGAGTATTACCGTTAATTGTAACTTTACTCATGATTTTTCCCCCTCAACTCGCATTGGATAAAAAATAGCCAGCTGGAGTGCAGCTGGCTATTGGTCACTCGATCTGTATAACCTTACAGGCTAGTCGAGTTAAGTTCCTTACGTGCATCTTCCTTCGCTTCTACGGAAGCGGCAGCCACTTCTTCAGATGCACGGGATGCTTCGTTAGCCACATCTGCGGATGCTTTTCTCACAGATTCCATTACATCATTGCGGCCTTGGTTTACTGTTTTGGCAATATCGGAAGTTTTGGATGAGACCGTTTTAGCCAGTTCAGATGCTCTATCACCTACAACGGTTGCAACTTCTTTAGTGCGGTCAGTAACCATGCCTACTTTCTCGGAAAGGTCACCACGCAACTCACGTCCCGGTTTAGGCGCAAAGAGTAGTGCTGCTGCAGCTCCCAGCAAACCTCCGATGAAAATACCTTTTGCGAAAGTCGAACCCGTCTGTACAGGATATTGCTCTTCTGCTTTATTCATGTCTAATCACTCCTTCTTCAAATTAAGAAACAAATACGAAACAACGAACACCTTGTTGCCCGAATCAGGCAGCCTGTCTTAGCAGTCTGGACACAAGCCCCAGCAAGAAAACAAAGAGCGCTGTACCAATGATGGCAGGGATAATGGCAAAGTTACCGATAACTGGTCCCCAGTTACCAAGCAAAAGTGCTCCCAGCCAGGCTCCGGCAAATCCGGCAATCATTGCACCGATTATGCCTCCAGGCATGTTGTGACCGGCAAGTGCATCTCCGATCAAACCGATGATGACAGCCATCACAATGCTGATAATGATGCCCCACATAACAACCGCCTCCTTTAAACTTGATGTAGGATGTTGTCTGTTCGCGTTTGCTTACTTCGTATATAAACCCCGTGCAACCCTGTGAAACAATAAAGATGAGGATGAATGAACTGGAAATCAGAGGAATTCATTCTTTAGCGGCTTTGTTTAATGCCTTTAACCATGCAGAAGATCCATGCCAAACCAGCGGCAAATCCAGTAAATACATCCGTAGGATAATGAACGCCCAACATGATCCGGCTGAGGCCAATCAATAAAATAAAACTGATACCACATAGAACAGGAAGCCACACACCGGAAGTGTTATGTCGCTGCCGTTCAATGGCCCAGATTACAAAGAGCATGCCGTAGAAGCCCATGGAGATCATGGCATGTCCGCTGGGAAAGCTGTACCCGTGAACGACCAGCAGATGATCCAGTTCAGGTCTGCTTCGTCTGAAAAATTCCTTCAATAACGTGTTCAGAATCCACATCATGGCAAAACTTCCCGTGAGCGCATATCCATATACAACAAACCTTGGACTGCGTTGAATGAAGAAAAGAAGAGCAAACCCTCCTGCAGCCACAGCAGAGATTTTGAATGAACCCAGTGCGGTTATGAATGCAGTGTAAGGGAATAGATGAAGACGAGAATCTGAATTCAGATAAAATAATTGCTGAATTTGATCATCCAGACGAATAATAACATCAGCACCCAACCAGGCACCCAGACCTGCCAGGATAAATACGACCGATGCGCTGAGGGCCAGACCAGCCAAACCCCATTTGAGGAGTGGACGTAACAACGTGCCGGGAGTTGAACTGAATGAGGCTGATGAATACGTTTTGCGCGGCATAGTGAGTTTCTCCTTCAGTAGTTGTAGTAGGTGAACATAGATTGATAAAGCTATACCCGAAATACCTGTCGAAAAAACTGTAAAAACGTCGCTTTTGTACTATACTATTTAAGATATCCCATGCGGCGTCGTGACGCAAAGCAGAGATGAATTCGGGAGCACAAAGGAGAGAACTCGCATGGAGAGTGCCTTGTTAATTAAAGAATACCGTGCAGGCGTTATGGAATGCGCCCATTACGGACACATAAGTATTACGGACGAGTATGGCCGAATCGTATACTTGGCTGGTGACCCTCATTTTAGAGCGTTCACTCGCTCATCTGCCAAACCTTTTCAAGCCATTCCAGGTATTCGGGCAGGAATTGCCAGTCACTATGGCCTATCAGCACAGGAGATTGCCATTATGTCCTCTTCGCATCGTTCAGAACCGGAACATATCCGAGTGTTGGAGCAGCTATCCGGTAAAATCGGATTGGGAGAAGAATGCCTGATCTGTGCACCAAGCTATCCGCTTAATGAAGAAAGCCGTAATCAATGGTTACGTGCACAAGGAGAGAAACGGCGCATCTTGCACAACTGCTCCGGAAAACATCTGGGAATTCTGGGGTACAGTCAGATGAAGCAGGTTGACCTGGGTAGTTACGCTGAACCGGATCATCCGGTACAACGAGAAATTCTTGAAACCTTTGCCGGCCTGGCAGGTATTGAGGAAAAAGAGATTGAGCTTGGGACGGATGGCTGCGGCTTTCCGGTATTTTCTTTGCCGTTGTCGGCATTGTCGAACGCTTATCTGAAGCTCGCTTGTCCGGATCTTATCGCTGATCCTTCCACAAGAACAGCTGTAGAGACCATAACATCAGCTATGAATGAACATCCGTTGATGGTTGGTGGCACGGAGCGTGTAGATTCAGTGCTGCTGGAAGACGATAACATTGTAGCGAAGGGTGGATTCAAGGGGGTATTCGGTTTTGGTCTGAAAAAAGAAAGACTGGGAATCACCTTCAAGGTGCTTGATGGTTCCGAGGAAGAGTGGGCCTTCATTACCCAATCCATCCTGAGACAGATTGGTTATTCCAATGAGAGAACCATTGCACGATTGGCTGAAGTGTTCCCTTCGGACATCCGAAATGATGCGGGTACCCTTGTAGGTCATGCAGATAGTGAGTTCATTCTCCACTCACTTGAAGATAGCGTATAACCTTAAGAAGGGGCGTGATTAGAGTTGCCGGCCCCCGGGTAAAGATGACATACCAACTGGTATTCATCTATACAATTCATATACACGCATGGACTGCCGCGGTAATGTGGCAGCTCTAAACCCTTGGAGGTGGATGAACATGATTAAAGTGGTGACATCGGAAGAAAGGCACACGTCGGATCGAGGTTGGATACACAGTGAATTCAGCTTTTCCTTTGCGGATTATGATGATCCAAGCAACGCCCATTTTGGCTGTCTGTTGGCTCATAATGAAAACACGCTGATGCCGCAAGAAGGCTTTAAGAAACATCCACATCATGATCTTGAACTTGTCAGTTATGTCATATCAGGTACACTCAAACATACGGATAGTATGGGAACAGAACAATTGCTTGAACCGGGTACGGTCCAGGTGATGAGTGCGGGGACAGGAGTGGAACACTCCGAGACCAATCCGTCAGCGGATGAACCGGTACGTTTCCTACAGATGTGGTTTTTGCCATCGGAGCGTATGCTGAAACCTTCCTATACGAATCGGAGAATAGAGCCGCAGGAGTATTTGAATCGTCTATGTCCGATTGTATCCGGGCAAGGGGGCGAGGGAAGTGAAGGCGCATTGCCTATTTCCCAGGATGTAACCTGTTACCTCTCCCATTTGGAGTCCGGGAAAAAGTTGATGTACCCGCAACACGAAGATCGACGGACACATCTTTTCCTGATCAGTGGACATGTAGAGATTCATTGTTCGGATGGTAACTTCAACCTCAAGCCGGGGGATGCCGCACGAATTCGCAAATGCTGTGATCTGCAAATCACGAGCACAGACAGTGAACCTGCCGAATTTGTTTTGGTTGACCTGCCTTAAGGATGGGATGTATTCCTTAAAAGATAGTCTGGAAATATAAACATGTGAAAAAGGACCTGTTCCCACGGTGATGTGGAAAACAGGTCCTTTTTTGCTTAGGATTTACGAAGATTACCCAGTTCCGAAGCGACAGCTTCCACTTCAGAGATACTGAGATGTTCCTTGCTCAAAATCATTTCATACAGGTCAAACAGATCTTCATATTTCTCAAGTGGGAATGAAGAAGCTTGCATGGCGGCACCGCTTGCCATACGAAGTTTGGTTTTGATCGCTTCAATCATATATTCCATATTGGCTGCTGTTGCTTGTGTTAAATCCATCGTTAAGTTCATCCCTTCCGTATCGGAAACTCTTGTTATTGTATCATGATTGGAAGCGCTCAGGCTAATGCTTTTGCGAGGAAACCAAGCATCGGTTACAATGATGGATACAACAACAGGATTTAACGGAAACCTGAGTGCACTGGAGGGAATACAGCTTGGCAGCGTATAAGCGAGAAATGGTTCGCCATCAAGGAAGGGAAGTCCGCAAAGGCGTGCCTGCAGAGAATTTGATCTTATTTTTCAAAAACATCGTTCAACTTCATTCTCCAGCTGAAATCACGTTTGTCTGCATTGGTACTGATCGTTCCACCGGGGATGCTCTGGGTCCACTGACAGGAAGTTTACTGCAAGAGAGCGGAATGGAGAACGTGATTGGCACGCTGTCTTCCCCTTGTGATGCAGATACGCTGGAAAAGAAATTGGCACTTATTCCTGCACACCATGCCATCATAGCAATTGATGCATGTCTGGGTCCAAAGCAGGCGGTAGGTACATACTATCTCTCGAATAACCCACTCATTCCGGCCCAATCGGTCGGAGGCAAGCTACCCCCTGTTGGACAATACAGTGTAGCAGCTGTGGTTAATGCGAATGGACCAAGGCCCTATTCCATTTTGCAGATGACCTCGCTTCACTTGGTCATGGGGATGTCCCGAACGATTGCAGACGCCGCAATTAAAGCATGGAAATGGAGACAAACGTTTCATTCATGATATGTAGGCTTAATAATATACAACCTGAATTATTTAATTCGCGCAGAGAGAGGGATTCATATGGAAAAAGTGATGTGTGATGGAACGACGATTTGTTATGCCGAACAAGGTAAGGGAGAAGCACTCATTTTGCTCCACGGATACTGTGGCAGTTCAGCGTATTGGGATGAGGTCGTACCTGAACTGGCACGCAGCTATCGCTGTATCGTACCTGATCTGCGTGGACACGGAAAAACAGATGCACCTGTAGGAAGTTATACCATCGAACAGATGGGCAACGATGTATTACAGTTGATGGATGAGTTGAATGTGGAAAAAGCGGTCCTTTTGGGACACTCGATGGGAGGATATATTGCGCTCTCGATTGCACAACGTCACCCGGAGCGTTTGAATGCATTTGGTCTGATTCATTCGACAGCCTATCCGGACAGTGAAGAAGCCAAGGAAAAACGCCTGCGCGCTGTATCCACCATTCAGACCGAAGGTATCGTAAATTTTGTAGATGGACTGGTTCCCGGACTGTTTGCACCGGAACATGTGGAATCGCTATCTAAGCATGTAACACGTGTGAAGGAAATTGGTTACCAGACTGCTCCTCAAGGTGCGGTTGGTGCTGCACTTGCTATGCGAGAACGCCCGGATCGCCGCGATGTGTTATCGGCTACACCTTTACCTGTATTGCTGGTAGCGGGAGAGAAGGATGCTGTTATCCCGCCAGAACGTACATTTACAAGTGACAAGCCACATATTGTGCAAGCCGTGATTGCGGGTGCAGGTCATATGAGCATGTACGAAGCTCCTGAAGAGTTAATTCAGGTCATTAAACAATTTATGGCTGGATTATCGAAGTAATTGATGAAGTGATTTATGTTGATTTTATTAGAATATAGTTTGGTTTCTGGATGATTCAACCTCTTGTGGAGGATGAGTAACCAGTTCCATTTCAACCAAGCCCCTGCCACGTCCCTTTGGGATAGGCAGGGGCTTGGTGTGTTCATGTCCAGAGCAAAGACACGTGTGTCTTGTTTTTGGCTTTTTGTCATGGCATGAATTAAAATAAATATAAAGGAACGATATGAGAATGATTGGATGTATAGGGTCGAAAGATGAGGGGGCATACAGCATGTTCAGAAAAGATTATCTGCTCCGCATGATGGAGGAAATGACTGAAGCAATAGGCAAAGTTTTCACGCTCAAACAGCAACGTAAGCATACCGAGGCATTGTCTGAACTGGATGAGTTGATGCGCAGGCAGTTTGGGTTGAACTTATCTCTACTGAACTCATTGCCAGCAGAGGATGTTATTGAAATGTTCCGTTTTCGCGGAATGATTGAGGTAGACAATCTGCAGCAAGCCGCGAGGCTGATTGAAGAAGAGGCTTACATCTATCAAGAGAAGGCCAAAGTGGAAGGCATAGATGATCAGGAGAGAATGGACGCAGAGGATGAGGCTGTCATTCGATTGATGAGATCACTTCATTTTTACCTGTATGCATTGAATCATGGCGCTAATCCCAAGTTGTTGGACGCACCGGAACGGGTTGAGGGTGTGTTGGGGCTTACGAAAGAATATGAACTCCCTGCTCGAACCGAAAGACAGCTTGCCCTTTATCGTGAACAACAAGGGCGTTATGACCAGGCAGAGAACAGTTGGTACAGGCTGCTACAGCTTGGTGCTGAATTCCCTGTGAGCTACCGAGATGATGTACAGGCGTTCTATGAAAGGTTGAGCCCACTCACGGATGAACAACTGGAGCAGGGCGGTCTGCCACGGAACGAAGTTGAAGAGGGACTAGCTGAACTAAGTCGTCAAGAGATGAACTCGTAAAATATGGATTGGATCAAGGCCTGTTACATGCCTTTACTTGGAGAGGGAACGGAATTGTGGTATGGTAACGGTTGACCAAACCAAATCGAAAGTGAGATGTACCCCGTGGATTCATTGCGAAAGCTTATACAAGACATCTTTGAACAGAATTCGCTGATTACAGCGACCTGGAGCCAGCTGCGCAGACGGGACAATGTCTCGTATACCAAAGTGCAAGTCAAGCCGGTGACACTGAAGAATCAGCTGCATTATCAATTTGCATTCCATTATAACAACAAAGTGCTGCACGAGAATTTGACTCCGGCTGAAGCGGCAGAGCGCATGACTTTGTTATGCGAAGAGACGTTTCGTCAAGGGCTGCTCTGTACGACCGAGGCAGACTATCAAATTTTGATCAGCAAAAAATATAAAGTATCCATTCTGACCAAATCTGCTTCCAAAACTGCGGTGGATCTGTCGCATAATCGCAAGAAGCAATATGTGTTGGAAGAGGGCGTACCCGTATCGTTCCTCGTTGAACTTGGTATTATGAACGAAGAAGGTCGTGTGCTGGCTCGTAAGTATGACAAGTTCAGACAGATCAACCGTTTCCTCGAAATGGTGCAGGATGTCATTCCGCATCTGCCGGAAGGACGTCCACTGACCATCGTTGATTTTGGTTGCGGCAAGTCTTATCTGACATTTGCGTTATATCATTATCTGTCTGTACAACAACGTCGTTCACTCAAGATTATTGGGTTGGACTTGAAGGCAGATGTAATTGAACACTGTAATGATCTGGCTAATCGATTGCATTATGGCGATCTGAAGTTTCTGGTTGGAGACATCGCGGACTACGATGAATTGAATGAAGTGGATATGGTTGTCACGCTGCATGCCTGTGACACAGCTACCGATGCTGCTTTGGAGAAGGCAGTTCGTTGGGGGGCTTCTGTTATTCTGTCTGTTCCTTGCTGTCAGCATGAACTGTTTGATCAAGTAGAGGCTTCCGTGATGAATCCGTTGTTGTCCCATGGTATTCTCAAAGAACGTTTTTCCGCACTGGCTACGGATGGGATTCGTGCCAAGTTGCTTGATCTGATGGGATACAAGACACAATTGCTTGAATTCATCGATATGGAGAATACGCCTAAAAACTTATTGATTCGTGCTGTTCGCGGTCAGGCCGGCGAAGTGACGGAGATGTGGAATGAATATACGGCTTTCCGTGATTTCATTCATGCCGATCCCTATTTGGAGCGGGCTTGTGCAGATTTGCTTCCTGGCGATGGCAAGCAGGCCGGTGGGAAATCAAGCAAAGAAACCGTTCAAGATTCCGCAAATTGCGACCTTTGCTGAGTGTGCCAACGCCAATCCAGGGACATACTGCAACTAGGGTCCCTGAATGTAAAATGATATTCAATGCACATACTGCGTAGCAAGCAACATCATAACTGTCAGATGTATATCAGACAGAAGGACCCGTTATCGGGATCTTCTGTCTTTTTGTTATGCATATGGAGCGGTGGAAGGAAGGAGGGTGTATAAGGATGAAGAATAGGACAATGCATAAGGGAGTTGTAAGGTATAGACGAGGGTATGCGGCGAATGAGGAAATGATGGAACAGGCGTTTGAACGGTCTCACCACGCAAATGGTACAGAATATGTAGATAACAGGGACTTATGTAATGGGGACAGTAAGGGTAGTAAAGACAGTACATATAATAGGGAAGATACATATAACAAAGATGATACGTATAAAAAAGAGGATAAAAATAATTCAAATGGAGCTATTCAGACCGATGCGTCAGGGAGTTTTTCTCAAAGTTTGAGGTGTAAACGTTATTCAGGATGGGGTTGGACTGTTGGGGTAGGCATACTCTCCATTGTCTTGCTGCTTGCAGGATGTCTGAGTCGAGGGCTGTACTATTCAGCGGATCTGTACCCTGTCCTTTTGATCGCAGGAGGAAGCATATTGATTATGTTTTTGCTTTTCCTTGTAGGTATTCGTCCACAGAAGGCGAGTGAACGAATACCCATGTCATTGGGACAGGGTCGGGGGAGACTCGAACGAATCGTTGAGAAAATTTTTCGATTTCCAGGAATGTGGCGGGTATTATGGCCGCTGGGGATGATGACCTGGTTTGGGCTACATGCATGGGTAGGCTCGGTGAGTAAACAGGGCAGCATGGATGAGATGCTGCGATGGAGCCTGCTTGCGATGTTTACTCTGCTCACTGCAATACTGGCTGCGCGCACGGATGGTGCGCGTTGGTTAGCCTGCGGTTGGCAGATGGCAGGCGGCTTGCTTGTGCTAAGCGGCATCCTTGCCGTGTGCGGGATATTGCCGCTGCCCTTCGGGGTGATGCGGACTGCTGACCCCGAGATCAGCTCCGCCGGAGCAAGGCTCGGCGGATTATTGCAGTACCCTAATGCGTACGGTGCCATTGCTGGCATGTACACATTGGAGCGGCTGACAGCCGCCGCGCGAGTCATAGCCCGGCCTGTGCCGGTCGGGCGACTCATCGCGGCAGTGCTGCCGCTCATGCCCGCGCAAGCCGCGCTCCTGCTGAGCGAGTCGCGCGGCGCTTGGCTGGCGACCGGCTGCGCTGCGGTCGTCGCCTTTGCTTTGCAGCGGCGCGGTGCCCGCCTGCCGCTGTTGCTGGCCATGGCCGCGCCACTGGCGTGCGCGGCCTGGCTGTACCGCCAGCTGGCTGCTGCCCAGCTGGCGCCTGCACCCATGCCCGGCCTGCTGGCACTGGCCGGGGCATGGGCAGCTGCGCTGCTCGGCACGCTGCTGCTGTGCCGTCAGGGCAGCGCCGCCAAGGCTCCGCGCGCCGCTGCCCTGACGGCCATCGTGCTGGCGGGAGCCGCCTCCGCACTGATGGCCGTGGCCTCCACCGCCGATCGCCTCGCGGCGGGTGTCGGCACTGGGGTGTCCCGCCTACAGATGTGGCGGGACGCCCTCCAGCTATGGACCGAGGCCGCATGGCTCGGCCACGGTGGGGATACATGGCGCAACATGTTCCGCGCCATTCAATCCTCGCCTTATGTCGGAGGCGAGGTCCACAACGGCCTGCTCGATCTCGCCCTGGACACGGGCATGATCGGCATCGTGCTTGTCGCAGGGTGGTTTCTCCTCACACTGCGAAGCATCTTTTATTTTGCACCGCAGCTCATGCCATCCGTGCTTATTTTTGGCATGCATGGGGCGATGGACTTTGACTGGAGCTTTACACTATTTTGGATGCTCTTCATCTGGCTCGGTGCTTGGGCAACTGCATTGAAGACGGAAACAGAGGGAGTCCAACGATCCGGCGTAACTGTAGAATACACTCCTATCAGATCCAAATCGGGATCTAAATTGAGATCTAAATCCAGATCTCTTTTCTTGCGATATTTACCAACCCAATCCCACCCATCAGCTGTCTCAATGCGTTCCTTCTTTCATATTTTTCAGCGAGTAACTGCTCGGCTAATAAGGGTATCCACAGTGATGATCATCCTTTTCTGGATTGGTGGAACAGTCTGGCTGACCTCCCGATATGCCGTAGCAGAAGTGCAGTACCGTCAGGCGATGTCTGAACCGGATGGCACTCCAGCACAGAAGGTGCATCTTATGGCTGCTCTTCAGTCTAACCCGAATCGAGCGGATATCGTGATATCCTTTGCACGAACGCTCCCGGTACGAGAAGCAGAATCACTCCTTTTGAACAGCTTGTCCCATTCCCCGATGCACCCTCAGATTTACATCGAACTGGGACGATTGGCAGCCCAATTCGACGAAGGACAGCAAGCTGGAGAATATTTTGAACAAGCGATCGCATTGAATCGGTATGAAGGCAATGGCCAATCCGTGGCTTTGTATTGGATGGAGCAGGCAGCGAGGCGGGAATGGAAGGCAGGACTCACGGATCGAGCCCGACAGACTGCCGTCGCTGGTGTCCAGATGTATGAACGGTATCAACTGTTGGCTGAGGAAGTGGAAGCAGGAAATGTTCGCAATGATCGTCGTTTTGTACTGGAAGAACATGCTCCAGGCTATGGAGAGAACCTGCGCAGGCTTGCTTCGGCTTATTCTCCTCCGTTTACTCCAGAGTTGACCAAGCGGAGCCCTTGAATCGCTGCTGGATCTTGACGCTAACCCAAGCGAAATGATGATGGATGTCAGCGTCTAAAAAGTCTGGAAGTCCAAGCTGGCTACTCCTCGCGGATGGGTATGCGATTTTCTAAGGAACACAGGACGTCTTATTTGGCCTCTAGCTCCTCCTTTTAAATTGTAAGGAACATCAGACACGTTATTTCCCGAAACTCCCTAACAAAAACGTTATAAAAGGCCAAAAATCCCGAGATAACGTGTCTCAGATTCCTTAGATTTCTAAAAATGCTTCAAATCCTTGAATAAGACACCTCAGATTCGTTACCACTCGTGGGCTTGAGCATGAAAAATTACTCGGTGTTTATGTTCATACTCTCAGCTTATATTCATGCTCCCTGTGGAGGTCGGCTTCATGCTCTGCTCGATCCGCAAGCCAGAGGACAACCCTGAATTCCACCTGAAGTGAAGCTTTACATCATAAGTGAGCAATTCGCATTTATGTTGTCTCTATCGCTTGCTCGTACGTGAAGGAGGCATTAACATCACACTTTAAGGACACAGTGCCCGTGCCCTCACCCGTTCCTAACATGTTCAGATTCGCTTCAGCTTTACTGCGTCTTTCAGTAGGTTTGAAGACACAGCTATCTGCCTCATTCCTCCATAATCTACAGACGATAACCGCCAAATGCGTGCTGAAACGCATCTTTTAATGGTTCAACATCTACTTCCCACATCGCTGCGATCTCTGCACTGACATCCGTGTTCCACCACTCACATAATTTCTTGCGGTTGTCGCGATTCTCCCCAATCCAGAGCAGATTTGTGATCACCTTACCGTAATAATATTCTTCTGCCTGCTTCATCCGTTCGGGAGAGACATATACTTTTAGTCTTTTGGCTGTCCGGTACAATTCCTTGCTGCATGCCCTGCGAATTCCTCTGGCGGAAGGAAGGTTTTGACCGGATTGCGTATGTTTGACCGGCGGAGAACCGGGTATTGACTTGTGTGACATCTTTTCACGCTCCTCTCCCCATACCATATGCGGACTGCTGCAAACGGGACACTATCCTAACCTCGTGATGTAGCAACGTCCACAGCCCTGTGATAAAATAGGGACGAACATCCATGGTGCGGAGGGGCACCGCCAATCAGGATGGAGAAAGAGGGTTGAGATGGACTTTATTCATAACCTTGTTGGCCAATTGTTCGATTGGATTCAAAGTCTTGGGTACTTTGGAATCATGCTTGGATTAATGTTGGAAGTTATCCCAAGCGAAATTGTGCTGGCGTATGGAGGTTTTCTCGTTTCACAAGGTAATATCAACTTCTTCGGTGCTATGATTTTTGGTACGGTGGGCGGTGTGATTGCCCAGTTATTTATTTACTGGATTGGCCGTTATGGCGGCAGACCTGTACTTGAACGCTACGGTAAATACATACTCATCCAGAAAAAACACATCGACCATTCCGAGGAGTGGTTCCGCAAGTATGGTACAGGTGTCATTTTCACAGCGCGTTTTGTTCCGGTGGTAAGACATGCAATCTCCATCCCGGCTGGCATCACGAAAATGCACACAGGCAAATTCATCTTGCTTACTACACTCGCTGTTATACCTTGGACTGCATTGTTTATATATTTAGGGATGATTCTTGGAGATCAATGGAAGCATATTGATGAGAAAGCGGCACCATATGTTATGCCTATTTTGCTTGTCGCTCTCGCCCTTATGATCGTTTATGTACTTATTAAATGGATGAATGTTCGTAAAAAGAAAGGAAGTGTCTAGTCATGGGTAAACCCAACTTGTCTCACAAATTCGGTAAAGGTCTGCCACCGAAAGATTTTATCGAGAGTATGACCAAGAACCAAAGTGAATTCCAGGCCAATTATGATAGCTTTACTTGGTCGAACGAAGAGGATCGTGAGTTCTTTGAGAGCCTGAACCATCGCGATGATCTGCGTGTGTTAATTCTGGCTGCTGACTGGTGCGGGGATGTTGTCCGTAATATTCCGGTTGTGTTCCAGGCGCTTGAAATCTCAGGAATCCCAACTGAAGTTCTGATTATGGAGAACCATCCCGAAGTGATGGATGAGTTCCTGACGATGGGTGGCCGTTCTGTGCCAGTCGTTATTTTTGCAGATACAGGTGGTCATGTGTTAGGTCAGTGGGGACCTCGTCCGCAGCATGTACAGGAAGTCATGATTGAATTCAAACGCCTTAATCCGGATCGTGAAGCAGCAGATTATCAAGAAAATTTGGCTGTGGCGCGTCAAGAGATTGGTAAACGTTATGGGGAAGGAACGGAGTCACATGCAGCCATTATCCGTGAGCTGCGTGAACTGATTTCGGGTTACTAAGCCGATATGCTTAACATTCGTACGTTTTCATTAGGCCCGCTTCAGACCAATGCGTATCTCCTACAAGGAGATGATCCGGGCAAAGCCGTCATTATCGACCCAGGCATGAATCCAGGGCCGCTGCTTAAGGCGATCCAAGACTTGGAGATTGAAGCCATTCTCCTCACTCATGCTCACTTTGATCATATGGGCGGGGTAGATGAGATCCGTAAATTGAAGGGATGTCCCGTCTATCTTCATGACTTGGAGAGCGACTGGCTCACCACCCCGAAATTAAATGGATCTTTGAATTGGCCGCAGGCGACACCACCGCTTTCGACAGATCCTGCTGAATATGCCATGGACGAAGGGCAGAAGCTGAATCTGATTGGTCATACGTTTAAAGTGTTCCATACACCTGGACATTCCCCAGGCAGTGTAAGTTTGCTTTGTGATAACGACCTGTTTGCGGGTGATGTGCTGTTCCGCATGGGTGTGGGCAGAACGGACCTGACAGGAGGGCGTGAACGGGATCTGATTGATTCAATCCAGAACAAGCTTTACACCTTTGCTGATGAGGTTAAAGTATATCCAGGTCATGGTCCCAAAACGACCATTGGTTATGAGAAACAGAACAATCCTTACGTGTCCGCAAGATAATCCGACATGATATGTGAAGAAAGTCTGGACAAGTGACAACTTTTTCATTAGAATAGCAATTAGTTGTTACAAGCGTTAAGGCATCATCTAACTGAAGCATTACCAAGAAACACCCAACCTCGCGAAGCACGCAGACTGTGGTCTATACCCGGTTTGCGTTCTTTTTTTGTTTTAAGCCCCTTTTTATCGCGAAATCAGCCTCTTTTACGCTACATAGAGATGCAAGATGCGCTTCATCACAAGCCAGTTTTAGACCAATAGCAAGTTAGCAGCAAGTACAGATTGATTTAGAAATAATAAATTTTAAAAAATAGTAGATCATGAGAGTGGGGGATATCAAAGTGGAGAAAACAAGAGTTATTCCGTTGGGACAGCGTGTCGAGTATCCGATCATTGAAGAAAACCGTCGCATATTGGAAAGTGGGAAAAGAGAAACAGGTACTGAGCGAGCTTTAATACATAACCCTGGCGTGACCAATGAAGTGGTGAAGTCTCAGCAGAATATATGGGCAAGCCGTGTTTTAAGAAACGGAGCCCGCAACCAACCGTGGTTCGACAAGCTGCAAGATTACCGGAATCAAGTCTGATTGCCCGGGAAATTGTCGGGTTTTAATTTTTTTTGATTCCATTGAACGTTTCTGCAGAGCCTGTCGTATTAACTCCAGATTGAACGGGAAGCAGGTGATTTCATGATAAAGGCAGCTGAGCTGGAAGAGGTACGCAGAGCAGTATCGGGAGACGATAGCGCACTTGCAGCGTTGTTGCAACGTCACTACACGTTTGTGTATAAGTATCTTGTGAAAGTGACAATGGACGCTAACCTCGCAGAAGAGACGGTGCAGGATACGATGATTCGTTGTATGGAAAATATCCATCGATATGATGGCACGTCTGCCTTTTCATCATGGATGATCACCATTGCGACCCGCATCTATATCGATAAGACAAGACGTAAGAAGAGAGAACAGAACTGGCTTACTCTCATCCGGGATCAGGCTGTACGTCGATTCCGCTGGCAGCTTGAGACTCGGAATGAAGAATGGACAGATGTCATGGATGCGATGACAAGACTGACACCCGAACATCGTGTTGCAGTGCTACTGAAGCATTATTATGGATACGGGTATGACGAGATCGGGGAAATGCTGGGTATTCCTGCGGGAACGGTGAAGTCACGCACAGCTTATGGTCTCCGTCAGTTAAGAAAGGAGCTGGAATAAGGATGAGCAGATCAGATGATGCACAAGAACAAGAAGTTGTGGAACGATTGCAGCAACACATGAAAGTGCTGGATGATGCATTTGAACCGACAAGTATTCCTTCTTTGGGTGCACTTGAAGCCCAAGTCAGGGAACGGAGACAGATTAGACGTCGAGCCAATTGGATCGAGATGATATGTTTCTGGTTGGTTGGACTGTTTGCCATTACCTTTGGGGCATTATTTTTCGTATCTGCTCCAGCTCTATATCTGGGAATCCAGGCTCTTGGTACAGCTGTTGCGGTGATTTTGGCTGTGATCTGGGCCGGACGGCGCCGGAAGGAGGTTCGTCATGAATAAAATGCATTATTCGTTGGATGAGATTTCTCCACTGTGGATTACATTGCTTGGCATTTTTCTTCTGGTTCAGGGCACATGGATCTTTCAGGACGCACGCAGACGTGGACGTTTCCCTTGGTTATGGGGATTATGGGGCATCACAGGATTTCCCACGCCGCTCATAATATATTGGTTTGTCGTTATTCGATCACAGCGCAAGCCAGGTGAACGGAATCCGAAATAACATCATTTTAAAAATGGAAAAAAGATTTTGCACAAATATGTTGTTTAATTCTAGTATTCCTAGACATCGTTATTCTTTTCTAGTAGACTATACAAATAAATATTAATGATAGACTACCAGGAGGTTAGACGATGCTGCGATTAGGAGAGAAGGTTGTCATCGTCGCGGATGCGTTTGAGCAGAATCTTCCTGTGGGGGAATATGGTTTCATCATCGCTTATGACCGGAATCCGGACAATGCGTTCGATTACGTGCTTCGAGTGCCGCAGGTAAACCGGAACTTTTTTGTTCCATCCGGCGACGTCGATCTGGAAGAGGTTCTGCTGAAGCAGGAAGCTGAGCGGGTCGAGCGAGAAGCGTTGATAGATTACGCCCTTGCGACACACAATGAGAAGCTGTTTCATCATCTGATGAACGGAGATTTTCAAGCTGTGGAAGAGGAAGAGGAAACCGCGAACGATGTTATGTCACAGGCGGATTTTATAAAGCAGGTTAATCTGCGTGCATGGATTTAGAATTTTAAGAGTCGGCTGATGCCGGCTCTTTTTTATTTTATAAGTTTGATTTTAGCTTCCCGGAAGCCTGTCAGGTCATTTGCATTGAATTGTCGAACTATCTCACCTATAATGAAAAAAGTTATCTTGAGACTTTAGCCCGTTAAACGAGCGATTCGTTTCAGGTCGTTTCGGGAATCAGAACGAATGAAGGAGGCATCCGCTAATGAGTATTTCGAATAATGACGTTCAGCATGTGGCCAAGCTGGCCCGGCTCAACTTGACTGCTGAAGAAGAACAGACCCTGACAGGTCAGCTGAACGCGATTTTAAAATATGCAGAAAAGCTGAATGAGCTGGATACAGAAGACATCGAACCCACCACTCACGTTCTGCACGTAAGCAATGTTATGCGTGAAGATGAGACCAAAGAAAGCCTGTCGATTGAACAGGTGATGCGCAATGCACCGGAAGAAGAAGACGGGCAGTTTAAAGTGCCTGCTGTAATGGAATAACGGATAACCGGAAGGAGGACAAAAACTGTGAGTTTATTTGAACAATCTTTGCCTGAGTTACATAACAAGCTGCATGCCAAAGAGCTGTCGGTCAGCGATCTGGTGGATCAGGCGTATCAGAACATTGGCGCGCATGATGATAAAGTTAAGGCATATTTGGCACTGGATGAAGAACAAGCACGCGCTCGGGCACGTCAACTGGATGATCGTCTGGTTAGCGGCGAGGAGAAAGGTTTGCTCTTTGGTCTGCCTGTAGGTATTAAGGATAACATCGTTACGAATGGACTGCGCACGACGTGCGGCAGCCAATTCCTTCGTAATTTCGACCCGGTGTATGACGCGACAGTTGTCGAGAAATTGAAAGCTGCGGACACCGTAACTATTGGTAAACTCAACATGGACGAATTTGCCATGGGCGGCTCCAATGAGAATTCAAGTTTCTCCCCTGTACGTAATCCATGGGCACTTGATCGTGTTCCCGGAGGTTCCAGCGGTGGTTCTGCAGCAGCTGTGGCTGCGGGAGAAGCGTACTTCACGCTTGGATCAGATACAGGTGGCTCCATCAGACAGCCTGCTTCATATTGCGGTGTTGTTGGATTGAAGCCGACGTACGGACTTGTTTCCCGCTTTGGATTGGTAGCATTTGCATCATCCCTGGATCAGATTGGTCCTTTGACGAAAAATGTTGAAGATTCTGCTTATGTATTGCAGGCCATTGCTGGTTATGACGCCAAAGATTCGACATCTGCAAAAGTAGAGATCCCGGATTATTTGAGTGGACTGACAGGTGATGTTAAAGGGCTTCGCATTGCCGTTCCGAAAGAATACATCGGTGAAGGCGTAGATCCACAAGTGAAAGAGACAGTTTTGTCTGCATTGAAAGTTCTTGAAGGGCTCGGGGCAACATGGGAAGAAGTATCCCTTCCGCATACCGAATATGCGGTGGCTACGTATTACCTGCTGGCATCTTCAGAGGCTTCTTCCAACTTGGCTCGATTTGATGGTGTACGTTATGGCGTGCGTGCTGACAATCCGGATAACTTGTTGGATCTGTACCATCAGTCCCGCAGTCAAGGCTTTGGTCCGGAAGTGAAACGACGTATCATGCTCGGAACGTATGCACTCAGCTCGGGTTACTATGATGCCTATTATCTGAAAGCACAGAAGGTACGTACATTGATCAAACAGGATTTCGACAATGTATTTGCCAAATATGATGTGATTATCGGACCAACTGCGCCAACTACGGCGTTCAAACTGGGTTCACAGGTAGATGATCCACTTACGATGTATCTGAACGATATTTTGACTATTCCGGTTAACCTTGCTGGTGTACCTGCTGTTAGCATTCCATGTGGATTCTCGGATGGATTGCCTGTTGGCCTGCAGATTATCGGTAAAGCCTTTGATGAAACAACCGTATTGCGTGTAGCGCATGCGTTTGAACAAAATACAGAATTCCACAAGCAGCGTCCGCAGCTGTAGACTGCCCGGAACGGAGGAATATAGAAATGTCCGCATCTAAATATGAAACGGTCGTTGGACTTGAAGTCCACGTGGAGTTGCATACCAACTCCAAAATTTTCTGTGGCTGCTCCACAGCTTTTGGAGCTCCGCCGAATACGCATACCTGCCCGGTCTGTCTCGGACATCCGGGTGTACTGCCTGTACTGAATCGTCAGGCGGTAGACTACGCCATGAAGGCAGCGATGGCCCTGAATTGTACGATTGCTGATGTCAGCAAGTTTGACCGTAAAAACTACTTTTACCCCGATTCACCCAAAGCCTATCAGATCTCGCAATTCGATCAACCGATCGGTGAGAATGGCTGGATTGATATCGAAGTGAATGGTGAAACGAAACGAATCGGCATTACACGTCTTCACTTGGAAGAAGATGCAGGGAAGCTTACCCATATCGATGGCGGATACGCGTCTTTGGTGGACTTTAACCGTGTCGGTACTCCACTTGTGGAGATTGTATCCGAACCTGAGATTTCTTCTCCGGAAGAGGCACGTGCGTATCTTGAAAAAATGCGTGCAATCATGCAGTACTGTGATGTGTCGGACGTGAAGATGGAAGAAGGATCACTGCGTTGTGACGCCAACATCAGTTTGCGTCCACATGGACAGGAGAAGCTGGGAACAAGAGCTGAGCTGAAGAACATGAACTCTTTCCGTGGTGTTCAGCGTGGTCTCGAATATGAACAATATCGTCAGGCTGAAATTCTGGATGATGGCGGTGAGGTGGTTCAGGAGACGCGTCGTTGGGACGAAGCTCAAGGGAAAACACTGTCGATGCGTGGTAAGGAACAGGCGCATGACTATCGTTATTTCCCAGACCCGGATCTGGTGAAGCTTCATATCGATGAAGCCTGGAAAGAGCGCATCAGAGCTACCATACCTGAGCTTCCAGACGAGCGTAAGGCTCGTTACACGGCTGATTACGGATTACCTAGTTATGATGCAGAGGTTATTACTTCATCCAAGGCTATAGCTGATCTTTTCGAAGATAGCTTGAAATTCACTCAGGATGCGAAGTCCGTATCCAACTGGATCATGGGCGACTTGCTGGGTTACTTGAATACGAGCAACCTTGAAGTGACTCAAGTTCCACTGACAGGTCAAGGTTTGGGTGAAATGATCGGACTGCTGGAGAAGGGCACCATTAACAGCAAAATCGCCAAAACGGTATTCAAGGAAATGCTGGAGAGCGGCAAGCTTCCACAGCAGATCGTTGAAGAGAAGGGTCTTGTGCAGATTAGTGATGAAGGCGCCATTCTTGCCATCGTTGAGCAGGTTGTAGCGAATAATCCTCAATCCGTGGAAGACTATAAAGCTGGTAAACAAAAAGCCATTGGCTTCCTTGTTGGTCAGGTTATGAAAGAAAGTAAAGGCAAGGCGAATCCCGCTCTAGCCAACCAACTGCTTGCAGATGTACTGAACCGCTAATCCTTCCGGTGAGGTCGGACAGAAAGAGGCTCGTCCCTGTGACAGCCTCTTTTTGGTATTGATAGATACAAATGTATTTCGGACGGGGGAACGGATATGAACATTCAACCATTGTCACTGAGTGATCTGGAGACGTTGGGACAGTTATGGAGACTACAACATGTAGCTTATCGATTGGAAGCTGAAATCATCGGATTTCAGGAGATTCCTCCTTTGATGGATACGATGGAGACACTTCGGGATTGTGGAGAGAGTTTTTATGGTTGTATCCATGATGACGGAGATCTTATCGGGGCTGTCGCTGTAGCGGAGGAAGAGGAGAACACACTGACCATTACACGAATGATGGTGCACCCGGATCACTTTCGCAAGGGAATTGCGGCATCTTTGATGACGTATGTGTTGGAACAGCATGCGGATCTTCCGCGTTATATCGTCTCCACAGGAACGCTGAATCAACCCGCAGTGAATCTGTACACCAAATTTGGTTTTACGCCTGTGGAAGTCACACAGATTGCACCTGGAGTGGAATTAACGACTTTTCACAAGAATAAACTTTAATAATATTAACAACTTGAGGAGGAATACCGACTTTGGGCGATCCTTGGTTCATTGATGAGTGGCACATTTTATTACGATTATTGCTGGCTATGCTGCTTGGAGGGCTCGTAGGCCTGGAGCGGGAACGGTCCAATCATGCTGCCGGTTTGCGTACCCATATCCTGGTATGTCTTGGCTCTGCACTGATTATGATGTTATCTGTTTATGGCTTTAAAGATTTTGCTAATGAATTAAACGTAAGGATTGATCCAGCGCGTCTGGCTACTGCTGTAATTACTGGTGTTGGATTCTTGGGAGCAGGGACAATTCTCTTCACGGGAAAATCCATTACCGGATTGACTACAGCAGCTTCAATCTGGGTTGTTGCAGCCATTGGGCTTGCAGCAGGTGCGGGGTTCTTCTTTGCCTCTATTGTATCAACCGTTCTGGTATTGCTTAATCTCTGGGTATTTAACAAATTAGAGCTAAGGTATCTGCGAGGGAACAAACTGCATGTTGTTACACTTCATACCTTGTCTGAACCCGGTTTTCTCGAACAACTGTCTTCATGTATGGAGCAGGAGAAGATCAAAATTCGTAAAATTACCGTGAATGAACAAGACCTGGCTTATGCAGAGATGGTGTCAGTTGAACGAAAAATTGAGATTGTGCTGCATGTTCAGGTACCGCATGATTTCCAAACGGTAGGCTTGGTATCCAAGTTAAGACAATGGGAACACGTTACCAAGGTGTCGATCGAATAAATGAATTACAACCCTCCCTAGGCCAGTAGTGCCGGAGGGTTTTTGGTCATATCCATATTTCTTCCAGTTACTCTCCTTGCTCTTTAGGGTACTATCTAACCAAATGCATGAAGAGCGGAAGGTCAGATCAGAAGAGAGGAGTATGTTATGAAACGGAGACGTCAATTGAACAAAAAGACCCGTTCAGTCCAGGCCAAACCGGTCAGGAATCGGACTCACAAGTTTATTGCTGGATTACTGAGTGCCATTATTCCTGGTCTGGGTCATATTTATCTGAGATTGTACATGAGGGGTTTGACCTTTATGCTGCTTGTTTTGCTTGATCTGTCAGCAGTGTTGTACTTCTCATCTATTGGTATACAGATCAATGTGCCATTGCTCATCTTGCTGGCTTTGTGTATTCCGGTTATTTACTTTTACAATGTATATGATGTGTTGCAATCTGCAGATTGGGTCATGATGCGCAGACGTAGAGCAGTAACCCAGGCAACTTCGGACAAGCCGATAACCAATGAACGTTCTACACGAGATGCAATGATGGTCTGGGAGAGAGGCATATCGTTTGGATTACTTCTGATTGTGGGAGGATCTTTGATGGTGCTGTTTTTCCGCAAACCACGTTGGTTTCAAGAGCTTCTCGCCATGTACGGCGGATATTCATTTGCGGTTCTCATGATCGTAGGCGGTTTGCTTCTGTTTGGTCGTGAGTTCTGGGTGATGTTGAACAAGAAAAAAATGTAGTGGAAACGATACAAGGAGGGAACGTGATGAACCGTAAAGTCCGGGTTGGCCGCTATACGGCTGCCGCCTTAATCATAGCGGTCGGTGTGCTGTTGATTTTGGATAAACGGTGGGGAACGGACTATGTATATGAGATGGTGGACTGGTGGCCATTTTTGCTCGTTGTTTTGGGTGTTGAATATATTGTGCTCTTCCTGTGGACACGCAGAAGAAACAAGGTGCAATCGGATAACCCGAGCAATCCTGATGAGCAAATCAAAGTACGTTTCAGACCCGATGCCAAAGGCATTCTAACCTCACTGATTTTGGCAGCTTCCGTATTTATCGTCACCGAGCAGGATCATTACATGCACTTATGGAATAGAGTGAGTCTAAATCTCGGAGCGGCATCCATGGACTACAGTCAAGCGGCAGGATATATGGAGGATAAGGGCACGATTCGTGTACCTGTTCGCATGGATACGTCAGACCTGGTGGTTGAAGGTGTCAACGGAGATATCTCGGTACAACGCGGAGATACGGATGAGATTGAAGTACGGACGGTGATCTGGGTAGATCAGACGACGGAAGTACAGGCAAAGGCCGTTGCAGCAGCCTCTTTTGTAGAGGCCGATGGTACAAAAGTGATTTATATCAAAACTACAGGCAAGACGTATGGAGACAATGAAAAAACGCAGCCGCGTATGAATCTTACCATAACGATCCCGGATGATCGTCGTTTTAATCTGGATATTCGAACTTCCAATGGAGCCATATTATTAAATCGTCCGGAAGCCATTAGTACCATACTGGCCGAAACGGGTAACGGACGTATCCGGATTACCAATGCTGTTGGAGATATCTCCGGGAAAACGTTGAACGGAGATGTCATTGTAGCCAACGCCATAGGTAATGTCGATCTGGACAGTAACCGTGGAGACATGAAGGCTCGCGGTATTTCCGGCGATGTAGATCTTGCTACACAAGTGGGAAGTATCAGTATTGCGGACTCCGTTGGTGAATTCATCGCAGAGACACGCAACGGCAATATTACGCTGGATGGAGCCAATCTGGGAATCAAAGCCCAATCACTTAATGGCAGTATTAACATCGTATCTACCAAAGTCGGAGGGGACTGGGATGTGTACAGTGCGGTGGGAGCCATTAACGTATTACTTCCTGATCGTGGAGACTACAGTCTTGCGGGTTCCAGCAGTTATGGAGATCTAAGTACGGATCTGCCGTTCAAAGTACAGAATAAAACCATAGAAGGCCAGCTCGGTGAGGGCGAGTACAGGGTGAAAATTGAAGGCAACAGTGATCTCACCATTCAGAGTAACCCGGCTGTATCTACGCCTGAAACAGTTACACCTGATTCTGAAGATACGGCTGAGAATCTGGAACAGACAACCGAAGACGGAGCAAATTCCCAGGAGGATTCTACAGAGGTTCCTTGACTGCCGCGTTGACAATAAACTTGTAATCGCCGTACAATAAATGTACACTGGCAAGATTACAAGGCATGAAAGATGGATTGTCGTTCTTAATGGCCGGGAATCAATTCTGAGCGAGGAGACAGTAACTTACTCTTCACCAGAAAATGAAAGGTAAGGCGGTGGGTTTTATGGCAACACGTGTCCAACATGCGTTGGAGCATCTGAAAACGACCGGTGTCCGTATTACACCCCAGCGTCATGCCATATTGAACTATCTGATGGAATCCATGGGGCATCCGACAGCCGATGAAATTTACCGAGCCCTTGAACCCCAATTTCCCAGTATGAGCGTGGCAACGGTATATAATAATTTGAAGATGTTTCTGGAAGCTGGCATGGTCCGGGAATTGACATACGGAGATAATTCAAGTCGCTTCGATGCCAATGTGACGGATCATTATCATGTTATCTGTGATCAATGCGGCAAGATCGAAGACTTCAGCTATCCTTCTCTCAAAAGTGTAGAGCTTCAGGCGGAGTCTAGTACAGGATTCGAAGTACACGGTCACCGATTGGAAGTATATGGCGTTTGCAAAAGTTGCAGGGATTAAGAGAGTTGAATTACAATATTAACGTGCAGAATTCAGTATGGATTCTTCACGTTTTTTTTTAGCATTTATGCAAAATGCTCATCTTTATAACAACTTATGCGCACATCCTTATGATCAGCATAATTAACGGAGGTAGACGTTTGGGTAGAAAAAGCAGATATACACGTCAGAAGCGACGTTCATTTTGGCCCGGTTTTCTCGGGGCTTGTCTGATCGCTGGGGGGGCTTACTGGCTTATAACAAATGTATGGTTGAACCAGATCCATGAAGACCCCGACTGGGTAGGAAGAAGCCAGCCTATTTTTGTAGATGGGCAACTGATGGATGGAGACGCTCTGGGTACAGGAGATCAGCTCAAGTTGCCTGTAGATGTGCTGCAAGAAGCGATTGATGCAGGCATACGTTATGAATCAGAATCGGGAGATATCATTATTGCCTCTCCTCAGCGAGTCCTTCATATGAAAGATGGAAGCACACAAGCAGAACTTAATCACAAAGATTATCCTATGACAGTTAAACCTGAGGTTAAGGACGGAGAAGCCTATATTCCGCTCAAACCTTTGAAAGAAGTATATGGCATAACCGTACAGGAAGATTCAGTAACAGGTGCTGTGCTACTGATGCGTGGTGGAGACATGATACAGTATGCAGAGATTGATACGTTATCATCCAAAGCCGACAAAACGGTGCCGTTATATAAACGTGGTGGAGAATCCTCACCAATCATTGCCAACATGGAAAAGGATGCACGGGTACGTGTATGGCAGACGGGTGATAAACAGAGTTTTGTTCAACTCGATAATGGATATGCCGGATATGTAGATAATGATTATATTTTCCTCACCGAGAAAAAGAAGGTGGACTTGCCCAAGTATACGCTGACTGCAGCAGAGAAGAAGTGGCAGAATAAACCGGTAAATCTGGTTTGGGAAGCCGTGTACAATCGTCAGCCTGATGTGGGCTCTATCGGTAAAATGCCAGGTGTGAATGTGGTCAGCCCCACATGGTTTCATATTACGGATGGACAGGGCACTGTGAAAAGCAAGGGAAACCAAGCTTATGTGAACTGGGCTCACCGTTCGGGTATGGAAGTATGGGGACTCATGGATAACAGCTTTGATCCGGACGTTACAAAAGAAGCTGTAGCTTCTTACGAGACACGCACTCATATTATTGAGCAGATGTTAGAGTATGCACAGACGTATCAACTGGATGGTATCAACATCGATTTTGAGAACGTGTATACCGATGACGGGCCGAATATTACGCAGTTTGTGCGCGAGATCAAGGCGATGGCTCGTATACATGGATTGATGTTATCAATTGATGTAACACCAAAATCAAACAGTGAGATGTGGTCTGCCTTTCTGGATCGCCGTGCATTAGGTTCTTTTGCAGACTATGTTATTGTGATGGCTTATGATGAACATTGGGCGGCCAGTCCCAAGGCAGGTTCGGTAGCATCTCTGCCTTGGACCGAGGCTTCCATGAGACGCATACTTGAGGAGGATGAAGTCCCTTCTAACAAGTTGATCATGGCGGTTCCGCTCTATACCCGGATATGGACGGAAGAGACGAATGATCAGGGTGAGGTTAAAGTGTCTTCCAAAGCGGTGGGCATGAATGCCATTGTGGAGCTGATTCAAGAGAAGAAACTCAAACCTGAACTGGATCAGGCAAGTGGACAGAACTATGTGGAATATAAGGAAGACGGAGCTACCAAGAAAATATGGATCGAAGATGCCGTGTCCCTTCAGGCGCGTGTGGATTTGATTGCTTCGCTGAAGCTGGGCGGAGTAGCAGCATGGAATCGAAGTTTTGCTAATGCTTCTGCATGGGAGGTATTGAAGCAGGCCGGGTACCAGAAATAATTTACTCGAACTCAGAGGGTCTGCTTGCTCCAATTTATTTTCACTAAGTTCAAATTTTCTCATTGGATACCATCATACGTACAGTCTAGCGTTTTATTGGTCGTAGAACTTATAACTTAACTTCATATTTTAGCTATCGATAACAGCAATAAGGGCTCACTTATAAGCCAAGTCCAAAAAAGGTCCGGTAAACATACCGGGCCTTTATTTGTTCTTCAATGAAATTAAGGTAAAAGACATTTAGCGGTTGGAGATTGATTCGTGCTATCCATCGGTGGGGGGAGCTTGTGTAGAAGGCGCTTTCAGTTGTTGACTGGTCATGTTGGCCTTATTAGGGTCCAGAGTGAGAATGGTATGACAGAACATACAACGATCCGTTTTGCCAAGCATTTTGGTTAACTTCCCGCATTCCGGACAGTCGACTTGTACTGCGCTGGTGGAGAGCATACCCGCCCAGAAATAAATGGCTAGACTGGCCATCATGGCAATCAGTCCGATGACAAGTCCTACAGCTGCGAATACCTTGCCTGCATGTCCCCAGAAAACAATCCCGGCTGTTCCCAGTATCATTAGGCCCATACCTAGCATGGTCAGTAGTAATCCCCAAGTGCGAAAAGCATTAATTTTTGCTGATTTAAAAATCATGAAAAATGCTCCTATCGTATGAGTAGTATTGGACCTGGAAAAGAAGGAAACTTCAGTCTGGATGTAGAATTACATTATAACTGACTTGGCGCTTATCTGCCATGAAATGTATGGAGGGAATCGTGGAATTAAAGAACCTTGCTTTTTTGTCCGAACAGTCGGAAGAGACAGGGGCAGTTGGGGCTATCGCTTATTCCCACCCGGGAGAGCGATTCCACGGCTCCCTAATTCAAGATTTCGAATTATTAGTACTTGTTGTTCATAATGATGATCAATTGAAGTCGGCGGTGGGACATTACAGATATGGTGATCTTCGTTATCAGATGATCTATGCGAGCCGTCATGAATTAAAGAGTAGTGTAGTAACCGGGAATCATAATAATCTCACCCAGTGTCTGATTGAAGGTGAGATTATCTGGGAAGCGGACAGCGCCTTAAGTGATTTGCGAGAAGAACTGTCTACCTTTGGGGCAGAATTGCGTGAGCAGAAGCTACTTCATGAATTCACCAGTTTCTTGAGAATGTATGTGGAGGCCAAACGTCATATTCAGGAAGGTCATGTTGTAGACGCCTACTACAATGTATTAGAGGCTCTGGGGAACTGGGCAAGAATTGTATTGATTGAACAGGGGATATACCCGGATCATGCCGTCTGGACACATGTGCAGAATCTGGATCGCGCTTTATGGAAACTATATCAAGAGCTTACCGTAAGCTCGGAGACGCTAGAGCAGCGAGTAGAGCTTGTCCTGCTTGCCTGTGAGTTTTCCGTAATGTCCAAAATGAGTGAATGCTCAGAACTGCTGCTGCGTGTGTTAAGAAGTCGCAAGGAGCCGTGGAGCATGAGTGAACTTGTTCATCATCCGCAGTTAAGATTTGTTCGAGAAGATCTGCCTTTGGTTATACGTAAGCTGGTCTTTCGTTCTATTGTAAAAGAATCGGCAGGGTGGCCATCAATCGGAGGAGAGGGCCGGGAAATTCGGTATTGGATTGAGGCATAACCTTCTCCAGAGGCCTGACATTATATTGATCACATAAGGGAGGGGAAACCTTCCTTTTTTGTTTGTTTAATAATTTATAAAAAGATGTTGACTCTCATTCACGATATATGATACATTATATTTCGTTCCTCAAACGAGATTATCACCAACAAACGATAAATTATTTAGAGGAAAAGTGAAGAACTAAAGCTTCAAAAAAAGAAATCAAAAAAAAGTTCTTGACGAAAACAAACGAAATGTGTTACATTATTTAGGTCGCCGCCGAAACTTGGTTGAGACGAAAAAGAAGTGAAACAAGAAGTGAAACAAATCGTGTTTGATCTTTGAAAACTGAACAACGAGTGAGTAAACATTCTGCTTGCAGAATGAACGCGAAAGTTTGAAACAAGCCTTGGCTTGAATCGACTGGAGCACAAATGAGATTTTTAATCTCGTCAGATTCAAAATGAGCTTATCGCTCTTTTCAATACTTTATTGGAGAGTTTGATCCTGGCTCAGGACGAACGCTGGCGGCATGCCTAATACATGCAAGTCGAGCGGAGTTGATAGGAAGCTTGCTTCCTTGATACTTAGCGGCGGACGGGTGAGTAACACGTAGGCAACCTGCCCTCAAGTTTGGGACAACTACCGGAAACGGTAGCTAATACCGAATAATTGTTTTCTTCGCCTGAAGGAAACTGGAAAGACGGAGCAATCTGTCACTTGGGGATGGGCCTGCGGCGCATTAGCTAGTTGGTGAGGTAACGGCTCACCAAGGCGACGATGCGTAGCCGACCTGAGAGGGTGATCGGCCACACTGGGACTGAGACACGGCCCAGACTCCTACGGGAGGCAGCAGTAGGGAATCTTCCGCAATGGGCGAAAGCCTGACGGAGCAATGCCGCGTGAGTGATGAAGGTTTTCGGATCGTAAAGCTCTGTTGCCAGGGAAGAACGCTTGGGAGAGTAACTGCTCTCAAGGTGACGGTACCTGAGAAGAAAGCCCCGGCTAACTACGTGCCAGCAGCCGCGGTAATACGTAGGGGGCAAGCGTTGTCCGGAATTATTGGGCGTAAAGCGCGCGCAGGCGGTCATTTAAGTCTGGTGTTTAATCCCGGGGCTCAACCCCGGATCGCACTGGAAACTGGGTGACTTGAGTGCAGAAGAGGAGAGTGGAATTCCACGTGTAGCGGTGAAATGCGTAGATATGTGGAGGAACACCAGTGGCGAAGGCGACTCTCTGGGCTGTAACTGACGCTGAGGCGCGAAAGCGTGGGGAGCAAACAGGATTAGATACCCTGGTAGTCCACGCCGTAAACGATGAGTGCTAGGTGTTAGGGGTTTCGATACCCTTGGTGCCGAAGTTAACACATTAAGCACTCCGCCTGGGGAGTACGGTCGCAAGACTGAAACTCAAAGGAATTGACGGGGACCCGCACAAGCAGTGGAGTATGTGGTTTAATTCGAAGCAACGCGAAGAACCTTACCAGGTCTTGACATCCCTCTGATCGATGCAGAGATGTATCTTTCCTTCGGGACAGAGGAGACAGGTGGTGCATGGTTGTCGTCAGCTCGTGTCGTGAGATGTTGGGTTAAGTCCCGCAACGAGCGCAACCCTTATATTTAGTTGCCAGCATTTCGGATGGGCACTCTAGATAGACTGCCGGTGACAAACCGGAGGAAGGTGGGGATGACGTCAAATCATCATGCCCCTTATGACCTGGGCTACACACGTACTACAATGGCCGGTACAACGGGCTGCGAAATCGCGAGATGGAGCCAATCCCAACAAAGCCGGTCTCAGTTCGGATTGCAGGCTGCAACTCGCCTGCATGAAGTCGGAATTGCTAGTAATCGCGGATCAGCATGCCGCGGTGAATACGTTCCCGGGTCTTGTACACACCGCCCGTCACACCACGAGAGTTTATAACACCCGAAGTCGGTGGGGTAACCGCAAGGAGCCAGCCGCCGAAGGTGGGATAGATGATTGGGGTGAAGTCGTAACAAGGTAGCCGTATCGGAAGGTGCGGCTGGATCACCTCCTTTCTATGGAGAATCGTCTCCTGCAACGGAAACATTCAAATAAGCAGGTTCTTAGAACCTGCGACAGCAATTCATTTCGGTCCGTCACTTCGGTGTGGATGAAATGAAGAGCACAAAACACTCACTCGTTGTTCGGTTTTGAGAGCTCAAACTCTCAAACAGCTTGCTTTTGCATGGAGCTTGTTCTTTGAAAACTAGATATCGAAACGAAACAAACGCGAATTAGAACATTCCTTTTTAGCTGAACTTGTGTTAAACAAGTTTCAATAAAAACGGTAGATTGCACGTACGATGGTATCGAATGGGAGCGACTTTTGGCTTTGCGCAAGCAAAACAAGGGAAGCGAGCAGTCGAAACCGGAGCACGAGGTTAAGCTACTAAGAGCACACGGAGGATGCCTAGGCGCTAGGAGCCGATGAAGGACGTGGCGAACAACGAAACTGCCTCGGGGAGCTGTAAGCAAGCTTTGATCCGGGGGTGTCCGAATGGGGAAACCCAGCTGGGGTAATTTCCAGTTACTCACAACTGAATACATAGGTTGTGCAGAGGCATACCAGGGGAACTGAAACATCTAAGTACCCTGAGGAAGAGAAAACAATAGTGATTCCGTCAGTAGCGGCGAGCGAACGCGGAGAAGCCCAAACCAGAGAGCTTGCTCTTTGGGGTTGTGGGACGTCTCACATGGAGTTACAAAGGAACCGGTTAAGCGAAGAGGTCTGGAAAGGCCCGCCAAAGAAGGTAAAAGCCCTGTAGTTGAAAGTTGGTTCCCTCCGAGACGGATCCCGAGTAGTGCGGGGCACGTGAAACCCCGTATGAATCCGGCAGGACCATCTGCCAAGGCTAAATACTTCCTAGCGACCGATAGTGAAGCAGTACCGTGAGGGAAAGGTGAAAAGCACCCCGGAAGGGGAGTGAAATAGAACCTGAAACCGTGTGCTTACAAAAAGTCAGAGCCCGTTTTAGGGGTGATGGCGTGCCTTTTGTAGAATGAACCGGCGAGTTACGTTCCCGTGCAAGGTTAAGGTGAAGAGCCGGAGCCGCAGCGAAAGCGAGTCTGAATAGGGCGATGTAGTACGTGGACGTAGACCCGAAACCGGGTGATCTACCCCTGTCCAGGGTGAAGGTGCGGTAACACGCACTGGAGGCCCGAACCCACGCATGTTGAAAAATGCGGGGATGAGGTGGGGGTAGCGGAGAAATTCCAATCGAACTCGGAGATAGCTGGTTCTCCCCGAAATAGCTTTAGGGCTAGCCTCGGAAAACAGAGTCGTGGAGGTAGAGCACTGATTGGGTGCGGGGCCCGCAAGGGTTACCAAGCTCAGTCAAACTCCGAATGCCATAGACTTACTTCCGGGAGTCAGACAGTGAGTGCTAAGATCCATTGTCAAAAGGGAAACAGCCCAGACCATCAGCTAAGGTCCCCAAGTGTGTGTTAAGTGGGAAAGGATGTGGAGTTGCACAGACAACCAGGATGTTGGCTTAGAAGCAGCCATCATTGAAAGAGTGCGTAATAGCTCACTGGTCGAGTGACTCTGCGCCGAAAATGTAACGGGGCTAAACACACCACCGAAGCTATGGCTTGATGCTTTGCATCAGGGGTAGGGGAGCGTTGTATAAGGGTTGAAGGTGTACCGTAAGGAGCGCTGGACATTATACAAGTGAGAATGCCGGTATGAGTAACGAAAAGATCAGTGAGAATCTGATCCGCCGAAAGCCTAAGGGTTCCTGAGGAAGGCTCGTCCGCTCAGGGTAAGTCGGGACCTAAGGCGAGGCCGAAAGGCGTAGTCGAAGGACAACAGGTCGAAATTCCTGTACCACCGTAAGCCGTTATGAGCAATGGGGGGACGCAGTAGGGTAGTGACGCGGACTGATGGATGTCCGTCTAAGCAGTAAGGCTGATGTGTAGGCAAATCCGCACATTGTAAGGCTAAGCTGTGATGGGGAGCGAAAATTGTAGTAGCGAAGGTCATGATCTCACACTGCCAAGAAAAGCCTCTAGCCAGGTGATGGTGCCCGTACCGCAAACCGACACAGGTAGGCGAGAAGAGTATTCTAAGGCGCGCGGAAGAACTCTCGTTAAGGAACTCGGCAAAATGACCCCGTAACTTCGGGAGAAGGGGTGCCCCGGTAGTGTGAATAGCACGAGGGGGCCGCAGTGAAAAGGCCCAAGCGACTGTTTAGCAAAAACACAGGTCTGTGCGAAGCCGTAAGGCGAAGTATACGGGCTGACGCCTGCCCGGTGCTGGAAGGTTAAGGGGAGTGGTTAGGAGCAATCCGAAGCTGTGAACCGAAGCCCCAGTAAACGGCGGCCGTAACTATAACGGTCCTAAGGTAGCGAAATTCCTTGTCAGGTAAATTCTGACCCGCACGAATGGCGTAACGACTTGGGCGCTGTCTCAACGAGAGATCCGGTGAAATTTTAATACCTGTGAAGATGCAGGTTACCCGCGACAAGACGGAAAGACCCCATGGAGCTTTACTGCAGCTTGATATTGAATTTGGGTACGATCTGTACAGGATAGGTGGGAGCCTTTGAAACGTGAGCGCCAGCTTGCGTGGAGGCAACGTTGGGATACCACCCTGATCGTATCTAGGTTCTAACCTGGTACCGTAATCCGGTGCGGGGACAGTGTCAGGTGGGCAGTTTGACTGGGGCGGTCGCCTCCTAAAGAGTAACGGAGGCGCCCAAAGGTTCCCTCAGAATGGTTGGAAATCATTCGAAGAGTGCAAAGGCATAAGGGAGCTTGACTGCGAGACCTACAAGTCGAGCAGGGACGAAAGTCGGGCTTAGTGATCCGGTGGTACCGCATGGAAGGGCCATCGCTCAACGGATAAAAGCTACCCTGGGGATAACAGGCTTATCTCCCCCAAGAGTCCACATCGACGGGGAGGTTTGGCACCTCGATGTCGGCTCATCGCATCCTGGGGCTGAAGTAGGTCCCAAGGGTTGGGCTGTTCGCCCATTAAAGCGGTACGCGAGCTGGGTTCAGAACGTCGTGAGACAGTTCGGTCCCTATCTGTCGTGGGCGTAGGAAATTTGAGAGGAGCTGTCCTTAGTACGAGAGGACCGGGATGGACGTACCGCTGGTGTACCAGTTGTTCCGCCAGGAGCACCGCTGGGTAGCTATGTACGGACGGGATAAACGCTGAAAGCATCTAAGCGTGAAGCCCCCCTCAAGATGAGATTTCCCAGTATGTAAGACCCCTTGAAGACGACGAGGTAGATAGGCTGGGGGTGGAAGTGCAGCAATGCATGGAGCTGACCAGTACTAATCGGTCGAGGGCTTATCCAATTAGCAAGTTGTAATTCGCATGTTTCGTTTCGAATCTAGTTTTCAGAGAACGATCTCTGAAGCATATTCCCTGATAGCTCAGTTGGTAGAGCACTCGACTGTTAATCGAGTTGTCACAGGTTCGAGCCCTGTTCGGGGAGCCATATGGAGAGGTGTCCGAGCTGGCCGAAGGAGCACGATTGGAAATCGTGTAGGCGTCACAAGCGTCTCGAGGGTTCGAATCCCTCTCTCTCCGCCATAATATTTTGGCCCGTTGGTCAAGGGGTTAAGACACCTCCCTTTCACGGAGGTAACAGGGGTTCGAATCCCCTACGGGTCATAATAACTTCAAAAAAAGAAGTTGATTTTTACAACAAGATTATGGTATGATCATAAATGTGTTGTTCGGAGGCTTAGCTCAGCTGGGAGAGCATCTGCCTTACAAGCAGAGGGTCGGGGGTTCGATCCCCTCAGCCTCCACCATATAAACTTTATAACGACGCGGGGTGGAGCAGCCCGGTAGCTCGTCGGGCTCATAACCCGAAGGCCGCAGGTTCAAATCCTGCCCCCGCAATTATACTTTCCTTTGAGAAAGTGATCTGGAACCGTGGTGTAGTTGGCCTAACATGCCTGCCTGTCACGCAGGAGATCGCGGGTTCGAATCCCGTCGGTTCCGCCATTTAATCTTTACATGAGGCAAACTGTTCACTACATCTGCTGTATGGCACTGATGCCCTATATAAAGTGTAAGGAATTAAGATTAGACTTTATTATGGCTCGGTAGCTCAGTCGGTAGAGCAGAGGACTGAAAATCCTCGTGTCGGCGGTTCGATTCCGTCCCGAGCCACCATTTTTAAAACAAATTAATATGCCGGTGTAGCTCAACTGGTAGAGCAACTGACTTGTAATCAGTAGGTTGGGGGTTCAAGTCCTCTCGCCGGCACCATGTAATCCTGGAGGATTAGCGAAGTGGCCAAACGCATCAGACTGTAAATCTGCTCCCGTACGGGTTCGGTGGTTCGAATCCATCATCCTCCACCAGTTTTTAGGGGCATAGTTTAAAGGTAGAACAACGGTCTCCAAAACCGTTGGTGTGGGTTCAATTCCTGCTGCCCCTGCCAATTAACTTTTTAGAAATTAACCTTTTATGGCGGTCGTGGCGAAGTGGTTAACGCACCGGTTTGTGGATCCGGCATTCGGGGGTTCAATTCCCCTCGATCGCCCCTTTGTTTTTTCATTTTTTATTGGGGATTAGCCAAGCGGTAAGGCAACGGACTTTGACTCCGTCATGCATAGGTTCAAATCCTATATCCCCAGCCATTATGCGGACGTGGCTCAGCGGTAGAGCATCGCCTTGCCAAGGCGAGGGTCGCGGGTTCGATTCCCGTCGTCCGCTCCAAAATATGGCGCCATAGCCAAGTGGTAAGGCACAGCTCTGCAAAAGCTTTATCCCCAGTTCGAATCTGGGTGGCGCCTCCAGCATATGCCGGCGTGGCGGAATGGCAGACGCGCTCGACTCAAAATCGAGTGGGAAACCGTGGAGGTTCGAGTCCTCTCGCCGGTATATTGAATAGCCCTACATGTTGCTTATGCAATGTGTAGGGCTATTTTTATTTTATATGAAACGATTTATGTGCAGTAAGAAAATCTAGAGTAAGAGAAGATGGACGTTAATAAAGATTGACGTATGATTATATTCAGTATATTGTAGATAAGTAAAGTCTTTAATATGAAGGAGTTGAAGTAGAGTGACTAATGGAAAAAATGTATCGGATACCGATCTGTTATTTGATCTTTCTGTATGGGAAGAGGCATGGAAGAATCGTCCGAGAAGTTCAAAATATAAGAAGAAAAGCGCCCCCATTAATATAGAAGAAGCTTTTGAGCGATGGGCCAGGGATTATCATGCACAGTCTTTCACTGAAGAAGGAAAGCAGCGTTCTGAACGCATTATGGGCTGGATTGAAAACCAGGGTGTGGAATTCGCAGGGTTATCCATTTTGGACATTGGAGCGGCCTCAGGCATATTTACCATTCCTTTTGCGGAAAAGGGGGCAAGTGTAACCGCAGTTGAGCCTTCTGAGTTACTTGTCTCCCTTATGAAAGAGACGATACCTTCAGCTCTGGAATCCAAAATCGAAATCGTAAACGAACGATATGAGGAAATCTCTATTCAGGATAAAGGCTGGGAGAAGAAATATGACTTTGCATTTGCATCCATGTGTCCAGCAATGTCGGATTGGGAAACGATTGAGATGGCGATCAACTGTGCCCGGAAGTATGTATATATAAGCACTATGGCGGGACAGAAGGAACACACACTAATGGAAGAACTTAAGGATGTACTGGGTGTAACTTCTTCATATAAGGCCGGTGATATGGGATATATTCAACAGTTGCTGTATTTGAAGGGTTATTCATACACCATGATCATTACGAGAGAAGTTAACTCATTTGAAATACCGGTGGAAGAGGTTATTGAGAAGCTGCCAGAGTGGCTTAATACGTATGAGTTACCATCGGATGAAGATTCTCTCAGACTGGCTGAGAAGTACATTCGGGATACGTACAGGGATAGTACGGTGAACTTCTCACGTGGAGCAAGATTTGGTAAAATTCTAATTCAACTTGAACAGCCAAATATGAAAACTGTCCGCACTAAGGATAAGCGATAAATCGCATAAGCTTGGCACGAGTAATGATAATCAGGAATTGAGACGGAGACAATGTAGTCTAACGTCTAAGATGGCACTAGGAAGCATCACAACGCTGTGCCAAAAGATGAACGGTTGAAACATATAAGTTAAGATTGCAGAAGTGAAGATGTAAGTGAAGGGAGCAGGTTATGTGCTCCCTCTTTTTTTAAGCCACTAATTCATCAACCGCTATGAACCAGACCTCGTTTATTTAGAGATGTTCGATACTTCTGCTTTCTGCTTACGCTCCCGATACTGGCCGGGGGTGATTCCTTCCCATTTACGGAATGATCGGATAAAGTTTTGCGGATTGTTGTACCGAAGTCGTGCTGCGATATCTTTAACGGTTAGATCACTTTCGTCCAGCCATTTTTTAGCGATATTAAATCGGTACTTGGTCAGATATTCACTAAATGCACAGCCTGTCTCTTTGCGGAAAACACTACTTAAGTAGTTGGCATTGTAGTGAAGCTTAACAGCGCATTCCTCAAGCGTCAGATCCTTATCATAATCTTGATGAATCATGGCAATCATTTTCTCAGATATATACTGATACTGGGCATATTGTCTTGCTTTAAAAACCTGAATGACGGGCAAGATGACTTGATGGTTAAACCAATCTTCAACTTCAGCAGCGTACTGCAAACTATGAAGTTCATGAAACATCGAGCCACGACCTTGGGAGATCTGTCCGAGTCGTATGCCGGATTCCTGAGTCATTTGCAAAATATGTGTGAGTAGCCTCGTAAGAGCCACCTCATACTCCTCGGGTGTAACCTCCATAGCAAAGATCACTTCAAGCAGTTGTTGCAGAAGAGCAGAGGCCTGGACTTCGTCCGCACTTTGAATAGCTTGGATCAATGAATATTCCAATGATTCCGGGTAGGTCATGGACCAAGTGGGAGCGTAATGATCTATGTTCTCATATTGAAAAATAATGCCTGTTCCCAGCTTCATCCGATGCCTTAGTGCTTCCATGGCTTCTGTGTAAGCTTGAGAGATGTGATATAGAGAGCTGTGCGGCTGGCTGAATCCTATACTGACTTGAAGAGTTAGAATCTTATCCATCTGTTGTTGTAACTGGTCTGTTAATACATATAGCTGCTGTGAAAAAATAAACTGATCCTGTTCAACGCTCCCAATCACCGTGACTACTGTATGTTCCAGCACAATGGGAAGCAATTGTTGGTTATGCACAACTGTTTCCTCCAATATATTTTGAATAGCGAATAATAAGAGATCACGATCACTAGTTCTATATTTTGTATGATTAACGAGATCGGCCTGTAGTGTAATAACAGCAATTTGTTGCCATTCCCGAACCTGATGCGTGTAGCCATATTCATTCAGGGCGTCATGAAGAGTATGAACAGGGATCTTACCCTGGAACAGATTCATCATAAAATGATTGCGAATCTGCAATAGATGCACATTAAGTGTGTTCTCTAATTGGGAGTGAGAGGCAGATAATTGTGAGACCCCTGCTCTGATCTGTTCGAACTCATCAGAAAATGGTGGTGATTGCTGAGCTACCGTGTTTCCTTCTTTGGACAGGTGGTTGTCACCAAGTTGGGTTAAAAGTTTACGAATCGGGACATGCATTCGCTTGGAGCCGAGCCAGGCGAGTAATAATGAAAGTAAAAGTAAGCAGATACTGATATACAAGGTGTGTAATCCGATATCGATATATTCTTGTGTCAGAATATTGGTAGGTGAGATTAGAACATAAGTCCATCCTTTTAAGGTAGAAGGGCTATACGTCAGAGAATAATGTGTATCGGCGATCTTAACTTCCCGTTTTTCAAAGCCTGTTGAAAATGTGATGGGTGATAGTTTGGTTATGTTGGCTTCCGTATCCCGATCCTGTAATCCAATGGCAGACAACGGTTGTCCAATGTATATAGGATCGGGATGCACCAAGATACGTTGTTCCCGATTCAAAATGATCAGTCCTGAGGCAGCATTGCCTAAGGACGCTTCTCCTAGTGTGTTTTGCAAAGAACAGGCAGGGATTCCGGCAATCAGGGCAGCATCGGAAGACGTATTCAGATTCGGAATAGATCTCGCAAGGGCAATATGATAAATACAGCCTGTACCGGGTGAGCGCTCGTCATTACTGAACACCGATGAAGGGGAGAGCTGCCATCCAGAGGTTAACGTATCCGATATCAATTCCTTCATGGGAAGAGCCAGTGGAAAATCCGTATTACGATATAATCCGGCATGATCAATAAGCCAATTCTGAGATTGATTCACCAGAGTAATATCCAGCAAAGGTTCCCATGACCTCATATTCTGAAATTCGCTCTGTAGTTTGTCGGCAAGCAAAGGCCCTTTCCCTTCTAGTGAAGAAGAAGCAGACAGGGAGCGGAGGGTTACTGGAGAGCGAACGGCCTGATCAAGCATATAACTAACTGTAGCGAGTTTGTGTTCTACGTTGGATTGCATTTGTTCCAGCAACTGTCTGTTAGCCTGCGTACGATGCAGCTCTGTTTGGTTTGATGAATAGATAAATGCGGCAATTCCCGTTAACAAAATGGGCAGGGTGCTTAACAGGATTCCGAAGATGATCATTTTATGGAGATAGCTGATTGGTCGCACAGTTTCAGTTCCACCCCTGACATTAGAAATAGTAACACTTTCTATTTTAGTAAACGCTTACATATAGAACAATCTAAATTTTGTTTATTTGGATAAATAAGTAATTTTATGAGAGGGTATAGGAGCAGAGATAAGGGATTGCTGATAGATGAACTTGCAGAAAAGGCTAGAGAAACGGCTTGGACTGACTATCCAATACGGAATCATGAGAAACGAAATTGCAGTGTGAACGTAAATAGAGACATGGACAACATTCTCTCTACAGGTCGATATCTGCTAAAGGGTAGCCTGAATACGGGTAATAGAAGGTATCTGGAGTGCTATTCAGCTTAGGTGGAACGTTGGTCTTATATAGGGACAGTCAAAGGTCCAACTAGATCCCCGACCTGAGTCTAGGATGAAAAACCGTCCACGGTCTGTTTTGAAAAGTCGCGGAATCCCCTAGAATAAGGACATAAGGTTAAACAAGAAACACGGAAACAAAAAACAAGAAACACGGAAACAAAAAACAAGAAACAAACGAACAAATGACTCAACACATTAAAAGGAACGAATGGAAAGGGCGGTGAACAACAATTATGAGATTGAATAAGGGAAATGGCTGGGCGATTGTATTGATTGCGCTGGGTGCACTACTCCTCTTCGGAAAGTTAACTCCACTTCTTGGACACTTAATGGGTTATCTGATTCCTGTCCTGATGATTGCACTGGGATACTACGGAGTTAAACGAGGGAATGTGATGCTTGGCTGGATTGTTCTCATCATCGGTATCATCTCACTGATGGGTAAACTGGCATGGTTGATCGGACCGATCATCGCGATCGGGTTAATCATCTTTGGTATCTCATTGCTAAGCAATAACCGCAGTCGTCGTGGTCGGTACTAAGCTTTCACGATTATGAAAAGGAGGGACAGAACATAATGAGTGTATTTCGTCGAATGCGGGATATTACCGTAGCTAATCTGAACGAACATTTGGAGCAAAGTCAGGACCCAGTCAAACTGATTGATCAGTTCCTGGTCTCGACCCGCCAAGACATCGGTGAAGCCGAGAAACTTCGTCATCAATATGCAAGCCATACCAGACAAATGAAACAACAAGCCGATCAGGCAGCAGGTATGGTGAACAAACGGGAAGAACAGGCATCCATGGCTCTGAAAGCAGGGGAAGAACATCTTGCTAAGCTGGCCTTGCAGGAGAAAATCCTCCACGAGGAAAAAATGGAACAGTACAATGAATTGTATGCACAAAGTTATGCGGCATTACAGGAGCTGGATGAACAGATCGATCAGCTGAAGGTTGAATATCAGAATGTATACAGCAAACGCCAATATTACTACGCTCGTATGCAGACGATTCAGTTACAGCAACGTATGAACCAGAGAGGCAATCACAACGGTCAGAATGTACCCCGTATGTTCAACCGACTGGATGATCAAGTCTCTGATCTCGAATATGAAGCACAAAGTCTCCGCGATATCCGGCGGATGAATCAAGATGGTTCAGGAGTGACTGGCAGCATGTCATCCTCTACGCTGGATAAGGAACTGGAACGCTTAAGACAAAAATTGAACAATGACAGAAAGGAGTAGTCACAATGAATAAATTATACCGCTCGGCGCGTAATCGAAGGCTAACAGGTTTGATCGGCGGCATTTCTGAAAATCTCGGATTGAGTACTACGCTGCTACGTATCATTTTCTTCATCAGTATTTTCGCTACGGGAGGTACATCATTGTTGATCTACTTCATCGCTGCGTTGGTGGTACCCAAGGAATCCAATCACGTTGATCCATATGCTTATGATTCCAACGTAAGAGGATACAAGTAAACGAAAGGAGCAAGCACATGAGCAAATTATACCGCTCAACGCGTGACCGGATGTTAACCGGCTTGTGCGGCGGAATTTCCGAAACCATCGGAATGGATTCCACCCTGCTGCGTATCATCTTTGTTATCAGTATCTTCGTAACTGGCGGCACGTCGTTGTTAATATACTTTATTGCAGCACTGGTGGTACCAAAAGAACCGTATCCGCCTTATGATCCATATGGCTACGGTCCGGGCCAAGGCCCTGGTCCTGGCAGAGGATACGACAACTATGATCATCAGCCACCAAGAGGTCCTTTTCAAAATAATCACAACCAACAAGGTCCTGGTAACTTCGGTCCCGGCCCTGGATTCAACGGCAGACCTCAATCTGGTCCCCGTTCTTATGACAACAACGCCTACGGAGCAGGAGCACCGCAAGAAAGTGAACTTGATTCCATGATGAAAGATATCGAGAAAAAAGCACTGAAAAAAGAAGTTGAAGAGCTTCGCCAAAAATTATCTCGTTACGAGAAGGGAGAAAAGTAAAATGGGAGTATTTAAACGGATTAAGGATATGACGAAAGCATCGGTAAATGATATGTTGGATAAAGTAGAGGACCCGATTGTAATGTTGAACCAGTACTTGCGTGATATGGAGGCTGAGATTCATGAGGCAGAGGTAACTGTTGCTAAACAAATGGCAAATGAGCGCCGCATGAAACAACGTTTGGATGAAGCGGAGCGTACTTCGGTACAACGTGAGTCCCAAGCAGAAGCTGCTCTGTCTAACGGTCAGGAAGAAGTGGCACGCAAATTGTTGGAAGAGAAAATCTACTTTGATCAAAAAATTACGGAGTACAGCGAACTGCATGCACAGTCCGAAGCACAAGCAAAAGATCTGTTGCAACAGTTGCATGATATGAAAGATGAGTTCTACAAAATGCGTAACAAACGTAATGAACTTGTATCCCGTGCACAAATGGCAAAAGCTAAAAAACAAATGTCTTCCATCAACAGCTTGCATTCGATCGAAAGTGGCGGCGCATCACTTGGATTCCACCGCATGGAAGAGAAAATCATGCAGCTGGAGGCTGAGGCTGACGTAGCTCGTGCACCTTATCGCAACACATCATCCACGTATACGAATCCTGTAGATGTGGAAAAACAATTCAAAGTGGATCAGCAATTACAAGCCCTCAAAAATAAAATGGGCAATGGTTCCAAGAATGAAGCGAACGGAACTTCAAAAGAATAACTGTTCGCTTAGTGGACAATATGATATTCTATAAATCGTGTATAATGTACGGTTGGTAGAACAAAAGTTAAGCCATACAGGACTTCATTGCCTGGTATGGCTTTTCCGTTGAATAAAGAGAGATTAACTTACAGAGGAGGTGCGGCGGGGATGAATCAAAAGAGTAAATGGCTTGCAGTTGTCATTATGATTATTGGCACAATGATGTTATTGAATGACAATATTAACTTCCTGACCGCTGCCGCACTGATTCTGTTAACGGTTGGAATGCTTCAAGTCCGCAATGGGGATACCCGCAAAGGTCATCGGTATCTTGGCATTGGTGCGGCACTGTTATTGCTGGATAATTTAATGATTGTATTTTTGATTGTACTTGCTTCTTTAGCTTATTTTTATTCAAAAAACAAAAAGATTCATCTGGACGAAGGCGTTATGAAGAAACAGAATTTCATGGCTCGGTACTACTGGGATCAATCATCCTGGACGTTACGTAGTATGAGTCTGTGGCATGCCATAGGTGAGGTTAACGCGGATCTATCTCTTTCGATTCCGGAGGAGAAACAAACAATTGTGCTACTGCAAGGAGTTATGGGTAATGTTCGCCTTACACTACCAGAAGATTATGGTGTGGAGATTGAAGCATCGGTTCTTTTCGGCCGGATTAATCTTCTTGGAGAACAAGATAGCGGCATGATGAACAAATTAGTATGGAGAACGCCTGGATATGAATCCAGTGAACATAAAGCAAAATTTGTCATTTCTTATATTGTTGGCGACCTAAACATCAGTAATCCGTAGTAAAATAGATGAAGAGAAGGAGGAGACCCCGATGAAGACAAAACGACATACCGACATGGTAACCCGAAGTATGGGTGAAGGGATCCTCCTGGTTTTCATTGTGCTCGCTGTTATTTTGTATGTATTGTATACATATGGTTATCTTGCTCCGTTTACAGGCTGGCGGCATCTGATTCAATCGGGTCTGGCCTTATTGCTGCTTCTGATTGGAATCGGTGCGGTCTTTGGGTTCTATCAGAGTTACCGGGTTAAACGCCGGCTCGAACTGCTGCGGGAAACACTTCTACTGTGGGAGAAGGGCTCTCTATCACGCACTGTACCTGATCTGGGCGATGATGATGTGGGCCGTTTAAGTGAGCAACTCGGACGAATCGGCAAAAAGTGGGAAGATCAGATATCTACGCTCCAGCGATTGTCTACTCATAATGCACAGCTTGCTGAACAAGCCAGAATTACGGCTATTGTGGAAGAGCGGCAACGTTTGGCACGGGAACTGCATGATGCGGTATCGCAGCAATTGTTTGCGATATCCATGACAGCAACGGCCGTTGGACGGAAGATGGAGAAGGATTTTGAACGTGCTCAGCGGCAGGTGGCTTTGATTGAGGAGATGGCTTCGGTAGCCCAGTCCGAGATGCGTGCGTTACTGTTACATCTTCGTCCAGTCTATCTGGAGGGTAAACATCTCGAACAAGGTCTGCGTGATCTGGTGATGGAACTGAAAACAAAAGTACCCATGGACATTGTGCTCGAAATGGACGAAGACATTGATCTGATCAAAGGCATCGAGAATCATCTGTTCCGGATCGTTCAGGAGGCTATGTCCAATACGTTACGGCATGCAAAAGCGGAAAAAATGGAGATACGGATCCAGCGCCGTACTGATGCGATCCGGGTATTGATTCGTGATGATGGGCAAGGCTTTGATCTGGATGAGAATAAACAAGCTTCTTACGGTCTGGCTAACATGCGTGAACGTGTTACGGAGATTGGCGGGGCCATACATTTTGTAACAGCGCCTGGTAAGGGAACGCGGATTGAGATTACGATACCTTTGATGAACGATGAAAGCGAGGAAGAACATGTCAATGGAACCGGAAGTCGAAACGGAGACGGAAACGTCGATCAAAGTATTGCTCGTGGATGATCATGAGATGGTACGTATTGGTCTTGCAGCGGTACTGGATACCGAAGATGGAATTGAAGTTGTTGGTGAAGCAGGTAGTGGAGAGGAAGGCATTCGGCTCGCACAGGAATATAAGCCTGATGTTGTTCTGATGGATCTGGTTATGGAAGGAATGGACGGCATTGAGGCTACTCGTCAGGTACTTAAAATGTATCCAGAGTGCAAAGTCATTGTATTGACCAGTTACTTGGATGATGAAAAAATGTATCCTGTCATTGAAGCAGGTGCATTCAGTTATCTGTTGAAAACATCAAGAGCCAATGAAGTGGCAGATGCAATTCGCGCAGCCGCTCGCGGGCAATCCGTTCTGGAGTCACAGGTGGCTTCGAAAATGATGAATCGCTTCCGGCAGCCACAGGCAGCAGCTCCTTTGCACGATGAATTAACAGACCGTGAAATGGATGTGCTCCGGTTGCTCGCCAAAGGTAAATCAAATCAGGACATCGCTGATGATCTGATCATTGGTATCAAAACAGTCAAGTTCCATGTTACAAACTTACTGGCAAAATTGGGCGTAGACGACCGTACACAGGCCGCGATCTATGCTTATAAAAATGGACTTGCAGAGTAAAAACAAGAACTAAATGCAATAACATAATTAAGCCAAAGAACCGTGCATTAATGTGCGGAAGTTATAGATAAGAGATGATTTATATAAATTGAACTAAAGATTTACACAAAACGGAGAGGACAGAAGGAACCTGAAGAAGCGAAGCTAAAAGCTTTCTGAAAGAAAGCTACTTCGGAAGCATAAACTTCGCCTTTATCCCCAGATTTTCACCTTGAAAAAGGGAATCAAAAAATCTGGGGATAACAGCGATCAGAAGGTTGTTCTGTCATCGGAGTGGCGAGTGTAAATATTGTGTAGTTCAATTTATATAGAAAAGATGAATGGAAAGCTCTGATCTGCCATGCAAGTGGCGGGTGGGGCTTTTTTGTTGTGTGCAGAAGAAGTATAGCAAATATGCGAAAGGGGCATGCTGTTGATAGATTCATAGAATGCAAGAAAGAAGCGGGGGATTCAAATGTTAAATCGATGGATGACAGCAGGTATCTTGGCAATAGTTATCATAATTCTTATTGGTGTGACACAGGTATACGCAGAGAAGAACGAATCCAAAGCTACCCAACTGGAACAGTTAATCTATACTGCTGACAGTGTGATTGATAATGTGGATCGTCTAATTATTAAATGGCAAGGAGAAGGCAAGGGAGATGCACAAGCGCAGGCCGTGTTACTGGCAAGTCACTTGGGACTTGAACCACCTGTGCGGGTACGCCAGACGGGTCATGATGTTTACCGCAGTGAAGAGATTGTCGATACGGCTACTGGAGGTGCAGGCATGTTGGTCAATGTCGTCGATACAGGAGACAACGGATACTACGCCATCGTACAACTCTCAGGGGATGCACACACGGATCGGAAGGCATTAATGACATTACATGAAGAGGTCGATCAACTGCTTGTAGACTCAGGGATGAAGGCAACCTGGAATATGTCTGTGCAAGGTACAGCAGTTACTGCTACGGAACATGATGCGAGTCAGCAACTGGAACTGATCGAAAAACAGCTGTCCACAAAGGTGGATATCGCCTCCGTCGAACGTTATACAGATGCAGGCACTGCAAGTGTCTCTTATAAGGCGACTGAGCTGCCCTTGTCGATTAAGAGTGGGTCGCATATGTTGAATATGCAACTCGCAGTTCACCAGATTGGTGATGAAGTCGACAATCGAATTACAGTGGGGTTTCCGGTGATTACGATTGAATATTAAGGATGAATTTTTTATGAACTTGGAGCCGCTAGTGAGAATCTTTATCAGAAAAAAGAGTTTGAAATAGTGCATCCATTCAGTTGATATGCTAAAATGGCATCACATCCAAGAAGGAACTTGCTGGTAATTGACAGTTGTATGTCGTGCATATATAACACCATTACATAGCTCGGGGAGAGCGTGAAGGTTATCTTCCCGGAAGAAAGAGGAGCCCATGGTCGAAAAACAATCGCAAGATGAAGTACAGACACCAGGCGCAGTATTTTTCATTTTTGGAGCAACGGGTGATTTGGCCCGCCGGAAGCTGTTTCCGGCCATCTACAGTCTTTACCGTGAAGGCAAGCTTGCCGAAGACTTTGCGGTTATTGGCGTAGCACGTCGTCCGAGGTCCCCAGAAGAATTCCGGGAAGACATCTATGAATCCATTAAAGAGTTCTGCCGTTATCCAGCTGGGGAACCTGATGAGTGGAACGCTTTTGTCGATCATTTTGAATACAAAGCACTGGATATCAATAATGTGGAAGGATTCAAAGAGCTGCGTGCGCAGACGGAGCATCTGGAATCGAAGTTTAACACGCCGGGTAATCGGCTGTTCTATCTGGCATTGGCACCTGAGCTGTTTGGCAGTGTCTCGTACAGTTTGCGGGACGGCGGTATGTTGGAAAGTCAGGGGTGGAACCGTTTAGTGATCGAAAAACCGTTTGGTTATGATCTGCAATCGGCCGAACATCTGAATGAGCAGATTCGTGAGGTATTCCGTGAAGAGGAAATCTATCGGATTGATCATTATCTGGGCAAGGAAATGGTGCAAAATATCGAAGTCATTCGATTTGGAAATGCTTTTTTTGAACCGCTCTGGAACAACAAACATATTGCCAACGTTCAGATTACGCTGGGTGAGACAGTAGGCGTGGAAGAACGTGGCGGTTATTATGATCACTCTGGCGCACTGCGTGATATGGGGCAAAACCATATGCTTCAGATGCTGACGATGATTGCGATGGAACCGCCGAGTCGCCTGTTCCCGGAGGACATTCGGGATGAGAAGGTGAAGGTATTGCGCTCATTGCGAGCCTTTACTTCGGATGAGGAAGTGAGCAACAACGTTGTGCGGGGACAGTATTCCGAAGGGGAGTACCGTGGCAAGCAGCTTCCGGGGTATCGCCAGGAAGACAAGGTTGATCCGCAGTCGAATACGGAGACTTATTTTGCAGCACGTGTATTCGTGGATAATTTCCGCTGGGCGGGTGTTCCATTCTACATTCGGACAGGCAAGCGTCTTCCGGTGAAAACGACTGAGATCGTAGTTGAGTTCAAGTCGATGCCAAACAACGTGTACCTTGGGAAAAAATATAAGCTCGAACCGAACTTGCTGGTCATTCGGGTGAATCCGATGGAAGGCATATATATCAAAATTAATGCCAAGAAACCAGGCTCGGATTCTGAGATTCAGCCGCTCGCAATGGATTTCTGTCAGAGCTGCATGATTGGAATTAACTCGCCTGAAGCGTATGAACGTCTGCTGCACGATGCAGCAGAAGGGGATTCTACGTACTTTACCCGTTGGGATGAAGTGGCAACAGCCTGGTCTTTTGTGGATCGGATCGCAGCAGCCTGGGGACAGAATCAGGGAGAGCTTCATACGTACCCTGCTGGAACGTGGGGACCAGAAGCGACAGATAAGCTGCTGGAGCAGGATGGATTCCACTGGTGGCCGGTGAATGGTCAGGACGAGGACAGCGTGATCTGGCAAGTGAATGATTAGGTTAAGGGAATTAACAACATAAACAACATGACTAAGCCTGGGGATATCGCAAATTTGCGGTGTCTCCGGGCTTTTTAGCGGGGAAAAGGGAGGTATCCATCCTAAGGAAATAAGTAATTTAAATTAAGTTGTTGACAAAAAGTAAGTATGTAACTTATACTCAACACATGAGTTAAAGAGTTACGCAAATGACAAACTTCATTCGGGCAAACGTTTCGGATAAGTTATCATTCATGAGATAAAATGTAAACCAGTTGAAGGGGTTTGCGTCACAGAGAATCATGAAGAAAAAATGTGCATAATATCTTTAATCTAAGAATACTATTTTGTATATATCGAATGGAGGAAAAAGAAAATGATGTTGGATGTAGGATTGTTGTTGATTCGTTTGGTGATTGGATTGTCGTTCATGGCGCACGGGGCTCAAAAGCTGTTTGGTTGGTTCGGAGGTTACGGGATCAAGGGTACAGGTGGCTGGTTTGAGTCGATGGGCATGAAGCCCGGTGCATTGGTGGCGTTACTGGCTGGACTCGCGGAATTCGGGGGCGGATTGCTGCTGGCCCTGGGTCTGCTTACACCGGTAGGTGGCATTCTGATTGCATTGACGATGGTCATTGCGATTGTGAAAGTCCATGGCGCGAACGGATACTGGTCCACACAGAACGGATTCGAATATAATCTCGCGATTCTGGTGATTGGTGTAGCGCTGGCCCTGACTGGTGGCGGACAATACGCGCTGGATGCATTGATTTTCTAAAACCGATAAATAAAAATGAATGAGGAGTGCCTGGATGCCATGGAAATGGCTGAAGGGTGCTTTTTTTTGCAAGTGAAAAGAGAAGAATCTGCGGTAGTAATCGGTTATTTTCGGTACAGATTATGGTACAATAGGAGAGTTGGGTTAAGAAGCAGTTCACGGTATGCATGAAAGCACAGATTTGAGGAGGATGAACTCCATTGTAAATGTGTAAAATTAATCTAGTGTGTAAATACCTAGTACGTAAAAACTTGTGTACAATCAACCGGCCTCGCCGGATTGCATAAAGATTGAATGATGGACCGGCCATGCCGGATTAACGTGAATGAACGGACGAAAGGGATTAAACCTATGAGCAAAGCTGCAAATGATATTCTTCAACAGGAAGTGGACAAACGCCGGACGTTTGCCATTATCTCTCACCCGGATGCGGGTAAAACCACACTGACCGAGAAACTGTTGCTGTTCGGGGGCGCGATTCGCCTTGCGGGAACGGTAAAAGCTCGGAAAGCCAGCAAACACGCAACAAGTGACTGGATGGAAATTGAGAAACAACGGGGGATCTCGGTTACCTCTTCCGTAATGCAATTTGATTATCTGGATCATCGCGTCAACATTCTGGACACACCGGGTCACCAGGACTTCAGTGAAGATACGTATCGGACACTGACGGCTGCCGATAGCGCGGTAATGTTGATTGACGTGGCAAAAGGTGTCGAGGCACAAACGATCAAGTTGTTCCAGGTATGTGCGAAGCGTGGCATTCCAATCTTTACGTTTATCAACAAACTCGACCGTGAGGGTAAAAGCCCATTTGACCTGATGGAGGAACTTGAAAATGTACTGGGTATTCGTTCGGTTCCGATGAACTGGCCTATTGGTACAGGTCGCGAGCTGTGTGGTGTCTATGACCGGATGAAAAATCAGGTCGAATTGTTCCAAGGGGACGATCACTCCACGATCAAAGTACAAAAGGTAGATGGCTACAAAGATCCGATTATCCGTGAGATGGCAGGAGAATACCTGCATGATCAATTGTGTCAGGATCTGGAGTTGCTGGATATTGCGGGCGACCAATTCGACATGGAGAAAGTTCAACGCGGCGAATTGACACCTATTTTCTTCGGTAGTGCGATTAATAATTTCGGCGTACAGACTTTCCTGGAGAACTTCCTGGAACTGGCACCGAAGCCTGAACCACGTCGCAGTACGGCAGGAGAGATTCAGCCAACAAATGAGAAATTCAGCGGTTATGTGTTCAAGATTCAGGCAAACATGAACCCGGCACACCGGGATCGTATTGCGTTCCTGCGTATTGTGTCAGGCAAGTTCCAACGTGGAATGAGTGTGAAGCATACTCGTGTGGGCAAAGAAATCAAGCTGTCACAGCCACAGCAATTCCTGGCACAAGACCGGGATATTGTCGAAGAGGCATATGCTGGCGATATTATCGGTTTGTTCGATCCGGGTATCTTCCGGATTGGCGATTCACTGAGCCAAGGCAGCGAGATTGTCTTTGAGGAGTTGCCAACGTTCTCACCAGAGATTTTCGCCAAAGTTACCGTAAAAAATGCATTGAAACATAAACAGTACCAAAAGGGAATTGATCAGTTGACGGAGGAAGGAACCATTCAGGTGTTCCAGACGGCAAGTTTCGACGAGACAATCCTCGGCGTAATTGGTCAACTTCAGTTCGAGGTATTTGAATACCGGATGAAAGGCGAGTATGGGGTAGATGTGCAATTGCAGCGCATGCCTTATCAGTTCGCTCGTTGGATCGTGGACGAGAATCTGGACCCAAGCAAATTCCGGATTAACTCTGCGCTTGTAAAAGATAAAAAAGGGAATTATGTAGTGCTCTTCGAAAATGAGTACGCAATGAGAACGGCTATGGATAAAAATCCTACAGCTCAATTCCTGGAGACTGCGCCTTAAGTGAAGACAGAAGTCTTTCGTGGGAATTGTTAAAAGATTAGTTAAACGTGACAAGTTCATGTGATGAGATAGAGCTTGTTAAAAATAAGATCCCTCCGCCAATTGGCGGAGGGATCTATTGCTATACACCTTACCTGGAGGCGGGTATGATCCAGCCGAATAAGGGAAAGCTTTCTTTTGCAGACAGAACAAACGTAATGATGGTTACCTTACCCTCCACTGCTTCGATTAGCTAAGCGGTTGAACGGGAATGGTGTGCAGATGCTCTTGCGCGATTTGAATCAGTTCTTCCTGCTTGGCAGGTTCTGTGTTCTTCCAGATCATCTCGAAAATGGCGCCAAGTCCAGGTAATGCAGCTTCCGGTCCATCTACTGAACCTTCAATCATCTCCCGGAGCTGATCATCACTCTTGTCATGAACTTTATGAACAATCGCTTCACGCAGGCTTAATGTAATGGGCATCGCAATTCCCTCCTCGTATATTCGGCTGCTCTAATACTGTTCCCTGGGAAGCGCGAGCGCATTCAAGTTTATCAGGCTTTGTGGTATACTACGAAGGATTATTTACGTTAGCATGGGTATCCGTAATGATGCGTCATGCTGAAGTGCAGCGGGAGGTTAAGACCCTAATGGCCAAGAAACAATATGCCGTAATTGGCATGGGACGGTTCGGATCAAGTGTTGCCAATGCACTGAGTGGTATGGGATTTGACGTGCTGGCAATTGATGCGGACGAGCAGCGGACTCAGGAAATGTCCAATGTGGTGACCCATGCGGTATCGGCAGATTCAACAGATGAAGAAGCGCTGCGTGCGCTGGGCATACGGAATTTCGACGTTGTCGTTGTGGCGATTGGTGAAGATATTCAGGCGAGCATTCTGACAACCCTGATATTGAAAGATATGGGTGTACCGGTTCTGATCGTAAAAGCTCAAAATGAGCTTCATGGTAAGGTATTGCAGAAGATTGGCGCAGATAAAGTCATCTATCCTGAGCGGGATATGGGACTGCGCGTAGCCCATCATCTGACCTCGCCTAATATACTGGATTACATCGAGTTATCTGAGGATTACAGCATTTTGGAGATGAGAGCCTCCGAGCAAATGATCGGTAAAAACCTCATGGAATTAAACATCCGTGCACGTTTTGGTTGTAACGTGATGGCGATCCGCACTGGGAATTCGATGAACATCTCGCCGTACGCGGAGGACCGAATCGAAGCTGGAGATGTGCTGATCATTGTAGGTCACAAGGATCATTTGACGAAAATGGAACTTGCGTATCCGAAGTGATGGATGCAGATGGGAAGGATGGTAAGATGGATATTGTATCACCGCAAAATACACGTGTAAAAGAATGGGCGCAGTTGCTGGAGAAAAAGCATCGTACCCGTCAACATAAATATATCATTGAAGGCATTCATCTGGTACAGGAAGCACTGCGTGCCAGAGCAGATCTGGAGTGCATCGTGTACGATGGAGAGCAAGGCGTACCTAGCGAACTGGCTGGACTTGAGAACCCGCTACAGCGTGTGGAGTGGGTTAGTGTATCTCCAGCGGTTATCGCCAAATGTACGGATACGATGACGCCACAGCCTGTATTCGCGATTGTGCGTAAAGGCAGTGAGCCACTGGAAAGCCTAATTACCGGAGCGCGTGGGCTTGTTGTTGTGCTGGATGGGGTGCAGGACCCAGGGAATGTCGGGACAATCATCCGTAGTGCGGACGCAGCTGGAGCCGCGGGGGTTGTACTTGGTGCTGGCTGTGCTGATGTATATAACCCGAAGACGATTCGTTCGACGATGGGGTCATTGTTTCATTTGCCCATTGTGGAGGGCCAGTTGGAATCCTTGCTTCCCGAAGCGAAGGCTGCGGGCGTGAAGCTGGTAAGTACTTCTTTGCAGGCAGAGCATTCATGTTATAGTTATGATTTTACGCAGTCGGTATGGCTTGTCATTGGTAACGAAGGCAAAGGCATCTCGGATGCTACGGCACGTTTGGTGGATGATGCGATTACGATCCCGATGCAGGGACAGGCAGAGTCGCTCAACGCGGCGATGGCGGCAACGATTTTGTTATTTGAGGCGATGAGACAGCGGATGTTGTAGGTAGTGATATAACTCAAATTTTGTGGTTTATATCATCGAATGAGACAACTTATAACATAAAATGAGACAACATAAATACCTGGAAACCCTGTCAGGACGGGGATAAAGGATAAATCTATTCTCAAGTTCTGTTAATCGTCTAATTAAATATTTATTGTATTTGTACAAAAAAATCTCCTTTTTTTTTATATGATTTAGGTAAGATAAACTTCCTGCTGATAACAAACTTAATAACTAACTCGAACAGTCCCCATGAATAGTAATAATTCTTCGGGGACTGTTTGTTCTTTACATGTATTTATTAAATTTATTAATGAGTAATGAACCTTATCTGCCATAAGTAGCACATACGTGAATTATATTTACTTATACAACTTTAAAGGTAGTCTTATTAAAGATTGTCCTGCGGCAGAAGGAGTAAGATTATCTTCTAGTATGAATCCATCCACTGGCTCAATTTTGTTGAAAGTTTTTAAAAATGTAGTCAGTACAATTTTGCCCTCCAAGCGTGCCAAGGGTGCTCCCAGACAGAAGTGCGTACCAAAACCAAATGCAAGTTGTTTGTTATTGTTTGAGCGATGAATATTAAGTTTGAACGGATCTTCGAACATATTCTCATCCATATTGGCTGCGCTCATCCATGCTACGATGGCGTCTCCTTTTTTCATCTTAACTCCAAGCAGATCGTTATCCTCTTTGACCATGCGGTCCATTTTACTGATGTGAAAGCGATATCTCAGCATTTCTTCTACCGCAGCAGGAACCAGCTCAAGGTTATCCCTGAGTTCGACATACAATTCCGGTTGATCATATAAAAGGGCATAGAAAGAGTTGGCTAGCAAATTACTAGTCGTTTCGATGCCAGCTCCCAAAATGAACATGGTGGTACGTACAATCTCTTCATCTGTAAAGTGTTCGCCATCGTGCTCAACCTGGATTAAGTCTGATATGATGTCTTCTCCCAGATTAGATCGCTTGGACACGACGAAAGGATATAAGTACTTAAAATATTCTTCACCAGCAATTTTTTTTAATTGGTTAATTTGATCAAAGGTGGCATCGGTAGAGGGCATAAACATGGTATCCACCCAGCCCTTGAATAGATGATGATCATTTGATGGAATGCCAAGTAGATCAGACATGATAATGATAGGAAACGTACTAGTGTATGCTTTGATAATATCCACTTCCGATTGATGTTCAAATTCTCTGATCAACTCTTCGGCCACGGCTTCAATTCTCGGTTCCCAAAGCTTCAGACTTCTTGGCGTAAATGCACTTGCAAGTAAGGATCGCCGCTTGCGATGTTCCGGGGGGTCTACATTGTGTATATCTAGCTTGTCCGGTATATGATGCTCGCTATCCGTGCCTTCTTCTTCACTACTTGAATATCCCACGCTAGAAATAGATCTTTTTCTCACACTGGAGAAGTGCTCATGATCATTAAGCACGGTTTTTACCAGATCATACTTGAATACATGCCAGGAATCGGTCTCTTCATTGTAGATGACAGGTTCCTGATCCAGCATTCTTCGATACCAACGGTAGGGACTGAATTCTTCTTCTTTTGATTGGAAATTCGTGATTTCGGACAGAGAAATAATAGAACTCTTCGTCACTCGTTTCGCCTCCTTGGTTGGTCTCATTTACCAATATAACAAATAAAAGTACTTTAATTCAAGTATTGTGATTATTGTTTGAATACAATCCCAAAGATACAGAGTCTGTACATCAACCCGTTATGATATAAAATAGAACTCATGTGGGTAAGCACTACATAGAAGCCATACATAGAAGGGGGGCAGTCATAATGTCGATTCAAATATTTATACTTGGTGCACTTAGTGAAGGTAATTATTATCCCTATGATATTAAGAAACGAATTGGCAAACATCTGGATCAAACGGATGCTAAGATTACCGAAGGCACCATATATTATAATTTTGAAGTATTACTGAAGAAGGGTCTGATTGATAAGGTAGAAACAATACAATCGGAAAATAGACCAGACAAAACAACATATGGAATTACTGAGAAAGGACGAATATTTCTGGAAGAGAGTATATACAAGGCGTTCCAGAAGTTTACGAACGTGGAATCCTTATACGCTGCATTGGTACATCTGGATAAGGTGGATAATCAGAAGCTCGCTTATTTAATTATGGATATCATTGAAAAGTTGGATAGGAAGCTTGAATATATCGATCTTCATAGGCATGATGAGATTGATGCGCAAGAGGACTTAAAAGATGCACTGTTATTGATGAGAGATCATGCCTACCACTCAATTCATAATGATATGCTCTGGCTTAGGAAACTGTTGGATCATGTTCAGGGTAGAGTATTAAAAAGCACATGATGAACGGTATGCTGGGTCCTTGGCTTGTCTGCGCTCACAGGAACAAGCCGAGGCTCCTTACCGTTTCCCAAGAAATAGAATGCTCTAATTGTTTTACCTCAAAGAATAAGTCATTCCTCGGAATGGCTTATTCTTCGTCTCCCTCTCTGGGCTCCGCAAGCTCTGGGAAAAGAGCGGGGAGCATCAACTCACTTACGGCACCGTTATCGTTATAAAATCTCCAATGGGCCTTTCCTTCGTATAATAAGGAAAGACGTTGCACGGTGTTTCGGATACCAATATGCTCGCCGTCTCTGCCGGCTATAATTTTACCCTGATTTAATAGCTCCAATTGGTTTATGGGGTAACCGTTTCCTGTATCTGAAATGATGATTTTGGCAAACGGATAGAAGTCGATTTCGAAGTAGTCCACATTCACTGCTATATGAATGCACTTATTAGATTGCACAGAATACTTGATTGAATTTTCTACAAAGTTTTGAATCAGCATAGGGGGAACAAGCATATCTGCTATCATTTTGTTGATGTCAAGAGAATAGGTGAATTTATCCATGTAACGAATGGATTGAATCTGAAGATATGTGTCAACGTGTTTGATTTCTTCATGAAGCGGGACAAAATCGTTATCTACTTTGATCATGTACCGATAGAAATCAACGGAATGAACAATAAGCTTTTTGGCCGTCTGTGAATCTTTGTTCTCAAGCAGATTGTAAACCATATTCAGTGAATTAATAATAAAATGAGGTTGTATTTGCATTTGGAGACTTCGAAGGAGGGACTTCTGAAGCTTGATTTCCTCTTCGTATACGCTTATTTTTAAATGCTGAACTTCATCCATCATCTGATTAAAGGTTTGATTTACAATAGCAATCTCATTTGACACCCGGTAAGGTGAGATCCGATACTGCAGGTCTCCGCGTTGAATATGTTTCATCGCTTTGTTCAGCTTTTGGAGCGGTTGAACCACAGTCAATCTTACTAGGAAGAACAGGAACGGAAGCAGCGCTGCTACAATTATAGAAATCGCTAGCGTATACTTTTGCATAAAAGGAAGGGCCTTCAAAATGGTGTCTTCAGGTATAACTTCCACGAACGAGATTGGAGCCGAAGAAGAAGGGGCTGTAATAATCAGGTTGTTCTTAGGGATATCAGAAATTGCACGTTGTAAGTCGTTATTCGGTATAAGATATAAGGTGAAATTCGGATTATTTTTCGAATAATAGTTTAAAGATCTGTCTAGATTAACGTAAACTCCGGTTAGCACGCCATTGTCACCTTTGCTAAAGTGAATCATACTAGAGTGATTATAGATCTTTATGAATTTCCAGTCTGTTTTTAAGGATAAGTCACTTGTCTCCAAAGATGCTGCGGCTTGCATAACGTAGGATTTAACGGCGTTCCGCTCTTCCGGATTCTGGCTGGAGCTGGCTGATATATAAGCATTATCGGTATAGACAAAAAGAGTGTCGACTAGGTTAGTGCCATAAAGAATTTGCTTAGAGAGATTCAAGGATATTCTTTGCTTGGCTAATTCTGAATCGGATTCGTCGTTGCTTAACGTGAGTTGAAGATCACTTTCGAACCAGGCAGTATTGACAGCAAAAGTTACCGCATTATTGAGCTCGTTGTCTATTTGAATCCAATAGGACTGCAGCATATTCTGGTGGGTGTTCTCGACCTGCTTAACCAGCGTAGACCGGGCTTGATAGTTGGTGTAGATAAACATCGCAATCACAGGAATTAAAATAGCGAATATTCCTAATAACTTTATGAATATTGAGTTGTAAAATCCTTTGTGTCGAAGTCGTTTCATAACCAAGCTCCATATTGTAAAATTTAACCCGAACGGGCTATTATGATTATACTCTTAGATGAATGGATGTCAAAACGGCAGCAGGAGGATACAGACATGAATGTGTTAATCGTAGATGACGAAATAAGTGCGATTGAAGCTGTGAGAAATGGAATTCAGTGGGACAAGGTAGGGGTCCAGAATATTTATGTAGCTGCCAGTTTACAAGAAGCGATTCATAGATTCAGCGAATGTCTAATTGACATTTTACTTAGCGATATTGAAATGCCAATGGGTTCAGGCTTGGAACTGTTGAAATGGGTTAATGAGCACCACCCGCATGTAAAATGCGTTTTTATGACATGCCATGCTGATTTTCAGTTTTTGCAAAATGCCCTGCAACTGGGCAGTGTAGATTACATTCTGAAGCCGTTGGACTTCCTTAGAGTGACGGTTGTTCTTGAAAATACAATAAAGAAAATCCGAATGGAGAGAATTTTAAAAGAGAATAGCAACTCTTGGATTCAAAACAAGAAATCAGTAATTAAACATTTTTGGAAGGATTTTTTTCTCGGGGATATTGCACCCAATAAAGACAGCTTGACGAATTACTTGCGCCAGAAACGACTTGATATTAATCTCGAGAATTTCTACCTTCCCATCTTAATTGTTACCAAGAAATGGACTGAACAAGTTACGAAGGAAGATCAGAAGTTACTGCAGTATGCATTGAGAAACATAACGGATGAATTTCTCGTTATTCCGGAAACTGAAAAAGAAGTCATTCCTTTCACGGATACGTCAATTCTGGTTATGCTGAATATGGAAGCGAGTCTAGAGGAACAGTATCTATTTAAAAAGATTGACGCATCTTGCCGCAAATTAACGGATATGGTAAAAGGGCATATTAAAGAAATCATCTGTTGTTATATAGGAGAAATAAACAATATTTACGAAATGCCGGCTATTATTGAGTCACTGCAAGAGATGGATTTTAACAATATGATTCAAACGTCGGATATATTCTTTCTATATCAAGTACGCGACCTAAATGGCTTTATACTCACCGATACACTTATCAATCGATGGAGAGATTGGATGCTACAAGGCAGATATGTCCAGATTTCGAATGAAATAAGGGAAAAATTATTATCTCATGGTCAGAGAATCACACGTGGTTTTCTTAAAAAATTTACGATGGAATTTCACTTTTTGATTTTTGAATTTGCCAGAGGCCGAAATATTTTTGTGAACGAACTGTTTGGTGATGAGCTATCAAACCAAATATTAGGTGAAGCTTCAGAGTCGTTGGAAGCCCTCCTTCATTGGGTGACTTACGCCATGGATCGTATGCAGAACTTTGATAAGATGAACACAAACTGGGTTAATCCAGTCGATAGAACGAAGGATTATATTCATCTTCATTTATCGGAGGAGCTTTCGATGGAGCATATTGCTAACAATGTTCATCTGAATGCAGATTACTTAACAAGAATATTCAAAAGAGAAGTTGGCGTATCCATTAGTAAATATATGATTAATAAAAAAATGGAAGTAGCCAAAGAACTCCTCATTCATACGGACAAAAGTATTGGTGAAATTGCCATGCTGGTCGGTTATTATAATTATTCAAGTTTCAATCGCATCTTTACCAAAGAGACGGGAATGTCTCCCCAGAAGTTCAAAATTAGTAACGTCACACAGTAATTAGTCGGAATTCGGAATCCATTAAGTCGGATCATGTATAACGTTAACTGCCACCTGTTTTCTATAATAAAGACAAGATTGGAAAGAGATTTTGCCACTATAAGGGGGAACTTAAATGAAAAAGAAAATCACTCCAGTGTTATTGGCTGCATTACTAGCGGTGTCTTTAGTCGGGTGCAGTAGCAGTAACAACGGGAAAACATCGGCTCCCAATAATGGAAGCGCTTCAAACGGGAGTGATAGTGAATTATCCGGGAAAATTGATTTTAATGAAGAACCGTATACGATCAAAGTTAACTATGCGGTTCTGGGGCAAGAGCAACCAGACCTTCCGAAAATTGAAGAGAAGTTAAATGAGGTTACCTTAAAAGAGATTAATGCGAAAGTCGATCTCGAAGGCGTTAGCTTATACAACATGGCGAATGCCTACGCTCTCAAAGCTTCAAGCGGAGAGAAAGCAGATCTTTTGATGCTTATGCCGGGCAACCAATATCTCGCTCCTTTTGCTAACAATAAAATGATTCGTCCGATTGACGAGGAGCTTGGGAATTGGGGACCAGCGCTGAAAGAAACACTTGGCGACCTACTTGGTGCCGGCCAATTTAACGGGAAACAATTTGCTATTCCTCAAAAAATGGATCAAAAAAATACAATTGGCTTCAATATGAACAAAAGCATCCTGGATAAGTACAACATCGATATTAACTCGATCAAATCGATCGCTGACATGGACCCGATTTTTGCGAAAATTCATGAAGGCGAACCCGAGATGAGCATGATTGCGTCAGAAGTAAGCTCAGGCAATATTGCGAATAACTTAGTTTATTTCGATGGATTCGGCAATCAATATGGCGGGCTTATGGATGACAGTGGTATGAAGATCATAAATGAGTACGAGTCGGAGCAATGGATCAATGCGGTGAAAAAAGTTCGGGAATGGTACCAGAAAGGATACATTTCCAAGGACGTAAGCACCTCGCAAGACGATGGCGGCGCTTTGCTGCTCAATGGAAAGGTTTTTGCAACGGCGGCTAGTTCTGTGGGATTTACTGGCGGTCTTTCGAAACCAATCGAGCAAAAAACTGTAGCTTTGCATCAGCCTGTTCAAACTACCACTGACTCGCAGCTGTTCCTTTGGACAGTAGCATCGTCCAGTAAACGACCTGATAAAGCGATTCAACTTCTTAACCTGCTGAATTCCAGCGCAGAGCTATCCACGTTGTTACAATTTGGCATAGAAGGTGAACATTACGAGCTTAACGCAGATGGGACCGTGGACGAAAGCAAAAATGCGAATTACAATCAGAACAACTGGCTGATGTTCGGCGATTATGATAAAAAACCACTCAGTGCAGCATTTGTAGAAGCGAGTGGACTTAGCCCTGAAGATTTCAAGATTAAGCTGAAAGAATGGAATGACAATACCTTGAAATCTCCAGCGTATGGCTTTCTATTCGATCCGACACCTGTAAGAACAGAAATCGCGGCATTGGATGCGGTCTCTGAACAATATTCGAAGGTGATCGGCAATGGTTCTGTAGATCCAGATGAGTTGATAAAGAAATTTAACGACAGTCTTTATTCTGCAGGCCTGCAAAAGGTTATTGACGAAAAACAGCGTCAATTAGACGCCTGGCTCGCTGAGAACGGTAAGTAAAGGGGAATAATCCCTTCCTAAAATGAAGAGGCATGGAGCTGTCTTCCTGTAGTGTTTAATGCAGGTGGGGCAGCTCTTTTCTGTTCCCGCAAACGGAGAAATCAGCAAGTCGGAAAAGGATATCTTTTGCGTCGTCATAGGTATAACGTCAGGTTACGTTCTTTGTGTAAGATACAATTGAGAAGTCCAATAGTAGAACAAAACTTCAGAGAAAGCACGAATTGGGAGGCGGAGTGAGTGAAAGCATCAACAAATGTGAACTTGCCGAAAGCGCGTAAAAAAAAGATAAATTGGAAGTCTTATATTCCTTTGTATCTTATGGCTTTACCAGCGTTAATCTACTTATTCATTAACAATTATATGCCTCTGTACGGCATGCAGATCGCATTTCGGGAACTTGATTTCTCCGGCAGCATTTTCGATGGGAAGTTCGTATGGTTCGATAACTTTAAGTTCCTGTTCACGACTGACGATGCTTGGATCATGACACGGAATACAGTTCTGTACAATCTTTTATTTATCGTGGTGGGCACGATTTTCGCAATCGTGGTGTCGATTCTCTTCAATGAGATCATTAGCAAAAAACTTGCCAAGGCTTATCAGTCTGCCATACTGATTCCTTATTTTATCTCCATGGTCATCGTTAGTTATTTAGGCTTCGCGTTTCTCAGCAGTGAAACCGGGTTCATCAATCATTCCATCTTAAAACCGCTCGGAATCGATCCTGTCTCCTGGTATTCCGAACCTAAATACTGGCCATTCATTCTTTTGTTTGTGAATACATGGAAGGGTATTGGATACAGCTTATTGTTATATACAGCGAGGATTCTTACCATCAGCTCCGATTATTATGAGGCTGCCAAAATAGATGGAGCGACGAAGTTTCAGCAAATCATGAATATTACCTTGCCACTTCTTAAGCCGGTTATTATCTTGATGACAATCTTGGCCATCGGCAGAATATTCTATTCCGATTTCGGTTTATTTTATCAGGTTCCAATGAATTCGGGTGCACTGTATGACAGCACAACAACAATTGATACTTATTCATTCCGGGCGCTTATGAAGCTTGGAGATATTACGATGTCAACAGCAACGGGAGTATACCAGTCGTTTGTAGGTTTCATATTAGTTGTGGCCTCGAATATGGTGCTTCGCAAATATAGCAAGGAAGATTCCCTATTCTAATAATGGAGTGATCAACAATGATAGATATCAAAGAAAGAAAATGGTCCATTGCTGGACATATTCTGATGATTATCTTATCCGTACTGGCAATAGCACCTTTCATTTTGTTATTAATGTCCTCCATAACTGATGAAACTGCGGCGCTGAGAAATGGTTATAGTTTTTTTCCGGAAAAATTCTCATTGGACGCTTACAAATATATCGCCGGGCAATGGGAAGTCATCGGCAAAGCTTATCTGGTTTCAATTTTCGTCACCGTAGTCGGTACGATAGTCGGCGTGCTTATATCGGCAATGCTTGCGTATACCCTAAGCAAGCCTGATCTTCCGGGGCGTAGTTTACTGATGTTCCTGTTAATCTTCACAATGTTGTTTAATGGCGGATTGACTGCTACTTATATTGTATATACACAAATTTTTCATATCAAAGACACCATATTCGGCTTGCTACTTCCAAATTTATTAATGAATGCCTATTTTGTCGTCATGTTTAAGAATTACTTTGAGTATACCCTGCCGGCAGCGCTCGTGGAATCCGCACGAATCGATGGAGCTACCGAATTTAGAGTATTTCGCAGCATTGCGATTCCCTTGTCCATGCCAATGTTCGTCACGGTTGGGATGACAACCGCTTTGACATATTGGAACGATTGGACGAACGGGATGTATTTTCTCTCGACGAACAGTAAAATCCAAAGTGTTCAAACGATATTAAATAACATAAACGAGAATATCAAGTTCCTACAGCAGAATAATGTAGGCACTGCAGTCAGTACGGCGGATTTGCCTTCAGTTACCATCCGAATGGCCATTGCAATTGTGGGAATCTTACCGATGCTCGCGTTGTTCCCGATCTTCCAAAAATGGTTCGTTAAAGGGGCTACGGCCGGAGCAGTCAAAGAGTAAATGTGCCAATAACCAGGAGCATAGGAGATAATGCCTGGATTTCGGGTTCGCCATTACCCATGGCGATGCCGAGTCCAGCCATTTTTAAACGAGAATATGACAATTCAAGGGAGTGAATATAATATGTACGTTTGCAATCCTATTAACATGGAATATAAATATCAGTTTATCAAAGGACAAGGAAAAATGCTTACTTTTAGGGAAGCTGCTGATCCGTCTATGATTCTATTTCATGGAAAATACTTTATGTTTCCCTCAATGACAGCGGGATTTCTTGTAAGCGATAATCTGCATGACTGGGAATTTTATCCTTTGAAGGGTTTGCCCGTTCATGATTATGCTCCGGATGTGCGGGTTATCGGGGAGTATATGTATTTTTCTGCATCAAGTCGATCGAAGAATTGCTCTTTCTACAGAACAAAAGATCCGATTCGCGGTGAGTTTGAGGAAATAGAAGGGACATTTCCATTCTGGGATCCAAATCTATTTGTAGATGATGATGGTAAGGTTTATTTTTACTGGGGATGTTCCAGTCAAACGCCTATCTATGGGGGCGAGCTGGATCCAAGGGATATGAAACCCAAAGGGGAGCCGCTAGAACTGATCTATAGCAATACTACGGTTATTGGTTATGAGAGAAATGGCGAAAATCATATCCCGAAAACGCTTGAGCAAATTGAGGAGATAGTGCAAGGCTATGCAAATGCAAATCCGGGTATTACTGATGAGCATCTGAATATGATTAGGCAGGCGGTAGGGAATGATCCATACATTGAAGGCGCATGGATGGATAAGCATAACGGAAAATACTATCTTCAATATTCTAGCCCTGGGACGGAGTATAACGTTTATTCGGATGGGGTCTACGTATCCAATACACCATTAGGACCGTTTACGCTGGCGAATAATAATCCTTTCTCCTACAAGCCGGGGGGGTTCATTCCAGGTGCTGGGCACGGATCAACAATGGAAGATAAATACGGGAATCTTTGGCATACCTCAACCATGAGAATCAGCGAAAATTATATCTTAGAAAGAAGATTGGGGTTATGGCCTGCAGGTTTCGATAAGGACGGAGAATTATTCTGCAATCAGCGATTTGGAGACTGGCCTTTCAGGATCGAACAGGCACAGATGAATCCATGGGACAATCCGGAATGGATGCTGTTGTCTTACAATAAACCTGCTAAGGCATCTTCCTTTATAGAAGGAAAAGAAGCTTCGAAAGCGACGGATGAGAATGTTCAAACATGGTGGCAAGCAGGCTCTAATGCTTCTGGAGAATGGATCGAAGTAGATTTGAAGCATCCATGCGATGTACATGCCATACAAATCAATTTTGCCGATGATCAATTAGATCTTTCGCTTCCAGAGGGAGCGGCTATGATAGAAGGGCGATTCATCGACGAACGTCAGCATTATACCAGATGGATTCTCGAAGGATCAGTGGATGGAAAAGAATATTTTGTAATTGAGGATAAGTCGGATGCAAATACTGATTTGTCACATGATCTCATAGTGAAAGAAGACGGAATAAAGGCAAGGTATCTCCGGTGCATTGTAAAGGAGCTTCCTTTTAACCAACAGGCATGTATTTCGGGTCTTCGCGTGTTCGGGATTGGCGTAGGAACACTCCCTGATAAAACGAGCGAAATTCAACTCGAACTTTTAGGTGAACTTGATCTTTCGGTTTCATGGAAGAGTGTTGAAGCGGCTGGTTACAATGTGCTCTGGGGATTTGCTCCAGATAAACTGTACCATAGTCACATGATATTCGAAAGAAATCAGATGGTAATTAAGGCATTAATCAAAGGTCAGCCGTTATATGTCCGGGTAGATAGTTTTAATGAGATCGGGATAACTGAAGGTGAGGTTTACAAGGCGATCTAATAAGTCTAGCCCGAAAGGAGATGCTTAATATGAATAGAGATCTTAAAAAAATTATCTCACGGATGACCTTGGAAGAGAAAGTAAGATTATGCTCCGGAGTAGGCGCTTGGAATACAGCTACTCTTCCTGAACACGAAATACCAGCGCTAATGCTCACAGACGGGCCGCATGGTCTAAGAAAACAATCGGGAGCCCAAGATCATATGGGGCTCAACGACAGTGTGCCAGCAACTTGTTTTCCTACAGCAGCAGGACTAGCCAGTTCGTGGAATAAGACTTTAATAGAACAAGTTGGAGCTGCACTTGGCGAAGAATGTCAGGCAGAAGATGTTCACATTCTCCTTGGACCCGGGACAAATATCAAACGATCGCCGCTGTGCGGAAGAAACTTTGAGTACTTCTCTGAGGACCCCTACTTATCATCTGAATTAACGACCAGTTATGTTCAAGGCGTTCAAAGTCAAGGGGTAGGAACGTCACTTAAACATTTTGCAGTAAACAACCAGGAAACGAAACGGTTTAATATCAATGTCATTCTTGATGAGCGAACGTTACGTGAGATTTATCTTGCGAGTTTCGAAAATGTAATAAAACAAGCACAGCCGTGGAGTGTAATGGCCGTTATAACAAGATTAATGGTGAATATTGCTCACAGAACGAGAAATTATTAAATGATATTTTAAGAGAAGAATGGGAGTTTGAAGGAATAGTTGTCTCTGACTGGGGGGCTGTTAGTGAGAGGGATGTTGCACTGTCAGCAGGTATGGATCTGGAAATGCCCGACAGCAATGGTGTAGGTAGCGAGAAGATTATTAACGCCGTGCGCAGTGGTAATATGTCTGAAGAAATCTTGGATGTTGCTGTTGAAAGAATTCTTTCAACTATATATAAAGCGATAGACAATAAAAAGGATCACTCCACCTATAATCAAAAAGCTCATCACCAATTCGCTAGATCCGTAGCAGCAGAGAGCATGGTGTTATTGAAAAATGACGATCAGCTTCTCCCACTTCAAAAACAAGGAAAACTCGCAGTAATCGGCGCCTTTGCAAAGCATCCAAGATACCAAGGCGCAGGGAGTTCACGAGTAAATCCTACACAGGTAGAAGTTCCAATGGACGAAATAGCTAAAACAGCGTCGCAAGCACGAGTACAATATGCTGAAGGTTATTCATTGGACTCAGGCGAGATTAATGCTCAATTGATTCAGGAAGCTAAAAAGGTTACTGGGGAATCGGAAGTAGCAATTCTGTTCGTTGGACTGCCAGAGAAATACGATGCTGAAGGTGTGGACAGAGAGCACTTAAAGCTTCCAGATAATCAGAATGCTTTAATAGAAGCAGTTACCGAGATTCAGAGCAACACTGTCATTGTTCTATTCAATGGTTCTGCTGTTGAAATGCCATGGATTCACAAGGTAAAGGCGGTGCTTGAAGCATATTTGGGTGGACAAGGGATGGCCGGTGCTGTAGCTGATATTCTTTTTGGTGATAAGAACCCATCCGGAAAACTCGCGGAAACCTTCCCGGTTCAACTGAGCCAAACCCCATCTTACATTAACTTCCCGGGTGAAGGTGACAAGGTAGAGTATAGAGAAGGCCTATTCGTAGGTTATCGTCATTACGATAAAGTTGAGATGGAACCTCTATTCCCGTTCGGGCATGGTCTCTCCTATACCACGTTTGAATATTCTGAGCTTCAATTGAATAAGAAAGAAATTACAGATTCCGAAGAAGTCATCGTCTCGGTAAAGGTGAAGAATACAGGAGGCAGAGCAGGGAAAGAAATTGTACAACTCTACGTGCAGGATGTTGTGTCTAGTGTGATCAGACCTGTTAAAGAATTAAAGGCCTTTGAAAAAATCGAGTTGGCTCCAGGAGAGGAAAAGCGGGTTATTTTTAAACTGGGGAAACGTGCGTTTGCTTATTATAACGTTGAATTAAAGGATTGGCATGTGGAAAGCGGTGACTTTGAACTTCTTATTGGTAAATCCTCTAGAGAGATCGTTCTGCAAGATACAATTCAGGTCCATTCATCAGTTAGATTACGCAAGAAATATACCTTAGATTCTACCTTAGGCGATATTAAGTCTGAACCAGCTGCTGCTTCCTTTATTTCATCATTATTGACAGGGATGGGCTTCGGAAGCTCTGGATCTGAGGGGCCATTTGGAATGGACATGGAATCTTTACTGAACAGTATTAAGCTCAGAATTATTGAGAACCAAAGAGCAATGCCGCAGGAACAGCTGGAGCAATTTCTTGCACATTTAAATGAGGACTAGAAGGCTGGAAAATTAGATAAGCCCAGAGAGGGGTATTGTGATGATTGGAATTTGGAACAGTAAAATTGAAACGGAACTAGCTAGTATGAAATTTATCTTTCAAATTGAGGACCTGAACGAATTGCAGCTCCGTGTCTGGTCTGAGCCCGTCCCTATGGTTGAGATAGATGAGACGGTTATAGAGGGAAATCATCTTTTTGCTAAGGGACATAATAAATATGCGCCTGGTATCCTTACGTTCGATTTATATTTTGAAGAAAACTCTTTTACCGGAAAATTAAATATGATGGGTCAAGAACTTGAGCTGATTGGTGAAAAAGGTAGAGGAACCGCTCTGTCCGAAGAGTTCACAGCTCTAGCGGAAAAGATCCGTAAATCTGATCTAAGTCCCCGAACAGATGCGGAGATAAAAGAAGAAGTTGATAAGCTGCTAAGCAAGATGTCTCTAGAAGATAAAATTGGGCAAATGAGCCAGTGTTTATCGTCCAATCACTCTTTTGGCGGTGATGTGGAATCTGCACCACCTGAAGTATTAGTTGCAGAAGGAAAAACAGGCTCTATTCTTGGAGCATTTGATCTAAAGCGTATATATGAGCTGCAGAAGATTGCGGTAGAACAGTCTCCTCATAAAATTCCGTTATTCTTCAACGCGGATATTATTAATGGATTTCAGACTATTTTTCCTGTTCCGCTGGCATGGTCATGCAGTTGGGACATGGATTTAATTAAAGATGCTTGTTCCATTGCAGCAAAGGAAGCGACAGCTTCTGGCAATACTTATAATCACGGTCCTATGGTTGATTTGACCAGGGATCCACGTTGGGGACGTGTCGTAGAAGGAGCGGGAGAAGATCCATACCTTGGAGCTCAAATCGCTAAGGCTCAGGTTGAGGGATTTCAAGGAGATAGTTTGTTTAGCGACGAAACCTTGATTGCTTGCCTGAAGCATTTTATTGGCTACGGAGGGACTGAAGGAGGACGCGACTACAATACTGTGGATATCTCCGAGGGCACACTCCGGAATTTCCATTTGCCAGCATTCCAAGCGGGTATAGAGGCAGGGGCGGGTTCAGTGATGAATGCCTTCAATATTTATCAAGGTGTGCCTGTAGCCGGGAATTCATTCTTGCTTCGTGAGTTGCTGCGTGAAGAGCTTGGATTTGAGGGAATGTTAATTTCGGATTATGGTTCCGTGGAAGAAATACAGATTCATGGAGCAGCCCGGGATAAAAGAGAAGCGGCTGCTATGGCCATCAATGCTACGATGGATATTGAGATGGTCACAAGAGCGTATGCTGATGAGCTCCCTCGCCTAGTAGAAGCTGGTACTATTAAAGAGGAACAACTTGATGACGCTGTTCGTCGGATTCTAACTTACAAATATAAAATAGGAATTATGGATGATCCCTATCGTTATATCCAGCCAGAGAAAGAAGCTCAACTCCATCTTCATCCAGATCATTTGGAGAAGAGTAGAGAATTAGCTCGTAAATCGGTTGTAATGCTCAAAAATAACGGAGTGCTCCCTCTGGAAAGAGAACAAAAGGTTGCAGTAATTGGGCCTTTTGGTGCGAGCAGAGATTTGCTTGGACCTTGGCAATTCTCCCAATATGCTTACGAGACCATATCCTTATTACAAGGGATATCGGCTAAAGGGTTGGACAAGAGCCAGCTGAAATACGTGCAGGGATGCGGTGTAGAGGCTGGTATTGAGAACGGTATCGAGGAAGCCATTATGGCTGCCAAGGAGTCAGATGTCATTGTTCTCGCATTAGGTGAACACAGCGATATGAGTGGAGAAGCAGCTTCGCGGACGGATATTACACTCCCAGCGGTTCAGATGAAATTGGCTGAAGCGGTTGTAGCAACAGGAAAGCCAGTTGTTCTGGTATTAACTAACGGTAGGCCTCTTGCGCTTAATTGGTTTGAACAGCATACGGATGCGATTGTTGAAACGTGGTTTTTGGGTTCCCAGGCAGGTCATGCCATAGCCGAAGTTTTATTTGGTGACTACAATCCATCTGGTAAACTCACAATGAGCTTTCCACAGAACGTAGGACAAGTGCCGGTGTATTACAATCATTTTAAAACTGGACGTCCAGTGACGAATGTAACTCGGGATCAGAAATATATCTCAAAATATATTGATTGTCCTAATGATCCGTTATACCCGTTCGGATACGGACTTAGTTATTCCAAATTTGAATACTCGAATCTCCATATAGACTTACCAAAGATGACCCGGAAAGAAGTACTTCATGCGAGCGTGACAGTGACAAATACGGGACATTATGCCGGTGAAGAAATTGTACAGCTTTATATTCAAGATCTATACGGCAGCACCGTTCGTCCGGTCAAAGAACTTAAAAACTTCCGCTCTATCCGGCTGGAGTCGGGTCAAAGCCAAATGGTAGAATTCCAAATTTCGGAGCAAGATTTGATCTACTACACAGGCAATCATAGATACGAAGCAGAGCTCGGAGAGTTCAAACTTTATATTGGCTCAAATTCAGTTGATGTAATGGAAGTTGCTTTCGAACTGGTGTAGGTATCGGGAAACAATACGGAAGATGATCAACAAGAGTAAAAGTATGAATCAGGAGGTAAAAGAATGAATATCGAAACACTGGTCGGTACATTGACGCTTGAAGAAAAAGCGGGAATGTGTTCCGGAAAAGACGATTGGTTGACAAAAGCGGTAGAGCGGTTAAACATCCCTTCCATCCGTACAAGTGATGGACCTCATGGTCTACGGACGTTTGATGATCAGCCTGGTACAAATAATAGTAAGCCAGCAGTCTGCTTCCCGGCAGGGTGTGCCACTGCAGCCAGCTTTGACCGAGCGTTGCTGAGTAGCATGGGGGAGGCTTTAGGGAGAGAGGCTCAGGCGATGGATGTGCAGGTGCTGCTTGGACCTGGTATCAATATTAAACGCAGTCCGCTTTGTGGCCGTAACTTTGAGTACTTCAGCGAAGACCCTATGCTCTCCGGAGAACTTGGTGCTGCATTTGTAAATGGTGTTCAAAGCCAGGGTGTAGGCACAAGCCTTAAGCATTTCTTCGCCAACAATCAGGAGTACCGCCGCATGGACGCTTCTTCTGAAATGGATGAGCGTACCATGCGTGAGATCTATTTGCCGGCATTTGAACGGGTAGTCAAGCAATCCCAGCCGTGGACCATTATGGCTTCTTATAATAAAATTGGCGGCACGTACTCTACAGAAAACAAACAATACCTCACCGATTTGTTACGTGAGGAATGGGGGTTTGAGGGTCTTGTTGTCAGTGATTGGGGAGCGACGCACAACCGGGTCAAAGCCGTGGCCGCAGGAACCGATCTTACAATGCCTTCAGCTACCAAAACAGATCAGGAGATTGTAAAGGCTGTGCAGGAAGGTGAGCTATCGGAAAGTGAACTGGACAGAGCCTGCATTCATTTATTGGAGCTTGTCTTTAAATCAATGGATAACCGTAAAGAAGATGTTACCTTTGATTACGACAGCGACCATGCATTGGCGCGTAAGATCTCAGCTGAATCAATGGTGCTTTTGAAAAACGACAATAATGTATTACCGCTAAAGAAGAATGCAAAAATTGCATTTATAGGTGCGTTTGCCAAGGCGCCCCGCTATCAAGGCGGTGGTTCCAGTCATATTAACAGTTATAAAGTTACAAATGCTTTCGATGCTGCTTCTCAACTCATGTCTGGTAACTTAACCTATGCTCAAGGTTATCACTTGGACAGTTTGGAGCCGGATGCGAATTTAGTCCAGGAAGCAGTTGCTGCAGCCAAGGATGCAGACGTTGCTGTAATCTTTGCCGGATTGCCGGATGCGATGGAATCGGAAGGTTTCGACCGTGGTGACATGCGGATGCCACACAATCATAATGAACTGATTGCTGCTGTAAGTGCTGCCCAGCCCAATACTGTTGTTGTGCTGCATAACGGCTCGCCTGTGGAAATGCCATGGGTTAAAGCACCGAAAGCCATTCTCGAAGTATACCTCGGGGGGCAAGCGGTCGGCGAAGCAACAGTCCAGGTGTTGTTTGGTGAGGAGAATCCCTCTGGACGGATACCGGAATCGTTCCCGGTTCGTCTGGAGGACAACCCTTCCTATCTATTTTTTCCGGGGGAAAATGGGGTAGTGGATTACAGTGAACGGATGTTTGTTGGATACCGTTATTATGAGAGCAAAAAGATGGACGTGCTGTTTCCATTCGGTCATGGGTTGTCCTATACGACTTTTTCGTACAGTAACCTAAGGGTTAGTACAACAAACATGACGGAAGATGATACGGTAACTGTCTCGGTTGACGTAACTAACACTGGAAGTATGACAGGGAAAGAAGTAGTACAGTTATATATCGCACCTCATAAAGGGGGGATCATCCGCCCGGTACGTGAATTAAAGGGCTTTGAGAAAATTGAACTGAACCCACGGGAAATGAAAACGGTGACCTTTACACTGGGTAAGCGGGATTTTGCTTATTGGAACATGGCTGCGCAAGACTGGGCAGTAGAAACAGGTGAATACACTGTGCAAATTGGGTATTCCTCTTATTCGATTGCACAAGAAACCACATTGCATATCGAAGGGAAAGAGAACCCCGAAGGAATGGAATACACAATGTTCACACCTATAAAGGACTTTATACGTCATCCGATTGGTAAAACCTTTTGGGAAGCGAACTTTGGCAAGATGGCAGAAGGAATGGTGCGAACCGGCTTAGTCCAGGAAGAGGCGCTTGCAGCGGGTATGCAGCTTGGAAATAACGACTCAGCATTAATGATCCAGCCTATATCGATCATGACGGCCTTTGTTCCAGAGCTTGATGGCCAACCTATCAACGAAATATTAGAGCAAATGAACATCAAATACTCAGCTCACAAGGAGAAGTGATTCGTATGTATAACGCAATGGTACAACTTCTCGGAATTCGCAAAGAACGAATAGGATTGATATTATAACGTCCCGGCAGGGAGAATGTGCTATAGCAGCTCATTTCTCCTGATGGGCTTATTTTTTGTGCTGCTACTTTCTAATGCACAGACTTCCGGTAAGCGCGAGGCGGGATGCCATATTGATCTTTGAACGATTTCTGGAAGTGGCTTTGGCTTGAGAAGCTGAGATAATTACTGATTTCACTGAGACTTTTATCCGTAAATGCCAATAAGTCCTTGGCCTCTTCTAACTTGCAATTCTTAATAAAAGTACTCAGGTCAAAGCCAAGCTCCTTTTTCACTTTCCGTGAAAGGGAAGGGCGGCTGAAGCCTACGTAATCAGCTATTTCAGCAACGGTTAAATTCCTGTTGGTATTCTCACGGACATATTGTACGACCTGATGGAGAACTTTGTCTGCCGTGATGGGAACGATAGAATTAGCAACACGGTTCGTATAGTCCATCTGGACTTGGGCTAAAAGTGATTTCACATCTTCCGCATCCGTTAATCGTTCCGCCTGCTGCATATATATATTGGAGAGCTGGTAAGCAAGGCTGGGTGTAAGGCCGCCCTTCATGGCCGCACGGGAGGATAGAGTGACGGCTACTATGAATGTATTCTTCCATTGTCTGAGATTGTTATGAGCAATGGTGCCAAGCTTTAAGTTTCTGGCCCGGCTTGAAATTTTTTTCAAGCCTTCGACATTTCCTGTTTCAATGAAACGGACCAATTCTTGTTCAATAGCATAGTTGTTATATAAGAGTCCTTCTTCTTTCGCCTCATAAGATCGCTCTGTATACTTCTGATCTATGGGCTTATCTGTCTGGTGATCTGCCGCATGCTCAACCTCTTGTCTAGTAAGCTGGGTATGGTTCAAGGCGTAATGGAGAAATATCAGTGTCTTAATGAAATTATCCAGATTCTGTGTAGGAATGTTCCGGAAAAACTCAGCAAAATCATCAATATCGGATTTTGCAATGGAAAACTCCTTACTCATGGCTAACAGTGAATCGGAAGAATAAGGGAAGTCGTTGACAGGGCCGATGACGATACAGGCGTTACTGTCTTTCAACCGGAGGCATCCGTAATAGGAATAAAACTGGGTTAAAGTATAGGTTGCCGGCTTGTCTGATTCCAACAGTTTGGACAGGTAGGAGGAGGGTGGTAAGGTATTCAGATTCTGCTCCGGGTAGCTCGCAGTCAATTCCATATCATTATATAAATAAAGAGGGATATAGGAAGAAGCATATAGATTTTCACAGAATACGTTAATGTCGATCATAGATGATACCCCTTTTTAAAAGATAATACAATCTTATAATCCAAGTTACAAATATGCAATGCTATCTATTGTTATGGCATGATTTTGATTTATCTGTAACCCCTTTCAATGTGTTACCAATATATATTATAAGGTACACAAATGAAATATTATTCTGTTATTGTTTTTTAAAATAACAGTAGTACCTATTTATGCAGTTTATAATCACGAAAGGTGTTGTGAAATATGATTCGAGTTTCTTTCAATGAGGGCTGGACCGTTGGTCCGAATAGTGGATTCTTTAACATGGCTCCAGATCAAATGCCGGAGCAGGTTACTTTGCCCCATGATGCTATGATCTCTAAGTTAAGAAGTGAGAATGCCGTGAGTGGAGGCAAAAAGGGATATTTTCCTGATGGAACTTACGATTATGTAAAGAAATTTCATGTACCAGAGACCTATAAGGAGAAGAGAATCACCATTGAATTCGAAGGTGTATATATGAACGCCATGGTATACATCAACGGGGACTTCGCAGGACAGCATCCTTACGGGTATTCCAGTTTCTATATCAAAGCAGATCGATTTCTGAAATATGGGGAAGACAATGAGATTAAAGTGGTTACCAAGAGCAGTGACGATTCACGATGGTATACAGGAACAGGGATCTACCGTGATACAAAAATGATGGTAGCGAATCTGGTGCATTTCCAAGTGGATGGCCTTCAAATTACAACACCTGAAATTTCTAACGAGTATGCTATTGTGAACGTGGCAACGTTTGTAGAGAATGAGGGTGTGAATCCGCAAACGACCCGGATATCCACGGAAATCCTGGATGCTGAGGGCAACGTAGTAGCTTTTGACCATTCCCCATTAACTGTTTTTGCGGGAGAAGTTACAACAATGCGCCAGCGCCTGGTTGTAAAGCTGCCAAAGCTGTGGAGTGTAGAGACGTCGTATCTATACACCTGCAACAGCAGAGTAATGGATGGGGACAACATTCTGGATGAGGAGATGAGTACATTTGGAATCCGTTCTCTCTCTTTAAATGCTGAACAAGGTCTATCGATCAATGGAGAAATTGTAAAGCTCCGCGGAGCTTGTATCCATCATGACAATGGTGTGATTGGAGCAGCCACGATCGGCCGTGCTGAGGAACGCCGCATTGAGATTTTGAAAGAAGCCGGATTTAATGCCATTCGTAGCTCGCATCAGCCTTTGAGTAAGGCCATGCTGGATGCATGTGACCGTCTGGGTATGCTGGTCATGGATGAAAGTTTCGATATATGGACGAACACGAAATCAGATTTCGATTATGCCTTGAATTTCCCTGTATGGTGGGAACGGGATATCGAAGCTATGGTGAATAAGGATTTTAACCATCCAAGTGTGATCATGTATTCCATTGGAAATGAGATCAAAGAGACAGGGAGTGCCAATGGTGCGGCATGGGGCAGAAAGCTTGCAGAGAAGATTCGCCGTATGGATAGCACAAGATATGTAATTAACTCGATTAACGGCTTTGTTTCTGTCATGGATAAATTGAAGGATATCATGAGCAGCCAACCCTCAGGTGATGTCAATTCGGCCATGGCCTCTGCCGGCGATATGATTAAATACGTGCAAGGTTTGGAATTTGTTAAGAATGCAACAGCTGAATCCTTTGCGGCGGTGGATATCGCGGGATATAACTATGCGGACAATTGCTATGTACCTGATAAAGAATTTTATCCGAACCGGGTGATCTGCGGAAGTGAAACCTTCCCTAAAGATATCGCCAATAACTGGAAGTTAGTGCAAGAAAATGGACACGTCATTGGTGATTTCACTTGGACAGGATGGGATTATCTAGGGGAATCAGGTCTTGGCAGGGTTGAATATGGAGAGGTCAGCCGAGGGCTTGGGGCGTCCGGAGCATTTCCATGGCTGACAGCACATTGTGGCGATATCGACATTACGGGTCATCGTCTTCCTGTTTCTTATTATCGTGAAATTGTCTTCGGATTGCGCAAAGAGCCGTATATTGCCGTTCAGCGTCCTGCACATTACGGTGAGCAGCCTACAATGATGCCTTGGAGCTGGAGTGACGCCGTTTCCAGTTGGAGCTGGGAGGGCTTTGAGGGTAAGCCTGTTAAGGTAGAGGTATACTCTGACGCGACGGAAGTTGAATTGTTGATCAATGGAAAATCAGTTGGCAAGGCAGACGCCGGTGAAGCGCATGACTTTAAAGCATTGTTTGATACCGTATACCAACACGGTGAAGTGGTGGCAATCGCCTATTCGGATGGAAAGGAAACCGGACGTATGACCCTGGTTTCGGCTGAGAGCGAAGTGAACGTCCAGCTTGAGATTGACCGCAAGCAAATTAAGGCAGATGATACTGACCTGGCCTTTGTTACGATTTCGCTCGTGGATGATAAAGGAGTGGTGAAACCCCTTGCCGACCGGAAAGTATCCATCACCGTAAATGGTGCGGGAATCCTTCAGGGTCTGGGGAGCGCGAATCCCAAAAATGAAGAAAGCTATGTAAATTCTACGCACTTTACCTACGATGGAAGAGTCTTGGCTGTCATTCGTCCTACTGAGACCGGAAGTATTGAGATGAGGGTTGAGGCTGAGGGCTGTGCGACAAAAACTGCGAAAATTGAAGTTTGTAAATAGGGAGGTTTTGATATGAGACATTACCTACTAAGGACGATCATAGCAATGGGCGGGAGCCGCCTGTCGCGGGAAGAGTTATCTCAATTAGATTCACGAGGAGCTATATTATGAGCGATAATAGTAAAAAGTTAACCATGCAATATCAATTCCCAGACCAATTTTTATGGGGGGCTTCAACAGCCGCCCACCAAGTAGAAGGTACTAACACAAATAGCGATAGCTGGGTGATGGAAAACCTGAATGGCACGATGTACAAGGAGCCATCAGGAATTGCAGTAAATCATTATCGACTCTACAGAGAGGATATTGAACGTTTAGCTGCACTTGGCCTCAATTCGTATCGCTTTTCCATCGAGTGGGCCCGGATTGAACCGGAGGAAGGCCAATTCGATGAAGCAGCCATGGAACATTACCGGGATGTATTAAGAACTTGCAGCAACTTGAATGTAACCCCGGTCGTAACGCTTCATCATTTCACCTCCCCGCAATGGCTTATTAGCGCCGGAGGTTGGGAATCTGAAGGTACGCCAGCAAGGTTTGCACGTTATTGTGCTCATGTCATGAGCCAATTAGGAGATCAGATTCCTTATGTATGTACAATCAATGAGGCAAATATTTCTATTGGAATTGCAAAAGTTATGAAGCAGTATCAGCAGGGGGGATCTGCAGCAGTACAACTTGGCATGAACATGGATTTTCAAGAACAAATGCGGGACTACTATGCTGAATTGTCCAAAGCATTTGGTATACCACCCATGGAGGTGCATACCTTCCTGTCACCACGTTCCGAAAAAGGCCTGCACATCATCTTCCAATCGCATGTGGAGGCAAGGGCGGCTATCCGGCAGGTTAGTCCGAACACTAAAATCGGATTAAGCATGTCGCTCTTTGATTTTCAGTCCGTCCCTGGTGGAGAAGAACAGGCTGCTCATGAATTACATGAGGAATTTCTACAATTCCTTCCTTATATGGAGGACGATGATTTCCTGGCCTTACAGAACTATTCACGTGAGATCTACGGACCGGATGGTCTCATCCCTGTACCGGCTGATAGAGAGCATACCCAGATGGGTTACGAATTCTATCCCGAAGCTCTAGAGAATGTTATTCGTTGTGCTTCGAAACATCTGAACAAGCCGATTATCGTAACGGAGAATGGTGTTGCTACGGATGATGATACACGCCGTGTTGCTTTTATTGATCGGGCTTTAAAGGGTGTAGCTGCATGTATTGCTGACGGGATTCCAGTTAAGGGGTACTTGCATTGGTCACTACTTGATAATTTTGAATGGCAGCTTGGATTCTCCAAGCGTTTCGGGTTAATTGAAGTAGACCGGCAGACACAGGAGCGCACTCCTAAGCCTAGCGCTTATCATCTTGGAAAGATTGCCCGAGCTAATATTATTTATTAGTATGAAAGAGGGAATTTAGGCTTCCCGTTTTGTTAACGGTGCCGTGATTGACGCGGACGGCGGCAAGAAGGCATATTATTTTACATCTAACAAATCCACACCTGAATTAGGGGTGTGGATTTTCTATAACCTTACTAGCGGACGACATAGAAATAAACGGTAACCCCGCTGGAATGATGTGTTCTTGATTTGAGTATTCGAGATTTTCTGAACTATATTTATAATACATACATTTATTCATATAACTCACCTCAAAATAATGTTTAATTCTCGCTAGTATGGATCGCTATTTTTCCTGCTTATGTATGCATTAATATCAGATTTTTCTTGACGCCTTAAGTTTGTTATAACAACTTCCAGGGCTTCATCGGTAATGTTATTTTCATTTATAAAAGCTTCGTGTATTAGAAACCAGTATTTTGTCCGGATTTCTCTGAGTTCAAGATCCTTGATTTGAGCTAGCTCTTCTTGGTTCAATGTTTCTTTAAACTGTGCTTCATCACTCAAAAAGTCCAAATGGAATCAAGATTCGGAATACAATTCACAAGAATACTCGGATGTGTGTCTATATGTGGGAGCAGCCCAGGGTAATAAAGAAACGTTAAGAGAAAGAATCCTGTGCCGTTATAATGGTTCAATTCAAACATCTGCATTAAAATTGATTGGCTCAACATTAGAGAAGCAAAGGAAAGCTAATTCGTTAATTAAAGAATTTTTGGCAATAGAGTCAGAGCTTATTGATGACTTTAGTTTTGATATTTTGAGCTTTGTCCCTTGCGTTCTGTCTTATTTTTACTTCTTAAAATATTTTTATAACACCCGATTAATAATTATCATCAATCTCCCATTAACTACTCTCAAACCGGCTGAATACTGAATCGGCTAATCATCCGATCAATTCCAGTCTTTTTGTCTTTCTATTTGAAGCACCACAGCAGGGAATTTCCATTCAAATCCCGAATAGGTGATATAGTTTCTATCTCTTAAGCTGATGGGTAGGTGTTCATTTTGGAAATGAATAATGGAAAAGGAAACACTCTCTTTAGGGAATTTATGACTTGGGCCGGGGAAAGGGGCTGGGACATAATGAGTAAATCCGGTTCGCAGTCACATGTAAACAGCAGCATTACTTCAAGATATAAAGGACTTCCAGATGAATATTTAGAATTTCTAAATGTAGTTGAAAAATGCGTTGCACCGGATGAGCAAACCTGGTTTATTTGTGAGGCTGAGTTCAACAATAGCACGGAGACCGCATTCCAATGGAATGAATTTGAAATGCTTAGTTTGGAGGCAGCAGAGGGTGATTCTATTTGGCAGTCAGAGATAACGGCTTGGTGGGATCATCACTTACCGATCGTAATGTCTGTGGAGGATGGATATTCCTTCTATGCCATTGACTTAACAACCGACAGTGGAGCTATTGTCCGTGGATGTGAGCCTGAATTTGAAGAGGTTGAAAAGGTATCCGATTCGTTTGGAGAATTTCTGGGATGGATGATGTCGAATTCAGATTAGCGTAGCTAGGAAAGGTTGATGGTTATACTTGTGGCAATTGGCCTGACATTAGAATATTCAATGAAAGAAAAGTTAGTTCTGCTTAATTTATGATATAAAAAATGGCTTATATATCGTGATTTTAGTCTTATTTAAGTGTGTTCCAAGCATATTTTCTACATATAAAATAATTCTTTACTGTTCGTTCTAAAAATGATATGCTAACAGCAAGTTAGATCTAACTACTTTTTTTTACACATTAAAGAATGATCATTCTCAAAACTAAAATTACACTAATCTAAAGAATATAAGGGAGAGAATATGATGAAATACACAGTAATTACAGGAGCAAGTTCAGGAATTGGATATGAAACAGCATTGGCATTTGCATCACGGGGTAAAAACTTGATTTTGGTAGCTAGAAGATTGGATAAGCTTGAAGAACTTAAATCGACTATTCAGGATATCGACCCTAAAGTAAATGTTATCGTTCATACAAGCGACCTGTCTGTTAGCGCAGAGGCGTACACGCTATATAACGATTTGAAGGAATATCAGATTGAGACTTGGATCAATAATGCAGGGCTCGGAGAAGGCTCGTTCATTGCTGAACAGAATTTGGATAAAGTGGAGACCATGCTGCGTGTTAACATTGAATCTTTGACCATTCTCTCTACATTGTATGTGCGAGATTATGCAAATGTCGAAGGTACTCAATTGATTAACGTCTCATCCGCACTTGGATATGCCATTGCTGTAGGCAGTGTTGCTTATTCTGCATCTAAATACTACGTTAGTGCCTTCACAGAAGGTCTTGCCAAAGAACTGGAACTGAAAGGTGCAAAACTGAAAGCGAAGGTGCTTGCACCAGCGATCACGGAAACAGAATTTGTACAAAAATCAATAGATGCTGAGGGATTTGATTACAAAGCGAATATGCCCAAATACCATACAGCTAAAGAAATGGCAAGCTTCATGATTGATCTGTATGATCACAATGAAGTGGTCGTAGGAATTGTAGACCAGAACTATGAGTTCCAACTGACAGGTGCAATCTACCCGGTGATTTCAGAATTGAATTAATACAGCAGAATCTAGAGGATACATCTACAAAATCTCAAATAAGAAGAGGAGTACATCCCATTGGAAAAGATTTGGAGTAAAACAAAGATTGGCAACATGGAATTGCCTCATCGACTAGCGATGGCACCTATGACACGCAGTCGAGCACAAGAAGATGGTACACCTGGAGAGTTGGCGGCACTTTATTATGCTCAGCGTGCAACGATGGGACTTCTGATTACGGAAGGAACGCAACCTTCCGATGATGGACAGGGTTACTTATGGTCACCGGGCATCTACACCGATAAGCATATTGATGGATGGAAAAAGGTAACGGATGCGGTGCATGAAGCTGGCGGATATGTATATATCCAATTAATGCATGCGGGTCGCATGTCACATCCGGATAATACCCCGCATCATCGTCAACCGGTTGCTCCATCTGCAATCGCACCGGGTGTAGAAATGTTTACGGCTACAGGGATGCAGGATATCCCCGTTCCCCGGGAATTGAGTCAGGAGGATATTCAAACGACCATCTCCGATTTCCGAAAAGCAGCTGCCGCAGCGATCAAAGCGGGGGCAGATGGCGTCGAAATTCATGGAGCCAATGGCTATTTGATCAATCAATTTTTAGGAGGAAATTCGAATACACGCACAGATGAGTATGGCGGATCTATTGAAAATCGTACTCGCTTTGCGATTGAAGTAACCAAAGCCATCGTGGAGGAAATAGGTGCAGAACGGACAGGCTTCCGTATCTCACCAGGCACACCGCTGGGTGGAATTCAAGATGGCGAACAAGGTCCGCAACTCTATCGCTATCTTGTAAAAGAATTGGTTCAATTGGATTTGGCTTACCTTCATGTTATGCATCTTGGAGATGAACAACTGCTCCAAGACATTCGTTCGATCTGGCAAAATCCATTGTTGGTCAATCGGGCTGGAAGAACGTTGGAGGATCTCAGTGTAGATCTAGATCGTGGTCTCGCTGATCTGGTACCAGTGGGTGTATGGTCTTTAGCCAATCCGGATTTGGTGGAACGACTTCAACAAGGTGCGCCACTCAATGAAGCAGATCCGAAAACATTCTTTGGATTGGGAAGTAAGGGCTACACGGATTATCCTACGTTGGAAGAATTAAAGTCACATGAGGGACAGCACTAGCACAAAACATGGAGCATGGCGTACAACTGAATACTGCGCGCCATGTTCCTACATAAGTTGAACTAATCATTTACACATTAACGGAGAGGACAGAAAGAACCTGAAAAAGCGAAGCGTTCGCCTTTATCACCGGATTTTCCCTTTAGAAAGGGGATCAAAAAAATCTGGGGATAACAGCGATTGGAAGGTTGTTCTGTCATCGTAGTATCAGTGTAAATAATCTTTAGTTCAACTTATGTAGTCTATAAGCAAAGGAAGAGGATAAATGATGAGAGCAGCTCAAATAAAGAAATACTCCAAAGAAATCCATGTGGAAATTAATGATATTGCGACACCTCAGATTCAGAGCCATGAGGTTCTTGTCAGAGTAAAAGCAGCGGGTGTAAATCCACTGGATATCTTGAATATGAATGGCAGTGTTCGGATGATTGCCAACTATACGTTACCTTTAACTTTAGGGAATGAATTATCGGGTGTTATTGAAGCTGTCGGTGATGATGTTTTGAATTTTAAAGTGGGGGACTCGGTTTATACAAGGTTACCTCTGAATAAAATTGGTGCTTTTGCTGAATATGCGGCTGTACATGTGGATGCTTTATCCATGATGCCTGAAAATCTGTCTTTTATCGAAGCTGCTGCAGTACCCCTTACTGCCTTGACCGCGTATCAAGCATTGCATGATGTGCTCCGAGCGGAATCGAATAAAAAGTTGTTTATTCCTGGCGGAACCGGGGGATTCGGTGCGATGGCTATCCCGATTGCCAAGTCTATGGGATTAACGGTGATTACAAGTGGCAGTGAAAGGGGCAGAGCACGTAGTTTATCCATTGGAGCAGATCAATTCATTGATTATAAGACCGAGCAGTATGCTGATATTCTGTCCAATATCGATTATGTGATCGACACTTTGGGTGCGAACGAAATCAAAGCTGAACTGAGTATTTTGAAACCACAGGGGAAATTAGTCTCTTTGAAGGCTGGACCCAATTATCGCTTTGCAGTGGACAGTCAATTCCCGTTGTGGAAAAGAGCATTGTTTGGTCTCGTAGGTGCACGCCTGGATTCTTTAGCGCGTAAGAATCAAAATGAATATCGTTTTTTATTTGTGCATTCCAGTGGGATCCAATTGCAAGAAATCACTTCTCTTGTAGAAAAAGAAGACATTAAACCTTCGATCGATTCTACGTATACGTTTGATGACATTGAAAAGGCATTGATCAAAGTATCAACGGGTCACTCCCAGGGCAAAGTCATTGTTACCTTTTAAAGGCTCGTTAAGATCATGCTTATGCTATTCAATGTTCGTTTTCTGAACAGGAGGGAAGCCAATGGCGAGAAGCAAAGAGTTCGAAGAGTCTGTTGTACTGGATAAAGCGATGAGACTTTTTTGGGAACAAGGCTATGAGAAGACGTCTATGACGGATCTGGTTAATCATATGGGAATTCATCGTAAAAGCTTGTATGACACATTTGGCGACAAACATACCTTGTTTCTAAAGACAGTAGATCTGTATGATCACAAAATCAGCTCCGCCCTTGCAGCAGGTGTAGAGCGTTCTCAAACGGCAACGGAAGCACTTCAGTTTATATTTATTTCTTTAATTCATGGAGAGGAATCTCCAGCATCAGGCTGCTTCATTGTCAATTCGACGGTAGAATTGGCGGCACGGGATAAAGACATGAACCACCGATCGACGGAGATGTTTGCAAATACGGAGAAACTAATCAAGGACATTATGGTGTGGGGACAGCAAGAAGGTAAATTCACAACGGAGTACAACGCCGAGGTATTGGCGGAATATCTGCATAACGTAAGCATTGGGTTAAGGGGGATGGCCAAGACTTCGATGACCAAGGAAAAACTTCTTCGTATAGCGATGCTATCCATGGATCTTATACTAAGATAGTCTATTTTTTTCACTTTAAAAGAATGTTCATTCTAATATTGATGTTCCAGATGAAACATATGTTATAGAAAAGAGAGGTAGGCAACAACATGAGAAAGACAGTTCTAATCACAGGCGTATCGGGTGGGATCGGTAAAGAGTTAGCAGATCGGTTTGCCAAAGGTGGACATCATATTGTGCTGGTAGCACGAAGCAAGGGTAAAATACAGGATCTAGCTCAGGAGTATCAGAAAAAGTATGGCATTCAGGCGACGGTTATTGCCAAAGATGTAGCAGCACCTGGGGTACCACAGGAGATTTATAATGAGTTGAAGGAAAAGGGGATTGCTGTTGACTATCTTGTCAACAATGCAGGCTTCGGTCTGTTCGGGACGTTTATGGAAACGGATCTGGAACAAGAAGTTAATATGATTGACGTGAATATAACGGCTTTAACCGTCATGACAAAGCTATTCTTGCCGGATATCATCCAACGTGGGCACGGTGGTGTGATGAATGTGGCTTCGTTGGTAGGTTTTTTCCCTGGACCGATGATGTCGGTATATTATGCAACAAAGGCATATGTGCTATCGTTCACCGAGGCTTTGGAGAATGAAGTAAGCGGAACTGGCGTTACGGTAACGGCACTGTGTCCAGGCCTGACATCCACGGGGTTTGTTGATCGTTCGGGTATGGGTGTCTCGAAGATGTTGCAGGGCCCGATCATGGAAGCCGGACAGGTGGCCGAAGAAGGGTATCGAGGCTTTTTGCGTGGCAAGACGTTGATTATGCCTGGTGCTCGAAACCGATTCATCGCGTTTATACCGCGGTTGTTGCCGCGTAAGATGATGACCCGCATGATTAGATCCTCACAGGACAAGACAGGACATTAAACATTTATAGAGTGTGTCCTTCATCTTGTCTTTTACGACAAACATACACAAATACAGGAGGGAAGCTGAAAGGCACAAATTGAATTTTCTCCATCTCAAATAACTCAGCTAATTGTTTCCTCATATGAAGGGAGTACTGGTATAAAACTAACGTGCCTCCAGGTCGGAGCGCTGTATGGATCTGTGACAGGATGTTTTGTCTCATTTCTCTGGAAAAATTAAAAAAGGGCAGTCCGCAAACGATGCTATCCAACTGATGCACATGTTCTTGGTTGATCCTTTTTAAAAGATAAGATGCATTGGAATGGAACATGAATTCAGGATATGTTTTCTTCAGATTACTTCTCATTTTGGTGTCTCTTTCAAATAAAAACACGGTTGCCGATTTCGGTAATTGTGATCTTATGAGCCGGGTGATGGCCCCTGTTCCTGGCCCCAGCTCAGCAATGGTTCTTACCTCATCCCATCGTACAGACTGGACAATTTTCTTAGCCAAATATTTGGAGCTGGGGAGGACACTGCCTACTCGTTTGGGGTTTCTCAGAAATCCTTGCAGGAATAGAAGTGGTTCGGATGTTTTCATTGCTGTATCCTCCATTATCAATGCTATTGATGTTTCACTGGATGTTAGAAGGCAAGCTTAGTTGGAATATAAATACGTTACGCGTATGTTTTAGTGTTAAAGTCCCCTGATGTAAATCCGCAATGTTTCTCGCAATAGAAAGTCCCAGACCGGATCCTGATTGAATACCTTCGCTATTCCTCGAATAATCCACCTTATAAAAGCGATCAAACAATCTGTTTTTTTGTTCTATCGTTAGTGGTATGCCTTTATTCTCTACTTCAATGGTAACGTGATTATGCTGCACACTCATTCGAACATGAATCGTGCCCGGTTTAAAGGAATACTTGAGTGCATTCATGAGGAGATTGTCGATGGCTCGAGCGATCTTATTACTATCCAGGGAAACCATGATTGGAGCATTAGCGAGTGTTTTTTCAATACGAATCCCATGCTCCTGAGCTAAAGGTTCGAATTCAAACAACAATTGGTTCAATAGCTGACAGAGGTCAACATTTTTTAAATCCAATTGGGTGTTCACTTCGTTAAGACGCGTATATTCAAATAAATCATCGAGTAACTTCTTCAAATGCGTTGCTTTGTTATAGGTGTTTTGGATGAAACGGTCATACTCCGCTTTGTCTTGAAATGATTCTGATTTGAGAAGCTCAATATAGCCAATTATGCTGGTAAGCGGTGTACGCAGGTCATGTGAGATGCCAGTGATTAGGTCCATCTTGATTGCTCCAATTCACGTTCTTTAGCAATCTGTTGCTTTAACTGTTCTGTCATGTGATTAATGTTGGAAGCAACGCGTCCAAGTTCATCTTGTCGATTAACGGGCACCCTGTAATTCAAATTTCCTTCAGATATGATTTGAAGCCCTTGCTCTAATGTAATGAGATCTCTCACAATTTTTCGTGTGAAAAACAAAAAAATTAACGTGAAAATTACGATGAAGATTGGTGTTAGAACATAAGGAAAGATGTAGAGAAGCGAAGGCCAATCAAATCTTTCACTAATTTTTGCGGCAGCTATGATCAACATATTATTTACACCCACAGAGCCAACAAACGAAATCAATAAACTGATCAACATTTGATATAGGATGTTAATCTGTATCTTTTTTTTAAACTGTGGTAATAGTTTAATCAATTTTATATCCCACTCCCCATACCGTTTTAATGTACTGAGGTTCCCGCGGATTTACTTCCAATTTCTCTCGCAGGTTACGAATATGAACCATCACCGTATTATCCGAATACCCATAAGGTTCTTTCCATACGGTTTCGTAAATTTTCTCGGAGCTAAATACTTGTCCAGGATGGCTGGCAAGCAACACCAGAATGGAAAACTCCAGTGGTGTAAGCGAAATGTCATTATCTTTGAGCTTCACAGAATGTTTATTTGTATCAATGACAAGGTCTTTAATCAGGATAAGTGAATTGAATTCGGCTTTGCCAATCAGTGTTTGACGTCGTAACTGAGCTTTAACGCGAGCCAGTAACTCTAATGGATTAAACGGTTTGACCATATAATCATCAGCCCCGGTAGTCAGGCCCGTGATTTTATCAATGTCTTCTTCCTTGGCGGATAGCATTATAATCGGAGTGGCTGATACTTCTCTTATTTTGAAGCAGGCTTTGATTCCGTCCATGATGGGCATCATAACATCCAGTATTACGAGTTGGACCGATGTTGTTTTGATAATATTTAGTGCTTCCTCACCATTGGCTGCTTCAATGACCTGATATCCTTCGTTACGTAAATAGACATGAATGACATCCCGGATATCGGGTTCATCATCAACAACGAGAACGGTATTCATAATTCAACACTCCTTAAAAATTAGGATAACATCAGTGTAAACGATAGTCCGGAATGTTTAAATTGTTTCCTTTTTGCGACAGACATAAACGAACGCAGGTGGGATATTCAAAGGCACTAATTCTATTTTTTCGATGATAAAGTGTTCGGATAATGTTTTTTTCATTTGAAGTGAATATTGAAAGGCGATGAATAATCCTCCAGGTTTGAGTGCCTTATAGATCTGGTCTACCAACGTATTTCTTAATTCAGGCTCAAAGTTGAAAAACGGCAATCCGCTAAAAATGTAATCCAGTTGCTGAACGCCCTCTTGATTCATGGATTCTACCAATCGAGCGGCGTCTGGATAACAGGAGAACTCCGGGTATGCCGTCTTAAGAGTATTCCTCATCGTTTCGTTCATCTCAAACAATAGGACTTTGGTGGAATCCTGTACTTGTTGATGAATATAGCGAGTGATAGGACCTGTACCCGATCCAAGCTCGGCGACTGCTTTTGCCTCTAGCCAAGAGGCTTGCTTCACCATTTTACTGGCGAGAAATCGGGAACTGGGTATGATACTGCCCACATGTTTTGGGCTTTGCAGAAAGCTTTTCAGAAATAAAATGGGTTCATTAGAATTCATATTTGTGGTTCCTCCATATATGTGATGGTATGTTATCAAACCAGTTAGAAATGGAATAATTGCAGCGTAGATAGAATGGGACCGCCGAAGTAAGTTCCTGCTGTAAAATAGGTGATGGTCCATAACAAAGCACTGGAATATGAAATGAGAGCAAATTTCCGATACTGCACGCCGCTCATTCCAATAAGCAAAGGGAGAACATAACGCACAATTGGAATGAACAAACCGATGCACATCGCCCAATTGCCACTCTTATTCAGAATCAGTTCAGCCTTGACGAAGTATTTATGATGTTGAAACTTGTGTTTTATCTTGCTTCCAAATAACTTCCCTGCAAAATAAGCAAAGGTAATGGCCGTTAATAGTCCAGATAAAATACAGAAGTATGTGATCCATGAATTGATAACTCCTGTGTGACTCAGAATGGCACCGCTGATAATCGTGATCTCATTTGGAATTGGAATCCCGAAAGGCCCTAATGAGAAGGCAAAATAAAAAATCAGATATCCATACTGATGAAGTAGCTCTAAGATCGTATTACTGATCATTGTTTTGCCTCCTCTCTTGTTGATATAGCAATCTTAATGAAAAAAACTAAGGAATTAATGAGCATAAATCTGAAGAAAATCTAAAGAATACATAAGTAAAGCTAAACAACTTACGTTTAAGAGAAAAAAGCCTTGCCAACTTACTGGCAAGACTTGAACAGGTAGAACTATTCAGACTTCCATTTCTTCTAAATTCAACTGGGTATCATGGGAAGAGAGTCGGGCATGCTGGATTAGATTATTTATTAACTTTCGTAATTGAAAGGCAGCTGTATATGTTTCTTGTACAATTCGTCTATATTCTTTCGGGTTCGTAACTGAGTTGGTCTTTAACAACTCCACATTTTGAATGATCCCTTTGAGGGGTGCGTAAAGTTCATTCGATAAACCTTCGATCCATTCCCTTTTGGCAGTCTCGCACTCATGTTCTTCGATCATCTGTTCTTGTAATTGCTCCACTATGGAATGAAGTTGAGACGAAAATTTTCTTAATTCAACAAGTTGCAGTGAAGGCACTCGATAGCTCAAGTCTCCTCCCGAGATGATGCTTATCGCGTGATCCAAAGTGGCAATTTCCTTAACGATGCGATGAGTCAGAATGAAAAAAGATATCACAAAAAACGTAGTAAAAAGGATAAGAACAAGGTATGCCAGATGCAATTGTAATAGATGCAACTTGGCTAGACGATGAACTGCGGCAAGCGGAAGCGTGCATATGAAGGTCATGAGCAAGGCTATCAGAAAACTCAAACCAGAACGGATAAGGATATGGAAACGAATACTATGTTTTTGATAAAACCAGGGGGAATCTGTCAATGTTTATCTCACTCCAATCGAGTTGATTTAACACGTGATGAGAGAGCGTGGAGGGTTGTTCCAGTCAAACGGAAACAAAGCTCTCCCACCAGAATGCCGCCTGCAATATCTACGACGACATGTTGTTTCACCAATACGGTAGACATCATAATAAGAATGGAGAGGGTGGAAGTCATCGCCCATATCGCTCGTCCAAATACATGTGTTCCTCTAAGGATCAGATAACTGGTTAGCACATGAATGCTCGGAAAACAGTTGTATGGTTGATCGTTACGGTAGATGTAATCAACCATGGTGAAAAGAAAGCCTTTCTCACCCTGGATGTTCGGGCGCTCAATCGCTGTCTGGAACAGAGCGAAGAAGATGTACGAGATCACCAGACCGCTGCAAAGTGCAATGAGCGTTTGAAAATAGGTTCGCTTGTCCTTAAAAGCAAGTGCTATTAATGCACCTGTAATGAATGGGTACCATAATACATAAGGAATGATAAAGGCCGGGATAAAAGGGATCATGGAATCCAGGGATGTTGCAAGACTATAGACATGATCCCCAGACCGATTTAGTACACCATAGAAGATATTTAAGATTGGAACGGCTGCAAGCCAAAGCAGGGAAAGCCAGGCTGATTTGGTAGAGGACGGACTGTAAAGCTTCAAATGCTCAACTCCTATACGGATTTATCAATGTATCCATAGTAGAGATAAACTCTGAAGAACTTGAGAGGGATTTTCTAAAGAATTTCTGAATATCAAGTAAAGTTTGTCTCGAAAAAGAGTGGTATGAACAGATAGCATAAAAGAAGAGCCAAGACGTCATTATGACGTCTCGGCTCTTTTTTATGTCCCATGGGAACGGATTTTTCGAAATCAGATTAATTTAGGAAGTAGAACCATCTGAATCTGATACCAGCAACAAAAAACAAAACAATCCACCCCCACAGAAACAACAAACGTAGAGGTCGTGGAATCAGTAGATATTCTGAGTACAATTTACTGAAAAAAATCATCACAGTAATAACCACCCTTACTAAGTTAATCCCTTATATCTGCTTTCGAAAGAAAAAGAGACGATAAGATAACCAATATCCCAATAAGTCTGTATATCGTGGCGTAGGCCGCGAAGTAGCTTCTGGCGATTACCAATCCGATTATCGAAATAAGATAATAGCAAAAGACCAAAGGGGATCTTATAACTCAGATGCAGAACCTCCAATTATATCAAAATTAGGTATATTATATCATTATAAACACCAGAGGACCTTTTTGTATCAGATTCAGCCATACCTACTCATTCAATAAATAAATCGAACGATATGATGCTGGCATGCCAATATATAGTGTAAGGAGGAAGGGGATGGATAATGAGTGAGCAAGATGAGTACATAGAACTTGTAACGTTAATACGGGCTGGGCATGAAGAAGCGTACGGTGAATTATATGAGAAAACAGTGACGGGGGTATATCAAACTGTGCGATTTCTCATCAAGGACAAGTCTGATGCGGAGGATGTAGTACAGGAGATTTACATTCAGGCGTATCGATCATTGGCGCGATATGATGCGGAGCGTGCTTTTCGTCCCTGGTTGATGGGGGTGACGATGCGACAGGTTCAGAGTTATCGACGCAAAAGATTGATGCAGTTTCGGTTTGGCAAGCGGATCGAAAAATCTGACGTGGGACTAGAATATGATTTTTCCACTGATCTGGTCAACAAACTGGCAAATCGTCCTTTGCTGGAACAGGTACGCCGTTTGCCGTACAAGCTGCAGCAGGTGGTCACACTTCATTATTTGAATGAATATACGCAAGAGGAGATTGCTGACATATTGGAGATTCCGCTTGGAACCGTAAAATCGCGCATACATGCGGCGCTGGCGAAGTTGAGACAGAAAGAGAAGATGAATCCAAGATTGCGGGGAAAGGTGGAGGATCTGCATGAAACTCGATGAACAGTTGCGAACAGCCTACCAGGAAGAGACCAAAGACTGGTCCGTTCCTGTGAGAATTAAACATAAAATGATGGATGGTATTCGAAGTGATTCACACATCAGAAGAAATCGAAAAAAATGGCTGGTAACTGGGCTATTGGCTGTTGTACTCATTGTTCCCACCGGAGCCTACGCAGGATACACCTATCTCGCAGACGGAATATATGGTTCGCAGGAGAATATCAAAGCTATGGGGGGAACAGCTGAGGATTATATGAGGTTGGAAGCAAAGCTGCAGACGGCCAAGGCCCATTTCAGCGAAGAAGAATTTGTTCAATATATGGACTTGCTGAAGCAATTAGGGCAAATGGCCGTGAAGTATGCCGATTCTCAGGGCAATATGCATCCAGAGCAGTGGAGTACAGTAGAGCAAGAACAATATAACCTTCTTGTAGCTGAGCTGGAACCATTTTTTGAGAAGCTGGAAGCTGTGGGTGGAAGTTCCTCCAAAAAATTGATGGACGAGGAGCAATTTTGGAAGGAACAGTTGGAACGGGCAGAGAAAACATTTACCAAGGAACAATATCGTGAGTTCAAGTCTGTCTATGAACAAATGAAAAAATACAAAGTTATGGTGATGGACAAGGATGGAAGTACCCATGAGGAACGATTGTCAGCGGAGCAGAAGGATGATTTAAGGTATCTAGAGAGACGCCTAATTCCCTATTTGAAACGCTTGGAGCTCAATGTGCGTTGAGTCTGGTGAACTGTGAAAGAGGAGCAGAAGCGGAGAAGTGAATTCTTTCGCTTCTTTCTTGTTGTTGTGATCCCATTACTTCCTCCCCTGCACCTTCAGCCGATATTGATGTGGTGTAGAGCCTGTGGTAGTACGGAATACTTTGCAAAAGTAGGAGGGGCTTGTCATACCGACACGGTGACCGATTTCAGGAACGGTGAGCGAGGAACGGGTGAGCAACACACAGGCATGACGAATGCGGGTGGCTTGAGCATAAGCAACGATGGTGGTGCCAGTCGCTTTTTTGAATACATGAGATAGATGATAGGGGGACAGATGAAGTGTATCTGCGATATGCTCCAAACGGAAAGGCTCCTGGTAGTGCTGTTCAATCCACTGCATAATGGCTTCGGCATGAGGGTGGAGTACATTTGGACTGGACGAAAGTACATCTTGGGAACGGATTTGCTGCCCGTCTTGCCACAGATAGCGAAGTTGTGCGAGCAGATCCAATACAAAGAGGCGTGTATCCTCCTCTACTTCGTGGGGAAGCAGACCTGGATACGTATCTGCATATTGTTCCATTCGTTGAACGAGTGGGGATGTGGCAGCAAGTCGGATGGGCTGAATGGGGGATTGCTTTCCCAGCAGATCCTGTATGAAGTGGTGAGTAACTCTAAATTGCGACCAATGTGTCTTCAGTAGATCAAGCTCAACCATGAGTACATTTCGAATGAAAGGCTGCTGTCTGGATACTTGAATCTGGACGTGGTGCAATTGGAAAGGTCGAAAAACCATGAGCATACCGGGTTCAAGGGAGAAAACCTGACCTTCGGTTATCAACTGCCCATATCCTTCGTGGATATAGGTTATCTCCAGCTGCGAATGAGCATGGAACACTTCGCGAGACGTAGTGTTGGATGTACGACGACAGACCAGATTAAATTGTTCTCCCAGAAAGATGGACTTCATGAATGCCTCCCTTATCATGCGCAAGATAGTTTTATTTTAGCACAAGATGAACGCATAAAAGCGCTTTATTATTGTGTATTGTGAGGGGAATAAAGGAGGTATGCAACGATGTTAAAAGTAGCGATTATCGGAGCAGGTGCAATTAGTGGAGCACATATCTCAGCATATTTGGCGTTCCCTGAGCGATGTCAGATTGTTGCTGTGGTCGATATGTACGTGGATAAGGCAGAGAAGCAAATTAACGAATATGGACTGGAAGGTGCACAAGCCGTTACGGATTACACAGAGTTACTTGCCCAAAATATTGATCTGGTATCAGTCTGCACGCCGCCGTATACACATGCTTCCATTGCGTGTGATTTTATGCAAGCAGCTGCACATGTGTTGGTTGAAAAACCGATGGCCTCATCCCTGGAGGAAGCGGATCTGATGTTGAGAGCAGCGCAAGAAAGTGGCAAGCTACTATCCGTAGTAGCACAGAATCGGTTTACAACACCGATGATGAAGCTGAAAGGTGTGCTGGACAGTAAAAGGATGGGCCCCATCGTCCATGTGCAGGTTGATTCGTTCTGGTGGCGGGGCCACAATTATTATGATCTGTGGTGGCGCGGGACATGGGAAAAAGAAGGCGGAGGCTGTACCCTTAATCATGCGGTGCATCATATTGATGCCATGCTCTGGATGATGGGACCTCCAGTGGAACTACAGGCGATGATGGCAAATACGGCACATGATAATGCCGAAGTTGAGGATATATCCATGGCGATGCTTCGCTTCCAGGAAGGGGCGCTTGGCATGATTACCAGTTCCGTCGTACATCACGGAGAGGAGCAACAGTTAATTTTTCAGGGCAAAGAAGCCCGGGTATCTGCACCTTGGAAAGTGGTTGCTTCTACCGCGCGGAATAACGGATTTCCGGAACCAAATCGAGAGTTGGAACACCAGATACAGAAGCTCGCTGACGAATTACCGGATGTTACTCATGTCGGTCACGCTGGGCAAGTTGAGAATGTGTTAAATGCTATTGAGACAGGATCTCCCCTTCTGGTGGATGGCCAAGGCGGTCGGAATACGCTTGAACTGATTGTGGGTATCTATAAGTCGGCAAGTACGGGAGAAAAGGTTGTTTTTCCACTTGGGGCGGAAGACGCGTTTTACACAAGAGAAGGAATTATGCAACATGCCGTACACTTTTATGAAAAAAAGACGACGGTGGACAACTTCGAGGATTCGAGTATTACACTCGGGAGGAAGTTGGATTCGTAGTGTTTTCCGTGAAAAGGATGCCCCTCACATAAGTGAGGATGGGCATCTTTTTTTGTACTAGGTCGATTACACCTACATCATCATAAAAAATCAATACACTTGGTTTTTCCATCCATGTAACTCGTATTCGCTTCAAGATCATAATCTCCATAGTCAGGGATTGGATCAACAGAAAGAGGGTGCAAATGTAGCGCTTTCACATTTAGCGGATTCACGTCATTTTAGACACTTGGAGAAGATGATGTGGTGGATTGAAAAGCATTTGGATTATGAGATCAGATTGGGCAAGATGGCGGCAGATGTTCACCTGTCCAAATCGTATGCTTCCCGCATTTTTCATCAAGAGACAGGTAGCAGCATTACGGATTACGTCACAGCTCGAAGGTTGAAGCAGGACTACTTACGCCTTGATATAACAACATTTTCGGTGGAGGAGATTGGCAGACGTGCCAGATTTCCGAACGGATGTATTTCATCCAATTATTTCGCAAATCTGCCGGGACGAGCCCGTTGTATTATCGGCAACAATTTGAACGGTGCAGCAAGCATTATTTTAGTTTGCAAAATAATAGCGTTATTACGTCTCTATATACACAATTAGTATTTACCGTTTGAATTAAAAAAATCCCGGCTGTGGATTGCACTAGCCAGTTGCTAAATGCGAAACTCACCTCCGGGATTACACATCGGTAACCTTCAAGCTAAATAAACATTAAGGTTTTCCTCAAGCTGTTACAGCCACTTATCAGCCCAACGTTCCACGGCGCTTAGCGCTCTCCCCAGTTCCGTGCCTTTTCGTGACAACATATATTCAGTCCGAACTGGACGTTCCGTGACCACATGGCGAACCACAAGTCCTTCTTCCTCCAATTCCTTCATTCGCTCATTTAACACACGTTTGCTCAAGTCAGGGATATAAGCGTGAATCTCACTGAAGCGTTTGGGTTCCTCCATCAACGCATGGATAATGAGGGCTACCCATTTTCGGCCAATGATCTGATAAGATTGTTCCACTTTTGTACATATTTGCTTGGCATTCTCATCATCGCTCATGATTGTACTCCTTTGATTTAGTATTGCTTGTAATATCATTAGTATACTTATTGTAACCTACTTGTCCACAGGCCATATGTGTAAAATGTCACATACCAATTGTTCTTAATGTTACCATATAAAGCGTTATCATCAAATAAAAACCCTATAAACACTGGAGTTCACAGGTTCGACACGATTATTGACGAACTGTGACGACAGGTGTAATATGGGTAACGTTAATTCAAATGGTTACAATTTATAACCTAAACACAGGTTGTGGAGAGAAGGAATGTTCCATGGTTGAATTCAGGCGTGTTATATAAACGGAGGCAAGGCGGGGAACACACCCACTTATTCCGTCTTTTGTCATGCTTGGATTTGAACATTTTGCAACATCATATACTATACTGCACAGATCACAGGAGGCACTCCAATGGATGCAATGACATTTGTCCTGTTCGGGGCAACAGGCGATTTAGCCAAACGCAAGATTTACCCTGCATTATATAACTTGTACATGGATCAGAAAATGCCGAAATCCTTCTCCGTTATCGGTTTGGGACGACGTGAATTGTCGGATACAGACTTCCAGGCGAATGTGGAAAAGTCACTTCATGAATTCTCTCGTCAGACCCCTGAAGAAGCATCTCAGGTTCGTGATTTCATTGGAGCTTTCCGTTATTGTTCTTTAAATAATACGAAGCTTGAAGATTACACCAAACTGTTGGAGTTGGTTCAACAGCGTGAACAAGAGCTTAACATTCCCGAAAACCGCATGTTCTACATGTCGGTGGCACCGGAATTCTTTGAGCCAATCGCATTAAACATTCAAGAAAGTGGCCTGGGTAACACCAAAGGCTGGAAGAAACTGATTATCGAAAAACCATTCGGACATGACCTGCAATCGGCTCGTGATCTGAACGAAAAACTGAGCAATACCTTTGCGGAAGAAGAGATCTATCGCATTGACCATTTCCTCGGTAAACCGATGGTTCAAAATATTGAGACGCTCACCTATGCAAATCCGGTAATTCAGGCGTTGTGGTCTAACCGTTATATTGCCAATGTACAGATTACGGCAAGTGAGACGGTGGGTGTTGAAGAACGTGCCGCGTATTACGATCAAAGCGGTGCCCTTCGTGACATGTTCCAAAACCATATGCTTCAGTTGCTGATGATGATTGGTTTGCATTTGCCAAAACGTTGCACACCTGAAGAAATTCAATTCAAAAAGCAAAAAATTGCTGAAGCACTTCGTCCGTTGACAAAAGAAAATATCGCTTCTGAAGTTGTTCGTGCGCAATATGCAGCAGGTGAGCTGCAAGGTTCCTCGGTTGTTGGATATTTGGACGAGCCTGGCATTCCAGCCGGATCTCAGAACGAGACCTATGTTGCCGCAAGACTTTGGATCGATGATCCATTCTGGAGCGAGGTTCCATTTTATATCCGTACAGGTAAACGCCTGGCTGAGAAATCCACCAGAATCGTTGTTGAATTCAAGTCTCCACTCAAAACGGGGCATGAATCCGAGAATACAACGGAACCTAACCTGCTTACGATTGAAATTGGTCCGGGAGAAAGTATTTCCCTTCAATTAAATGCGAAGAATCCATTGAACCATGGTGAAGTGGAACCAATGCATATGACCTTCAACTCAGGTAAACGTAACATCCCTGAGGCTTACGAGAATCTGATCTTTGATGCGATGCGTGGAGATTCCACCTTCTTCGCTCACTGGAACGAAGTGGAGCTGGCATGGCAATGGGTGCAACCGATTCAGGAAGCATTCGAAGCTGGCAGCGTGCCACTGGATACGTACAGTGCAGGTTCGCATGGACCAGAGTCAGCAGATCGTCTGACCGCAGCAGACGGCTACCGTTGGTGGTAAGTGAAACGAAAGAGTGAGCATAAGAGAACACAACAGTAAAAACAACAGTACAATCCGTTCTGCTCACCCATGAACATTTTGCACAATCCAAATGAGTTTTCCAAGTCAGCAGGATATAGAACGAGATGTTTTATTACCTTAGAGCTTGTACTCAGAAGCGAGTTGGATCGAAGGTGTAAATTGTTGATATAACACAGTATCTATTACGAATATACCGTTCCAATTTTGCATAAGCCCTTCCGGTTATGTGGCCGGAAGGCCGTGAAAATTTTTGAATATAGATTAGCTGTTCAGTTTTGAAAATGGGTTGGCTTAAACGCTGAGAATGTAGTGTAAAGGACGAAATCGATTCTGTAGAAGCAAAGCGTTCGCCTTTATCCCCGGATTTTCTCCTATATAGGAGATTCAAAAAAATCTGGGGATAACAGCGATCAAAAGAACGATTCGTTACCGGAACGGTTACTTCGCCAAACGTTAAGCACTTATTTTTAATATTGAACGCAAATAAAATTTAAACATTGTTCATAACAGGAGGATTTTGAAATGAAACTTGGACTTGTCGGATTAGGAAAAATGGGATTGAACCTGGGTAGAAACTTGATTGATCACAAACACGAAGTGGTTGCTTTTGACCTGAATGCTGAAGCAGTAAATGAAATGAAAGAATACGGCGCTGAAGGCGTATCTTCATACGCAGAGATGGTGGCTTCACTCGAATCCCCACGTGTATTGTGGATCATGGTTCCCCACAACGTAGTAGACGCTGTATTGGCAGAAGTTAGCCCATTGTTGTCCAAAGGTGACATCATTATTGAAGCGGGTAACTCCCACTACAAAGAATCTATCCGTCGTTACGAAGAGATGAAACCTAAAGGCATTCACTACATGGATGCAGGTACATCTGGCGGTATGGAAGGCGCACGTAATGGCGCATGTTATATGATCGGTGGAGACCCGGAAGCTTGGGCAATCGTTGAACCGGCATTTAAAGATACTTCCGTGGAGAATGGCTACCTGTATGCTGGTAAAGCGGGCAGCGGTCACTTCCTCAAAATGGTTCACAATGGTATCGAGTACGGTATGATGGCATCCATCGGTGAAGGTTTTGACGTATTGGAGAAAAGTGGATTTGATTTCGACTTCGAACAAGTGGCTCGCGTATGGAACAACGGTTCCGTTATCCGCTCTTGGTTGATGGAGCTGACAGAACGTGCCTTCTCCAAAGATGCAAACCTCGATGAAATTAAAGGTGTAATGCACTCTTCTGGTGAAGGACGCTGGACGGTAGAAACGGCATTTGATCTTCAAACCGCTACACCGGTTATCGCTTTGTCCTTGTTGATGCGTTACCGTTCCCTGGAAACAGATACATTCACAGGTAAAGTGGTAGCAGCATTGCGTAATGAATTTGGCGGTCACGCTGTAGAGAAAAATTAATTTTATATATAACTGTTAACATATGATGAACATCGGGTAATGACTTATACGTGTTTACGAATTCATCAAGTGGAGGTAACATATCATGAAATTTTTCTTGGATACAGGGAATGTGGAAGAAATCAAACGGATCGAACGTTTGGGTCTGGTGGATGGAGTCACGACTAACCCGTCTTTGATTGCCAAAGAAGGTCGCGTATTTAAAGAAGTCATTCAGGAGATCTGTGGCGTGGTTAAAGGCCCGGTCAGTGCTGAAGTCATCGGTCTCAAAGCCGAGGATATGTTGAAGGAAGCTTATGAAATTGCAGAATGGGCACCGAATGTAGTCATTAAATTGCCGATGACCGAAGATGGGCTGTACGCTTGTCATGAGTTGACGCAAAAAGGGATCAAAACCAATGTAACGCTGATTTTCTCCGCAGCACAGGGCCTGATGGCGGCGAAAGCCGGTGCAACATACATCAGTCCATTCGTTGGGCGCTTGGATGATATTGCGGTGGATGGTATGAAATTGATTCGTGATCTGCGTCTTATTCTGGACATGTATGATCTGCCTTCCGAGATTATCGCAGCAAGCATTCGCAATATCAAACATGTAGAGGATGCAGCCCTTTCCGGTGCGCATATTGCCACCATTCCAGGTTCGCTTCTGCCGACACTTTGGAAACACCCACTGACGGACAGCGGGATTGAACGTTTCCTGAAAGACTGGGAATCTGTTCCGAAATAAAAGGATAGACATTACCTGAATCTTTGGGTAGTCTGAACATAAAGCCTTTTGCTTTGCAGAGTAATCTGCGGGCGAAAGGCTTTTTTTATCTCTGTTTACCTAGTTTCCGATTTGCGGTTAGGTTAGCCAATGAGGAGTAATTGTCCCTTTAATGTTGTTGTTACTTTCTGTCCGGTGTCCACGTACTGTCCTTCTTTTTCGGGACAACGGTGCATAAGGTTAACATATAGCCTATAGCTCATCCCGCAGGGGAGGGACACTTCGATGATGAGAAGAAAATGGCGAAGCCGGAGACGCCGTAAGCCGCCAAGCGGCAAGCGCAAAATGTGGTTGATCATTTTATTGGTCACTGCGTTTTGTTTGATGCAGGGCTTTGCTTATGTGGATAAAAAGATGAAGCCCCCCATCATGCACTTGGCCAAGATCAGAGTGAAGCAGATTGCAACTGAAGCGATCAACAAGGCGATTACAGCACAGGTTGCAGATGGCAAAACCAACGAAGGGCTGATTGACTGGAAGACGGATACCGCAGGGAAAGTGTCCGGTTTCATGCTGAACTACAATGAGCATATGCGAATCACAGCAAGTACGATGAATATTGTGCAATCCACGCTGCAGAATGTACACATGTTAAAAGAAAAAATCCCACTGGGGCAGGCGCTGGGCAGTCCGGTGTTGGCTTCATTTGGCCCGAGTATACCGGTTCGTATTGAGCCCCAAGGTGCTGTCAAAGTGGATCTGAACACCCGTCAACAGAATGCGGGTATTAACATGATTTTGGTGGAAGTGTACATTCACATCATTGCTGAGGTCGCGGTCGTGGTGCCCTTCGACATGGAACCCGAAACGGTCGATACGGAAATCCCGATTTCCTACCTTTTGGTTGTCGGGGATGTGCCAATGTATTATTACGATAATCAGGGCAAGCCAGTGGGCAGTAACGGCAGTAATGCCCCAGCTATTGCGCTGCCATCAGGTCATACGGGTGTATCAAGCGGTAATGGAGTAACTACGAATCCCCCTGGCCAGAATCAGCAACAGACGCCGTCAGACCATTTGCAAGGGAATGAACTTGAAATTGAGCCGGATGATCTGCCTGATGTGAATGGGGGATTGCAGCTCAATAAGGACGCGCACCCATGATACACACAAATTTGAATTACTAAGCAAAGAAAGGGGCTGTCTCATAAGTCATAAAAATGGCTAGGGACAGACCTGTTTTCCAAATTGTAAAACAAAAAGAAGCCTTTCCTTGGTAAAATGGAAGTGTCGAGCAACCATTTCTAAGGAGGGCTTCTTTTGTACATTCAATATACCATGGATCAACTTTTCTTGCCAATGGATTTGGAGACAGATATCCCCGAAAATCACCTCGTTCGTGTTGTAAATGACGCAGTCAATCGCCTGAGCGATTCCATTTTCTACTCGGCGTATCCTGGCGGAGGCCGCCATAGCTATCATCCCAAAATGCTCACCAAAATCATCATCTACGCCTACACTCAGCGCATCTATTCATCCCGGCAAATCGCCAAGACTGTTCGCGAAAATATCATGTTCATGTGGCTCGCTGGGTGGCAACAACCGGATTTTCGGACCATCAATCGCTTCCGTTCCGAGCGGATGAAAGAGGTACTGGAAACGGTGTTTACCCATGTGCTGGAACTGCTGGTTCAGGAGCAATACGTGTCCATGGATCACTACTTTCTGGACGGAACCAAGCTTGAGGCGAATGCGAATCGGTACACCTTTGTCTGGAAAAAGGCTGTCGTCAAGTACCAGGCCAAGCTGCAAGAAAAAGTACATACCCTGTTCCAAACCATCGAAGCGGCCGAAAGTGAAGAAGATGCGCTCCATGCGGGTACAGACCTCCCTGAGCTCGGGGAAGCGTCTGCACTCACGGCAGAAAAGCTAGAAAAAGCCGTTGAGCAACTGGAGGAATCTTTACAAGAAAAACAAAATCGTAAAGAAAGCCGTACGCCAGTTACGCAAAGACTTGCTACCGCGGCTGCAAAAGTATGAGCACCAGATCCAAACCGCAGGGGAGCGCAATAGCTATAGCAAAACCGATCCAGACGCAACGTTCATGCGAATGAAAGAAGATCATATGCGAAATGGTCAATTGAAGCCTGGGTACAATGTGCAGATTGGAACGGAAAACCAGTTTGTTTTGGGTTACACGGTGCACCAGCGACCCACAGACACGAAATGTCTGAAGCCCCATCTCGATCATTTCGAAGAAACGCTCGGCAAAAGACCGAAGACCGTCATTGCGGATGCAGGATATGGAAGTGAAGAGAATTACAGCTATTTCGAAGAGCAAAACATCCAGGCAATCGTCAAATATGGGACGTACCACAAGGAGAAAACCAGGGCGTGGAAGCAAGCGATTGGCAAGGTGGACAACTGGAGCTATAACGAAACGGAAGATGCATGGACCTGTGCAGCTGGGAAGACGTTACATTTTCGGTATGAAAGCGAGACGGTCACGGAAAGTGGTTACACGATTCGTACCCGCCATTATCGAAGTGAAGATTGTAGTACATGTCCTCTGAAAGCAACATGCACCAAAGCCAAAGGCAATCGGGAGATCGCGATCAGTCTGACCTATATGCGGCAAAAAAACGAGATGCGGGAACGACTGCGCAGCGAGGAAGGATACACCCTTTCTGTTCAGCGCATGACGGAGCCAGAGAGTGTATTTGGACAAATCAAAAACAACCGGGGATTCCGAAGATTCCTGCTTCGCGGCTTGCAAAAAGTAAGCCTGGAGGTCGGGTGGCTTTGCCTTGCCCACAATCTGCTTAAAAAAGCCGCAATGACGGAAAAACGCAAAAAGGACAAAGCAGGATAAACCTCTGCTTTGTCCTTTTTTGAACCTATGAGTGTTATTTCTTTTTGCCGATACGCTTTTAGGGGCTTTTGAGACAGCCCCTTTTTCGCTTTGCTGATCGTGCATATCCTCGTCTCACTTGCTTTTCTTGTTCTTTTGTTTGCGTTCATCCTGTTCCCAATGTTTCAGTTGTGGATAAGGGTCGAACGACCATTCGTGCAGTCCGCTATCCCGGTAGATTCCATAGTGCAGATGTGGAGGGAATTTACCCTGTGTCCCAGGTTTCCCGTAACCCGAACTGCCAACCCAACCTACGACCTGACCGGGGATCACAACTTCACCGATGCGTGCACTTTTGTCAAAACCCGAAAGGTGGGCGTAATAGTGATAATGATTGTTCAAATCACGGATTCCGATGCGCCAGCCGCCAAACGGATTCCAGCCTTTGATTTCCACGACCCCGTAACAGGTACTGCGCACAGGTAGGCCATGCGGAGCGAAGATATCCGTTCCCTCATGAATGCGATAACCGCCCCAGCTTCTTTTTGTCCCCCAGGTACTACGATAGGAGTAGTTGGTTCCGAGCGGGACCGGAAAGGCATGTCCGAATAGATCCAGATTGTCAAAATGCTCATATAACTTCGCGAATTGCTGAATCCGTTGCACAGCACGGGAGTTGTGATAATATTCCCACAAGGCAATGTTGAAGTCCTCTTGTTTGTTTCCGTAACCTTGAATAACAGAAGCCATGCTGTACAGCACATCCTGATCATTGTTGGCATCCGCTATACCGTCTCCTGAACCATCACGTCCATATCCTTTGAAAAAAAGAATGGATTCCGGATGTTGATCCGTCTCATCGGGATTTAGCCATCCTCTCCAGGCCGGAGGGGTCATGAAGATACCCGTAAGCCGCTCCGGATGCTTGCGATCCTTTGGATGTGCACGAGTAATCGTTCGTTCATACTGATCAATGGCAGCAAGCCTGTACCAGGGAATCTGGGTCATCTGACCGATGGTTTCATATAAATGGCGACGTGCAGCGAAAATTTCTGCGGGTTTTAACTCGGCAACCTGTGGTTTGGGAGCGGCCTGGGCGGGTTCACCGTAAACTTCAACAGGCAAGAATGGGAGAAGCAGAGTACCTGCAAGTAATGTTTTGATCCAAAAGCGGCACGTGTGCCTGAAGGTCAAGCGTTGTTGCACTGGGAAGCAACCCCTTTCCATTAGAATGATACAAGGTACCCGATGAACCAAGCTAAAGGTTAGCGTTCTTCAAAAGTTCTCATTTTATCCATGTAAGCTCTTGGGGGGGAATCCAATTATACAAATTGTCCATATCGGGCATGAATGCACAAGATGTGACAAATGGGGGTTTTTCCAGCGCTTTCATGGTATAATATGTTCCGAGCAACAGCCTAACTTCAGTAGAAAGAAGGTTTATGCATTGGCAAAACGTGTTAAAGAACCGAAGCCGGATTGGATTCGGATCAAATTGACAACCGGCGATAACTATCAGGAAATGAAAACGATGATGCGTTCCAAAACGCTGCATACGGTATGTGAGGAAGCACGGTGTCCGAATATTTATGAATGCTGGGCCAATCGAACGGCCACTTTTATGATTTTGGGCGATATTTGCACAAGGGCATGCCGTTTTTGCGCGGTGAATACAGGCTTGCCAACGGAGCTTGATTTGCAGGAACCAGAACGTGTGGCGGAAGCAGCAGAGCAGATGAATCTGCAACACTGCGTAATTACAAGTGTAGCCCGTGACGATCTGAAAGACGGGGGAGCTACGATTTTTGCAGAGACGGTGAAGGCCGTACGGCGGCGGTTGCCATTGTGCAGCGTTGAAGTACTCATTCCAGACTTTCTGGGCGATCGGGAATCTTTGCAGATTGTAATGGATGCCAAACCGGACATTCTGAATCACAATATTGAGACGGTTGAGCGGTTGTCAGACAAAGTGCGTGCCAAGGCGAAATATAAACGTTCACTGGAATTGCTTGCTCGTGCCAAAGAAATGCAACCTAACATCCCTACGAAATCAAGCATTATGCTTGGTGTAGGTGAGGAATATAATGAAATTTTATCAACAATGGATGATCTTCGTGCGGTGAACTGTGATATTATGACGATTGGTCAATATTTGCAGCCATCGGAGAAACATCTGTATGTTGAAAAGTATTATCCGCCAGAGGAGTTCGCTGCATTGAAACAGGAAGGATTAAAACGTGGGTTCAGCCACGTCGAATCCGGCCCGATGGTTCGCAGCTCCTACCATGCGCATGAACAGGTGAAATCGGCTACCAAACATGCTGAACAGGCGGCAACACACGCGTGATGGAGGATACCGGATTGGAAGAAGAAAAAATCACAGAACAGATTCAGGAACAACTTCAGGAGCAGATCCAGGAGCCGGTTCAGGAATCGGTTGTTGAATCAGTTGAGGAAAAGCCCAAAGAACCGGTCATTGTACAGATCGGCGGCAAAAATTATGAAATCGTCCAGAACCACAAAGAGGGCTGGAATCCAGAGGTCTTCCGCGATCGTTACAGTGAAGTGCTGGAGCGTTATGATTATATTATCGGGGACTGGGGTTATAGCCAGTTGAGGTTAAAAGGTTTTTACCGTGATAACCATCCAAAAGCGACGAAGGATTCCACAATCGCCAGTATGGTGGATTATATCAATGAATATTGTAATTTTGGCTGTGCGTACTTTGTGCTTCAGAAGAGCAAGGATCAGCCTCAAGCCAAAGCAAAAAGCGGTTCCTGAGAAGGACCGCTTTTTTGGTGTGTTTATTTTAGTCAAGAAATGCCGTGCGAACCCGGTTCCAGAATGGATAAGGGCGGAAACGTGCGAAACTGACCTTGTGACTGGATACCTGACAACGGACGGAGATCAGATCCTCCACCATCACGTTCACATGATCAATCGTCATCAATAACCGCTGATCCTTGCGGGAGAAAATATCACAATGATGATGCTTGGGCAAAATAACCGGTGAACCAAGTGTCCGATAGACCCGATTATTAATCGATGCAATCTCCGCAATCTGAATCGCCTCGATGGTTGGATGAACCATGGCACCGCCAAGGGCTTTGTTGTATGCCGTGCTGCCTGATGGCGTGGATACACAGATGCCATCTCCACGGAACATTTCAAATGTCACATCGTTAATATCGACCTGCGCCACAACGGTACCGTCTACACCTTTTAACGTAAATTCATTAAGGGCGATGTAAGAGGAATTCCCCGACTTTTTGCGAATCTCAAGCTCCAATAGCGGATATTGTACAATGCGTGGTTTGAGACGCTCCGGATCTCCTTTGCCACTCATCAGCCTGACTAATTCACGTAATTCTTCCTTCTTCCAATCGGCGTAAAAGCCGAGATGGCCTGTATGAACCCCAACAAAAGCAATATCCGGAATGCGGTCGATGAAATTGTGAAATGCCTGTAGCATCGTACCATCGCCCCCGATGGAGATAACAATCTCCGGCGATTCTGCATCCAGCTTGAACCCTTCTTCCTTCGCCAGCGCATGAAACTGCTGACTGAGATCAATCGATAACTGGTCTCCGCGGTCTTGAACATAGTATCTCAAGATGAAAGCTCCTTTGTGGTCATTATACTACCGATGATAATCAATTCCGCGGAAGAACACAACGTTTGGGCGCATATTCAGTTAAATATAGATGAATCGTTCACTTATTTTTAGCATGTCGTCTAGGCTTGAGAATGGAAAATAATATCGCAAGGAATAACAACAATACGATGAGGCTTACAAAAACAATCATTCCGGATAAGAAAATCAGTCCCCAGTCCGGTGTATACGTTGATAACGATGGGATGAAACCGGGCTCCATGAGAACGGGTGAAGAGGAACGCCCCATCATAGGTGTCCACAACATCAGGACAAGCACAGGTGCGATTAGCGCATGAATTGCTCTGGCAAATAGAAATGGACCGTATCTCATGGATGTGTTGCTCAGAATACTCATAATCTGTGCATGGACGGATAATCCGCCCCAGGAGAGAACAAAGGCTGCTGCTGCGACTTTATAGACGAGAGGGATGGATGCACCGGCACTTCCGGCCTCTTTGTTCCCCAGCGTTACTTCAAATAACCCCCCGACCAAGCTAGGAGATAAGGATGGAGGAAGCCCGCTATGTCGAAGCAATTGCTCGGTTATCCCGTATAATCCACCAAGCCAACCAGTCTGTACAAGCAGCTCCATCATGACCGAGAAGAATACAACCAGCCCTCCTACGATAATAATAAGGCGAAGGGATGAGGAGACTGCCTGGCGCAGCAGTTCACCGAATGCCCGTCCGTCAGCCTTTCTTGCCTCATGCATTGCATAGATGGCCCGGACCAGTCTGTTTCTATGTATTTCCCTCGGTGGAGATGCAGAAGAGATGTCTGGCTGTGAGCCTTTTGCTGTACCCCCGTGAAAACGCATGAGCATACCCACCAGAAAAGCTGCAGCGTAATGGCTCGCAACCAATACTGGGGCGATGGCGACATTATGGAAGAAGCCAACCGATACCGCTCCAATCATGAAGATCGGATCGGATGATGTCGTGAAGGCAACGAGCCGTTCTCCTTCTTCCCGGGTAACCAGCTTTTGTTCCCATAACTGAGCGGTCAGTTTCGCCCCTGTTGGATAACCGGATGCACAGCTCACGGCAAATACAAAACCACCGCTTCCGGGAACACGAAACAATGGACGCATCAGTGGATTAAGCAAGGTACCTAGAAAATGAACAATGCCAAAGCCGAGCAGCAGCTCGGACAGCACCAAAAAAGGAAAAAGGGAGGGAAACAATACGTCCCACCAGATGGACAGTCCGCGTACACCTGCATGCCAGGTTTCCGCTGGATACAAGACCATTAACACACAAAGGATCAGGAGAGCGAGTGTGACCAGGACATGGGTGAGTCGTTGTGAAGCAGCCATGAATTCTTCTCCTTTATTTTTGGAATGGTCGGTGTGCGGAAGTCTGTGATGCCTATTGCCATCAATATATGAAAAAAAGTGGACAAACAGTACAAAATTATACGTAGAAAGCGCTTGCAAAAGTGGCTGTGTTTTTGAGTGATGTATGCTAAAATGAGAAAAACGCCTGAACGTCACCTAATTGTCTCCAAGGTGGAATTCAATTCGGATGGAGTGATGATCATGAGTCTTGTCACCGGAATCCTGGTCTGTGCTTTTGTATATGTGATACGTGCCTCGCTGGTACGCTCTGAGGAAGAGGACTGGCGGAGTTATTAATGGAATATCTAGTGCGCCAACCTATGCGGTTGGCGCTTTTTTTTGTTATTTTTTGAAGAAGGTCCTATATACAGATGGTCAGGTTACATGTCCTGATGATTTCATGTTATATAGGACTTTTTGGTTTTTTTTGATAGAATGGAGATAAAGGCTTTTGGGGTCTTGATATTGTTACTGTTTTCACAATGTTCACGGAACGTGTAATATATGGCAAAATTCGACATCAGAAAGGGGAATCAGACGTATGAATCCCAGTTTGAGTATTTATGACAATCTTGGCGGTGAGAAAGGTGTTCGCGCACTGGTCGAGGCTTTCTATCCAATCGTTCAGCAGAATGAGCAACTGGCTCCGCTTTTCCCGGAAGATATTCAGCCGGTCATCGACAAGCAGTATATGTTTTTGTCTCAATTTTTTGGAGGACCAGGGCTGTTTTCCGAGGCATTTGGACATCCGATGATGCGTGCCCGTCATATGCATTTTGAAGTGACGGTTGAACGGGCCGAAGCTTGGCTTGCATGTATGGATCAAGCCTTAACACAGATTGGTGTGGAGGAGCCCTTGCATTCGTTTATCCTGCAGCGTTTATCCGGGCCTGCACATCATTTTGTGAATACACCGTAGATCCGAATATGATTACAAGCGTACGGGAGAGGGATGGAAGAGATTGGAATTAGAGCCGCTGTATAAGGTGAAAGTGACCTGTCATTATTGCGAAACCGAGTATGAAACCTCACGGGTAAGACCGAGTTTGAAAAGGCCCTACCGGACGGATTCGGATTTTTGTGCGTACTACAAGCTGGAGAATCCAGATTTTTATGTGGTTCGCATCTGTCCGCAGTGCGGGTTTGCCTCGACGGAGAACGCAACGGAGCATTTGAATGATGCTCAGCGCAAGGCTTTTAAGGAACAGGTCGGTAATCGCTGGGTAAAACGTGATTATAGCGGAGCACGAACACTGGAACAGGCTTTGGCAACGTACAAGCTTGCCTTGCTGTGCGCACAGGTTATCCGGGAGAAAGATCGTGTCGTTGCTGGTCTGTTGCATCATATAGCTTGGTTGTATCGTTATATGGAGGACCATACACAGGAACATCGTTTTCTTGAATTTAGCCTGGAAGCCTATGTGAAGGTGTTCGAACGTGAAGGAACGGGTGGCAATGAAGCGAAACTATTGTATTTGCTCGGGGAATTGAACCGCAGGGTAGGACGGTTTAATGAAGCAGTGCAATGGTTCAGCAAGGTCATTCATGACAAGCGGATCACAGATGCGGCCATGATTCGTGCTTCAAGGGAACAGTGGGCCGTGCTGCGTGAGCAGATGATTTCAAGTAAGTTGGAACTCCCTGAAGAGATGCTGGAAACAGACAAAGAGGCTGCAAAGCGCAGCCCCCTCTAGGTTGATTTTACATTAGTTACGGACAGGACGGCTGGATAACAAATAGTCACTGTCGTTGTCGATCACGGTCATGCTTGTATTACAGCAGGGAAAGACCAGTAATTTCTTTTTGCCTTCGCGAATGAGCACAAGCTCTTTGGGTTTGAGGGGGAGCAGCACGTTGCTTGCATGACAGTAGGGACATTGCTGTACATAGATGTCTCCCATCACAATATCGTAAGGCCAGCTGTTCTCAAACGGAATCATTCTTGTTCGCCTTCTGGTGCGGAAGGTTTGGAGGTTTCTTGTTTGGCGAGTTCCGCAATCTTCTGCATCAGGATATGTTGGGGCATGTGCATCAGGTGCTCCAAAGGTACGCCCAGGGATTCTGCTAATTTGACGGCTGTATCAGCCGATACTTGTAAAGGTTTCATACGTTTACCTCCTGAAAGTTACTATGAATACATGTTCAAAAAGTCTGGTTTTCAGTACCGAGAAGATGGAATGAAGCTAGAAATGGAGTAGCGGAGCGTAGGCAAACTACGTGAGCAACTACATTGTTTCCAAAGGAAACAACCTTCGTAAGCATCCGCTTATTTCGGCTGAATTTCATATTCGATGCTGATGATGCCGTTAGGCATGATTCGTAATCAAAAGTGGACTTTTTGAACAACCTCTGTAGCTATTTCTCTAGTATAGAGATATGGCACGCATAAAACCAGTTTTTAATTCAATCCTAACCATCCAATTTATAGAGAGAGGTGCCTTATTAAATGAAAACGCCATTACACCCCGTATGGGATCTGGAGTCCATTTTTAGTGGAGGTTCTTCCTCCGAGACATTTGCTGCGTATCTGATTGAACTGGAAGAGGATGTTCGTAAACTGCAACATCTGTTGAACGAAACAGCTGCACCGACTTCATTAGAAGAGACGGCAGCTTTTGATCCGATTTTGGAACTGCTGCAAAGCTGTTATATCCGCATATCGGAAGGATCTGCGTTTGTATCCTGCCTCTCATCGCAAAACCAGAAGGACAAAAAGGCAACGCAGCTTCAAGGCGCTATCAGTTCCCTTGGTGCGATGCTGAACGGCAGCAAATCGAAGTTTGATAATACACTCAGTCAGACATCGGATTCGGTGTGGGACGCTTGGATTGCTCGGGAAGATATTCAGCCGCTGGCATTTGTACTGAACGAGAGTCGCACGCTGGCTCGTGAGAAGCTGTCGCCTGAACTGGAAGGCCTTGCACTGGATCTGGGTGTGGATGGTTACCATGGTTGGGGCAAATTCTATAACACCATTGTCAGCAAGGTGAACATTCCATTTGAGCAAGATGGGGAAACGGTGATGCTCTCCGCAGGACAGGCTGCCAACAAGCTGAGCGATAGTGATCGGAATGTACGCGAGACGGTATTCGCAAACTGGGAGCAAGCTTGGACTGATGTCGAAGATTTCTGTGCTGACACGCTGAATCACCTCGCGGGATTCCGTCTGAAGTTATATGAGAAACGTGGCTGGGATGATATCCTCAAAGAACCTCTGGCCATCAACCGGATGTCACGTCAGACATTGGATACGATGTGGGATGTGATTAATGGTGCCAAACCTGCACTTGTTCAATATCTGGAGCGCAAGGCAGAACTGCTGGGGGTAGACAAGCTCAGCTGGAGCGACGTAGATGCACCTGTAGGTAAATCAAGTGGCAAAATCACTTACGATGAGGCAGCCATCAATATTGTTGAACAGTTTGCCAAGTTCAGTCCTAAACTTTCCTCGTTTGCAGAGATGGCTTTTGAGAAACGCTGGATCGAAGCAGAAGATCGTCCTGGCAAACGTCCAGGCGGATTCTGTACGTCTTTGCCACTTAGCAAAGCAACCCGGATTTTCATGACCTTCTCCGGGACACCATCTAATGTGTCGACTCTTGCGCATGAACTTGGGCATGGATATCATCAGCACATTATGGAAGAGTTGCCTGCATTGAATCAACGTTATGCGATGAATGTGGCTGAGACAGCGTCCACGTTTGCTGAACTGATTGTAGCAGATGCCCTGGTGCAGGCGGCAACAGATGAGCAAGAGAAGCTGGCTTTGCTGGAAGACAAGATACAGCGAAGTGTGGCTTTCTTTATGAACATCCATGCCCGTTTCCTGTTTGAGAATCGTTTCTATGAACAACGCAAAAAAGGCTTGGTCAACGCGGATGAATTATCCAAATTAATGGTGGAGGCCCAGCAGGAAGCATTCTGCGGTGTACTTGCATCAGATCATCCTCATTTCTGGGCATCCAAACTGCATTTCTATCTGACTGGTGTGCCATTCTATAATTTCCCATACACGTTCGGTTATATGTTCAGTGCGGGAATCTATGCGAGAGCACAGCAAGAAGGAACGGCATTTGCAGATAAATACGATGATTTGTTGCGGGATACAGGGCGTATGACGGTTGAAGAACTTGCTCAGAAACATCTGGGTACGGACCTGACACAACCGGAATTCTGGCAAAATGCTGCGGACTTGGTTATTGCCGATATTGAGCAGTTTCTGCAGATGACAGCAACCGAAAAATAGGTTGAATAGAATAGGTTGAATATACATGAAAAGGCTGCAATTCCGTGTTAACAGACACAGGATTGCAGCCTTTTTTTGTACAGAATCCTCATTTTTTGATTCTCGAAGATTTTGTCGTAATTAAGTGAAAAAGCTCAGTTTAAGGAAGTGAAATGGCAATTAATTGTGCAAATCATAGTTAGAAATACCCAACTTTGCCGTTCTTTGTTGAATGAGCACATATGATGTCATATAATGAGTCGTAAGTCCTTGCTGTATAGGACTATAAGCATATAAGGAGAGTGTTAATATGAAAATTGATGAGCTTTCATTAGCGAGACAGTTGGATCTGGTATTCAAAGAACTTGATCATGAGTTATCAGGGTTAGATTCAGGGGTAGTTTTTGTGCAAATACGAAACAACGTAATTGGGAAATTCGGTATTCGACATAATCCGATAGCTGGACGAGATGGGCAGATGGATGTGGAGGAAGGAGGGCTAAACGAAACCCAGAGAACTTCTTTCCGGGCAATGGCACTGGAGACGTTGAAATTCAAACGTAATTGGACACATGGCGAAATATCGTACGACTTCACAGTAAGACAAGGTATGATTTTGGTAGATGCAACGATGGAGTCTAATTACAATATGGCGAGCCTGATGATTCGTTACCCTAGAACCAATACATACAAGGATTCAGATATGGAGTCGACCTCCTAATTAGTTGCACAAGAGAAAGCGGCACTTCCGAAGAAGGCCGCTTTTACTTTTGGATTCTGCTTAGGCTCAAGCAATAATTACGAGCTTACGAACGACCCGATAATTGCTGCTCAGCGATTTGCACCAGACGTTTAGTGATGTATCCACCCAGAGAACCTGTCTCACGGGAAGTATAGTTACCGTAGTAACCATCTTGTGGAATAGTTACACCCAGCTCTTGAGCAGCTTCAATTTTCAATTGTTGCAATGCTGCTGTTGCTTGGGGAACGACCAGGTTGTTGGAGCGGCTACCGCTACCTTGGTTTTGACTTCCGTACATATGTGTCACCTCCTTATGGGTTGGTGATGTTAGTATGGTTAGAGAATACGGAAATATACATGATATGGCGTAAGGGAAAATATGGATAACTATCAGTGCGCAGGACACATAAAAAAGCCGACCCAATGCGGGTCGGCAAGTTGTATTTGGATATCAAAATAGAGGGTGATATGCGTAAAAGCAAAATAGAGAATGATCAGCTCGCTTAGTCTGTGGGAGGTATAACCTCAATACGTGTAAATAACTCAACAGGCTGTTCCGGTTCCAAGCGAATCAACCCGGTTTGTTCATCCGATAAAGCCAAATTAGGTGCATCCGGGAGCCAAGTGTACGGTTCAATGCACAAGAACTGATCGGATTCACCTTTGGTAAAGAGAACCCAATGTTTGAAAAATGCTTCATCTGCTGAATATTTCAATGTATACCCATCTTGCCTGCGTAAGTAAGCCGTAGCCGGTTCACCTTCGGTAGCTTTCAACAGGGTATCCCAGTTACGTCTCTGCAAATTGATGCCTTCGTTCAGAGCAGACCATTCACCCAGGGATTCCAATTCACCTGTCGGTAGTTGTTCTTCATTCTGTCCGTATATTCCGGAAACAGGCAGTTGCAGTGTCCAGTCGGCAGGTTTGCCGTCTAACAAAAACCATGTATGATATCCCATCCCAAAAGGAGCAGGTGTTGAGCTCAGATTGGTGACTCGCAGACGCTGGCTAAATACAGCGTTTTGCAGACTGAACGTCATCTCAAGTTTTAGGGGAATCGGGAATTGGGCCATCCAATGCTCTTCATTTTCGGTCAGTAATTCAGTCGTAATTGCACAGCCGTCTTCATCTTCCTCAATGTCACTGACACACCAGGATTGGGTACGGTGGAGACCGTGAATATGGTTGTCATTCGCCGTGTTCTGATCAAACTGGTAACGAACGCCTTCATATTCGAATTGTCCACGATGAATGCGCCCTGGTGGAATCAGGAGAGGAACGCCAAAATGGTACGGCTTCTGCAGATAAAAGGCAAGATCGTCTTCATCCGGACGGCGGACGACATCTCTGTCCTGCACTAAATCGCGAATAGAAATAATATTATTTCCAAGACGCGGCAGCAGGGTGATTTCCAATTCACGGCTATGTAGGATATACGTGTCGTAACCATTCCATTGGCCTTTGGTCACTTGTTTCATATCGATGCTCCTTTTCCCACTTGAAATCTGTCTGCAAGCAGTTGTGATGAAGCTACTGCTGCAGGCGTGTCGTTGTGTACATGCCAGCGATTTCCTGCGCTATTTCGTGTGAAGCAGGCAACAGGATAAGCAATTCCATCATAACAGATTTTGATGTCTCGGGTAAAAAAGTTCAACTCATTTTGACATTCATGCCTGTGCGCATTAAGATGGAACTCTGAAAGCATTTATTAGAATTAAATGACATGAAATCGATGACAGGGATAAGTAGGCCAAGAGAATCCTCTCCAGAAAGCCGGTGGTTGATGTGAACCGGTGTGAGCTCTTTACCGAATGGACCCTTGAGTGTAGGTTTGAACAGGCTAAGCCAGAGATGGGCTTGCCCCACTAGAGTCTGCCGTATAATCCACGTTACGGAACAATGAAGGCATTTCTTCAGCTTGACTTGATTTCAGGGTCAGGAGCAATCGAAGAAAAGCGAATAAGGGTGGCACCACGGTCTCACGTCCCTTGCGGATGTGGGGCCTTTTTGCGTTCGCAGAGAATGGCAGGAGTTTTTTATATACAATCAGGGAGGCGTTATGTGTAATGAAAACAGTACTTTCAGGTATTCAGCCAAGCGGTAAGCTCACATTGGGCAACTATATTGGTGCAATCAAAAATTTTGTAAAACTCCAGCATGACTATCAATGTCATTTCATGGTGGTTGATCTTCATGCCATCACCGTGGCTCAGGAGCCAGCAGCATTGCGTGAACAGTCTGAAGCGGTAGCCGCACTGTTTATTGCAGCAGGTATTGATCCGTCGAAATCTAACGTATTTCTGCAATCCCATGTACCGCAGCACGCGGAATTGGGCTGGTTGATGACAACGCTGACCTCCATGGGTGAGCTTGAACGCATGACTCAGTTTAAGGATAAATCATCCGGTAAAGATTCCGTTGGTGCCGGACTGTTTGTGTATCCATCATTAATGGCGGCTGATATTTTGTTATACAATGCTGACCTTGTTCCCGTAGGTGAGGACCAGAAGCAGCATCTGGAACTGACACGTGATCTGGCAGGACGTTTTAACCACCGTTATGGGGAGTACTTCACCATTCCAGATCCGTATATTCCGCAGGTGGGTGCACGGGTAATGTCACTTGATGATGCCTCTTCGAAAATGAGCAAAAGTAACCCTAACGCTGGCAGCTATATTGCCCTGCTGGATCCGCCGGATGTGATTCGCAAAAAAATCAGCCGTGCCACTACAGATTCGGGACGTGAAGTCGTATATGATCCGGCAAACAAACCGGAAGTCAGCAATCTGATGAGTATTTATGCTGAATGTGCAGGTATGACGCTTAAGGAAGTAGCTGAGCGTTATGAAGGCAAGATGTATGGTCCGTTCAAAAAGGAACTGGCTGAAGTGGTTGTATCTGTGATTGAACCGCTGCAACAACGATATAATGAGATTCGTGAGTCTGGCGAATTGGCGGATGTTCTGGATACGTCAGCCCGTCGTGCAGAAGAAGTTGCTGCTCAAACGTTGGATGCAGTTAAAGAACGTATGGGATTTGTTCCGAGACGTAAACAGTAGTCCTGAACAAAGATCTTCATTTCATGCAATGAATAGTTAACACAAATAAAGAGGAGCCCTATTGAAGGACTCCTCTTTATTTGTGCGTTCATTATTGAACTATCAAATGACCTGCTCAAGAAGTGGGCTCTGAAGCAGCCGAGCGAACTTCCTGACGTTCTTTTTTGGCACGAATCACAAATCCCCAGCCAATGTTGGCAATGGACAGGACAAACAGTAGTGCAGCAAACCAACCGGAGTAAGAGATCATAATTGCTGAAACCGTTAACAAGATAATCGAAGAGAATGCGAACCATAAAGACAAGCCTTTACTCATTGGGAAAAACCTCCATCTACAAATTTAGTAAAACTCCGTATAACCTGTAGCCTACGAGCCATAATAATCTTGCAAGCTTGCAATTACATTACAGACACAGATTGAAGGGAGATTATAAATATGGCTCAAGGATCTCGTTCTAACAACTTGGTGGTACCTCAGGCAAATTCAGCACTGCAACAATTGAAAATCGAGGCTGCACAGGAACTGGGTGTAACTATCCCACAAGACGGTTACTATGGTAACTACACTTCCCGTGAAACAGGATCTTTGGGTGGATATATCACCAAACGTCTGGTACAAATCGCTGAGCAGTCTCTGGCTGGGTCTGGCAAATAATTTATTTTAACCAACAGCAACAAAACAGGATAAACGGAAAGCCCGGAGCGGAAACGCTCCGGGCTTTCTCGCGTATCAGTTCCTATGTCTGATTGTGCCTTGCCATGCTCACTTCGTCAAGGGCGTGCAGATAAAAGTTTTTTATCCATTTTCTCATCGCTTAACCAGCCTACATACGTATCAATCGTTTCGAAATTCCGATCCATCACAATTACAGCGACAAATGGATATTGTTTCCGGTGTCGATAACGTACATCTGCCCAGCGGACCTTGTAACCGGCAGGCAGTTCTTCAACCTCTGCCACCGCATAGGAGGTGAAATAGAGGAAGGCACTGACTTCCGGCGATTTGCGTGAAGCAGCAACGGCCGCATGAGTAGAAGACGAGGCGTGCAGACTCCATACCAGATTAGAACCATCCATTTTACCGATCACATAACTGCCGTCCTCAACTCGTTTAACCACATGCCAGCGGTTCCAGGATATCGTTGGAATGACGATGTATCTTGCCTGCTCTGGGCTGTTGTCGAGACGTCTAACTTTTCTGACCGCTTGTGCACGAGCAATCGTTCGCCATATATAATATAAACCGGTCAAACTATACAACGTAACGAAGAGTGGTGCAGGGGCGATCAGATCAAAGGCCCATAACAGGATAGCTATGACATGTGTAGTGAATAGAAACGGATCAAAAATATGAATGATGTTCCAGGCGATCCAGCGTTCCGTAAAAGGCCGGGCGGCTTGGGTTCCATAGGTGTTGAACAGATCGGTGAATACGTGAAAGCCTACGGCCACAGCGGTCCAGGTGGCAACGTGTCCAATAGGGACACCAGGGAATATCAGTGCAATGACGCCGGTGATGAGCAAAACCCATAACAGGAGAAATGGCAGAGAGTGTGACAAGCCCCGATGATTCCGAATGTAAAGCGAATTGCTTTTGAGACGTAACGCAGTATCAATGTCAGGGGCCTGGGAACCGGCGATCGTGCCAACCATTACCGCAGCTGCAAGCATGGGACTCGCCGCGACGACAGGATCGACATAAGCCAGACCGGCTAGACCAATCCCCATGACAAAATGTGTAGAGGTATCCATAAACGTCTCCTTTGTGTGGTATATCGTTCTAAGGCATATTACTTCTCTATCTAGGTGATACCCATATATAGTGTATAATATCCGTTTGTCAGGATGCAAAACATCCCTAATTTCAAAGTTATGACAATTTCCTGTGCCATACCCAATAAATGTACGTAGTTTGTCAAACTATTTTGGCATTTCCTATGATAAACTTTATATCGGATACTGAGAAAAAATGCGGCAGACAATGTGGGGTCGGTTATATTACATAAATATTTATGGGCATTGTTCCTTTAAACCGTTACAATAATATAGAATCTCATAAAAAGTAGGTTTCTTTGAATACATATGTCACAGTAGATGGATAAAGCGAAACGAACGTGATTTTGGATTCACATATGTATGCGTATTCATAAGAAAAGATGCAGAAGGGACGAGGAAGATGCTTAAAAAGTACAAATGGACATGGATGCTGCTTGGGCTCGCACTTATTATGGCTGTGTATCTGATGTGGGGCACTGTATTTGCCAGTAAGGAAAAATTACCAGAGATTCGTGAAATCCAATCCTTTTCTATGGAAAATGTAGATGGCAGTACAGTATCACTGGAGGATACTCAAGGGAAAGTCCGATTGTTCTACTTTTATTTCACCAGTTGTCCGGATGTCTGCCCTATTACGACCTTTACGTTATCCCAGGTGCAGGATCTGTTGAAAGAGGACGATACCTTTGGTAAAGATGTCTCATTTGTATCTATTTCATTCGACCCCAAAGTCGATACAAGAGAGAAGATTAAGACGTTTGCAGACCGTTTCCACGCGGATTATTCCGGATGGTACTTCTTGCGAGGGGACATGGACAAAACCAAACAGTTTGCCAGGGAATCATTCCAGATCCTGATCGATGGGGAGAGTAAGGATGATTTTGCCCATATGAATATGATTGGTCTGGTGGATGAGAACAACCAGCTACGCAAGGTATATAATGCATTTAATACAGAGGACGTTGTGCCAGCTGTCATTGCCGAGGATATTCGCAATCTGATTAAGGAATAATCATCTGATACTCATATTGTAAAGGCTGCCTTAAGGTTGGATATCAACCCAAAGGCAGCCTTTTGGTATTTCATTTTAAAAGGAAGGATGTTCAGGGTATTGGATGTATGTCTCTAACCCGGCTTTCTCCAGCTGGGCAATGATATACTCATCAGGTGTTCCTTCCACACCCGCATATCCTCGTCGTGTATACATCTGTACTGCATTCGGGAAAGCATCTCGAAGGACACCTCTAATTTTTTTGCCGGAACTGTCATTATCCATAAATAAAAAGACTTCATCGTAACCGACTTGCTTGCGCAGGGTCTCCAACTTGAGGGAATTAAGTGTTCCAAACGTACATAGAATGTTGATTTCGGGTCCAACCAGACGTTTCAGTTTGCTTCGGTCATTCTTACCTTCCACAATGACATGAATAGGCATGATATTCACCTCTTGTTCGAGAGCTTATGTCGACATTCCCCGGGAAATGTTGCAGCGAAAATCGACTGATTATATAAAATGGACTCCTTTCTTTACACTATTCACCACGCGGACAGGAGCACCTCTGATTTCTAAATTCTTTTTCACGTACATCAGGAATTAATTCTGATCAGTAGTGGCCGTTACGGTTACGGATCGTTCCTTCGATCGCTGTTGTCTCCAAATTTCTGATTGATTTTATTTTTTATAGGTTGAAATATGGAGACAAAGGCGAACGCTACCGCTTCTTCAAAATCGATTCCGTCCCCTTCACTACTTCCAATGATCGTCCATACCTAATGATGATAATCAAGAAAAGATGAAATCTTAAAGACGGCGCTGATGATTCCTAGGCCGCTCCGTTCGAGTGTAAAACGTTAGTCCATTTTATATAGTTTAGCTGTAAATGGGGGAATGATGCAAAGCTAATGAAAATACTGGCCAGCCTAATTCAATATACTTTTTGGATCGGACAGGGAAGCTTCGCGTCTGGATGTATAGTATGGAAGCAGTAGCATACCAATCATTAACAAAAGAAACGCGATGAAATAGGGTGATAACCCGACACGAAGTTGCCCGGCTGTGATGGGGCCGATGAAAGAGCCGATGGAGGTGGCAATGGATTGCAACGAGAATATGCGGCCCAACTTGCTTCCTCCGCTCAGACGGATAAATAGGGTAGCCATAGCTGGAAAGATGATGCCTTTAGACATTCCGAGTACAAATAATACGGTGGACAACGGAATTTGCGGAATGGCTGCCATCACAAAAAAACACAAGGACATTAACAGCACGCCCGCAACCAGACGCAGCTTGGGGGAATACCGATTGAGAAATAACATGCTGAGTGTGAAGAGTGCCCCAATACTGATAATAGAGAACAGCAGTCCGGTAGACATGATGGACGATTGTCCTCCGCCCCGCAGGGGTAATTCGAAGAAGAGAATCCCTTGGGCACAGGCAATCACCAGAGGCAAGGCAAAGTATCGCCAGGACACCGGCAGGAAGGCACTTGTGGCATCTGCTGGTGAAATAGCAGGTTTCGCAGGTTCCGTTACTTTCTCATGCTGCTTGATGATGCCGCGAGGCATCGTCATGAAAGCAATGACACCTGTGAGAATAAGCAGATAGCCCAATCCTGAGAATGTAGCAGAAAATCCCATGGAACCCACAATGATCGCACCGGCTGCTGGTGATACCACAGACGCGAGGGTATGTACTACCCCGTGACCCGACATATACTTTCCCTGTTTCACCGGATCGCTGGATAACTGTGCAAGCAGGGCGAGACATGCAGGAGACAGGAAGGCCAGTACAAAACCGCTGATGGAACGCAGCGCCAGCAGTTGCCATGGTGTTTGGACATAGGCTTGTAAGAGCAGGATGAATCCTGCACCGAGCAGACTGAATACAATGTAGCGGCGACTGCCATGTTTATCGATTTGTGTTCCAGCAATCAGATTGCCAGGAAGATGTGTTAAGGAATAGATGCCCATCATCCAGCCAATGAAAGTAGGGGCGGCTCCCAGCGAGATGGCAAAAGGGGTCAGAATGGGATACTGAGCGTGCAAATCAAATACGGCAAGGAACAAAAACAGGTATAGCCAGATGGCCGTTTTCACATAAGCCCCTCCTTGTTAAGCGATGCATGTTCAAACTACAGGTCTTGAACGTGTTCCCCGTTCGCCCGGGAGAACCTCATGGTACTACTTGTACGCCCGGCGGGACGAACTTAGACCGTTTATTTTTAAGGGAGAGGGCTTAGCTGACAGCAGCTTCGGAAATCATGTATAATATTCGGGAGTGTTACGAATGAATTCTAATACGGAAGGTGTAGTCATGAACATAGAAGTAATCAAAGAGTTTGTGATGCAGAACTGGCTGGTGATCGTGGTTGCATTGATCATATTGTTCTTTGTTCTGAATGTGGTCAAAACCGTATTGAAATGGGCGATTGCCATCATCATTATTGCGGCTCTACTGATATACAGCGGCATCTCCATTGATCAGATCAAACAGACAGTGACAGACGTACAATCCAGCACGATGGACACATTGAAGAAGGAAGCAACCAGCATGATGCTGAAGGAGGCTTCCAAAGCAAAATACGTCAAAGGACAGGATGGAGCGTTCACCATCACAAGTCCCAATGTGGAGATTAAGGGCAGAACTCAATCGGATAAAGTTGATGTGACCTTCCGCGGAATTTCACTTGGCGAATGGAAACTCGACAATGAAACTATACGTACGTTTGTCGAACAGGCACAGGAGAACAAAACAGCACCAGCATCGTAGTAAAGGGGGAATCGGTACGTGCTGCAGAATTGGCTGGACAGCCTGAAGGAATTGAATGGCATCACGATTATGCTGTTGCTGATTGTGGCTGCTTCATTATTGCAGGGTTGGTCCAGAGGGGCTTCGCGTTCAGCAGGCAGACTCTTTGGGTTCCTGATGGATGGCATTATGGCGGTCATTGGTATTCTGTTGTCGATCGGTTTAACGTTGTGGCTTGCGCCATATGTACAGCAGTGGCTGTCTGAGTATGCTTCAGCCATGCCTAACCGTGAGTTGAACCGGTGGGAACAGATGTATTATACGTTGGTTACGGCGATTGCAGATTTTCCGCTGATGCGGTTCGCTGTATTATTTGTACTTAGCTATGGACTCATCCGACTGATTCTCGGGTTTCTCTCTTCATTTATTTTTAGCAACAGGCAGAGGTCAGCCGAGGAAAGTGCGCCTAAAGGTATGTTTAGTCGCTTGACGGGTGCATTCATTGGCACGATCATAGGCTCCGTCCGCGGAATGATTGTCATCGCAGTTTTGTTCATGATTGTCAGTCTTTACCCTGGAAGCATGTTCAGCCGATATGTGGAAGCATCCCCGATCTATATGCAAGGGGCCAAATCGGTTATTGAACCGTTGTCTGGCACGTTTATTAAGGACAAGCTACCCGTCTTTACGCAGGCTGTGCAGAAGGAACTGGGCGGCATCCTGCAACGTAAATATGAAGTCATCGACCACAATATTCCGACGGACATTGAATCAGCAGCGAGTGAGATTGTCAAAGGCCAATCGACAGATGAAGCCAAAGCAAGAGCGCTATACGACTGGGTAGGTTCACGTATTCAGTATGACTATGGTAAAGTGGATGACTATGAGCAAAAGGGCATATGGCATGAACAAAATCCACAGAATACATTTGATACACGCAAAGGCGTATGTATTGATTATGCCCGTCTTTACGCCGTGATGGCCCGTTCACAAGGACTTGAAGTCAAAGTTGTTACAGGACTTGGTTATAACGGCCAGGGAGGGTATGGTCCGCATGCGTGGAATGAGGTGTATTTGAGTGATTCCGAGAGCTGGGTTCCGCTTGACCCGACATGGGCGATCAGTGGAGACTGGTTTAATCCTCCGAATTTTGCCGACACCCATCTAAAGGATCAATCAGCTTAGCAATACAACGGACATGGGTCCGGAATATGACGACGTTGCCAGGTTATCATGCCGCGAAGAATCAGTTTGAGCGGTATGCATCAAGTCATGAAAGAGGTAGGATGGATGAAAAAACATTCCAATGAGAAGGATGAACTTACGGACAAACGGCGCTTCAGTTACCGAATGAACGTATTTTTCTTCGCTTCCTTTGTTATTTTTAGCGTTATTATTGTACGCTTGGCCTTTTTGCAATTCGTGGAAGGGCCTGAACTTAGCCAGGAAGAAGCAAGTAACATTACCAAGGATGTACCACTTCCTCCTGTGAGAGGCACGATCTATGATTCTACAGGTGAGGTGAAGTTGGCTTACTCCAAGCCCATTCAGTCTCTCTACCTGACACTGTATAAAAACTATGGGGATGTTGATGGGAAACCGAGTCCTAACATAGGGGAAGTGCAGGATATTGCAACCCGGTTGCATGATGTGTTTGAACAGTACAAGCTGAAGGACTCAGAGCCACTTACGGTGGAGAAAATTATTGAAGAGATGGACTTGAACTCCCGCAAAGCGAACGGTTTTATGCCACGTCTGATCAAGAGTGATCTGTCCGAGGAAGAGGTTGCTTATTTCCTACAGCACAAGGACGAGTTCAAAGGTATTCAGATCGTCGAGGAGAGTGTACGATTCTACGATCCGGATACGGTAGCGGTTCAGACCATCGGTTATCTGAAGAAGTTCAGAAGTTCGAAGTCCTTGAACAAATACAAAGAGGTGGACGAGGCCAATAAAACGCAAACGGATCCGGGCCTGGTGTATACGGAGAATGAATTTGTAGGCTTTGATGGACTGGAACTGCAATATCAGGATGCTCTCCGCGGCAAAAGCGGATATACATCCGTTGATGTTGATTTGCGTAACTTGCCTGAAGGTGTAGCAGGTTCTACCCCGCCGCAGAAAGGTTACGACCTGATTTCCAGCATTAACAAGAATGTTCAGGTGAAAACAGAACAGGCCATCCTGGATCAGTTGAGTTGGCTTCATCGGAATCAGGTTTCCGGTCGATTACATCCGAATGCCAAGACCGGATTTGCAGTTGCGATGGAAGTGGATACGGGGAAAATCGTATCTGCTGCCAGTATGCCAGATTATGATACCAACATCTGGAGAACAGGCAGTATCACAAATGATCAGTATGATGATATCAAATATGTGTATCAAAATGGTACGATTCGTTCATTCCCTCCGGATGACTCTAAAAAGCGAGCTGAATCGATCGTGCTACTCGGTTCCACCATCAAACCGCTTAGTGTCTTGATCGGTTTGAAAGAAGGTTTCTTCACTACCAATACGGTTTATTCGGATAGAGGTTCAACGACCTTTGGTGGGGACAATCGCAGAGTGCAGAACTCATCAGGGCATGTGTATGGTGCAATGTATCCTCGTGATGCGATTCGTCATTCCTCGAACGTATTCATGATTGATGAGATTGGGAAGAAGATGTACTCAAAATACGGTGCGACCGGAATTGACAAATGGGATGAATACATGAAGCAGTTCGGCCTTGGGGTATCTACAGGGGTTGATCTGCCGAATGAATTCCTTGGCATACGGGATTACATGAACGACACGGAAAGCTCGCTGACTCGTCTCGTGTATGGTTCCTTTGGACAGCAAGGGAAATACACAACCATGCAGTTAGCACAGTACACGACAATGCTGGCGAACAAAGGAAAACGGATGGAGCCACAATTGGTTAGAGAGTTCCGGGATTCGGAAGGCAACGTGGTCGAGAAAGTAAAACCGAAGGTACTCAGCACGGTGGAGTTTAACGATGCCTACTGGAATGAAGTACAACGAGGCATGGCAACCGAGGTATCTGCATTTAGCGGATTCCCTTATGACTTTGCTAGAAAAACAGGAACATCGACACAGGTAGTAGGCGGTAAACTGGTGGATAATGGTGTATTTATCGCCTATGCACCACGTAATAATCCAAAGCTTGCTGTCGCTGTGGTTATCCCCGAAGGGGGCTTTGGATCGAGCAGTGCGGCTCCGGTTGCACGTGCGATCTTCGATGCCTATGACGAGGAATTCGGTCTCGACGGTGTACCTAAGAAAGACAAAAATAAAGATTCAGATTCGGAATCAGGCACACAGTAATGTGAGGCATTGGTTACAGAGGGGACCCTTCGTGGGTCCTCTTTTTTGTTTTACGTGGAGCATGGATCGTAAGAGTGAACTAATTAATTGCATTAATATGTAACCATATGAGCTGTACCACGTTTATATAAGGGAAGGGTAAACGCGATCCGGAGAACGGGATGACGTTGATATGTCAGTGTTTACATTGAAATCGGTAGATGGGGTAGTGTAAAAGTTCTGTTTACGAAAATGTAACCAAATATTGAAAGACGTGACAGCTAACCTTTGGTAGACTTGTATGAGAAAGGATTAAAAATCGGATTGAACGCGTTCACAAGACGGATTAAATATTTTATTTTTATAGAGGAACGGGAGAGGCTTAAAACATGTTTAACCGATTGAGGAAGAAACCCATGACTGAGGAAGATACACCCGTCAACAAGCCTTCCACCGCAAGGCTGAATCTGTTTTTTTTCGCGGCATTTGTCATATTTAGTATCCTTATTTTCAGATTAGCCTTTGTGCAATTTGTGGAGGGTCCTGAACTGACGTATATGGAAACGAGTCGTAATACCAAAGACATTCCACTCGCGCCTGTTCGTGGTCCCATCTATGATGCGACAGGGGAAGTCGCGCTGGCTTATTCCGAACCTGTACAGTCCCTCTATGTGTTGTTATACGAGGATTATCGGAATGATGAACGTAGACAGGAAGCGGAGGAACTGGCTCATGATCTGGCGGCTGTGTTTAAGCAGTTTAATCCAGGGGACAAAGAGCAGCCGGACGGGGAAGAGATCATCAAACGATTGGATCTGGATTACCAGAAAACGTTTGGGTATGTGCCGAGGCTTGTGAAGTCGGATCTATCGACCAAAGAAATTGCCTTTTTCATGGAGAAAAAAGCGGAATATCCAGGCGTTATGGTGCTGGAAGAAAACATAAGAAAATATGACCCGGATGGTGTAGCGGTTCAGGTTGTGGGTTACACAAGAGAGTTCAAGCGAGCACCAGATTCCATTGCCAAATATAAGGCCATCCGTGAAGGAGCAAGTACCCAGCGTGATCCAGGGCTTGTCTATCATGAGGAAGAGAAGGTTGGCTTCGATGGGCTGGAGCTTCAATACCAGGAAGAACTCCGTGGACGAAGCGGATATCAGTCCATTGATATTGACGCACGTAATCTGCCAGATGGGACGATGTTACAAACACCACCAGAGAAAGGCTACAGTCTGGTTTCCACCATTAACAAGGAAATTCAGATGGCTGCACAAGAGGCGATAACGGACGAATTGCGCAGACTGCCTAAAGCAATTACCGGATACGCAGTAGCCATGGAAGTGGATACGGGGAATGTGGTAGCTATGGCAAGTATGCCAGATTATGATCCGAACGATTGGGATTATGACAAAATTAAGTTTGTATTCCGGAACGGAACCACCGAGTCGTTCCCACCGAATGATGCCAAGCCTAGTCGGGCGGAATCCGTTATACTTCTTGGATCAGTAATCAAGCCGCTAAGTGTGCTGATTGGATTAAAAGAGGGATTATTTACAGCAGGACAGACCTATCACGATCAGGGATATGCTATCTTGGGGAAAGACGGACGACAAGTGAAGAACTCGCATTCTGCGTATAATGGTTCTATCACGGCGAGAAGAGCGATCGAGAAATCCTCCAATGCGTTCATGATCGATATGGTAGGTAAACGTTTGTTAAGCAAATATGGCTCCACTAAGGGTATTCAAATCTGGGACGAGCATATGAAAGAATTCGGATTGGGTGTGTCCACTGGTGTAGATCTGCCTAATGAATTTTTGGGTAGGCTAGAATATAATAATGATGACGAATCAGCTCTAACACGTTTGGCATTTGCCTCCTTTGGACAGCAAGCCAAGTACACTACAATGCAACTCGCACAATACACGACGATGCTTGCCAATAAGGGCAAACGGATGGAACCACATCTGGTGAAGGAAATCCGTGACGCGGACGGCAATGTGGTGAAAGAGATCAAACCTAAGGTGCTTAATGAAGTTGATTTTGCCGAGGCGCACTGGAATGAAGTGCACAAAGGAATGGTTACCAAAGTAAGTTCATTTGACGGTTTCCCATACGATTATGCACGGAAAACAGGAACATCAGAGCAGGGGACCGGACCGAACAAAAAAGAGAACGGTGTGTTTATTGCCTTTGCACCACGAGATAATCCGAAGCTTGCTGTAGCTGTTGTTGTACCAGAAGGTGGATTCGGGTCAGTCAGTGCTTCACCAATAGCACGAAAAATTTTCGATGCATATGATGAAGTGTATGGTCTCGATGGAACGCCGAAAGGTAAGAAAGACGAAGGGAAAGACAAAGAGTAATGCAAAAGAACCTCGCGGAACTTGGCTCTTTTACCATCGTGACCAGAAAGTTAATGAAGTGAATTAAAAATATTTGGACAGGCAGGGGAAATAATCCCTTGCCTTTTTTTTTGGCTTCGGATAAAATTTGCACAAGGGAAACATTATTAGTCTTGATTAAAACTTAATACCTTGTACAACAAAATTAGATGCAGACAAGTATTTTAGGAGAGGGAAAGGGGACGGTTGAATTGTTAATGGTGAAAATGAGGAGTATTCAGAGGGGGTTCATCACGCTAGCGGCTCTGGTTCTGGTTGTTGTACTTACGGCATGTTCCAGTGATGCAGAGACAAGCAGTGGTGGCAAGCTGCAAGTAACCGCTACAACGGGAATGATCGCTGACGTAGCACGTGAGGTAGGCGGGGCATATGTTGATGTTACCGGGCTAATGGGCCCAGGAGTTGATCCCCACTTGTACAAGGCATCCCAAGGTGATATTCGCAAGCTGGAACAAGCAAAAGTCATTTTTTATAATGGACTGCATCTTGAAGGCAAAATGACAGACATTTTGGAGAAAATGTCCTCAAGCAAGCTGGTTACTGCTGTTACAGAGACTATTCCAGTCGAGGAGTTACACTCAGGCAAAGATACAGGCGGCACCGAATATGATCCACACGTCTGGTTTAACGTCAGCCACTGGATGCATGCGGCAGAAGCCGTACGCGATACGCTCGTGGAGGCGGACCCGGACCATGCTGAAGAATACAAGGCTCAGGCAGAGGCGTATCTGGCGAAGCTCGAAGTACTGGATGCCGAGGTGCGTGAGAAGATTCTGGAGATTCCGGAAGCAAGCCGGGTATTGGTTACGGCGCATGATGCATTTGGATATTTCGGGCAGGCATATGGCATGAAAGTGATGGGGCTTCAGGGCATCAGTACAGCAGCCGAATACGGAGCAAAAGATGTTAGCGAACTGCGGGATTATCTCGTAGATAACCATATCAAAGCAGTATTTGTTGAATCGAGTGTACCCGCAAAAGCGATGGAAGCCATCATTGCTGGAGCAGCTCAAAAAGGACATACAGTCAGCATTGGTGGAGAACTGTTCTCGGATGCCATGGGGGCTGAGGGAACGGAAGAAGGCACATACATCGGTATGATTCGCCATAATGTTGAGACGATTGTAGAAGCCCTGAAATAATGAATCACATGAAGAGAGGAGTTACAGGATTATGGAAGATACAACTTTATTGGAACAAACTCCTACGAAACTGAACAACAGTCACTTGCAGGGAACGCAGCCAACATCGGCTCCTCTTAGTGTGAGGGATCTGGCTGTTGCATATCACAAAAAGCCTGTGCTTAGCAGCGTATCCTTCGATATTCCGGAAGGACAGCTCATCGGAATTCTCGGACCAAATGGTGCAGGAAAATCCACCCTGATCAAAGCGGTTCTGGGACTCGTACCGAAGATGCATGGAGAGGTACGGATCTTTGGACAATCGTACAGGGAACAACGTCGCCGCATCGGTTATGTGCCCCAACGGGAATCGGTGGACTGGGATTTTCCAACGCATGCACTCGATGTGGTGATGATGGGACGGTATGGTCATCTAGGATGGTTCCGTCGTCCGGGGAAAAAGGAGCGAGACCTGGCGGCACACTGCCTGGAGCAAGTCGGCATGGGTGATTACATGTACCGCCAGATCAGTCAGCTGTCCGGTGGACAGCAGCAACGTGTCTTTCTGGCGCGGGCACTCGTGCAAGACGCGGATCTGTATTTCATGGATGAGCCATTTGCAGGTGTCGATGCCACCACGGAGAAAGCGATCATTTCGCTTTTGGAACAGTTGAAGAAACAAGGCAAGACGGTACTGGTTGTTCACCATGATCTGGCGACAGTCGAGGAATACTTCGACCATGTGCTGCTGCTCAATGGACGACTGGTGGCAGGTGGGCCGACAAGTGAAGTATTTGTACCGGATACATTGCAAGAGACGTACGGAGGCCGGATTGCGATGATCGGAAGCCGGACGGAGAAAGGCCAGGTGTAGTGCATGTGGAACTGGATCGTTGCCATCTTATCTGACCCCAATACACGTTGGATATTACTTGGCTGTCTGTTGCTGGGATTCAGTAGCGGAATTATTGGCTCCTTCACCTTTCTTCGCAAGCAGAGCCTGATGGGGGATACCCTCGCTCATGCTGCTCTGCCCGGGATCTGTATTGCATTTATGTTGACGGAAACGAAGTCGGTCGGATTGTTCCTGTTCGGTGCTCTGGTGGCTGGCATTGTTGCTACCTTCGGAATCTCGTGGATTACGCGCTACTCCCGAATCAAGCAGGATGCGGCGATGGGAATTGTGCTGACCGTCTTTTTCGGGGTTGGTGTAGTGATGCTGACGCGCATCCAGCATGGGGCGAGCGGAAGTCAAAGCGGACTCGATAAATATTTGTTTGGGCAGGCGGCATCCATGGTCATGACGGATGTGTATGTCATGGGTGGCGTATGTCTCGTATTACTGATTGCCTGTCTTGCCTGGTTCAAGGAATTCAAACTGGTGAGTTTTGACCCAGGCTTTGCAAGAGGTATGGGTCTGCCAGTTGCCATGTTGGAGCAGCTCATCCTGCTCTTAACGGTAATCGCGGTGGTGGCCGGAATACAAGCCGTTGGTGTCGTGCTTGTTGCGGCCTTGCTGGTAACCCCAGCAGCAGCGGCACGTTGCTGGACCGACTCACTCGCACTGATGGTGGTATTGGCTGGCATATTTGGTGCATTGAGTGGTGCAACAGGGACTATCTTCAGTACGCTTGTACCTAATCTGCCGACAGGACCTGTAACCGTTCTTGCGGCTACGGTGTTGTTTGCCGGGTCAGCCTTACTGGCTCCGCGTCGTGGATTATTAGCTCGACGTTTGCGTAGTATTCAGGCAAAATCGGCGTATATGCGTGAAGAGCGGGCTACACTCCAGACTCTCGCCACACAACGAAATCAGCAGGAACGGGGGGAGATGTAATGGCAACGTTTTGGATTATCTTAACGGCCGTATTGGTTTCTTCCGCCTGCGCCATCCTCGGTTGTTTTCTGATTCTGCGGCGAATGGCTCTGGTCGGTGATGCGATCAGCCATGCGGTTCTCCCTGGTATTGCGATTGCTTTCCTGTGGAGCGGTTCCAGAGATTCATTGTGGATGCTACTTGGTGCAACGGTGTTTGGACTACTGACGGTGTTCTTCATACAGAGTTTGCAGGCGGGAGGACTCTCGTCTGATGCCTCGATCGGAATTGTGTTCACAGCACTCTTCGCAGTAGGGGTCATTCTGATTAGTCTGAACGCCCAGCATATTGATCTGGATCTGGACTGTGTTTTGTTCGGTGAGATCGCTTATGTACAGTGGGATACGCTAACCCTTGGGGGTACGGATGTCGGGCCGAGGGCGGTCTGGATGCTAGGTATCACTTTACTAGTCATCCTCGTCGTCATTGGGCTGTTCTACAAACAGTTCAAGTTATGTGCCTTCGATCCGGCGCTGGCTGCGGCCTGCGGCATTCCAGTAGTGTTGTTCCACTATCTGCTCATGGGACTCGTTTCGATGACGTCCGTAGCTTCATTTGAGAGTGTTGGTTCGATTCTCGTTGTGGGCATGTTGATTGTACCTGCGGCAACGGCTTACCTGCTCACAGATCGTCTGGGCAAAATGATTCTGTATGCCGTCCTAATCGGAGCAGCATCCTCGGTTGGAGGTTACATCATGGCATACGCCCTGGATGCTTCCATTGCGGGCTGTATGGTAGCTGTTGCTGGAATTTTGTTTGTTCTTGCACTGTTGCTGTCACCGAAACATGGCATTGTATTCCGTTACGCTCGTCGCAAATTCGCGGCAAGGTAATGGAAGTTTAAGTGAATAACAGGTGAATAAATAAAATTATAAGAAGCCGTCTGCATCGCAGGCGGTTTTTTTGCGTGTCTGGTCGTATTACTTTGACAAGGGCAACCGGATATAACATATGCAATATAAATTGATAATGTAGCGTCATCCTGCCGATTACGGGTTATTTTGTTGCATACAGATGATCTGTGGTAAAATGTCGTTAGCTGTGACGTCCGGAGCGTCCGTTGTTACGGGTGCCGGGCGATCTTGTTGTGAGAGAATGTTTAAAATTAGGGAGAAATAGAGAGACAACTTAGGAGGAACTACTGTATGAGTGAACTGAAATACAAATTGCTTGCATTGGATATGGATGGAACATTACTTAACGATAATCATGAAATTACACAGGAGACCGCCAAGTGGATTCAAATTGCCATTCGTCGGGGTGTACATGTGTGCCTTTCTACGGGAAGAGCCGTATTCCACGCGATGCCTTATGCTGTCCAACTTGGACTGGAGACACCGATGGTTACCGTTAACGGTAGTGAGGTCTGGAAAGCACCACATGATCTGCATATGCGTCATCTGATGGACCCGGCATTGATTCGCCAAATGCAGGAGATTGGTGAGAAATATAACAGCTGGTACTGGGCATACTCCGTGGAAGAACTCTTCAATCGTGACCGCTGGACGGACAATATTGAAGGTCTGGAATGGTTGAAATTCGGCTTCAATACGGAAGTGGATGAAGTGCGTCACCAGATCATGATGGAACTGCAACAAATGGGCGGTCTGCAAATGACCAACTCCTCACCCGTTAATATTGAGATCAACCCTGCCGGCGTATCCAAAGCCAGTGGTGTAGCTGAAGTCTGCAAGCTGCTGGGCATCGAGATGTCCGAAGTTGTTGCTGTCGGAGACAGTTTGAATGATCTGGCTGTCATTGAGGCCGTGGGTCTTGGTGTAGCGATGGGTAATGCGCAGGAGCAGGTGAAGGAAGTGGCTGATCTGATCGTAGCGAGTAACAATGAAGACGGCATCGTCGAAGTGATCCGTGAACATATTTTGAAGGGGGAGTAACCTTTGCTCGCAACCGTTGCCTGGATTTTAATTGTGCTGCTGTTTGCAGTGGGGATGGCTGGAACGGTATATCCCATACTGCCTGGTGCTGTAGCGATTTTCTTCGCGTTTCTGGTCTACGGCTGGTTCTTCAGCTTTGATCCGTTTGGTGTGTGGTTCTGGATCATTCAGATTCTGATTGTTGTTGTGTTGTTTGTGGCTGATTATGTCGTCAGTGCATGGGGCGTGAAGAAGTTCGGTGGCTCCAAGTTATCAACAACGCTGAGTACCATTGGTGTTATCATTGGCCCATTTGTCATTCCGGCATTTGGACTGGTGCTGGGACCATTTATCGGTGCATTTATCGGGGAACTGATCGGAGGTTCTTCACCTTCCAAAGCGTCGAAAGTTGGATTTGGTTCCGTTGTGGGGCTATTTACGAGTACTGTGATGAAAATTATTTTGCAAATCGTCATGATTGTTCTCTTTATTATCTGGGTGGTAAGATTCGCCTAAACGTTCAGGATTAGCTTCAACGGGATGCACGTCCGGTGTGGAGGAAAGAAGGGGAATTCGTTTGTCTAAGAAAGAAACATTCATTAGGGGTACGCTCATACTGGCGGCCGCTGCACTGATCGCAAGAGTACTCGGATTGGTTCAACGGGTGCCGCTGGAGCATATCCTCGGCGATATCGGTAACGCATCTTTTACCATCTCCAATACGGTATATTTAATGCTGTTAACTGTAGCAACGGCGGGCATACCGAGTACACTTAGTAAGATGGTATCGGAACGCTATGCGCTCGGACGCGCGAGTGAAGCCCAACAGATCTACCGTGCAGCCCTGATCTTTGCCGCTGTGGCCGGGGTAGTCATGTCTGCTTTGTTGTGGTTCGCGGCACCTTATTATGCTACGTATGTGTCCAAAGTACCGGAGTCGGTCAGTGCCATTCGCGCCTTGGCTCCAGCGTTACTACTTTTCCCGGCTATTGCGATGATGCGTGGATATTTCCAAGGACGCGGCAACATGACAGCGGGTGGTATTTCACAGATTGTTGAACAGTTCGCCCGTGTAGGTACAGCCATTATCGTGGCTTATGTCATGCTGCAATGGAATTATGATGACCAGACGATTGCTGCAGGTGCTTCATTTGGTGGGGTATTAGGAAGTGTGGGTGCCTTCGGTGTCATGCTGTACTTCACCTTGAAGCTACGTCGTAGCGACCGTGCGGCCCAATTGAATTACGAGCGTGCAGAGCAGTTACCGATGCGAGGTATCTACAGTGATATCTTTAAGCTGTCTATTCCAATTGTGCTGTCTTCACTTGCGGTTCCAGCCATTAACTTCATCGATTCATCCCTTGTGGTACCACTGCTTAGTGGCCAGATCGGACTCGAAGAAGCGACTGGTGTACTTGCGATCCTGGGTGCGAAAGCCCAAAGTATTGCGGGTATTCCTCCGATTCTGGCTATCGCTTTGAGTCAATCGTTGGTGCCTGTCATATCGGCAGCATTTGCCCGCAAGGATGAAGCGCATCTGAAGAGTCAGGTTACACTTGCGTTGCGCATTTCGATTCTGACAGGTATGCCGATTGTCATTGCACTTTGTGCGGCAGCATATTCGGTTAACGGATTGCTGTTTACCAATCTGGATGGAACGCCGATCATTGCCTTGTTAACATTCGGTACCATTTTCCAGATTACGATGATGACCACCAACTCCATTTTGCTCGGGGTAGGGAAACCGCGGATTACGATGATCAGTGTCGCAGCAGGTGTTGTGATCAAATTGATCGCAAGTCTGATTCTGGCGCCGATCTTTGGCATTTACGGCATCATTATTGCAACGGCCCTTTGTTTCCTGGTTATCACTTACCTGAATCTGCGGGTCCTTCGCAAAATCGTTGATTTCTCCATCATGGGAGATCGTTGGAAAGGATTTATCATTACAGTGTTGCTTGCAGCAGGTGTAGGATTTGCAACGAACTGGATTGGCAATACGATCTTTGGACTGTTCCTGCCAGCGCGTGTATCCTTCTTGCTTACCTGCCTTGTGGTTGGTGTGCTTGTTGTGGTGGTGTATCTGGTTCTCATGGTTGTGCTGCGTGTACTGCGCAAGGACGAGCTGGGCAGTTACCCCCGTATTCTGCAAAAAATTCTTCGTCCACTTATGCGTCTTCAACGTGGAGCTGGGCAAAGAGGTTAAAAATGCAAAAAGCATCATCCATGCTCCAGAATTTTTTGTGAAAATAGGATACAAGCTCTGTCTGCTATTGAAGCAGACAGGGCTTTTTGTTTAGCTAAGGAGAGCTGAGCGACTGAACTCGACATTAGCCCAGCAAGCGAGGATTAGCGGTACATCGGATATCACATCATCCGTCTTTGCCTGCTCCATATAATCTTCAACATTAGTGTGTGATGGCTTTAGCATCATGAGCCAGTGCCGTTTTCAGCATGCCATACCGGTGTTCGTGACTCATCTCAAACAGCCATGGCCGACGCGGTGCCGTCAGATAACCGAGACTATCCCGAGTCTGAAGCCAGTCATGTCTGGTGATCGGTTCATAAGGCGTGTCCCCCCATACGGAAAGTAGTTCAGGACTATATAATCGTTGCCCTTCTGGAAGCCATTCCTCATCCAGTAACGCCTGAGCGTATAATGTATATTCACCCGCCTCGTCTTCACGAGTGGTAAACAAGCCAGGCCAATATTCAGCGCGCGAGCCACGATGGGGAACCAAACGTGCGAACTCCAACACTTGTGTGTGTACTTGCTCCACGCCAAACAACAAGGCATATAGCCCTTTGCCAAACATGATTCGCTCATCCAGTTTGCCAAAATGTTCAATGACGCGTCCTGCGAGTCCTGCTCCCCGTCCAAGAGGAAAGACGATATGATTCAGACCGGCCAGATTATGCAGATGGAATGCGGGTTTGGAAAGTGCTTCTTTTTGAAAATAAGGATGCTGCACCACCCGGCTCTCGATATAGTTCTGCTCATTAATAATTAATGCCACACTGAGCAGTGAACTGCAACGTTCCAGCCAAAAGCGTTCCCAAAACGGCGTCATAAACGCCGACACGTGAAAGTGCGACAAGAGATGGAAACAGCTTCGTCCGATCCGGCGACTGTTCATATACAGCAGAAGCTGGGGATATGCATCCTGGAAAATGAGTGCATTGCACCGCTCCAGCAGCCGATACATATGCTCGCGATCGCTTTGATTCTGTAGATTATGCATTAAGTCACTCTGAAGATCTGTCATGTGATATCCGCCGTTGCGAGAGACCATATGGGCCAGTAGTGCCCAATGCAGTTCGGGATATTGCTCATAACATTCCAGATAGGCTGTCGTGCGGGTGATATTACTCCGATTGTGCTCCTGAGTCAGTGTCTTAATCTCTTCCAGAATGATGCAATCTTCTTCGCAGACGAGTGCGCTTTGAACCTGGTCCGTGCGTGTAAAAGATTTGTTGCTGGTAGGTAACAAACGCTCCACCTCAGACTGTAAGGTAGCTGCCGTATCGGTATCCCACTCGATGTCACGCAATGGGTGACGAAGCTGTGCAGAAGCTTGCCATGCAGCCTGTTTGCCACGCCAGATTTCCCGGGCAGCACCCGGAATGGAACGGACCATCTGCAGGAGGGACCCGTGATGTTGTTCGCTGGAAGAATCGGTTCTGGTGGAAGTCATGATGTGACATCCTTTCATGATGTTCTGGGTTTAAATTCACAGACCATGTGGTTTATTCTAAGTATGCGCTGATTATTTGACTTCCACTCGCCAATTTGCTTCACTTAGGGTAAGACAAGGTACAGAAAGGGAGATGAACCGAATGGAACAGATTACTTCCAAACCGGCTTTTGATGTAGCCATCCAATCCCCACGTTTGACGATTGCCGTATTCAAGGCAGACTGGTGTGGTGACTGCAAATACATCGATCCGTTTATGCCTGAGGTTGAAGAGAAATATGCACGTGAACTGACCTTTATTGAGGTCGACGTGGATCAGGTTGGAACCGTTAGTGAAGAGCAGAATATTCTTGGCATTCCGAGCTTTGTGGCATATACAGATGGCCGCGAACTCGTGCGGTATGTGAACAAGCTGCGCAAGTCGAGAGAAGAGATTGAGCAGTTCCTGGATCGCGCAGTTGAGGTGTACAACACGATTCATAAATAATGTTATACAAGCTCAACTTTTACACAGGCACTCCGATGACAGAATAACCTTCCGATCGCTGTTATCCCCAGATTTCTTTGATCCCTTTTATAAAGGGGAGAAATCCGGGGATAAAGGCGAACGCTCCGCTTCTTCTGGTTATTTCTGTCCTCTCCGTTATTGTGTAAATGTTTCATGAACTTATATAAAAGTATGACAGGTTCATGTTGTAAAAGGGTATAATAAAAAGAACGCCATTTCTCTTGAAATAGGGAAATGGCGTTTGTGTGTTCGACACGTTCTATGTAAGAAACGTTTCTGTACATATCCTCAATGACCTGCGGGTCATTATTTCACCAGACGTTAACATTTTGTCACAAAGCGCGACGTCAATGAACATTTTATCCGGTATAATGAATTTAGTTGTGAAATAAGTGTCAAAGTACCGAAACAAGCGGAGAATATTCTTCGCCATCTTAAACCAACAGCGGGTGAGAAAAAATTGAAACACTTAACTTTGTTTAAATGGTTAACCGTATTAACCTGTCTTGTCATGTTTCTGGCCACTTTTGGTGGAGGCATCGTAACCAAAACGGAATCAGGCCTTGGCTGCGGAACAGAATGGCCTTTATGTAACGGAAAACTCGTTCCCGCACATACTGTGGCTTCACTCATTGAATATTCCCATCGCGCTGTAAGTGCACTGGCTGGACTGTTGTCCATTGCCTCGTTTGTTGCTTTTCTGCGGTTTGGCAAGTCACGCCGTGACCTGCAATTGTTTTCTTTCTTAACTCTGGTATTTGTTATCGTCCAGGGAATTATGGGGGCATTTGCCGTTGTCTTCTCCCAATCTTCAGCAGTCATGGCACTGCATTTTGGCTTTGCACTGATTGCTTTTGCCAGTTCTCTAATGATGGCGCTGGGCATAAGGCAAGAGGCAAAAGATGGCGGATTGGAGCGCCTGAATAAATACCCTCGGGTTAGCAAAAAATTCAGGAATCTGGTCTGGTTCTCCACCATTTACACATATCTCGTGGTATACACAGGTGCATTTGTGAGTCACACGGATTCTGCCGGCGGATGCTCCGGATTTCCGCTCTGTAACGGTCAGATTATTCCTGAGCTTTCGGGTGGGGTAGCGGTTGCCTTTGCTCATCGTGCAGCAGCTGCGTCGCTCGTGATTGTTATCGCGATCCTGGGTCATTTCGCTTACCGAAATCATCCAGATAACAAGGAAATGCGTAACCTTGGCGTGATATCCGTTGTTCTCATTTTGATGCAAGTAGTCATTGGTATTTTCATGATGGTGACAATGAGCCGTCCGGAAGTATACATGTTCGTAGCTCTCGCTCATATGCTGGATATCGCCATATTGTTCGGAGTCTTAACGTATATGAGTTTCCTGGTGTACAAGCTACATCGCCCGGCTAATCGTTTTTAAATATGAAAGTCCACCATCTAGTGATGTACATCATTGGGCAGGTGGACTTTGTTTGATGTCAGAGGGATCAGGGCAACCTATGGCAAGCAGCAATTACACGGAATGAATGATGTTACGTTTACGGTGATGAATTCTTGTTGATTTGGAAAAGAGGAGGTTAGATATGCTGCGAACGTTGTTGGGGGAAAAGCCACGTATAAACGAAGGTAAATTGAAGGCAGCGATGGACGCAATGGCGCATACGCTTGAGCTATTTCAACGACAAATGCATGTGGACCATGATCCCACGCATGACTATCGGAAGCTGTATGTGTGGACTCAGGGACTCATCTCCTCACTGGATGAACTGGAGCAAAGCTGTTTCGCTGCTGCTCATTTTCGCAAAAAGGTCGTTGCAGGTTCAACGGATGATATGACGCCGACTGAAAAAGCCGAGTATGCACGGTATGTGTATTTCTACAAAGATGGCTTTATCCGCTGCTTTGCCATTCTGGATAAAGTGGGCACGGTATTAAATGAAATATTCCAGTTGAATACTTCAAATACCAAAGCGCATTTTTCTTATTTTACTGTGTTAAGGCAGTTTGACTATGCGAGGGAACATCATGATCTTGCGTTGCAATTAATACAGATCAAGGACTCTTATCGTGAGCCGATGAGCAAGCTGCGCAAACGACGTAATATGGAAATTCACTACATGAACTCAGAAATGCACGATGACCTGTGGCAGTTACACCAGACCTTGCAAGGTAAAGTGAAATTGGAGGATCTGAATCAGCATGTGCAGGAAATGCGTCAGGGCATCGATATGGTCTGTGAAACGTTAACAGCCTCTTATAGTTATATCAACAAAATATGGAAAAGAAATAATTCCCTTTGACAAATCGGAATACTTGGAATATACTGAGTTTCAATCGAATGTTACATGGATATAACTGATAATTCGGAAGTTACGTTCACATTATAAAGCATAAACTACATGAACTTATAAAATCCTACAACAACATATTTCTTATCGAGAGCGGCGGAGGGACAGGCCCGATGAAGCCCGGCAACCGATTTGTAATGACATGATACATGTATCATTCGTTATAGATGTTAGGTGCTAATTCCTACAAAATGGTGCAAGACACGATTTTGGCAGATGAGAAGGTATATTCTTTCACGTGAAGAGCCCTCTTTGTATCTGCAAAGGGCTCTTTTTTTGTACTTTAAGGGGAGTTTTCCTTTAGATCGGGTAAAGATACATGTAGGTGGTTGGAAAGGGGCAAGTGCGATTGATTGAATTAAAAGGTTTAACGAAAACGTACGGCAAAGGGAAAAAATCTACAACAGCGTTATCCGAGCTGAATTTGAGCATCCAAAAGGGTGAAATCTACGGAGTGATTGGCCATTCCGGAGCGGGCAAAAGCACATTGATTCGCTGCATTAATTTGCTGGAACGGCCTACGGAGGGTGAGGTATGGGTTGACGGAATCAACCTGACTGAACTGAGCAAAACCGAATTGCAGCAACAGAGACGCAAGATCGGGATGATTTTTCAACACTTTAATCTGTTATCTTCGGCAACGGTATATGACAATGTAGCTTTTCCACTAAAGCTTGTGAATACACCCAAGGAAGCCATTGATCGCAAAGTGAAGGAAATGCTCGCACTGGTTGGTCTGGAGCACCATAGCAGCAAATATCCGGCTCAATTATCGGGTGGACAGAAACAACGTGTAGGGATTGCGAGAGCACTTGCAAGTGACCCGAATGTACTTCTCTGTGATGAGGCTACTTCGGCACTTGATCCGCAGACGACAAATTCAATCCTGAAGTTATTACTCGACATTAATGAAAAGTACAACCTTACGATTGTGCTGATCACACATGAAATGCATGTCATTCAGAATATTTGTGACAAGGTGGCTGTCATTCATCAAGGCGGCATTGTGGAACAGGGACCTGTAACAGACGTGTTCCTGAAGCCGCTGCATGCGATTACGCGGGACTTCATGATGCGTGACCATGAAGCTGGACTTGCTCTGGAAGAGACCGCTCTGGCAAATGCAGGCGTTGAATTGCAGGCAGGTGCTGCTTCCAAACTTGTGAAGATATCCTTTCTGGGTAACAAAACGTATGAAGCGATTTTGTCTAGAACGGTACGTAAGACAGGAGTGGATTTTGCCATCCTGCAAGGTACAATCTCTACGATCAAACAGGTTCCTTATGGGCAGCTGACCGTTCGGTTCGAGGGTGATTCAAATGCGATTGATCGGACGATATCAGAATTAACCGCTGAGGGACTTGATGTGGAGGTGCTTCGTTAGATGGATTTTTCAACAGTTCGCTGGGAAGAGGTTGGTAAAGCCTCCATTGAGACACTGCAAATTTTGGGTGTATCAGGCTTGTTCACCGTAATTTTTGGTTTACCGCTCGGAGTGCTGCTGTTCATGACAGCCCGATCTGCTTCGATCAAGTCACGGACGGTGTACATTATATTGTCCTTGATTGTGAATATTTTGCGCTCAGTCCCATTTATCATATTGATTGTTGCTCTTATACCGTTCACTCGTTCACTCGTCGGTACTGCTACAGGTGTGTTAGGTGTTATACCACCTTTAGTTATTTCAGCAGCTCCTTACTTTGCTCGATTGGTGGAGACGACGTTGCGAGAAGTTGATCGGGGTGTCATTGAAGCGGCACAGTCGATGGGTGCATCGACCGGACAAATTGTAAGACGGGTATTACTGCCTGAAGCGTTACCTGGTTTGGTTGCTGGTATTACCATTACCATCGTTACGCTTGTCTCTTACACGGCGATGGCGGGCATGGTTGGTGGTGGAGGTCTAGGAACGCTGGCAATCAACTATGGGTATTATCGTTATCAAAATGAAATCATGATTATATCCGTAGTATCGATGATCATTCTTGTGCAAATTCTCCAGATGGCTGGAGATCGCTTGGTTACATTTTTCACCAGGAAATAACACATAGATAACATGATGGTTATGCAATAATGCGGACGCCACATGACAAAAATGATTAGAGAAGGGGTTTTACACATGAAAAAATGGTCTTTTGCTCTACTTAGTCTTATGTTGATTGCGGTTCTCGCAGCTTGCGGAAACAACAAGGACGCCGATAGCGGCGCAGACAATTCAGCAGGTGCACCTCGTACAGTTGAATTGAAAGTTGGAGCTTCACCTACACCACATGCAGAGATTCTGGAAAGCATCAAGCCTGAACTGGAAGCACAAGGTATTCGTTTGCAAGTCGTTACGTTCAATGACTATGTACAACCCAATCAGCAACTTGCTGATAAAAAATTGGATGCGAACTTTTTCCAGCACCAGCCTTATCTGGACACAGAGAATAAAGAACGTGGATTCAACCTCGTTTCTGTAACACCTGTTCATGTTGAACCTTTTGGTGGATACTCCAAAAAGATTAAGTCTTTGGATGAATTGGCAGACGGCGCAAAAGTAGCAATTCCAAATGACCCATCCAATGGTGGACGTGCACTGTTGTTGCTCGCGAAGGAAGGTATCATTACGCTGAAAGACAACACAAATATTACATCTACGATTCAAGATATCACAGCCAATCCGAAGAACCTGGATATCATCGAGTTGGATGCAGCCATGATGCCACGTCAATTGGATGAAGCGGATCTGGTATTCATCAACGCTAACTATGCGCTCGAAGCGAACCTGAATCCGGCGAATGATGCTTTGCTGATCGAAGATCTGCAAGGTAACCCATACGCAAACATCCTCGTTTCCCGTGAGGACAACAAGGATGCAGATGCAATCCAAAAACTGGCTGCTGCTCTGCACTCCGAAGAAGTAAAAACATTCATCAAAGAACGTTATAAAGGTGCAGTTGAACCTGCAACTGAATAATTCACGATATGTATGATATGATGTGAAGCTATTAAGAATAAGCCGTATATCTCTTCTGAAGAGATATACGGCTTATTTTATGTTTCCTAATCTGCGCTGACGTGGCGATCAATAAGGGAAGGGTTAGGGCTTATCTTGTTTCTCCGCGTTGGATGGATGCCCAGATTGGCGGTAGTAGGGTAATTCATTCTGATCAGCATACTGCTGCTCATCTGCTTCTTGCAGGTACGTCCTCTCGGAGGGAGAAAGTTTTTCTTCTTCTCCATTTGAGCTTTTGATTTTGTATCTGATCCAACCGATTAGCCCAAGGACGATAACCAGGATCAAGGCCCATCCTTTTTTGAGCAGAAGAAGAGCACTGAATTTCTGGGAAGCCGTGTATCCGATCCCGCCCATCAGAAGACTGTTGAGCCCTATGGTGGATGTTTTGTCAGTCGAAGCATTGTACTCCTCGTAGGTATATCCTGCATTGATGCTAAGTTGATTAAGGACGGTTTCCTCGAATGCCTGGCGGCTCTGTTGAAAGTTGGCCGTATCTGTAACCAGAATGGCTGTGATGTACCCTTCGCGTGTCAGGAGTTTTACATTGTAATTGACCATGGCTTGCTGATCAGCATTCTTAAAACCAAGGGAGTAAACCAACTGATGTTTGGTACTGTCATATGCCGGTTCGATTTCCCACCCCGTTATGTACGTTCTATATTCAGGATCAAGTTCTCTGTTATCTTCTTCTGTGCCTCGGATATAACTGCTTAACAGTTCTTCGGCACTCAAATTTTGATCGTCATCGTGGATGTGACCTGTCTTCACGTACTCGAACACAACATACCACGAGCCGAATTCGCTATTGCTGGTTAGGCTTCCGATTTCATTCCCGTTAGGCTTCCCATCACTGTTAAGTATCGAGCGTTGGGTATTGGGCTTATCCAGATAGGAATGGCTTTCAGGGACTTCCAGGGTGGCCTTACCGTCCAGAGAGACAGATGCTGGTCCAGTAATCCAATCGTACTCATCAGGCGCTTGCTCATTCTCACTTGCCGCTGATACCTGTAAGGCACTAGAGATTGTGAATAAACTCAACATTAAAAGTGTAAGAAATGATATCCATCTTTTGTTCTTCATATTCATGTAGAGGTCCTTTCAGGTTATATCCTCGACAGTACCATAGGTGTTTGATTTCGATCAAGATATATTTGGAATTAAAGGTGGATAATCCCTTGTGAATAAGCGAGTTGTAGGAGGACGATAAATCTTTTATACTGGATAGTGACTGCTCTTTGAAGAGGGGGATGAACGTGAAGGGAAAGATTGCCCTCATAACGGGAAGTGCCAAAGGTCTTGGTAAAATGACGGCCCTCAGTCTGGCAGATCAAGGGTGCCATATTGCCCTGAACTATGTACACAGCAGAACAGAAGCTGAGGCTTTAAAGGCTCAGATTATAGCCAAGGGTGTGCGGTGCATTGCCATCCAGGCTGATATATCCAAGGTGGAAGATATCTCTTCATTGGTTGAGCAGGTGGAAGGTAACTTGGGCAGCATTGATATTTTGGTGAATAACGCAGGTCCATTTGTCCGTGAACGACGATTATTTGCGGATTATTCTGAAGCTGAGGTCCAGATGCTTGTGCAAGGAAATCTGCTGGGACCGATGTTGCTGGATCAGCGTGTATTGCCAGAGATGAGACGCAAGCAATGGGGACGCATTATCCATTTTGGCTTCAGTCATGCTGGAGAAGCGAGATCCTGGCCTCATCGCGCCGTATATGCGGCTGCCAAGGTAGGTCTGGTTTCGTTCACAAAGACACTTGCTGTGGAGGAAGCTCCTTATGGAATTACGGTTAACATGGTATGTCCAGGTGACATTCGTGGTGCGAACAAAGAGAAAACGATTGATGAAATGGCAGGCATCACCGACGAGGAAACGCCAAGAGGGCGCCCAGGCAGCGGTGAAGATATTGCACGAGTGATTACGTATCTGTGCCTTGATCATTCCGATTTTATAACAGGTAACATTATGGATGTATCTGGAGGACTTGATCCGATTCGTCCGACCATACAGCGTGAGGATACTTAAAAGGTGAATTGAAGGATTGTACGTGGAAACGGGTCAAGATGACTGTGAACATGGACTCTCTGCATATGCACACAAAAAAAGAGCCCTCCGCTTCATGCGAAGCGAAAGGCTCTTGAGGTTTATTTCGTGAAGGATTGATTAGAATACTTGTACGACTTCTTGTACACCCTCAACTTCTTCGAGAAGGGCACGTTCAATCCCGGCTTTTAAGGTAATGGTGGAGCTTGGGCAACTGCCGCAGGCACCGACCAGTTTCAGCTTAATAATGCCGTCTTCCACGTCGACCAGTTCCACGTCACCGCCATCGCGCTGCAGAAACGGACGAAGTTTGTCAAGCACATCAATTACTTCATCATACATGGTGCTTTGTGCGTTTTCGCTCATTTTTTTCAACTCCTTTCCCCTATATTATATTACAAATGGCCACAAATTAAAATGGTCAAACAAAGCAGGTGAACCTATATGAGACCGATTATTGAATTTTGTGCCAATAATATGCATTTTGGCACAGATGAAGTCATGGATCAACTGGAAGAAAATCCAGACTATGATGTGATTGAATACGGCTGCCTCACCAACTGCGGCCAATGTTCTATGACTCCTTTTGCACTGGTGAATGGTGAAGTTGTCATCACGGACAAAGTGGAAGATCTATATAACGCCATTCTGGCCAAAGTTGCCGAAGCCGATGTCTGGGACGAGCTCGATCTCGACTAACCGAGATGACGCTTGGACATCCAGAGCACACCACTTTTCAAAATACGAGGTACACGTCCCATCATGGACGTTTTGCCCATCAGCCCAAACCCAGACTTCTTGCCGAGTGCACCCAGTGTGCCACGAAGCTTGAGTGGATGTGGATTGGGCTTTTCGCCTTTCCAGAGGGCATGCTGAATATGGGCGATCTGCTCACCCTGTACTTCCGCAGCTTGACCGCTAGGTGCATAAGGTACACTGGCACAGTCACCAACGACATACACATCGGTATATTCCGGGATTTGGTAGTATTCATTCAAGACGACACGTCCTTGAGGGTCTTTGGTTACGTCCAGATCCTGTACCACTTTTACTGGTTGAATGCCTGCAGTCCATACGACAGCATCCGTTAGAATCTGTTCATCCCGGTTATAGATAGCATTAGGTTCAACGCGTGAAATGGCGATATGTCCGCGTGTCTCAACTTGATGTTCGTTGAACCATTCATGCACATACACGGATAGACGTTGCGGGAAGGCTGATAATACACGTTCACCACGATCCAAAATGCTGATGTTCAGATCTGGTCTGCTCTCACGAAGTTCGGCTGCTATCTCGACACCACTTAATCCGCCGCCTACGATATGCACATTGCCATAGGCTTTGACTTCATTAAGCCGCAGGTAGGTCTCGCGTGTTTTGCTAAAGCTCTGAATGGTACAGCTGTAGTCTTCGGCGCCTGGCGTGTTGTGGAAACGGTCTGTACAACCAAGTCCAATGACAAGTTTGTCGTACACGAGCGGGTCTTGGCCTTCAAATTCAATCTGACGCTGTTCCAGGTCAATCGAAGTAACTTCTCCATAACGGTAAGTGACTTTATCGCTCACTGGAAATTGGATACGCAGGTCATAATCAGATACGGTTCCTGCTGCGAGTGCGTAATATTCTGTCTTTAATCCCTGAAAGGGGCTGCGGTCTACCAAAATAATTTGTGTATCGGATGGAATTTTACCCTCCAGAAGTTCCTTGATGATGGTGAGGCCGCCATAGCCGCCTCCAAGAATGACGAAATTTTTCATGACTCGGCTTCCTTTCTGCATCAGTCCCACTGAAATGGGGCTGTAAACTGTGGAGCAGCTATGCAATAACATAGCTGCTCCTTTTGTTATGATTTGAATAATTGAAAAGTAGACATTGAAAATTGAAGATATTATTCAGCAGTTTGCACCACTCGAATTCAAACGTCTCCCTATAATGAAAGCTGCGTTCTGGAGTGGTGCTGGTGCAATATTGGTTGTGGATGGAATTATATCCTATTCGTACACTTGAATTTCATTGTAGAACGTATCACGTTCTACCGGAATACGTCCTGCACCCTTAATGAGCCATATGAGCTCTTTACGTGTAAGGCCTTCAGGTGTGAGTGCACCTGCCGCATGACTAATCCGTTCGCGAACGATTGTACCGTGTGCATCCGAAGCACCAAATCCAAGAGCAACTTGAGCCAGCTGTGGACCGATGTTAATGAAGTATGCTTTGATATGGTCGATGTTATCCAGCATCAGACGGCTGATCGCAATTGTTTTGAGATCTTCATAAGCCGAGTTACGACGCATAATGCTTGCGTTTTTACTTTTTGGCTGCATGGAAAGTGGGATAAAGACCATGAATCCGTTGGTCTCGTCTTGCAATTCACGGATCTGCACCATATGGTTGACGCGGTCCTCATAGGATTCAATTGATCCATACAGCATCGTTGTATGGGTACGCATGCCCAGGTTATGAGCAGTACGGTGCACCTCAAGATAACGATCGACGTTCGCTTTGTCTACACGCATTTTTTTGCGATATTCATCCGACAGAATCTCAGCGCCGCCACCAGTCAATGTTTTCAAACCTGCTTTTTGCAGCTCTTGCAGAACTTCCTTAATACTGAGTCCGCTGATGCGAGTGAAGAAATCAATCTCGGCTGCTGTGTAAGCTTTCAGTGTAACATCCGGATATTTCTCGTTTAAAGCACGCAGGGAATCGACATAATATTGAAAAGGAACATGGTTGTTATGTCCGCCTACGATATGGAACTCACGTACGCCTGGATGAATATGCTGTTCCACATAATCGATCATTTCCTGACCGGATAATGTATAGGAGCCTTCTTCACCCTGGTCTTTACGGAAATTACAAAAAGCGCAGTGGGCTTCGCATACGTTCGTAAAATAAAGACTCATGTTTTCGATGAAGTATACTTTCTTACCATTTTTCCGCAAGTTGGCCTCATTGGCCAGCTGGCCCAAAGTTAGCAGATCATCTGTTTCATACAGATATACGCCGTCTTCTACGTTCAGCCTTACGCCGTTCTGCACTTTCTCAACGATTTCAGCCATTCTTTTGTCTGTGAACGGTGTTACCAATGTAGACATACTGTTTCCTCCTGTTCTTAACCGGATTTGAGTTGTGTGTAGGATCTGTATACAGAACTACATAGCAAAGATGCGGTCAACTGCCGCCTTCTTATATGGACTAACTCTTATTTACCCGGTGCAGCGTGTGCTGCGTACGTAAAGCTAATTTTTTCATTAAAGTGAGTCTTGTGACTCTATATGCATTGGGGACTGCGGACAGTCTCGAAATGTGAAAAAAATTACAACTCTATATATGATCGTCACCTGAATTAGTCATGACAAAATATCGACATTTCAGTGCGACCACCTATTCATTATAAACCTCGTGTCGCGGGGGTTCAATACACTGGGAAGAAAAAGGAGTTCAGGGGGAACGCGGAAAGAGGCAAACATGACTTGAGACCCTTGACGGGGTGGAGTATAATTTAAAGAAGAGTTAATGAAAGGTAGTTCAAAAAGTCCGCTTTTGATTACGAAGGATGCCTAGCGGCATCTCAGCGTCGAATATGGGATTCAGCCGAAATGTCCGTTGCTCACGTAGTTTTGCCTACGCTCCGCTACTCCATTTCTATCTTCATCCCATCTTCTTGGTACTGAAAAGCGCCCTTTTTGAACATGATTTTATATGAAAAAGGAGAGTGACCTGGCATGATTAACATCAGCGAAACGGCTGCTGACAGATTGAAAGAGATGCTTGCACAGCAAGAGACACCCGGTATGTTCCTGCGTCTTGGCGTAGCACCGGGCGGTTGCACCGGATTTTCGTACGCCATGGGCTTTGACGATAAAGAGTCCGATGAGGACCTGTATATGGATATTCAGAACATGAAGGTTGTAGTCGAGAAGGAAAACCTGAAGTATCTGGATGGTCTCGAAATTGATTTTGAAGAGTCCGGTATGACGGGTGGGTTCACCATCCATAATCCTAACGCGGTAGCGACTTGTGGCTGTGGATCTTCTTTCCGTACGAAGGAAGATGCGGGTGTGCCTGATAAGGATTGTTAATCTGACGCGGGTTTGAGCGCATTCGATAACGGATGACGGACGCAAGCCTGTAACGGTAGCCTTAACGGTGCAGATTGTGAATTGCGCAGGTATTTCGGTAGGTTAACAACCCCGGACGATGAACGTTATCAATCCTTGAAATGGCATTTCAGGGTTGTGAATCACGGCCTCTATGGCGTATTAGTCTCGTACTAATTACGCTATGGAGGTCTTTTTGTTATGGCATTAAAGAAACGAGAAAGACGTGCTCCGGTCGGCGCGCGTGATGTAAAGTTGTTTCCGGAGCTGACATTAGAGCAAGCACTGGATTTTGTAACCAACGCGAAGAAAGTGGAGGGTTTACGCGAAAGCACCCTTAAGGATTACACGAAACATTACGGTTACTTCGTGAAATGGCTTGAGGAGTTTCATCCGGATATCACGCTAATTAAGCTCATACAGAAAACATGATGAAAGTTTTTATTGAGGAAGAAATCCTAAAAGTGTTGGATGGGGATGGCACCTCCGTTGCTCAGCAGATTGAATTGACTTCCCGCCTTGGGGCTACAGATGCAGCAAATGTTAGTATTGCTAATTTGTATGGCACAAATTTTCTTACCGTTGACAATAAGCTAGTCAGAAATATGATTTCATGTTCTGATGAATTAAGCAAAATTGAGAACGTTTACTATACCACACCTCTTCACAGAACTGACTAAAATTGAGTAGAAAAAGTTTTACATAAAATCAGTTTCTATAAATTTAAAATGTCCGGTATTAATTGATTCGATTCGTTAACCTCATAACGCAAACCCTAGCGCTCATCTCTTCGGAGGTGGGCGCTTTTTTTGTCTATGCACGCAGTATACACGGAAAAGACGCAGCCTTAAGTGACTACGTCTTGGGGTCTTGCGAGTGATCCCTATAAAAGTTATGATAAAACTGTTAACACGATGCGGTAGCAACTCTTGGTCGGGGACGCTACCGCTTTTTAATGAAAGTTAACATAGCCAAAATAAAAATGCCAAAAGTAAGCATAACGATTAGTGCCTCATACGTACTGATAAATATCACCTCCTCGATTCAGTGTAACTTAACCTGCCTAGAGTAGTCATTAAATTTTAGTAGCCGACTAAAAGTTGTTGACTTTTCGAGTAGGCCCAAAAAGGAGTAACTTCTACTAAGCAATTTGAGTATATGATTATCGAGGCGAGTGTGCAAATTCCATATTCGGCGATTTCGGTTTTGATTGCGAGTAAAACCGGATTCCCTGAATTATGTAAATAATATCTTTTAAAGTTATTTTATATCTAATAGCGATATTTTGTATCTTTATTAGTTATTTAAACCCTTCTTGTGTTAGTCCTCGTGCATAGATGGTGGCTCTCCAGTTCAAAATAAACTCTCGAATTCTCTCGTTCTCTCATTTTTTCAAAACATTAAAAAACCGTAGCCCGCATGCAAGGTTAACGGTTCTTTCACACTCGCTCCTTCCGCGCGTCCTCATCGCATTCGAGCGTGACATGGCGCGAATGCGGTGAGGACGCTTAAGACGCCGACCCTTTACGTCAATGTTATCGTGGAAGCCCAGAGTAAACTTACCGCAGACAGCTACGAGATCCGCAAGCAGTTTTGGATACGCGATATTAAAGTCTAAGAAGAGTTTTCGGACGGGGACAGTGTGGTTGCGCGCTATAAATGTCGCGGATACGAGCTCGAAGAAGTTCGTAGACCCGTCGGTAGCGGAACGGTTGCAATGTAGATGAAATGAAAGGACTACCGTGAATGTATTGTAAGTTGTATAATTTGGTATTAATTACTACTAATTGGAATGTTTTTAGGAGATATGTTATGAAAAATAAACTTAAACCCTCACTAATAGACTTGATTTATAAATCAGAGTCAGGAATCCACTGCATTGCATTCAAGTGAATGACTTAAATGAACTTAATACCGTTTTTTCACTCACTGTGCAATGGAATTTGATCTGGAGAGGACAGATGCTAAAAGATTGGAAGTTGGAGTCAACGTTATCAAGAGTAGTGAATCCCTTACCTGCTACTACCAATCTTGATGAAATTTTGGATAAGCACTTAAATAATTTCAAGTCTTTTTCAAGAGGCAGGAGAGGTTCCAATCCTCCTCTGGATATTGTGGATGATGAGTGGTGGGCTCTCGGGCAGCGCCATGGTTTAGCCACCCCTTTGTTGGGCTTTTTCTCCCTATGTTGCAGCGTTCTTTGCTTTCAGTAAAGAAATCTAGGAAACTAAAACTGAAAATAACTTGCGTGTAGTGTATGGGTTAGATAGGGCGGTTGTAAGAGAACTGTCCTCTTTTGCTGTTGAGTTTTATCCAGTAAACCATACTCAAACGAGAATGCATGTTTGATAAACCAAAATGGTTTGTTCTCATTCAATCCTTGGACTGTAGATTTGGAGACATGGATAACAACCCTATACGAGAAACTTTTTAACAATAAAACTATCCCAATTCTATATTGCCAAAGCCAGTAATGTATAAAATACTCATCAAGGATGATTTAAGAGAGCAAATTTTAATTAAATTAAATCGGATGAATATCAATTTATCTAACCTTGTATCCAGATGTAGAAGGGGCCTCTTTGCATGGCAACATGTCACTAAGTATCAAAAGATATATTCTTGATTAAAGATGATTATTACCTACGAATGGGCTACGTATATATGCGCTCTAAATCCGCTTCATACGCGCCGAGTCGCGTTTCATGCGTCCGCTGACATTCGATATCCAACTTTATACTGCGCAAATTTATCAGCGCGGAACTCGTCGGCAGCGACGTGATCGAAGATATTACGGAGGCCAGTGTTGTAGTGAAGGGCGAACTTTATATTCGCGGAGTTAAATATGCGGGATGAGCGCAAAAAAAGACCGGATCATCTCCGGCCCCCTATTAGTATATCTACTAATATTCTACGGTTTATTTTCGTCAGCGCTACATCTCTACGTAATGTGAATGATTATTTGTATCATTAATCGTTCTTTATTTTTGCATGAATATTATTTAATTCTGTACCTAATTCTTTTTGGTAACTTTCTTTTCTATCTTTTTCATAATCTTCCTCTAAAATTACTAAAATCGCTTCTTTAACTGGCTCAAAATATGAGAGACACTCTTCCTCGCTAAGCTCATGTATCCCTTTACTTAATATATTGTATAAAAAGCTGTTGTTAACTAAGAATTGTGGAAGAAGATGACTTACAGCGTTTATTTTATCTTCTATTCTATATTTTTTCACTTCCTGTAACATTGTATCGTTTGATACAAATGCTTTATGCAATTTGTCATATAAAAGTCTTTCGAATACGCGCCTCAGGTAGACATACGCTCCCACGCCGTTACCATGAGATTTTAATCCGATGGCTTTGTTAAACTCTCTACGATTTTCCTTAGTTAATATTTTTTTATAATGATGAGCTTTATTGTCAAATGAATACACTGCGGGGAATTGCCCGATTTTTTCTATATACATATCGGGACTTATACGGAATGTCACTGTAATTTTATGTCTTTTGGAAGCGGTACAGACAAGATGTCTAGTGAATGTATTACTTTCATCAAGATATTTACCGAAAAATTCTCTTATATGTTCTTTAAAATCTTCTTCTGCTGCTCCATTATAGAAATAATCCTCATTGTGACTAGTTGGTCTAGGAAATGAACTTATAATATCATTATCAAATTCTTTGTCTAATTGGATTTTTTCAGAATTTATGTACACTTCTTTTTCACATTCTGGGCAGTAATAATATGTGTTTATTTTTCCTGTTATAAGTTTTTTTAAGAAAGTTATGTCTTTGTTTTGCAAATAGTTAGTCAATGAATAGACATGGATTGGTTCTTCTCCAGGTTCGTCATAAACTGTTTCATAATCATCTTCAAGGGACATTTTTGTATTGATCTTAATTTTTCGGTAGAGAGGCTCCAAAAAAAGAAGATCTTTTGGTTTGGCCTCATATAGTGAAGTCATATGTATGTGCTCCTGTCTTTTAAAATATAGATACATAAGATCAGTATTTTAGCCCCCCCTATTATTTTCCGGTATGTATTCAATCAGATCTCCAGGAAGCACATCCAGCTTTTCGCAAAGTGTGTTTAGCGTTGGAAAGTCGATACGGGCGTTAGCATTAAGTGCTAGGGCCTTTACAGTGTTGCGGTTTATGCCGGTGATCTGAACAATATCCTTTTGCTCAAGTCCGCGCTCTTTCATTATCTTGTCAAGCGAAAAACGAATAGCCACAAAAACCCCTCCGAAATAATGTAGTAAACTAGTTGACAAGATTACCGATCATGAGTATATTGTTAAGTAAGTAATCTAGTTGACTAGATAACATATCAACATTTTATACATAATCGTAACAAAACGTTTCATAATTATCAAGCAACATCGTACTGTTCCGCAACAATCTTGAAAGGAGGAACGTAACAATCGTTACCAACCAGAAGACTGCGACGGACTATTTTTTGTCGAATTTTCCAATATGATGATAACCACCAATACGCGAGTTATATTGACAATGACATCGAGCGTGTTAGCTGTGATGGAGTGGAATACGTGACTACTTATTGGCTTGTCCTAAAAGTCAGGTCCCCCATTTTCATTGATAACATCCGTATATGAACATGATCGAACCAACATCTGAATTATTTTAAAAAGGAGATGCACAATATGAAACTCACCGTTAATAAGCCAGATATTTCATCTAACAACTTGAAATCAAGTCGATATCGTTGGAACTTCATACGTATGCTCAAATTCGTCTATTCGCTTATCATCTTCATGAAAGAATTTGAATCATGAACGGACATGACCGCTTCGAACATGCCTCAGTTGCTATCGCACCATTTGATGATGAGTACTACCATTACGATGGATGTGTTCTAAACAAACGCTACATATTTTTCATCGACGAGAATGTATTATGGCTTCGCGAAGTACAGCCGGACCCGAATGATCCAAGTCAATACATGGATGGAGAGAGTGGAGGGATAGCAATTGGGAATATTGTTAAAGACAATGTGCTTAATCTGACGACCGAGCTTGTTACTCACTTGCGCAGCATGGACGCATTGGATTTCCTGACGAAAATTCTGTTATGTACGCCTGAGCGATGTGACTTTAACTTGCAACTGGACCGTCTTATCTTAGATCAGAACCATCACCCACGTGGACAAACTGTACAGAATGTACTTTTAAAAAAACAAAGTCAAGAGCCCTTTTACTATCACAATAACTCTAACAAAAGAGTTCGCAGCTGAATACGCATTCCTTTTGGAAAGAGAAAAGGTTGACAAACTTAGTTGTAACAACTATAGTTACAATATAAAGTTCAAACATAAACAATATCGATAATTACAAAGGAGAGATCATGATGAACATTGCAATCATTGGTGCAACAGGCAAAGCAGGAAGTGTAATTTTGAAAGAAGCAGCAGACAGAGGGCATAAAGTAACGGCAATCGTTCGTAATGCATCCAAATTGGAAGATAAAAGCCTGAATACGCTGGAGAAAGATGTATTCGATCTTACAGCTGAAGATCTTAAAGCATTCGATGTGGTTATAAATGCATTTGGTGCTCCAGCTGGTAAAGAAAACCTGCATGTGGAAGTAGGACAAGCGTTGATCAACATCCTGAAGGATGCACCAAACACTCGTCTGATCGTGGTGGGTGGAGCAGGAAGCCTGTTCACAGACGAGTCCAAAACATTGCGTGTCTTTGAATCCCCAGGATTCCCTGATGCTTACAAAGCAACTGCAACGAACCAAGGCCAAAACTTGCAGGATCTACAAGCATCCTCAGGTATTCAATGGACATTCTTGAGCCCGGCTGGATTCTTTAATCCAGAAGGCGTACGCACCGGCAAATATCAAGCAGGCAACGACGTTATTCTCGTGAACAGTGAAGGTAACAGTTACATCAGCTATGCAGACTATGCGATTGCTTTGGTTGATGAGATCGAGAATCCACATCACAAAAACGAGCGCTTTACCGTTGTTGGCGAAGTGAAGTAACACTTTCAAATAATAATATGTAATATACAAACGGACGCTGATCTCCAAAGATTGGTGTCCGTTTTTTTTATGTTATCGAAGAGGGATGATCTGCAATAACGTTAGACATTAGATGATTATAGTTCAACTTCCAACTACTCCTTTGAATATATGTTATATTATTCTAAAGATGGGAAGGAAATGTGATTATATGAAAACCATCTTCTCTTCATTGGAATTTCTGCTAGTTCAAAAGTATGAGGGAGTGAACAGTTGTGAAGATGTATTCTAATGGAGTTATACTATTGATCTTTGTGGTTTTTATGATGAATGAATCGAGTGGTTCAGGGTTATCCCAATATCCAAACGTTAAAAATGCGCTGAATCAAATTCACATCTCTTCTCTTTATCCGAAAAATAAGAATGGACAGACATACGGTTCTAACATATATGCGACTTCTCCAGAAACGGAACCTGATTTAATCTTGGCTAGTGGTGTGGATGGTACAGAAGGATATCTGCTGAAAAAAGACTTGGATGGCGAGCAACCAAAAACACCTGAAGAAGCTATTACGATACAGAACAGCAGATCACCAGAAGGTCGTGATATTCCCCTGTATGACAAAGATGGTGAAACCGTAATTGGTGTGTTTCGTGTTGGAGGAGAGTAAAAGTAACCAAAATAGGATCAAATGTGACGCTACCATACATAGACGATTCTTTTCTGAATGGCTTCCTACTACAGGATATGAACAGGTCGACGGAATGGAATTTGAAATTACTGGAGTTAAAGATGGACTGAATTTTGTTGAGCTATGGTTTGCTGTAAGAAAAATATCTTAGTTTTATTTCTTTTAAATTATTCTGGGTGATAACTTAATAAACACAAATGGAGCAACCAACTGTGTCCGATTGGTTGCTTCGTTGTTTATTCACCTAACGGCCAGGGAAAATGCAACATTTTTCCTGTTAAACAGGTCAATAAAGATATACCAATTAACATTATGAGAAGAAGGTGGAAAAACTGAAGCTTCGTATATTCACGTTAATATGTTTTATATCTACCGTGTTTTTTATCTCAAATGCACAAGATGTTAACGCTTTGTCATGTGCTGTATCGGGAAGCCCCCAAGAAGAGTTAGAAATATATGATGGAGCTGTTTATGGTGAAGTAAAGCAAGTAAAGGTCGACTTGAAGCAAGAGGGATTTACGGGGACCAAAGAGAAAATTAGATATATTTTAGTGGAAGTTGAGAGGAGTTGGAATACTGAAGTTGACTCTCAACTAATTATTGCAACTAACTTCACATGGGGATTTGATTTCAAGGAAGGTAACAAATACTTAATATACTTTAGCGAAGTGGATGGTGAATTAAGTAGTAGTCCGTGCAGTTCAACCATCGAAATGAACAATATTAATCAAGCAACTGAATTATTCGGGGAAGGCTTTCCACCAAAACAACAAGTAAACTTAGAACACAAAATGTGGTTTATGTTTGAGCAAGATATGGATTTGTTTATTGTAGGTGTGGTCGTATTTGCGGCGATCTTTACCTTCATCATGAGAGTAAGAAAGAAAAAGCACAAAGTATAATTTGGTAGCGCTAAACGGGGAGTTTTGCTCAAAGAAAAAGTCATTTGAACTAGGGATGGATTCCTGTATGACCTATTACCCCCTTTACTTAAACGAGGATCGAGGCGTATAATCCGTTGAGATATCAGAGCAATAAGAGGGGATACAGTTATGAATAGTGGATTAATCAACGCGATCATTGCGTATATCATGTGGGGAGTTCTCCCGCTGTATTGGAAGTTGTTTGAAAATGTACCGGCAGGCGAGATTTTATCGCACCGGGTTGTCTGGTCATTTGTCTTTATGGGGATTTTCGTTGCCGTCCAACGTCGTTGGAGTGACATGAAGCGCATTCTGACCAGTCGTTCGACCCTGCTGTCCCTTACCGCGAGTGGGCTGCTAATTGCTATTAATTGGCTTATCTTCATCTGGGCGGTTAACAACGGTCATGTCGTTGAGACAAGTCTGGGCTATTATTTAAACCCGTTGCTGAACGTGTTACTGGCAGTTGTCTTCCTTCATGAAAAGCCAAACCGTGGACAATGGCTCGCGATTGCCATCGCTGGTGTCGCGGTGCTTATCATCGCTATCGACTACGGACGTTTCCCATGGGTTGCAATCTCACTGGCCGTGTCATTTGGCTTGTACGGTCTGGCAAAGAAGAAGATCAAACAAGACGCTTCAGTGGGGTTATTTTCGGAGACAGCTGTAGTTCTGCCCGTCGCACTCGGCTACTGGATCTACTTGGCCGTTGTAGGAAAAGCAACAGCATGGACGCTGCCTGCACCGATGTTCTTCGAACTGCTGCTTTCCGGCGTGGTGACGGCGCTGCCGCTGCTGTTCTTTGCACGGGCGGCTGCTCGAATGTCATTGTCCACACTAGGCTTCGTACAGTATATTGGGCCGACAATCATGCTGATCCTGAGTGTGTTTGTGTTCAAGGAAACGGTCTCGCCAGTTCTGCTCGTTGGTTTCGCACTCATCTGGACAGCGCTCATCGTATACGCTACCGCATCGATACGTGCTACGAGACTCGCTAAGGTAAGCTGAACAGAGGTATCTGGTATCGCCATAATTGCCCTTTCTGCCAATGAGGTGGAGAGGGCAATTTTTGTTTGTGGGGGAGTGATAGGTCGATAAAAACTAAAAAGGAAGGCTGATCAACGTTATGGTAAAATACAGGAGTAGTAATCAAAAATAGTAACCAAAAAGAGTAATAGAAAAACGAGGAGGCGACAGATATATGATGGTTAATAACAGTTACCGCAAACGTGATCCATTCTTTGTAAAGAAGGCTGTAGTTCAGATACTATTTCAGTTTGCAGTTTCAGCGATAATCGGTAGTATATATGGTTTCATGATGGTCAACGAGACGATAGGTGGATATATTAATAAACTATTACCGAGCACGGATGGTCCGGATCTTCATTTATATCTGCCCGTTGTGATAACAGTGTTCATCTACTCGTGTTTAATTCAAAAGAGACAACGGATTTTACTTGAAAAAATCTCATTTAGTTGTCTCCATATTTTGGTTGCCCTGCTAGGCTGTATTTCTTCAGTTGTTGTGTTACTGGTGATCTAAACCAAATCCTACGTATCTACACCTTCAGCACCATCAACTGCATCAATGAAACCGACAGCGAGTGTTGTTACCGCAGCAGCAGCTAAAAGATTCTTGGCACCAAGCTTGACTCTGTCCTTATCTTCCTCTTTCATGCCCACAACAACATCTTTACCGCTGTTATATACATACTTGGCTGATATCGCTACACCTTTTGCAGTATTGGTTACAGCACCTCCAATATCGGCAAGCCCCGCGTCTATGGCGGTATCATCTTTTCGAATTGCACCACTGGCAAGATCATATGTACCACTAGCCAGTTGTCCAACGGTTTTGCCTGTATTAATCGTAGCTTTCTCTACGCCGTTTCCGATTTCTTTGATAAAGGGGCTTCCCGCGATTTCACCAACAACCCTCACGCTGCCGCCCAACACTTTTCCGGTAACTTCCCCAGCTAACTGACCGATCCCTTTTAAAAAACTCATCCTTATGCCTCCTCTCCAATTAGAAGTTGATCCTATGTGTTATCTCAATAAACTTATTATATTCATATGTAAGCCAAAAGAACATCAGTCTCCAGCCCGAGTGATGAACCCCTCCTCGATTGATTGCGACACGCTTTAGGAGTGCCCGATCAGGAGCAGCAAGGTAGTGGAGGGGGCGGAATCGATTCTGAAGAAGCGGAGCGGTCGCCTTTATCCCCGGATTTTCCCCTTATCAGGGGAATTCATAAAATCTGGGGATAACAGCGATCATAAGAACGATCCGCCCCCGAGCGCCCAGCACGCTGTCCGCAAACACACAAAAGGCGCTACTCCCACCAGGAATAGCGCCTTCCGCTCTTCATTACCCTAATAACTTGCCTACACACGGTTTTAGAAGTGTCTCAAGGAGCAGCAACGTAGTGGAGGGGGCGGAATCGATTCTGAAGAAGCGGAGCGTTCGCCTTTATCCCCGGATTTTCCCCCAATAAGGGGAATTCATAAAAATCTGGGGATAACAGCGATCATAAGAACGATCCGACCCCGGAACGCCCACCACTGCTCCCACCAATACACTTCTACCCACCGTACCTAGTCAATAAATCCTTCCATGACAACAGTTGGCATCATATTCGACTGCCAAGCGCCCTTACCATATCCACTGTTATAACCTGGTGTAGCCTGAGGCTCCCAGTAGAATACACCTTTACCTTTGCCATTTGGCAGATTGCGGATTTGGTTTTTCATCGCGGCAACAAAACTTTTACCAGCGGCTGCCTGGTTATTGTCCATGCCAATTTCGGAGATGATGATCTCTTTGCCATAACGGTTGATCATATCCTTTGCGTTGTTTACCGTATTTGTCACAGCGGTGTTCCAGCCGGAAGCTGAAGGATAGAGAGACATGGCAATCATGTCAAAGTTAGCTCCGTTATTAATCAGACCACCAATGTTCCATACATAGAGGGCGTTATCATCTCCACCTGCCAGATGCACAATGGTTTTGGTACCGCTGCTCAGGGATTTCACTGCGTTATGGCCTGTATTCACCAGCCACGCATAGTTTTTCATGTTGGTGGATGCTTTACCATCTTCCCATAACATGCCGTTGCTTGTTTCATTACCGATCTGTACCCAGTCCGGGGTAACGCCTTTGCTTTGCATCGCCGTCATAACTTCACGAGTGTGGTTCCATACCGCATCCATGAGCTGTTGGAACGTATAGTTTTTCCAGGCAGCTGGTTTGGTTTGTTGACCAGGGTCTGCCCAGGAATCGCTGTAGTGCAGGGTAAGCATTACACTCATGCCAGCATTCTTGGCACGTTGTGCGAGTGCAGCCGCACGATCCTTATTCATGTAACCGTTCCCATAATCATTCGAAGGATTAACGAATACCCGAATGCGAACGGAGTTGATTTGATAGTCTTTTTTCAAAATATCAATGATGTCGCGCTGTACGCCGTTTTTATCTTTCCATTTGTAGCCTTGAGCTTCCATTCCGGGAACCCAACTGATGTCGGCTCCTTTGGCGAAACTTGGTGCTGCGCTAGCATGCTGACCTGCGGGCAACATGATGGAGGTGAATAACAAAACAAAAGCCAACATGATGGATATCTTGAAACCCCTTACATTTTTGAACATTACAAGATGCCTCCTCGGATTTAGGTTGAGTTGCATCTTCATTATAGCCATCCTGGTTTGCTCTACTAAAGGGTCTATTTCCAATATTTTGGGTGTTTTCTCAACCTCTCTACAGAAAATGAGAAAACAAAAAGCCGTCCGAAGACGGCTTTTCTACCCGTGGCGCTTTTTGAAACATTGATCCGTATCCCGCGCCTCCACCAGACTCTTTTAATTTGAGCTAGTGGATCGGGTAAGGGACACGTTCAACATGACATTAGAAATGTTGACGCACCTCCTTTCCTTGTGGCAAGAGTATACAACACCTTGTTTCGGAAAGCTAGTCTTTTTTTCGTATTTAAGCCAAATTATTTTTCAGTCTGGAACATCGTGATATCTCGTGCATAATGGCTCTTGGTTCCGTCATTGTTTCGAATGCGCACGCTGTCTTCACTGATCCGCTCCACAATGCCACAACCGACCTCGCAATAGACGCCAGCCGGGTCTTCCTGCCATGCGCTTACCATACATTGGGATAGTGCAGCCGTGAAAAACTCTATATTTTTTTGTAATGTTCTAGGTTTGTTGGATTTCATTATATACTCCTTTGATCAACTATATTTGGAATGAGAACAAGCAACCGGACCAAATCACACTGTACTTCACTTTACTCTGTCTATTGACCTTTGTAAAGGGATGGAAAAAGTTGCGCCCATGAGGTATCATTTACATAAATTTTACGTAGCGTTTACACTGCGCTGACGCTTGATGTTGATTACGAATAGTACAATTATAGGAGAACTTCTAACCAAGAATAGATATGCAACACATTCGGAGGCCATACATGCATAGAGACGTCAAAACAGGTAACTACGTTAATCGTGATTTGAGTTGGGTTGAATTTAATCGGCGCGTACTTCAGGAGGCCCAGGATCCAACAACGCCTCTGCTGGAACGCATGAGATTTCTCGGCATTGTCGCTAGTAATCTGGACGAGTTCGTCAGTGTAAGGGTGGCAGAGACAAAAGAGAAGATCAAAGCCGGATTCACGCAAAAAGATTTTACAGGATACACGCCTGCAGGGTTGTACCGCAGATTGATTAAACGAACCGGGACCATGGTCGCCGAACAGTATAAAACGTATCGTGAACTCATTCGTCTACTCGCCAAGAAAGGCGTGAACATTCAGGAATATACAGATCTTAATGTGACACAGCAGCGCGCAATGGACCAGTACTTTCATGAAATTATTTTTCCGGTACTCACACCGATGGCGATTGACCAGAGTCGTCCGTTCCCACTGGTACACAACAAGTCTGTCTATCTGTCCGTGATGTTACAGAAGGAAGGGGAGCAAGAGGGCGAGCCGTTTATGGCTATTGTTCAGGTACCTTCCAATCTGCCGCGGGTAGTTCAGGCTCCCATTCGGGCGAATAGCAAAAAGAAAACATTCATACTGATTGAAGATCTTATCAAACATCATATCCATACGCTCTTCAGCGGATATATCTCGCTTGCTGCACAGGAATTCAGAGTGACCCGTAATGCGGATCTGTTCATTAATGAAGAAGAAGCGGAAGATCTGCTTGAGGCTATTGAAAAAGAATTGCGACGCAGACGCCGCGGGGCTCCTGTACGACTGGAAGTTTGTAAGGATTTTCGTCCGGATGCCTTATTGGAATTGCAGGATGAATTTGATATTCAGGACCCGGTATACGAAATTGATGGACCACTTGATTTGAGTTTTCTGGCTGGATTCGTGGACAGTCTGGAAAGTTTCTCGCATCTGAAGTACAGTCCGGTGAAACCTGTGTATCCACTGGAGTTCCTACCCAGAGAAAGTCATTTTGAGCTGCTGCGCAAACGCGATGTACTGGTGCATCATCCATACGAATCGTTTGAACCAGTCACTGATTTTATATTGGAGGCTTCGGAAGATCCAAGAGTTCTGGCCATCAAGATGACATTATATCGGGTCAATGGCGATTCACGCCTTATTCCGGCACTTGCACTTGCAGCTGAGAGTGGTAAGCAGGTCACGGTGGTGGTGGAACTGAAAGCACGGTTTGATGAAGAGCGCAACATTGCTTGGGCGCGTAAGCTGGAGAAAGCCGGTTGTCACGTGGTTTATGGACTGGTTGGACTGAAGACCCATGCCAAAATCATTCTTGTTGTACGCAGGGAACAGCAGGGGCTGAGACGTTATGTTCATGTAGGAACCGGTAACTATAATGAGAGTACAGCCAAAGTGTATACGGACGTGGGACTGTTCACCTCTAATCCAATTATTGGGGAAGATGCATCCGAATTGTTCAATGAGATTACCGGATACTCCGGTCCGAAGGCATTGCAGGCGTTCCGTGTAGCTCCGGATGGTATGAAGGATGAGTTGTTTGCACTGATTCGTAGAGAAACAGAGCACGCGCTGAAAGGCAAACCTTCCAGAATCATTGCCAAGATCAACTCCTTATCCCATCAGGAAATGATTGATGAATTGTACGAGGCTTCTCAAGCCGGCGTGCAGATCGATCTGATTGTGCGTGGTGTATGTTGTCTGCGTCCGGGGGTAGAGGGGCTCAGTGAGAATATTCGGGTCATTAGCATTGTGGATCGTTTTCTGGAGCATTCACGGTTGTTTTATTTTGAAAATAGCGGCAACCCGGATGTATTCATCTCCAGTGCAGACTGGATGACACGTAACCTGAATCGAAGAATTGAACTGATGTGTCCCGTATTTGATCCAGAGCTGAAGAAAATGCTAGTGGATATCCTTAATCTGTCCCTTATGGATAATGTCAAAGCGAGACAACTTATGCCTGGTGGCAATTATGTATTTGTAGAAAATGAAAAGCCCCCGCTGAGAAGTCAGACGGAGGCCATGGGTATTATCCCTTGGAAGCCTGCTGAATGGAGTGCGTTAACGTAACTCCCCAGGCTTCCTTCAGATCCTTGACGGCCTCTTCCAGGCCATCAAGTTCCAGTAACGGCTCAGCTGTACAGGTGAATTGCACCTTCAGCGAGTCGTTTTCTTTTGTTGCTTTGATCGCAGCGATGCTCTCGGATCGATTGATGGCTTCAGCTACGCGGAGCAGAGAGCCTAAACGATGAGCATGCCGCTCATCCGAGTTTTTCAGAATGTCCCGGTGCTTATTCAGCAGCTGGGGCGTTCTTTTTTTGGGATGATAATCAGCTGCACTGGCACTTAGAATGGTCTCCCGATGAGAAAGTCCATAAATGCTTGAATTCATGATCCAATAGGCCGAGTGCTGTGTATAACGGAAATAGTTAATCTGTTTACCAGCCATGTGCAGCATGGAGGATGCATACAGGATTCGGGCATCTGCTTGATCAGGAGGGGTACCTTGTAATGCTGTATACAGGGTAACCATATCCTGATGAATCCGTTGCAGACGATTCTCTGGAATAGGTGGACCAAAATGGATAAAGTTGCGGATACTGTCCTTCAGCGCGTCTGGAACGACCGGCTGCCCTCCAGCCATGTAATCACGCAACAACCCGTCTCGTAGACCCGCGCCACTAACCACATAACGATCTCCCTGTATTATCTGGAAGACAGTTCGTAGGATCAGTACGCCGGGCACAATGATGTCAGCGCGATCTTTGGCGAGCCCAGGTACCTTTTTGCGCTGTGCCGAGGTGAGATGTGGCAAGGAGCGAGCGATGTTCTCCATCGCTTCCTCACTGATCTCATAATGATGGCTGACAGGCAAAGAATACTGGGTGCGCTTCTGTTCCACTTTGGCGAGTGTACGCATTGTGCCGCCAAGTCCGATGAGTGGCAGACCAGGATGCTCACGAATCCAATTCTGTCCACGGAGAGCCTCAGTGACTTCGTTGCATAATGCATTTGCATTCTCCTCAGTCCACTGATCTTCGCCCCCGTAACGGGCATGTGAATTCACAGCACCAATAGGGAGGGAGATGCTATGTAACCTTTTCCGATCCCGAAAGACCGTGATCTCTGTGCTGCCGCCTCCAATATCCACGACGTAACCGTCTGCCAGATCAATGGATTGAGTGACACCAAGGAACCCATAATAGGCCTCCCGATCTCCCGATACACATTCAATGGTAAGCCCCGTCTCGGTCTCCAGCCATTCAATAATCTCCAGGACATTGCTTGCATTACGAATAGCTGCGGTAGCTGCTGCGCGAATCAGTTTGGTCTGATACGCTTCACAGGTCGCTTTGAATTGACTCAAGATGGTGATGGCTTTATCCAGAGAATGGCGCAGAATGGTTCCATCGGACTCAACAACGCTGCTCAGACGAGCGGCGTATTTGTCTTCATGAATGATGCGATAGGCTTCGTCCTGGTCCAGTTCATAGATAACCAGACGAATGGAGTTCGAGCCGATATCAATAATTCCTAAGGTTTCATTAGTACGTGTCATAAGCATCTCCTTCTACAGAGGTTCAACTACCCGAAGTGAAGAAGGGCAGCCATGGCTTCCGGTGAACCCGGCGGTGTGGCAGAGAAGGGCGTAGTTAACATAACAACAATGATAAAGACGATGAAACAGGCAAATATAAGACAACTCACGGCAAAGCCGCGATTACGCTTTTGCATAAACAGTCGAATACCTGTGACAAAGAGAAGTACCGTAACAGCTACCAGAACGATCGACATTGCAAAATAGGCTACGCCATAAAGTGATTTGAAAAATGCTTCCATTTGTTCTTAACGCTCCTTAGATCCTCATATTTAAGCCCTTCCAAGCCATTCCTTAGTAGCATACGACAGATTGACTTGTTTGAAAAGTAAACCGGGCGCGTGTTCCCGTTTCCGCCATCACCCTGGGACAGGTTACATGGAAAAGGGGCCTTTGCCGTGGACAGACATCCAAGAAAGCAAGGCTTCTGTTGAGTATGTATAAGGAAGGACTATTGTTTCAAGGAAGGAGATCAACCCATGTCGAGACAACTTGCAAGCAAATGGCGGAAGACAGCGGCTCTGATGAAATACCCGGTAGCTGCTGTCCATATCCCACAGACCAAGGCATTCAACTCGGGTAATCTGCTGCAAATGCTCAGTCGTTATGGAATGGTGTATGTCAAACCTATTGTAGGAGGCGGAGGTTACGGTGTTATCCGGGTATCGGCCAGCGGTGGGGCTTATCGATACACCCATATGAAAACAACCCGTTCTTTCGCCAGTTTCAGCCAGATGTATCGCTCTCTGGTGCGTGTAAAGGCTAGACGCAAGTACTTGATCCAGCAAGGCATTCATCTGGCAACAATTCAAGGGAGACCTGTTGATTACAGAGTCAAAGTTGTCAAAACCCAACGAGGCTGGGTATTCCGTTCCTTAGTAGGACGACTCGCTCGTCCCGGACTCTGTGTGACGAATCTGAGCAAGGGTGGCACCATGTTATCAGGAAGGCGAGCTCTTGGTTTATCCCTGCCACATATATCCGGTCGGCACAAACGCCGGGAGATGCGTTCCCTTACAATGACATGTACGTACATTATGGAAAGTCAGTTCCCTGGTGTAGGTCAGCTTGGATTTGATTATGGACTGGATTATTCAGGCAAGATCTGGATTCTGGAAGTGAATACCAGACCCCAATAGAAAATGAATGGGAAAACTCAAGAAAATTCAAGAAAAACCGATAATATATAAAAGAAAACGGTATGAAAACCGTTTGAAATTTTACATTACCGGGTAATTTACTCGCAACAAGTCTTGAAACTATGAATTTATTCCGAAAAAAATACGCTGATAAACGTTCTGACAGTAGTACAAACTCCCTGTGCATAAATATTGTCCACACTATACACGTTGATTACTCTACATTTTTTCCATTTATCAACAAACTATGCACAGGATTTCCACATATCGTTGTGGATAACAAGAACGCTTGTTCTCTATATAAATCTCTGATATGATAGTTTTGAGGAAAAAAAAGGAAAGGTTGTGGCGGGAAATGGCTATGTTATCCGATGAGATGTTGTTGGATTCCTACCATAAAGCGATTGAGTTGAATCTCGAAAGAGATTTCATCGCACTGCTGTTGGCAGAAATCCATAAGCGCAAACTGGGTACCGACGTATCTGCCATTCTTCACTAGAGATCCTCATTGCAGGCAATGTTACAGGTTTCCGGACAAGTCCCATAGTGAGACTGGCCATGGCGTGCTCGTCTGACAATGGTGACAGTACATCACATGATTGCAAACGTTTTCGACTTCGTCTGCCGTGTCAGAGGAAGGTTGGAATACGTAGGGGCTGTATGGTCCGGTGTAATCATCCAATTTGCCGCATTCTAACAGTCCCTGAAGGCAGTGGGGGCAAGCCTGCTCCGGTACAACCAGACCGTTACACAGCGGGCATATATAAGACAAGGGTATCCCTCCTGATATGGATTCACTCAGGAGTAAGATACCCTTTTTTGTATCAATATATGTTATTTCAGCAAAACTAGCGTTTCATGTTACTGCTGTGTCCTGGGGACAACTTGGCATCCGGATCGAAGTATACCTTCGCATTGTTGACGGCTGTTGGAGCTTCGCCGAATCCGACAGCGATCAGCTTCAGTTTACCCGGATATGTTGTGATATCTCCGGCAGCGAAGATTCCTGGAATAGATGTTTCCATGCGGGAATCAACAACGATGGAGTTGCTATCAATTTCGATACCCCACTCGGCAATCGGTCCGAGAGAAGAGACAAATCCGAAGTTAACGATCACGTCATCTACTTCGATTTCCTGAGTTTCTTTGGTTTTCACATGAGAAAGGGTTACCTTGGTAATCGTGTCATCCCCATGAAGTTCCGTGATTTCGGTCGGTGTAACGACATTCACCTTGGAATTCATCAGGTTTTCGACACTGTGCTCATGTGCACGGAACTTGTCCCGGCGATGGATCAGTGTCACTTGCTCAGCGATAGGCTCCAGCATGAGTGCCCAGTCTACCGCGGAGTCACCGCCGCCACTGATCAGTACTTTTTTGCCAGCGAAGGCATTCAGATCACTGATGAAGTAGTGCAGGTTGCTCTTCTCGAACTTGGCAGCACCTTCAAGCTCCAGGCGACGTGGTTCGAATGCACCTACACCAGCTGTAATAATGACGGCTTTGGCATGATATTCATTCTCATCCGTCTTCACGACGAAATGTTGCTCATCCTTTTTCTCCACCGATACAACCTTTTCTTCAAGGCGGATGTTCGGGTTAAAATGACTCATTTGCTCAACCAGGTTATTCACCAGTTCCTGAGCTGTTACTTTCGGGAATCCGGCTACATCATAGATGTATTTCTCCGGGTAAAGAGCGGCAAGCTGTCCGCCAAGCTGTGGCATACTTTCAACCAGTGTAACGGATGCCTGACGCATCCCACCATAAAACGCGGCGAACAGACCCGCAGGGCCTCCACCGATAATAAGTAAATCAGTCATATCATGACTGGAATTTTGTGCAGTCAAGAATCAACAACACCTTTCATATTTTAATAGGTAGTTAACAGAAAGAATGTGCAGGCTACGTATCGTAACCGGCATTGGTGCTGAACTGTCTTTCCTATTATAAACGGTGTATTCAGGGTTGCAAAGTTAGCGGCGTCACGAAACTGGGAACAATTGATGAAGATCAGATGAGAATAGGATGAAATTGGAAATGAAAGGTTATGAAAAATAACAAAAAAAACCTTGATCTTTACTAGAAATACAGATATCCTTGACCTGTACTATGTGTTTTTTTGTCTAATTTAGAGTCAATATGTAATATGAAGACAGATCCCGTGTTTTGTAGAATCTTGTGGTTAATTTCACAACTTGAAACGATAACTTGCGTGCAAACGTATCAATTTCATAAACCCTTTAGTTGCTTCAATCAAGTCTAGATATAGATCAAAACGGTTCGATATGTCGATATCTAGTTTCATAAAATCCATTTTTAGTGAGTTATGAAATTGATGCAAACGTTTAAATAAATTCGCGAAGTTAACATTTGTCGTCATAATGGGCAAGACCTCATCAATATTTGTAAGTATGTGCATTTTGCATCTCACCCAAGATCGGGCTGATGCAAGTGAAACCGGAAGGGGTATAGACATGAGCAGTATTCCCAAAATCGTCATCCTCGGCGCGGGCTATGGCGGGATTCTGACAGCCCAGCGGCTGCAGAAGGAATTGAACTATAACGAGGCCGATGTCACATTGGTGAACCGGCATGATTATCATTATATTACTACACATCTACATATGCCGGCAGCCGGCACGGATACCATTGAGCATGCAAGAGTCCCTATTTCGAAGCTGATTGATGAGTTCAAGATTGATCTGGTCAAGTCTTCCGTGAAGGAGATTCGTCTGCAGGATCGAAAGATTATTCTGGAGGATGGCACGTTATCCTATGATTATCTGATTATTGGACTAGGCGGTGAGCCTGAGACCTTCGGCATTCCGGGGATGCTCGATCACGCCATGACGATCCGCAGCATTAACTCGGTCAGACTGATTCGAGAACACATCGAATATCAATTTGCGATGTACAAAAACGATAACAAACGAAATCGTATTCGGTTTGTCGTAGGTGGAGCGGGTTTCAGTGGCGTTGAATTCGTAGCTGAACTTGCAGATCGCATTCCACAGCTGTGCAAGGAGTTCGACGTGAATCCGAAACACGTGCATATCTACAATGTAGAGGCAGCACCTTCGGCTTTGCCTGGATTTGATCCAGAACTGGTAGAGCATGCGATGAATGTGCTCAAGAAGAAGGGCGTTACTTTCAAAATTGGTGTTCCAATCAAGCAATGTCTCCCGGACGGGGTTATTGTGGGTGAGGGTGAAAAGCTCGATGCGGCTACAGTCGTATGGACCGGCGGCATTCGCGGTAACTCATTGCTTGAACAGGCAGGTCTTGAAGTGATGCGAGGACGTGTGAAAGTAGATGATTATCTGCGTGCCCCTGGACATGAGCATGTTTATGTCATTGGTGATAATTCACTTGTGTTCAACGCGGAAGGGCGGCCTTATCCGCCAACAGCCCAGATTGCGATGCAGCAGGGTGTGAACTGCGCCAAGAACGTCGTGGCATCCATTCGCAAGAAACAGCCACAACCTTTTGTATTTACGAGCAAAGGCACGGTTGCATCACTGGGTAAAGGTGAAGCTATTGCCGTTGTAGGCGGCAAGAAATACAAAGGCTGGAAAGCGGCTCAGCTGAAGAAGCTGGTTGATCTGCGTTATCTGTTCATCATTGGTGGTATTCCGCTAGTCCTGAAGAAAGGGCGGTTTTTTGGATGAGACATTGCAGTGTTCAGGTCCGGGGACTATTAACGCGTGAAGAGCTGGATCGATACAACGCCCTGATGCAGGTCGGTGGTTATCTCGAGGAACAGGATCAATATGATCTGGCCTACATCGTGCAGAAAGAAGTGGATATTCTCATTATGCCTGCGATTGAGCGGCTTAAAGAGAAGGGTCGTGACCGTGACCGGGCCACAGCCGAATTCCTCGAATCGCTGAAAGCGGTAGATGATGAGGACGAGGATTAGAGACATAACCTTCCAATCGCTGTTATCCCCAGATTTTTTTGATTCCCTTTTGTTAAAGGGAAAATCCGGTGATAAAGGCGAACGCTTCGCTTTTTCAGTTTTTTTCTGTCCTTTCCGTTTTTGTGTAAATAAATAGTTCAAACAATATAGATCTAAATCAAGCTTGAGGTATTAGAATATTGATAGATAATAAAGCACCGCAGACAGTATCCTTTACAGGAGATGTCGCGGTGCTTTATTGTGCTTTGTGCTATTTCTACAGCTTAAGCATGTCTTCCAGTGTTCCTTCGTTCAACAGACTTCCCACATAGAACGAACCGAATTCGCCATAACGGGCGCTAACTTCATCGAAACGCATCTCATAGACAAGTTTCTTGAACTGAAGTGCGTCATCCGCAAATAGCGTAACGCCCCATTCCCAATCGTCGAAACCGACAGAGCCGGTAATGATCTGTTTTACTTTACCCGCATAGCTGCGGCCAATCATGCCGTGACTACGCATCATGGTGCGACGCTCGTCCATGGACAGCATGTACCAGTTGTCATTCAGCTCACGTTTTTTGTTCATCGGATAGAAGCAGATGTATTGTCGTTGTGGCAGAACAGGTTTCAGACGGGCGATAATATCCGGATTCTGCATCGGGTCTTCGCCTTCTTTGCCAAGGTAGTTGCTCAGTTCCACTACACTAACGTAGGAATACGACTTAGTTGTGTACTGGGCAAACATCGTTTTGTTAAACGCGTTCTCAACAGCCTTCAGATCTTCCAGCGTTTCACGCAGGTGCATCATGACGAGGTCTGCTTTTTGACCTACAACCGTATATACAACGGTACTTCCTTTGGATGAATCCTCGACTTCTTTCCATTCTTTCCAGAATTCCTGAAGCTCGTCCAGTGCTACAGCGCGTTCTTCATCATCTGCTGCTTTCCAGGCGGCCCAGTTAATCGAGCGAAAATCATGCAGGGCGTACCAGCCCTCCAGTGTTGATGCGGCTTCGTTCATTGGTTGTGTTCCTCCTGCAAGGTATATTTCCAAATCCCTATAAGAGGTTGTTCAAAAAGTCCGCTTTTGATTACGAATCATGCCTGGTGGCATCATCAACATCAAATATGGCATTCAGCCGAAATAAGTGGATGCTTACGAAGTATGTTTCCTTCGGAAACATTGTAGTTGCTCACGTAGCTCTATCTACGCTCCGCTGCTCCATTTCTAACTTCATTCCATCTTCTCGGTACTGAAAACCAGTCTTTTTGAACACGCACTATAAGGGACGGGTGATTGCTTTATCGTTTACATTGTATCCCAACATGAAGCAGAAGGGCAAATGAACAGAGTATAAATATAGGGAAATTTGTCCAGAAAGTTCGTTGCTTCGCCACATTTTTTGCGGTACACTAACTACTATCCAGAAGTGAAACCTGAATGTGTGAAAGAAGAGGTGAATGTCGCCCGATGCAATTTATACCTGTGTTGGTATTGATGGTATTATTTTTCGTTATGATGTTTGGTATCGGTTTCATTCTGAACATGCTGATGAAGACAACCTGGTTTCCTTCCTATCTGTTCATTATTGTAATTTTGCCTGTCGTCGTGTACTCTCTATGGGATCATTCGTCATCTCTGATGTCACATCTGGGTTCTTTCCAGCTTGTAGACTATATGACGGGCATCGCTGGACTGGCTGGTGCGGTAATCAGTGGCTGGACGATCCAGAAGTTGCGTTTGGGTGGGTACAGAATGTTTTAGATTGTTGGAAAGAGGTAGAACATGCCACTGTAATCGCGTGAAAGTCTTGTCTTTGTCGTAAACGCTTACGAGTACAAAGGGAAGGCTTTTTTGCTATTCATTTATATTAGAAGGATTATTGTACAGTTGTACTTCATATACATCTGGAGAACATTCTCTTCAGATATTCCCTTGTATTCTGCGGCTAGAGCTTTTATAGTATTCTAGCGGCTCTCGACATTTTTATTTTAGAAATTGCTGAATTCGGCGAAAACGTGAATGATGTCGACCTAGGATGAAACGGAGCGAGAACAGGCCATCTTTTTACCTGTTTTTGAGCATTTGAGGATCAGACATTTATGATAGAATAGATAAACATACTTTTGGGGAGAAGGAGATCAGGCTATGCGCATGAAGAATCTGCACCATTATACTGAACATCATCGCTACTGCGTATACAGGGAGTTTGGACTTAGCGCCCTGGATGACCGTATGCTTACAGGAGCATATCAGCCCATGGTAGGTGCTTTTGCGGTTGGCTTGTATCGGCTGTTGTTTCAGCATCTTCCCGGTGAACAGGTCGGTTATTCGCCGCTTGAACAGCAACGGAGGCTGTTCATGACGCTTGGCTTGGAGCCAAGTGAGAAGGGGCGCAAATATATGTTAGAGCAGACATCCAAGCTTGAGGCAGTGGGGCTACTTCAGACTTCACGGTTATATATACCGGAAAATGATGATTACATCTACGAATATGAGCTGCAACCGCCGCTCTCTCCGGCAGAGTTTTTCCGGACACAGCATTTGACACTGCTGCTTCGTGACAAGATAGGCAAATTCGCCGTCCTTTCCCTGCGTTCGGGTTTCTCGGCAGTGGAAAATGGGGACGCACCTTATCCGGCAGCCAATAAAGAGAATATTTCCGTTCCCTTTTACGATATATTTGAATTGAATACCCATGTGATTGATTACGAGTTGGAGCAGGCTTTGTCGGAAGTATCAACTACGGCTCAGCGGACAGGCACGAATGATGCAGCGGAAGAAAACAGTTTGAACTATGCCGACATTATTTTGCGTTTCCCGCGGGAGTCGGTCAATCGTCGTCATGTGGAACAATTGCGATTCGATCATGAACAACTGGGCATTGTAAATTATGTAGTGAACAAGTTTAATCTCAGTGTGCAGGATGTATGCCGACTCCTGGACGAAGATGATATCTTCAGCCCACAGGGCCAGCTGATTCTGGATGATCTTCAGCATAAGGCGAGCATGCAGTTCAGGCAGACCAAGAAGCGCCATGAGCAACAGACTGTACAGGCAGCCAAGGTCGTGGCACTGAGACAGCATATGGAGGAGCCTGAACGGAAAGAGGACTCTGGTGAACCACCTGTTGAGCATGGAGTGCAGATGGAATATTACGTCGAAGTACCTCCGCAATTTATGACCAAGTGTGATATTCATCAATACAATATGATGTTGCGGAATGAGCCGTATACGCGTCTGCTGCAGACGTTCTTCCCAGGTGCAGTACCAGACAATCTGATCGATATATTTGAGAAAATTGATCTGAGCTACAAGTTGCCTGGTGAAGTCATCAATGTATTGATTCATTATTTGATGGCATTGCTTGTATCCGGCGGAGAGCAGCGGATTAACCGTAACTTTGTTGAGGCAATCGCCTCCAACATGCTGCTTAAACAGGTAAACTCATATGAGAAAGCTGTTCAATATATTCGTGATCAGGCCAAGGTCAAAGGCAAACAGGCTGCTGGTGCAGCTGGAACCCGTACCCGTACATACGGCAAAGGAACCAAAGCCAAGCCCGAAATTCCGATTGTACAAGACATAAGCACCGATGGGGATGCCGTATCTGAGGAAGAGTTCGAAGAGATGATGAGATTTGCCCAGCAGATGCAGGCGAGTAAACAAAAAGGAACTTCTTAAATATTTATTATATAGCAAAAAGGCGAGTCCCCCGATTAATGGAGACTCGCCTTTTTGCTATATAAGTTGAACTGAAGAAACGTATTTTACGTTTAATCCATTTTTTTTATTATTTTGTAGGATATTTATCTAATTTAAACCACTGCTGAAATTCTTTTTTTGTGATTTTTTTTACAGGCTTAACTTTTTTGCTTTCTGTATCGTATCTGAAAAGAATCCATTGATCTGAAGGATACTCACTAATATAATCAATACTTTTTCCGTTCTTATGCCATAATATTAGACCTGTACTAATATAGTTGGTTGCCCGAGGGAGATAAACAACACTGTCTTTCTTAGTGTCGTATATTGCTAATGTGCTTTTATCCGTACTTCCATAAGAAAATGCAATGATGTCTTCTTTTGGTGACCAATTATATGATGAAATGGTTTCTACATTTTGTTTACCTGCTTTTTCAAGACGTTCGTTTATAATCGTGTACTTTCCTGTTTTAAGGTTCATGAGAATGAGGTTGCTGCCAGCACTTTTTTCTACTTGGATAGTAATCCATTCATTCGATGGAGATTCAGCAACACTAGTGATATCCAATAATTTAACTTCAAAATCTCCCGTTTGTAGGGTGTGCTTTTCTTTACCATGAGTAACTACAATGGTGTCAATGATGTTTTGCTCAAAATCAGCTGCAACATCTAGCTTTAAGGTGTTCGCGGTTATCGTGATGTCGTCACCTCTCCAGACAATTTTGTTTGAGCCTTTTGTTTTTTCAAACTTAGATATACTCTGGTATGTCGAAGAGTTCACAGATGTTGAGTTAGCAACAATATGTGCTATTTTATCTGAAGTATGAAGTGAAGATGATGCAGTTGATAACGTGCCTAAGCTACCTAAAACAATGACGCTTGATAATAAAACATTAGTGTATTTCATTATTATCTCTCCTTCATTTTGGGAAGGCGGGTACATGATGTGATTCCCTCCCGAACTATTCCAATCTTTGCTTATCATTATAAATTTGTAAAGATATGAAATCATAGAGATGATATGAAGTGAGATTTCAAAAAGGTGATTAGTCCTGTAAGTAACAAACCTGAAAGATTGAATACATATTTATTTTATATTTATGTGGCCTTCTGACTCTCTCTGGTGTCTAATTCATTGTAAATCAAGAGGAGGTTCTTACCATGTCAGGAGCTCATGACACAAAACCTGTTTATCCGGATAAACAGGAAAGTATCACTAACTTTGAAAACACTTATGAGCTGTATCGTCAAAGAATTTGCAACTACTTTTCCCTGAAATTGAACCCGATGGTTGCAGATGATTTGACTCAACAGGTGTTTTTAAAAGCAGTCGAGAATCTTCACCGATTCCAAGGGAAATCAAATTTATTCACGTGGATATTCAAGATTGCTCAGAATACAGTGAAAAACGAATATCGAAGATTATCGCGAAAAAAAGAAACGCCGTTTGATTTTACGGGATATGAATCACAGTCGATCTCCCTTGAATTTACGAAGTATGTTGATTTTCGAATTGATATCGGAGTTGCGCTGAAAAAGTTAAATGAAACCGACCAGGAAATCATTGCATTACGCTTTTTTGTGGACTGTACATTGCTTGAAATTTCTAAGATTGTAGGGATGCGTGAGAGTGCAGTCAAGAACAGACTCTATAGAGCTTTGGAAAAACTTAAAAAGGAACTGAAAGAATGGGGAGGCGTTACGATCATGTCTATTCAAGATTTGATTTCAATTGTTAATAAGGGTGAAAACGAGGGATTGAACAATACGCCTAATAAAGTACACCATGATTTGTTCAATGAACTAAGTGATCATATTGAACGAATCTCGTTAAAGTACAATTATCATCCATCGCGAAAAGTAACGATTGAAGTATATCCTGATATGCCATCGTTTCACCAAGCGGTCGGAGAGGCAGATGCTCCGAATTGGTTCATGGGTACCTATGAAGGGAGTATTCTTAAAATTGTATCTCCATTAAATCCAGGACCGGAGCATACCTATCAATCGATTCTTAAAGGTACGGTTCACTTGTTCACCATGTGGCTAATAAGTGAAATCAATCCGAAGGCTCCGAAATGGATAAGGCAAGGAATTGGTGGATATGAAGCCAAGGGGATGACTCAGGACTTTATTGAAGGTTCAACAGAAGAGTCTATTCACAATTTAGAGATCCCAACGTTCGAACAATTAGATAATGATACCTGGGAATTCGAAACGATGAAGGGTTTTCAGTTTTCGTTCCTATTTGTGGAGTTTGTTGTTCAACAATATGGAATAGACCAGTTAAACAAATTGATCCGTAACCCCCAGGATTTTAATGGTATCTTTCAATGTTCCGAGAAGGAATTGCATCAGAAGATGGTAGAGTTTATAAGTAAATGACTTATACAAAAATGTATGTTGCCCGGGGGAAGAACCGGGCTCTTTTTAACGTGGTTATAGCTATGGTAAATGCACTATCAATAAATTGGGTTATTTTGTATAATGTATATAAAAAGAGGTTGTCTATGAATCCTATGGATGAACGTAAAGAATACATATGGAGGTAATCAAGTTTGAAAACTCACTACTATTTCAGTTGGTTTAATCATTTCTTTCCTGAGAAGCTGGTCCATTATTTGCAGGAGGATATACAAGAGAGAAAATCGCTTGTTATGATTAGTGCTGATCCGTCTGGTTATACAGATGAGCAAATTAACATGGATGATATTTCTGAATGGACCTGGTTGAATCAGGCTAACATTATTTTTGATGAATATCATTTCATTGATTACCGCATGCAGAAAGAAGATGCTCAGCGATTCATTCAGAACGCTTCTGTCATTTTTTTATGCGGTGGATATCCTGTTCTGCAGAACGATTTTTTGTTGGATTATGAATTATCGAATGCGATTAAGAATAGCAATGCCGTTATCCTGGGGGCCAGCGCCGGTGCGTTAAACATGGCTGCAAAATGGTTAAGCTTGAATAACACTGATGAAGTTGAAACAAGTATTATTTATGATGGTATTGGCTTTGATCATTTTGCCTACGAATCTCATTCTCAACGCGATTACGCCACGTTTGTTCAAGGCTACCTGTTCCCCTTGTCTGAAGAGATTGATGTTTATGCGGCAGAACAGGAGAGCGCTATACGTGTAAAGGACGGAAAAATAGAAACAATGGGTCCTGTATATTTAATTTCCCACTCAAAGATTCAGAAGTTGGTTGAGACGCTCTAATTAGGGTGAGTGGCTGTGACCTTACATAAGTAATTCCTTTTGATGTATAAAATCAAGGCTAACAGGCGAATCATCTCAGGTCTCCTTTCTATGATTAGAATACTGTTTGTAAACAGATGCAATCTTAATATCCCTAGGACTTATAGTCGGCAGGGTATCGAAGTGATCAGTTGCTTATTTCAACTAGTGGACTGACAATAGGGATCGTTGCCAAAATGCTAACGATTCTTATTGGTATAGCTTTATAGAAAGTAGAGAACAGGAAAATTATATTAGGATGATGAGCTCCTTATTAAGCTAGCGGGCAGATTAGCTTAGCCATACAAGAAAAAATTAGCATTATGGGAGAAGGAGTAGCAGTATATTTTTGGAATATATTATTATTGGGAATTACTGAGATGGGATGTGTATAATATGGACAAGCATTACCAAAACCTTCTGTTAGCTTTTGAAGAAGCAGAAAAGGCTAGAGATGAGGGTACTTTTTCTATCGGTGCAATTATTGTTGATGCAGATGGTTCAGTTGTAAGCCGAGGTAGGAACAGAGTTTTTTCAAGCTGTGATTCTACAGCTCACGCCGAAGTGGACGCTATAAGAAAAGCTGGAAATGTTATACTTCATCTTGAGAGCAAGAAATTCATTCCTAAGAACGAACTTACCTTATATACTACCTGTGAGCCTTGTCCCATGTGCACAGGTACAATCGTATTGTCTTTGATTAAAAAAGTGGTTTGGGCTGCAAATGATAAGGATATAGGTGCATTTAAAAAATTCAAGGAATTAAATAGCGAATTACCTATTTATAATGATTTGTTCCACGACATCGAGTTTGTTGCAGCCCCTTACAGAGATTTAGAATTGAGACAAAGAAAAATGTTAGCAGAATGGAACAACAGCCGTGGGTATACCGATAATCATTGGAATGATGAATTAGTAAATGAAATTGTTCAATAATAAATGAAACTTTGCGCCTGATGTATTAAGCTAACGGGAAACGTTAGCTCAATAACAACAAGAAAGCAGCTGATCATTGTGATTAGCTGCTTTTACTCAACTAACGGGCAGTTTTGCTGAATAGATCTGCTGAGTATGTGGAGCATCTGGCCTCTCACGGTTGGTGGCGGACAAGAAAGATAAAAATCGTAAGGTAGAGGAGAAATCTGGCAGATACAATTGCGATTAAAAACTACCCATGACGCATATGCGTCATGGGTAGTTTTTAATCATTTCCATACGTTCAGGAGGGGGCCGTGTGAAATAGCGATGACCTAATCACTTCGTTGGACAGACAGAGTTTTGTGTAAAAATGGCCACCGCCCGGGAACGACTATTCTTCGTATACATTTCCGAACTGACTTACTTGACCGGCCCCATCCAGGTTGAAATCGTCTTCTGCTGGTGCGGCAACGGCGGTTTTAACTTCCCGTTATCGATCAAATGCTTCAAAATATAAGCGACAAGCCGGCCTCCGCCGGTGTTGCCTCTCACCATGTAAGCAAGCTGCGGCTCCAAATGCTTCGGCTGATTTTGCAGGAACAGCTTGAGCATTTTATCGTAGAGCTTGCCGACAGCAGGCGCATACAGAGCAGACAAATCCGGCATTGCCTTGTTCAACCGATCCAACGTTTGCGGAGAGTCGATCCAGACCGCATTGAACTTGTACCCCTCCTCCGTCTTGCGGATGTACCCCTTCTCCAGCAGGAACGAATATTGCTCGCTGTTCTCTTCGTTGTCGGGCAGTTCTCCTTGTTGGAACGCATGACAAATCTCGACATTCCGGTATTCCAGGGAACGCCAATCCACCTGGCGGTCGCTCCAGTACGTATTGAATTGCCACAAGTATAAGGGGCTGTCTTCGACGTAGCGGAGCGACGGACCGAAGGTGATGTAACTACTCAAATCAAAACCCGGATCGGCATTGCTGCTCGTGTTCAACGCCGCATAGGCAATATACTGACCTCCGTCCTTTCGCATTGGTGCGACCGCATCGAAGTTGTCGCCCGCCGGCATGCTCCGCCAAGATTGCTCCTCGACGTTCTTGGGCAGCAAGGTCCAGAGCAGGAAGTTATAGTCGCCGTCCGGAACGTACACTCCGCTTCCTCGACTTGCCGGCGAACTTCCATTAACGCGTCGAAATGAACATCGGCCACTTCGGCGGCGCAATCTTGCCAGAATTGATGACCAGCTACGGCTAACTCGAAGAGGTCCCAGACGATGGTATTGCTTTGATATTTGCCGGGAGAGGTTTGGATGAGAAAATTGTAATCGGCCAGGTGCCGGACTTCGCCTTCCAGCAAAGACGGCGGCATTCCGAGCTCCTCCGCGATTTGATGTACGGTACGCGCCTTATGATAAGCCGTGTAAACGATATTTTGCGCCAAGGCGCGTCCAAGAAAATCGTTGGTTTCGCCCAGGCTGCCGGCCGAACCGGAATGGCCCATTTCCCCCATGCTGACCGGATTGACACTTAAAGTTCCTGTTGCACGCATACGTTTCATCCCTTTCCGTAACTTCTTTTTGGCCTCGCTCAAATGCCACTTCACCGTGTTGACAGGAATGTTCAGAGCAATCGCGATATCGCCGATTTTAAGCTCGTCGTAGTAATGCATGACCACGATCCGGCGATGGATGTCGGACAGAAACGCGACTTCTCGGCGCAGCTCGCGGTAAGCTTCGGTTACCAGCAACCGGTCAAGCGGCTCCCGAGAAGGGGCGGCCGACAGTTCGGACATGCCGTTGATTTCGATCGCTTGGGGAGCGTGTGCACGCTTTTTCAACCAATTCACCCAAGTGTATCGGGCAACCGTCCATACGTAAGCGTCAAGGCTTCTAATGTCCCGCACCCCGGAGAAGGATTTCAACAACTGCAGCATAATCTCCTGAGCCAGATCCTCCGCCTCGGCCCGTTGCTTGACCCGGTTTAACGCAAAACCGAAGATCGGTTTGACATAGCTCCGAATTGCTTCCGCCGCTTCTTTTCCGTTTTTACCAATTGAATCCATCTTTTGCCTCCATAGTTGCATCTGTAATTCCTGACAATTATATAGTGTGCCAGGCGAAATAAAGGTTGGGATTATTTTAAAAAAAATTTGGACGTCCTAGCGGATCGCTCATACATGTATAATTACAAACATCATGAATAGATCATTTGAATGGTTAAAAAGACGTTATGAACTTTTTGTTAAGTATATTGGAAAAGAATTAAACAAGTTGAAGATTACTTTAGATGTAAAGGTCTCACTTTTAGTATATAAGATACTTTTTTTCGTTCAACTATGGGAGGACACAAACTAGGAGCTCGAGCCGAAGTTCTTCTTCGGGTACTTGGGGTACTCCTTCGTTCCGTAGTTAACCAGGAGTGGTCTCGATTAATTATTCAAATGCATAATTGAAATTCATTATACTAACGAGAAACGTTAGCTTAATGCTCAAAGAATCAACGTAATCAACTGCGGTTTACAACTAACGGATGACAATAGGGATCGTTGCAAAAATGCTAACAATCCTTATTGGTATACCTTTAGGGGGGATGTACTCCAGAAAATACGGACAAAAAAAAGCCCAAAAGGGCTACTTCCATAATTGTCATAATAAACTTTTCCTAGCACTCTCGTTGGTAAAAGAAATTATTTCCTTTAACTTTCCCTTGTAGGAGTATGAGTAGCAACTTTCCATTTACCTTCCTCATAGGTTAAAGTTATTTTTGCAGAGAGCGACCCCTCATTGGCACGATACTTACTGACCTCTATGGCAATGTTATTATCTGATTCATTCTCCTGCTTTTCAATTTTCAGTAAAATCCCTTTTAGCGTATTATCAGACTGTTCAGACAGTCCTTCTTCAATCAATTCTTCATAGGTTAGGTTATAAATTTTTACGTTATATTTGCTGTGAAGGTAATCCTCAATGCTTTTCTTATCAGAATCCTTTAATGGAATTCCTTTATCAAAATCTAATGAGATATACTCCATGTTTTCATTAAGAGCCGTATCTGTTGAAATTAACTCCTCCAACGCCATACGATAAGGTTCACCTAGTTCATTCTGCTGACTAGAGCCAGTAACACCACCTGCGCAAGCTGATAGTAAAAATAACGCTACAACACTGAGAATAAAATGCATTTTCTTTAACTTTATGACAATACCCTCCTTGGTACTCGTTTCCTAAATAAACGTAATGATAACGAGAAATGTTGGATTTCAGTTTAAAAAGCAGCCCAATTTGATCTGCCTAATTAAGCTAGCAAGGAGGTTAACGGCAAGGATCGTCTGTGGGCAGAACTGTAATATCAGCAGAATTTATGAGTTTAATAGGGGATAATGATTACTTATTATTCCAGATATATGCTACTCTCTTTTTATTCCATAGTTTTCTTAACGGAGAAATGGAAATTTAAATGTTGGGGGTAATTGCTTGCTTCTATCCGAACGATTGCCAATTGCAGCAAGTCTGTACCCTGAGGAACCTGCGTTAATGCGACATGGGCAAACGATGAGTTATGGGGAGCTTTACGGTCTAATTGAAAGACTCAGTCATGCCCTGTATGTTGAAGGACTCCGGGCCGGTGATCGCTTTGCCCTTTTAGGTGATCCAGATCCCCAGCTCGTTGTTGCGTTTTATGCAGCAGTTGGGATCGGCGCTATACCGCTCGTGCCGTCTCCTTTGCTAACAGTGCCTGAACTCGCTGCGATATTTCAGGATGCAGAACCCCATATGGTTATTCATGATGACCAACATGCTAAAGCAGCTATTGCCACGGTAAAGCTTCTTGGGTATTGTCCAAAACTGTTCACGACAGACGAAGAAGCGACGAATAACAGTTCGCTCGCTGCTCTTTTACAGCAGGAACCCGCGTTCTCTCCAAAAGACCATTTCAAACGAAGTGTAGACGATACGGCAGTCCTGATTTATACGGGGGGGACAACTGGTCGGCCAAAAGGGGTCATGCATTCGCATCGTGGTATGGCTGCTTGGAATCAACTTACGCCTTCTGCAGGCTTCGGTCATGATCTCAAGCGTCGTGTGTTAGTGCTCAACTTATCCCATCTGGTGGGTCAGTTCCAGCTGTGGGCGACCATGGCTGCCGGAGGCTGTCTTGTATTTCTAGACGAATACCCAGCGGATGTACACCGCATTATGGAAGCTATTGAACGTGATCAGATTACACAACTCAGCACAGTAGGCCAACTGCTTTGTGATCTTACCCGCGAGGCATCCGTAGGAGGTAGAAACTTGAAGAGTCTATCGCTTATTGGCTGCGGAGGGTCCATTATTTCTCCGGATACACTACAGGAGGTCGTATCGCAATTTCCTGAAGTTATCATTGTGAACAACTACTCACAAGCGGAATGTGGAATGTCCATAAGCCGCCTTTTTCCTGCTCAGTATATGGGCGATCCTCATCGCCTTCGATCCGTAGGTCGTCCTGCTGACTTGGCTAGCCCAAGGTGAGCAGGCCTTCGAAGTTCGGATATTAGATACGGACGGAAGTGAGACAGTTACGGGCGAGGCTGGAGAAATCGTTGTTCGGGGTGCACAGACCATGCTGGGGTATTGGCTCCAGTTGGAGGCTACTGCCGAGACCATGTCCGATGGCTGGATTCGAACTGGGGATGTCGGTTGTCTGGATGCCGAAGGTTACCTTTATGTGTTTGATCGCTTGAAGGATATGGTTATTGTGGGCGGTTCCAATGTGTTTTGCGCCGAAGTGGAGCATGTTATTGTGAGCCATGAGTCGGTAAGCGAGGCGGCCGTAATCGGACATTCTCTTCCTGACGAAGGAGAGGAACTCGTCGCTTTCATAGTGTTACAGGATGGTGAAAGTATGGATCTGACGCGGATGCGGGCGTTTTGTGAGCCACACCTTGCTCCGTACAAATGGCCGACTCAACTGTTCATTGTGGATACTTTGCCGAGAACAGCCGTGGATAAAATAGACAAAAAGAAGTTGCGCAAGCATCTATCCTCAATTTTATCCGAAGGACTATGCTAACGGGAATGCTGTTTAATAGCTGTTGGGCAGAATATTTATTGTTAGATCAACAAGAACAGCCCTTCAACTTCCTTTTGGAATTGAAGGGCTGTACGTTTTTATCTCAATTGGTATGCAGGCGGGCGAGAAAATACCTTGTAGTGTTACCTCAAAATCGTACTGGCCTGATTGCCTGCATAATCCTCAATGACCAGCTTCAAAGAGCTGTTGCTGGAAGCTGGCGTGAAAGTCAGTTCGCTCAGCTTTGTTCTTCCCCGAATGATATACGGGAATTTCTGCGAAACGTAAGTGACTCCGAACTCGCGTGGCACCCCGTTTTCATATACATAGATCTTGTACCAGTCCTCCAGATCCGGGAGGGCCAATGTGTACTTTCCATCTTTTACCGTGACCTTTTCCTTGGCGTATGGTGTAATCTGAAGATCTGCGAGCTGTCCGGTATGGGTTACCGGGTTCTGCCCGCCAATGGCGATGTTCAGCACGTAATGCTCACCGTTGGTCGGAAGTCCGGTCAGGACGGCAGATTGTTTTCCTTTTTTGACCTGAAGCGACTTGGTGAAGGGCTCTTTTGTGTATTCTGTTTCTAGTGTGAGCTGAATTGACTCGTTACCTTTGTCTTTATTTTTATCCTTGTCTTTACCGGTATTCTTATCTTTATCTTTGCCCGTATCTTTCGTTTTTTTCGGGTTTTTCCAGCTTACAATAGCATCGCCATTCTTTTTGAATTTCACATCAATATTCTGAACAGCTGTATTCAGATCGTAAGGCAGGACGGTTGCTTCACTTTCGGTACCATCTGCACCAACAGCACGAATGGACAGTTCACCAGAAGGCTGTTTTAGCGATTTGATATAAAAAGTGGAATCATACACGCCGCCAACATAGGCACCATTTTCATATAAATTGTATTGTTTGACCTCTGAATAGTCCTTCATGTCCCATGCAACAACCAGTTCATCGGTGTTGGTCAGTGCTTTGGCAATATGGAATCCGGTCGGTGCATCCGGTACAGCCGCTGAACCGTCGGACATACGGATCTCGCCTATATTCATCTGGTAATTCTCAATCTCCTTGCCATTCGGGTCGAAGGATAATCCCATAGCGGCAATGGTTTTGCCATGATATGCACTCAAATCCAGCGAAGTTGTCTTCCAACCTGTAGTATGCTGGCCTGACTGAGGCACTTCCACATTGACCACGTTGAATGGATCATCTTCGAAGATCAACCCAACATGCAGGGAGGAAGCGTCACTAGTCGACGGTTTGTTATACGTCAGTTCCAGTTTCGATTGTCCGTTGACGGACAGGTCGGTCTTGTACAGGCGCAGGAAGTTCTCCGCGTTCAGTGTGCCGTTCACCACGAGAGAGCTGCCGCCATTAAACGCACCAATGGAGTCATAGTTGTACCTTGCGCCTTTCTCATAAGAGGGACCATAGTCAAAATCAACACTGAGCTGGTCTCCTTCACTATCCATCCACCATTGCCAAGTGATAGGGATATCCTGAATGTTGATATTTGACCATTCTTTATCGTTCGAGACAGCCCCGTCTTCATAATATTTCAGGCCGTGGCCCGTATTGAAGTTGGTCGCAAAATTGGAGCCGTTGATGACGGATCGCTCGGTAAGATAAGCGGCGATTCCATCCCAATTTGCACCGGAAGCATACACATCCAACAGATCGGCAGACGCATTACGACGTGCATCTGTCGGGTCTTGATTTGGACCAGACCACCAGGCACGATCACGTACAAAGGTCATCCACTGGTACTCATCTTCCGCACGATGATTGGTGCTGCCATCGCCCATCTCTTCATCCAGAGCGTTGTGGGTGAAGTCGGCACCTAATGTCGCGATGCTGTTCATGGGTTGACCGTTCTCATCCAGGTTATGGCGCAGGTCATAGGATTGCTTCCAGCGGCCGAATTTGTCATGTCCACCTTCGACACCAGCAAATACGGTTTCCAGTGGATCCAGTCCCAGGCTAAGGGCATGATCACGGGAGTCGCGGAGCATCTTGTGGTTCCACACATAGTTCAGGAAGATGGAATCCGAGACTCTGCCGAGAACGGAATCTTGTACAAAGGGGCTGTTGAGCCCATTGAATTGGTTCTGGTATTGAATTTTGCCTGTTGTATTGATGGTGGAATCATACCACTGAACGTACAGGCCTTTATCTCTTAGATATTTCATGAATTTCTTGTAGGATGCGATATCTTCAGGGGCTACACCCCGGGCAACTTCTTCCTGATTGAAGAAATATCCATCGTAGTTGTAGTATTCTGCCATCTCGGCCAATTTCTCGGCCACAGGAAAATTACCGTTTTCATCCTGGATCAGCATTTGTTTATAGGTTTGTGGGCCACGGTCATTGTCCGAGAAAAAGATGTTAGCAATGGACTTAACGCCGTTCTTGTGGGCTGCATTGGTGTAGGCCGGATTCGGAATGTTCAAAATGCCAAACTCGAAGTATTTCTCCGTCCACTCTTTACTCGGATCGTACAGCTCCTCAGGTACTCCCGCAGAGGCCATGCCGTGCCAATAGCTGTAGTAGTCTGTATATTGCCAATAATTAAATAGATACTGGCTGAATTCATTGGTATAAGGTGTGCTATCGAAGAATGCATTGCCGTAATCGCCACTCATTGTGAATAACTGGGTGTCCGGACTAAGCTCAGGATAAGCCTGTGTGGCAGCGAACGCTTCATTACGGGGCTGCAAGGGAACATGGGCACGAAGTAAATCGCCATGGATATCACTTTCCGGTGTCCAGTTCAGAATCTGGGCCGAGGTGTATCCATGTTGATAGGGCTGATTCACCCCTTTGGCACTTTCACCGGTGTAAGGGAGCGTGTCTCCGGCATAAACGGATGATGCAACAACTTGTCCAAGCAGAGCCGTAGTCAGGATCATGGCGGTTACCTTGGGAATGAGGGCTTTTCGTTTGAGTTTGCGTGTCATGCTGTTCCTCCTTCAAGTGGAATGAATGTAAGGTATTCTTTTACACAAAGCTAAACTTATGGTTAACGATAGTGGATGAAAGCGTTTTTAAATAGGGTGAAATTAAAGAAACACAGATATAAACTAAAGAAAAGTTGCAGGTGACAAGTTAATGTCAGAAGCCTGATGGTATAATTCAAGTCAGGAAAACAGCATCGGAGGGAACATGCGAATTGAAAATTGTTAGCGTTTACAATAATTTCTTCAAAAATAATATGTTTATGAAAATGCTCCTGATTTTCTCGATGATATCCATTGTCACGATCATTACATTGTCTTATATCATCTTCCTGTCGGTGTCCGACTCCACGATTCGCCGGGAACTGGCGATCCAGAAAGCGGCGATGGAACATGTGGACCGGTACATTCATCAGCAGTATGAATCGGTACAAAACATGGTGAGGGACATGCATCAGAATGAGGCGCTGTCCGCCAACATTACGTACCTGATGAATCATTCGTACGCTGAATATGTTCAGCACATGACCAATGGATATTACGCCAATCAGGATGACTATTCGGCCGATGTATTGAAACATTTTCAAAATATTATGGATCGCAATTCGCAGATTAATCAACTCATGTTGTATAGCGCCGAACAGCAGGATCTGTCTACCTTTAATCAACACAAGCAGTTCCGCAAGCTGGACGCCAATGTAGCTCATTCCTATATTCCGGACGTGATGGCGATGGAAACGCCCAATATCAGTGCACCCAACTACTGGATTCGCAAAGAGATTAATCAATGGGACCCTGCGCTCTACTCCATCCGCGTACCGATTAACAATACACAGACTCTTCGGAATCTGGGCCAATTTCTTGTCTTCTTTGACTCAGAAGGAATCGGTAATGCGCTGGATAACTACGAGAGTAATCTCAAGGGAGACATCGTGGTGTTATCGGCGAAAGGGACAGTGTTATTTGACTCCAACAATCATTATTACGGGAAGAAGTATCCCTACGTGAATGTGGCCGATTCCCTGTTTGATCAGACGGATATGGATTCAATGAAAAAGGAGCAGAACATGTACGTGAACAAGTTTGTCTCCGCCGATCAGGGGTATGTGGTCATTGGCACCGTTCCGGTAGAAGAGATGGCTGAAACCTATGCGGGCATTCGCAATACCATTATCTCGATCAGTATCGTATGTATTTTGTTTGCCGTGCTGGTTCCGGCATTTTTCATTATTAACTTTGCCAAACGAACCCGTCGAATTATTCGCTTCACCCAGAAAGTAAAATACGGCAACTTCACGGCTCGCATCGACGATCCGCGTGATGATGAACTGGGGCAGATCTCACATAGCTTCAACGACATGCTGGACGAGCTGAATCTGTATATTGAACGGGTCTACAAAGCCGAGATCAAACAGAAGGAGACCGAGCTGGTTGCATTACAGGCGCGTATCAATCCTCACTTTCTCTACAATACACTTGAGGTGATTCGGATGAGGGCCATATCCCAGGGGGCGAGAGATGTTGGCGAGATGATCTATAGTCTATCCGTATTGTTCAAGAGCCTGGTACAGCAGAAGAAAAATTATACGCTGAAGGATGAGATGGAAGCTTGCCGTTTGTATCTGGAGTTATTCCGAATCCGCTACAAGGATATTTTTATATATACGATCCAGATCGACGCTGCTTATTATCAACACCCGGTGGTGAAACTTTCGCTGCAACCCATCATTGAGAACTATGTCGTACACGGCATTCAGACAGAACGTTCGGATAACCGATTATCGATTGTTGTGGAAGAGACAGATGATGTGGTGCAAGTGGAAGTCAAAGATAATGGCAAAGGCATTGATCCGGCACGCCTGACGGAAATCCTTGAAGAACTGGAACGTCCTGAAGAGTCTGGTCAGATGTTTGGGCTGCGCAGTGTCCATAGTCGATTGCGCTTCCTGTACGGGCCAGAGTTCGGTATCACCATAGAGAGTACCCTTGGAGAAGGAACACGGATCAGGGTGCGTTATCCACATACAGAAGGGACAGGTGTTTAACATGTACAAGGTGTTTATTGTGGACGATGAGCCATTCATCATTGAAGGTTTATACGATATTGTGGATTGGTCTTCATTTGGTATGGAAATTGTGAGTCATGCAGGTAATGGGCAAGCAGCGTTACAGGCGCTCTCTTCTCAGCCTGTGGACATTCTGATTACGGATATATCCATGCCACTCATGAATGGTCTCGATCTGATTCGGGAAGCAAGGCGTGTACAACCTGAGATTAAGGTCATTATCCTGAGTGGTTTCAATGAGTTCGAATATCTGAAGGAAGGCATGCAATTGGGGATCGAAAACTATCTGCTCAAACCGATTAATGTAGAGGAACTGGAATCCACGCTGAGCAACACCGCGTCCAAGCTGGATCATATGGTATCACCTCAAGCCGATGATGCGTATGGCATCCAGATTCTGAAAGATAACATTCTTCATCGATGGCTTACGGGACAGATTGCAGCTACTGAATTTGAAGAACGCGCCCAGTTTATGAACCTTTCGCTGGATGCACCGGACGTTGCTGTGGCCATTCTACGTGACAAAGGACAAGTACCCGGTATGTTTGAACGTGTAGAAGAGATGCTTAGAGACAGACGCCATCTGAACGTATTTCATGATATCGATGGAGACATCGTCATTATTGCCAATATTCAGGGTACGAGTGACGAGGAACAGAAGTTGATGGATGGCTTGCAGGCATTATCTGATGAGATAACCGTAACCCATCCGGCGGCACGCATTGGAGCAGGCAGATTGATGAAAGGGTTATACCAAGCGCCGACCAGTTATGCGGAGGCCAAAAAAGCACTCCAGTATGTGATGATTTATCCCGACCTTAAAGTGATCGACCATGCCATGTTGGAAAGGTGCGGAAATTCAACGGCGACCTTTTTCATTGAATGGAGGGAGTATGCCAAACTCATTCTGTCCCGCAATACAGAACAACTTGCCGACCGGATTCGCATGGATTTTGAACAGCATCGCGATGGGCTTACACCTGGGGAGTTACAGAACACCGCATTGGAAGTTGTGATTCGCTTCAAAATGGAGCTGGAAAGCATCAAACACTCGGATGAGTCTGCGATATACCAACAGGGGCTTCAACTTGTGCTGGACAGTGGCACTTTTGATGAGCTCGTGCTGGCACTTCAGCAGGTTGGGTCACAGACCATCCAATCCCTATTGCAGGATTTGAAAAATCCGATTGTGAACCAGGTGCTTCAGCATATCGACAAACACTACGCAGAAGAGCTCTCCTTGAAGCTATTGGGTGCCCATTATCATCTGCATCCGGTCTATTTGGGACAATTGTTCCATAAGGAGACAGGGGAGACGTTTGCCGAATATATCAACAAATACCGGATTGAACGTGCGAAGGAGCAACTACGCAATTCCAATCTGAAGGTACATGAGATCGCCCGAAATGTAGGGTATTGGGAGACGGGGTATTTCTATAAACAGTTCCGCAAATATGTGGGGATTTCACCGACTGATTTCAAGGTGTTTGGTTAATTCGGTGACGGGTAGATCCAACCATGCGGACAGAGAGCCAAGAGACATATCGGGAACAGGAATGGCATGGATGAAAATCATGGCATACGTTACCCGGCATGTCTCTTTCATGTAAGCGATTTATTTAAATAGGTACAAAATAGTTGCCCAAGGACGATTTCTCTTTAATTTGTACCTCGAAAACTTAAGTTTATCTTCTTTTTGTAAATGCTTTCATTCGATAAGGTTAAAGCAGTTAGTAAGTAGAGCCTAAGGGAACACGAAAAGGGAGGATCAAAGAAATGAGTAAACAAAGAAAACGCTTCTCACTCGTTCTTGCATTGTTAATGGCCGTTACACTTGTTCTTAGTGCCTGTGGAGGAAGCAAAGATGCTTCAGAATCGGGGGGAGCTGGAGATGACGCGGTAGAGTTGATCTGGTATACCATCGGTACCCCTCAGAAAGACGTCAACAAAGTGATGGAAGAAGTGAGCAAGTATACCAAAGAGAAAATTAATGCCACGGTAACGATGAAGATGGTTGACTGGGGTGACTACCCGCAGAAGATGCAGGTTAACGTAGCATCCGGTGAGCCAATGGACATTCTGTTCACTTCTTCTGGTGGATTCGATTATGTACAAAATGCCAGAAAAGGTGCATTCCTCGAACTGGATGACCTGCTTGCTGAATACGGTCAGGATCTTACCAAGACCATCGATCCTGCATTCCTCAGCGGTTCCAAGGTAGATGGACACAATTACGGAATTCCAGCCAACAAAGAGTTGCCACAACAAGAGGTATGGCGCTTTAACCAAATGCTGGTTGATAAATACAAGCTGGACATCTCTGGCGTTCGTACGTTAGACAGTCTGGAGCCTCTGCTCAAAACAATTAAGGAAAACGAGGCGAGTGTAACACCATTTGCCATGGATAAAAACTATGTTCCTTACGTGCCTTATGACTATGTCATTCAGAATCTGCCAATGGCAATCAAGCTGGATACAACAGACTATAAGCTTGTAAACATACTGGAAACACCTGAAATGAAAGAAGCACTTACCACAATGCACAAATACTACAAGGCTGGTTATGTATCGGCAGAAGCGGCAACAACAGGTTCCACGAACGACCTGACAACATCGGGCAACTGGTTCCTGGATCGTGCACAGACTCAGCCGCTCGCGGACAATCAATGGTCTGCAAGTTACGGTTATCAAGTCGTTTCAACACCTGCAAGTGAAGCAATTATAACGAATACATCTGTACAAGGTTCCATCATGGCCATCTCGGCCAACTCGGAATATCCGGAGAAAGCGATGGAATTCCTGAACCTGCTCAATACAGATCCTGTGCTGCGTAATATGGTGGACTCCGGTATTGAGGGCACACACTACAAAAAAGTGGATGACACGCATATGGAAAATCTGCCTGAATCGAAAAACTACGATATGCCTTCATACTCCCTTGGGAACAACATGCTGCTCTATCTGAACAGCAATGACCCGGATAACAAATGGGATGAGTTCAAGAAGTTTAACGCTGAAGGTGTCAATTCCCCGATCCTCAGCTTTAACTTTGATGCAAGCAATGTATCGTCCGAACTGACGGCGGTACAGAACGTGAAAGAGCAATATTGGGCAGCACTGATGACAGGTACATTGGACCCGGCAGCCAATCTGGATCAAGTGATTGAGAAGTTCAATCAAGCCGGACTGGAGAAAGTAATGGCTGAAGCCCAAAGCCAGCTGGATGCCTGGAGAGCGGAAAACAAGTAACAGTACATCGTAAGGATCGGGCGGCTGCTTATCGCGTCCGGTCCTTTTTCATTCAAGCCTGAAGGAGGATCTCCACAATGACTACATTTTTGAAAAACCTGATTAGAAACCGAGTCATGCTGCTCATGGTGCTGCCAGGCGCCATCTGGTTCTTCTTCTTCTCCTACTTGCCACTCGTGGGTACAGTGGCTGCTTTCAAAGAATATCGGTTCAGCCGTGAAGGGTTCTGGGCAAGTCTGATGAAGAGTGAATGGGTTGGCTGGGACAATTTCAAATTCCTGTTCAGCACAAGTGACGCATGGCTCATTACACGCAACACCCTCTTTTATAACATCGCCATTATCTTCCTGGGACTGGTATTTGCTGTGGCATTGGCAATCCTGCTCTCGGAACTAGTGAATAAACGACTCGCCAAACTGTATCAAACCGGCATGTTTCTGCCGTATTTTCTATCCTGGGTTATCGTTGGTTACTTCGCATTCAGCTTCTTGAGCATGGACCGCGGGATGTTGAATCAGATTATCGGCTGGTTTGGGATGGAACCAATTCAGTGGTACTCTGAGGCGAAATATTGGCCGTATATTCTGGTATTCGTAGCGTTATGGAAAACCATCGGTTATAGCAGCGTTGTCTATCTGGCTTCCATACTGGGAATTGATAAATCACTGTATGAAGCAGCCATGATTGATGGAGCAAGCAAATGGCAGCAGATTCGCAATATTACGATTCCGTTGCTGTCACCCATCATCACGATTATGACCTTGCTGGCCGTAGGCCGCATTTTCTATGCCGACTTTGGACTCTTCTATCAGGTGCCAAGGGATTCGGGTACGCTTTATTCCGTGACAAATGTTATTGATACGTATGTATATCGAGGTTTGAAAACTAGTGGTGAGATTGGCATGAGTACAGCAGCGGGATTGTATCAATCCGTGGTGGGCTTTGTGCTTGTTATTATCTCCAACTATGTTGTTCGCAAAGTAGATAAAGACAGTAGCCTATTCTAGGACAGGGAAAGGAGTGAACCACTATGGCTCAAGCAAGGCTCGTTAAAAAACGCGACTTCCACCACGTATCCAGCGGCTGGAACGTGATCATGAACATCATCGCCGGTCTATTCGCTCTGATCTGTGTATTTCCTTTTATATTTGTAGTTATCATCTCGTTTACAGACGAGAAAGCACTGGCCCGTGATGGGTATCGTCTGATTCCGGCAGAATGGAGTCTCGCGGCATATCAGTTTGTCTGGCAGAGTGGGGACACGCTGCTGCGGGCGTATGGAGTTACCATCCTGGTGACGGTACTTGGTACCATCATCAGTCTGATTCTCATGTCGCTGTATGCGTATGCGGTTTCCCGCAAGAGCTTCAGATATCGAAGATTTTTCTCCATCTTTGCAATTCTTACCATGCTGTTCAACGGCGGGATGATTCCAACCTATATGGTCGTATCCCAGCTGCTTGGGTTGAAAGATACGTTATGGGCACTGATTCTGCCGCTGGCGATGAATGCCTTCTATATTATGATCCTGCGTACATTCTACTCCACCAGTGTACCGGATGCAGTCATTGAATCGGCGAAGATTGATGGCGCCGGTGAGTTCTATACCTTTATGAAAATCGTGGTTCCACTCTCCTTGCCGGGGCTTGCAACCATCGGGTTGTTCAGTACACTCGGTTACTGGAATGATTGGTTCAATGCGTTATTATACATCGATAATCCGAATTTGGTACCGTTGCAATCCATGCTGATGCGGATTGAGTCGAGCATCCAGTTTATCCAGCAGAACTCTGCTAACAGTTCGATGAGTCTGGCAGCCATGCAGTCCATTCCGCAGGATACGTCCCGAATGGCGATGGTTGTGCTTGCTACGTTGCCAATTATATTCGCTTATCCGTTCTTCCAGCGTTATTTCGTACAGGGTCTGACGGTGGGCGCGGTCAAAGAATAATCGGATCACGTTATAGGATTGGAGAGATGCAGATTGATGACTTATAAGGACCAAAGCAAATCCGTAGAGGAACGGGTACAACACCTGCTTAGCCTGATGACTACGGAAGAAAAGGTAGGCCAACTTACGCAGCCATTTGGCTGGCAAACATATACGAATGATCAAGGGAACATCACGTTAAATGATTCCTTTAAACAGCAAGTGGAAAATGGGGGCATCGGCTCCCTCTATGGTGCACTTCGCGCAGATCCGTGGACGGGCGTTACGCTGGAAAATGGACTATCCGCCAGAGAAGGCGCTGAGGCGGTCAATCTGATTCAACGTTATGCAATAGAACATTCCAGACTGGGGATTCCCATTCTGATCGGGGAAGAGTGCTCGCATGGTCATATGGCTATTGACGGAACGGTCTATCCTGTCCCCCTTTTACTGGGGAGCACCTGGAATGTGGATCTGTATCGGGAGATGTGCCAGGCAGTAGCAAGGGAGACACGTGCTCAAGGTGGCGCGGTCACCTATTCTCCGGTACTGGATGTTGTGCGTGATCCGCGCTGGGGACGTACCGAGGAATGTTTCGGTGAAGATCCGTTTCTCATTGGAGAGCTGGCAGTTGCTTCCGTGGAAGGGCTTCAGGGTGAAAGTCTGGACCGTGGAGATACAGTAGCGGCAACGCTGAAACATTTTGTTGGTTATGGCAGCTCAGAAGGCGGACGTAATGCAGGGCCTGTACATATGGGCTGGCGCGAACTGCTGGAAGTGGATCTCTATCCATTCCGCAAAGCGGTGGAAGCTGGCGCTGCGTCGATCATGCCAGCATATAACGAAATTGATGGCACGCCTTGCACCGTGAATACGGAATTGCTGGAAGATGTTTTGCGTAAGGAATGGGGCTTTGACGGTCTGGTCATTACGGATTGTGGTGCGATCAACATGCTGGCAAGTGGGCATGATGTCGCGGCGGATGGAATGGCAGCTTCCGTACAGGCGATTGAGGCAGGCATCGATATGGAGATGTCCGGTGAGATGTTTGGGCAATATCTGGTGCAGGCGGTGGCAGAAGGCAAGCTTGATGTGCAGGTTCTGGATCAGGCTGCTTCTCGCGTGCTGGCGTTGAAGTTCAGACTGGGCTTATTCGAACAACCTTATGTGGATGCCGATCGGGCAGCAGAAGTAATTGGAAGTGAAGCGCATATTCAACTGGCACGCCAGTTGGCTGCGGAAGGCATTGTACTTCTCAAAAATGAGGCTGACACGTTACCTCTATCGATAACAAATGTGGGCCGGATTGCCGTCATTGGTCCCAATGCAGACCAAGCTTACAATCAACTGGGCGATTACACATCACCACAACCTAAATCCAAAGTGTCAACGGTGCTGGATGGTGTTCGTAGTAAGCTGGCTAGTCGTGTGCTTGAGCAAGCAAATGAGGTCGCTGATCGTCATGGTCATGGAATGCAGGATGAGGATAGCCACCCGGCTAGATATGGAGATCATCATGCTGCGATGAATGGGGCAAGCGATATAGAGCGTGATGCTTCCGAGGTACTCTATGCACCAGGCTGCCGGATTAAAGGTGATTCGAAAGAAGGATTCGAGCGTGCCCTTGAAGTTGCCAGCCAGGCAGATACGGTCATTATGGTGGTTGGCGGCTCCAGTGCACGTGACTTTGGAGAAGGAACGATTGATCTGAAGACGGGCGCTTCCAATGTATCAGATAACTCCTGGAATGATATGGAGTGTGGCGAAGGGATCGACCGGATGACGTTGGGGCTTGCCGGAGTACAGTTGGAACTCATTCAGGAGATTCACAAGCTCGGCAAGAAACTTGTCGTTGTTTACATTAATGGTCGTCCCATCACTGAACCTTGGGTGGATGAACATGCCGATGCCATTCTGGAGGCGTGGTATCCGGGTCAAGAGGGCGGGCATGCCATTGCAGATATTTTATTCGGTGATGTGAATCCATCGGGTAAATTGACGATCTCCATTCCAAAGCATGTCGGCCAATTACCGATCTATTATAACGGCAAACGTTCCCGAGGCAAGCGTTACCTCGAGGAGGATTTGCAGCCACGTTATGCATTTGGATACGGACTGAGTTATACCACATTTGAGTACAGTGAACCGCAGCTGAGTGCTGCATCCATGACAACTGATGATTCAGTTACGGTATCGGTGAATGTGACCAACACTGGCCGTTATGCAGGTGCAGAAGTTGTACAGATGTACATCTCTGACGTGGTTAGCTCTTTGACTCGTCCGGCCAAGGAACTGAAGGGGTTTGCAAAAGTGAACCTGGAGCCAGGAGAGACACAGACCGTGGAATTCCACATCGGGGCCGAGCAGCTGCAGTATATTGGTCGTGATTTGAAGTCTGTCGTTGAACCGGGACAATTCCATATTCATATCGGCAGCAGCGTAAACGATACGCAAATAACCGAACTGACCGTAAGGGAGGCGTAAGACGTTGGAACGTATCAGACGATTTATTCGCGAGTTGTCCGAACATCAGTGGCTGGAGCAATTACAGCTGCGCAGCTGGGGCATTACCCGCGCTTATTATCATGTGCCAGGACAGTATGAGGATCAGGGTGAGTACCCCGAAGGGCAAGATTTTGAGCGTTTTCCGAGCAAACAGGGAACGACTTATTTTTTCAGAACACGTTTGGAGATCCCTGCTACATGGCAGCAAGCACCTTATGGGCTTGTATTTGAGACAGGCGGAGAAGGCTTGCTTCGGGTAAATGGGAACTCTTATCAGGGCCTTGACCGCAATCATACCTACGTCACGCTTGATCCATCCAAAGTCGGAAACGCTCCAGAACTGGAGATCGAGATGTTTGATCCGGTACCTGAACCTGTAGACCCGTTGAATCAACAGGCGGTTATTCAGCCGCCAATCACATCAATTACGAGCTTGCTGGTGAGACCCAATGAAGCGGTTCGTAGTCTGATGTATACCGTCATTATTGTCCGTGATTCGGCTGTGTTGCTACCGGAAAGTGACTTTCGGCGGGTTCGCCTGTTAGAACTGGTGTATCGTGCGATGGATCAATTTGTAGGCATGTCAGCAGAAGAGATTGAGCAGGGAGAGGGTATTCGTCAGATTGAAAATAATCTGAAGCATCATGTGCGTGAGATTGGCGGAAACGCGGAAGGTCTGGAGCATATGGTAGGACAATCCCATATTGATATTGCCTGGCTGTGGCCTGTACGTGAGACGGTACGCAAAACGAGCCGTACTTTCTCCACCGTGGATGCACTCATGAATGAATATCCGGACTATGTTTATTCCCAGAGCCAACCCTTACTATATGCATTTCTGAAGGAGCATGATCCCGAGCTGTACGCGCGGGTGAAGCAGCGGATTGTAGAAGGTCGCTGGGAGCTGGTGGGCGGCATGTGGGTTGAACCCGATCTGAATATCCCAAGCGGGGAGTCCCTGATTCGCCAGATGTTATATGGTCAGCGTTTCTATATGGAGGAGTTTGGCAAGACATCACAGATTGAATGGCTGCCGGATACGTTTGGGTACTGTGCCTCCCTGCCGCAGATTTTGAAGCATGGCAATGTGGAGTATTTCATGACAACAAAGCTCGGATGGAATGACACAAATGTGTTTCCATATGATCTCTTCCACTGGGTGGGTATTGACGGCACACCGATCCTGTCCTACCTCAATCATGGTGTTAACGAACACACCCTGCCGAAGGACATTCATGATCACTGGCAGTCCTACCGTGAGAAAGCGGCTCATCCGGAGCATATGCTTCTATACGGACACGGAGATGGCGGCGGTGGCGTAACACGCGAGATGCTGGAGTATGTGGATCGCGCAGACCTGATGGTTGGACAGCCTGCGAGCCGTTATAGCACAGCTGGAGCTTTCTTTGCCGGAATTGAAAAGGAGCAACCTGTACTTCCGAAGTGGCATGGCGATCTGTATCTGGAGTTACATCGGGGAACCTACACGACACATGCGCGCAATAAGCGCAACAATCGGAAAGCGGAGGTTCTGTATCGTGAAGCTGAGCTGTGGAATACACTTGCTCAACCAGATATGGAGACGGACGCCGAAGCTGAAGTACGTTCGAATCTGCATGACGGCTGGAAATTAATTTTGCTGAATCAATTCCACGATATTATACCGGGATCGGCGATTACGGAATCCTACGTGACTTCAAATGAGGAATATGTACAGGTATTTAAATTGGGTAGAACTGGATTGAATCAAGGCGTTGCAGCATTGACAACGGGTATCAACACACAGGGGCCAGAAGGTTCAGTAGCCTATGTTGTATTCAACAGCTTGGGCTGGAAACGCAGTGCAGTCGTTCAACTTCCTGTGCAGGATGGCTTTGATCGTTACGGCATTGATGAAGAGGGCCAGCGCTTGCGGATGGATCGGGAGGATGGCAGCATGTCTATTCTTGTGACAGACATTCCGGCGTTTGGATATAAGACGATTTGGCTGGTACCGGAAAATACAAGGGAAACGAATGTACGGGAAATGACCACCCTTGCCGCACAATCAACCTTTAATGATACATGGGATACCGCCTTTTATCATGTGCAGTTCAACAAACGTGGGGAGATCATCCGCCTGTGGGATAAAACCGCGGAGCGTGAGATGCTGAAGCCGGGTGAACGTGGCAATCAACTTCACTTCTTCCACGATCGACCAACGCTCTGGGATGCATGGGATATCGACAGTCGTTATGAAGAACAGATTGCTGGCGAAGTGGAACTGTTGGAGAAAAAGCTGGTATTGGCGGGTACAACGAAAGATGTCTTGCGCTTCCGCTGGAAGCTTCATCAATCGGTGATTACACAAGATATCGTCTTTTATCATGACTCACGGCGAATTGACTTCCAGACACAGGTGAACTGGAATGAAGATCACAAACTTCTGAAAGTTGGTTTCCCAATTGATGTGGTGACCTCCAAGGCCACATTTGAGATTCCATTTGGCGCACTGGAACGTCCAACACATCGCAACACAAGCTGGGAGCAAGCCCAGTATGAAGTCTGTGGACATCGCTTCGCGGATGTATCCGAATATGGATACGGCGTGAGCCTGCTCAATGACTGCAAATATGGGTACGACGTGCAGGGAAGTACCATTCGTTTGTCCCTACTGCGTGCACCCAAATGGCCTGATCGTACAGCCGATCTGGGAGAACATGAATTCACCTATTCCCTTTATCCGCATGACGGAGACTGGCGAACTGCACACACCGTACGTCAGGCTGCCGAGCTGAATCATGAGGTGACGGTACAGCAGGTGAACCAAGGGCAACAGTCGCAGCAAGTGCAACAGATGGAGCAGGTACAACAGAGGCATCAAGTACACCAAAGTCTAGGAGCTGGAGTCGATCCAACCGCAGATGCAACTACTCATGCGGCACCTGTACGTCCAGCAACAGGCTCCTGGATTAACTTTAATAGTAATCACGTCATTCTCGATACGATCAAAATGGCAGAGGAGGGGCACGGAACAGTCCTTCGTTTCTATGAATCATCAGGCAAACGCGAAACCATCACATTGCAATGGCCGCATGCCTTTGAGCAAGCGTACCACTCCAATGCACTGGAAGAACCCGTCCAACCACTGGCCCATACCAATGGCCAGATTACACTATCTTTTAAACCTTACCAAATACAAACCGTGCTACTGCGGTAAACCTTTTTGAAATATTTTTGAGCTATACATGTTCAACTAAAAATTTACACGATAACGGAGAGGACAGAAAGAATTCGAAGAAGCGAAGCGTTCGCCTTTATCCCCAGATTTTACCCTTTAGAAAAGGGAATCAAAAAAATCTGGGGATAACAGCGATCGGAGGATATTTCTGACCGCGCAGTGGTCCCGTGTAAATTTTTTGTTTCATCCTGTATAGCTACACCATTCAATTTGTTTAAGGAGTTGCACTCATCCATGGAACAGTTCAGATTACCCAAAATACCCATGCCACCTGTTGCTTTGCCACAATCCATTCAGGCTGTGCTCGAAGAAGCAGAACAGAAACTGGCTCACCGACCAAAACTGCTTCAATTATTCAAAAACTGCTTCCCCAACACTATCGAAACAACAACCAAGTTGATGGAGGACGGTACGACTTTTGTTATCACAGGAGATATTCCGGCTTCCTGGCTGCGTGATTCCGTGGAGCAGGTAGTACATTACATTCCGTTTGCAAAAGAAGACGAGGACCTGCAACGCATCATTGGTGGGCTGATCAAACGTCATATCCAATATGTTCACATCGATCCCTATGCCAATGCCTTCAATGAGACGGCGAATGACTGGCACTGGAATACCACGGACGAGACCGAGATGTCGCCTTGGGTGTGGGAACGCAAATTTGAGATTGACTCATTATGTTTTGTTGTACGTTTGGCTTATTTATATTGGAAGGAAACCGAGCTGACCGACATTTTTGATTCAAGCTTCAAAGCAGCGATGCGTAAAATTGTGGACCTGTTCAAAGTCGAACAGCATCACATGGAACAATCTCCATATCGCTTCACTCGCAATAACGGTATCCCAACAGATTCCCTGCGCAATCACGGAAAAGGCATGCCAGTCAACTACACGGGTATGATCTGGTCCGGTTTCCGTTCCAGTGATGATGCGTGTGATTTCCACTACAATATCCCTGGCAACATGTTCGCGGTTGTAGCTCTGCGCCAAATGCAGGAGTTTGCCGAGTGGGTGTTCCGGGATATGGAACTTTTGCAGGAATTGAAGGATCTGGAGCAGGACGTAGATCACGGCATTCAGCTGTACGGGATTTATCGTCATCCCGAATTTGGACCGATCTATGCGTACGAGACGGACGGTTATGGCAACCACTGTCTCATGGACGATGCGGGTACACCAGGACTCATGTCCATTCCATATCTGGGTTACGTCACAGCGGATGATCCGATCTACCAGAATACGCGCCGTTTTGCCCTGAGCAAAGAGAACCCGTTCTATTATGAGGGCAAGGTTGCCAAAGGAATCGGTAGCCCGCACACACCACCAGATTATATCTGGCATATGGGCTTATCCATGCAGGGACTGACTGCGCAGTCTGCCGAGGAGAAACTGGAGATTATTCGCATGCTTGAAGCGACGGATGCGGATACAGGTTATATGCATGAAGGCTTCCACGCTGATGATCCGACGATTTTTACACGAAAATGGTTTGCATGGTCCAACAGCCTGTTCTCCCAGTTGGTCTATAAATCCATGAAGGATGGCCTGTTATGAGTATCCAACCTAATGATAAAAAGCTGATTATCTTCGCTGATCCTGCGTTTCCAATGGAAGGTGCTTCTCCAACTCAGGAGGCCCTGAATACATGGAAAGCAGTCGAAGAGATCACCGTTGTAAACGCCGAAGAACTCGCAGAGACTTTGAAGACTACAGCAGGTGAAGGATGTCTGGTCAATCTGCATGCACCCTATTTTCCCAAGTCCGCCTGGACGGAGATTGCAGCTTACTTGCATCAGGGCGGAAGCCTGATCAGTGTGGGGGGCGCACCCTTCAAACGTCCGGTTCGATATGAGAATGGGGCTTGGGTTGTAGAGTCCGAGCAGACCGCGTATCATCAGGAACTCTATATTCATGAGGCGTTGAACGTATCTTCTGCTGGCGTACAATCCTACACTTCATCCGAACAGCTCCCGCTTCTCACTGGGAAAGAGGGGCTGTTTGAGAAGGCAGATACATGGAATCTGGTTCCACATACAACCAAAACAAGTGATCTGCCTCATCAGATGGGTTCATCCGGCCCGATGAGTACGCAGATTTACCCATTACTTTGTGGCATGAGTAAGGACGGACGCAGCATCGCCGCTCCGGTCGTTCTGTGGGAAAACTCCCGCGGGACTTTCGTTGGTTCACGCTGGATGTTTGTGCATTTACCACTGACCACCTCATTCTGGACGCAGGATGGCGCTGCTGAGATTGTGAAGTGGGCGCAATTCTGTGCGCAAGGTGTAACTGAGTTATCCCTGAAAACGAATTATGCTTCGTATGAGCCAGATGAACGGGCTGTACTCACACTTCAAGTCCAGATTTTACAGCGAGCAGGCAATAGACTTACCGAATCCGAGCTGTGGGCATTCGACATAACAGTGGAGCATGAAGATCGCACAAGTGGCACGACGGAGAAGGTATGGAGCCATCGACTGGAGATGGAACTTTCCGGTGAGCAGCGTTTCGAACGTATACTTCTCCCGGTTTCCATTGAAAGTGGGCTGTATCGGATCATATGCCAAGCGCAGGCACCTGATGGAGAAGTTCGAACCTTGCGTCAAGGCTTCTGGGGACAGGATGCAGCATTGCTGGCAGAAGGGGAAGTGATTACCCGCAGCAGAGACTATTTTGTAAAAGACGGACGTCCTCTGCCTGTTGTGGGCATGACCTACATGACCTCCGATGTGGCACGGAAATTTCTGTTTTTGCCGAACGCTGATGTTTGGGATCGAGATATGGCTCAGATGGCGAAAGCCGGTATTAACTGGATTCGGACGGGAATCTGGACCGCCTATCGCAACATGATGCAGGTGGACGGACATATGGCAGAGGATGTGCTTCGTGCCATTGATGCATTTATTTTAACGGCGAAACGGCATGGCTTACAGGTCACGTTCACCTTCTTCTCCTTTACACCGGAGACATGGGAAGGCACGAATCCGTATTTGGACCCGCAGAGTGTCGAAGCACAGAAACGTTTCATCCGCAGCATCGTCAGTCGTCACACGCATACAACCCATGTGGACTGGGATCTGATTAACGAGCCATCCATGTTTGATCCGATGCGCATCTTCTCGGCTGGCCCACGCTCGGCAAGGGATTCATATGAACAGCAGGCTTATATCACTTGGCTTGAGCAGCGGCATCAGACGATTGAAGCGTTGCAGGAGGCATGGAACATGTCACCGAAGCAGCTTCCGAACTTTGCAGCCGCGGTCATCCCTGAGCCAGAAGAGATTAATTTTGATGTACAGGACATGCACAAGGCCAAAAAAGGAACGCGCTGGCTTGATTATTGTCTTTTCTCCATGGAAATGCACAATATATGGGCTGGAGAGCTTGTAAGTACAATCAAAGATATAGTTCCCGATCATCTCGTTACCGTTGGGCAGGACGAAGCGCTTGGTGCGCAGCGTCCGTCACCGTTCTTCTATGAACGTGAAGTGGATTATACAACCGTGCATTCCTGGTGGTTAAACGATGATCTGATCTGGGACGGCATTTTCGCTAAAACGCCAAACAAACCAAATCTCATTCAGGAGACGGGCATCATGTATGTGGAAACCCCGGATGGGCGAGCCAAACGTACGGAAGAAGAGCTTCGTGGCATTCTCGAACGCAAGTACGCGTATGCTTTCTCGACAGGCGGCGCAGGAGCGATGCAATGGATCTGGAACACCAACTTTTATATGGATAACGCCAATGAGTCTCATATCGGAGCCCTTCGTGCAGATGGTACGGAGAAGCCAGAGGCGGATGTGTCTTATGATTTTGGCCGATTCATGCATGGCATTCGTGATCTCTTTGAAGACCGCGAGCTGGAGGATATTGCAGTGGTGTTCCCGTATTCCAATGACTTCTCCAACCGTGCCCTGGCCTATGATGCCACAATAAAGCTTACTCGCGTGATGTCCTATGATCTGAAATTGCCATTCCGTGCGTTATCCGAATATCATCTGGAAGCGTTGGAGCAGCAGCCACCTAAGCTGATTATCGTGCCGAGTCCGCATAATATGGACAGCGATGCACTGCATCAATTGCTCACGTTTACAGAGAAGGAAGGCACAAGTCTGCTCATCACTGGACCGCTGGGGCTGGATGCATACTGGAAGGCAACTGACCGGGCAGATCATATTGTAGGCAAACGCAGTCTGGGTAACGTGCAGCGGGAGGAATTGCTGAATATTAATGGAGTGAATCACCGAGTGACCTATGGACGGCGACGTATCGCCGAGGTGGCGAAGGAGACGTTGCTTCATGGCGATATTGGTACACCAGATGAAGTACACGTTCTGCCTTTGGGCAAAGGGAAATTAATCTGGACCCCGCTGCCGCTCGAGTTAAACGGACGGGATGAACCACTCGCTGAATTGTATCGTTACGCCACTGAGATTGCTGGCATCGAACAGGAGTTGGAATGGATATCTGGCGGGGATGTCGCAGGAATCTACGGGCGGAAGCTGAGTTTTCCAAGAGGAAATCTCTATGTATTCGTATCGGAGTTTGCCTTGAACCATGAGGTTCACGTGAGAGATCAACGTACAGGTCTATCGTATGCGTTCCAACTGGAAAAAAATCGTTCGGTGCTGTTTGCCACAGATGCTTCCGGAAAGTTGACTGCGGTGTATCGCCCTGATGAGGTTGAGATTGTACAACAAGATGAAAGAGGTGGGATCACACGATGACCAAGAAAAAGAGAGCACATATTATTTCGCATACCCACTGGGATCGGGAATGGTACTTGCCGTATGAGAAGCATCATATGCGTCTTGTTCAGCTCGTCGATTCACTGTTGGATCAGCTGGATGAAGGATCAGACTATAAAAGCTTTTATTTGGATGGACAAACGATTATCATCGATGACTATCTTCAGGTTCGCCCGGAGCAGAAGGAACGACTGGAGAAGCATATCCGCAATGGACGGATTGTGATTGGACCATGGTACATCTTGCAGGATGCGTTTCTGACGAGTGGAGAAGCCAATGTGCGCAACATGCAGGTTGGACATAAGGACGCCAAGCGTCATGGAACCCCTTCGAAGATTGGTTACTTTCCCGATACATTTGGATTGGTTGGGCAGACTCCGCAGCTGATGCAACAATCAGGCATTGATAATGTATTCTTTGGGCGTGGTGTGAAGCCTACGGGATTTAATAATACGGTATCGGATGCCGGATATGAATCAAGCTTCTCGGAGCTGATGTGGGAAGGACCAGACGGATCGAAAGTGCTCGGCGTATTGTTTGCCAACTGGTACTCCAACGGAAATGAAGTTCCAGTAGGTGAGGAATCGGCCCGCAAGTTCTGGGAAACCAAGCTTGCAGATGCCGAGAAATATGCATCAACCAATGAGCTGCTGTACATGAACGGATGTGATCACCAACCGATTCAGCGAGACCTGCCAGAAGCTATTCGCATGGCTGAACAATTGTATCCCGATATCGAGTTCATTCACTCGAACTTTCCGGATTATCTGGAAGCTTTGAGAGCATCGTCTGAACATGAACTGTCCACGGTCAAAGGCGAACTGCGCAGCCAGCGTACCGATGGCTGGGGAACTCTGGTGAACACGGCTTCGGCTCGTGTGTATCTGAAACAGATGAACCAGCTGGGCCAGACGATCCTGGAAAAAGTGGCTGAACCCCTGGCAACCTATGCCTATCTGCTTGGGCATGCCTATCCACATGATCAACTGACCTATGCCTGGAAAACGCTGATGCAGAATCACCCGCATGACAGCATCTGTGGATGCAGTGTGGACGAGGTGCATCGCGAGATGGTGACACGGTTTGATAAGAGCCGTCATGTAGCAGAGGCTTTAATTGAAGAGAGCACCAGCCAGATTACTACAGCTGTCGATACCTCCATATTTGAGCGTTACGGCGAGCAGGCTCGACCTGTTGTGGTATTTAATACAACGGGTTGGGAACGCAGCGGTGTAGTTCAGATGGAACTGGACGCGGCTCGGTTGTATTTCCGGGATGGACATACGTTGGAAGAGATGGCGACGCAGATGAAAGCCGTTGACCTGTCAGACCGCGTACTTGTAGATGAAAATGGTAACCACATTCCATGTACGGTGGAGGATCTGGGTCTGCAATTCGGCTATGATCTGCCGGATGATCGCTTCCGCCAACCGTATAGCTGTCGGCGCGTTCGTATTCGTTTTGAAACAGAGAATGTAGCTGCATTTGGCCTGAAAACCTATGCATTGGTCAACGTTGCGGATGATGCTAAGAGTGGTACTCCGTCGAAAACGACTACGCTGTTGCGTGGTGAACGTGGTATGGAAAATCAATATATGATCGTCACGATTGCAGACAACGGTTCATTCACAATCACAGACAAACGAACAGGCCGGACTTATAAGGACCTTGGCGTGTACGAAAATGTGGGTGATATCGGTAATGAATACATGTTCAAGCAGCCAGAGAACGAAGTGGCACGGACAACTGAAGCACTTCAGGCTGAGATTCGAATCCTTGAGGATACATCGTACTCTGCCTCGTTCGAAGTGATTCATCATTGGGAAATACCGGAGTCTGCGGATGAGATGCTGGATCAGGAACAGCGAGAACTGATTTATTATCCACATCGCAAAGCCCAGCGTTCAACTAAAATGATTCCGCTCCAGATTCGTACAGTGATATCACTGAGTTGTAATGGAAAAGGAGTACAAATGGAAACAACCTTCAACAATCAGGCGAAGGATCATCGGGTGCGTGCTCTTTTCCCAACGGATCTTGTATCTGCTGTTCATCATGTGGATTCCATGTTCGAAATTGCAACGCGTGATAACAAGCCTGCACCGGAGTGGCAAAATCCAAGCAATACACAGCATCAACAGAATTTTGTGGATGTGAGTGAAAAGGACGCCGGATTGGTCGTTGCCAATCTGGGCCTGAATGAATATGAAGTCCTTCAGGATGGTCGCAACACCATCGCGGTTACGCTGCTTCGTGCTGTAGGCGAACTCGGAGACTGGGGTTTGTTCCCGACACCTGAAGCACAATGCCTTGGTGAACATACATTTCAGATCGAGATCATTCCGCATGATGGCAATGGTGCAGCGTCAGGTGCATATATCGAGGCCTATCAGTTCCAGGTTCCTTGGACGCTGGCACAAACCGAAGTACACACGGGTTATCTGACACCTAACAACACACCGTTTGCATGGCAAGGAGACGGTTTAGCATTTTCCTCACTCAAGGTAAATGAGGATTCCGGCGATGTCATGCTACGCTGGTTCAATATGACCACCGACTCTGCCACGTTGAAGCTTGCTGCTTCGCAAGCGAATGCACAGTCATTCGAAACGGCGTACAAGAGCAACATACTGGAGGAAGAGGGCGAAATACTTCATCTCAACAGCATAGAAGAGGCATCAACATTATCATTTGCCAGCAAGGAATGGAACATACAGACAGGTTCATGCGAGATCGTTACTGTCGGCTTGCGCCGCTGATAAAAGTTGTTTGAAGAGCCGAAAAACAGACTTTTGAACACACAGTAAAAGGTACAGAACTGCAAGTATGCTCTAAACTAGGCATTACGTACGGTGGCGGAAGGGTTACGCTATTTACCAGATCTATGAGTTGAGTTATTGGTTGTTTTTCTATAGAATGAACAGTAGAATTGCAAATGATCGAAAGTTCCTATGCCATCAAGATGGTCAGGGGTACACTTCATTGTTCATTCTATATTGAAACATTAAGGGGGCTTGAAGCCATGGAATCCTTGGGAGGACTGCTTCAGCAGCTGAACCCTGCCTTTCGTGAGCAATCGCGGCGGATTGCGGCGGAATTGATGGAAAATCCGTACGTACGTGAATTCCGCGCAGGTCATCCTGAACTGCAAGATGCACAGCTCATGACCGATCTGAGCAAGCTGTTTCAGTACGCTAAAGACTCTAAGAACTGTGCGAATTGTCCGGGACTCGACAACTGTCCTAACGATTTTCAGGGCCACTTTTGCAAACTGGAAGTAGAACATTTTAACGGTAAACCCGAAATCATAGATATAAAAGCACCTTGTTCCAAACATATCGCCCGGCAAAATGAACATATCATTAAGCAACGAATTCGCAGTTTCTATGTGGACGAGCGTGCGCTCAGTGCCGGATACAACGATGTAGAGATTATGGGCAAGGATCGGATGCGTGCTCCGGCAGTAAATCAGGTGCTTCGTTATATTAGCGAGACCAAGGAGAATGGATTATCTCCGCAAGGACTGTTTCTGGAAGGAACATTCGGGACAGGCAAGACGTTTCTGATGTGTTATCTGCTGCATGAACTGGCGGTTGCAGGCCACACGGGTGTCATTATTTATATGCCTGATTTTGTGGAGGATCTGAAATCCATGATCAGTGAAGGGCAGAAGCTGAAGGAAATGACGGATATTTTGAAAAGTTGTGATCTGCTTATCTTTGATGATATCGGGGCAGAGAATCTGAACCCTTGGGTTCGGGATCATGTGATGGGGTCCATTCTGAACTATCGGATGAATCGTAAACCTACGTTCTATACGTCCAATTACAATCTGGATGGGCTTGAGAAACACCTTAGCTTTACCAACCGGGACGGCGAGGAAATGAATAAAGGCCAGCGTCTCATGGACCGGATTCGTCCATTCGTGGATGTTATCTCCGTTCGGGGTGAGAATCAGCGCGGCAAACGTTGAACCGATCTAATTGAACGAAATGGTTCTGGACAAGGCTAATCTTCAAATTATCGGTGGAGTTTACGATTTAGAAGCTGAGCTGATTGCAATCAAAAGCTAAAGTAGTCCCAAAAAAAGCCTGGCTTTCGCATTGTTGCGAAAACCGGGCTTTTTTGGTCCTGCGTGAGCCTGGAAGCATCCTATTCAGTGAGGAATTTGAAGATAACCATACCGAAAAAGATCACTGTCATCAGACCGGCCATGCCGGCAACACCCGCGATCAGATCAAATAGATCGTTGCGGGGTTCCTCGTTCACATGTTCACGCGGGTCGTTGATCCGCACATTTGCATCCATGTTATTGCCTCCTTATGGGGAAACAGCTTGCCCGTATGGGGGCTGAAACCCGGAGTAATTTTAGTATACTTGGAAAAGAAAGCGTTTGTAAAGATTTTGCAGTTAGTATCCCACATCCTGTAATTGTGAAGATTTGATGTTGGGAAGATGAACATTACAGCGTTCAATTCACAAGTTTGACGTACCTGTGTTATACTGGAAGTGTCGTTCACGACGTTACAGGTTAAAATAAACCGTAAGTATATATAAGGAGGACAATTTCATGGCTATTGTTAACGTATCCGATCAATCCTTCAACGCTGAAGTAGAAGGCGAAGGAACGGTTCTTGTTGATTTCTGGGCGCCTTGGTGTGGTCCTTGTAAAATGCTCGCTCCAATCCTGGAAGAGCTGTCCACAGAAGTTGGCGATGCAGTGAAAATTGCTAAAGTTAACGTGGATGAAAATCCGGAATCAGCTTCCCGCTTTGGCGTAATGAGCATTCCAACTTTGATCTTCTTCAAAGACGGTCAACCGGTAGATAAAGTGGTTGGTCTGAACTCGAAAGATGCGCTCAAAGGAATTATCGCAAAACACCAATAATTTACAGGCTTACACATACGCCTCCGGTTTACATGCCGGGGGCGTTTTGCGTCGAATACCTTTATATAGGACAATATAAAGTATACTATTTATATAAAATGAAACTGGAAATTTACATGTTTAACGAAGAAGACAGAAATGAACTGTAGAAGCATAGCCGTTGCAATTTTTATCCGAGTTTCACTTTTAATATGTATTGCACTAATTACTCACACAATAGCGGAGAGAACAGAAAAAACCTGAAAAAGCGAAGCGTTCGCCTAAAAGCTTTCTGAAAGAAAGCTGCATCGGAAGCATAGGCTATCACCGGATTTTCCCCTTAAAAAGGGGAATCAAAAAAATCTGGGGATAACAGCGATTGGAAGGTTGTTCTGTTATCGTAGTGTTCGTGTGAATTATCTTTAGTTTAACTGATAAAAAGGTATCAAAATTCTTGTATTACAGCGATCAAAAGGTCATTCTGTCGTCGGAGTATTTCATGTAACGTGAGGATTTCAGCTTTTTCGGGAAGGAGGATTCACAGAATTATGGATCAATTCATGAATGATTTGCAGGATCAGGAGAAGGCATTGGAGCAGATTCGTCACAAACTCGCTTTGCTGCCAGACATGTCTGGATGTTACCTGATGAAGAACAGTGAAGGCACCATTATCTATGTAGGTAAGGCTAAAGTGCTGAAGAATCGCGTACGCTCTTATTTTATCGGCAGTCATAACGGAAAGACCCAGCGTCTGGTGTCCGAAATCCGTGATTTCGAATATATTGTGACGGGCAGTAACATGGAAGCACTCATTCTGGAATGTAACTTGATCAAAAAACATATGCCGCGTTATAACGTGTTGCTCAAAGATGACAAGACATTCCCATATCTTAAAATTACAAATGAAAGGCACCCCCGGCTGGAAGTAACCCGGCGTGTGCTGAAAGATAAAGCCAAATACTTCGGACCTTATCCGAACTCGTATGCGGCACACCAAACGAAAAAATTGCTCGACCGGATGTATCCACTGCGCAAATGTGGTGTAATGCCCAAAGAAGTGTGCCTGTATTATCATATGGGACAGTGTCTTGCCCCTTGTGTGAAGGAAGTGGAGAAGGAGCAGTACGACCAGATTTCCCAAGAGATTGGTTCATTTCTGAGCGGTGGTCACGAAGAGATCAAGAAGGATTTGCAGCGTAAGATGCAAGAGGCTGCGGAGGATCTTTATTTTGAACGTGCCAAGGAACTGCGCGACCAGGTAATCGCCATCGATGCGATGATGGAAAAACAGAAAATTACGATGGCCGATGCCAGAGACCGTGATGTATTTGGTTTTGCCATTGATAAAGGCTGGATGTGTGTCCAGATTCTATATATGCGTCAGGGTAAAATGATCGAACGCCATGTCTCCACCTTCCCGTTTTACGGTGAGGCGTACAGTGATTTCATGTCTTACGTAACACAGTATTACAGCGATAATCCGGCATTGCCACAAGAAATTTTGTTACCGGAAATGCCCAAGGATCTTGCAACGGATAACGACAGTTTGGATACAGTATCTGATACTGATGGATCGGTGCCTGCCGCAGTTACGCTAGAGTTCGATCGGACGGGACCTGTAGAGCACAGTAACGCTCCCCAACCAATGGTTGCTGAGGCTCGTGCAGCTTACGGAGGTTCCGCTGAGGCAGAAGGTGAACAACCTGATACTATGCAAGAGGATGCTCCAATAACGGATACAACTGCTTCAACTGAAAAGCTTCCATCAGGACTGGAAGATCCAACTCAGGTTGCTGCTGCTTTACAGGAGTGGTTGGAGATCAAAGTGCTCATCCCGCAACGTGGATTGAAACGCCAGATGATCACGATGGCCGTGGATAACGCACGAGTGGCATTGGAAGAGAAGTTCCGTTTGATTGAGCGAAATGAAGAACGTACATCCAAAGCTGCCGAAGGACTGGGACGTTTTATTGGATTGGATCAGCTTCACCGTATTGAAGCGTTTGATAACTCGAATATTCAGGGTACAAACCCGGTATCTGCCATGATTGTATTTACCGATGGTAAACCAGATAAGAAGGAATATCGGAAGTACAAGGTCCGTTCGGTTGAAGGGCCGGATGATTATGAAACGATGAGAGAGGTCATCCGTCGCCGTTACGAACGGGTATTAAAAGAAAACCTGACCCAGCCTGACCTGATTGTGGTCGATGGTGGTAAAGGACAGATTTCGGCTGCGGTCGATATTTTGGAAAATGAGCTGGGGCTGTTTATTCCGGTATGTGGTCTGGTGAAGGATGCGAAGCATAAGACTTCACAGTTGATGATCGGTAATCCACCGGAAGTCATCTCCCTGCCTCGGGATAGTCAGGAATTCTACCTGTTGCAGCGGATACAGGAAGAGGTCCACCGTTTTGCGATCTCGTTCCACCGGGAACAGCGTGGAAAATCAATGGTGACATCACGTTTGGATGCCATTCCGGGTATTGGAGAGAAGCGGCGTAAGCTGCTGTTGAAGCATTTTGGCTCTTTGCGCAAAATAAAAGAGGCCAGCGTCGAAGACTTCCGGCCTCTATCTATTGGTGACAAGTTGGCAAATCAGATTATTGCAGCACTTCGTGATGAGGAGTCGTAACATACGGCTTCTCTTTTTGTTTTGGATTGAATTTGTAGACCATATATCCAACGATGGCCGGCAGTACAATCCAGAAGAGTCCGGCAGCCATATTCAGGGCATCGCCCATAAATACCAAGCTGAGTCCCATCAGCAAGCTGTCGAAGATCACATGAGCGAATACAACGGCAATGAAGCCGTGACGCAGCATGATCAGACTAAACAGCAATCCAATCACCATCAGCTCAATGGGACGGGTGATTACTGGATAGATCGGATACAATGTATGTCCAAGTGCCCAGATGATGGTTGGGATCAGACATGCGATAAACGTATTACGCACAATCTTCTGCATCATACGAATGCCGAACAGTCGATAGACGGCTTCTTCACCAATACCGGCCATCCAGGCCATAATCGGGAAGATCCATGCGTAGCTCATATTAAATGTAGATTGATCTGCTGACGTCGTTGACCATGTGCCAATGCTTCGCTCTAGTATGAAGAACAGGATGGATTGCACACCCAGTAGAATGAATGCCCACAGGTAACCAGCATACATACTGTGAAGTACATATTTTCCGTATCCCGGTTCTTTGGCACGAGGCCAAGGGTTCAGACCGATTTTACGCCACATGCCGTCACCGGCAACGAGGGATAGATAGATGGTTGCACTCATGACCAGAGTAATGCCTATCTGAAATAACATCAGGAACGCTAACATGAAGTTGGAGAATCCCTGTGCCTGGAGCAGAGGAATCATGTTCAGCGTGCCAATCACCGAAGCTGCGAAATACACCACCGAGAGAATGATCCCGCGTTTGAAAGACGTATGTGTTCGGGTCAGAATGCTATAGATGATTGCCAGCACGCCCAGAACAAGGGTCAGGAACGCATAGCCGCCATAGGTCATCCAGTTGGCTTGACGCGTCTGAGCTTTCACATAATCGGTATGGGATTCAGGGACCGAGAAGCCAGGATCGAAGGATCGTACCGCACCCTCTTCAAACGTAAAATTCAATTCAAGCTTAGAGTCTCCAATGGCTTTTTCAGAATCCACATACTTCAGTCCCGCTTCACCATCGCGAGTCTCCAGTTGAAGTGCCGGCACTTCATAACCGAATTCGGTCAGAACGCCAGCCGCGAGCTGTTGTTTCTCGTCCAGAGATATATTGCCTTCAGCAAGTACTTGCGATGTGGTCACTCGTCCACTAACCTGCTCCGCCTCAATGGCGGTATAGAGTGAAGAAGGCAGTTCCCGTTTGAAGCCGACGACTTTTCCTGTTTTCATATGTACGTCAACATTAAGATATCCGCCTTTGTCTTGATCAGGCAAACGAACGCGGAATACATCGTATGGATAGCTTGTTTCCCATTTCTGGTTATAGGTATCAAGTTGTTTGGTTTTGGCCATATACCCGTAGATATCCGAATGTGTCTGGTAGGTTACCAGCGTTTTTCCGTCATCATTTGGCAGTTTATAGTCATTCACAGAAGCTGCGAATGATCGTGCGGATTGCTTCGCCTGCTCCTTGGTTATGAAGGACGTGGACGAAATCTCTGTCGTTTGTGATGAGGTAGCAGGAAAGATCTGAAATACAAAAAATAGAATCAGGCCAATCGCCGCAAGCAACCCCAGCCGCTTGAAGTTAGCCTTGAGTAGCAAAGGCTGCCCTAAGGGATTCATGTAATAGTGTTCCTCCTTAATCTAATATGGATATTAAAGTTAACATAGCACAGGCCAAGCACCGAATGCCAATGATGTAACGAAAACAGGTGTGAATCCTTGAAAATGAATGAAAAGGACCGAAAGAATCTGATCCATCCGTCGCCATATCTGAGTTCTTCCCTTTTTGGCTGAATTCGATCCGATTTACACAAAAAACGTTTTGTCTACAAACGTCGCAGCGCTTATAATTTTGAAACAAATGTGCAATGATTCGCATGTCTTTCGCCCAACAAGGGAACGAATAGGATATATTCCAACTTCATTATATATGTCGTTTTAATCTGAATCATACTTGTTTAACGTTTGGTAACAGCATTTCAAATGAAGAAGGCTCCACGGGGTGTGGAGTTATTTTCATTTTAGAAGAGGTGGAAGATACTCAAGTGAAACTGAATGTTCAATGGATGCGATTATCGCCACCCCGTATTCTTGTCTTAGGGTTTGCTGGCATCATATTGGTAGGCACACTGCTGTTAATGCTTCCGGCATCCAACCGTAACGGTGACAGTCTTGCATTTATTGATGCGCTCTTTACAGCAACTTCGGCTGTTTGTGTCACTGGGTTGGTTGTGGTCGATACAGGGACTCATTTCTCGGTGCTGGGTCAGATTGTGATCGCGATTCTGATTCAGATTGGCGGACTGGGCTTCATGACAATGTCCACATTGGTTGCCATTGCGTTCAAACGGCGGATCTCGCTCAGGGAAAGGTTGATTCTACAGGAAGCGATGAACCAGAGCACGATGGAGGGCATCGTCCGGCTGATCCGTAAAGTTGTGATCTACTCACTCATTATCGAAGGCATATGTGGCACACTGTTTGCCATCCGCTGGTCGTTCGACATGCCAGTCGGACAGGCGATCTATTATGGCTATTGGCATGCGATCTCCATGTTCAACAATGCGGGCTTTGATATGTTTGGGGATTTCCGCAGTCTGACCGGTTATGTGTATGACCCGTTGGTTAATTTTACAGCAATGTTCCTGATTGTCTCTGGTGGTATCGGTTTTGTGGTGTTGTCAGACCTGGTGGATTACCGCAAAACGCGGAAGCTGTCTCTGCACTCCAAAGTTGTACTGTTAATGACTGGATTGTTGATTGTGTTTGGTGCACTTGTCATTTTCGTATTTGAATTCAGCAATCCACGGACACTGGGTGGCCTGAACTGGGGTGGCAAAATTCTCGGTTCATTCTTCCAGTCCGTTACGCCGCGAACAGCAGGAGCCAATACGGTAGATATTGCCGGGCTCAGACAGGCAACACAGTTCTTTATGATCATTCTGATGTTTATTGGTGCTTCGCCAGGTTCTACCGGAGGCGGGATCAAAACAACGACATTTATGATTATGGCTGGCGCGGTCATCGCCATGATGCGAGGACGTGAAGATATCGTATTTTTCCGCTACCGGCTCGTACAGGAACGGATTTTCAAGGCGCTTACCATTACATTGCTTGCACTCTTGTTGATCATAGCTGTAACGATGGCACTGAGTACCACAGAAGACGCCAGTTTTATGATGATCTTATTTGAAACGACATCAGCCTTTGGTACTGTCGGATTATCGCTCGGACTGACGCTGAAGTTGACTACTTTGGGCAAACTCCTGATCTGTTTTACGATGTTTGCAGGAAGGCTTGGACCGATCACATTAGCGTATGCACTTGGGCAGAAAAAGGGTAAAGAGTTATACAGGTATCCGGAAGGCAAAATGATTATTGGATAAGGGGTTCGTGAAGAACAATGAAAACACAGCAGTTTGCGGTGATTGGGCTTGGGCGGTTTGGCTCCAGTCTGGCACAGGAATTAATGGAACTCGGCTACGAGGTACTCGGGATTGATAAAAATGAAGAAGTCGTCGAAGACATGAGTGAATTGGTCACCCATGCCGTTGTAGCCGATGCCACAGATGAGGAAGTGCTGCGCTCCCTGGGTATTCGAAATTTTGACTGCTGCATCGTTGCCATCGGGGATGATATCCAGACGAGCATTCTCACTGCGATTCTGTTAAAAGAGCTGGGTGTCAAGACGGTCGTGGCCAAGGCCATATCCGTCCTTCACGGACGAGCATTGGATAAACTGGGGATCGATCGTGTCGTTTATCCTGAGCGGGATATGGGCATTCGGGTTGCCCACCAGCTGGTTACCCCAAACTTGCTGGATTACATTGAATTATCCAATGATTACAGTATTGTCGAGATGAAGGTTCCCGCCTGTCTGCACAACAAAACCCTTTCTACCCTGAATGCACGTGTACGTTTTGGTTGCAGCATTGTAGCGTTACAGAAAGAAGCTGGTGTCATTATTGCTCCAACAGCACTGGACTCGCTTCAAATGGGGGATATCATGGTCATTATTGGTAATAATGCAGATATCGACCGATTTGAAGAAGAGGTTATCAGCCAAGAGAGCTGATAATTATCGTGAGTTAAATATGGAAGCCAGGCGCTGGAACCTGGCTGATTCAGATCAAGGCTAAGGCGTCGTAGTCCTCCGTGAGGGCAATGGCGCCTTTGCTGTAAAGAGTGCAGCCGTCTCCTTGACCCATTGTCTGGAGGTCTCGCTGAGGTCCTCTTTTTCCCCATAGATCATACAGGTTGTTCTGCGGGTCTGCTGTAATTGAGGCAAATGAACAGAAACAAGATCATTGTCCGCGAGCAATTGTGGACGAAGATATGACTTGGGCAATAGAGCAGCAGCTTTGGCGGAAGGCAGAAGTCGGATGATCGCTTCGAAGGAATCAATCTCCATGCGAATATCCGGCATCACGGCACAGCGCTGGAAGAGGTCGTCCGTTAATTTGCGGTACCAGGTGCCTTTGGAGAACGTGATCATCGGCAGATCCTGCAAATGCTCCATCCCGGCTTCCTTACCGGACAAGGGGTGTGTAAGTGGCACAACCAGTTCCAGGTGATCGTCAAAGAGCGGCACACAGTTAAGCCCCACTTCGCTGATGGAGGAGGCGACAATGCCCACATCGGCTTTTTTATCACGCACAAACGAGACAATCTCATGTGTTTTTCCCGTCAACAGTTTCAGTTCGGCATTTGGATGTTTCTCCATAAAGGCATTGACGAGAGGTGGTAACGTAGTTTGAAGTGTCGTCAGACTGGCTCCGAGTGTAATGGTGCTCTGTTCTTCGTCTTTATACTGGGCCAGCATGGTGAGGAACTTCTGTTGCTGCTGTTTCTGTTCTACAGCGTAGGTATAGGTGAACTGGCCCACACTTGTTAACTCCAGCCGTTTGCCACGGCGGTGGAATAGGGCAACCCCGAGTTCATCCTCCAATTTGGCAATTTTGCGTGAGAGTGCGGGTTGGGACAAGTTCAGTAACTTGGATGCACGGTTGAGGCTGGACTGCTCCACGACCGCTGCAAATGCATTTAACTCCTCAAACATGAACAATAACCTCTTTTCAATGAATGTGATTCTTGCCCTTGCTCAATCGTTTTCCATGTTGTATAGCCCGTAAACCCAATGTTTCACTGCTTATACCTATAGGTTATAACATTTAATAATTATATTGCAATTCCCTTATAAGAAAAAAAGGAGTAACATGAACCGTGACACAAGTTGTTCACACCTGGGGAAAACGGAACAATTTGTCGAACCTTTTCATGGAAAAGGATTCGTGTCATGATAAGTGAAATCATTTATGAAAACGTTGTATTTAGCGAAAGGGGATCGACATTTTATGAAAGGGTTTTACTCCAGAAAGCTGCACTCCTTGCTTGGCGTCATTCCGCTCAGTTTGTTTTTTGTTGAGCATTTGGTGACGAACTTCACGGCAGTTGAAGGCGGCAAAGAAGCTTTTTACGGTGCCGTTGCATTTCTGAACGGTTTGCCTCTTGTTATTGTGATCGAGGCATTACTTATCTGGTTGCCGTTGTTCTATCACGGTGTTTATGGTCTTTACATTGCCTATCAGGCCAAGCCTAATGTTGGGCGTTACGGTAATGAGCGCAACTGGCGCTACACGTTACAGAGGGTAAGCGGTATTATTACGTTTGTATTCGTCATCTGGCACGTATGGGAGACGCGAGTACAGATTGCGCTGGGTAATGTATCCCATGAAGAGATTGGCGGCGTCATACATGATGCGGTGACGAATCCGATAACCTTTGCGATATATATGATCAGTGTGGTTGCGGCGTCATATCACTTTGCCAATGGTCTGTGGTCGTTCCTCGTTAGCTGGGGAATTACGGTTGGTCCGCGTGCGCAACGTGTATCCTCTTACGTATGTATGAGCTTGTTCGCTATTGTTTCCATCATGTTTATTGCTTCACTATTTGCTTTCCGGAGCATTGATTTCCAAACGGCTACTTCGATGATTGACGCAGTAAAAACAGTTCTAATTTAAGCATTTAGCGTATAAATGCTGACTTATAAGGGAGTGAACAGCAATGGCATCAACGAATGTAATTATTGTGGGCGGCGGTCTCGCGGGATTGATGGCGGCGATCAAATCGGCTGAAGCCGGAGTCCATGTTCATTTATTTTCACTGGTTCCTGTTAAACGATCCCACTCTGTATGCGCACAAGGCGGCATTAACGGAGCGGTAAATACCAAGGGTGAGGGTGACTCCCCATGGGTACACTTTGACGATACGGTATACGGCGGTGACTTCCTTGCGAACCAACCTCCTGTTAAAGCGATGTGCGAAGCAGCACCTGGCATCATCCACTTGATGGACCGTATGGGCGTAATGTTCAACCGGACACCGGAAGGTTTGCTTGATTTCCGTCGTTTCGGTGGAACGAAGCATCACCGTACGGCGTTTGCCGGAGCGACAACAGGACAACAATTGCTCTATGCATTAGACGAGCAGGTACGTCGCTGGGAAGCAGCGGGCCTGGTTACGAAATATGAGAACTGGGAGTTCCTGCAGGCGGTTTTGGATGATGAAGGCGTATGTCGCGGGATCGTGGCTCAGGATCTGAAAACGATGAAGGTACAGACCTTCCCGGCAGAAGCGGTTATTCTGGCGAGCGGTGGTCCGGGGATCATCTTCGGTAAAACGACCAACTCTGTAATTAACACAGGTACAGCGGCAAGTGCGGTTTATCAGCAAGGTGTAAATTACGCCAACGGGGAGTTCATTCAGATTCACCCAACAGCCATTCCAGGGGATGACAAGCTGCGTCTCATGTCTGAATCCGCGCGTGGTGAAGGTGGACGGATCTGGACGTACAAAGATGGAAAACCTTGGTACTTCCTTGAAGAAAAATATCCATCCTACGGTAACCTGGTTCCACGTGATATCGCGACTCGTGAAATCTTCAGCGTCTGCGTGGATATGGGTCTGGGTGTGAACGGCGAGAACATGGTTTATCTCGATCTGTCGCACAAAGATCCGAAGGAACTGGATGTTAAACTCGGCGGAATCATTGAGATCTATGAGAAGTTCATGGGTGATGACCCGCGTAAAATCCCAATGAAAATCTTCCCGGCAGTCCATTATTCCATGGGCGGCATGTGGGTAGATTACAACCAAATGACTAACATTCCGGGGCTGTTCGCAGCTGGTGAATGTGAATATCAATACCATGGTGCGAACCGTCTGGGTGCAAACTCACTGGTATCTGCGATCTATGGTGGTATGGTGGCTGGACCAAAAGCGGCTGAATATATCAAAGGACTTAAAAAATCGTCCGCTGATATCCCATCTTCCGTATTTGAGAAACACACCAAACAACAAAGCGACAAGTACGAAGGCATCTTGAAAATGCAGGGCACGGAAAATGCCTATGTCATTCATAAAGAGCTTGGCGAGTGGATGACAGCCAACATGACGGTTGTGCGTTACAACGACAAGCTTGAAGCCACGATTGGCAAGATCAAGGAATTGAAAGAGCGTTATGGCAAAATCAACATGTATGATAGCTCTGGTTGGAATAACCCGAGCGCAGCATTCACTCGCCAACTGTGGAACATGATTGAATTGGCAGAAGCAATGACACTGGGCGCACTGCTGCGTAACGAAAGCCGCGGCGCGCATTACAAACCGGATTTCACGGAACGTAATGATGAAGAGTTCCTGAAAACGACCATCGCAAGCTGGTCGAAGGAAGGCCCGAAAATCTCGTACGAGCCAGTAGACGTATCCCTGATCCCACCACGTATCCGGGATTACTCCAAAGATTAAGAAGTGTCACACTATTCATGCAATGAATAGTTAAACACCTGAACGGAGAGGCAGGAGAACTTTGGAGAAGCAAAGCTTCTTCAAAGTTACTGCCATCAAAGTGATGGAGTGAAGGTTCTCAGCGAAGGTACTCTGTGTGCACAAAGCAGCAGAGGAAGCCAAAATACCTGTTCATAAGCAAGCAACGCATTTGCAAAGCTTGCATATTTAAAATTACCGCAATCCACAATGAATTGGAGTGCAGTTTCCAGCAAAGTGACCCAGTGCACAACGTAGCGGAGGAAGCGGAAATGCCCAGAAGAAGCGAAGCGCTCGCCTTTATCACCGGATTTTAACCCTGGGAAGGGTTGATCAAAAAAATCCGGGGATAACAGCGATCAGAGGGGCATTCCGCTGACGGAGCGCCACCCGTGCACCAAAAGATTAACTTTGCGCATCAGCAACACCAATCATCGTCACCAGAGGAGGGGACTACGATATGGCGGAACAAGCTACAGCCAACAAAACCGTCAAGTTTATCATCACCCGTCAGGATAGCCCGGAGTCATCTTCGTACAACGAAGAGTTTGAGCTTCCGTACCGTCCCAACATGAATGTGATCAGCGCCCTGATGGAGATTCAGCGGAACCCGGTCAATACAGATGGCAAATCCATTGCTCCCGTGTGCTGGGATTCCAACTGTCTCGAAGAAGTCTGCGGTGCCTGCTCCATGGTCATCAACGGCAAGCCACGTCAAGCATGTGCAGCCCTGATCGACAAGCTCGAACAGCCTGTTCGTATCGAACCGATGAAGACATTCCCAGTGGTTCGTGACTTGGTCATCGACCGTAGCCGGATGTTTAGCGCCCTGAAACGAGTAAAAGCATGGATTCCGATCGATGGTACCTATGACCTCGGTCCAGGTCCACGGATGCCTGAGAAGAAGCGTCAGTGGGCATATGAGCTGTCCAAATGCATGACATGTGGTGTATGTCTGGAGGCATGTCCGAACGTCAATGAGAAAACAGACTTTATCGGTCCAGCAGCACTGTCCCAAGTGCGCCTGTTCAACGCTCACCCAACAGGGGAGATGAACGCCGACGATCGTCTGGAAGCGTTGATGGAAGACGGAGGCATTGAGGGCTGTGGTAACTCACAGAACTGTGTGCAATCCTGTCCAAAAGGCATTCCACTGACAACCTCCATTGCCGAAATGAACAAACAAACGACCAAGCATATGTTCAAACGCTGGTTGGGTGTATAGTCTCGTCATAACATGTGCAGAAGTGTAATCTGCAACTTAGAAGAAGTCGTGATCCCGTGCAGCAACATGCCGGAGATCCCGGCTTCTTTTTGTAATGAAGCAGAGGAACCGGGCTACCCATGCAGAATATGATATACTAAGGGGATGGATTAAGAGCGTAGAAGGAGGGGGAGATATGGCAGAGACACCGCGTCAGGGCAGCAACAACTCGCCGTCCCAGCGCTCGCACAAAGCATCAGGTGCAGAAGAGTCTGTGTTTCCTGGGGAAGAAAAGGATCATGATCCCTCTCGCCGAAGTTTCTTATTGCGCATGGTTTTGATGACGGCGGGTGCCAGTTTGCTTACAGGAGGTTATGCCTGGTTATGGGAACCGCGTCGTCTGGAGATTAAGCAAGTGGAGTTGAAACTTCCGAAGTTTCCAAAGGCATTTGACGGTTTGCGTGTCGTTCAGTTCAGCGATGCCCATCTTGGTTTTCATACCGGGGTGAAAGAGCTGAAGAAGCTGGCAGCAACGATTGAGGAGCAGCGACCGGACTTGATTTGTTTTACCGGAGACATAGTTGAGAGGGAAGCAGAGCCGATGCGTGAATGTATTCCGGTACTCGCCTCCATGCAAGCGAAGTATGGCAAATTTGCTGTTTTGGGGAATCATGATTATCGGGGCGGACAGCAGAATGAAGTGACAACCATGTTCCGTGAAGCTGGATTCACTTTGTTACGGAACGAACATGTGGTGATTGAACAAGGGGGCGAACGTCTGGCCATAGCTGGTCTGGATGACGCACTTACGGGCAGGCCTGATCCTGCCCAAGCCATTAAGGGATTGGATCATGATGTGTGGAAATTGTTACTTATGCATGAACCGGATTATGCCGACATTGCCACTCCCTATGGTTTCGGATTACAACTTTCCGGTCATAGCCATGGTGGACAGGTACGTTTTCCCTGGATCGGGGCACTGACAACTCCGCGAGGTTCACACAAGTATGTTCAAGGATTGTATTACACGGATGTCCAGGGGGTATATTACACCACCCAGACACAGATGCCTGTGTATGTGAATCGTGGTTTTGGCATGACTCAACTGCCCATTCGTTTTCTGTGCAGACCAGAATTAACGATTTTTGAGCTTAAAGGATCAACCACATAAAAGAATATAAGATGAATATAAAACATAAAGGATTCAACATGAATGGAGGTTATCCAGATGGAACGAATTGCGATTATATCCGACATTCATGGCAACATGACTGCCTGGGAAGCAGTGTTAAAAGATATCCGAAGTCGTGGCGTGGAGCGAATCTTTTGTCTTGGTGACCTCGTGGGCAAGGGGCCAGAACCGGTCAAGGTTGTGGATCAGGTGAGAGCGACGTGCGAACTTGTTATCCGTGGCAATTGGGATGAACTGGTTGCGGTTAACCAAGACAACGAGAACTTTACGTGGCAAGCAGAGCGGCTGGGTGAGGAACGATTGGCGTACTTGGCGGGCCTGCCCTTCAGCCATCAATTTCAACTGAGCGGTCGCACCATCCGTCTGGTCCATGCTTCACCTCAAAGTGTATACCATCGTGTACAGCCGTGGGACGCGATGGAAAAGAGGTTGGCAATGTTTGATCCTCCGGCTGATGAGCCTGAGCAAGGTGTTGCAGATGTTGTAGGTTATGGGGATGTGCATAACGCATACTTGCAGTATATGAACGGTAAGTTACTGTTTAATGCAGGGAGTGTTGGTAATCCACTCGATCTTCCCCAAGCTTCCTACTGTATTCTGGAGGGTGAAGACAGCAACGATAACAATACCCCGTTCAATGTTCAATTCGTGCGGGTGCCTTATGATATTGAGCGAGAAGTACAGGTTGCACAGTCGGCGAATGTTCCTGCATTGGATTTCTATATTCGTGAGATTCGTACGGGTATCTATCGCGGGCTGCAGGAGTAGTCAGCATCTGGACCTTTTAGCGTGAGGAATTGAATGATGCAATATATTAATACTAAAATGCGAATACTAAAGTTCGTGGATCAGTTCAAATGGTATTACGCCGGATCATCATCAGAGCATGCTTGTCTTACCGGACTAGAGCCCGTTTAGGCAAAAGGAGCGATTGTCATGCTTACCCGAAAAATGCTGGTTCAAGGTCTGCCGGCTTTGTGGACAGAGCGGCTTGTCCTGCGATCATTACGTCAAAGTGATTACAGCACATTATCGGAACTCTTTTCCGATCCTCAAGTCATAAGATATGTGAATAGGGGAAGCCAGCCCACGCCAATCCGAGCGAGACGGTTATTGAACCAGATACGGAGCAGCAGCGCCAAGCTGGATTCGTTACATTATGGGATCTGCTGGAGAGGCAAAGAACAGGTGATTGGGATCACCTCATTCCAGCACTGGAATGATCAGAATGGTACCGCACAGATTGGTTATATCCTGAACAGGTCCTGTTGGGGCAGGGGTGTGGCTACCGAGGCGGTACAGCGGCTGCTGCAGTTTGGATTTGACGATCTTCATCTGGGGAGGGTGGAAGCACGTTGTTATGAGGCCAATGTATCTTCACAACGGGTGCTAAGCAAAATAGGGATGTCCTATGAGCGGAGTCTTCCCTCGTTCGGACTAAATGATGAGGATGACGAGGGATCAGAATCCCTGATGGATGTTAAAGTGTACAGTATGTACCGGGAACAATACGTCAGACCGCTTCAGGAAAAAGACCTGCAAACCCTGGTATCTGACAAGCCGCAATGACATAGAGTAGTCAAACGTGAATGAATCGAACTTCAATCATTTGTTACACAATTGAAATATAGCTGCAATTGAACTCTAACAGACAGGGGGTAAACTTATCTCATGACCCCCTTTTTGATAATAGATAATGCTGTTGGGACCCGCGCGAGCGGGTTCATTTTTTTTGTCCATATAAGTTAACTGTGGAATATTTACACTGGCCACTCCGATGACAGAATAACCTTCCGATCGCTGTTATACCCGGATTTTTTTGATTCCCATATTTTAGAAGGGAAAATCCGGGGATAGCGTATGCTTCCGATGCAGCTTTCTTTCAGAAAGCTTTTAGGCGACCGCTTCGCTTCTTCAAGTTATTTTTGTCCTCTACGTTATCGTGTAAATGTTCAGTTGAACTTATATAATATTTTTTTATTTAGAATTAAACCCAAAACCCCCACTGCGCTTGTTAACGCTGTGGGGGTTTCTCTGTGGTTCTATATTTTTTACAGTGGCACAACCTGCATCTGTTTCTGCTTGAAGTACACCCAGTCGGTGAATCCGATCTCCTTGAGACGTGTACGAACGTCATCCAGCTCGTCTGCCACCCGCTGTGGTTTATGCGCGTCCGATCCAAATGTCACCTTCACTCCATAATGATGGGCGCGTTCCAGAATGGCATCCGAGGGATACCAGCCACCGCTGAGTTTGGTTTTGCCAGATGTGTTAATTTCGATCGCTACGTTGGATTCTGCAATGACCTGCAACGTTTCATCAATGGCCTGATCAGCGATAATTTCGGAGAAAGGTGGATAGTTTCCTTTCATCGCATCAATATGTCCAAGAATCTGGAACATACCGCTGCGAGCCGATTCCCGAATTAATGAATAATAGCTTTCTTTCACTTCAACTTTGCGAGCATTGCTTAGACCATTCCAACGGGTTTTGTTGAAGATACTCACATCCTCGGTATGATGAACTGAACCAATAATATAGTCAAAAGGATACTGTCCCAGTGTGGTACGGTACAATTCTGCATAAGCAGGGAAGTAGTCGGATTCAATGCCGAGCAGTACATCGATTTTACCAGCGTACTCTTCTTTCAAAGCAAGGACTTCTTCCACATAATGCTGCAATTCAGACTTACCCATTGCGATCCGGGGAAATGCCTGCTCAAGCTCACTGCCAAAGTATGGCGTATGATCCGAGATTCCGATGGCCTGAAGTCCTACCTTAATACCTGCCTCTATATAATCGCGGATGTTGCCGTCTGCGTGACCACAACGAAAATGATGTGTGTGAAGATCGAATTTCATATGGAATCCTTCCTTTCTCATGGCTCATTGTCATTCTGAACTGATGAATTGGGTTTCCGGCATACCTTTGAGGTCACTTATGAATTGCTGCATCGCTGAGTTAAGGTACCGACTGGACTTATAGATAACACCTACAGGGTGACTGACCTCCAGCTCACTTAAGGGTATCATTCGCAATGTACCTTGACGCAGCTCATGCGCAACAGATTGTTTGGAGATGACAGCTGCCCCGAGATCAATCTCGACCATCCGTTTCACTTCTTCGCTGCTCGACAACTCCATTACAATATTAGGTTCAATATTATGTTTCTTGAAGATGGTTTCCGTAAACCTTCGTCCTACGGTATCAGGGGACAGCAGAATCAATGGTGTACTGCGGAGCACATCCACTGCAGCATGTTTTTTCTTCGCCAGCGGATGGGAAGGAGATACCACGAGTTCAAATGTGTCATAGTACAGCACAGATGTATTCAGGTTGGGATTACGCTCAGTGAGATAACCGATACCAATATCAACCAGACCATTTTCGACCTGGGTATAGATCTGTGATGACGGAAGGGATTGGATACTGGTTTTGATCAGCGGGAATTGATCTTGGAAATAGGATAACACCCTTGGCAAGATCTGAATAGCAATGGAAGTTGTTGTGCCTAATACGATACGTCCCTGAGGCGTTTCATCAAGATCGGACAATTTTTGTTTTAACTCATCAACGATGTCGAGCATCCGTTCAGCGTGCTCCAGGAATACCTGCCCACGATCTGTCAGGGTAACAGGTTGGTTCCGATCCACAAGAACGGTGCTGAATTCGTCCTCCAGACTTTTGATCTGGGCCGAGACGGCAGGCTGGGTCAGGTTCAGAAGTTCTCCCGCTTTGCGGAAGCTCATCGTTTTGGAAATGGTAATTAGTGTCTCCAGTTGGCTTATGTTCATAGGTGACCTCCTTGCAGGCAAAATTTCTTGATTATGTAGTGTTTGGTGTGATGTAATCCCGTAACTGGTTATTGTTCCGTTATCTTAAATTATAGGTGATTCAGGACAGCAGAGCAATGAAGGTAATTATCAGGATCAAAAGTAGTTCAAGAGACTGTGAAAAAAACGCGAATACAAGAATTTGATTTTTTTTACAATTGTGAAAAAGCAGTAATAAAGTCCTAAATGCCTTTTGCCACGCACAATGAACGAAAAGCTTTCTGCAAAAGAAGTGAAAAGCGCTGTTTATTCGCTAGAATCAGCTATAAACATTTGCCCCACGGATGACGATAAATTATAGTACACATGGTTTAACGAATTCTTAATGAATTCTTGTACGTGATAAAGTATAATAAATTTAATGAATATGGGACTTTTGGTGTGTGACCAATAACCCAGTGCGAGGGGGACATAGACAGTGAAAGCGGAAGTGATTAATCCTTTCCTGGAATCGGCACGGAACGTATTCGAACAGCTCATCCAGGTTTCGCCTTCCACCGGGAGTCTTGGCGTGAAAAATGTAGAGTACATTGCAGACCATGTCTGGATCGTAATCGGAATGACCGGACAACTTAGCGGAAACATTGTATTTGGAATTAATGAAAAAGTTGCATTGAAAATTGTATCTGCGATGATGGGCGGTTTTGTCATTACAGAAATGGATGAAATGAGCAAAAGTGCGATTTCCGAACTGGGGAATATGATCAGTGGTAATGCCAGCACCATCCTGTCAAACCAGGGTGTTGTGGTCGATATTACACCTCCACAAGTGATGAAGTCCGAACATTTGACTACATTTAGTGCAACGAAAGCACTGAGCATTCCTTTGCTGATGGACGGCATTGGTGAGATGGATATTCAGGTCATGATCTCGTAGAATAGAACCATACGCCTCAAAAGGCAATATGTGTTCAATACGGGAGGACATCACGGATGCTGAAAGATCAGGTAGTGTTTATCACAGGTGCATCGAGTGGTATCGGTGCGCTGTGTGCGCAGATGCTGATAGAAGAAGGAGCCATCCCAATTCTGGCTGCCCGTTCACGGGACAAGCTGGAAGAGATTGGTGCCTCGCTGAAAGGGCCGCATGAAATACTCACACTTGATGTTACGGATAGTGAGCAGGTTCAGGCAGCTGTGGATGCGATATTGCATAAATACGGACGAATCGACATTTTGCTGAACAATGCAGGTTACGGGAAATTCGCAGCGATGACAGAGATGTCTGTACAGGAATTCGATGAGATGATGGACGTTAATTACATGGGCATTGTCCGCTGTACCAAAGCAGTGCTTCCACAAATGCTGGAACGTGGCAAAGGTCAGATTGTGAACGTGGCCTCCATGGCTGGCAAAATCGGTACAGCCAAATCTGCTTCCTATACAGCTACGAAACATGCTGTACTCGGATTTAGTAATGCGCTGCGTCAAGAGCTTCGCAAGACTGGCGTCCTGGTGACAACGATTAATCCGGGTCCGATTGATACACCATTTTTCCATCGGGCTGACCCTTCTGGCAATTATGTGAATAATGTACGCTGGATGATGTTGAAACCGGAAGACGTTGCGGGTCATATGATTCGGGCGATGAAAAAGCGCAAGGAAGAAGTGAATCTGCCGAGACTTGCTTCTGCTTGCATATGGTTATACCAGCTATTTCCTCGTCTTGCAGATCGATTGTCGCACGGTGTAATGAATCAGAAGTAAATGTGATACGAGGCATCATATACGGAATGAAAGAAAGGCTCCGCCGAGGGGCTTTTCTTTTTTTTGGCGTGTATACATACAATTCTGGAATAAGATTTGGTACACAGGCTTTTTTCGCATATAATGAAAGGTAATGTGATGACAGGCTTCGGTAATATACAAGCAACTTATATGTTCAACTAAACTTTTACACAATAACGGAGAGGACAGAAATAACCTGAAGAAGCGAAGCGTGCACCTTTATCCCCGGATTTTTCCTTTTGAAAAAAAGGAATCAAAAAAATCTGGGGATAACAGTGATCGGAAGGTTGTTCTGTCCTCGTAGTGTCAGTGTAATTACTCATTAGTTGAACTTATATAACATCAAAATGAATAAATTAAAAGGATGGACATACATGACGAATCAAACATTTGCTTCAATTGGCGTGGAACAGGATCTGGAGGCCGTTTTGGCGAAACATGGCATTAACGAACCTTCACCTGTACAGGCTCAGACGATCCCGGTTATTTTGGAAGGCCGAGATGTCGTATCCAAATCCCAGACGGGAACAGGAAAAACGCTGGCATATCTGTTGCCACTGTTACAATCCATCAAAATGGATATCAAAGGCACGCAGAAACTCATTATTGCACCTACACAAGAGCTGGCGATGCAAATTGTACGTGAAGCGCAGCGTTATGCGGAAGAACGTAAGATCGGCGTATTGGGTCTAATTGGTGGCGCTGCGGCTAAACGTCAGATCGAGAAGCTGCGTGAGCATCCCCAATTGGTTGTGGGTACACCGGGACGACTGAAGGAATTGATTACACTCAAAAAACTGAAAATGCACAACGTCTCTACGATTGTTATCGATGAAGCAGACCAGGTGTTCCAACTTGGCGGCGTAAGTGACGTGAACTTTGTACTTAAGAGTGCATTGCGGGACCGTCAGCTGATCTTCCTGTCAGCAACCATTGATGAGCACACGGCTGGACTTGCAAAGCGTGAGATGAAAGAGCCTGTTCAGATCGGAATTGAACCGGATCGAGCTACGGCTGCGGGCCTTGAGCATTATTATTTTGTAGAAGAAAACCGCAACAAAATTGACATGCTACGTCGTCTGGTTAGACAGTACAATCCGGATCGGGCAATCGTATTTGTGAATGCAACCGAAGATATTGGTGAAGTTGAAGCAAAAATGAATCATCTGGGCTTGTCCGCTGCTGCGCTGTATGGAGATGCTGACAAAGTGACCCGTAGTAACGTATTGTCTGCCTTCCGTAATGGCAAACTTCAGTTGCTGATTGCCAGCGAAGTCGCTGCCAGAGGTTTGGATATCGAAGGATTGCCAATGGTCATTAACTATGACCCTGCCTTTGACTCGGAGCACTATGTTCACCGTGCAGGTCGTACAGGCCGGATGGGACGTTCGGGTATCGTTTTGTCCATTGTGGATGAAACACAGATCTTTATTATGCGTAAATTCGCACGCGAACTCGGAATCGAACTGTCAGAACGTGTACTCTTTGGCGGTAAAGTACTGGAGGCTGATCCGCGTCCGGACACGCGGCCTGAGGGACATTCGTTCTCCAGAAAACCAGGACAATCCAGAGATCGCAAACCAGGTCAGGGCAATCGTAATGGGGGAACCAGAGCTACAATCTCCAGTTCGCGTCCAGCAGGTAGCAAACCAACGGGTAATACAGGCCGTACGGAGCGCGACCAGGATCGTAAAAACAAAGGAGCACCCAAGTGGAGTAAAGACAAAACGCCACGCTCCGAAGAATAGAATCTGACGAAAGGGGTGCAGGGATAGATGGAAAACGTTCAATCGCCTGTTCTGCAAATCAGCGGGTTAAGCGGAGGTTATAGTGCCAAAAGGCCAGTCCTTCACGGCATCGATCTGGAAGTTGGACGTGGAGAGATGGTCGGACTAATCGGCTTAAACGGTGCTGGCAAAAGTACAACCATGAAACATATCCTCGGCTTGATGACCCCTCAACAGGGCGAAGTACGAGTGATGGGCAAAAAGCGGGACGAGGATGCGCAGATCTACCAATCGGCTATGGCCTTTGTACCGGAATCACCCGAACTGTATGATGAGATGACGGTGATGGAGCATCTGGAATTTACGGCAAGAGCGTACAATGTGTCGGAGGCTGACTTCAAACAACGTACGGAGAAACTGCTGGAACTGTTCCGTATGAATGAGAAAAGTACAAGTTTGTCGACTCACCTGTCCAAGGGGATGCGGCAAAAAGTTATGATCATGTGTGCTTTTGTGGCAGGACCACCACTGTATATCATTGATGAGCCTTTCCTGGGACTGGACCCGCTGGGTATTCGCTCTTTGCTTGATTTTATGCTGGAGATGAAAGCTTCGGGATCATCCATCCTGCTCAGTTCACACATTCTGTCCACGATTGAAAATTACTGTGACCGTTTTATCGTTCTGCACCGTGGGCAGGTTATTGCTCAAGGGACGCTGAATGAACTGCGCTCCCAATTCGGGGAATCGGATGCCACGCTGGAGCACATGTTCTATTCCCTCGTACAAGGCAGGGATTGAGCATGGATCTCAAGCTGCTATGGAAGCAAAGACGCACAGGATTCTGGAACGGAATTCTTCCTTATCTGGGTTATGTGATCCAGAGCGGTGTAGCTATGGTCTTTTTATTTCTCGTCATTGCGTTCTCCGCCTGGTATACATCGTTTGTCCAGAACATTCCGGCAGAATTTCCGATTCGCTGGGTTGCATTACTGCTGCTGGCACCGCTAGTGCTGTTTAGCAGTTATCGTACATATCTGCTTCCGGCAGATATTGTGTTCCTGCGACCACAGGAATACCGGATGCAGGAATATTTGAAGAACAGCTTTGCCCGGGGCATCATCTATAAAACTCTGGGATTGCTGCTTGTATTTGTTACACTGTGGCCGCTCTATGTCAGAGCAGATCTGGATGCACGGCCATTTGGCTGGTTCATCGTATTCCTGTTGCTGTGGAAAGGGTTGTCCAGTTATGGAGCGTGGCAAGAGCTAAGAATGGTTCAGGTCGGGGCAGCAAGAGGATACCGTCTCTTGCGATGGGCACTGGCTGTGCTGGCGGTTGGCGCCTGGTTATGGCAACCACCGCAGCGGAGCGTATGGTTCCTGCTGCTGCTGGCTGTTGTCTACATCGTCGCCTTGCGTATACCGGTGAAACATCGGGTAGCGTGGGAACGACTGATCCAGGTAGAGCAGGGTCAGGCTGGCAGGGTTATGCGGACGCTTGGCTGGTTTGTGGATGTGCCTTCATCTGGGCAGAAAGTAAGTTCGCGTCGCTGGCTTAGCAAATGGGGGAGCGGTCTTCCCTGGAATGCAGGGAAAGCTTACCGTTACTTGATAACCAAAACGTTTATTCGAACCGAAGTGTTCTCAATCGTGTTACGCTTAATTGTACTGGGCATGTTGCTATCCTGGTGGACAGCAGGCAGCTACTTTGGTGTCGGGGTGTATCTGTTCTTCCTGTTGCTTGCAGGTGTTCAGTTAGGTGCGCTGCGTCGCAGTCATAGTGAATCGTTCTGGATTATGATCTATCCAATCTCGGGTGAGAGTCGTCGTTCTCAGGTGTTGGGATTCATATTCCATCTGCACGCACTGGCTGCATTGCTTATGTGGTTGCCTATGCTGGCTGCCGGAGCAAGTGGACTGACTGTCACCGGAGTAGCACTTATTTTGGGTATACTGGTGATTGTGATCATGCGGCGTTCGCAAGGTAACAAGTGGTTGAAGGAAGAAGAGGACGAGTAAACGATCGGACACCTGACCAACTCGGATTATTACATTGGGTTCATCAGTGAGAGGTACAAAAAATAACAAAAGAAGGGTATGCCGGGCTGTGTCCCGGAATACCCTTCTTTGTGCTGTAATGGAATCATGCAATCAGATCACTTGGTTCTCTCGCAAGTGTGTATTGGTACTAACAGAGGAACGATTTAGTGATGATCACGAGCAAGATGAACAGAACGAGAATGGCACCTGTGTTTGTAAATCCTCCGCCGTAACCGCCGCATCCATAACCGCCTCTTGTATCTTCAACTCCAGACATGGTCATTCCCCTTTCAAGTGGTTGTTTGGCACGCCCTTGCGTACATCGTATATTATGTGCCGTGGGGGTAGGCTGATTGGGCCGATGCCCGGTAAAGTCAGAAATTAGAGCTTTTGGGCAGCTGTCCGGGGGAGTGGAGTAGTATCATGCGAGTTGCAAAACACAAAAGAACCCTTTGTATATCCAGAGACATGAAACGTCGCCGTTATACAAAGGGTTCTTATATCATTCAGGGTACAGACATGATCCTGTTTCCCCTGAGCTACTGAGATTGTTGTAACTTTGTTACGGTATTTTAACTAAGTCGTCTGCAGATCCTGAACTCCACGATAGATGGTTTCATACAGATCTTCCAATCCGGATTCTTCAATACAGGAGAAGGCGATTCGCAGATCCGATTCACCCAGCGCGATTGTACCCACACCATATTTGTGCAGCAAATGGCTTCGAAGTTCTTCAGCGCCAACTTCTTTTAGCTTCAGGCACATGAAGTAACCAGAGTTGAACGGATAATAGTCCCATGCATCTCCATACTTGCCGCTATCGAGAATGGCTTTTACCTTATTGGCGCGGCCTTTCATAATCTCGAACTTCTCCTGTTTCTGTGCTTCAAACTCCGGTGCTTTGAGCGCATCCAGTACAAAAGTCTGGGAAGGATGCGGGCCACTGGAGATCGTTGCCCGGATAATACCGAGAGTTTTTTGTTCCAATGCATGCAGAACGGCTGCATCTTCATGGGCATACGTAATGAATCCAACGCGGAAGCCCCATACGAACTCCTCCTTGGTTGCACCATCCACTTTTACGGTCAACACACGTGGATGAATGTTGGCAAGTTTGCCAAACAGGGATTCATGAATGGAATCTTCGAAGAACAGTCCAAAGTAAGCATCGTCTGTTACAGCAACTACGTTAACGCCGGCTTCAGCTGCCTGAAGAATCGTGTTCACAATTGCATCTGCTTCTTCGGCTCCAGGCGTATAACCTGTTGGATTATTCGGGAAGTTGAGCAGAACGATCGCTTTACCTTTGTCCTTTTGATCAAGTAAAGCCTGAAGCAGACCCTCACTGTTGAAGTTCAACTGATCATCAAACAGGGGATAATGAACCAACTGGCCATGACGACGAATTCCGAAGGTCAGCTCGTAATTTTCCCAGTTTTTATCCGGATATATGACAGCGTCCCCTTCATCGGCGAACAGGTCGGCTACGATACTTAGTCCATGGGTTAAAGCATTGGTTACAATCGGATTGCCAAACGTTTTGCCTTCCAGAGAAGGCGTTTCCTTCAGCATCTTGTCTCTCCAGACGGTCCGCAATTCAGGTTTACCTGCAGGTGGAGCGTAAGGATACAGATCCTTTGGCTGGAATGCAGATAGCTTCTCCTGAATAACCTGAAGATGCATCGGCACACCACCCTCCAGGGCGATACCAATCGTGGCATTATGGGTCTTGGCCAAGCTTGCTGCTTCAGCAGATTGACTCAAGATCCCCTCTTTAGGAAAATAAATTTCTTTGCCAAGCTGTGACAGCATGGAGTAGACGTGACTGCTGCCTGTCTGAATACTTTCGTTCAACTGTTCAGCCAGTGGATTCATTCTTTTCATCCTTCCAAGTCTTTGTGATTCAACTGCCTAACATTATATCACCTTGACATGCCCCCGTCACGGAAATTACGCAATATGACAGTTATATCGCTTTACCGCGTTGTTGCAGAGGGTTTTCGGGTGGGTTATCGTTGAATTCAACCTTGGAGTAATCCTCAAGAAATGAAACTTATTGCTGATGAAATGGACAGTATTTCCGCATCATTTCAGCAGTTTCGGCATCTCTTCCTTCATTGCGCTGTTCCAGTTCACCACTGATATGATCGAATCGTTCACTCGAGAGGTTTTGTCCAAATTTAAATTTGGCGCTGATACGTTCAGGACTAATTCGGACTACGGCTACAGCTTTGAGGTTTCCTGTGTAACGCGAGTCAGTAGCGTCAATGGGTACATATCCGCCTTGCGGCTGGAGTTTCTCCATGAATCGTTGCAGTACCTTACCTTTGATGTCCAGATCTTTAACCGGTTCAGCCTGACCAAAGGCCATAACACTTTTGAAGAAAGAAGTCGCTGGACAAGCAAGCTCAGGATCACTGAAGTAGGATGGAATCAGGGAGAACTCTTCAGCTACTGTGAAACTGACCGACGAATCCTGTTTGATCTGTTTCATCTTCTCGCCAGCCAGACTGCCGTGGAAATAAAAGCAACCGTCCATATATACGAAATTCAGCGGTGTAACCCGTGGTTGTCCGTCCGGGCTGACCGTGCCCAGAAACCCGAAGGAGCACTGATCCAGAAATGTGGTAATTTCCTGTTCTTCGTCTACTGTGAATTCTTTCCGTCTCATGTGTATTCCCCCATCATTGAATGTATAATAGAACGCCATATCTTATGGATAACAATAGTTCATACATTGACAATGAAATAGATCCAATTTACATTCACTTTAGTAGGCCAATTAGTCGGGGATCACAGATGAAGACAAATGAAGAGAGGTGCATGATGGAATTGTGGCTGCCGATGGATACCTATGAACTTCAGCATCGATACAAGTATGAGGCATTGTACCATGCGTTACGTGATGCTATTCATGCAGGCACATTGGTGGGGGGCACGCGGCTTCCTTCCACACGTGAGTTGGCAAAACAATATGAGATGTCACGTGGTTCGGTAGCTCAGGTATACGACATGTTGCTTGCGGATGGTTATGTCCATGCACATCGGGGAAGAGGTACATTTGTCACCGAAACATTATCCACTCAGGAAAATGAGAAACAGGAAGCCGTTCTCAAGCTGTCTGCCTGGGGCGAACGAGTACAGAGGTTGAATACACAACATGAAGTCCTGCGGACTCAGATGTCTTCTCTGAAGTTGTCCGTCATTAATTTTCAAATGCAGCGCATGCCTGCCGAACATTTCCCGTTAGGGGAGTGGAAGAGTGCACTCGCTGCGGTTCATCGCAGTGGTTGGCGAGAATCGAGTGGTGCAGCCGGTGATCCGGAACTGCGTGAGGCCATCGCCTCCCATCTCAGATGGACACGTGGTATCCAGGCTGAACCATCTCAGATTGTATTGTTCAGCGGTTCAATGCAAGGCATCACCTTGCTATCTCAATTGCTGATTACGGAGAATACAGCAGTTGTATTAGAGAATCCGGGATATCCGGGCATCGCCCATGCCGTCAAGTCCTGTGGTGGGAAAATCATCCCGGCAGAGGTGGATGCCGCAGGCATTATACCTCAGCCTTGGGAGGCACAGACGTTATTTGTCACCCCTACCCGGCAGTTTCCAACAGGGGCCGTGCTGGGATTGGATAGAAGACGTGCCTTGCTTGCGTGGGCCTCAAAGCGGAATGCGGTCATCATTGAAGATGATTATGACAGTGAATTCCGATGGGGCGGAAGACCAATTGAACCCCTCAAAGTGCTTGATCGTGAACAGCGCGTCATCTACGTTGGTTCATTCTCACAAACGATGGTTGCTTCGTTCCGACTTGGCTATGCCGTACTGCCGCCTGGCCTGGTAGAACCTCTCCTTTCCGCCAAGGCGTTGTATGAACCGGTACCTCCGGCGCTGTTAGAGCAGCGCGCACTGGCAAAATTTATGACCAGAGGAGGTTACCTGAGGCACTTACGACGGTTAACCCGGTTATATGGGGAACGGCATGATTTTTTTGTCCGCGAGATGGAACTACAGTTGCCGGAGGCATTCACAATGCAGCTTGGTGATGCAGGACTGCATATCTACGCTACCTGGAATGGCGATGTGGACAGTTATCAGCGATTTAAAAAGCTTGCTCAGGAGGATGGCATATTGTTCCGTGATGCAGAGCGATATCGGTTGACTTCAGGTCATCCGGCGGCCTGTTTTGCTTTTGCACATCTGGAGAAAGAAGAGATGACAGAGGGAATCCGGCGAATGCGGCTAGCCTGGGAGAAGTGCACATTTTCGTTTCGGTGAATTCCGCTGTATAATGGGATAAGACATTTCGCTCCTGTAGGAGCAGAGATTATATATGAGCAAGTTGTATTTAATCATGCTATACAAGTTGAACTAATTATTTACACGAAAACGTAGAGGGCAGAAATAACCTGAAGAAGCGGAGCGTTCGCCTTTATCGTCAGATTTTCACCTTTGTAAAAGTGAATCAAAAAATCTGGGGATAACAGCGATCGGAAGGTTGTTCTGTCATCGAAGTGGCAAGTGTAAATGTTCTTTAGTTCAATTTCTATAGATACTGAAATACATATGGCCTGGATTGAAGAAGTGAGATTCAGATCAGAATGATGCCATATGCAGAGAGATTAACTATCAAGGGGGAGTGGCGACATGCTGCAGGCATCGCCGTCATCATTTGTTATTTTGCCCGCTGTCGCCAAAATTGTCTGTGAACCGGGCTGGAAGTGGCAGAAACGGGAAAAACCGATGCAAAACTATGATTTATTTTATGTATGGAGTGGTGAAGGAACGCTTGTACTGAATGACCAGTCGTATGAAGTTGGCAAGGGTAGTTGTTTTTTGTTCAGGCCAGGAGATCATCCTACTGCAACACATAATAAGCAAAAACCGTTGGTACTTACGTATATTCACTTTGATGTGGACGTGCCTGTTGCTGACGTTCCCCAGTCCTATCGCGAGGTACAGGAAACGGTGGAGTTTGAGCACTTGCTGGCACGTTATGTAAGACTGTTCTTATCGGATGTGTACGGACGTGATGAAGAGAGTCGATTGATTCTGAAACAGCTGATGATTCATTTGCTGCGCGCCGATACGGAAGAACCTGTGGAGAAAAAGGTGAGCAATCAGTTGTCCGATGTCATCCAGGAGGTCGCCAATTATGTGCGTCAGCATCCGGGGATTACGCATCGGGTGGAAGACCTGGCTGCGCGGGCTGGCTTATCGCCCCGATACTTCTCGATCAAGTTCAAGGAACTGGTGGGATCATCGGTGCAATCTTATATTATCCGCATGCGTATTGAACGGGCGGAACATCTGCTGGTGCATACCGGCATGAATGTGACCGAAGTGGCGGATGCTCTGGGTTACCGGGATATTTTCTTCTTCAGTCGTCAGTTCAAGCAATATACCGGCAAAAGCCCGTCCGAGATTCGTTGAAATTCTGATGAGAAAAACAGGAAACCGTTTCAAATCTGGAATGCAAGGGTAATTATCTAGCATTCCAGATGACCAAAAGGGGGAACTTGTGATGAACGGAAAACGTCGGGTCCGCAACCGGGGATGCTCTACGAAGGGATGCAATATTTTCCGGAACCGTCTGCGTCGCTTCAAACCGGCAGAGGACTTGCAAGATGTGTGGTTTTGAGGAGAACTCAGCAGACCAATAACGACGGAGCGAAGCTTCGTATTGCATGTATATATGGATGAATATGAATTCATAAAGAGGATGGCGCAATACCTGGTTACAGGTGCTGCGCCATCCTCTTTATTTGCGTATGGACTCATTAGTTCTTCGGTTTCAAACGACCAAGCAATGCGCCCATTTTGACCGAATCGCCTGGCTGTAAGCCCGGGTTTGGTTCGAATGTGCCACTCTGCGTCAGCAGAACAACGGTGGAACCGAATTCAAAATAGGCCAGATCATCGCCTTGTGCCCAGGTACTTGTGTCCGTATCAGCATATTGTATGCTACTCACGTTCATCGCACCTACTTTGACAACCGCCACTTCACCGTAATCATGTGCGATATACGTAATGAGTCGTTCGTTTCGACTAAGCACGGATCTCATATGGGTCAGGCCAAAATCATTCACGGGATAAACTTTGCCTTTGATGTGCTCGCTCTCTATTTTGCGGCCGCTGACAGGTGCATGAATGCGGTGATAGTCGCGAGGGCTGAGATAGAGGACGAACCCGTACCCGTGCTTGTACTTCTCCAGATGGGGAGAATGGTTTAATAATTCAGCAAGTGTATAATTTTGTCCCTTAACATTCAGGAGTGTCCCTGCAGATATTGGACCGGCTGCCGTAATCTTGGCATCTACCGGGCTGATCAGTGCATGCTCTGAAAGTTCCAACGGGCGCATGCCCGGCTTTAATTTGCGGGTAAAGAAATCGTTCAGTGAACGGTATTCCTTCCAGTCTTTCTCGGCCTCCTGAACAGGGATGTCGTAGGTCCGGACAAAATAAGGGATAAATGCCTTACTTCCCCGGCTTTTGGAGAAGGCTCCCACGGTCCGGGAGATCCATTTGCGCGAAGAAAGCTCGGTCATTAATCGCAACAGCGTTTTTGCCATGAATATCCCCCTTAGGGTTAATGCGAACTTCAAGGCCGGCAAGACCGGCCGTTCTGCATAATATTGACACAGAATGCACACGAAATCAATATAGTCTCCTATCGTATGTCTGCGGTTGTCTCGGAATTCTCGAATTCTGTTCCAGCAGCAGACGCCCATAAGCCATCGGTTTGCTGTACGTTGCCTTCCAGTGTTCCGACATTCCCGCCTTGCGAAAACCGTAACGCTGATCCCGTCCATTGCATTCAATAAAATAGATCTGGCCGCTGCGCGTTATCCCGAGATCAAGACCCAGATCAGCCAGATGTGGCAGACTGGCCGCCAGGTTCTGGGCAATACGAAGTGCAACGAGTCCGATTCTGTATTCCAGTCGAGCCAGGTCAAAGCCAGATTCTCCTAATCCAAGGGCCTCTGCGAGCTTCATGACTTTACCGCCCTGGGCGATATTGCTGACAAACGTATGGGCAGGAGCCGCTTTGGCAAACATGCCTGTTATTCCCCAAAGACCATCGCTGCCCCGTTGTACAGATACCCGCAAATCTACCGGCCTGCCCTCATAACGTACCAGTGGGATACGCTCTTCAATGAGGTAGGCATGGCGAAAGATCCGCCTTAGGGTGGCGGAAGGAAGCTGTCCTTTGCTCAATCGGAAGGTAGCCCACCCTTTGCGTGCCGCCTTCGTCTCACAGGTTAGTTTCCACTGTCCATCTCGCTCAAAGACTCGCATAATCCCATGACCGATGCTACCGCTGCATGGTTTGATGACGAGGTCATCATATTGTTCCATCATATAGGCCAGAGACTCTGGCGTAGCTTTGACTGCACGGGGCAGGTGTTCTCGCAAGGCGAGGTCCTGATGAAGCATGTCATGAATGTGATCTTTACGGTACCGGTTGCGAACGTTGAATACCTGGATACCCTGCAACATCAGCTTGGTGATCTGATGCTGTTCCGTCCGGCGAAGCTGGAGTGAGCGGTTATGAATGACGGAGGGCAGTGGCATGCGCTCGCGAACATATCTGCCTTCTTTTTTTACATAGGCAAGACATGTTTTTTGATCCGAATCAATATCTTCCAGCCTCAAAAAGCAGGGAGTTAATCCATAACTGGCCGCTGCCTGTTCATAATTCGCGAGTGATTCCTGACCGGTCCTTCCGGCCGGTATCCCCCGGTACATGCGTGAATCGAACATAATGCCGATCGTTTCTTGGAGCATGACCGTTCCTCCTTCGATGTTATCGCGACCATGGAGCGTCCATTCATGGAATGCCGGCCTGTCACCGCATGGCTCAGACATCGCGATAACGCAGACCGGTGTGTAAGATGCATCGCCAAGCACTAGTGCTTGCTCAGGGCGTGTCTAAAACTCTGAAGGAAGCAGGTTTTGCCGAATTTTCGTTCCAAGCAAGGAAGTTTTCCGCAGGCGTGCCGGGGCACGTCAAGGGAAAGTGACACAGCAGGGGGCAAAAAGACGGTGAAAGATGCACTTCAGCGAGTTTTCAGACACGAACTAGATATAATATCCTATGACATGACTGGGACGGGGGCGTGGACAGCCGCCTTTCCTCTGCTGCCCTGACACGCCTATTTCCACGAAGATCATCGAACCTTCCTGTCTTGACGCCCGTACATTCGTGCTCTGGAATCCGCAAAAGTCATAAATGAAGTGGCAGATGCCCAGATGGAAGCATATGATGCCGGAGACGAACGTTAGAGGAAGGAGCAAGCTGCATGAGTAAAAATGGCAAAAAGAAGGTTCCGACGCCGAAACTGCGGCATGTGAGCCCGAAATACAAGGAATTGGAACTGACTGATCGCCGGGCAGACAAGATGAACTCAGGTTTCACTGTGAATAGGGAAGAACGCTTGAATACGAATAAAAGGGATTCGAGAGCTGTTCAGGAGTCGGAAGAATTCCTATTCGACTCAATGGAGCTACCTGCTTCAACAAACGAGCTGGAAGAGTTAGAGATCGAAGCCGAAATCAAGCCGGAACCCCTAGAGTCTGATAGCAAGGAAATCGAGACAGAAGATAGCTCGGATAAGCAGATTCAGGTTAGCAGCGTGGCTCCGCTTGTTCTGGAAGAAGAGGTGGGTATCATCAAACAAGAAACAACAAGCAAGGACCGGCTGCAGATCCTGAACCAGAACCAGATGCCGGGTCATACCGGACATTACATCTACACGGACGACTTAAGTGAATTTGCTGTTACGGAGAGCAAGTTGGCTCCTTTCTCTGTAGATGCCTCCAAGCTGAAACCGGATGCGGTCGGCAGTGAAGCATTACAGGATTATGCGGTGACCAGCATTCACATTGCAGACGGGGCCATCGTTTCAGCGAAACTTGCGGAAGCATCTGTATCTGAGGAGCACCTGATTGACGGTTCTGTGTCTGGTCACAAAATACGAAATGCTTCTATTGCAGGCGAGAAAATCAGAGATGGCAGTATTACTTCTCAGAAGCTTGGCAACCAGGCCATCGATTCGGCCAAAATTGCCGACGGTTCCATCAGCACAAGACATCTCAGCCGCATGCTGGTAACTGAAGAATTAATCAAAAATCATGCCGTAACTGGAGACAAGATCGCGATTAGCGGGGTGGATACAAGGCATCTCACGGGAGGAGCTGTGAATACCTCCAAACTGGCTGACGATGCAGTGACTACAACCAAAATTCGTGAAGCTGCTGTCACAGGCAGCAAAATCGAAGAACACTCCATCGAGTCTCACCATATTCAGGCAGGTGCTGTTAAACAGACACATCTGGCAGAAGGGTCTGTCGGTCGTTCACAACTATTAAATGGCAGTATTGGAAGTGACCAGATAGAGGATGGATCCATACAAACGAGACATTTAGCTGAGGGTTCATTAAGTGGAAGACATCTACTGGACGGTTCAATCGGTTCAAGCCAGATTCGAGCTCATTCCGTTGGCAAGGAGCAGATTGGCAATGGAGAAGTGGGCAGTGAGCATTTGACAGAAGGTGCAGTAACCAGCAGCAAACTGGCAGACCAGTCTGTTGGAACAGCAAAATTGCTGGAGCAGTCCATTACGGCATCCAAGATCTCTGATCAGAGCGTCATTTCTTCCAAAATTGCGGATGAAGCCGTACAGGGTAAACATCTTGCCAAAGGGTCCATTCGTGCGGAACACATTGCAAATCGGGGAATTACGCCGGTACATGTGGACAATTCCGCAATTCACTCTATTCACATTGCAAGTGGAAGCATCGAGGCAGCTCATCTATCTGCCGGAAGTGTGTCCGGAGACGCTCTTGCAGACGACGTGGTGTGTGAGCGGCATCTTGCAGAGTCGGCCGTGGGTACGTATGAATTGCAGGATGCTGCCGTTACAGACGTTAAACTCGCGGATGGAAGTGTGACAACAGAAAAGCTTGGAACGGCATCGGTGAGTAGCAGAGCGCTTGCCCCGGGAAGTGTTATATCCTCGCATCTTGCGAGTGGTGGAGTCACAGGGACACATCTGGCTCCAGGCAGCGTGGGTTCCGAGGCCCTGAGACCTTATGCAGTGAAATCGGAACACCTGACAGAACATGCCGTAAGTGTACCTCATCTTCAGCCGGGTAGTGTTGAAACGGATGCGATTGCACGGGCCGCGGTCACAACAGACAAATTGGCTATTGATAGTGTAACTTCAGCCCAGCTGGCTGGTGGGTCCATTTTTCCGCCTCATCTAACAGATCATGCGGTTACCTCCCCCAAGCTTTCACCAGAGAGTGTTGCAACAGATAAACTGGCGGATTTTGCTGTCACATCAGCTAAACTGGCAGACGGCAGCGTGACTTCTTCCAAGATTATGGCAGAGAGCATTAACGCCAAACATATTCCATCAGGAACCATTCGCGGATATCACCTGAAGCAGCATTCCGTTTCCCTGGAACATTTGTCGGAAGAAATACGCTCGCCCGAGTTATTCGCTGATGGCAGTATTACCGGCAACAAACTTCGGCATGGCTCCATAAGTGCGGACCATTTGACAGCAGACTCGGTATCCGGAGCAGAACTGCAACAGGCTGCTGTAGGTAGCGAGCACTTGCAGCCATCCGTTGTACAATCCGTCCATCTGGCTGAAGGCAGCGTGAAATCTGACCATTTGGGAACTCAAGTAGTGAGCTCAGAGCATCTGAAGGCAGACATCATTCATGAGGAGCATATTGCTGAACAGGTGGTCACATCGCATCACTTGGCACCCGGATCTGTCGAAACAGACCATCTGGCACCTTTATCCATTACAGCGGCTCACCTTCAGCCAGGTTTGATCAGTGGTTTGCATCTTCAGGCAGAGTCGACAAGTGCTGTTCACCTGCAGCAAGGAGCTGTGCATTCCCGTCATATTCAAGATGGTGAAATTCTTCCTCATCATATCCATGAACGCAGCATCGGAACATCTCATCTGGAAGAAGAAGCGGTAAGTACGATTATTTTGCAGGATGAATCTGTAACACGCTCCAAACTAGCAACGGGTAGTGTGGATGGCAGCAAATTAGCTGCAGGAACCGTATCCGCTACTCACATCGCCAATGAAAGTGTGCAAACCCGTCATATCCAAGAAGGAGCAATCCTTGCTGATCATATTCAAGAGTGCAGTATAGGCTCAGTTCATCTGGATGAGGAGTCTGTAAGTGCGGTTCATTTGCAAAATGGATCTGTAACGAGTGCCAAACTGGCGGATGGCAGTATCAACGGAAGCAAATTGCTTGAAGGAACCGTATCGGGGATTCATATTGCGTCCGAAAGTGTGCAACCCGGGCATATCCAGGCTGGGGCTATTCATGCTGACCATATTCAGGAGCGGAGCATCGGCACAACCCATCTGGAGGAGGAAGCAGTAAGTGCGATTCACCTGCAAAATGGGTCTGTCATCAGTACCAAACTGGCCGACGGCAGTGTAACCGGCAGCAAGTTGATCGAAGATGCGGTGTCGGGAATCCATATCGCATCGGAAAGTGTGCAATCCCGCCATATTCAGGAAGGAGCAATCTTTGCTGACCATATTCAGGAGCACAGCATCGGCATGCTTCACTTGGAACAGGAAGCAGTAAGTGCCATTCATCTGCAAAATGGATCTGTAACAAGTACCAAGTTGGCCGACGGCAGTGTAACCGGCAGCAAGTTGCTTGAAGGTGCAGTATCAGATATCCACATTGCAGACGATAGTGTGCAATCCAGTAAGATTCAGGCAGGAGCCATTCATGCTGATCATATTCAAGAGCGGAGCATCGGCACAGCACATTTGGAAGAGGAGTCTGTAAGTGCCATTCATTTGCAAAATGGATCTGTAACGAGTGCCAAACTGGCGGATAGCAGTATAACTGGCAGCAAGTTACTCGAAGGTACGGTATCGGGGGTTCATATCGCATCGGAAAGTGTGCAATCCGGGCATATTCAGGCAGGAGCTATTCATGCTGGTCATATTCAGGAGCGAAGCATAGGCACAGCCCATCTGGAAGAGGAAGCCGTAAGTGCGGTTCATCTGCAAAATGGGTCCGTCACAAGTGCCAAATTGGCTGACAGTAGCATTAGCGGCAGCAAATTGCTCGAAGATGCTGTATTGGGGAGCCATATCGCGTCGGAAAGTGTGCAAACTCGCCATATCCAGGCAGGAGCAATCCTTGCTGATCATATTCAGGAGCATAGCATTGGTGCGTCTCATCTGGAGGAGGAAGCAATAAGTGCGGTTCATCTGCAAAATGAATCTGTAACGAGTGCCAAACTGGCGGATGGCAGTGTGAGCAGCAGCAAACTGCTTGAAGATGCAGTGTCGGATGTCCATATTGCCAATGCAAGTGTACAATCCCGTCATATCCAAGAGAAAGCCATACATGCTGACCATATTCAAGAGCGAAGCATTGGGATCTCCCACCTCAAAGCGGAATCGGTAAGTGCGATTCACCTGCACAATGGTTCCATAACAAGTGCCAAAATGGCTGACGGCAGTGTAAACGGTAATAAATTGCTCGAAGGTGCGGTATCGGCTATCCACATAGCAGACAAAAGTGTGCAAACTCGTCATATTCAGGATGGAACCATTCTTGCTGATCATATTCAAGAACGCAGTATTCGCACAACTCATCTGGAAGAGGAAGCAGTAAGCGGGGTTCATCTGCAAAATGGGTCCGTCACAAGTGCCAAATTGGCCGATGGCAGCGTGAACGGCAGCAAACTGAGTGAGCAGAGTATTACCTCTAATCATTTGAATGCCGGGATTGTAGGTCCAGCGCATTTGAGCGAAGAGATATGGAATGCGATTCGTCAGTTCAGTGGAGAAACGCTGGAGCAGCTGGCAGCTATCAAAAGACAAGAGGGATTGCTTCAACCAGAAAATGAGGTTGTACAGCAATCACAGCAGGTAATCGTCGAGGAATTACCGAGTGCTGGTCTGGAGCAACAACAAGAGCTGATATCCCAAACAGATCAGCTTGGCGAACCATCGGCAGCTTTGTTCACAACTGAGCAGGCAGTGCAGGCAGATCAGGAAGATCAGGCTCAGCAACCACAGCTTGAACGGTCACAGGAGATCGTTGGAACTACGGAGTTTATGTTGAGTGAACAATCGATTACACAGGAGCATCTGTGTGATGATGCCGTGGGCAGCAACCAGTTGCAATCGGGTGCAGTTCAGGCCAAACATCTGGCCTTCCAACCCGTTCGCAGCGTAAGCAAGCAACCGGTTGTACAACAATTCGGGATGGAAGCTTTTGTACTGCCAGAGAGTGAAGTATGCACAGAGGTAACTGTTGTTTTTGAAGAACCATTTGCTTCAGAACATTATGTGATTGTGGGCATGAGTAATGATCGGGGATTCCAGATTTCCCTGCTGTCGCAGAGTGAGGATGAAGCGGTACTTGAAGTGTCACGTACAGCAGATTGCAAGCATACGTACGGGTTGTTGTCATGGATTGCTGCGGGACCTTCGCAAGGATAGTGCAGGATTGTATCCGTAATAAACAAATGACAAAAGCGGTGTCCAGAGTTGTCCGGGACACCGCTTTTGGTTGATCTAAGCTTAATCCGTTCGGACGGTGAGGGGTGTCTGAACGTTTTGTTACCATTATGATGAGTACATTATAAGTTCAACCACAATAAAATAAGATTTTACAGGCCTACAGCTTGATACGCTTTGGTAATAGCAGTAGCTTCAGCGGAAGTTGCTCCGTACAGATCTTTGGCTGCTTGAATGGTAGCAGTTTTGGCAGCGGCAAATTTGGACGTTGGTGTCAGGTAGTTCACCAGTGTGCTGTAGAAAATCTGGATCGCTTTATCCCGGCCGATTCCGGTAACAGTCACACCATTATGTGTTCCGCCTTGAGCAGCAAGGTAGTAAGCTTTGTTGATGATACCACTGTTGGTATGGACACCGCCGTTGTCCTGTGTGCCTGTGTAGCGATCGCTGTATTTGTCAGGTTGACCATACAACGTAGGATTGGAGAGGGAGCGTAGCGCATCTCCTGGAATGTTAGGTGTGTAGATATCATCACCGAGCAGCCAGTTTTTGCTTTGGATCGTATTACCGAAAATATCGGCGAAAGCTTCGTTGAGTGCACCTGGTTCATTGCGATATTCCAGATTGGCTGTATATTCAATAACACCATGCGTCAATTCATGACCCACAACATCCAGATCACCAGACAGGGATCGGAACGTCGTTCCGTCTCCGTCACCAAAGACAATCTGTGTCCCGTTCCAGAAGGCGTTATTGTAATTGGAGCCGTAGTGAACGGTCGATCTGATCAACAATCCGTTACCATTAATACCGTTACGGTTGAATTTGTTTTTGTAGAAATCATACGTAGCAGCTGCATGGGCGTGGGCATCTACACCTGCACGATCGGTCCATACATTATCCGAATCTGTGAGCAAGGTACCAGGCAGTGAGGAGCCATTGTTCGCCGTGTACGTTTGGATGCCATTGCCGCGAGTGGTGTCTTTCAGTTGGAAGGTGCTGCCGGATTGGGTGGTTGTCAGGGTTTTGGTATCTCCAAGCACGCCTGTACCTGTTCCAGTGGCAAAGTTAATGAGGTCAAACTGGGATACGATACTGCCATCCACTGCGTTAATGAAATATTTGGTCCGTAGAGGGGCAGGTTCCAGTACGTTTACTTCCGTAATGTAAACCAGATACGTCTGACCATCTACTTCATGATGATAGATGTTCAATTCAGCTTGAGGTGTGATTTCCGCGGCACCAAGCTCTCCAATCCGGGAAGTTGCTTCTTCGGTTGCAATACGGATCGCGTCTTCTCCGCTGATCTCGGCTACACCATCATTCGGAATGGACTGCTCTTCAATCGGTGGAAGATCGCCAAGTGCGGAGCTCACGGCTCCGGTTTTGTCCAGGTGCACCGTCTGTTCTGCACCATAAACCGGGATACCTTTAATATATTGTTTCAGGCGGAAGTGTCTTACGCCAGATGTATCTGTGTTTCTTTTAACAATTTTGAGCTGGGATTTCACATCGGTATTCAGAAATTGTTCCTGCTGTCCAAGATAATTAAAGATAGTGTCATCTGTTCCACTGTTCAATGGAATACCCTCCTCAGAGGCATAAGGGGCCTGAAGTGGAATGGATTGATCAGACACTGGAGCTGCAGTAGCAGAGGACACGGAAGCGAGCAAAAGAGCTCCTCCAAGAATTGTTGGCATAACTTTGGCGAATTTCATAGTAAACTCTCCCATTCTTAAATTATTTTTTTGTTGGAAAATGTTTATGCCTATCTCGGTTGGATTTCCGTCTGCAACTTGGGCAGCGCGGAGCGTGGGGCTGAACCTGAAGCGTGGAATGAGACAAGAAACGATTGGAACAAAATCGGCTTGGCCTTAGCTCGGGAAGTGTTAAGCACGACACCAAACAAAAAGGATAACCGTTTATTCAGCTCAGCCCGAAGGTTTAATCGTCTATTGTGTTCCTCTTTCAGAAAGCCGGGGGTTGTCCAATTGCGCAGGTAGAAGATACGTTCACGGAAAACTGGGGTGTTCAATCCGGGTTTGCGTAAATGACAAAGGCAGTGTGTTCTGAACGGCATCACTCCTCTCAAGAGTAGAATGAATCTGTTTAACAGGTTCTGTGAATGAGGTCATAATCTAATCAACCTAAGGTCAATAAATTGATTTAAAAAACATGTGGGAACTTATGTTCACCTCAAGGTTATTTTTGTAAATAAAACTGCTTGGAACGTATATTATCACAATGTAAAACTTTGGAAAAGATACAATTTTAGATTTTTGTTAAATTTGTGTCTGAAGTAGGGGAGAGGTAGCGTTTTTCACATATTTTGACGTATTTTGTCTAAAAGCAAGGCCTGTACCCTCGTGTTCACAGGGAGAACCTGCTTAGTGCAAGGACAAACGCCGTTTCCACTGCTCCACGAATACATAGAATAACGTGTACTCCCTTGGCATGCCGATGATCGAATGCGGGAGGTGAAACTGTTGCGCAAAACCCGTACCACAGCACGTTATGCAACCCGATCCAATGTGACACGAAGAAAAACAGTGCTGAAGAAACGAAGATGGAAGTCTGGACACAAAAAGGGTACAAAGGCCTATACGTTCGTTATTTCATCCAAACAGCTGATGTCACAGGCTAAGGATGGAGTAGAGAATGGCGCGGAAAATGGCATGAGTGATGCTCCTTCACACAGGGATGTTTCTCAGCGACCGATGCTCTCGGTCATTATCCCTGCTATGAATGAGGAGAAAAGGATTGGTGCAGTTGTACGTGAAGCGCTGCGGATATGCCGTGAAGCTGAAGTGCTTGTCGTTGTGAATGGTTCAACAGACGGTACAGCTAAAGCAGCCAAACGGGCTGGAGCACGAGTGCTCACGTATGCAGAAGCGCTGGGGCATGATGGAGGACGAAAAGTAGGCGCAGCGGAGGCGCGCGGTCAGGTGTTGCTATTTACTGATGCAGATATCGCAATTCCCGCAGAGCATCTTGCACCTTACGTGAAGGCTGTGCTGAAGGGAACGGATGTGGCGCTTAACGACTACCATGGGCCGGTCACTCATCATCCCGTTCATCCGGTAGTGGAGGCCAAACACATGTTGAACAGCATACTCGCAAGATCCGATCTCCGGGGGGCATCCATGACAGCAATTCCACATGCAATAAGCCGAAAAGGGCTTGAGGTCATGGGGATATCCTCACTGGAAGTTCCGCCACTCGCACAAGCGAAGGCAGTGATCGGCGGACTTCGGGTACGCGCTGTTCATCACGTACCTGTGGGTAGAATGAATGCAGTACGAATCAAGAAGCGAAGAGGACCTGATCCGCTCAGTCAAGTGGTACTGAATGATCATATGGCAGCGATTAAGTGGATTACGGATACGCTCGGTCCCCGCGGAGGTTATACCGATCTGAAACGTGTTCGCAACCTGGCGAGGTAAGCATGTCGCATCGGATGATGCAACATGCTGGAGGTGAGGAAATGAAGGGACGTTCAGGGGTTGTCCGCCGCAGGCGGACAACAAGTAGACAAATGACAGCAGGAAGAACAGTAATGAACAAGCGTCATAGGAACAAGAAGCATGTAGATATTCAAAAAAAAAGAAGAAGCCGAGCAAAGTCTGGCCCAGTAAATCTGCACTTGATGTGGAAAGCGGGGCAAGTTGCAGGAAGCGAGGCAGAGGCAAACAACACAGTATCAGAAGAACATGCACGTCTCGTATGGAATGCACACGCGGCGAACGTTGCGGAGCTAAGCAACTTCGAGCTAGCCCTGAAAGCGGGTAAGGCATTTATGCAGGGTTATGCTCAGGCCTCGGGACATTCATTCCAGATCGTGCCATTACCTCTTCGTCATTCAGCTGCTGCCATTGTCTGTGCCTGTAATGAAGAACACACACTGGGGCAGGTGTTATTGCAACTAAAGCGGTTGCCTCTGACGGATATTATTGTGGTACTGAATGGAACGACAGACGACAGTTTGAAACAGGTACTAAGGCAGCCGGGACTTACAGTAATCTATGAACCGGATCGTGCAGGACATGATGTGGGCCGGGCACTTGGAGCCAAGATGACGGATGCGGAGACGGTACTTTTTGTGGATGGAGATATGGTCGTCTCGGCTGAACAGCTTGCACCCTTTCTGTTCGCGGTTGATCGGGGACAGGATGTGGCGTTGAATAATCTGACGTCTTTGCTGCCTGCGTTTGCAGGGCAGGATGAGGTAAGCCGGATCAAAGCATATCTGAACCGGACATTAGGCAGGGCAGATCTTGGTTCCAATTCCATGACAGCCGTGCCTCATGCATTGTCTCGTCGTATGATTCAGACGGTGAAGCCAGCATCACTGGCCGTTCCACCTAAGGCACAAAGTCTAGCTATTCAGCATGGAATGAACGTCTCGGCACCAAGTCAGGTGGATGTTATTCGTTCCAATCGGTTGCGTCCTGGTAACACGGGAAGTGGGAATGATGTCGCCAGATTGATCATCGGAGATCATCTGGAGGCACTGGCTACATTGCTGGGTACAGGTTGGAATCCAGCCCAGGCACATACACTCTCCCGTGTAGAAGTGGCTTACAGGAGGAACGCCAGATGACACTGACGAGTATGATTATCCCAACTTACAATGGGCTGAATCTGATCAGGCCCTGCATCGATGCCATACGTCAATACTCGGGCGATCCTGCGTCATATGAAATTATCGTAGTAGATAACGGTTCGACGGATGGAACGGCTGAATATTGTGCGCTGGAGCGAATTCGATTTGTAAGGTTCCCGGACAATCGGGGGTTTCCGGCAGCGTGTAACGCTGGACTTCGTGCAGCTTGCGGGGATGAGTTGTTGCTGTTGAACAATGATGTTACGGTCACGCCCCGTTGGCTGGAGAACCTGCGAATGGCTCTGTACAGTGACGCAAGTATTGGGATCACGGGTCCTGTTACGAATTATGCAAGCGGCATCCAGCAGATTGAACTGGCGTTTCGGGATATGGAACATTTTCAGGAGTTGGCCAATTCCAATAATGTTGCGGATTCTTCAAGGTGGAGGGAAGTACGCCGGATCGTCGGTCTGTGCATGCTGATGAAACGAGATGTCGTGGAATCGGTTGGACTGCTTGATGAGGCATATTCTCCGGGACACTATGAGGATGACGATTATTGTTATAGAGCAAGATTGCAGGGATACCGCCTGCTGGTATGTGGAGATGTTCTCGTGCATCATCAGGGAAGTGCCAGCTTCCAGAAGACAGATCCGGTAGCGTGGAAACAGCTGCTTGAGCGTAATCGTTCGATTTTTATGAGCAAATGGCATGTCGATCCGCTTGAATATATGGACATATCCGATGAAGGAGGGAACGTGGAATGAAAGGTGTAATTCTTGCCGGCGGAACAGGAACTAGACTGTATCCGCTGACCCGGCTCATTAACAAACATCTGCTTCCAGTCGGTAAACATCCGATGATTATGTATGGCATCGACAGGCTCCGCCAGGCAGGCATTGATGAACTATTGATTGTGATCAACAAACATTCCGCCGGGTTATATACAGAGTATCTTGGTGGCGGAGCAGATCATGGCGTGAAGTTGACTTATCGCATTCAGGAAAAGGCAGGCGGGATTGCGGAAGCGTTGGATCTGGCGACCACTTTTATTCTTCCTGGCGAAAAATTCGTTGTGCTTCTCGGAGATAATCTCTTCAGCGATGATCTGAAGCCTTATGTGGACCGTTACATGCAGCAACCTGCTGGTACAGCGCGAGTTCTGCTCAAAGAGGTGGATGATGCTCGACGTTACGGGGTGCCTGTTTTTGATCCAAAGCATCCAGAGCGAATCTCGTATATTGAGGAGAAGCCAAGCCAGCCGAAAACCTCTTATTGTGTGACGGGCATATACATGTATGACGATCATGTATTTAACCTGATTCGCAACATTGCGCCGTCTGCGCGTGGAGAACTTGAAATTACGGATGTGAATAATCACTACGCGTCTGCTGGCGGACTGGAATACGACATTTTGCAGAAATACTGGAGTGATGCAGGTACATTTGAATCGCTCCAGGAAGCAGCTGTCCGTATGAAAGGACAATTGCCCTAAAATATATGCGACTGATGCTGCCGCTGTGCGGTGCCCCATGGGAGCAGAACACTCTGCGCCGGAGCTGGAAGGATGCTCCGGCGCTTTGCGCAGCGACAATCCTCGTGCATGCCAAAGGAGGGAATGGCGTGAGAGTAGTGACACGCACCGGGGCCGCTAAGGCCTCCGTGTCGGGTAAGCCCCGGGGCATCCACCCGGCTGTATTTATGGGCAGTGGCACTCCGGCAGCAGCAGGTACAGGGTCTGCTGGAGTCAAAGGTGTGAAGTCAGGGAAACGTAGTACCCCGACCAAAGCGGGTACATCTGCCGGCGCAGCGCATAAGGCTGCTGCAAGGAAAGCTAGCAGCACAGGCAGTGTTGTTGGCAGAGCAGGCAAAGCTGGCTCTGCGAGTGCGAGCAGAGCGGCAAGAGCCAGCCGCACCGGCAAAGGCAAAGCCGGCCTGCGCCAGGCCACTGCTGGGCGCAGGCCGGCATCAGCGCGGGGCCGGCGTGCCGCTGCCCGCGCCAAGCAGCGCACGGCGATGCGCCGTGCGCCCTTGCCAGCACCGCAAGCCAGCACGCCACAGGCGATGCCTGCCAGCGGTGCTGGCCCCGCCCCGCGCCAGGCGACACACCCGAAGGGTGTCGCCCCCGCGGGGCGGGGAGGCGCTGCCGGCGCGAAGGCGGGCAGCGCGAAGGGTTTGCCGCCTCCGCCCGCGGAGCACGCAGTGCAGGCGGAGGCCGTGCCCGGCGGCTACGCCGAGGGCTACCGCGACGGCGTATTCGCCGGCGGGGAGGCGCTGGTGGCGCAGCACATCCCGCCGGATCACATTCTGCCTGCCGTGGCGGCGGCAGATCTGATCGCGGCGGGATTCCGCCAATATGCGCCCAGCCTGGCCCGGCTGTCCAGCCCTCATGAGATGGCTGGACACATCACGGCGGCGCTGGATGCGCAGCGCCCCTTGTCTGTCGTTCGCCTCGGAGATGGCGAACTGCTCACGCTGGCAGCCGATACGGTGCTGCCAGGCCAGGAAGTGCAGGAGCTGGCACCGTTTCTGCCCTATGCAGGGGTGCCATGCTCAACGCCAGACATCCGCGCGATGCTTGCGGAAGCCATACAGGCCGCCGACTGGGTTGGCGTGCCGATCTCACGGGCACCGACATTCCAGGGGTTGTTATTCCCGGTATTGCGCCACTTCGGGATCGACTGGTCTCGGCTGAAATTGACCAGTTCCACGATCAATTACAGTCTGCATCAGTCCGGCCTGGTGTTGCCCTTGCTACAAGGACGGCGGGTTCTGCTCATAGGCAGCCAGGCACCAGAGCTTGCGGCACTGCTGCATAACCGGGGGATTCATGTCACAGGCATTATTGGTTCTGTGGCGGGAGTCATGGATATTCCAAAGGTGATGCAGCAAACCGCAGAACATGCTTTTGATATCGCGTTGGTGGCGGCGGGAATTCCGGCGGTCATTCTGTGTCGGCGAATTGCAGGTGAACTCGGCAAGGTCGCTCTGGATTTTGGACATTTGGCTGACAAACTGGTAACAGGAGAGCTTCAACTCTAGTGGACCGTCCGGGGGCTGGTTATGTGCGTGTTGGCCTCACGGACAAGTGGAAATGGAGGGAGCAACATGAACACACCCGATCAACATCGCGGGGAAGGACGTCATGGTCGTAACAACAAGGTTAATGCTCGAAATGTTGTCCGTCGAAAAGGTCACAGTCATCACAACATCACTCCAAATATCAGCACTCACAGTGACAACAGCCGCAGTGAAAACAACAGGAATGGCAGCATAAGCAGCGAAAAAAAAGCGGCCCGCCGTGCCACACAGCACGATCTCTCGCGACCTGACATGGCAGTCCTGCATGCAGCAGGTCGTCGCTCAATACGGAAATCCAGACGTAAAGGCAAAAGCAGGCGCACAGCCAAAGGCGCCAGGCTCTACAAACAGGGGTATACCAGAGGATACAACGAAGGTATCCGCCAGGGACAGAGCTCGTTTGGTCTTGTTTTTGAAGGGGTCAGCATCATTATCCCCACGTACAATCAGCGGGAGTATGTGCTGAAATGTGTGTCCAGTATCGAAAAGCATACCCCTGCCCCCTTCGAAATCATTGTCGTGGATAATGCCTCCAAGGATGGAACTGCCGAGGCGATGCTCCGCAAAGGCGGCATGGTGAGGGTGGCTGCCCTGGATAAGAACCGGGGGTTTGCTGGAGGTGTCAATCATGGGCTGATGATGGCGAGAGGACGACATATCATCGTGCTGAACAACGATACGCTCGTTACTCCGGGCTGGCTGGATAACATGATGACTTGTCTTGCCAGTGATCCGAAGATTGGTGTGGTGGGTCCGGTGACCAACTATATTGGCGGGGATCAGCAGATTCAGGTTCCGTACCGTGAGGTAGAAGAGATGTGGTCTTTTGCCGCCACACATAATCGTCCGGATGCAGACAAACATCGAATAACCGATCGCTTGGTCGGATTCTGCTGGCTGTTCTCACGGGAGCTGCTGGAACGGGTAGGTTATCTGGACGAAGGGTACGCGGTGGGCAATTTCGAAGATGATGACTGGATCATCCGGGTGAAGCTGGCAGGATACCAGCTTGCGGTAGCCGGGGATGCTTTTATCCACCACTTTGGAAGTGTCAGTATGAAAGCCTTGGGTGAGCAAGACTTTGCTGTAGTGAATAAGGATAACGAGCAGTTTTATAGCCAAAAGTGGGGAGATCCTCATGCGCTGGTTGCCGAAACCTCCCGCTTGGCTAGACAACAAACCTCTGGTACCCCATCCGGTCAACAAGAGGAGGGTGATACAAACCCAATGGATCCGCGTCAGCGAATCTCAACGCAGGGCAGCCAAGATCCAGCATTACATTTCAGACACAGTTATGACTTCTACCCGGAAGGTTCGTTCCTGTCCGATGCCAAAGGAGATGTCTATACTTTAACCGGCGGTCGGCGGCGGAAGCTGAATATCCCTGTACCGCGTGGAATATCTCCTGTTCAGGTTGCCAAACCGGACCTGCTCGCCATTCCTGCCGAAGAAGCACTGATATCAGCGGGGGACGTGCAAGGATGGCCGAGGGAATCACAACAGGTGCATACGACAGCGGTTCATGGTTCTCACCATGGTTGGGCAGAAGGAAGTATTGTTGCCGCAGTGGACGCACCCGAGATTCGATATCAGATCAGCGGAGACAAGCGGAGACGATTTGTATCGGTCTATGCGGCAGAACGTTGGGGTGTACATTCTGGGCATATTATCAGCGTGTCTGCGGACCAACTGAATTCGATGGAAGAAGGCTGGCCCATTATCGCCCCACCTCAGCTCTTGAACCCAGATCTGTAATGTCAGGCGATCTGTTTATGCGAATCAGCAGCATGATGCGGAATGGAAAATGTAGCGGTGTCCTGTTTAATCGCTCTGATTCATTCCGCATCCGAATATTACATATGAGTTGGTAGCTAGACTACTGAAGCAATAGCGATTAATTCCTGTAAAATAAGCGATCTTTCAAATTTATAATTTAATCTTTCTATTTGGTTATAGGTTTATTCTATTAGCAGATCCATTGACGCAGGAAGGGCACAGGAGTACATTTAGAGCCATAATTCTTATTTAACAGATGGGAATTGAAGGTCTAGGGCGTTCATATTCAATCGCCCAGATCTTGATCTTAAAACTAATCAGGAGGTATGTCGATGTCATCATCAACCAAAAAAGTCGTGCTGTGGAGCAAAACAGGCTGTCATTTCTGCGGGGAAGTGAAAGCATTTCTGACAGAGCGAAACCAGCCTTTTGAGAACATTGAAGTGCAGGGCAATGACGTGCTGCGTGATGTGCTTGAAGCAAAATATGGCATTCGGCATGTACCCGTTATTGAAGTGGGAGGGGACGGCAAGTTTGAAGCCTTGCTGGAACCTGATCTGGAGAAGCTGGCGGAACTTCTGGCACGAGCGGACGAAGCGGCAGCAGTCTAACGGGAGTGGATATATACCTTTGAAGCAAGCCGTTCCGGCTGTTGTATGATGCACGATCGCATTTGTACAGCAGCTGGAACGTTCATAAGTTATAGCTCTCTTGGGATGTAAATGGTCTTATTTACATCTTCAATGTTCATATAGAAAAAATCTATTAGTCACGCTGTTGACCCTTTTACGGGGCAGTGATAAGATTTGTGAAATTAAAACAAACCAAACTCATAGGAATAGTTAACTTTTAAGTTATTTTGCATACGTAATCAGTTCAGTTGGCCCTTGATCATTCTTTTGAAGATTCTAATCCAAGGAAGGCGGAGTGCATATGACAGCGAAACGCAGTTTGAAATTTGGAGCCATTATTCATGGGGTTGGAGGAAGCAACACCACATGGAGACACCCGGAGGTTCTGTCGGATGCCAGCGTTAACTTTGGATTCTACAAACGTCAGGCACTGAAAGCGGAGGAAGGCAAGTTCGATCTGGTCTTTATCGCAGACGGTCTGTATATTACCGAGAAATCCATTCCGCATTTCCTCAATCGCTTCGAACCAATCAGTATCCTCTCCGCTTTGGCTGCCGTTACTTCACATATTGGACTGGTAGGCACCCTCTCGACATCCTATAGTGATCCGTTCACCGTAGCCAGACAGTTCGGTTCCCTCGATCAGATCAGTGATGGCCGTGCAGGCTGGAACGTCGTGACTTCTCCGCTGGAAGGTACAGCGAAGAACTATAGCAAGAGCAGTCACCCTTCGCATCCGGAACGTTATCGCATTGCCGCGGAATATTTACAGGTAACCAAAGGGTTGTGGGACTCTTGGGAAGATGATGCCTTTGTGAGAGACAAAGAGAGCGGTGTCTTCTTCGATCCATCCAAGCTGCACACGCTTAATCATGAAGGAGAGTTTTTCTCCGTACAAGGTCCGCTCAATATTGCCCGTTCACGGCAAGGACAGCCGGTGATTTTCCAGGCAGGTTCATCGGAAGATGGCAAAACGCTGGCGGCGCAAGAAGCGGATGCTGTCTTTACTGGACACGATACGATTGAAGATGCACAGGCATTTTATAAGGATGTGAAAACACGAGCGGCTTCCTATGGACGTTCTGCACAGGATATTGTTATTCTGCCAGGCATCAATCCTATTGTTGGACGGACGGAAGAGGAAGCTGAACAGAAATATCAGGAGATCGCAAGTCTGGTTACCATTGATAAAGCGCTGGATTACCTGGGACGTTTCTTCGAACACCATGATTTCTCCCAATATCCGCTGGATGAACCGTTCCCGGAGCTGAATGGCATTGGAAGCAACAGCTTCCGCAGTGGAACCGACAAGATCAAGAAGGATGCCAAAGAGCAAGGATTGACGTTGCGTGAAGTGGCTCTGCGGGCAGCAACACCGCGTAGCAAATTCCTGGGCACACCGGAGCAGGTTGCTGACAAGATTCAGGAATGGTTCGAGACGGAAGCGGCGGATGGTTTCATTATTGCTTCGGAGCTGCCAAGTGGATTGTCTGATTTTGTGGAACTGGTTGTTCCGATTCTGCAAGAACGCGGTTTGTATCGTACGGACTATGAACACGATACATTGCGAGGTAACCTTGGCGTGCAAATTCCGGTTAACCGTTATACGGCTGCGAAGAAGCAAGTTGTATCTGATTTGGCATAACGGATAGGGAGCGAACGAGCATCTGATTTTGTCTGGCTGTTTTCTCCAACCGGTAATAAAATCAATTACTACGTTTCGTACTGTTTTAAAACCGACTTAACTCATAGGATATATAGAGTATTGGTATAAACATTAATTTAATGACACCTGTATACACAGAGGGGGAAGCGATATGAACAGGTCTATCTCATGGATGAAATATATGGCATTGGCAGCAGTATTGGTGATGGTATTATCCGGTTGCGGAGCGACGGGAGGCAGCACGAACAGTACGGCACAGGCATCAGGTGGGGGGCAGGCCGGGCAAGCCGAAGGAGGCAACCTGACTTTTGCACTTGCCACTTCACCGGATACGCTTGACCCTCATCGTAGTGGGCTTGCCGTAACGGTACGCGCCATCCGGACGATCTACGACAATCTGGTAGTACAGTTGCCGGACGGTTCCATCAAACCTTGGCTCGCCACGGAATGGAGCGTATCCGAGGATGGCAAGAGTTATACGTTCAAGCTGCGTGAAGGCGTGAAATTCCACGATGGCACACCGTTTAATGCGGAAGCCGTGAAATACAATCTGGACCGGGTGATTGATCCGGCCACCAAAGCTGCCAATTCTCTGGCCCTGATTAGACCGTATAGCTCCTCCGAAGTCATTGATGAATATACCATCAAGGTAAATCTGGAATCACCATCGCAAGCCTTTCTCGGTAACTTGAGCCAGGCACTTCTGGGGATCGTATCCCCTACAGCTGCCCAAAAATATGGTGACCAGCTAGGTAAAAATCCGGTGGGCACAGGTCCGTATACCTTTGTGAAATGGGATGAAAATGCGGATATCGTCGTTGCCAAAAACAAGGATTACAATTGGGGACCTGAGACGGTTGAAAATAAAGCCGCGCCCCATGTGGATACGATCACATTCAAGATTGTACCGGAAGAAGCAACGCGTATCGGAAGTGTACAGAGTAGTCAGGTACTCGCTGCCGAGACGGTTCCACCGCAGAATATCGCTGCATTGAAAAACGATCCGAACCAGCAATTGCTACAGGCCAATACGGTTGGACTGCCGTACACACTCTTTTTCAATCTGCGTAAAGCGCCTTGGGATGATGTGAAAGTAAGGCAGGCAATACAATCCGCTGTAGATGTGGAATCGATTGTCAAAACATTGTATCTGGGCAACTACGAACGAGCGTGGTCCGCACTGTCTCCTGGAATCCTGGGTTATAATGCATCGCTGGAAGGTAGCATTAACCCGGACATCAACAAAGCCAATCAGCTGCTCGATGAACAAGGCTGGGTGAAAGGCGCTGACGGTATTCGTGCCAAAGACGGCCAGAAACTGACCCTGCGTTATGTCGATGGTTCGCCCAATCGGGAGAAACGCAATGACATTGCCGCCATTATCCAACAACAGTTGAAACAGGTTGGCATTGCCGTTGAAGTCGAGATTACAAAAGATATCGCAACAGTCATCTATCAGAACTGGGATTATGATCTCTATGGCAACAGTCAGGTCAATTCTGATCCCAATGCCTTGTACGCTTTCTACCATACGAGTGCAGAGGGCGAGCGTCCCACATTATCCGGTTTGTCTGATCCAAAGATCGATGAACTGTTAGAGCAGGGAGCGGTTGAGAGTGACGCGGATAAACGTGTCGAGATCTACAATCAGATCCAACAATACCTGATTGAGCAAGCGGTAATTCTGCCGACCTATGTATTCCCTTATACTGTCGCAGCATCCAAAAAGGTCGAAGGCATCAAGTTTGATTCATTGGGTTATCCACTCTTTAACGATGTTCGCATTCAGCCCTAACAGAGGTTGTTCAAAAAGTCCACTTTTGATTACGAGTCATGCCTAATGGCATGATCAGCATCGAATATGAAATTCAGCCGAAATAAGCGGGAGGCTTACGAAGTATGTTTCCTTTGGAGTCATTGTAGTTGCTCACGTAGTTTCCTACGCTCCGCTACTCCATTTCTAGCTTCATTCCATCTTCTCGGTACTGAAAACTGGTCTTTTTGAACACGCACTATAGGAACGGTCAATCCAGATTCAGGAAGGAGATATCCCGGTATGGTTCAAACGATACTGTCACGACTCTCAACATCGCTTCTGGTTATTTTCGGAGCTTCGGTGCTGGTGTACTGCATCATGTATCTTCTGCCGGGTGATCCGGTTCTGCTCATGCTGGACCCGTCCTCGGCTACCCCGGAGATGATCGAGAATCTGCGGGTCCAGCTTGGACTGGATCAGCCGTTTTACATCCAGTTTGCGAACTATTTCGGTGATATGCTGCGTGGGGATTTTGGCAAATCAATGATCAATTCGGATCCGGTTTTGCCAAAAATACTGGAACATTTTCCAGCGACACTGGCTTTGACCGCACTCAGCTCAATTATTGCCATCACGATCGGAATTACACTTGGTGTATTGTCTGCGATTCATCGCAATGGCGTGATTGATTTCGTTGCTCGGCTGGTTGGACTGTTCGGCATTTCTATGCCAACCTTCTGGACGGGGATACTGCTCATCCTGTTATTCTCGGTACAGCTTGGCTGGTTCCCGGCGATGGGGTCCGACGGATTCAGTTCACTGGTTCTTCCCGCAGCTACGCTGGGTCTCGTGGGTGCAGGGTTTATTGTACGGATGGTGCGGAACAGCATGTTGGAAGTGATCAATGAACCGTTTATCGTGGCGTTACGGGCCAAAGGGCTTTCGGAACGTGCCATCATGTATGGTCATGCACTGCGTAATGCCCTTATTCCTGCTGTAACGGTAATCGGCATGCTGATTGGTGATCTGCTCGCGGGAACCGTTGTGGTGGAGACCGTCTTCTCCAGACAAGGAATCGGCCGAATTATTGCGGATGCGCTAATGGCTAAGGATCTGCCCGTGGTGCAAGGCGTTGTTTTCTTTACATCAATTATCTATGTGGTCTTGAATTTGCTGGTGGATATCTCGTATTCGTACATTGATCCCCGGGTTCGGCGTGCAGTCCGAACATGATGACAGCTGGAACAGTCAGAAGTGTCCTGACGCGGAGTATGGAAGGAGGAGTTGTTGCTCATGAGCATGAAACCTTTGGTTGGTGACAAAAAAGCATGGGCGGGCGTAGGACGTATCCGTCTGTGGAATCGCCGCCCTTGGCGCTATCGCATCTCATTCGCGGTATCCCGATTATTCTTTTATGCAGCATTGCTGGTGGTGGTGTTTACCGTGGCATGTGCGATTGTACCAGGCTGGATTGCACCCTATGATCCAACTCAGATGATGACGGATGCTATCGTGCAGGCTCCTTCTGCTGCGCACCTGTTCGGGACGGACTATTTTGGCAGGGATATCTTCAGTGTGGTTGTGCATGGGAGCAGAGATTCATTGCTCATTGGATTCGCCTCGGTACTTGTAGGCGGTATTGTTGGCAGTGCTCTTGGTATTATCTCCGGTTATGCCGGAGGTATTGTTGATACCATCACGATGCGGGCTGTTGATATTCTGATGGCTGTACCTGGCGTGCTCCTTGCATTGTCTGTTGCAGCTGCTCTCGGGCCAGGACTGATGAACATTGCACTGGCTGTTGCGGTTTCCTCCATTCCGGGCTACGCACGGGTGATGCGTGGGCAAGTCATATCAGTTAAAGGTCTGCCTTTCATTACAGCGACACGTTCACTGGGCGGTTCCAATACACGTATTTTCTGGAAACATGTACTGCCACATTCGTTGTCACCCTTGCTGGTCATGGCTACGCTTGGCGTAGGGACATCGATTCTGACGGGCTCCGGACTCAGCTTTCTGGGACTTGGGGTGTTGAAGGAAATTCCGGATTGGGGCGCCTTACTCTCGCAAGGTAGAGGTTATCTGACGGTTGCCTGGTGGATCTGTACGTTCCCGGGGCTGGCGATCACGTTGTTTGTACTGGCGGTTAATCTGATTGGAGACGATATTCGCGACCGGTTGGATCCCAAAGTAAAAGGAGCGGCTTGACCGCTATTCCAAAATATAAGAATTTATAAGTTTCACCTTATCCATTTTTATATTTCACTGCGAAACGGTAGCTGTGCCACCAGAGGACGGCGACAGCCGTTTACGCTTGAGGAGGAGAAATTCATGTCACATGTTGTCATTATTGCAGGATCACCATCCAAGCGTTCGCGTTTGACAGGTCTGACGGATTACAGTAGCCAAAAATTAACGGAGGCAGGCATCACCGTTGAAGTCATTCATGTTGTGGATCTGCCTGCTGAGGATCTGGTGCAAGCTCGGTTTGACAGCTCATTCATTCGTGATGCACTGGCTGTCGTGGAAGCGGCGGATGCAGTTATTGTGGCTACACCGGTATACAAGGCATCGTACTCAGGAGTACTCAAGCTGTTCCTGGATCTGATTCCGCAAGAAGGGTTGCGGGGCAAGTTGACACTTCCGCTCGTTATCGGTGGCTCTATAGCTCATCTACTCGCGATTGATTATGCATTGAAACCTGTTCTGGCAGCCCTTGGTGGAAGACATATCTTGGGTGGGGTGTACGCTGTGGATCAGGGGATTGAACGACTGGATGATGGAAAGTTCGTACTCTCGGCGGATATTACTACACGTCTGGATCGCTCGCTGGATGAATTGATATTGACACTGGAAAAGGATGGGATTACGATATCATAAAACCAAGTAAATATATTGGATAAATCAATATAAGATCAAACGTCTGCGGACGTGGATACGGAGGCGCTCATGAATATCGAGAATATTGAAGCATTTGTATATATCAATCATTATGGAAGCTTCAATAAGGCTGCCGAAGTACTCTTCTTGTCCCAACCTTCGGTCACAGCTCGCATTCAGTCACTGGAAAGGGAGCTGGGCTGCAAGTTGTTTGATCGGCTTGGCAAGCAAATTGTGCTGACAGAAGAAGGTCGGAAATTCCTTCCATATGCGCAGCAAGTGCTGCAAGTGATTCAGAAGGGCAAGCAGAAGATTCAGCAACGGCGATCAACACCGGATGCTCTTCGGCTCGGTAGTACAGTATCGGTATCCAATTATGTCATTCCCGATTTTCTACCCAAGATCAAGGATGCTTACCCCGAAATTAATATCAAATTGACTACAGCAACGACGGATCAGCTGATTGCCAAACTGCTTGGTCAGGAGATCGATCTTGCTTTTGTGCGCAAGGTCATGCATCCTGCGATCCGTACGGTTGCTTTTTATGAAGATCCGATCCAGCTCTATGTGTACAAAGGACATCCATTCATTGAGAGCGGGCATGTCAGCATGGAGGCGATCCGGAATGAGCAACTGGTCTTTTTCGAATGTGGTTCACTGGACTGGCTTCGCATTCACCGGGCTTTCGACTCGCTGGAACATCCGCCGAATATTACATATCATGTCGATAATTCGGAGACGGCGAAGAAACTGGTTATGCAAGGGGCAGGCATTGCCTTTCTCCCGGGACTCACGGTGAAGAAGGAAGTGCAGAATCAGGAGTTGTTCCCCATTCAGGTACATGAGGTGGCAGGTGTATCGTTGCAGATCAGCGTCGTTACTTTAAAGGAAGAATATTCGCCATTGGCAGAGCCCTTCGGGGAACTGCTGCGGCAACTATAAAGCGTCTAACGTTGAATCTGACTTTTACACCAAAACGGAGAGTGCAGAACCAATCTGAAGAAGCGAAGCGTGATCGGAAGATGGTACTGCAATCGGAGTGATAAAGTGTAACATCTCCAGTTCAACTTAATAGTGATTCAAGAACAGCGGTTCAGCACAATCAAGGAGGAGAAGCATATGAGTATTCGTGTTGGCATTTTGGATCAGACCCCGATCTATGAAGGGGAAACGGCGGTGGATGCTTTTCGGCATACGATTGAGCTGGCACAACGGGCAGAGCAGCTTGGATTCCATCGGTTCTGGGTATCGGAGCACCATGATGGACAGCATGTTGCAGGTTCCTCCCCGGAGGTACTCATCTCCCACTTGCTTGCGCATACGAAACGGATTCGTCTGGGGTCTGGCGGGGTGATGCTCCAACATTACAGCCCATATAAAGTCGCCGAAAATTTCAATATACTCGCAGCGCTCGGACCTGGAAGAATCGACTTGGGAATTGGTCGTGCGCCGGGTGGATTACCCCGTTCGACACAGGCATTGCAGGAAGGTATTCAGGGAGCTGCATCCCTGAAAGAGAAAATTGTTCAAGTGAAGCGATACATCCACAATGAACCGCTTGAAGATCAATCGCATCCACTTGCGGGTCTCACTGCTTCGCCCGTATCCGACATTCCAGCGGAGCTGTACGTGCTTGGAGCCAGTGTCGATAGTGCGGGCATGGCCGCGGAACTGGGACTTCCATATGTCTTTTCACTGTTCATTAACAGTAATATAGAGGTAGCGCTTGAAGCCATTCGTATATATCGGGAACAATTCGATCGTTCCCAGGGGCGGGAGCCTTACGCTGCACTGGCTTTATCCCTGATTGTGGCCGAGAGTGAGGAAGAAGCGGAAGGGCTTGCGGGTGAACATAAGCTGGTGAGAATTCACATGGAGAGTGGCAAAGTGCTGACAGTCGGTTCTGTTGAACAAGCGGAAGAATTCGGACGTCAATCCAACGAAAAGTACCGACTCGAAATTCTTGAACCAAGCGTGACCCGGGGCACGAAAGCAACGGTAGGTCAGGCACTGCTGAAGTTCCAGCAGGATTTTGCTGTGGAAGAGTTAATTGTGACTACAGCTACACGGGACTTTGCCAAGCGAATTCATTCATTTGAATTATTGCGTGAAATTCTGGCAGAGCAGGGACTAAGTGAATTTGCACTGGAATCCAAGGAACAGGAAGCAGCAATCGGATAGAAGTGAGACCGTTGAATATATACGAATGGGAGGCCATGTGATGAAAAGTGATCTGGAACAGCCCAAACAGCATTCTGAGCAACAAGTACAGGGCCCCGAGCATGAGCTTCACGGTGAACGGGCGGAAGCATTCGCGGAACGTTTAATCACTATTCGGCGACACCTGCATCGTAACCCGGAATTGTCCGGCGAGGAAAGGGAGACCACGGCTGCCATTCGCAGTTGGCTGGAAGAGGAAGGCGTCCGTATTGCAGACGAATATGTGCTGCGGACAGGGCTCATCGCTGAAGTAGGCCAAGGGGACGGACCTGTGGTTGCCCTAAGAGCGGACATTGATGCGCTGCCCATTCAGGAAGAGACGAAGCTGGATTTTGCCTCCCAGGTAGATGGAAAGATGCATGCTTGTGGACATGACGCACACACGGCGATTCTAATTGGTGCTGCACGATTGTTAAAACAGCGTGAGTCCATTCTACCGGGAAAAGTACGGTTGATATTCCAGCCATCGGAGGAAAAAGCAACGGGTGCTCGGCAAGTGATCCAGAGCGGCGCATTATCCGATGTTCGGGCCGTATTTGGTTTGCATAACAAGCCTGATCTCCAGGTAGGTACGGTGGGCATTCGGGAAGGTGCATTGATGGCAGCAGCAGACGGTTTTGTTGTCAAAGTGGAAGGTGTAGGCACCCATGCAGCTGTGCCTGAAGCCGGCATTGATCCAATTGTGGTTGCCGCACATATTGTTACGGCATTACAGGCCATTGTAAGCCGCAATGTGGGAGCACAGGAGAGTGCTGTAATCAGTGTCACCAAGCTCCACAGCGGCACAGCCTGGAACGTTATTCCGGATGAAGCGATTCTCGATGGCACAGTGCGTACCTTTGATGAGAAAGTGCGTTCACGAATTCGTGAGCGTTTCAATCAGGTAGTCGCCGGTGTGGCGGCAGCCTATGGCACACGGGCTACGGTCCGTTGGATTCAGGGACCACCTGCCGTGGTCAACGATGAAGCTCTCGCATCTGCGGCGGAGCAAGTTGCAAGTCAGATTGGACTGAATAGTGTTAGACCGCTACCTTCTCCAGCAGGTGAGGACTTCTCTTTTTATCAAAAAGAAGTTCCGGGCCTGTTCCTCTTCCTGGGCACCTCTGGCCCGCATGAGTGGCATCACCCTGGCTTTGATGTGGATGAACGGGCACTGCCGCTGGGAGCACATCTTCTGGCTGCACTAGCTGAACAAGCACTACACAATGTGCAATCACATCAGGATTGATGGATGCAGTGAATCACTGGATCATATTCAGATCGAAACGGTTCCGTTCTGCGGCAACCGTTTTTTTGTATTTCTTTTTTGGGTAAGAGCGGGGTAGAGACGACGAGTCGTTGAGTCTTATCGAACGATAGGGTGGTGTGTCCATCAGACCGGTCGCGGACTTCTCTTTCTATTCATTAATGTACATGATGTATGCTATCCTAGGAGCGGTGATGATCGTTTTTGCCTATGAACGGCCTAGACCCGTGACAGGTACATCTATGAATTGAATGCCAGAAGAGAAAGTGGTGACGAACGTTTGAAGTCTACGATGAATGCAACATTCAATGGAAAATTAAATCCGGTATCCTTTTCGTTTATCCGGTTTTATATGCTGGCCTTTTTATTTTTTGCGGCGAATTCAGCTTTGACGATTATTCTTCCTTTGCGAAGCGAAGCCGCCGGATTGAACCAGGCTGAGATTGGTCTGATGATGGGGGCATATATGTTCACCTGTATGCTCTTGAGACCTTTTGCAGCACAGCTGCTGGGTAAGCATGGGCCACTTCGTGTGATGCAATGGTTATTGCTTTTGCATGCGGGTACGCTGCTGCTGTTTGTTGTTTTTGGTGTGGAGACGTATCTGTGGTTGCGAGCCCTGCAAGGGGTGGCTACGGCGTTTTTCTCCATGACGATGCAGGCAGGCATTGTGGAAAAGCTGGAGGACAAAGACCGGGCACAAGGGCTGTCCATGTACACCCTTTTTACGATGGTTCCTTCTCTGGTCATTCCGATCCTTGCCATACAAATCTGGGAAAATGCCAGTGATCTGGCGTTTACGCTGCTGATGATCGGACTGGCGGCATTGCCACTTCTGATTGGATATAATGTGGATCTGCCACGGAGTACCGTGCAGAATAAATCGTACACCTTGGGCGATATGTTTCGTTCATTCGGCGGCATCTGGCGCAGTACGCCACTGCTGATTAGCAGTGCGGTGATGTTGTTTGCGTCCTGCGTCTTTGGGGCCACAGCGACCTTTCTTCCCCTGTATATGGTATCCACCGGAATGGCGAGTGCAGGCGTATTTCTGACGATTCAGGGATTAGTTGTAATCCTGTGCCGGTTTATTTTGCGTAAAAAAATTCCGTCCGATGGTAGCTGGAATACCTGGCTGATGGCAGGGTTAATGCTATGTGCTGCACTGGGAACACAGTTGCTCAGTCTAATGGAGACCATCGGGCCGCTAGTGTATTTATCCGCGGTGTTTAGCGGTTTTGCCCTGGCACTGTTGTACCCGACATTAACCACATATCTGTCTTTTGTGCTGCCTGCGGATTCCAGATATGTACTCATGGGGATTTTCATGTCCTCGTATGACCTGGGATTCTCTCTGGGAGGACTGGCGATGGGGCTTATTGTACAGGTGAGTTCGTATTCGACCATGTTTATGATCTGCACGTTGCTCTCTGTTGCAGCGATGGTTCTGGTGTTGGTATTCAGGCAACGCATGGAAGCGGGCAATAAGGTCAGATCTGGGGTGACTATATAAATTGAACTAAAGAACATTTACAGAGGAGGTTTATGACTCACTTCTTGCCAAAACGTATCCTCAGGATGCAAAAGTGTAAGGGTCGGTCATCAGCCTTTTTTTTGTTTTTTTGCAGGTTGAATCAAAAATAGTTTGACAACGACCGTCTAACAGGATTATAGTCATTGTCGTTAATCGTAATAATTACTATTAAAGTCTGGATTACGCAGACTGCACATATAAGGAGTAGATTTCTATGATACAAAAGCAAGTTCCGGTAACCGTACTGAGTGGTTACCTTGGTTCAGGAAAAACAACGTTTCTGAATCACGTGTTGAACAACAGACAAGGGCTCAAAGTTGCGGTGATCGTCAACGACATGAGTGAGGTGAACATTGACGCTGCGTTGGTCAAGGGGGAGGCAACCTTGTCTCGAACGGAAGAGAAGTTGGTGGAGCTGTCCAACGGCTGTATCTGCTGCACCTTGCGGGATGATCTGATGCAGGAGATTGAGAAGCTGGTGAACGAAGGCAAGTATGACTATATTTTGATCGAATCCACCGGAATCAGTGAACCTGTTCCAGTTGCACAGACCTTTACATATGCCGATGAGGAGTCGGGTATTGACCTGACTAGTCTGGCCCGATTGGATTGTCTGGTAACGGTGGTGGATGCCAATCGATTCTGGCATGAGTTTGGATCAGGACAGAGTCTTCTGGATCGTAACCAGGCGACCGGAGATGAGGACACCCGTGACGTTGTAGACTTGTTGATTGATCAGATCGAAACCTGTGATGTGCTGCTGCTGAACAAATGTGATCTGGTCGATGACACCGAGCTGAACAAGCTCGAAGGTATCATCCGGAAGCTACAGCCTAACGCCAAGATCATTCGGACTGAGAACGGACAGGTGAATCCGTCTGAGATTCTGAATACATGCCGCTTTGATTTTGAGAAAGTGAGCATTTCCGCTGGATGGATTCAGGAACTGGAGAAGGAGTCGCATACACCGGAAACCGAGGAATATGGTATTGGTTCCTTTGTCTATCGCCGTAGAAAGCCATTCCATCCTTCCCGTCTGGCTGAATTCATGAGTTACTGGCCGGAAGAAGTGGTACGTGCCAAAGGTTTGGTATGGCTCGCGGCCGAGGGGGATGTTGCGGCAAGCCTCAGTCAGGCAGGGCCATCCATTCAGTTCGGTCCTGCGGGACATTGGGTCGCGGCGTTGCCGGAAGCGGACAAAGAAGAGATTTTAGTTAACGAGCCGGATTTTATGGAAAAATGGGATGCCCAGTGGGGAGATCGTCAGACGGAGCTTGTCATGATTGGGATCGAAATGGAACGTGCCAGCATTGAAGACGAGCTGGACCAGTGTCTGCTCAATGATGAAGAAATGCTGGCTGACTGGGGCCATTTCGATAATCCACTGCCATGGCCTGTGGAAGCCGTATAACTCGGAAGTTGATGTTCTGCATTGAGAGTAGCGCTATATAAGCAAATCTATATAAATTGAAATAAACATTTACACAAAACGGAGAGGACAGAAAGGACCTGAAGAAGCGGAGCGTTCGCCTACAAGCTTTCTGCAAGAAAGCTACATCGGAAGCATACGCTATCCCCGGATTTACCCTTTGTAAAAGGAATCAAAAAAAATCTGGGGATAACAGCGATCGGAAGGTTGTTCTGTCATCGGAGTGTGCAGTGTAAATATTCTTTAGTTCAATTTATATAGATAAATAAATAAATATAAATTCAATCAATAAGGAGCTGTAATTCATGGCTAAAAAATCTAAAGTGGTACGTGAGAAGCAACGTCAGGCGATCGTGGCCAAATATGCGGACCTGCGCCGGGAACTGAAGGAAAAAGGGGATTACGAGGCATTGCAGAAATTGCCGCGTAATGCATCTTCGACCAGATTAAAGAACCGTTGCGAAGTGACAGGCCGCCCGCGGGGTTATCTACGCAAGTTCAAGGTGTCTCGAATTAAGTTCAGAGAACTGGCTCATCAAGGTCAGATTCCTGGTGTAACAAAATCCAGCTGGTAAAATGATCAAGGGATGTAGCTGACACCTTTGCATGAAGGCAGGTTGTTGTGAGCTGGAAGCTGTACGAGTCGGTTAAAACAGGGGCGTATTTTGCTGAGAGGATGTGCATCTCCATGTTGGACTTGTTTACACTAAAAAGGATTCAGTAATGAACGGATATATTCACGAGAAGGTACCCGCGCCACTACGTACGATGGTGAAGTTGACATATGAGATGAATGACAATGAATTAATCCTAACCGAAGAAAGACCCGCCGAGGAACGGTATCAATGGGACAAGATGCATATTGCCCGATTTTACTGGGAAGAAAATCAGTGGAAAGTGTATGCCAGAGATGAACAGAGCAGCTGGAATCCGGTAGATGTTATTACACCTTGTTCCGATTTTGAGAATGTGCTTGAACAGGTGGAAAGGGATGAGGCTGGGCTGTTCTGGCGTACGTGAGGTTGACGAGGACGAAGATACAAATGAACATTTATGAAAAATGAGCGAAGAAGACTCTGCATGTTGTATGCAGAGTCTTCTTTTGCGATAGCATTATGAAGTAACTTTATGCCTATAACGAATGATTGTGCATCATTCGAAATTGCATAGGTGTTACGTTTTCCTGGGTTTTGAAACAGCGGATGAAATAGCTTGACTGTGAAAATCCCGTTTCCAGCGTAATTTGTTTAATGGAAAGGTTGGTTGTTGCGAGCAGCTGTTTCGCATGTAATAACCTGGATTCCATCAGGAATTCAGGGAAGGAGATTCCAAACGTCTGACTGAACTTTCGGCTAAAGTATGTTGTACTGTATCCGGCAATCCCGGCAGCGTGGTCAAGTGTAATGTGCTCGTTACTATGGGAACGAATATAATTCCCTGCTTCTCGAATTCGCTCTGAAGTGTGATTTAAAGAAACATTGATTTGGCTCGCTGCGGATTGCAATCGGGTCAGAAGCTCATATAGAGTAGCTGCCACACTGTGCTCGTCCTCAACCTGATAGCCTCTGCCTAGCTCCAGCAATCGATCCATGAGCGCGGTAACCACCGGAAAGTTGGAACATTGAAACAGCCAGGGCTCGTCAACGCCTTTTCCATTTAACAGTTCTTCGAGACGAATACCGTAGAAGTGAATCCAACGAATACTCCAAGGGTCATTCAAATCTGAATAGTAGGTTTGTCTGAGACCGGGACCGTAGAGGAATCCCTGCCCTCGTGTTAGCTCATAACGAGTGGTTCCCGTGTCCAGAAATCCTTTACCTTCAAGTACAAGGTGCAGATTATAGCATTGATCCAAATTGATTTCGGTTGTGCCATATTCTCGATGTACACGATGTTTCGGAAAGTCACTGTACCCTCCAATAAAATCGGGAAAGCATACATGTCTGGGGAAAACCGGCTTGGGGAGAAAGATGTGTTCTTTCACGTGCATCCTCCATTTAAACGCAATATTTTTATGTAATGAACTGAAATAGATTCAGCCTACTGTTATTTGAATCTTGGACAATGACAATATTTTATTATAAGTCGCATAATCTTGTCATTTATTATATGTGAAGGTTCCAATAGAATGGAGGCAATATGGCAGGTTAAGGGGGCAATTAAAGGTGGCAAAATCAATCCAATTGGATGAATTAAAAATGGGGGTCTGTTATTACCCTGAGCACTGGTCGGAAGCGTTGTGGGAGGACGATTTCCGTAGAATGAAAGAGATGAATATCACAGTTATTCGGATGGCTGAATTTGCATGGTCCATCTTTGAGCCGGAAGAAGACCAGTTCGATTTTAGTTTTTTCCAGAAGGCACTGGATCTGGCGCATCAATATGGTTTGAGCGTTATTTTGGGAACACCTACTGCAACTCCACCAGCGTGGTTAACATCCAAATATCCAGAAGTATTAAACGCAAATAAAGACGGGGTGTTGTATCAACACGGTATGCGGCGTCATACCAACTACAGCAGCCCAATCTACAGACAGCAATGTGAGAAAATCGTGCGTAATATGGTGATTGCCTATAAAGATCATCCGGCTCTCATTGGATGGCAGATCGATAACGAATTCAATTGTCATATGGATGTTTTCTATGCTGAGGCTGACCATGTCGCCTTCCGTGAATGGTTAAAGGATCGTTATGAATCGTTAGAGAATCTGAACCAAGCATGGGGAACCGTTTTCTGGAGTCAGACCTATACGGACTGGGAGCAAGTTCACCTTACCCGAAATATGGTCAGCCAATCGCCAAATCCTCATTTGGCATTAGATGAAAAGAGATTCATCTCAGCTAATACCATTTCATTTGCCAAGCTTCAGGTGGACATCATTCGGGAACTGGACCCGGAACATTGGATCACAACAAACGGTATGTTTGGACACTTGGATAATCATGAAATGACAGAAGACCTGTTGGATTTCTTCTCTTATGATTCGTATCCGCAGTTTGCTACGATCTTTCCAGGGACAGACGACAATTCATTGCAAGATCGGGCCTGGAGCATGAAACTGTCGAACGTACGCAACATGTCACCGAACTTCTGCGTCATGGAACAACAGTCTGGGCCAGGAGGCTGGGTTGACAGTATAGGCATGGGTACGCCAAGACCGGGACAGATCCGATTATGGTCGTATCAATCTGTTCTTCATGGAACAGATCTGCTCGTCTACTTCCGCTGGCGGACGGCAACATTTGGCACGGAGATGTACTGGCATGGCATCAATGATTACCATAATCAACCCAACAGAAGGGTACGCGAGGTTGCACAAGTAGGGGAAGAGTTTGCCAGGATCGGGCGTGTTATTGCGGGCACTACATATCAAGCCGATGTTGCGATCCTACAGGATTACGATAACATCTGGGACGGAGAGTTGGACGAGTGGCACGGTCCGCTTCAGCAACAGAGTGTACGCTCCTGGTATAAGCAGCTTCAGTATCGTCATATTCCGATGGACATGGTTACACTGCAACCAACGACTACACTGGAAGAGTTATCTGAATATAAGGTGATCATCTATGCTCACCCGGCCATCATGACAGACGAGACAGCAGAACTTCTGCAAGCCTATGTCAGTCAAGGAGGCACTCTGTTTTTTGGTGCTCGCACCGGATATAAGGATCTCAAGGGGCATTGTTACATGAGACCGTTCCCTGGGGCTGTCGCTGAGTTGTGTGGTGTAACCGTAGAGGACTTTACCTTAATCAAAGGAACCATTCCAGCAGCCAAACTGCAATGGAGTGGGGCGAGTGAGCGGCTTCAGGAGGGAACGTCAACGGCCGGATTTAACGAAGTTCTTCATGTGGAGCATGCTGATGTGCAGGTCATGGCTGAGTATACATCTGAATATTATGCAGGTAGTCCTGCATTGACCAAACGTACGGTAGGTCAGGGGCAAGTATGGTATTATGGAGCGGCTTACAATGAACCGGTCGTAGATGCTCTCCTGGAAGAAATAGAGCTATCTTCACCTGTGGGTGATCTGGTAGAGGTACCGTCCGAAGTTGAGCTTGGTATCCGTTCTGGTAAGGATAAAGCTTATGTCTTTTTACTCAACTACTCGGATCAACAAGTCCCCATTAAGCTTAAGAAACAAGCAAAAGAGTTACTGTCAGGTACAACACTTCAGAATGAGATCAACATGCCCGCGTATGGTGTGTTCATTTTTGAGATCGATTTGCCACATTAAGCAATCCATTCATCGATATCATGCGTTATATATAGAAAGAAACACCAAAAACGCCTTGCAGCCCTTGCAAGGCGTTTTGTATATGCATGATGTAATGTTGAATACACGTTGAGCATGGGCTGTTATTGTCTACATTTTGTATACCTATGCTTCGTACAAAATCTCACCTGTCCGGGATACATCATATCCCTCGAATGATTGCAGTTCCTGTCTGAACTCCGGCGATTGGAGAATTCGCAGGACAGATTCTGTCCAAGCTTCATTACCTTGCTTCCTAAGCATGACCAGATCATAACGTTCCTGAATGAGCGGGATAAAATCAACCTGTCCCACAAGTCGTGCAGCTTTCTCAATGCCAACTCCGACATCAGCTTCTCCTGAACTGACTTTGGCCGCCACGCCCATGTGGCTGGTTTCTTCGACTTGATATCCGATCAGACCTGCGGCAGGAATTCCATGCAGTCGAAGTTGCTCATCCAGCAATACTCGCGCACCAGAACCTATCTCCCGATTAGCTAGTCTCAGTTCAGGCTTGCTCAGATCGGTCCAATTCTGCAAGTTCTGTGGATTACCACGTTGTACATACAGTCCGGCAGGTCGTGATAGCAAGTTCACCACAACATAAGATCGTCCCGTCAGAATTTTGCGAATATACGGCAGATTATACTCACCGGTATCTCCGTCGAGCAGATGGGTGCTGACCAGATCGGACTCACCGCGATACATCGAGATAAGCCCATCCAGACTACCCATGAACGAGCGTAGCGGACGAATGTCCCGAGTTTGTTTTTCTATATGGCGCATTAGAATATCCAGACTGACATCCTGACCTGTTATGACCAGATGCCGTGATAAAGCAGTCATTGAATGAGCAGAACTCGCTGGAGTAATCACATGCGCAGACCCAACGGGTATAGTCGATTGTAAGGAAGTTCCCTGAAAATCATCCTGACCTGGCTGAGTTCCTGATGCCGAGGTCTGATGAGGAGCCGGGATACGCTGAGCTGAGGACTGAAGTTGCTTGGAGCGACGTTTATATGCCTCCAGATCGGTTGCATCAATTCGCATTTGTTTACCTACACGGTATGCGACGAGGTCTCCTTTTTTGATTAGGTCATAGACCGTCAGTTTTGATATTTTGAGCAGCTTGGATATTTCTTCGGTTGTGTAGGATTGCTCCTCCGTCATAAGTGAAGATCCTCCTTCAAAGGTATAGAGCAATTATGGTTTTGTTATGAATGTTTCTTGTACTATATCATTAATTGAGGGATGCCATAAACCTGAGAACGCGCAATACACGCATAGGACAGATAAAAAAATCAAATGTGATCTTAATCACCTTTCCATTTTTTTTGTCTTGTGTATAATTAGATATAATCAATTATAACTAGTTATATCTAAAGATAACGTTGGGAGAGAAATGAATGAGAAAGAGAATCGGATATGTGTTGGGAAGTATGTCACTGGGACTGGCTCTTGTATTGGCTGGTTGCGGCGCAAACACGGGCACTACGGATACATCCACAGGTGCAGAACAAACGACCTCAACGCCAGCGGCATCAGGTGAAAGTTCATCAGCAGGAAATACCGATCCGCAGGAAACGGTAGATCTGACAATCTCTGCGGCGGCCAGTCTGACCGATGCGATGAAAGAGATTGAAACCAATTATGAGTTAGCTAATCCTTATATAGAACTTAATTTTAACTTTGGCGCCTCGGGTGCCTTGCAACAGCAGATTGAACAGGGTGCCCCGGCTGATGTCTTTGTATCGGCGGCAACAAAAAATATGAATGCGCTAGTGGATGAAAACCTGATTGCATCGGGCGATCAGAAGAATCTGCTACAGAATTCACTGGTGGCCATAGTGCCAGTAGATGGGACCCACACAGTAACCAGTGAAACGGATCTCACCAGCGACTCCATCAAGACGGTAGCCATTGGTATTCCGGAAAGTGTTCCTGCGGGAACCTATGCCAAGGAAGCTCTTACCAATGCCAAGCTGTGGGATGAACTGGAAAGCAAGCTTGTGCAGGGGAAAGACGTTAGACAGGTTCTTCAATATGTAGAGACAGGCAATGCAGATGCAGGATTTGTATATAAAACGGATGCTCTTACTTCGGATCAGGTGAAAATTGCGTTTGAGGTGGACAAGAACAGCTACACACCAGCCAACTATCCAATAGGCATTATTGAAGGAACCAAACACCGTACAGAGGCCGAACAATTTTATGCGTATTTACAAACCCCTGAAGTGCTCGATATCTTCGCTAGATACGGATTCACAATTCCGGAATGAATGTGAACGCCATAGACTGGTCCGTATTCTGGTCACCGGTGCGCCTATCTCTTCAGGTAGCGTTATTATCCAGCGTAGTGGCCACTGTGCTCGGAATTGCGATAGCCTGGAAGATGTCACGTTCTTCATTTCGGGGAAAGATTCTGCTGGAAACGGCATTTATGCTACCGCTAGTCCTTCCTCCGACGGTGGTTGGATTTCTGTTACTTGTCATATTGGGGCGTAAAAGTCTGTTTGGACAATGGATTGAAGCCATATTCTCCGCACCGGTTATTTTCACCTGGTGGGCTGCGGTGATTGCTTCGGTGGTGGTTGCTTTTCCACTCGTGTATCAGACGATGAAATCGGGATTCAGTGGTGTGGATCGTGATCTGGAGGATGCGGGTCGTTCGATTGGGGCGAATGAGTGGCAGGTCTTTCGTTACATTTCCTTGCCGCTCGCAGGCAGAGCATTGATGACCGCCTTCATCCTGGGCTTTGCCCGGGCACTCGGTGAATTCGGAGCCACACTTATGATTGCAGGCAATATTCCGGGCAAAACACAAACGGTACCCACGGCAATCTATGTCGCTGTGGATTCGGGCAATCAGACCATGGCTTGGGCATGGACTGTTTCCATTATTATCATCTCGTTTCTCATGTTACTGATGACCAGACAGCAGCGAGATGGAAAAAATGACTGATTTGATATGTGTTAATATTATATATAAAATGATGAAAAACCCGTTTTGAGGAAAGAACTTTTTTCCTTAACGCGGGTTTTTATTACCAATTTCATATGTACCAATATCAATATCCTGCCTAATTGGTCTTAATGGAAATGTAAAGCTGTTTTAACATAAAAAAATAAAAATTTTCCCAAAATTTAATCGTTCAGCACTCGCTTTCAGTGGGCTTGATCCTGTAAGATAGAAGTAATGGATTCCAGCCAAGTACTGAAATAAGGAGAGACGACGATGAACACTAAATCTGATTGCGGCGTTTCGTTGCAAATTGATGACTATCTGGATCTTTTGCATTTTGCCATCCAAATTCAGGATCAGGAATGGCAACAATCCCTTATCCGCCAACTCAAAATATTTCAGACGGCGACGGAGCAGCAACGCACACCTGAAGAGGAATTATGGACACGGTTTGATTACATTAACAGCAAACTGACAGGTCTGTGCCACCAGATTCATGCCGCTCATTCCATGGACGAACGCAAGAAGTTCGAGGAACGGATCGGTCTCTTACAATTACAGCGAGTGGAAGTTGCGCGTAAAATTAAATGGGCGAGTCGCAGATAGATGAGTAGTGTATACACCAAGTGATGCACCGCCAAAATGGTATAATCAATGAGAGTCATACAAGAAGAAGCCATCCGCCAATCGATATGGGGGATGGCTTTTTCTTGTACTATAGAGAAGTCCTATAACCATATCAGGATGTCCTATTAGTTTAGTTATTGCCCTAAGATGATGTGTAATGATATTCTTTGTTCAACCTAATTCCGACTATACAAGTAAGAATGGTTTGTTAATAGGGAGAGGAATGGGAGTACACATCATATTCGCTGTGATAACAGCCTGTGGAGGAGATTGGGAATGGTTAAAAAACGGGGGATTCAAAAATTCCGGACAGCACTGCTGTTCATTACAATGCTGGCGGTACTGGCTGGATGCAGCACAGGAACTGCAAGTAATGATTCAGAATCTGCTTCGGCAGCAGGCGACACCAAAGTGAAAAAGATCATTGTAGGAACAGGTACACAGTTTCCGAATGTCTGCTTCATTGATGAGAATGGCAAGTTAACAGGTTATGATGTGGAACTGATCCGGGAGATCGACAAACGTTTGCCTGAGTATGAATTCGAATTCAGCACGATGGATTTCAAAAATCTGCTGCTGAGTCTGGAAACGAAAAAAATTGACCTGATCGCTCACCAGATGGAAGTGAATGATGAGAGACAGGCCAAGTTCCTGTTTAATGATGAAGCCTATAATATTTTTCCAAATAAAATCGTCGTAAGTCAGAAAAATGAGGAAGTAAAATCGATTGAGGATCTCAAAGGAAAAAAACTGATTGTTGGTGCTACAAGTAATGCGGCTGTACTTGCTGAGAAATGGAATGCAGCGAACGGCAACGGGATTGATATCGTTTATTCCGGAGCGGGTGAGGATACCATTACTCAGATTAAAACAGGCCGGGTGGATGCCACCATCAGCACTCAGTTTGCCATTGATTATCAGAATAAGGCGGTTGATGCTCAGCTGAAAACGGTAGGAGATGCCCTCTCTAACTCCAAAGTGTACTTTATTCTGAACAAAGATGAGCAGGAGCTCAAAACCAAAGTGGACGAAGCACTCAAAGCGATCAAAGAAGATGGAACGTTAGGCAAACTGAGCACAGAGTGGCTTGGAGCTGACTATACGGTTGAAGAGTAGTCTGAGAAAGGTGTGCGGCGGTAATGGGAAAATCATTTGATCTGTCATTGGTTCTGGATTTCATCCCGGAACTGCTACGATATTTGCATATAACACTGATTGTACTGGGTGGTTCCATCGTGCTTGGACTGGTGGGCGGCGTGCTTCTGGCCGTTCCCCGGCTGTATCGGATTCCGGTACTAAGCCAGTTGGCTACCCTGTACGTCTCATTCATGCGGGGCACACCGATCCTGATCAAATTGTTCCTGGTGTATTACGGACTTCCCGAGTTGCTCAAACCCATTGGCATCGACCTGTCGAGGACCGACCCGTTGTTATTTGTCATTGTGACCTATGCGCTTAGTGACGCGGCATCCTTTGCCGAGATCTTTCGCGGAGCGGTGCGCAGTGTGGATAAAGGTCAGACGGAAGCTGCCTATGCTGCGGGTATGACCACATTCCAGTCTTTTCGGCGGATTGTTGTTCCGCAGGCACTGATTGTTGCTTTTCCGAACATGGCCAATACGTTAATCGGTTCATTGAAGGATACTTCTTTGGCCTTCTCCATTGGTGTCATGGATATGGTGGGCAGAGGGCAGACGTTAATTTCGGCTACATCGCATGCACTTGAAGTGTATATCAGTCTGTCTGTGGTCTATTATGTCATTGTTATTGTGCTTGAAAAAGGATTCGCCTTTGCAGAACGCAGACTCCAGCGTCATGAACGCAAAAGAGTTGTACACAAACCGGCAATTCGAGCCAAACGCCTGAAAGAGGTTGTTCAAAAAGTCCGCTTTTGATTACGAATCATGCCTGGCGGCATCTTCTCGGTACTGAAAACCAGACTTTTTGAACTCTCACTGAAACGAATAGCGGGGTGAGCATATGTCGATTGATCTCCAGTTTATCTATACATCTTTTTTTCAAATCCTGAAGGCATTGCCACTGACACTCGTCATTACGATTGTTCCGTTGATTGCAGGCTTCGGAATCGGTCTGGCTACAGCTCTAATCCGTATCTATCGCGTGCGGTGGATTCACCGCATTGCTGACTTCTACGTTTCATTCTTGCGTGGAACACCGATGCTGATGCATCTATTCCTCATCTATTACGGTATTCCGATGATTATCGATAAGCTGTCGGAACGTTACGGTTGGGCTTTCCAATCCTCGTCGATTCCAATTCTCGTATTTGTACTGATTGCTTTCTCCCTCACTGCGGGCGCTTATATGTCCGAGATTATCCGTTCAGGCATTCTTGCTGTGGATATCGGCCAGATGGAGGCGGCTCACGCTGTAGGTATGAGCACATTCCAGGCTTTAAGGCGCATCATCATCCCTCAAGCGATCGGGGCGGTATTGCCTAACCTGTGCAGTATGTTTGTTGGGTTCCTGCATGGATCAACACTCGCTTTTACCGTGTCTCAGATGGATATACTCGGTAAAGCGGATGTGGTGGCATCCGTCAGTCTGAAGTTTCTGGAGGCCTTTATCGCCGCAGCGTTTATCTATTGGGGGCTGACCATCATTGCCGAGCGGATCACTGCTCTGCTTGAACGTCGGGTTGCCGTGTACAGCAAAGGAGGCGTGTCATGATTACACTAACCAACATACACAAAACTTTTGGCAAGCAGGAAGTATTGAAGGGAATTGATCTGACCGTGGAACAGGGCGATGTCGTAGCGATCCTTGGACCGAGTGGATCAGGCAAAACAACGCTGCTGCGCTGCGTCAATTTTCTGGAACGTGCCGATGAGGGCGAGGTTCAGATCAGTGGATTGACCGTCGATTGCAAGCATGCACGCAAACATGACATTGTGCAGTTGAGACGAAAAACGGCGATGGTATTCCAGCATTATAATCTGTTCAAACACAAGACGGTGCTGGATAACGTAACGGAAGGTTTAATTATTGCCCAGAAAATGTCCAAAGCCGCTGCCCGTACGCGTGCCTTGCGCGTGCTTGAACAAGTCGGACTGTCTGCCAAAATCAATGAGTATCCAAGTATGTTGTCAGGTGGACAACAGCAACGGGTTGGCATCGCCAGAGCATTGGCACTGAATCCCGAAGTGATTTTGTTTGATGAACCGACCTCGGCGCTGGACCCTGAGCTTGTGGGAGAAGTGTTGTCTGTCATCCGCTCCATTGCTCAAGAGGGGATTACCATGATTGTAGTCACCCATGAAATGGGGTTTGCCCGTGAGGTGGCAAATCGGGTTGTTTTCATGGATGGAGGTTCCGTTGTGGAGGAAGGAACCCCGGAAGAGGTGTTTGTACGTCCCAAGCAGGAACGTACTCGCCAATTCCTCAGTCGATATTCTTCCGACTGGAGTTATGTCATCTGACGATATAGGCGCAAGCTTTAGTAACTGACGATCCCGGCCCGGCATATGCTGTAACAGGCAAATGCTGATAGGCCGGGTTTTTCTATGGGTGAAGCAGGCCGTGACGGTAAGGAGGAGGACCATGCAGAGCAAAATCGATGAAATCATCACACATATTGCACACTCTCACCAGCAGATCGCACGTGTGCTGGATGCCAAACGCCAAGTCGCTGTACGCATGTCTGAAATCATCAATCATTTGCCAGATATCGAACCGGAGTTGGATGGCGTTGACGGTCTGCTGGATAGCTCTGGGCAAATCAACAAAAGCATTATCTCTTACTTGGGGGGCCTTGCAGATCTGGAAGAGGCTGTAGCCGAAACGCTGACCCAAGTCATGCGGGAGATCGCGGTTCAAGAGGAAGAATAAGCCCGGAAGGCGGGTGATGGAACATGAGTAGAGAACAGAGTCTCATTCTGATGCTGGACGCAGCAGCCAAAATGCAGTGGAATATTGCCCTGATTCTGGAGGCAAAGGCGATTGAGGCCGAGAAGGTACGGAACTGGACGCTGAATCATTTGAATGGGGATACCTTTCTGACGCATGGGGATCAGGTAGGCGAGCCGCTTAAAATGCATGATCAGCTGGTGGAATTGCTGGAAGGATTAACCCGGATGGAGACCGGACTGTGCAACAATCTCAAAGCGGTGATGGTGCAGAACGATAGCGAAGATGGCGGCGGTATGGACGGTGGCATGTTTGGCGGCATGGATCTGGGAGACATGGGAAAATGAGTCTGATGCGGCGTGAGCAGGAAGCCAAACTGGCGCTCATTGAATCCATTGCACACAGTCAGCAGGCGCTGGCACGCATTCTGGACAGTGTAGCCAGTGTAACCGCTCATTCGGAAGTATCCGCCCGCAGTCTGGCCGAGAACATTCGTTTGCTGAGTCGCTATCAGGCAGAAATGTCTCGTATGGTTACGGGAATCAGGCTGGCCCGAATCCAGCATGGGGAGCCTGGCTTGCCGTGGCTCAAAGACCCCGGGTGTGCAATTCGTATCGTTCGGGACATACAGGAGGAATGTTGACATGTTAAAGAAGAAGAAAATACGACTGAGAACCAAAAGAGCTTTGTTAACCCGTGGAGCCCGTCTGCGCAAAATTCGCAAGCTGCGTGCGCTCAGAGCCAAACGTGTTCTTCACAAACGCCCACTTAAAGGACGCAGTGCGTGGCTCAAAAAAAAGAAACGTACGGTACGGCGGCACCGGAGTCCAAAGCCCGTACAACCAGTCGTCCCGGCTACCCCTACCGATCCGAACCCGGACGGTGCGTACAGCCAGGGATACAACGAGGCGTACAACGAGGGATTCAACGCGGGTTTCGCCAAGGGATTCGAGGACGGACATCAGCTGGCATACAAAGCACAGTAACCGAGTAGATAGGATTATTCCTGCATGGAATGATACCTGTTTAACAGTTAGCCCGGGGGGACAGATCCCTCCGGGTTATTTGCATCGCCGCAAAAGCGGACATGCCCGTACAGGCGGATGTGGAGGGCAAGCGCCAATTTTGCGCCTTGCAGGACACCCGTCCATGATGCATCTGACCCCGAGGCATATCCTTTAGAGGGAAGACCAATCTCGGGGAGAGTCTGGAAGTGAGATCTCCTGAAGGAAGACAGGGTGAAGAATGTGGCAAAACGAAGGCACCGTCCGCTGACCGAAGCGGAAACGGCTTACCACGGCGGATATGCAGAAGGCCGCAGATTCGGCGGCTGTCAAGCCATGATGGAGCGGGTGCAGATGTTTGAACCGATCCTGCGGGACATGAAGGTGTTATATATCCCGCAAGGATTCGATGCCATCGATGAAGGTGTCACCTTGGCTCTGCAGCAATCTGTACGTGAATGCGTTGTTGGATCGCCAGCAGCGATGTTGCAGGAAGCCAGTCAGCATCGGCCCGATGTCGTGCTTGTCATGAATGGTCTGCATGTATTCCCCGCAGATCATGTAGAGCAGGTGAATGGCATACGTGCACTCGGTATCCGAACTGCCGTGTGGTTTGTGGATGATCCGTATTTCACCGAAGATACAACGTTCCTTTGCCAGCACTATGATATCGTGTTCACGCATGAAGAGGCCGCGGTGCCCTTCTACCTGGGACATGGAGCGAACCAGGTCATCTATATGCCACTCGCGGTGAATCCAGGCATGTTTCAACCGCGGCGCGCGGCACCGCAGCATCAGCACGACATTTGTTTTATCGGTACCGGATTCTGGAACCGGATTGCCTTGTTTGATGAGCTGGCCCCTTTTCTTGCGGACAAAAAGGTATTCATTGCGGGTAGCCAGTGGAATCGGTTGACACGCTATGATGTACTAGGCCGTTTCATCCACGAAGGATGGATTGCTCCTGGAGAGACAGTAGATTATTACAATGGCGCCAAGATTGTCATTAACATTCACCGGACTTGCGAGAATGGGGAAGACAATCGCAATACACATCATCTTAAAGGTCACTCGATTAATCCACGCACGTATGAGATCAGCGCATGTGGCACAATGCAGATTACGGATGCACGTGCAGATTTACCCCGTTATTATAAGCCGGGATATGACATCGAGACGTTCACCAACGCAGCAGAACTTCAGCGCAAGATCCACTATTATCTGAAGCATGAAGAAGAACGACAGGCGATGGCGTGGCGTGGACTTCTCACCACGATGAACCAGCATACATTCACTCGCCGGATCGGTCAGTTGCTGGAACATTTGTAATCCCCGTCTGAAGTGCAGCATCAACAAGAACACTATCCCAAAAAATAAAGGAGTGGCGGTATGTCTCTCAAACACCGTAAAACCAAAAAGATTCATGCACCCGTACTGAGCCTGGCTGATCAAGCACGCAAAAATGGGCAACATGCCGGATATGACGCAGGTAAGGAAGAAGGATATCTGCGTGGTCGCGCCAACTATATTGTGAATTGTGCACAGGAACCGTTGCCTTTCCGACAGCTTCACGTGCTGTATGTATCCTCGGGTAAAGGCTTCCCTTACTCCCCGTTGGATGAGGCTATTATGGCCACGCTACAGGGTATGGTAGCTCAAGTAACCCTCTCTGATCCGCGTCAACCGATTTCTGAAATTGCGCTGCAGACGCGTCCTGATCTTGTGCTTGTGCTGGATGGAATGGATATCCCCATCGATCATATCGATGCGATTCGCCAAGCGGGCATTCAGACGGCGATCTGGCTCACAGATGATCCGTACTATACAGATATGACGCTGGATATTGTGACACATTTTGACCATGTCTTCACGTTGGAACTGAACTGTATCGATCTATATCGACAAATCGGATGCGCGTCCGTTCACTACCTCCCTTTTGCCGCATTCACTAATCATTACTTTCCGATTACAACTCCTTCCCCGTTAAAACGGGATGTCAGCTTTATCGGCTCGGCCTACTGGAACCGGGTATACTTCTTCAATCCGATCATGCCTCAGTTGATGTCACACAATACGGTATTTAACGGAATTTGGTGGGACCGTCTGCCTGACTATACTGCCTATGGCGAGAAGATTGAGCTCGGGCGCTGGATGAGTCCGCCGGAGACCAATGATGTGTACAATGGCACCAAAATTGTCATCAACCTGCATCGATCCCACGAAGATGATTCCGTCAATAATAATCACCTCAAAATCCCGCCAGCTTCACCAAACCCGAGAACGTTTGAAATTGCCGCGTCCACGACGCTACAGCTGACCGACGCCCGGGATGACATTGCGCGCTTCTACAAACCGGGTGTGGAGATTGAGACATATTCCTCGCCGCAGGAGTTACTCGACAAAGTGGAATATTATCTTACTCATGAAAAGGAACGCCGTGAGATTGCACTTCGTGGACTTGAACGTACACTGAAAGACCACACGTATGGCAAAAGAATTAATGAAATGTTAACCATCATATTCCCTTAATTCTGGCCGGGAGGAGGTGTGCACAGTACCCTGTATCGGATACCCGTATACAGGGTCCGTGCGGCCATGGCAACGAAACCAAAGATGATGTTATTTTCACATGTGTGCAATACTCGCAGCATTACAGGCGCCGAGAAGCTGCTGCTTCATTTTATGAGAGAGATCGGTACGATCTTTGAATGTGTGCTCGTAGTCCCTCAGGAGGGGAAGCTTGCGGGGCTTGCGCGGAGATTCGGCATTCAGGTCAAAATATGCACTCTGCCGATGCTTCACGGTGTGTACACACCTTACCTGGGCATTGCAGATGATGCGGAGCATCTTCGCCATACGCCAGCGTATCAGGAAGCAGTCTCCCTAATACGGGAGACTGCTCCCGATATAGTGTTAACGAACACCTGCGTTAATGTGATGCCGGCTGTAGCGGCAAAGTTCCTTCAGATTCCGATCATCTGGAAGATTACCGAGATTATTCATACGAATGAACATACAACCGAGGCGATCCAGATGATTGGTCGTTACGCGGATTGGATTATCGGTATATCCGAGACAGCGGTAGCCCCTTTCCAGGAAGCCGGCATGGGTGACAAAGTGACCATCATATCCCCAACTTGGGAACCCGCGCTACCAGCACCGGACCGCTGGGTTCATCTGCGCGAACGCAAGCGTAAGGAGCTCGGTTTCAAATCATCGCAGACCTGTATCGGTTATATTTCTTCATTTATATATGATGCCAAAGGGTTGAAACCTTTTGTGGATATGGCCTTGAGGATCTGTGAAACACATTCGCGCTGTCGCTTCTGGATCATCGGGGCAGCATCGGATAAAAAGTATTACGACGAGTGTGTATCACGGGTGAAAAAATCCGGGTATTCACGCCGGTTTACCTTCACCACATTTGAAGAGAACGTATCTCTGGCATATACCGCGATGGATATCCTGGTCATCCCAAGCATGGTCAAAGAAGGATTTGGCATGACCGCACTGGAGGGTCTCTATTTTGCCAAACCGGTCATCGCTTTTGCACAGGGTGGACTGAAGGAATTAATGGAATCCGTAGGCAGTGATGCATTTCTGGCCCCGCCGGGTGATACCGAAGCGCTTGTCACCTTGGCAACAACCTTGCTGAATGATGCAGAGCTGGCCTCGAATACGGGGTGGCGTAATCGGACAGAAGCGGAAAGGCTCTACGGCGTTGAAACCTACCGAACGAAACTGCATACGATGGTGACACAGTGGTTATTGCGTTTTCCCGGATGGTTTGCTTATATCCAACCTCCGAATGGACCTGTGTATACCCATGGGGAGGGAGGACTACGCACTTTACTGGTTCTGGAGCCGACTACGGTTCGAGCACTATTATTCCCACTGACCGTCATACAGGCGTTGCCACATTCCTCATTACCTCCAATCGCATTGGGTCACGATGCTCCTGCTGCCTCAGGTACTGTCCCGGCTGCAAAGCCGATTCAACAGAGGGGCAAAACGCGGAAACGTCGTCGCAAGCCACTTGCACCTCATTCTCGCCGAGACCGTGAGGGGCTGAAACGTACTTCCGGAACTGGCAGACGTAAGGGGAGAACCCGTACAACGAAGGGACCGCGTCCGCATATGGGGAAATCGGCTAGTCGCAGACGCAAATCTGCCAAAGCGGGACGTAGCCGAGCAGGGCGCAAGGGTTCCAATACAAGATGAAGGCAGGGATTACGATGAAGATCATGACGGTGCTGGGTACGAGACCTGAGATCATACGGCTCAGCCTGATCATCTCCAAGCTGGACCAGTACGCGTCCAAACATATTCTGGTGCATACGGGACAGAACTTCACGGAAAGTCTCAGCGGTCTCTTTTTCAAGGAAATGGGCCTGCGCGCACCGGATTACGTTCTTCAGGATGAAGCGGCCACTCTGGGACGACAGCTATCCTCGATGTTTACGCAGATGGAAGATCTGATATTGCAGGAGAAGCCCGATAAATTGCTGCTGCTCGGCGATACCAATAGCGCATTATGTGCAATATTGGCTGAGCGCATGGGTGTTCCTGTTATTCATATGGAAGCAGGCAATCGTTGCTTCGACCTGGATGTGCCTGAGGAGAAAAATCGTAAGGTTATTGATGCCATCTCCACCGTTAATATGCCTTACACGGAACAGAGCAAGAAACATTTGGTCAGTGAAGGGGTACCAAGCAGGCGCATCGTGCTAACGGGCAATCCCATCTATGAAGTCATGCAGCACTACGACGCGCAAGTAAGTTCCAGCAAAATACTGAAGAAGCTCAAGCTGAAGTCCGGGCAATACTTCCTGGTTACTGCCCATCGAGCCGAGAATGTGGATCATGCCCCTCATTTGCTGGAGATTATGAAAGGACTGAACCAGGTCGCAGAAGAACACGGATTGCGTGTAATCTGCAGTATTCATCCGCGTACAGCGATCCGGATTGCGGAGCATCTGCATCTGGAGATGAACCCGTTGGTGGAGTTTCACGAGCCGTTTGGATTCTTCGACTTTGTAATGCTTGAACGTCATGCACGTTGTGCGCTTACGGATAGCGGTACCGTGCAGGAGGAGTGTTGCATTATGGGCGTGCCGACCGTAACGATGCGTGGAACTACCGAGCGGCCGGAAACGGTCGATTGCGGCAGCAATGTAGTCTCCGGTCTGGATGCCGCGCGCATCGCTGATTGCGTGAAAGTCATGACAAAGATGTCTAGCGACTGGGATTGCCCGCAAGGTTACAAAGCCACAGATGTATCCAGTAAAGTGGTTAAATTTCTGCTTGGAGGGAAAATGCATGTTTGAAAATAAGCGTATACTCGTGACTGGCGGTACGGGATCATGGGGTTATGAACTTGTGGCTCAACTACTGCCCCAGCAGCCCAAAGAAATTATTGTATATTCCCGGAACGAGTCTAGCCAAGTGGCTATGAGTCGTGAATTTGAAGACCCGCGTCTTCATTTCCGGATTGGAGATATTCGTGACAAGGACGCCTTGACGGCGGCTTGCCAGCATGTGGACTATGTATTTCATCTGGCAGCGCTCAAGCATGTTCCGGTGTGTGAAGACCAACCGTACGAAGCACTCAAAACCAATGTGATTGGTACACAGAACGTAATTGAGGCCGCTATTGAGAACAAGGTGGAAAAAGTAATCTATATCTCGACTGACAAGGCTGCCAATCCGTCCAACTTCTATGGCATGACAAAAGCGATCGGCGAGAAATTAATTGTATATGCAAACTTGTTACACAGCGATACCAAGTTTGTTACGGTACGGGGCGGGAATGTACTGGGAACAAACGGAAGTGTGGTACATCTGTTCAAGAATCAGATCCGCCAGAAAGGGCAGGTCTCCATCACGGATATGAGTATGACTCGATTCTTTCTTACGCTGAAGGACGCAATTACCTTGCTGTTCAAAGCTTCGGTGGAAAGTGTCGGTGGAGAGATCTTTGTCATGACAATGCCTACCTGCAAAATCGTTGATCTCGCGGAAGTACTGATTGAGGATTCCGGTGTGGAGAATGTGAGCATTGTGGAACGGGGCATTCGTCCAGGGGAGAAAATCCATGAAATATTGATGAGTGAATTCGAGAGCATGACCACCGTTGTCTACGATGAGCAGTACCTGGTAATTCTTCCTACCCTGGGCATACCGGGCCTGCGTGAACATTATACCAATTGTCCTCCGGTCTCCTTTAACAGTTTCAGTTCTGAACACCAACTCATGACCAAAGAGGAGATTCGTGAAATTCTGAAACGCGGAGGATTCTTGTCATGAAACTGCTGATACTTGGTGGAAACGGAATGGCCGGCCATATTTTGGTCGACTATTTCCGCCGTCAAGGTGTACACAGCGTCTTCTACACATCTCGGGATGTAACGGACCCCAATGGTCTGCTCCTGGATGTGAACGACAGCTTCATGGTTGATCGATTGGTAGAAGCTGTGCACCCGGATGTGATTATTAATGCTGTAGGTGTGTTGAACAACTTCGCAGATGAGGACAAAATTACTGCATATCATATTAACGGTTTCCTGCCACATCGTCTGCGGCGGGTTGCAGATACGATTGGTGCACGCCTGATTCATATCAGCACGGACTGTGTGTTCAGTGGAGAACGGGGAGCATATCGGGAAGATGATGTTACGGATGGGACTTCAGCTTACGCCATCACCAAAGCACTTGGCGAAGTTCAGGATGAAGGTCATCTGACGATCCGTACGTCCATCATTGGACCCGAGATTCGCCAGGGCGGCATTGGTCTGATGCAATGGTTTATGTCCAGCACAGGTGAAGTTGGGGGGTATACCCGCGTATTCTGGAACGGTGTGACCACCCTTGAGCTGGCCAAATGGGTAGACCATTACCTGGCCTCATCGGTTAGTGGTCTGATCCACTTAGCTCATCCGGCACCTGTCAGCAAGCATGACCTGCTTGTATTGTTCAAGCAGACCTGGGATAAGCAGGATGTGACGATTGTGCGCGATGACAGTGTAGTGCAGGACCGTACGCTGGTGTCCACTCGCGAGGATGTGAAGACAGACCTGCCGGATTATTCTACAATGCTGAAGGAGTTGGCATTATGGATGGAGCAGAGCTGAGAGGCAAAAAAGTGCTGATTACAGGCGCTTCCGGTTTTACCGGGCGACATGCCGTATCTTATTTTCGGGAAGCGGGTGCAGTGGTTGCAGCGGTAGTCCGGAGGCCGGATGTGTATTCATTCGGTAAAGGTGCACAAGTCCATGTCTGTGATCTGAACGATAAACAGCAAGTACGTCATCTGATCGGCGAGGTGCAGCCCGACTATGTGCTGCATCTCGCTGGCAAAAATTCAGTGCCTGATTCGTGGTCTGATCCACTACTGGTCCTGGAGACCAATGTGATGGCCGTGCTGTATCTGCTGGATGCGCTTCGCAGTTGTCCGACAGCACGAACCGTTATTGTAGGATCGCGGTTAAAATATACGCCGGAACCTGGCCAGATTCCCCAGCCTCCGCATCCATACAGTCTCAGTAAAGCGCTGGAAGAGATGGTCTCCTTGTCGTGGATGTCGCTCTTCGGACAACAGATCATGCTGGCGGAGCCAGGCAATCTGATTGGTGCGGGTCCTTCCACAGGCATCTGTTCACTGCTTGCACGCCATGTTGTTGCCTGTGAGCAGGCGGGCAAAACCGAGGCATTCCGTCTGTCCGGACGGGACAATACCCGTGACTTTCTGGATGTGCGGGATGCCGTCAGAGCGTATGCGACCCTCCTGGTACACGGGTCCAGCGGTACAGTATACCCGGTGGTGTCTGGAGTTGAGCGCAGTCTTGGTGAAATTGCAGATCTGCTGTTATCCATGACAGAAGCGGAAGTTCCTGTTCGCTGGGATGGGGCATCTTCTGGTCCGGATGGTTCGGGGAAACAGGAGGAATTATCACTGCTGCGCAAGCTTGGCTGGCAGCCGATGATTCCATTTGCCACATCACTTCAGGATATCCTGAGTGATGTTCGTGTCCAGCAAGGGAGGACGACAAGTTGAATCCGAGAGTATCCATTGTCATTCCATTCTACAACTGCCCTTATGTGCCTCAGGCGATTCAGAGTGCGCTGAACCAGACGTATCCCGATGTGGAAATCGTTGTTGTGAATGACGGTTCAACCCGGCATGCAGAGTTGCTTCAACCCTATCTTCCTTATATTAATGTGCTTGGCAAAAGCAATGGCGGGACGGCTTCGGCACTTAATCATGGCATCCGCCATGCCTCTGGTGATTATGTAGCCTGGCTCAGTTCGGATGATTATCTGTATCCGGATAAAATTCGTTATCAGCTGGAGTTTATGCAACGCGAGAATGTGCTCGTCTCCCATACGAACTTTCATTATATCAACGAGCATTCGGCAGTTACCAAAATGCATGGTGGGCCTGAACCGATGTCGGATATGGATTTACTACGACGGTTTGTTAACGGCAATCCGGTGAATGGCTGCACGGTCATGATTCGCAAGGATCTCTTTAGCGGAGTGGGGCTGTTCGATGAACTTCTTCCCTACACCCATGATCTGGATCTCTGGATGCGTATTGTACTGAACGGTCATCGGTTCCCATATCTGAATGAACCGCTTACTGCCTATCGGTGGCATGGTGGAATGGGATCGGTACGTCATGCGGATGTCATCGGCAGAGAGGCATCCATGGTATGGTCCAGATATCGGGAACCGCTGTTGCAGCGAATAGCGACGCTTGGCGGGTAGCGTAGGGAGGGCAGTTAAGAAAGCCAAAAGATGGCTGATTAACGCCCTCTTTGCGCAGCATTTCACCTAAGACAGTAAGAGGAGGGGAAGGCCCGAATGGAGCCAAAAGTATCGATCGTCATTCCTTTTTACAATTGTGCTTATATCGAGCAGGCTGTTCACAGTGCCATTCACCAGACGTATCCGCATATCGAAGTCATCGTGGTGGATGATGGGTCAACCGAGCACGTGGAGCGGCTACAGCCATTCATGGATTCCATCCGCTATATTCGCAAAGAAAACGGTGGAACCGCGACAGCATTAAATGAGGGCATCAAGCAGGCAACAGGGGATTACTTTGTCTGGCTCAGCTCAGATGATGTGATGTTGCTGGACCGGGTGGAGAAACAACTGACGTTTATGCGCGAGGTCAAGGCTTCATTCTGCCATGGTGCCTACCATTATGTGAATGAGAAGAGTGAATGGTTGGATACGGTGCATCCGGAAGTGGGAAGTCGTCTGGAGATGTTGCAGGTACTACTGGAAGGTTGTCCGATCAACGGCTGTACTGTCATGTTAGAGATGGAAGCATTTGAGCGGTTTGGACTGTTCGACACTGATTTTCGCTACACCCATGACTATGAGATGTGGATGAGGCTGTTTCCAATGTATGAGCTGTTCTACTACAATGAACCTCTGATGTGTTACCGATTGCATGAGGCGATGGGAACCAAACGTCACTTCAAGGCACTGGTTGCCGAGATGGAAAAAGTTCAAGAGAAGCATCGGCCTATTCTGTTTAACTTGCTTCAGGTTGGCGGGTACTGGAAGTAGATGGATTTGGCAACGATGGCTGAAATGGAATAGGTGTTAAATGGACAGGAGAGCACCCTTATGAAGCACTTTTTAAGTGTTATAAGTGGAAGCTCTTTTTTTGCTCTATGGACAGATACGTGGACAGAAAGGGTGATCGATTGCTGAAGTCTCTGTATAATGAAATGATTCATACACGGAAGGGACTGGACTATGCGCAGATATCAATATCTTAAACCCAACTATTAATAAACTAATGGAGGTAAGAGTATTGATTACAGAGTTACACACAGAACGGTTATATTTGCGAAAAATGAACGTATCGGATGCGGCCAGCTTGTTTAAAATTTGGTCTGATCCGGATGTAACTAGATTTATGAATATCACTCATTTTACGGATGAAAATCAAGCTATAGCCATGATTAATCTTCTGAATGATCTTGCTCAGGAAAACAAGGCCATTCGGTTCTCTATCCTTGTGCAAGAGTCCAACGAAATCATAGGTTCATGTGGTTATAATTCACTGGATTTTGACAATCTTAAAGCAGAAATCGGGTATGACATTGCCAGATCACAATGGGGGAAAGGATATGCTACGGAAGCGATCTCTTCTTTATTAGCTCATGCATTCTCGACTATGAAGCTGAATCGTATTGAGGCAAAGGTTGACCCCGATAATGTGAATTCTATCAAGCTATTACAAAAGCTCAATTTCACATATGAAGGTACTCTCAGAGCATACGAGAGGGTAGGCGAAACGTTCAGTGATCTGAATATGTATTCCAAGTTGGCGACAGATTAGAGAGATCTGTAATAGAGTGTTCTCGGTCCGTTAGAACACATTTGAAGCGAACAAAAGGGGTGCCCTCAGTCATTCATATGACAGATGGGACACCCCTTGTTTGATATTTCGGCATGTTATATGAAGACGGCATATCAATGGACAACTCAATCTTTTGAATTCATGATCGCCATGGATGCAGGATCGGGAAATATATATCCTTTAGGCAGCTTTTTCATCAATTCATTCATTACAGCGTAATCCACGTTGATGTGAGGTGTGGAAACAGGAGTCGAAAACCAGCGATTGTATAGATCACTCGGTACAAGTAACGTCATATGGTATGTCCTCCTCTGTAAATGGCTTCTTGGTAGACTTGAAATGTACGAAATCCCATCACTTCCAGTGATCGGTGTTGTTCAGCCCAGGCTTTCGCCGCCGCACCCACTGTTCTTCGGGTAACATCATCCTCAAGTAGTGCATCCAACAGTTCACGGAGCGAGTCGACATCCTGCGGAGGAACAACCCATCCCGTACGTCCAGGTTCAACCATCTCGGGCATGCCGGCTGTGCCACTGACGATAACAGGTACACCCGCCAGTTGCGCTTCAGTAACGGAGAACGGCTGGGTGTCCTGCAGACTGGGCTGGACATAGATATCTGCATGGCGCAGGAAGGAAGGAATATTGTCCAGCTTGCCCCAGAACACAACATCGGCTCCAATCCCCGTTGACGTGGCCTGTGACCGCAATTCATCGGTTAGATTGCCTTCTCCTGCGATCCAGCAGACCCAATCGGAACGTTTATTTTTCAGACTCGCTAAGGCCTTGATTAACACATGAACGCCCTTGATGTATTCAAGTCGTCCGGTAAAGGCAATGACTTTCTTGCCCGCAGGTGGTCGCTGGCGGAACTTCACAGCTGCTGAGGCACGGTAGGCTGGCAGATCAACAGCATAGGGAATCTGTCTGAACTTTGATTCAGGAACGGCAAGTTCTGTAAGCGTACTCTTGATCCAGTGGCTTGACACGAGAATGAGCTCAGACTGTGCTGCACTTCGTTCTTCCAATGAGAGAAAATAACGTCCACGCTTGGATTGCAAATATGAAGGGAGAGTAAGCTGTGGGTTGGAATTTTGAGCATCGTAAAAGGCTTCACGTGCAAGAGCGCCATGATAGCTTGTAACCAGTGGGATATTGCGATTCAAGATGCGTTTTATGGCTACGGCAGCTACCGGATCTTGCGCATGAATAACGTCATAGTGGTCCACTCCCAGATAAGCGGCTGCCATCTCGAAGGCATATCTATTCAGTTCATAATAAGCGAGAAGAGGATCAGCAGTGAATTGTGGCAGATCAGTCGGATTGAGTTTGGCTTGCAGCATGGGCCACACCTTATCCTTGGAGAAAGCTCGGTTCAGATTACGAACATATACTTCGTTATTGGCACCATTTGTGCCCATGATATCAACCTCTACACCAAGTGCGATTAACCTGTCGGCCAGTTGTTTAACATATGTCCATATGCCTCCCATATGTGTAAGCTCCCAATACGTAACGAGCAGAACTTTCATAGCGACCTCCTTGTCACGGCCTGCACCGGCCGAGCTTCTATCCTTTTATTCTATGAAAAAAGAGGACCGGAAGGTCGGGCATTTCCGTGTAATTGGTCGAAAATGGGTGAATGCAAATGGCAATGGACGAGATGAAGCATATCCTATGTACAGGAAGGTTCATGTGCTCCGAAGGAGGGATCTACAGTGGCGGTATATTTACTTGAGATTCATGAGAATCTGTTACAGACATTTGTTCCCGTCAAGTACATGGATGTGGAGTTGGCCTATGTGGGCGGCGAGGAAGGGACGGATGTATTTGTTGGTGGAGCCAGTATTCACGGAGAACTGTATCGACACCTTTTTCACCTAACGTCAAATTCGGGGGGAGCGAGCGGTAATCAGGTCATTCATAATCTGGATGTGTCATCCGAGCCTTATGAACTGAGGATCATCAGCAACAGTTCTTCACCGAAGCATCTGGTTATTCGAATATATTGCAGAAGTATTCACGGTCAGACATTGGGCATACTGTCAGAATATCAGATGATGAAGCTTGCGGATTGATATGGACATCATTGCATAATCATGATTTACCAACGTGTGGAGCAGGGAAGGTGCCTGTTCCATTTTTTTGTGGTGCATCCATAGTAGAATTGTCTGAAAAAATAGCTTGACAGCAAAGGTATTTTCATTAGAATTAGATCAGTATTAAACGAAAGTTTAAAACGACGATTTAAAACGATAGTTTGAAATTAGTCGTCAATATAGGGCGAGTGAGACGCATGGCTAAGCCTGCGATCTCCTGGCTGGAAAAGAGTGTGGAGAACGTGAAAGAACAAACAGCAGTATCCCAGGAGCCCGCAGAGTTTTCAATCAAAACGATTATACTGCCACTCCTGGCTATTATCGTCGGTATGATCATGGTTATACTGGACAGCACGGTGGTGAACGTGGCCATTCCGAATCTGGTTCAATATTTCGAGACCGACCTGAAGACCATTCAATGGACGGTTACGGGTTATACCCTGGCTTTGTCTGCGGTTATTCCACTGGCAGGCTGGTTAACGGACCGTTTTGGTGCCAAAAGAGTGTTTCTGTTCACCATTGCCATGTTTACCTTGGGTTCTGTATTATGCTCGATCGCTCAATCACCTGAGCAATTAATCATTTACCGTATCATTCAAGGCCTTGGTGGAGGCATGGTTGCTCCTATTGGTATGGCGATGGTCTTTCGTCTGGCTCCTCCTGAGCGAAGAGGTTCCATCATGGGGATGCTGGGAATTCCCATGCTGCTTGCCCCCGCATTGGGTCCGGTGTTGTCCGGGTGGTTTATTGAATCACTGAGCTGGCACTGGATCTTCCTGATTAACTTGCCCATTGGTATTGCAGCTTTCATTCTATGTATCAAGTTTTTGCCGGATACAGATCGTGGACGCACACCTGCACTGGATCTGCTCGGCATGATTCTGGCGCCAATTGCGTTCTCGATGCTGGCTTACGGTGTGAGTGAGGGTGGAACGAGCTGGACGTCTGCAACAACTTTGACGGGTGTCATTGTGGGTGGTGTAGCGCTCATTTTGTTCATTATTGTGGAGCTTCGTCATCAAAATCCATTGCTCGAACTCCGGGTATTCAAATCATCTGATTTCTCACGGGGAATTATTCTCGCATGGGTGTCACAAGTGGCGCTGTTCGGTGCGATGATCCTGATCCCGCTTTATTTGCAGCAGATCAAAGGTTACACTGCACTGGAAACAGGATTGATTCTACTGCCACAGGCATTGGCTTCCGGAGTGGGTATGCCGCTTGGTGGTCGATTGTTTGATAAAATCGGTGCTAGACCTCTTGCCTTCGTGGGTCTGGGTATTATCTCGGGAGCATTGTTTATTCTGTCCTCCATCACGGCAGAGACAGGTCTTGGCCTGATTATAACGGCTCTGGTCATGATGGGTCTGGGTATGGGCTTGTCCATGATGCCACTCAATACGCATGTATTAAATGCTGCTCCGCGTAAGTTGGTTGGACGGGTGACACCGCTCACGGCTGCTGCACAGCAAGTAGTCGTGTCCTTTGCGGTTGCAGGGCTTACAGGCTTCCTGACTTCAAGAATCGCAGACAATACAACGAGTACAGAGCCGACCGCTATCGTGCATGGTTTGGTGGCTGGTTTCAATGATACGTTCTTCCTGGCCGCTTGTATTGCATTGTTCGGATGTTTGCTCAGTCTGATTCTGCGGAAACCAAAACCGATGCCGGAAGAAGAACTTCAAAATGGCGACAAGCCTGATCCCGCGATGATGATGGGACACTAAGACTCTATAAAAACCATAATAGGGCAGTTCAGAGAAATTTTGCTGAACTGCCTTTTTTGCTATGCTCAATGGAAAATTCGCAGTGCTGTCATCATTTCACGGAAAGAAATGGCATATCGATCTGGTGAAAAAGACAAGCTCATATGCTGTCTGCCCTGAATGCGAATATACTCACGCAGTTTCTTGTTTTTCATGAGGTCCTTTGCTTCGGCTACAGCTGCCTTGACATCGCCAATCGGATAAAACTTTCCAGTCTTATTATGTGTGATAAATGAACGCACACCGTCCGAATCCGTACTAAGTACAGGGCAGCCACAAGAGATGGCTTCAGCGACGGCATAACCGAATCCTTCGAGCAGAGAAGTGGACAACATGATACCTCCTGAAGCCGCGATCATGGAATAGTAGGTAGGCATCTGAGAATGGGGAACATTGATAAAGATGCCAATTTTATCTTCAAGCCCGTATTCTGCCAGCATGTGCCGGAACATGACTTCATCTTCTGGATTAGCCAAAGTTGGATCGTGGAACAACCATAGTCTGGCTTTTGGATTTTTTTTGACGAGTTCACTCGATATGATTAAATATTCACGCCAGTTTTTGTTGTGTTCAAGTCGTCCTACCCAAGCCAGCACCGGATAGGGTGGGGTATCCACCAAGATTGGTGCGAAGGTGTCGGTATCCAGCATATTGGGAATAACAAACCGATGAAGCCAAGGACAGATATGAATGAACATATCCAGCAGGTGGTCTGTGGGAGGTATAACGGCAGCATCACAATGAGCTTGAAGGTAAGGGACACCCATCTGTATCGTTTCCAGAGCTTGATCGCGTGTTCCGAGTCCCTGCGCTTCAAAAATAATTCGTCCGGTATAACCAAGTCCTCTCAAGCGGCCGGGCATAGCGATGTCTGAAGTGGCAATGATGGCATCATAATGATGAGTATGGATGATATGATGGATATCCTCGTCACTGGACGCGGTGAAAATGGGTGTATCACTGTTGTTCTGCAATCCCGAGCCTGTGCTGAGATACAATAGGTGCGCTTCAATGCCATGGCGTTTCAGAACAGCGGTGCGCAGTCGATTTAACGTATCCACGCCACCGCTCGGAACATAAAACGTGAATAATACTTTCACACGATTCACCCTCTGACTTTTGGTCAGGAGCACATTCTCCTGTACTCTATGTTACGTTGGCTTTAAGCGCAGGGTGTGGGTGTTGGTCGGATTGTTCACATTTTGGACAAATATTTTTAAGCTCCCTTTTAAGTGTCATTAAGCTGAGGCTAGGATAGCTCACGTAAGATACAAGGAACTTCCCGTGACCATCATCTATAACCTGAACGATGGTGCACGGGTATTTTAACGGGAAAGGATGAATGATGTGCTCGAAGTGAAACAGGTCAGCAAAGTCTACGAAGGACAACGCGGCGTACATCAACTGGATTTCACCATGGAACGTGGTGAGATTGTTGGCTTTCTCGGACCCAATGGTGCCGGAAAAACAACAACGATGCGTATGATTACGGGTTATGTGCATCCAACCGCGGGTTCCATTATGGTGGATGGGGCATCGGTGCATGAGCAGGGTCAGCGTGTTCGTTCCAAGATTGGGTATCTGCCTGAAACTCCGCCACTGTATCCGGATATGACGGTGCAGTCCTATCTTAAATTCGTAGCCAATCTGCGAGATGTCCCGGCACGTGAGGTTAAGCTGCGTGTCAGTGAGATGGTTAGTAGATTGGGACTTCAGGGTCGGGAAAGGCAAATGGTACGTGGGTTATCCAAAGGATACAAACAACGCCTTGGGCTGGCAGGAGCCATTATTCACAAGCCGGATCTGCTGGTTCTGGATGAGCCAACATCGGGCCTTGATCCAAATCAGATTATCGAGATCAGAGATCTGATTCGGGAACTGGGAGAGAATCATACGGTGCTGCTCAGTACGCACATTTTGCCTGAAGTGAGCGCGCTCTGTAATCGAATGTTGATCATCAATCAGGGACAGCTCGTGCTGGATGGTTCACCTCAGCATTTCGGATCAGCAATGGGGGATCAGTTCAAGGTGTCGATTGAAGTGAAGGCCACTGCGGAGCAATTACATAATGTGCTGACCCCATGGGAGAAGGTGCGGAGTGAAGTCATTCAAGCATCGGATGCGAATCCCACCAAAGATAGTTCACTTAATTCAGATTCAGCGAATACGGTTAAAATGCTCCTTACTGGAGAAAACTCGGAAGATTTCCGGGAGGAGCTGTTCTACCTTTTGTCTGGTGCAGGATTACCGATACTGGAGATGAAGAAAGAGAACCTAAGTCTGGAGCAAATCTTCCTGAAGTTGACGACAACCGAGGCCACAGACACAGACGAAAATTCGACAGATGTGGATAAGGTTGCTGGGGCAGAGATGGATCAGAACGTAACTTCGGACATCGACTCGTCGAGTATATCAGAAACATCAGCCGATACTTCGCCCCAAGCTCACAAAGGGGAGGATTCCAAATGAGACGAATGATGGCGGTATGCAATAAAGAGCTACAAGCTTATTTTCTGTCACCAACGTCCTATTTTGCTTTTGCCGTATATGTACTGATGACCAGTCTGCTGTTCTACTCCAGTTTCGTATATTACCAGCCGAGTATTGTCGATTATCGTCTCGTGTTGGGCGATACGTTGTCCATGCTGCTGTTTGTCGTGCCATTGTTAACGATGCGACTGGTTGCAGAGGAATTTAGACAGGGAACGGATGAGTTGTTGCTTACTTCTCCGGCACGTGTAACAGAAATTATTTTTGGCAAATATCTTGCTTCTCTGGTCATTCTGGTCGTGCTCATCCTGTGTAGTCTGATGTATCCATTCATCATGTCGTTCTATGGGACATTGGATATGACGACAGTATGGATGTCTGCGCTGGGGTTATTTTTCCTGGGCGGAAGCATGATGGCGATTGGACTGTTCGCTTCTACATTATCCCAGCATCAGATGGTGTCTGCGGTGGCGGGTTTTATTATTTTGCTCGTTTTGTGGATGCTTGATTCATTCGCAGGCAATACGGGATCTGCTTTGCAACAGTGGCTGGACCCATTTGCTCTGACCAACCGGTTCGACAGCTTCATGAAAGGTGTGCTTAGTGGGCCAGATATCTTGTATTATGTCACCCTTTCGGGTGTGTTTCTGCTGTTAAGCATTCAAATTGTGGAACGGAAGCGGTGGAGGTGAGAAGATGAAAAAATGGTTAAGTCATACCAACAGTACCGTGCTGTCCGTAGCGGTGATTGGCATCTTTATTTTGCTAACACTGTTCCTGAATTCACTTGGCGGCTTCCAGCTGGATCTGACCTCGAACAAACAATACACGTTATCTGACCAGTCCCTTACTGCGATCAAAAATGTGAAGGATGACGTCAACATTCTGGTGTTAACGGTCGAAAATGCCAACAACACCGTCCTGAACCGTGAGGTCACGGATATGGTCGAGGAATACACGAAACGTAACAGCAAGTTGAAAATAAAACAATATAATCTGACGCAGGAACCTGCGCTTGCATCCAAATATGGCATAACAGGCAGCTCCATTGTGCTGGAGCAGGGAGATCAACACAAAGTGATTGATATCGCCAGTCTGTTCACCGCGACAGGTGACGGAAGTGACGGATCATATCAGTTCACAGGTGAGGAAAAACTTACGCAGGCGCTCATGAATATGTCATCCACGGAGATGCACAAAATGGTCTTTTTGACTGGGCATGAAGAGCTGAGTCTCGCTCAGATGACTACGCTGCAATCCTCCTTGGAACAAAATAATGTGCAGACGGAAGAGTTACAGCTGAATCAAGCCGGAAAGGTTCCGGAAGATGCAGATGTGCTCGCCATTATTGGCCCACAACGTGATCTCAGTGATACCGAAATGAAAGCCATTCGCACGTATCTGAGTAATGGAGGCAAGCTGTTATTATCCCTCGGATTTGTGGAAGATATGAAATCCAGTTGGAAAAACATCGATGCCCTCATGGCTGACTATGGCGTCGTTGATGAGCATGCGGTCATGGTGGATAATCAGCAAGCCAGTACGATGGGGCCACTCTGGGTGGTGCCGGAGTATGGTATACATGCAATTACGGACAAACTCGCTGCGAGCCAATTGTATCCGATGTTGTCGTTGTCGATTGCGTTGACCAGCAAAGAACAGGATAAATATACGCTTTCACCTTTAATGCATTCTTCGAATGACAGTTATGGGGAGACGAATATCGGCGGCTTATTGCAGAATGAAACAACCAATGATGCCGAAGAGGACATTCAGGGACCCGTTGAATTAGGATATGCAGCCGATACGACGGATGGTAAACCGAAGGCAGTTATTCTGGGTTCGTCCATTTTTATGCAGGATTCGGAAATTGCGAATGGTGGCAATCGGGACTTTATTTTGAATACGGTAAACTATCTGAGTGAGAAAGAAAATGGATTGACGATTCGCCCACGGGTACAAGCTGGGTATGAGATGGCATACCTGAATGGCGAACAGGCCAGAACGATTTTCTTCGTGGCTATTGTAGCATTCCCACTCATCTTTGTTATCATTGGTGTACTCTTATGGTGGAGGCGCAGACGAGTATGAGAAAATGGGTTCCAACGATTCTGGTGGTTATCGTACTAATTGTGGGCTGGGTGTACGCGGCCAGTCAAAATTATTTTCGGGAAGAAGAAGCGGTTCAAGCCAAGTTACTTGGTATTCAATCCGGGGATATTCAATCTATCACAATACATGATACAACGGAGGAGACATCCGGTGCAGCAGCAACTTCGACTCTGACGCTTGATAATGGCGTATGGCAGATGGTTGAGCCAAAAGCCTATCCTCTGAACGGTTACAGTGTCAACAGCTGGTTAGATGCTCTGAGTGGTGCAAATCAGGAACTGGTGGTGGAAGAAGCGCCGACGGATCTGGATAAGTACGGATTAGGAACAGATGCTACACGTATGGATATCAAACTCAAAGATAATCGGGAGTTTAAACTGGCTATTGGCGGCCAGCTTCCAGCAGATGATGCACGTTATGTGCGTGTTGATTCGGGCCCTGTGGTTGCTGTGCAGACAGAGGCGATTAACAGAATGGCCTTGTCTCGTCGTGATTTATTGGACACTACACCTTTCAACGTGGATGAGACGAATGTTGAGTCTCTGGAGTGGGAAGGTGAAGCAGCTACCTGGATGTTAACATCGACATCGGAGAACGATGCGGCAGAGCAGACTTGGACACTGAATGGAAAAACGATTGAAGCCACAGATGCCGTATCTCTTATCGGCAAAATCAAAAACCTGTCGACAGCAGATGATGTGCGCAAAGCGTCCGAGCTGAAAGGTACTTTTCCACGATTCACTCTGTCTGTTGAACAGACGGTTGATGGGCAACAAGTTAGAGACGTGTATCGGGGAATTACCGTGCCATCCGAATCGGATCAGATCTGGGTCATTACGCCGGATGGTCAATGGGCATATGCCATGGATGCGACTAGCCTAACGGAAGCTGAGAAATTCCCGGATACAATTAAAGCATCCACAACTTCGTCGGAAGAATCGGAAGAATCATCGAGTTCTACAAATGACGAAACGACTTCCTCATCAACAGACGGGAAATGAGCGGGGCGGAAGTTAAGTGATATTATTGTGTTGAGATGCAAATATTATTTCGAGGCAGTGCTGCGAACAAGCAGCACTGTTTTTTTATTTTATTGGTGAAGCCCTTGAAGCCCTCACTGTCCAGAGATCAAAACTCAAAGACCAATAAACAAAGACCAAAACCCGAACACCCAAATCTACAGGGAAAGGTACCATATCCTTTCAGCATATCGCTACGTACAGAAGCGCATCCTATCTTTGTGACCAAAACCAACAAACATTGGAGGATGAGTACATGCCAGCAGTCAAAAAGGCAACAGCTATTACGTTATCATTATCTACTGCAATCTTTGTAATGGCCGGTTTGACAGGTTGTGGCACGAATCGGGATACCAACAATATGCATACGCAAAGTGTTCGTCAGCAAGCCAACGGCATTAACCGTTATGGTGTGGAAACAAATGGAATGGATGGCATCCGTGCGAAAAGTTACCGAATGCACAATGTTACTGACCTGAAATCCAGTGAAGAGCTGGCAAAACGTATCACGGAGATGAAGGAAGTAAAATCCGCCCGTGTCATGTTAACGGATCGTAATGCTTATGTGGCGGTTCGTTTGGCAGATGGTCATGCAGGCAAGTTGGAGAGCAAGTCCAATGGTCGTACGAGCATGCTGAATGGAACGATGCGTAATCATGCCAGTGATACCATGCGTGGGGGCAACATGAATCACGATATGGGTGGTATGCGTGTGAATGGCGGTACGGGCACAATGTCTCCGTACAGCACTAGCGGAATTGCTCCAGGACTGAACACAAATTCGGCAACGGATCGCAGCCATATGGGGAATGACCGCAGCATCTATGGAACCATGGGCACAGGCGCCGTTGGCATGATGCGTGGTCTGACAAATAGCGGTAAAGCACGTGGGACAGACGATGGGCATTATGGTATGAAAAGTGAAGGACAACGTGTAGATAGCACGGACGATAACACATCAGCTGAGATTAAGGGTAAGATTTCAGCCAAAATCAAACAGTTTGCACCAAATATCGAGAATGTATATGTATCAGCCAATCCTGATTTTGTGGAGCATGTCGAGAACTATGCCACAGATATTCGTAACGGTAAGCCCGTTAGTGGCATGATCGATACGTTCCAATCGATGGTGGAGCGCATTTTCCCAACGAACGGAACAGATACGAATCACCGTGATGGCATCCTTGATGATGGCCTGATGAACCGTAATCACAACGGTGGTGTCATGAATCGAATGAATCGGTAGTTTTTGACATGAACAAGTGTGCCTTTGCGCAGATGGTAACATCTGCTGCAGGGGCATGTTTGTCTTACATAATCTCAAATATATTGACAACTGCTCACGTTCTCTTTGGACAATGAATAACATGTTTACTGCCCATTTTTCTTATAAAACTGAACCAACGCCCTTGACCTGACATAAGATGAGTTGACTGTATCCCCTTAACCTTGTTACACCAACACAACCCGAGCAAGGAGGGGTGAACATTGAAGGGTATCGATCATAAAAGCAAATTTTTGTTGACCCACCGTGAACGCGAAGTATTCGAATTACTGGTTCAAGACAAAACAACGCGTGACATCGCAGGGCAGTTATTCATCAGCGAGAAAACGGTGCGTAACCATATTTCGAATGTGATGCAGAAACTCAATGTTAAGGGTCGTTCGCAGGCAGTTGTCGAGCTGATTAAGCTTGGAGAACTGAAGATTTAGTTGCGAATTACAGTTAGGATTAAGTAGCAGCATGAAAGCCTTTCTCTATTCTTTGTCATGAAGAATGGGGCAAGGCTTTTTTGCTGCAATGGACCATAAAATAAGGGAGTTAACAATAAATTGAGGGAAGATCCGAAACGTAGCATCGCTTGTTTTCATTTTTTAGTAGACCATAATGATTACATATATGAAGATAAGGCAGTAGAATTGAAACAATGGTTTTAACGGACGAATGGGTTCTTAAAACATATTTCCATGAGTTAGACTACACAGTTACACTAGAACGTAGAGGACAGAAATGACCTGAAGAAGCGGAGCGTTCGCCTTTATCCCCAGATTTTCACCCTTATAAAAAATGATTCAAAAAATCTGGGGATAACAGTGATCAGAAGGTTATTCTGTCAGCGAAGTGGCAAGTGTAACTACTCCGTATTTCAACTTATAATAGTAATGAAAGGATGAGCTGAGTGAATCGCTTTTTAAGTGAATTTGAAAATCAATTTCGAGCGGGTTTTCTACCTGATCTGGAACAAACGCTGGCTAAGGTGCAGCATGAGAAAGTATATGCTTGTGCATTCGGAACAGACAGTGATTGGATTACCCTGTTTTTGGCGGTAAATACAGAGGAATCCCTGACTAGGCATATTACCAATATGAAGGAACAGGGGTTGTGCGACAGCGAGCAGGACGAGATCTATTACAGATGGGGCTGCTCCGAATATCAATATGGCGAGGATACGCACTTTAACCACATCAGCCGATTGTTGTACGCAACAGAAGAAGTTCAGGAGTATAAGGATGGGATCATTCGAATCATCGCCAAAGTTGTGAATGAGACAGTAGATGACGTTTTTGCCCGATATGGACAAGCCAAAGCAGACATTACGTTCTTTGTTTCTCTAACAGATGACGATCTGGCAGAGGAGATTGAGAATCAATCGGTTCATCAAATGACTGTCCCCAGCTTAGCCAGCAAATTCTTAAAACGATATGATGGCATCAGTTAGAACGAGTTAACTTGAGTTAAATTGAATCAAAATGAATTGAATCGTTGTACCGCGAAAGTCTTTCCTATTCTTTTATCCAAAGAAGGGGAGAGGCTTTTTTTGTTTTAGCGTGAAAAATGAAATAACCGAATTCATATCACTTATTGATTCCTATTCATTTGGATGAACATCCTCCATCTTTTCTTCGAAAATGGCTGATAAAATAGCTGCTCCAATTCCTCGAACTGTGTTTCATTCAGATGAAGATGGAGGGCTCTTTTCGCTATTTTGGCGGCAGGCTGGGAAGAAGATTTCCTGCCTCCGGCTTTTCGTTTGATCGGAATATGAAATTGCAGCAAGTCTTCAAGTTGATTCCAGCCTTCCCAACTCAGCCGACCTCCGCGTTTCCAGTCAATAGCATAGAGGGTATAATAGGCGCGTCCTTCTGTTTGTTTGGTGGCAATAATCCAGGTGGAAGGAATGAACTTTCTCCGTTGTCTTCGATTCATTGAATTGCTCCTTCTTTTGTTATTGCAAAAGTCATGTTAAATTCCTCTTGATTTGCAGGATCGTCTTGATTAAAATGAAGTTATAAAAATGATTTTCTTAATTTATTAAAAATAAATAAAAATAATTTTCATAAGCGAGGTCCTCATGGCAGCCATATTACGTGCGTTGCAACAAGAACTGAATAACCTTCCGTCTCAGGAGCGACGTATCGCCGAAGTCATTATGCAGTCTCCATCGGATATTCCCGGCTGGACGATTAGTCATCTGGCAGAGCAGAGTGGCACAAGTGCGGCGACGGTGACCCGCTTTTGCAAGTCGTTTCATTTCAAGGGATTTCCCGATTTCAAAATGAAGCTCGCCGCAGAATTGTCCCACGCATCTGATGAAACGGCGTATCAAGATATTGTAGCGGGCAATTCACTATCCAAAATTGTTGAAGCTATTGAAGCCAACCATCTCGCGTCGATTGCAGATACCACCCGTTTGCTGGATTTGGGCAGATTGGAGCAAGCAGTGCAATTATTGTGCCAGGCTCGCCGCATCGACCTGTACGGTGTGGCCACCTCTTCGATTGTTACACAGGATTTCTATCAGAAATTGGTGCGGATCGGCAAAAGCTGTACCGCTTTCTCCGACTCACACATGCAGATTACATCCGCATCTTCGCTCGCCGAGGGAGATTTGGCGATGGCCGTATCCTATTCAGGCGAAACACCAGAAACCATCGATGCGCTGCATTGTGCCAAACAGGCCGGAGCTTCTACGATTTCACTGACTTCCTATGGCAGCAACACGCTTGCAACGGTATCGGATATCCCACTATTCACCTCTTCTCTGGAAGAAGGCATGAGGCGTGGAGATATGGCTTCACGTATTGCACTGCTGCATGTGGTCGATATTTTGTTCACAGGCATGGTAAGTGCCGACTTCGACCGTTTTATCCCCAGACTGGAACAATCCTATCACAATGTGCAGTCCTATCGAGTCCAACACAACGGAGGTGCCTGACAGATGAAGATGAATATACGCATTTTTGAAAATGAAGAAGATTTGAACGCCACAGGTGCTGGCCTCATTGCCAGCTTGTTGCAAACCAAACCACGGGCTGTATTGGGGCTTGCGACAGGAAGTTCTCCTGTAGGCATATATAAACAGCTTATCACGTTATATCAGAAGGGGCTTGTCAGCTTCTCACAGGCTTCTTCTTTTAATCTCGATGAGTATGTCGGACTTCCAACAGAACATCGCGAAAGTTACCGCAGTTTCATGAACGAACAATTATTCAATCATATCGATATAGATATTGCTAGAACGCAAGTGCCTGATGGTCAGGCTGCAGATCTGGAACAGGAATGTAATTCCTATGAACAAAGGCTGGACGATCGTGGACCGGTAGACCTTCAACTGCTGGGCATCGGACATAATGGTCATATTGGCTTCAATGAACCGGGAACTGAACTTACAGGACGAACACATGTCGTGGATCTGAAAGACGAGACGCGAAAGGCGAACGCACGTTTCTTTGATAGCATTGATGAAGTTCCGGCTCAGGCGATTACGATGGGTGTCGGTACCATTTTGAAAGCCAAACAGATTCTGCTTATTGCCCGTGGCGAGGAAAAAGCCGAGATTATTCGCGAAGCGTTCATGGGCCCAATCACAACGGCCTGTCCTGCATCGCTTTTGCAATGTCATCCAAATGTGGTGGTATTGCTGGACCATGCGGCAGGGAGGCTGGTGAGATGACCGGAGCGAATAGCCATGAACCTGGGAGCCAGCGTGATGAAAATATTTCTCTTCTTCGGGGCAAGCTGCTCCTTTCAAATGAGATATTGGAAGATGGTGTAATAGCCTGGAGGGGCGAGAAAATCCTCTATGCTGGGGTACCGGAAGGTCTGCCTGAACAGATTCGGCGAGAGGCTTTGCCGCTGTCTGTACCGGAACGCGGCCTCATTGTGCCTGGATTCATTGATATTCATGTGCATGGTGGGAACAGAGAAGATTTTATGGACGCAAGCCCGGAGGTGTTGGACAAGATCACTTCTTTCCATAGTACACAGGGCACAACAGCGATGCTTGCGACTTCCATGACGGCTCCAAAAGAGCGACTGGATAGCGTACTTGCTGAAGTGGAACGCTACCGTTCGAGTGAAATGCCATATGCACAGCTTGAGGGTGTGCACTTGGAGGGTCCATTTTTCAGTCCGAAATGGCCTGGTGCGCAAAATCCGGAACATATCATGCTGCCTGATGTATCCTGGCTTGAAGCATGGGAGAAGCAATATCCCGGCCTTATCCGTCAAGTTACGTTGGCACCGGAACGTGAAGGGGCACTGGAAGTCATCTCGTGGCTGCGAGAACAGCGGATTACAGCGGCACTCGGCCACACGGATGCGACCTATGAAGAGGTGGAGCGGGCAGTGGAAGCAGGACTTCATCATGCGGTACATACGTTTAATGCCATGACACCGCTGCATCACCGGCTACCCGGGGCTGCCGGAGCCGTGCTGAGTGATCCACGTATCAGTGCTGAGGTGATTGCTGACGGCATTCATGTGCACCCTGCGGCGATATCAATCCTCGCTCAATTGAAGCAACATAACGATCAACTCGTGTTGATCACAGATGCCATGTCTGCTGCGGGATTGGATGACGGAGAGTATAAAATCGGCGATCTGCCCGTAATCGTGAAGCATGGCGAGGCCAGACTGAAGGACGGCGGCGCACTGGCGGGAAGTACGTTGACAATGATTCGCGGTTTCCGTTACCTGGTACAGGAAGTGGGCTTGAGCCTGAACGCTGCATCACGTGCAGCAAGCCTGACCCCGGCACGCCTGCTCGGCATTGATCATCGGACAGGTTCCCTGGCTCAAGGAAAACAGGCAGATATTGTTTTGCTGAATGCGGAGCTGGATATTGAGGGTGTATGGGTCAAGGGAAGACGGATCGGCGAGTCATATTAGATATAGAAAATTAGTATCGTGCGAATAACTCTCATTTTTGATGCATCAGTCTTCGAAGTTAAAACTTGGCTTTTATCTGTGTAGAGGCAACACCTTGCGCAATATGTTAAAATAGATCTCAAAAAGACGGGATCTGCGGATCACGCATAACGGAGGCGTGAAACATGGAACGTAACGCTATGCTCGAACATGATCCGTTCATCACAGTGTTGGCGGAGAAGCTGCACATACACGGATATTATGCCTTTTATGGCGAGCATTACAATGAGACCGATATGGAGTTGTACCGCAGGCATCTGTTCACATCATTTAGCAACATCGTATGGGTAGAGCTGGATGCACGCAAAAAGTATATGATTGTCGATCATCGTGGACGCAACACAGTCATGAAACTGATCGAGGGTATGCTGAATACACGTAGAACGCTGCGAGCAAATCAGGCAATGGCAGGTACGGACACCTCTGGAGTCCAGCAGGAGATCGCACATTTATCCAAGCTAGTGCACATGCTGAAATTTACGACTTTCCGCACATAAGTGTGCTTTAACCTATCAAACAAGTTTAAAAGATAGACGGTATTTCTTGATTTTATTAATCAGGATACCGTCTATTTTTTTTTTTTTGTAACAAAGTTATATCTTGTATTTACTGAAAACAGTGCGTGAGTAGGTCATAGCCCAAGCAACTGCCTGATAGATGAATAAGATGTTGGCACCTAAATAAAAAATGTGCTCATGGTTAGGAGATAAAAATGATTATGCGTCGTATCCTGTTTTTGGAGAAACACCCGATGTGGATTTATGGTTTACCCAAAGGATTCGAGAAATTAGGACATAAAGTGAAAATCTGTGCAACAGACCAGCATGCTGCCCGAACCATTCGGAGCTTTAAACCTGATCTAATCATTGCTATGGGATGGACACCTTCTAACAGTACACCTGAGAAACAGCGGCTTATTGCTCGATTAGTTCAAGCATCAAATGCTCCGCTCATATATTGGTCAACAGAAGATCCGGGTTATACGGACGTGTTCTCATTACCACTCATCCGAAGAACGCGTCCTGCTTTTGTGTTTTCCATTCATCGTCCAACAGTCCAACGATTCAGAAAATTAGCCATATCAGCGGCTCACTTAGATTTTGGAAGTGACCCAGATACACATCGCAGATCTAAACAAGTAAAGAAGTATAGAGGGAATGCAGCATTGGTAGCCAATGGATACCCAAAATTGTATCGTGAGAAGCCAGAACATTATCGTTTTAAATCTGTGCAGCGACTTATGAATCCTTTTCTGGAAAAAGACTTAAAAGTAGATATTTATGGGCGAGATTGGAACAAGATGAAGAAGCTGTTCAACCGAAATGTTCCAGCTAAACAGATTCATGGCTATCTTCCATATAAGGAAGCTGTAAAAGTGTACAATTCCGTCGATTTTGTGATTGGTCCGCAGAATGCTGAAGACCGTCTCACTCAAAGAACATATGAAATTCTTTCTTCTGGAGGATTGCTTATCACGGATGACACACCAGAAGTACGCAGATGGTTTCGTCCAGGCAAGGATTTGCTCGTATCTTCATCTGAGCGTGAGACAAGGAAATTGATTGCAAAATATCTGCTTTCTCCCCAGAAGCGAGAGCGAATCAGGGACAATGCGGTAAAGGTGGCAGCTCAACATTCCTATAAGAAGAGAGCAGCTTACATTCTCCGTACTTTGACGAAAAAAGGGATCATCTAGTACGCATACTCAGTAGTTCAGATACAGTGACAAATACAAATCCCTGACGGCGAAGCTTGCGGACAATAAAAGGAAGTGCCCTAGCTGTCTGACGAGCCGAATCGCTTGCATGCAACAACAGAATATCACCGGTTTTTACTCCATTAGTGGAATTACGAATGATGGTACGAACTCCCGGATTTGTCCAGTCCATAGAGTCTTTGCTCCAGTGAATAGTTGAATATCCAAGAGAGCCGAGCAATTGAATGACACGCTGGTTCATATCGCCGTTTGGTGTGCGGATGAGCTTACATTTAACCCCTGTGGCCTTCCGAATGGTGGTTTCTGCGGCTTTGACCTCACGGGTGATCCAACGATTACTATGCTCCGTGTAATTTTGATGAAGACGTCCATGTGAGCCAATTTCATAACCATATTGTTTAATTTTTCGAGCTAACAGCGGGCGCTCCAACACCCATGTACTAGATAGAAAAAAAGTCGCTTTCTTAACTCCATTGGCTGATAGAGCATCGAGGACAGGTATGGGTACTTTACCTCCCCAACCGATATCAAATGTAAAAGCTATACATTTTTTGTGCGTATTCACGCGATATGCCGCTTCGAATCGTGGATTCATCGAATGCCTCCTTTGCAACATATATATGTCAACCGGAAAGATTTGATTATGCACTTGTCATTGAAAATATAGGACGGTGGTTCTATTGAGAATATTATTTTTAGAGCGGGGAAAGTTGTGGTCGTATGGTCTCCCGCATGGTCTGCGAGATCTTGGCCACCAAGTACGAGCATCCGGCCCGGTCCAAGAGCGAACGCTCCGTCAACAATTACGATCTTACAAGCCACATTTGCTGGTGTCCGTAGGATGGGGACCTGATCATACTCGAAAGCAACAAAGATTAGTTAGGAGGTTAGCGACAGAGTATCGTACCCCACTCATTTATTGGTCAACGGAAGACCCTAATTTTACAGAGGTTTTTACTCTTCCTCTTCTTAAACGGATGAAGCCTGATTATACGTTTACCATTTCGGAGAAGACGGCATACAGATTTCAACAGATGGGTTATCCGGCAGCGTATCTTGATTATGCTTTTCACCCCAAGGTACATTACCGAACTCGCATAAAAAAGAAATATCAGACAGATATTGCAGTTGTAGCCAACGCCTATCCGGATGTTCTCAAGAAATATCCGAAACTTTATCGGAATAAATCCCTGCGCATTCTTGTACGTCCCTTACTTAAGGAGGGTTATCGTATTCACTTTTATGGGCACAACTGGTCGCGCATGAAATCTATTCTGGGATGCGATATTCCGTCCAAATGGATTAAGGGGCACATTTCCTATAAAAATGCAAATCAGGTATTCAGTTCAGCGAAAATCATGATCGGATTACAAAACTACACTGATATGCTAACTCAGCGAACATATGAAACCTTGGGCTCATCCGGTTTTTTCCTGACTTGTGATACACCTGCGGTCAGGGGCATTTTGAAGCCGGGAAGAGATGTAGCTGTAAGCTCTACTCCAGCGGAGACATTGAGGAAGGTACGTTATTATCTGAAGAATGAGAGCGAAAGAGAGCGAATTAGACGTAATGGACGGTCGGCGATTGCACGTCATAATTACACTGCCCGTGCACGGTTCATGTTGTCCACTTTGAGAAAAAAGGGAGTGATCGAATGAAGATCAATACCCATTCGACATACAGAAGGCACGATAAGATCGCATATCTGACATTTGATGATGGTCCATCTACGTATACGAATCAAATATTAGACATTTTGAAGCAGCACAACATTAAAGCTACGTTTTTTGTAGTGGGTAATTCAAGTCCTCATGGATTGAGAATGTACAGAAGACTAAAAAAATTAGGTCATAGCATAGGAAATCATACGTACTCACATCGTTTTGAACATATCTACCGCAGTCAAGCGGATTTCCTTGCGGATTTCTACCGTATGGAACGATTCATAAAACGTGTCATTGGGATAAGGACACGTTTGTTCCGTTTTCCCGGTGGTTCAAATACTGAACGTGGGTACAACATTGGCGGACGCAGAACGATGGTGTCCATTAAAAAGAAGCTTAGTGCCCGAGGCTACCGGTGCTGTGATTGGACAATTGATTCTCAGGACGCATTGTTCCCCGAGCGTACACCTGAGGAAATAACTGCCAAAGTACTGCGTGAGAGTAGAAACCGTCGGCGTTGCATCATTCTATGCCATGATTTCTCTGATCGCAGTACGCTAGCTTTACCCTTCATCATTCGCGGATTGAAGAAGCAGGGGTATCGATTCGATAAGCTCTCTACACATTCCTATAACTATCAAATTAAGGAGGAGCATTCGTGAAAATATTGTTCCTTGAAAGTCACCCTATGTGGATACACGGTCTTCCCAACGGATTTAAGGACGCAGGTCATACAGTGAAAATTTCTGGTTCCCTTACCCGAAGCAAGTTGTCCAGATTGATTAAGGATTTTAAGCCTGATCTCGTCATAAGCATGGGCTGGACGCCTGAGCATACGGTCCACAAGCAGAAATGGATGAGAAGATTTATCGGAGATACTCGCATCCCCCATGTGTATTGGGCAACAGAGGACCCTACGCATCATGAATCATTCTCACTTCCATATGTCCATGTAGTCAAACCTGACTTTGTATTTACCATATGCCGGTCCATGGTGAGAAAATATAAACGTATGGGCATAAAAGCAGCGCACATGGACTTTGGTTATCATCCTAAAGTGCATCGTAGAGGAAAAATTGTTCCTCATTTAAAAAGTAATATTGCAGTGGTGGCCAACGGTTATTCTAGAATTCTCAAGCTGTACCCGGAGCATTTTCGCATTAAATCGTTACATCATCTTATTCGTCCGTTGGTACAAGATGGTACGCGAATCGATTTTTGGGGAAGGCAGTGGGATGAGATGAAGCCTGTTCTGGGAACTCGTATTCCACGCAGTTGGATACATGGTTACCTAGAATACACCGATGCACGTAAAGTGTACAGTTCGGCTAAAATTGTCATTGGTCCGCAGAATCAGCTTACTCAGGTGACACAGAGAACTTATGAAATTTTGGGTTCAGGAGGATTTCTCATTACAAGTGATACGCCCGAAATTCATCGTCTGTTCACTCCTGGTAGGGATCTTGTTGTTTCGGATTCTGCTGGCCAGACTCGCAAACTTGTCCGTTACTACCTCAAGCACCCCAAAAAAAGGGAAGAGATTCGCAAGCATGGCCAACGCACCGCTCGGAAACATAATTATAAGTCACGTGCTCAATACATGATCCGGCAATTGAAGAAACATAACATCCTTTGAATATACGATCACTTTAAAAGAGAGGTTGGACTCAGTAATGAAGAAGCAACAGGTTCTCAGCCGAATTCCCACGAATCAAAAGCGGATTGCTTTAACTTTTGATATTGCTAACGGTCATGAAGTACCCCAGCGGATGTTGCCTCTTTTGCAAAAGCTTGGAGTATACAAAGCTACATTTTTTATAACAGGCATTTGGGCTGAGGACCACCCACAGATCGCGAAGCGGATTAGGCAAATGGGTTACGAGATTGGGTCGCATGGATATAGGCATCAGGATTACAGGAAACACAACAACACATGGATCGAGAATGAAGTGAGATTAGCTCAGAAGGCGATATGGCGGGCGACAGGAGTGTGGCCTCGACTTTTACGTACACCCGGAGGTGATATGGACCGGCGTGTCATTCAGAAGCTTCAGTTAATGAATATGACTATTGTACATTGGGATGTAGACTCGTTGGATTGGAAGCTCCGACGAATTCATACCATTGTAAAACGGGTTGTTCCGTATACGCGTCCAGGTTCCATTATTTTGCTACATGCGAATGATCCTTGGGATCAAAGTTTGAAGGCAGTGCCTATTATCGTTCGTAAACTAAGACGTAAGGGCTACCGATTTTCAACGGTCTCAGAGCTGTTGTAGCAGTGACAAATTTTGTGGGATTCAGGAGCCAATTTAATGAAGATAACTCGAGAAGAAAATCGTGCAAGACAATTTCAATCAGAAGATGTGTCCGTTATCGCTTGCACAAACCGTGCAGAGCACTTTAATAGATTGCTTGCAAACTATAGTCGGCAAAAGTATGTTGCCAAAGAACTAATCATCATACTGAACAAGGATTCCATGGAACTGAAAGATTATATGAAAAAATCCAAAACAAAAAACGATGTCCGGCTGTATCAAGTCCCCGAAAAAAAGTCACTTGGCCATTGTCTGAATTATGCTGTTAGTCAGGCGAAATATCAAGTCGTAGCAAGATTTGACGACGACGATTATTACTCACCCTATTATCTGAACACAATGATGTATACATTGAAACAATCCAAAGCAGACATTGTGGGAAAAAGAGCTTGTCTCGTATACCTTGAATCCAGTTCTAAACTGTTATTACGTCATCCAAAGGAAAAGAATCGTCCTGTAGACCAAGTTTCCGGGGCCACGTTGTTATTCCGAAAAAAGGTATTTAACAAAGTTCGATTTCATTCGGTGTCGCTTGGAGAATGTGTAGGGTTTTTGATACGGTGTAAGCGGAGTGGTTACAAGATATATGCATCGGATTGTTCCCATTACGTCATCAGACGTCGTGTCCATAAATCAAGCCACACATGGAAAATCAGTGATCGAAAGTTACTTGCCCAGAGTGTTGAGCTAAAAGGAAGTGGTAGAGATTACAAGAGATATGCTTTATTGCAATATTATGCAAACAAATGACGCCCGATTCTCAATTGGGGGCGTAGTCTCTTCACCCATGTTGAGGTGGATTTGTCAGGATTGAAGAAATAGAGAGAACCAGATGAGGGATCGCGTCCCTTTAGCGCTTCCTTTGCGGCTCGATAGGCTCGTTGGTCAGGCCTAAGCCAGAATTGACCATTGCTAACTACAGTAAATGCAAGAGGTTCAGTAATAACTTCGACAAGAGAGTTGGGGAATTCGGGTGATTTTAACCGATTCAACACAACTGCACCGACAGCGACCATTCCACGGTACGGTTCACCTCTAGATTCACTATAAATTGTTCTAGCTAATAGATTTAACTGGAGGTCTCCGGATGTTAGTTCTTTCAGACGAGGTATGGTCAAGCGATGTAATTCTTGTTTAGGACTTATTTTGAAATCATGCTGAAATGCAATCAAATTGGCACGTAACGTTTTTTTATTATATCCCAACAACATCAATCGTTCTTTATGCGTCATCACACAACCTCCTAAATAAACTTGGAATCTTATATGATTAATCTATGAAAAGGAAAAGCATTGCGAACCTCCCTATACCCATCTTCAGTCCAAAGGAGGAAGAACATGAGTAAGCCAATCATTGCGATTACAGGCAGTTCGGGTAAGACTACAACGAAAGAGATGATTGCATCCATCTTGCAAACTCGTTGGAGGACATTCAAGTCTATAGAGAATGGGAATGATACCTGGTTTACCTCTCAATATAAAAAACAAATCAACTCCTACTATAAGGCCGTTGTCTTAGAGTATGGGATGAAAAAGAGAGGGGATATCAAACGCCATTGTGAGCTAATTCAACCGAACATCGGAGTAATCACTAATGTAGGTCGTGCCCATATCGCTCATTTTAAAAACGGAGTGCGTGGTATTGCGACAGCTAAATCGGAGCTTATTACTGGGATGAACCGTAAGGGGATGCTATTTCTAAATAAGGATGATCACTATTCCAAACTACTGAACCTTAAGTCTTTCCAAGGCTAAATGATAACAGTAGGAATACGAAACAAGGCGGATTTCAACGCATGGCATATTCGATACAGCTCAAAAGGGATGATTTTTAATGTTCGGTTAGGCCAAAAGGAGCATATGTTTCATATTCCTTGTTTTGGAAAATGTAATGTATACAATGCTGTATTTGCTATCGCCGTTTCGCATCATCTTGGTTGTTCGGTTACAGAGATAAAACGAGGATTTTATAAAATGAAAAATCCCTATGGTCGCCTGTCTGTGAGCAAGATTCGCCGTAAAATGATTGTGATTAATGATAGTTTCAATACGAAGCCTGAACTTGATTCGGCGCTTGATGTTTTGTTACATGTTGGATCAAATGGGGGGAGAAAGATTGCAGTTCTGGGTGACATACGGGATCTGGGGGAACATGCTAAAAAGATTCATTTGGCACAAGGCCGCAAGTTGGGAACGAAGAAGCTAGACTTGTTATATACGTACGGTCTTCACTCTAAATACCTAGGCATTGGAGCACAGCAAACAGGCATGTCAGCACAACAAGTGAAGCATTTCACTCGAATATCCTCATTAAAAAGAGCGCTAGCTATGCAAAGAAGAACAGGAGATTCTTTTTTGCTAAAAGGTTCGACCAATGGTCATCCTGTCAAATTGATGCATCTGGCGGAATGGCTTATTCGCTAATCATGAAACTATATATCGTAGAACATAAATAAAACAAAAGAAAGGAAAAAGGTACCTTTCTTTTGTTTTGTCTTATCATAATATCTATATTCATTAGCGTCGCTTTAAACGAAACACATCAAATAATACTATCTTTTATGGTTCATTATTTTGGCTTTTTCTGGATAAATCGTATCTGGATTGCAAAAGGCAACAAACATGTAAATGAAGTTTGATTCCTCTCAATTCCTCTGCATTCTGGATTGATTTATGGATAAAGCAATTATCTAAACGAAGTCACAAAACTACTGAACAGCGTCCGAACATCATACTGATACTTATTGATCGGCTCAATCGGCCGGTTCTCTCCGAGAAGAGTGTATACCGCGATTCGTGCTGCTCGGACCGAATATTCTTCTGTGAATACCACGTCATCGGGAATCTCGCAGAATTGGCTGATGAAGGCCAGGTTGGTGGAGCCTTCAGGTACAACCTTCGGTCTGTCGCTGTTTAGTCTAGGCATGAATTGCGCTGTAATGTATGGCATCATGCAAGGAATGCAGTTGGCGGTAGCCATGATGTCCTCTTGATGTTCCTGAAAATGAAGATGGCCGATCAACTCCTGCATAATCTCTTCCCCGGTACAGTCGCACATTCTTTTCTTCACGTAATCGCCCACGTTATCCGGGGATAATCCGTATCCCCAGAATACGTTGACATGCTCCGGCTGACCACGGAAGTGCGGCTGGAAGGCGAGAACGACAGACATGAACCAGCTGGAATCCTTGAAAGTAACCAGAGCACCGGTACCTGCCCGGTTGCGTGTGAATTTCTCCATCAGATCAAAGAAGACCGAATCCTGGAAGGTGACCGTAAACGATTCCCATTTGGACTCATCCACATGATCATTAAATGAAGAAGGATTGCCCAGCAACGGTTTCTTGGCGGCAATGTTCTCCCACAGCTTCCATGAGCTGCCCTTGCCGTTCAGTTTCGGTGCGGAAGTCATTGAGCCGATATCGGCCCCTTCGGTCATCGAACCGTTTGTGACAATGACGAGATCACCTTCGAGGATGTCAATGACTTCCTCTTCACCTCCCCTGAGCACATGCATCCGACTTACCGTAATGCCGTCTCCGTCTTTGAAATCCAGATCGGTAACCGTACATTTCAGCGTGAAATCTACGCCAAACGGCTCCAGGTAGTTATGCAATGGCAGGATAATTGAGTCATATTGGTTGAACGGTGTGCGGGTGACACCTTCCAGCGTTTGAATTCTTGGGAATTCGTGAAAAAAGCGAAGCATGTATCTTTTGAATTCCACGGCGCTATGCCAAGGCTGGAAAGCGAAGGTGGTCGCCCACATATACCAGAAGTTTGTTTTGAAAAAATGAGGGCCAAACCAGTCGTTGATTCGCAATTTACCCAGCGTGTCTTCAGGAGTAATAATCAGTTTGCCCATCGTCAACCGGTCCGCCATATCAAAACCCATGGAGAGCACATCTTCGACCTTGCCGTCACGGTTGATGAGCCGCGCATTGGAATGTGTGGGATTGGCATCGTCAAATTCGGTGATTTCCTGTCGGACAGATATGCCCGGACGGTCGATGGAAGGGATGGAAGCCAGCAACTCCCACAGATTCTCATAGGCCTCGTCATTGAGCATCCGTCCGCCGCGGATGATATATCCTTGATCGGGATTACCAGCTCCGTCATTGCTGCCGCCGAGAATCGGCATTTCTTCGATAATGTGAATGTGTTCTCCAGGAAAGCCACAATCTCTAACCAGATAAGCTGCACCCGCCAAAGATGCAATGCCGCCGCCTACAAAATAGACCTGCTTATTACCGTGTTCTTTCTTCACGATCATTCGCCTCCAAAAGTTACTGTAATCACATCCCTAATGTAAACCTTGCAGGTTCCGTAAGGTATGATCAAAAGAACGGGAGTGTCCAATTTTTGGTCACTTTTGGAAAAGTGTCAAAAACCTAGGCTTAGATCACATGTGAAAAAAAGCCGCGCATCCTTAAGTGGATGGTAGCTTATTCTCATATCTGTGCAGTGCCCTCAGGACATTGCCTTCGATTAGCTCACTGAGCTTCTCAATAATCTGTTTTGGCGGTTCTTGCATGTCACCTCTCATCCACTGAATGACTAGCCCAGTGAAAGCAAGGGTATAGAAGTTGGCGACAAACTCTTTGTCTTCACCGCGGACCTTAATCCCACAGGCCAGTTCATCAATAACACCCATGATCAGATCATGGGTTACTTCATAGAGATATACATCCAAGTGGGTGCGCCCGAGCGAGTCGAGTGTGTTGCAGCAAAACGTTTTGTTGCTCTCGATGTAGCAAAAGATTTTATAGAATCCGTCCGTCCATGTGCTGTAGCTTCGGTACTCCGTAAGGCTCTCCACCGCTTCAGTCTGATAGATCCACCCAAGCAGTGCGTAAATATCCTGAAAATGATAATAAAAGGTTTGCCTGTTCACGCCGCAATGATCAACCAGATGTTTGACCGTAATTTTGTTCAGTGGAGTATGCTCCATCAGTGATTTAAGCGAGTGAGCCAGCGCATTTTTGGTCAGGTGAGAAGCAGACACAACATTCACCTCATCATTTTGGATTAGCTTGCTGGGGCGCAACAGCAGGTGAACACTCATGGCAAAAGCCCCGCAGCGAAGTCCTGAATATAAGCTAGTCAAAACGCAGGAATCCCGAAAGATCCCCCATCCAGAAATACCTCTGTAGCTATCAACATCTCCGTTACCCGATCCACATCATACTCCATAAGGGTGCATTCTAAATATTGAATATCAAGATTCAAACAAACCTCCAAAGGCCACCTCTTGTCTTGTCTCTATCAAAACCCTTAAAAGTTAGCCGTCGTCTAAAACCAGTCACAATAAAGCAACCACGGTAAAAGCTGAAATCTAGTTAAGGAGACCGAATAAAAAAAAGACTATAAGGTCGCGTATGTTATCTCTAATACACTAAACCATTAAGATCGAGACCCCGTCTATAAAATCAGTCATAGGAAGAACGATAACGAACTTATCGAGAAAAAAATCTAAAAAGTGTTCAGCAGCCCATCGTTTGGGTTATCTATCACACTAACCCATCATAGTCAGACCCATTCCTTCGAAGCAGCCATGATAAAGCAAGCTGTACGTAATGATCGAGACAAAATCAAAGAAACGTCCTATAGGGCTGCCATGTTGTTACCTCTGATACACTAACCCATTTAAAAGTAAGCCTCCATCGTCTCCATCATAAGAAGCAGCCATGAAAAAACTACAACGTCACCAAAGAACCAAAGAACAAAGAACCAAAGAACAAAGAAAAAAAACAAAGAATAAAGAATAAAGAAACAAAATAAATAACAAAAAAACGACCCGAAGGCCGTCCTTTTGTTCTCCTAATTACACTAACCATTCAATAGTTAGCTCAATCTTAAAATCAGTCATGCGAGAAGCTGCAACGTAGTGGAGGGGACGAAATCGATTCTGAAGAAGCGGAGCGTTCGCCTTTATCGTCGGATTTTACCCTTTGAGAAGGGGAATCCAAAAAATCCGACGATAACAGCGATCTAAAGAACGATTCGGCACCGGAACGTCCACTCAGCACGCCCTCATGAACTGGTTTTAAACACGACGAGTCCGAACTATTACAAACTCTTCAAAAACTGAACAATCGTCAACAACCCTTTATCAAAGTTCTCCAGGTTGAAGTGCTCGTTCGGAGCATGCAGATTCTCATCCGGCAAGCCAAAGCCCATCATGACAGCAGGGATTTCGAGTACACGTGAGAGTTTTTCAACAATCGGAATGGAGCCGCCATCTTTGGTAAAGAGGGCACGAACGCCATACACGTGCTCATATGCATCTGCTGCTTTTTGCAGAATTGGATTGGAAGGATCAGTGTTGAAAGCAAAAGCTTTTTCGATCTGTTTCACATGCAGCGTTGCACCCGGTTGAACGTGAGCGCGCAGATGTGCTTCGATACGGTCCAATACATGTTGTGGATCTTGATCCGCCACGAGGCGGCAGGTGATTTTGGCATGAGCTTCCTTCGGAATAACCGTTTTGCTACCTTCGCCTTGGAAACCACCCCATACGCCGTTCAGTTCCAATGTTGGACGAGCGCCGACACGTTCCACGAACGAGTAACCTTCTTCACCGTACAATTGCTCCAGCCCGAGGTCTTGACGAAGCTGTTCTTCATTGAAGCCCTGTTTTACAAATTCTTCTCTCATCTCAGGAGATAGTGGCAGAACGCCGTCGTAGAAACCATCTACGCTTACACGTCCTTGCTCATCATGCAACGAAGCGAGCAAGGATACGAGTGCGTGCAGTGCGTTGGGTACACCGCCGCCAAATGATCCGGAGTGCAAGTCGGTATTGGCTGTATTGAGATCCACATGCATAGAGCATAAGCCGCGCAGGCCTGTGGAGATTGCCGGTTTACCTTTTTCAAGCAAGGACGTATCCGAGATCAGTACCATATCTGCACGCAGCTTGTCTGTATGTTCATTCAGATAGATGGGCAGGTTCGGGCTGGAGATTTCCTCTTCGCCTTCAATGCAGAACTTGATGTTAACTGGCAGTTCTTTGTTTTCGGCGAGAATGGCTTCAACTGCCTTGATATGTAGGAAGATCTGTCCTTTGTCATCCGTTGCACCACGGGCATACAGCTTGCCATCACGAACGGTCGGTTCGAAAGGAGGCGTGTCCCACAGGTTAAGGGGGTCTACAGGTTGTACATCATAGTGTCCATAGATCAGAGCCGTCGGTTTGCCGGGTGCATGCAGGTGATCTGCATAGACAATCGGATGTCCAGCCGTTTGAATGACCTCTACGTTTTCCATACCTGCACGTGTGAGCGCATCTGCTGCCCATTGTGCTGCACGGTTAATATCTTCTTTATGCTCTGAAATGGCGGAGATACTCGGAATGGACAACCATTCATTCAGTTCTGCCAGGTGTTTTTCTCTATTTTGTTCAAAATAAGTCTGTTCTTTCATTAAAAAGGCCTCCTTCATGTTTGCTATATCTCATTGTAATCCATTTTGTCATGTTAATAAAACATTGGTTAAAAAAATGATCGGTTACAGATCGTTTCATTCACCTGAGGATTGTGCGTATAATACAAGAAAAGGATTTCATCCATATATTCTCAGGGGAGTTGAGGAAGTTTCCATGACAGTCAGACTCGATGCAAGCAGGCAGGTGAGCAGCGATGGAACCGACTAGGAGCGATCGAATATTTGGCAGATTCAAGCGGTTATCCGATCTGAAGGCTGGAAGGCATAAAGGACGATTTTATCGAAACAGCCTCATGCTTATTTTACTCATTGCCAGCATTCCCGGACTAATCACAGGTATCGTCATGTATCAACAGGTTGTTGGCCGGATGGAAACCGAGTTCAATCAGATGCACCAGAACCAGATTGAGAACCGGGCACGTAATGTGGATGACCAGCTGGCTTATCTGGAGATGAACTTATCCCATTGGGCTTTTGAACCGAGGTTTGGCAATGCTTTGCGAACGTTGGATTTTGTATATTATTTCAATGAAACGCAGGAGATTGTGACTACCTTATACGTATTACAAGGTTCTCATCCACTGATCAAGTCAGCACAGCTGTATTTGCAGGAACCGAAGCCAATCTTGTTTAATCGGGATTATACCGAATTGAACGATGAAGCCAAAGTACAAGCCTATGATCGATACCTTTCTATGGGCAACCACGTGTACTGGACAGATTGGGTTTCCAGTAGCAACAGAGATACCGAACCTTCGACCAACGATAGTCCACTGCATACGGATGCAGGCAATGCACTGGTTCTTGTACATAAGATTCCGGGGGAGAGTATTAATCCATTTGGTGCACTGATTATTACGTTGGATAACGAGAAAGTCGCCAGTTTATTGAAAACGCTTACTCCGTATGACGAAGGTTTGACGTTCCTTATGGATCAGGAAGGAAACACACTGGTTACCGGGAATCCGGGAACGGCGGGAGAGACTTCTGCTTTTGAGCAGCAGCTAAAAGAAGAAGTTGCCCTGCATGCGGGCAACCGCTCATTCCTGTTCCGATATGAGGATCAGACCTATTCTGTCTCATACGGTTCATTGAGTCGGATCGATTCAGACTGGACTTACGTCTCCGCAGCGCCTTTGACATCAGTCACTTCGCCAGTCAAACTGGTGTCCAAAATCATCGTCATTGCGAGTATAGGCAGTCTCATCCTGGGATTATTGTTATCCTGGTTTGCTTCACGCCGCATATATTCACCTGTAGCGCGGATGCTCCATCTGCTTACGCCTGGCAGAAACGAAACAACACCAACGGATGCCAAGCTGGATGAGTTTGAGCTGCTGGAGCAACAGTGGAACGAACTGACCTCCCGCAGTGTTACGGCACATCGCCAGTTGCAGGAGCAGCTCCCCCATCTGCGAGACAGCTTTGTCCTACAACTTGTACAGGGGCATCTATATGCCTATAACGAGCAGGATCTCCAGCAGCGCATGCGTCATCTGGGATTTGAGTTGGAGGGCCAGCAGTTTTTGTTGGTGCAGATGTATTTTACGGGGTACGAGCAGCTGCAAGGCAGATTTGGAAGCCAGGACACGGGATTAGTCACCTTTGCAGCAGTGAATATTACACAGGAAGTTGCGAAAAATTATTTCAGGCAGATCAGTGTCATGAACTTTCATGACTTGTCTTCCGCCATGCTTGTGATTGCTCCCCAGGATGAACCTGTCAAGTCACAAGCGCTGTTATGGGGACAGGAACTGGTGGAGGTCATTGGACGAACGCTCAAAATGAAGGTGACCTTGATGATCAGTCGCCCAGCAGCTTCACTTCAGGAACTGCCCGGACGATTCGTTGAGATGGAACAGGCCGTGGCTTATCGCAGTGTGGAGGAAGGAAGTCAGATTCTCGATCTGGAGGATGAGGCGTGTTTCCGCAGAAATGAAGCAGCTTCCTATCCACTTGGGCTGGAACGGGAGTTGTTACAGGCGGTCAGGCTGGGCAAACAAGCCGAAGCAGAACGTGTGCTGGAACAATTCATGAGTGAGATTACGCGGACGGGCAGTACCGAATTTCAGGTGCAACAGATGATGCTTCAATTGCTCGGCAGTATTCAGCACATGATGTTGCAAACGGGTGTCACACCTTATAAGCTGTTTGGTGGTTACAACATGTATGAGCAACTATCCGGTATTCGTGAACCTGTACAGATGAGGCAGTGGATGATGAATGAGGTATTCATACCGTATATACAAGAGGTTGAGGTACGATCGCAGGAACCGCTGAAACTGGTGGTGGAACGAACGATGTTGTATATCGATACACATTACCGCAGCGACATTTCGCTGGAAAACTGTGCTGACGAGGAGCAGATGACACCCTATGCACTGAGTAAGGCTTTCAAACAGGTATCGGGCATCAATTTTATTGATTATTTGACACGTGTGAGAATGGATGCTGCGAAGCAATTGTTACGTGAGACAACGATGAAAATTAATGATGTTGCGGCGGCTGTGGGATATCAGCACAGTTATTTTAATCGGATCTTCAAGAAACAGGAGGGAGTTACCCCGAGTCAGTATCGCGATCAATGGTTTGGACAATAACCTTTTATATCTTTGTCATTTCAAACCGGCATTCAGCTTTAACTGATGTCGGTTTTTTCTTTTTTTTACCGTGATACAAAGAAGGATAAACCCGCAAAAATGTGCAATTCTACCTGCTACGTTATGTGCAATTTCTTGTGAAAATGGCGTTATAGCGGGCTTTTCGGCCATCATATCGTAGCAATGCAAAAAATGAAGGTTGCCGGAAACCAGGCGTCTGTATAGTCTGAATAACAGGTTAATTGATAACGCTTACATCGTTGAGAAAGGGGAGACATGATGAACGGGAAGACGGACTGGAATACCAACGGCACTGCAACCACCCAAGCGGATAGGGCCACAAGGCCCATGAGACGAGAGTCCAATTGGAAAAGGCAGATTAAACGAAACAAATGGTTATATGTGCTTGTGCTTCCCGGCTTTTTGTACTTTGTCATCTTTAAATACTTGCCCATGTGGGGGATCATCATTGCTTTTCAGGACTACCAGCCTTTCCTGGGCATCCGGGAGAGTAACTGGGTGGGGTTAGAGAACTTTACGAACTTTTTCTCCAACCCGGACTTCTTCCGACTATTACGTAATACATTGGTCCTTGCCCTGTATGATCTTATCTTCTTTTTTCCGGCACCGATCATTATAGCCTTGTTATTAAATGAAATTCGGGTCGCTTTCTTCAAAAGAACGATTCAAACGCTGGTTTATGTACCCCATTTTGTATCCATGGTGATTATCGCCAGTATCACGTACGTGTTCCTGACCCCACAGGGCGGGGTGTTATACGACCTGATCGCCTGGATTACAGGCAAGCCCATTGATGTACTTTCCAGCCCGGGTTCGTTCCGCCCGCTCATTATTGTTCAGATGATGTGGAAGGAGATGGGTTGGGGCACAATCATTTTCCTTGCTGCCCTCGCAGGTGTCGATACGGAACAATATGAAGCCTCCATTGTGGATGGCGCCGGACGATTACGGCGGATGTGGCATATCACACTTCCAGCCATTCGTACGACCATAGTCATTTTGCTCATTCTCAGACTGGGGAACTTCCTGGATACCGGATTTGAGCAGATCTATCTGATGACCAACTCCCTCAACCGGGATGTGGCAGATGTATTTGATACGTATGTGTACACGGTGGGGATTACGCAAGGTGCATTCAGTTACAGTACCGCTGTTGGGCTATTCAAGTCTGTGGTGGGGATTATCCTGGTGCTTGGCAGTAATAAACTTGCGAAAAAATTCGGCCATCCCGGAATTTATTAAGGAGGAGCGCCCATGAACAGCCGTCTATACAACAGCCCTGCCGGCAAGGTATTTGATATCTTCAATTACGTCATGCTGGGGATTCTGGGCATATTAACCGTCCTTCCGTTCCTGTATATTATAGGGAATTCTTTCGCAACGGAAGCCGAGATCACCGAACGCAGTTTTTTCCTCATTCCGAAGGTGTTTTCCTTCAGCGCGTATGAGTATATCTTCTCCTCGTCCACGATCTTTCGCAGCATTGGTGTTTCCATTTTCATCACGGTGGCAGGCACACTGGTCAATCTGTTCTTCACACTAACGATGGCCTATCCACTATCCAGAAGTGACTTCTGGGGCCGTAACGTCATGATGAACATGGTGATTTTCTCGATGTTATTTGGCGGTGGCATGATTCCAACGTACCTCGTCATTCGTGGACTGGGACTGCTCGATTCTTACTGGGCCCTTATGCTTCCTGGCGCGATCAGCGCTTTTAACTTAATAGTTGTCAAAAACTTTTTTCAGCAAATGCCGCCCGGGCTGGAGGAAGCGGCCCGCATCGACGGCTGTTCAGATCTCGGGGTGCTGTGGCGAATTGTTCTGCCTTTATCCAAACCGGTCATTGCCACGTTTGCCTTGTTCTACGCCGTAGGCCACTGGAACAATTTTTTCTCCGCACTGCTGTACATTTCCGACAGTGACAAATGGCCGTTACAAGTCATGCTGAGACAGATCGTGTTACTCTCGCAAGCCAGTGTCGGAGATATGGCAAACATGGACCCCAATTTTGTACAGCCACCAGAGCAGTCGATCAAAATGGCGGTGATCGTTGTAGGTACCATTCCGATTTTGCTGGTGTATCCGTTTTTGCAGAAGCATTTTGCCAAAGGTGTCATGTTAGGTTCAATCAAAGGCTAAAGCCAAGGGGGAGAACGTATGGGACAAAAAACGGGATTCAAAAAAGGTGCACTGTTACTCTCTGCGTCACTGGTATTGAGTACAATTCTGGGAGCATGCTCCACGGATAAAACAGGTTCAGGAACCGCTGCCGGTGGAACCGACGAAATTACCATTATGCTTCCGAACTTCGAAGCGGAGAATCCGCCGGAGAACAGCCCGGTCATACAGAAGCTTGAAGAACTGACCAAGGTGGATGTAAACCTGCAGTGGGTGCCGAGCAGCTCGTACGAAGACAAATTCAACATCTCACTGGCCTCGGGAAAGCTGCCTCAGATTATGGTGGTGTTAGGGAAGTCCCCAAGTTTTATTAATGCGGCCCGAACCGGAGCATTCTGGGAGCTTGGTCCTTATCTGAAAGACTATCCGAATCTGAGCCAGATGAATGAAATCATCACCAATAATGCGTCAATCGATGGCAAAACCTATGGGATCTACCGGGCACGCGCCTTAGGACGTAATGGGGTCACAATTCGCAAAGATTGGCTGGAAAATCTGGGGCTGGAAGAGCCAAAGACGATTGATGAATTTTACAATGTATTGAAAGCGTTCACGAAGGATGATCCAGACGGTAACGGCAAGGATGATACGTACGGTCTGGTTGCCAGCAAATTCACGGGCCCGTGGGATAACATGCAGGTATGGTTTGGTGCACCCAACAAATGGGGAGATGATGGCAGCGGAGGTCTGATCCCGGCGCATGAGACACCAGAATACATGGAAGCCCTGAAATTTTTCCGTCAAATCTATAGCGAAGGTCTGGTGAACAAGGACTTTGCCGTGATGGATGCAACGAAACTTCCTGATCCATTTGTGAATGGGCAAGCCGGTGTCATGGTGGATGTAGCAGATAATGCGCAGCGGATGGATCAGAAAATACTCGATAAAGACCCCAATGCGACAGGACGTGTGGATGTGCTGCAAGCGATGGAAGGTCCAAAGGGATTACGTGATATGCCAACGTCCGGTTACTCCGGCCTGATTGCGATCTCCAAAAACAGTGTCAAAACGGAAGAAGACTTGAAGAAGGTACTGAACTTTCTGGATCAGCTGAATGAACCGGAGTTGCAGGCATTGTTGTACAACGGACTGGAAGGCAAGCAGTATGAGAAAAAAGAAGACTACATCATACCGAGCACTGACAAGCTTGCGCTCCGCGACCTGCAAGGCTTAAATCAGATTTTGATGTTTGTGCCGGAAGACAGAACGCTTCGCGTCCAACAGACACCTGTCCGTGAAAAGGTTGCACAGGTGCAGAAAGCCAACGAAGAGATTGTCATTGCCAATCCTGGCGAACCGCTGATCTCTGATGTTTACGCTCAGAAAGGACCACAGCTGGACAATATCATTAACGATGCACGGATCAAATATATCGTAGGCCAGATTGATGAGAAAGGGTTCGATGATGCTGTTGCTCTGTGGAAGAACAACGGCGGAGACGATTATGTCAAAGAAGTTAATGAACTGTACGCTGCATTGAATTAGTCGTATAAGCCTGAGCCCGGCAGCCGTGCTTTCAGCGTAACGGAAACAGCCGGGGTTTTCTTATCGCTGTAATAGCTTGATCCGTGAACCAAATTTCATCCAACTTTATGGAAATTATGACTTCCTGAATATGGTTTTTGATGTATAATCAAAGCGAAACAAACCTATATGAACTTAAATGAACGTTATTGGTAAAGCTGGACACCACACACTCTTGGACACGCAGGGAGGAAGGCAACATGTGGAACGGGGATGCTTTTGAAAATCCCGAGGCGCAGTACAGGGTCCATCCCTTTTGGTTCTGGAACGGGGATATGGAAGAAGAGCAGGTTAAGCGGCAGGTGGCTGAGATGGCCACGCAAGGCGTAGGCGGATTCTTCATCTGTCCACGTCAGGGACTGCAAATTCCCTATCTGTCGGAAGCGTGGTTTGATAAGGTGCGGATTGCAGTGGAAGCGGCGGATGCTCACGGCATGCAGGTATGGTTATATGACGAATATCCATATCCAAGCGGGATGGCTGGTGGGGAAGTGACCCTTGATTTTCCTGAAGCGAAGCAGCGACAGCTGATGCATCATCAGTTGGTGGTTCAGGGCGGAGAAGCTATGGATCTGGAATTGCCGTGGGGACGAGTCTTGGTTGCCAAGGCGATTCCCAAGGATGCACAGGGCAAACGGTTGTGGCATGAATCCATTGACTTGCACAGCAAAATCGGCAATATCCAGACCGATCAGGTTTATCAGGAGACCGGACTCACATCGTATAACCGCAAGCGGTTCTTCACCTACCGAACAGCGTTCCGCTTGTTGTGGGATGTTCCCCCAGGTGATTGGGAGTTGATTATATTTCAAGAAATGGAGATCGATGATTTCAAATATTATGGCAACTTTGTTGATCCTTGCCACAAGGAAGCGATGAGTCGTTTTATTGAACTGACACATGAGCGTTATAAGTCAGCGGTTGGAGATCAATTTGAAAGCGTAATCAAAGGCATGTTCTCGGATGAGATTGCACCGCTGGGTCGTATCCCCTGGTCACCACAACTTCCCCGTTATTTCAGCGAGCGTTGTGGTTATAGTCTGATCGATTCGCTACCGGCCCTGTTATATAGTGATGTTCCGGACGCGCATCGGATTCGGTATGACTATTACCAGTCCCTGCATCTGCTTCTCCGGGAGTCCTATCACAAACAGGTGCATGACTGGTGTGAGGAAGCAGGAATCCAGTATGCGGCTGAAGTGCCTGGTGTACGGATGACCACCCAGTTGTTCAGTCATATGCCAGGTGGTGATTCAGCACATGAGAAAATCGGACGATCCTTATCGTGGATTCTGGAACGATACGGCCAAAAGATGCGTGACAATCCCAAGATGGTCAGTTCGCTTGCCCGGCAATTGGGCCGAAGCCGCAATCTGATTGAATGTTTTCACAGTGTGGGCTGGTCCATGACGCTACAGGATGCCAAGTGGATGATTGATCGCATGGCTGCCATGGGCACCAATTTTTATAACTTTCACGCCTTTTTCTATACGATTGGTGGGCTGGCAAAACATGACGCACCACCGTCTCAATTTTTGCAGAATCCCTACTGGAAGCATTTCCGGCAGTTAGGGGATTACACCGGACGTTTGAGCTATCTCATGAGCACCGGAGCAGCAGATATTCGTATTGCTGTGCTTGACCCAACGACGACATTCTGGAGTCTGATGGGTAATCCGCTGCATGGATTTGAGTATAGCGGCGAGGACGAATCAGAACGGGTGCAACTGGAGCGCCTGACGAAGGACTGGATGAGGATCACGACACATCTGCTCGAAAACAGACGTGACTATGATCACCTTGATCCAGAATTGTTGGCGGAAGCTGACTTAACGGATGGCATCATTCAGATCGGCGTGGCCCGTTATGACGTACTGATTCTCCCACCGATGCTGAATCTGGAGGCCGCGGCCTGGGAACAGGTGAAGCGATTTGTTCGGCAGGGAGGAACGGTCATCTCTGTTGGGATGCCTCCGCATATTGCGATTCAGTCGGGAAGTCCGGAGGGAGATGAAGCTACCCAGTTCTTTGGCGCGGGCGAGCAGCCGCAAGAGGTGTACTGGGGCCGTAGCGTGATAACAGATCACGATAACCGTGAAACCATGTGGCATCAGGGTGAGGGGAATGCCTATTTTCTACCCGCAGGAACAGGGCAAGGAGATGACTTTTCGCTGGAGCTGATCTCCCTCCTGCTCGATCAGGTATTGCCCGAACCCATCTGCTGGATCATGGAGGAGGAAAGCGCCTCCCTGCTGATGCATACCCGTCAATTGTCGTCTGGGGAGCATATGGTTTTCTTGACCAATCAGGAGGGTCAGGACCTGATTGGTCAATTGAAGCTGGTCGCCAGACAGCTGTGGGATGGAACGGAGTTGACAGAGGGTGCTTGTATTGTGGCAGAACGACTTGATCTGGAAACAGGGCGGCTTCAGACATTGCCGTATACGAGCAGTGGTGGGGAATGGTGCATTTCACTAACACTGGCGCCTTATGAAGCGCATGCTGTTCGTCTTACTTTACAACCTGCGAAGGAAGAGGCATTAACAACGAAGGTGGATGTAACAGACAAAACGGGTTCGGCGTTCGTAACGGATGTATTGGCAGGAGCTAATCAAGCCTGTAAGATCATGGTCCCTTCGGAAGGGCCATGGCGACTGGAAACGGTGCAACCTAACATTTTGCGAATGGGACAATTCCATCTTCAGGCTTCCAATGTTAATGGTGTGATTCTGGAAAGCCAGCATGTAGCTGTAAAACCGTTTATAGATCAGGCGGCAGAATTATCGGAGCAGTATCCTCTGCCAGTCCAGTTTAATCAGGTATTTGGCACACCGAAAAAAGCATCTATTGCTTACCCGATCGAGTGCAGATATACGAGCACATTTGAGCTGAGAACAGCTTTGCCTGCATGCCTGTTATTCATGGACAGAGCGGCGATCTCGGGCAGCTGGTCCATGGAGATTAATGGGCATCCACTTGGAAAAGAACAATTCGATCCAATCGAAATAACCGACCACAATAACATCGCTTGTGATATCACGGAGCTACTGCACAGCGGTCTCAACGAAATGACGGTGATTGTGCAGGTAACGAAAGATGAGGATGGCATCGTTGATCCCTTGTATCTACAAGGTAGATTCGGCGTGGAGTTCCATCATGAAGGCATGGCTTCGCTCGTGCGGGAACCGGACACGGCCCTTCGCATCGGACCTGAACCGCAACCGCTGTATCCCCATTTTGCCGGGGAAATAAGTTATAAACGCACGTTCTGGCTGGATGAGTCGGGGGAAGATGTTGCCTCATTTGAACTGGAATTTAGCGATTGGCGGGTGCAGGATGTGACGGAAGTGCGGGTGAACGGATATAGTCTTGGTGTGCGATGCTGGTCTCCGTATCGCTGGAAGGGAGAAGCCTCCTGGCTTCGTCCAGGGGATAACGACATTGAAGTTCGCGTTACCAACACGTTGATTGGCCTGCTGGAAGGTACGTATTTTGATTCGGAACATCATCGATTACAGGATGCAGGTCATGTACCTGTTGAAGAATTGGGATAAAGGAGTGGAAGTAAGGAATGGGACATCGTATTCAGTTTGACCGTTATCCAGGTGGTGTGATGAAAGCGTTGACGCTCAGTTATGACGATGGAGTGGTGCATGATCGCAGACTGGTGGAAATCTGTAATCGGTATGGCCTGCGAGGAACATTTAATCTGAACTCTGGTACCCTGGGTAATCCAGGCCGCATTGAGACTGGGGAAGTCGCTGAACTGTATGCGGGGCATGAAGTGGCCGTTCACACGGTTACTCACCCTACGCTACCTTATGTTCCGAATGAACTACTGACCGAAGAGATTATGGAGGACCGAAAAGCATTGGAGCAACTTGTCGGTTATCCAGTACGAGGCATGGCCTATCCCAATGGAGGGTACGACCGTGCGTTAAGTACGAAGCTGGAGTGGCTTGGCATCGATTATGCTCGTACCGTTGAATCACATGGCAGATACACGTTGCCAGACCGACCCCTTGAATGGCATCCGACCTGCCATCATAACCATGATTTGGCGGCGCATGCCGAACGTTTTATCCAACATTCCAAAACAGGTACGCCACTATTACTCTACGTTTGGGGTCACAGCTATGAGTTCAATGACAACGACAACTGGCAGATCATCGAACAGTTTGGTGAGCAGATTGGCGGCAGGAACGACATCTGGTACGCGACGAACATTGAAGTGATTGCCTACTGGAAAGCGGTGCAACGACTGGAGTGTTCAGCTGATCGATCCATCATCCATAATCCGTCTGCCATCCCGGTTTGGTTCACGGCAGATCAGCAGGTTGTTGAAGTGCAAGGCGGAGAGACATTGCGGCTAAGCGAACGAATCAAGGTATAAGGAAGGGAGCTGACGATCATTCGTTATTTTCATGAGAACGAGGCGATTGCAGGCAAGGTGTACGATTCAATTCCAGATATATTGACAACGGTGGCCCAGCGTTATATTGGCGATCATCCCAAACATTCATTTTTGTTCAGAGCCTATCATCAGGGAGGTTTTCGCAGGCTAGGGGATTATCGCTACGACCTGAATTTGAATGAGAAATGCGTAGAGGCTCGTGCAGGGCAGTACGTATATGTATGGGGCAAGTTATGGAGCGAGCAGAATGCAACGTTAAATACAGGCCTGAACTGTTATAGTCCGGTGACAATCTATGTGAATGGTGAAGAGGTATTCAAGTCTGAGCTATTGCAGGAATTATTTCCAGAGCGAAGAACCCAGATTCCGATTTCCGTTAACTATGGCTGGAATGATGTGTTGTTATGTTTTGTCAAAACAGAAGTGGGATTCGGCGGTATCTACGGAACAGCCTCGTTCAAAAATTTCCCGCTACACTTCCTCACTCCTGGACAGGATCGTCAGGGACAGGAGGGCTGGTTATATTCGGAACCCGTCGATGAACCTGTATTATCTCTTCCTCGTGACGGCATGACGGAAGAAGAAACAGGTCTTACCTGGTATCCGCGCAAGGCGTGGACAGACGAGGAGCAAAGCGCAGGTTCATTCGCCCGCATCTTCGGCACGAAACAGCCCGCTGTGGCCTACGCATGGTCCAGACTGGATGTAACCTTGCCAGGATCAACACCAGTTATTTTAAAAGGACGTCATGATGGAGCTTTGACCTTGTATGTGGCCGGAACGGAAGTATACTCTGCTGGAAATAGCGGTAGTTTCCGCGTTGAACTCCCACGCCGTTACGGTTCTTCGGATCTGGTCGTGAAAGGTGTAATCCAGGTAGCAGGTGGCTCGTGGGGATTCACCTTGGAAGATGCCGAGCGTTCGGGTTCCACAGGCTGGAGACTGAAACCGCCTCATCCGGTTGCAGGATGCTCTGACCCATGGCTGTACACAGGTGTGTTTACTCCCGGTGCTGAACCATCCCACGCCGACATCGTGCGAACCGATACCGTATTTGATGATGGTGCAAAAGGTGTGTATTGGCGGGTAGATCTTCCCGACACCCGTGTGCGTCCTTACCTGGAAAATACACATTACGGAAAGTGGAATTATCCGCTCGGCGTCACCCTGCTTGGACTTCTCCAGACGGGACAGGAATTGGGACGGAATGATTACATTCAGTATGTACGGCAACATATTGAACTGAGTACTTCATTTGATCGCTACGGTCTGTGGGATCGGGAAGGGTACGGTGCGGCAGGAATCAATAATCAGCTGTCTGCCATAGACAGTCTGGATGATTGCGGTTCGTTCGGATCTACACTGCTCGCTGCGATGGAGTTGGGCGATATTCGTGGGGGAAGAGATACCGCGGATCGGATTGCGGGCTACATTACGGATGAGCAGGAACGTCTGGAGGATGGTGCCTTTTACCGAGTTCGTGGCAGTGGGGAGATGCGTCAGGAGACGATGTGGTGTGATGACTTATACATGAGTACACCTTTTCTAATGAGGTATGGTCAGTTGACAGGCGATGGGGCGTATTGGGATGATGCGGTCAATCAGTTCCTGATGTTCCGTAAGTACCTCTATCTTCCCGAACAACAGATCATGTCCCATGTGTATGATTTTGTGCGTGGTCGGGCGACAGATATTCCGTGGGGACGCGGGAACGGCTGGGTGCTCTTCTCATTAACCGAATTGTTATCCATCCTGCCACATGATCATGTGAAACGGCCGGAATTGCTACGTTTCTATCGTGATTTAAGTCAAGGTTATTTGGCGCTACAAGGGGAAAATGGACTGTGGCATCAGGTGTTGAACCGCCCGGATTCGTATGAAGAGACTTCCTGCACATCCATGTTCATCTACGCCTATGCCCGCGGCATTCGGGAAGGGTGGCTGGAGCAGCCCGAGCCCTATCTGGAAGCAGTGCGCAAAGGATGGGAAGGCATAACGCGCTTGTCGATTGATTATAAAGGCAATATATATGGGGTATGCCGGGGCTCCGGGTACTCGTTTACCGCCTTGTATTATCGCGATGATCTGGGTTGGAATCTGAACGATACCCATGGGATCGGGATTGTGCTCTTGGCTGGCATTGAGGCGCATAAAATGAACCAGCAGCTACGCGAGGTGCCTATCGATTCTTCGGTTACAGCCGCGCAGCGCTGATGTTTGACGCAACGGAACGGATGTATGTGGATAGCCTTCTATAGGTAGATAACCAGCTAAAGAAAGCGGCAATGCCCTCTGGCTTGCCGCTTTTAGTTTTATTCCAATCCCGAATCTGATCTGCATGATAGCAATAACATACACGTACCTTCACCCAATAATATGAATAACTTCGTTTTCAACACGCATTAAAATAACTCCAGCTGCTCCGGTCCTTCTTCCTGCTCTGGTTCAGTACGATCAGGAAAAGGCTTTACTGGCAGATCCAGCATATTCATCATCATCTGTGCATTCGCTGCTGCATCGCCACCGGAGTTGTTATTGAAAATAACATAGACATCCTTGCTCTGCTCCTGCAATTGCTCTAGATATCCTTTCCACTCCAACAGTTCTTCTTTGTTGTAACGGTACAAATAACGGGTCTCGCGCCAATTGGGCGCACCATTCTGATGCCAGCCGGACACGTTGCGTCCGTGCATGCGAACCAGTGTCATCTCCGAATCCGTCGCCTGTGGCACGATGGGAATGGAACCTGGACCGGCCTGAGGTTCATCACAGACACTGTGAATCCAGCCTTGCTCTTTCAGGAACGCAAGTGTTCGCTCACGCATGCCATCTTCATACCAGCTGCGATGGCGGAATTCGAGTGCGCACGGAATGCCTTCCATTCGAAGTTTCACTTCACGAAGCTCTTTCACGTTGTCTTTATTACATTCAAACCAAGGTGGATATTGAAACAAGGCTGCCTGCATTTTGCCAGCTTCAATGACAGGCTCCAGTGATTCCCGAAAAGCCTTATACATCTCCGACGTACTGGTGAAGTAGGGCTTGCCCCGCAGATGTCCGGTCATTCCCTGATAGGCTTTGATGATAAAAGCAAAGGATTCGGGCGTCTCGGCGGCCCACCGTGCCATTCGATCCTGCGGCTGAACAGCATAGAAGGAACTATCCACCTCCACGGTGGAGAAGTATTTCCCGTATAGACCGAGCTTGTCTTTAGCTTTGGTGCGGATGGGATAGAGATCTTCCTGATCCCCCCATCCGGTAAGTCCGATGTGAATCATAAGAACACCTCCTGTTGCTTTTTGAACAACCTCTTATAATTAACCGATTTGCAGGCGTATGTCTAACATTATATCGTGTGCATTTTGGCTCTTCAATGTTGGAAACTTACTGGAATTTTTTGAGTTTGCAGAATAAAGACGTTACAATACATTAAAGCTAGTGGAAATGATCAGGCCTGTACATAGCGTACTACAGATAGAGAGCCAGTGACCAAGTGGAGGGCGAGAATGGATGACGGAATGGTATGAAAAGAGTTTTGGAGAAGATTATCTTCTCGTATACAAGCACCGGGATGTGCAGGGTGCCCATCAGGAAGTACATAAAATGATCAATTGGTTGAAGCTTGAGCCCAATGCTGAAGTATTGGATCTATGCTGCGGTATGGGACGGCACTCCATGGCACTTGCTGACGCAGGATTGCGAGTGACCGGAGTTGATCTGTCCGATGTGCTTCTACGTGAAGCGCGCCTAATGGACACTGAACACCGAGTATCTTGGTGTCACGCAGACATGCGTGAACTGCCGCTGAAAGGTGGCTTTGACGCTGTAGTTAATCTGTTCACATCGTTTGGTTATTTCCTGGAGGACGGAGAACAACTGAAAGTATTACGTGCCATTCATCGTATGCTTCGCCCGGGTGGCAGCTTTATAATTGATTTTATGAATACGGCTTATGTGACTCGGCATCTGGTGCAGCACTCCGTTCGAGAGGATGAGGGGCAGCGGATTGAGGAGTATCGCAAGATTGAGGAAGGGTTTGTGCAAAAGGAAATTCGCATTACGGATACCACATCCGGACATGAACCGCGGGTATATCAGGAACGTGTGAAGTTGTACACACGTGAACAACTGAGTCAGATGTTAAGTGCCGCCGGACTCCGGGTAGATCAGGTACATGGCGGCTATGACGAAGAGAAATATGACGAGCAGACTTCTCCGCGCATGATTTTTGTTGGTCGTCGTCCTGTGGAGTGAACAGAGACAGTTTGGAAGGGGGATAACATGAAGCGCACAGAAGAGATGCCCATGACAGAGGGCATGCACCGGGTCAAGATCAGCATGTCGTTTCCCTTACGATGGGTGAACAGTTATGTGTTTTCAGAACCGGATGGGAAGATAACTATTATAGATCCGGGACCGCGTAATTCGGAAACAGAACAGGAGTGGAGTGAAGCGCTGGCAGATCTCGGCCTGACCTTTAGCGATATTCGTCAAATTGTACTCACCCACCATCACCCCGATCATCTTGGGTTGTCGGGTTGGATGCAACAGATGACGGGGGCACCCGTTCGAATGTCCACACGCTCCCGCCAAGAGGCCGACTATATGTGGGGACCTGATTCACGTATTAATACATTATTACCTGATTATTATGGAAGCCACGGAATGCCGGAAGACAAGACTGAGCAGATACATGAACATATGAAGGCATTTACTTCGCAGATCACACCACTTCCGAAGGTGACACCCATTGAAGATGGCGAGTGGCTTAATATGGGCGGGAAACGTTGGGTTGCTGTGGAGACGGGTGGACATGCCCCAGGCCATTTATCCTTTTATGCGCCGGAGTCCATGGAGATTCTGTGCGGAGATGCAGTTTTGCCACAGATTTCACCGAATATTAGTCTGCAACCCGGCAGTGACCCTCAGCCATTATTGTCTTATATGGAAGGATTACAACGTCTCGGGGGGCTAAATGTCAAACAGGCGTATCCAGGGCATCGGAATCCTTTTGCCCAGTTCAACGAACGGACAGTTCAATTGCTGGCTCATCACGAGGAACGTCTTCAGAAGATGACGGAACGAATTCAGGAGTCACCGGCGAATGCGTATGACATCTGTGTGCACATGTTTGGCAATCGGCTGGGTACCCATCAACTGCGGTTTGCCATGAGTGAGACGTTAGCCCATTTGCAGGAGTTAATTCGACGCGAACTAGTGAAGCAAGAGCAGCAACCGGATGGCACGTTCTATTTTCAAATCTAAACGGAATGATGATATCGATATGAAATGATAATACGATCTTATATAGAGGCTCGGGACAGGAAATCCACCTGTTCTGGGCCTTTTTAGCCTCTCTTAACGGTTCATTCATCTATTTTTAAGCCAGCGCGCCTATGATACATCTATGAACTTCGCTAGGGCGTGTCTTAAGACACACCCTAAAGAAAGCAGGGAAGAGCGATGACCAGAAGAAAACGGAATCAATGGAGAAAATGGCAAGCTTCAGCGGCAGCAACGTTGACTGTGGCTGCACTTTTTCAATATGTAAGAACTTCGGATGCCTTTGATGTGGCCTATGCAGCAGCAAATGGCACAGATACAAGCGTTACTGCTTCAAGCCAAGTGGATACGCATGATGATGTGATGGATGAATGGATCAACAGTACAACGGACAGCAACAACTGGAACACGCAGGACAATGACAATAATGATAGTCAATATAATGGAACATCCGATAGCACACAAGCAGCTCGGCCAGATCAGAGCTCGAGTAACGAGGGGAATTATTCAGATTCTCAGCGTATCGGGCAAAATAACCAGGGTACAGACTCCGGATACAGCAGTGGCAACTATCAGTCACGTACAGGTGCATCATGAGCCGCACGGAGCAAGTTGCTCGTCCGCTCCGATTTCAATTCCGTGCGATGAACACGGATGTTGAAGTGCAACTGTCAGCTGGGCGGGAAGAAGCTGAACATGCAGCAACCGTGGTGAAGAATTGGTTTGAGACGCAGGAGCAGCGCTTCAGCCGATTTGTTGCAGACAGTGAACTGAATCGTTTGAATGCTTCAACCGGATGGATGCCCATCTCCGCTGCGATGGATGAAGTTTTGAGTTTGGCCTATGGATATATTGGCCTGACCGAAGGGATTTTTCAACCGGGTATCTCGCAGGCTCTTCAGGCTTCAGGATACGATCTAAGCTTCGAGAAGGTGCAGCAACGACAATTGAAACGTCCATTAATTGAACGCATATTGCGAACGAGAACACCTGAATCATCAGGCTGGATGGAAGATCGATATGACCACAGCCGTCCGAGCTGGATTCAGCGGGAAGGTAGCCGGATGGTTCATCTGGACCCCGGAGCTGAGTTGGACTTAGGAGGCATTGTTAAGGGCTGGGCAGTAGAGCGTATCGCAGACTGGTTGCAGCGAACATTGCATATTCCAGCGGGTTTGATTAACGCGGGTGGAGATATTCAAGTATGGGGTTCACCAGACCATTCCCAATGGACCTTGCAAGTAGCAGATCCTTTGCAGAATCAGGGTGCTATGTCGGGAGCGATCCGTTTACAGCGAGGAGCTGTTGCCACTTCGGGTATTTCCCGCAGACAATGGCAGAATACGGATGGAAGCTTTGCACACCACCTCATTGACCCCCGGACGATGGAGCCGGCAGATACGGACGTATTGCAGTGTACCGTTCTGGGACAGCATGCTTCGCAATGCGAGATCATTGCCAAGACGGTATGCATTCTGGGGAGTGCCGAGGCGGTGGGCTGGTTAAACCGACATTACGATCGGCATGACGTCCTGTGGATGACACGGGATGGGAGTAATTATTTTAGAGGGAATACGGATACGCTTGCTGAGCACTGGCCCGGTTTTGATCCGGATCATCGCTTCAGTCTATTATAAACGAGGACAAGTCTAACAGATATGGGGGAGCCGGTTATGGCACAATGGATTGTAGATTACCTGCCAACGTGGAATATCATTCGAATTAGTGGAATTGCTGCTTATGTGTTGCTCTTTGCCGGTGTGTTTCTGGGTATTGCGCAAGGGATGCCTATGGCCAAAGGCAAACCAAAAGCAGCCATGTTCAAATGGCATACCCGAACGACCTGGCTCGCCTTCGGACTTGGACTCGTGCACGCATTAACGTTATATATTGATCATTACAGCCCATTTACCTGGGGAGAACTTCTGATTCCTTTTACCGCCTCCGTACATCCGATCGGCAGTGGTCTGGGAACGTTAGCCTTCTACGGATTAGTGATTGTCCTGTTATCCAGTGATCTGCGGAACAAGCTGGGCCGTAAATGGTGGTTCATGTTCCACATGTTGTCCTATCCGGTGTTCATTGGTCTGCTGGTTCACGGCATGGTTACCGGAACGGATTCTGGCAACATCATCATGCGGATGATATATGTATTTACCGGACTCAGCATTCTCGGTATCACGGTGTTACGTGGCATGTTGCGAGAGCGCAAAGGCCCGGAAATCACGATTGGACCGAAACGGGTAACATCTGGTTCACCTTCCGAGCAGAATTGGGTTGAAGGTTTTGGTTTGGTGGGAACGGTACGACCTAAACATCTGAAATAATAACATATGGATGATCAAAAAGTATCTTACACATGCAAAAAAGCGGCCATCTGGCCGCTTTTTCCATGAACAGTTATTTTATTGAACAGTTATTTCACGAAGCATCCATACACATGTCCAATGTTCCACATAGCTTCAGGTATGAAACGAGTTACGCACATTATACGGCGTCATCACTAACAGGTTTTTCTCCCAGTGCTTCTTCAAGCTCGGATTGTTTGCGATGGGCGATCCGACTGCTCGCTGCTGATGCAATCGCACCGACAATATCATCGAAGAACGTGTGGACAGGGCCCAGGCTCTTGTCATTCAGTCGTTCAAGCACCCCTGGTTTCAGCTTGTCCACATAACCATAATTCGTAAATCCAATGCTGCCATATACATTGACGATGGAGAATGCCAAAATCTCATCCACGCCATACAATCCTTCATCGTTCTCAATCATCTCCTGCAAAGGAGATATGAGCTGCCCCTGTTCTGCCAGAATATCAAGCTGAATTCCGGTCAAAACAGCATTCTGTACCTCACGTTTACGGAGAACCATCTCCACATTTTCGATACATTCTTCCATCGTAAGACCTGGATAATATTTTTGCTGCAATAACATGACCAGTTCTGCGATCTCAGGGATCGTGACGCCCCGCTTATGCAGCCATTCCCTTGTGGCCTCCGCGACCTTGCGGCTATTCAGGCTGTAAGGGATTTTTTCTTGCTCAGGATGTTCCATGGGCGATTCCTCCTCTGAAGTTAGCAATGTCCCTACTCTTGCTTCCTAATACGTTATTAACCTGGTTTACGTTTCTTTAAGATAATAAAAATATAAGTTTCAGTGAAGTTGAGCAATTCGATTACTACATGGAAAATTTCAGCTAAACACGGTCTGTCTTCCGTGAAAGTGCGTTGATAGACATTTTTCTTATTATCTTTTAGTTATTTTTTGGACAAAGGCTCGTATACATGGTAGTACAAACTGTAAAAATGATGAGGGGGAACGTGATCATGAGAAAGATCCATTCTTTGCGTACGGTATCGGCAGCAGCGCTGCTGAGTATTCCTATGGTATTGTCAGGCTGCGGCATGTTTGGAGCACAGTCTTCCGAAGCTGTTGATCCACCACCGCCCATCCAGGAAGCGGCTATGATTCAAGCGGCCGAAGGGAATGGAGCACTCGCAATGCTCCCGTTAACGACGGTATATCTGCAAGACCAGCAGGGGCTGCTCGCTCCGGTATCCCTGACACTTCCTTCTGGAACAGACGCAAGCAGTCCAAAGACAGCTCTGGATACACTTGTCACAGGTGGGGCCTACGCGGGTATGCTGCCTGAAGGATTCCAGGGCGTTCTCCCGCAGGGAACGGTTGTGCAGAATGTAACGATTCACGCGGATGACAAGCTGGCGGTTGTTGAGTTCTCGGGTAATTTTGCCAAGTATGATGCGAAGGAAGAACGGAAAATGCTAGAAGCTGTCACGTGGACATTGACGGGAACGCCTGATGTGGAGAATGTGCAGATTTGGGTGGATGGCAAAAAGTTAACACAAATGCCGGTGAACAGCACGCCGTTGCCTGAACCGCTGAATCGGGCTGTGGGAATCAATCTGGATCTGGGTGATACGTTTGTGACGAACAGCAGTCCGGTCACGGTCTATTTCTCCGCTGCTTCGCCAGCAGGCATCCAATATTATGTTCCGGTGACACGTCTGGTTACACCTGGTGAAGATCGGGTGCAGGCAGCATTGAACGAACTGATCAAAGGACCTGACAAAGGTGGAGAACTGGAAGAGGTCATGACAGGCGGAACGGAGCTGCAATCGGTCAAAACGGCAGAGGATGGCACGGTCACGGTTGCCTTGAAAGATGATATGTTTGCCGAAGGGGATATCGTGCCAAGCGAGCTGTTACAGTCTGTCGTATTAACCACTGCGGAGAACACAGCCAGCAAGGATGCCAAAGTACAGATCGAGTGGAACGGCCAAAAAACAGTCATGGGTGACGACAACAGGGATTACAGTGCGCCGGTTTCCAAGCCTGAATATATCAACGAAATTCCGATTTAATGAGCAAGGAATGCTTAAGGATGCTTTTAACCGAACTCTTTGGTAAAATATAAGGGATTCGTAAAAGTGTGAATAAGTTCAACATTACAGGATGCTTAAGTCGTAGGAGGCAGAAAATATGAGATCAAACGGACGAACCAGCGAACAGCTGCGCCCGCTGAATTTAACAGTGAACACGAATAAATACGCCGAGGGCTCTGTACTGATTGAAGTTGGAGATACAAAGGTGATCTGTACAGCTACAGTAGAGGAACGTGTACCTCCCTTTATGAAAGGGCAGGGTAAAGGCTGGGTAACAGCTGAATATTCCATGTTGCCACGTGCAACACATACCCGGAACCAACGTGAAGCCAATCGTGGCAAATTAACTGGACGCACCATGGAAATCCAGCGTCTGATTGGTCGGGCACTGCGCTCGGTAGTTAATCTGCAGGCTCTTGGTGAGCGTACCATTACCTTGGACTGTGATGTTATTCAAGCTGACGGAGGCACACGCACAACGTCCATAACCGGTGCGTTTGTAGCGCTGGCGCTTGCCGTGAACAAGATCTCCCAACAGCACAAACTGCAAGTGTTCCCGATTACGGATTTCATTGCCGCAGTAAGTGTGGGTGTTGTGGGTGAACAGCCTGTACTGGATCTGAACTATGATGAAGATTCCAAAGCCAAGGTAGACATGAACCTGGTGATGACAGGTGGCGGTAAATACGTCGAGCTTCAGGGAACAGGTGAGGAAGCACCATTTGATCGCCGTGAGCTGAACGCCATGTTGGAACTGGGCGAGCAGGGGATTTTGGAGATGATCGAGCGTCAAAAAGAAGTGCTTGGACCGATTGCGCTCAAGATCGGCGCGCGTGGATTAGGGGAAGCCTAAGATGAGTTTGGACAGCCCAATCCTCATTGTTGCAACCCGCAATGCGGGGAAAGTCCGTGAATTCGCTCATGCTTTCGCACCGCTTGGCAAAGAGGTTAAGAGCATGTTTGACTATCCGGAGCTGCCGGATGTGGTAGAAGATGGCGTAACGTTTGCGGAGAATGCCTGGAAGAAAGCCAAAGCGGTTGGTGATGCGCTTGGTTTGCCCGTTCTGGCAGATGATTCAGGTTTATGTGTAGACCTGTTGGATGGTGAGCCAGGGGTATATTCAGCGAGATATGCAGGCGAAGGAGCAACGGATGCACAGAATAATGCGAAGTTGCTGGAGACGCTGGAATCGTTGAAATCCGGTGAGGACACCGAGCAGCCGCTACTAAGTCCGGCTCGTTTCGTTTGTGCGCTGGTCCTGTACGATCCGACAACAGGTGATAAGTATGAATCAGAAGGCACTGCGGAAGGCTGGATTACGGCTCAAGCTGCAGGTGCTGGCGGTTTTGGATATGACCCACTCTTCTATGTACCTGAATACGAGATGACGATGGCAGAGCTGACGCTTGAGCAAAAGCAAGCGATTAGTCACCGTGGTCATGCGCTGAGAGCGCTTGTATCCAGACTTGAAGGCTAAGACTAAACGAAACATCTTGATTTAACTTCATGATATGTGAACATCAAAGCGTTAATGGAAGGACAGAAGCATTCCGATGGGATGCTTCATCCGCCATTAACGCTTTTTCTATGAATTGAAGTGTTTGATCGGGTTTGGTGAGGGTCCATCCATATACCTAATTGAAGATAGCTATTTCTGCGACTATACATCAGAACGTACGTTCTTGTACCTACATGAGAAATGGTTTATATTGCACGATTGGGAATCTCATTGGGACTGGAGTTGGAAGAAGTTGCAAGCCTTGTGTGGTATGGGTTAACATTCAAACTAACGAATCACATATGAACCTTAAACGGAGGGATCTACTCATGCAAGAAGTGAAGCTTGTTGTATCTTACGATGATTATGAGGACGGCATTCGTATGGAAAAGTTAATTAAGGAACTGGCAGCTAAACCGGAGGCTAGCTCATTGGAAAGTCTGGTCATCGGAGATTGGGGACAGGCTTATGAAAATTCGCCTGATGAGTTCATAGGTACGCTCGTCGAGTCTGCTCCAAGCTTTCCGTCATTGAAGAAACTGTTCATCGGAGATATGGGATTCGAAGAATGTGAAGTATCGTGGATTATCCAGACAAATCTCACACCACTGTTAGGTGCTTTTCCAGAATTAAAATCATTCTCTGTAATGGGCAGTAGCGGCCTCAGTCTGGAACCACTCCAGCATGCCAAGCTTGAAGAATTAATTATTATTTGTGGTGGTCTCCCGAGAGAAGTGTTATCTTCAATCACCCATGCCAAGTTGCCTGAATTGCGTAAACTGGAACTGTACCTGGGTGTGGATAATTATGGTTTCAATGGATCACTTGAAGATGTACTCCCTTTGTTAGAAAAAGGATTATTTCCAAAGCTGGTTTACTTGGGTCTGAAAGACAGTGAAATTCAGGATGAGATTGCCAAAGCAGCAGCTGAAGCACCTATTCTGGATCAACTTGAAGTACTGGATCTATCGCAAGGAACGTTGTCCGATGAAGGGGCTGAGGCGTTGCTTGCCAGTGACAAGATCAAGAAACTGAAACATCTTGATCTGAGTTACCATTACATGACCAATGAAATGATTAGTCGATGGAACCGATCGGGTATATCTGTAGATGTTAGCGACCAGCAACAGAGTGATGAGGATGACTGGCGCTATCCATCGTTAACGGAATAGTCGATGTCAGGTGTAAAGGAAATGAATGAGAGTTTGCATCAACCAATAGATGTACCTGATCTAACGCAAGATCAGCCTTTTTTATTGATCGGAAACCCTGATAACCGACGAACACAAGGGCTGCAAGAGGCTAGGCATAGATTGGGTTTGAAACCTGCGGTTGTACTGCCATATGCTCAATTGCTGCAGAATTGGAGACACGGACGAACCATCGCTGATACAGTAGATTTCAATCTGCCTGTACCCCTGATTCGGATCGATGCTCCTGGTGAGGATTGGGACGTGGAGCGTGAACTACTGTTCCTTGGAGCTATGAATGATTCGTCAACATTAACGGCTGGGATGGGTACAGAAGCATTTTCCGCAGAACAGGCACTTGCGCTGGAACAGGAGTGGGGAAGAATATACGCTCCCGCCCAGTGGTTTCGTGGCTGGAAAGCATGTCTGGATCGAATCGGCCGTGAGTCTCGGGAAATCTGGCCTGAAGTCCGATTCTTGAATGATCCCGCCGATATCCAATTGATGTTTGACAAGAGAACATGTCAGCAGCATCTATCTTCACATGGAGTTGATGTACCCCCGGCGCTTCCATCTTCGCAGCCAATCCGCGATTATATGGACCTGCGTAGCTCAATGAAGGCTGCCGAGATGCATCGTGTGTTTGTGAAGCTTGCGTACGGCTCCGGGGCTTCAGGAGTTGTTGCCTATCAAGTCAATCCCCGAACGGGTGATGAAATTGCTGTAACAACGATGGGAATGGAACAGTCGCGGGGCAAGACGATTTTCTTCAATGAAGGACGTCTACGCAAGTATACCCGCAGTGAAGAGATTGCTACGCTGATGAACTGGTTATGTGCAGAAGGTGCACAGATTGAACGATGGATGCCAAAAGCCACGCTTGATCAGCGGGCCTATGATATTCGCCAACTGGTTGCAGGTGGACAGGCAGGTCACGCGATTATGCGGCTGAGCCGTACCCCGATTACCAATCTGCATCTGCGCAATGAGCGTATGCTGCCTGCTGAAGCAGGCCTGGATGAACAGCGGATGTCGCTGGTACGGTTGGCAGCGCAAGCAGCCATGTCTGCATTTCCCAACTCGTGGTCAGCCGGGATTGATGTGATGCTTACTAGTGGTTCGAATCCGCGTGCCTATGTGCTGGATGTGAATCCGTTTGGAGATTTGTTATACAGAGTCGAGCATCATGGCCTGGGAACCTATGAGTGGGAAATGGAACTTTTACGAAAGGAGCCTATTCAACATGCCTGATATGAACACCATTGTGGGCTCCCATGATCTGTTAATGATTACGCTGGATACGTTACGATATGACGTAGCCAAGCTGGAAGAGGAGAATTGCCCTAATCTGTGTGGTTCGGGTCCGTGGGAGAAGCGTCATACTCCGGGCAGTTTTACATATGCGGCGCACCATGCTTTTTTTGGTGGTTTTATGCCGACCCCTGCCAATACAGATAAGGCATCTCATGTAAGGCTGTTTCATTCCCGAAATACCGGGCTCAAGACACATCCGCACACCTGGCTGTTTGATACACCGGATATCGTATCCGGGTTCGCAGCTGAAGGTTACCGTACCATCTGTATTGGCGGCGTCATCTTTTTTACGAAAAAAAACCCGCTTGCGAAAGTATTGCCTGGCTATTTCCAACAGAGCTACTGGAGAATGAACTTTGGGGTAACCAACCCCAAATCGACAGAGCATCAGGTACAGCATGCATTAAAGTTGCTTGAACAGACAGCGCCGGATGAAAAGATATTTATGTTTTTGAACGTGTCTGCCATTCATGGACCCAATCGTTACTTTGTAGAAGGAGCGAAGGAGGACTCGGTGGAGACTCAACGTGCTGCACTTCGATATGTAGATGAGGCTCTTGGACCATTGTTCGAGGCGATGAGGAAACGCGCCCGGCCTGCGTATTGCCTGGCTTTTTCCGATCATGGTACAGCTTACGGTGAAGACGGGTATCAAGGACACCGGCTTGCACATGATGTCGTCTGGACGGTGCCTTACCGTGAATTTTTAGTATAGAATGTATTGATCTTATGAGGACAACAACCGGAGACAGGAGGAAACCGATGGAGAAACATATACAACATACAACAACAGGCCATTCCACACAGCCCGGATCCAATATAGCTACAAGTCTCAGTGAAGTACTGGCATTCCCTTATCGTTCTTACTTATACTCGTACCCACACAAGACCGCCTATCGGGAGCTTGACCCACCACTGCCGTTAGGGCCACTGTGGGAACGAGAAAATACCGATACGTATTTTTTATATATGCATATTCCCTTTTGTGCTGCTCGTTGCGGATTCTGTAATCTGTTCACACTGCCGGATCGACGGGATGATACGCATGAACGCTATGTGGATGCGCTGGAACGTCAGGCGAAGCAGTGGGCACCCATTACATCTCGAAGACCGTATTCGCGGTTCGCGATTGGTGGGGGAACGCCTACATTATTAAATGAGGTTCAGTTGAATCGTCTGTTTGATATTGCTGAACATGTGATGGGGCTGGACCCTGCGCAAGCATCGATTTCGGTGGAAACGTCGCCGGATACCGTTACGGAAGCCAAGCTGGCCATCATGAAGGAACGAAGTGTGGATCGTGTCAGTATGGGCATCCAGAGTTTTATTGAAGCTGAAGCATCTGCCATCTATCGTCCACAAAAACCGCAGGAAGTTGAACGAGCGCTTGAGAAGCTTACTCGGTATGATTTCCCATTGTTGAATCTGGATCTGATCTATGGTTTGCCGGGTCAAACGGTGGAATCGTGGATCTATTCATTGGAAAGAGTTCTGGCCTACGAACCGGGCGAAATCTTTATCTATCCCTTGTATACACGGGAAAATACAATCGTGAAGCCTGATGATATTCGCCGTCAGGGACCGGACATGCGGATGGAACTGTATAAAGCTGCACGTGAGACTTTAAAAAGTAAAGGTTATGTTCAATATTCGATGCGCAGATTTGCCAAAGAACAGTCGTCCTCCAAAGTGCTTCTGCCTTATAGCTGTCAGGAGGAGGGCATGGTTGGTCTGGGGTGTGGCGCACGCTCTTATACGAGTGAAGTACATTATGCTTCGAAGTATGGCGTGAGTTACAAGGCCACACAGAGCATCATTGCCGATTATGTGGCAACTGAGCGCTACGATGTGGCGGATTATGGCATCGTGTTAAGCCGTGAGGAACAGAGACGGCGCTTTATTCTGAAAGCCTTGCTGCATCGCGAGGGATTGACACTGTCTGACTACCAACAGCGCTTTGGTACCGATGTGATGTCCGACTATATCTGGTTGGCTGAACTGTTGACAGAGGGCATGGCGGAGTTGGAGAGTGATGAGGACAAGCAGGTGCTGCGTCTGACAGAAGAAGGACTAGGTTACTCCGATGCGATTGGAGATTGGCTTATATCTGCCGAAATTCGTGAACAGATGGAAGGGTTTGTTTACTCATGAGAGCGACTTTGTATTATCGGGGGAAGTTGTCTTCCTGTAATTACGACTGTCCATACTGCCCTTTTAGCAAAACCGTGGATTCCAAAGAGACGTTGGAAGTGGATGAACAACAATTGCGTCAATTTGTGAATTGGGTCAGGGAGCAAGAGAGTGCTGGGCATCAATTTTCGATTTTCTTCAATCCCTATGGTGAAGCTTTGGTGCGTCGGTGGTACCGGGAAGCGATGGTTGAGCTGTCACATATGCCACATGTGGATAAGGTTGCAATTCAAACCAACCTGTCCGTCAAACTGGATTGGGCGAGGGAGTTGGATGCGAATAAAGCGGCCTTTTGGGCGACGTATCATCCTCGTGAGACAAAAGAGGCTTCTTTTGTTAAACAATGTCTGACCTTGCGTCAGATGGGACTTGCTTTTAGTGTCGGTACTGTCGGACTCCGTAGTGCTTTCCCCGCAATTGAGTCCATGAGACAGGCTTTGCCGGATGATGTGTATATGTGGGTTAATGCCTTCAAAGATCGGCCCAAGTATTACACACCGGAAGAGATTCAGTTTTTATGTGGGCTTGATCCGCTTTTTGAAGGTAATCTGCAGGATTATGAGAGCTTGGGCAAACGATGTGCTGCCGGTTCCGAAGTATTTTATGTACAAGGGTCAGGGCATGTGAAGCGTTGTTACAAGGATCGCCGGATCATTGGACATCTGTATCGCGATGGTTTGCAGGCTTTGTCTGCGGATCGGCCTTGTCGCATGAAAAAATGTGGCTGTTATATCGGTTATATCCATATGGAGGATTCCCCGTTCAGGGAAACGTTTGGCAGCGGGCTGCTTGAACGAAATCCGGAATTGATCAATCGTTAACTTTGAATTGAAATGCGCTGAAATTGATAAAGATTTTACACCAGTAAATACTGCTGGGTAAAGTCTTTTTTTTTTATTTTGATCTAACGATTCAAAATGTGTAATTTAGGATAAAAGAGATGTAGTATATTGTCGGTTAGGTATGAATAAAAACCTAAATTATAATATGGGTAGATACTATAGACCTATATTTGAATGCGCAAGTATGCTAACCTAATTTAAGTAGTCTCATATTTATCCATTTTATTGAAGTAAAAGGAGGGGAGATTTTAGCATTCAGACTGACTACATAATTCATGATTAAAATATATTGAAACGTATGGGGGAAATGAAATGAAAAGAGTATCCATTAGTAGGAAATTGCTTTTAGGTTTTGGTTCTGTACTTCTTTTATTGGTAGCCGTTGTAGTCATCTCATATACTCAGTTTATCTCGGTTGAGAAAACGTTTACGGATTTAATCCGGGAGCGTACCGCGAAACTGCTCACGATCAAAAACATGATCATCGATGTGAAATCACAGCAGGTTGCTTTACGGAATTTTGTGACGGAAGAGAATGATCAAAGCGAGCAACAATTCAAGTCTTTTTATGAAGATTACCGTAAAACCAGCGAAGAATTAAGATCAGGCATTCAAACCCCAACGATGATTGATTTTCTGGATCGTTCAGACCGCAGTGCGGAGGAATATTATGCTTTTGGACAGAGTGTCATTGAATTGAAAAAACAAGGCAGAACTAGCGAGATCACAAGAATGCTGTTAGATACAGGTCCAACGATCATATCCGGATTTGAAGAAACGGTAACTGCCATGGAACAACATCAGCAAAATACATTGAACACTGGCATTGTAAATGCCAATCAACTCATTCAAAAAGTACTTCGTTTAATCATGATCATTGGTATCATCTCGATCGTTTTAGGCATGGTAATTGCATTGATCATGGGGAGAATCATATCCAAACCAGTTGCACATGTGGCAAGGGCTGCAAGCCGAATTGCTGATGGAGACCTGACGGGTGAGGCGATTGTTGTTCGTAATCGGGATGAGATCGGAGAACTGGCGGAATCCTTCAACAAGATGATGGAGAACTTGCGCCATTTAATCCATCAGGTGGGTCATAATGCAGATCGGGTAGCTGCTTCTTCTGAGGAGTTAACGGCAAGTACAGAGCAGACGGCGACAGCGACCGAACAGGTAGCTACAACGATGGAAGAGATTGCTACGGGTATGGATACGCAGGTGAGTATGGTTGGAGACGGGTTTCATACGATTAATGAATTGTCCACAGGCTTTCAGCAGATGACAGTGAATACACAAAATATGTCGGATGAAGCAACCAATGCGTCAGCGAAAACCATATCTGGTAATGATGCGGTTCAATCGGCTGTTGGGCAAATGAACTCGATTCATCAGACTGTACGTGTACTCGCTAAGGTTATTGAAGAACTGGGCAATCATTCAGATGAGATTGGATCTATGGTTGAAAGTATCTCCGAAATATCGGCACAAACAAATCTGTTGTCTCTTAATGCGGCTATTGAAGCTGCAAGAGCAGGTGAGCATGGTCGTGGATTCGAAGTGGTAGCAACCGAGGTGCGCAAGCTGTCTGATCAATCTGCGAAATCAGCGGAACAGATCAGTGTACTTGTAGCTGCCATACGCAATGGCATGAATAATGCATCACAATCCATGGGAGAAGTAAACGCTGAGGTTCAGGAAGGCATAGAACTTGTCCGTAAAGCAGGAGGTACTTTTGAGGAGATTCGTGAAGCTGTTAGCAATGTCGCAGGTCAGACTCAGGAGGTATCTGCATCCATTGAACAAATGGCGGCGGGTGTCGAACAGATCAATGTGTCGATGAAAACCATCATGGAAGTAACAGAGAATGCGGCTGCCGGAACAGAGGAAGTTAGTGCAACGTCCGAGGAACAACTGTCTGCCATGCAGGAAATCGCTTCGGCGGCTAATGACCTTTCCTCTATGGCGGAAGAGTTACAGGAGTCAGTCAGTCGATTCAAAGTGTAATCATGGATATACTTCTGGGTGAAGTTCAATATTTATGAATGATCATATCGTGTATGTAAAACAAGTGGGTGCCAAGGAGAACAACAGTTATGCTGTTCTTCTGGCACCCTTTTTTGATGAAGTAGCGATCAGTGGGTCATTCTAACGAATAGCGACTTTATATGTTCGCAACCAGGTATTGATCTGAGTCAGATAAGCAAATAGCTGGGGACCGGACATTAACTGCCCGAACCAGGGAAGATTGGAAGCTGCATCTGGTGAAGACGCGAGATTGCGGATCTGAGTTTTGTCGATCAAAGGCAAAATCGGCGAAGTGGGATCATCCAGGATATCAAGTACCTGTTGTTTGACCGCGGCCAGATATTGCGGATTATGTGTTTTCGGGTATGGACTCTTTTTACGATATAACACATCGTCAGGCAGGACACCTTCGAGTGCTTTACGCAGAATACCTTTTTCCCGACCACCCGTTATTTTCATTTCCCAAGGGATGTTAAACACATACTGGATCAGACGATGGTCACAGTAAGGTACCCGCACTTCCAGTCCTGCCCCCATGCTCATCCGGTCTTTGCGATCCAGAAGTGTAGGCATGAAACGTGTAATGTTCAGGTAGGACATCACCCGCATTTGTGCAGCTTTACCTGTTTCCCCATCCAACAGAGGCACTTCAGCCACTGCATCCGAATAGCGGTCTGCCAAATAATCGAGTGGCCGAATCCATTCCCGAATATCCGGGGATAACAACGCTGCTCGCATATCAGGCGCTACAGACCACGGAAACGTACCGGAGTTCAGCATATCTTCGCGATGGAACCAGGGGTAACCGCCAAACACTTCATCCGCTGCTTCGCCTGAAATGGCAACGGTCGCCCCTTTTTTGATTTCTTTACAGAACAAATAGAGCGAGGAGTCTACATCTGCCATACCTGGCAGATCCCTGACTAACATGGCCTGTGTCAGTGCATGAACCAGTTCTCCGTTCTCAATCTCAATCCAGTGATGGTCGGTCTTGAGTTCATCCACCATTCGCTTAATCCAGGGTCCATCTGCACCCGGCTGAAAGGAATGCGCCTGGAAATGCTTGGCGTTATCCACATAATCGACAGAATACGTACTGACTTGGCCTTGCCCGGTCCGCTTGTAATAATCAACGGCTAATGCAGACAAGGCACTGGAGTCCAGTCCTCCTGATAAAAGAGAGCATACTGGAACATCCGAAGCCAACTGGCGCTCCAGTGTATCTTGCAAGAGAGATCGTACCTCGGCTGCCGTCTCTTCCAGGTTATGTTCGTGATTCTGGCTTTCCAGTTTCCAGTAGGCATAGGTTCGGATCCCGTTTCGGTTATAGATCAGCGCGTGCGCAGGCTTGAGTTCGCTCAGTGAAGAGTATACGCCGTGTCCTGGTGTCCGTGCAGGCCCTACGATAAACACTTCGGCCAATCCTTCCGGGCCAACAGCGGCTTCCACATCAGGGTGAATAAGCAGAGCTTTGGGCTCTGAACCAAATACGAGAGTGTCTTTGTTATTACTGTAGAACAGAGGTTTCACGCCGAGGCGATCTCGTGCGATAAAAACCTGTTCGCGTCCCCCATCCCATATGGCAAAAGCAAAAATACCGTTAAACCGGTCAACACATGCCGGTCCCCACTCAATATAAGAGGCGAGCAACACTTCCGTATCACATTGCGTGCGGAACTGATGCCCCCGCTGGAGCAATTCCTTTTTCAACTCGGGTGCATTGTATAGTTCTCCGTTATACACGACGGTATAGGAGGTATCTCCCTGTAACGCATGCATGGGTTGTGCGCCGTTCTCGGGGTCCATTACACTAAGACGCCGATGTCCAAAGGCACAAGGATTGGAGATCCATGTACCTGAAGCGTCGGGCCCCCGGTTCGACAAGCTATCCGTCATACGGACCAGCAGCTCTGATTCCTGGGTCAAATCCCGATTCCACTGTATGAAGCCGGTAATACCGCACATGGTTTGTTCATCCTTTCTTGGTCGAGTCATTCATCCGTATGGCTGCTTAGTTACTGGCAACCAGCAAATGTTGTCTTTTCGTCAGAGGTCGTAACAAATATATGCCGAAAGCAGGCATAAAATGTCTGTCCTCTTCGGAAACTAGTTCTAGGGACAACGGCCTCAACATGCCTGTGAAGGAGAGAACATGCAATGGACAGTATGAAGTATTATGTGTCTGTCATGGGCCGCTCCGTTATTCCGGATCCGTCGGTAACATCATATGAATGGATCATTCAGGCAACGCCGCAGGAAGCGGAGCAATTACTGGGACTGCTGAGCCTCATGCAGGAAAAGGAGGAAGAGGCCTTTCCTGGCATGGTATTCCCATGGCCAGATACACCGGAGGAGTCCGTAAACCGAGCTTATGAAACGGTATTACAACAGGTGTATCGAGAGATTTACCGATTGGGCACACCAGAGACACGATACCAGATTGAACAAAGTACATGATAAGCACAAAGGAAAAGGAGCGCGATGACGAATGTATGCCATTCAAGATGCCAAAATACGCAGATTAACCGAGGTGGATGGATTGTCTTGTGCAGAGGTTGAAGTGCAACCTGGAAATGCCGGAGATCCATCGTTACTTGTATACGTGGCCTCAACACAGCCCGGAAATTCGCTGGAAGTTGTTCGGATTGTACGCAATCACTCCGATTCGGCGATCGACTGGTATAACAATAATATGCATACTGCGTTTGAAGAAGCGACAGATACCGCATTTGAGAACAGCGAAGGTATGACAGTAGAAGAAGATAAAGCTCGGTTTCAAAGTGAGTTGTTTTCCTTTGGTCTGCTTGGTCCAACACTTCAGCGTTATCTGATCGGGCAGGCTTAACAGGCAACGCTCCAGCAACACATGTAGCGATAGTGGGATAGAGTTCGATGTTGAGCTATATGTAGATGTGCCTGTTGCTGTTGCTCTGCTCTGACTGTATCTGTAACTGGAAAAACCCGCCGTTGTTGAACGGCGGGTTTTGTTATGCGATGGTTAGATCAGGTGGAGATGTTGATCAAGCATACTCGCGGAGCACTTGAATCCCTTTGACCACGTTGTACACAAAGCTTAATCCGTAAATCACAAAGAATAGAATGACAAACCCGACGGCGGAACCCAGACTATGCGCAGTCACGAAGAAATAAAATAACGGAATGGCAGCAAGAAAGGGGAATACATGTGAGAATAAGGCACGTTTTGCATGTCCCTCAATGTAATCATCCTTGGCAACAATCCATATAATGATCGGAAACAGGAACGGGGCAAAGAAAATACTAAAGTAGGATAGGGCTGATAAAAGTTGTCTCATGACGATTCTCTCCTTCAATGGAACATTGAATGTATGTATGCAAAAGATTACCCAGCAATTCTGACATTGAAAATGTCTGATGTTAATCTTACTCTAAATGTCCCAATCTCCTCAATATAACCTGGTTCAAGCTATCATATTCTCATAGGGGCTGAAGTATGAGAATAACACCGAAAAGTACATTTATCGCCTTTGATTACGAAGGATGCCTAGTGGCATCATCAACATCGAATATGGAATTCAGCCGAAATGTCCGTTGCTCACGTAGTTTGCCTACGCTTCGCTACTCCATTTCTAGCTTCATTCCATCTTCTCGGTACTGAAAACCGGACTTTTTGAGCCCGCATTTAAGTATAATTATTAATTTTTTTATAAAACTATTGAAAAATATAGAAATCAGAGTATAATAAGAACCGCGCCGAAAATTTATTATACATATTTGTCTCAGTAGCTCAGCTGGATAGAGCAACGCCCTTCTAAGGCGTCGGTCGGGGGTTCGAATCCCTCCTGGGACGTAAAAAAAGAAGAAGCTTCCTTCGGGAAGCTTCTTCTTTTTCGTTCAGGGGAAGAGAACCCCCAATGGTTCGTCGAAGCATCCGCTTCGTTAGCGCTACATCGCAGTCTCGACTGGAAAGAGAGTATCCCTCCTGGGACGTATTAAAAAGAAACTTCCTTCGGGAAGTTTTTTTTGCGTTCAGAGGAAGTCTTCTATTGGTTTTACCTATGAACAATATAGAATTTATATATTTAAAGAATAAACAATTCTATGCCACAATGAGGATATCAATAACGAAAGCGACGGTGGTATCCATGAAATCATTAAATCAATGGCAAGCAGATGAGTATGACAACAAACTGGCTTTTGTGTCCGGATACGGCAAAAACCTGATCTCTTGGCTTCAACCCCAAAAAGGGGAATACATTCTTGATCTGGGTTGCGGGACGGGGGATTTGACGCATGAAATTTCTCTGGCCGGAGCTGAAGTTATTGGCATGGATGCATCGACGGACATGATTCGCCGTGCGAGGGAGAAATTCCCTGAACTTGAGTTCGTGGAAGGAGACGGTCATCAGTTTGAGACGAATAGACTATATTATGCCGTCTTCTCCAATGCAGCCCTGCACTGGATGCGAAGCCCGCGATTAGTGGTGGATAGTATATGGAAATCTTTGAAGCCCGGAGGGCGTTTTGTCGCAGAGTTCGGTGGTAAAGGGAACGTGCAGACCATTGTGAATGCATTAGAGCAGGTTATGGAGCGAAACACGGGTATTCGTGCATCCGAACGCAATCCTTGGTATTTTCCTTCGATCGGAGAATATAGCCATATTTTAGAGCGAAGTGGATTTATGGTGCGTCATGCCTATCACTATGACCGTCCTACCAGATTGGAAGATGGTGAGCAAGGTATAGTAGGCTGGTTGACTCATTTTGGAGGGGACTATTTTGAGGGTTTCAGTCATGAAGAGATACAACAAATATGCCATGAAACCAGTCAAATCGTGATGTCTCACCTTTGGAAAGATGATGCGATGTATGCCGATTACAAGCGCCTGCGTATTGAAGCCGTGAAGCCAGAATAAAGTAGAATTTTGTGATTTGTAGCAATTTATAACGATGTTAAACGAATTATCGTGATTCTTTGTATACTAACCACGCTTCCCCTATACACCAGGAATCTCTTTCGGATAAAGAGGCTCTTGGTCTTTTTTTGATGCATTATTTTAAAAATGAAATATTCAGACGACAAATAATTACAAATGGATATTTTTATCATACTCAAGACCCATATAAGTAATTTCTATATCATATTTGTAAGTATTTAGAAGGAGAATGTGGTATTTTGATAGAATAATTTACCAAGGGTCAATCTTCTTGCAGATAGGCGGTGAAATTGGAGTGTGTATTGCAGTACGCACAAACACAGCAGGAACCCATCATTTGGTGACGTATTCACATTTAAAAGGAGGGGCAAAGCCTTGAGTAAACGATTGATATCCACGTTATTAAGTGTTCTGATGGTCTTTTCCATTATTCTCCCCGCGGCTGGAGCCGCTCCCGCAGATTCAGTTATTCAGCTTGACAACTTACCCAGTACAGCCGAAGCCAAACAATGGAGAGAGATTCTTGCAGGACGGGAAGCAAAACTTGCGGCAGATCCATTTTTGGATAAAAGCTTGGAAGGTCTGGGTGGCGAGAACACCCGAGTGATCGTTGAGCTTTCCAATAAACCTGTTGCAGTAGCGCAAGGTGAATCAACCCTCTCCGGAAAATCTTTTACCTCCTCTATGGAAACAAAGGCTGTGACTCAAGTTGAGCAACAACAACAGTCATTTGTACATAGCCTCACTCAGAAGAAAATCAAACATGAAGTATTGGAAGAATATGCATATGCCCTGAATGGTGTAGCGATTGAGCTTAAAGGAAACCAGGTGGGACAATTGCTTCAAATACCTGGCGTGGTCAGCGTATATCCTGACCTTGAAGTTACAATAGCGCCCGAGACAGATGAAGTGAACCCGTACATGAAAGACACAGCGCCTTTTATTGGTGCACCTGAAGTATGGGATCTGGGTTACAAAGGAAATGGCATCAAAGTGGGAGTCATCGATACAGGGATTGACTATGAACATCCTAATTTGCAGGAAGCTTACAAAGGCGGTTGGGACTTTGTTGGAAACGACAATGATCCGTATGAAGCGACATATCAAGAATGGAAAAGTTCAGGGGAACCTGAGTTTAACGAAAGGGGAAGTGCCTTTTACACATCCCACGGTACGCACGTAGCCGGTACCATTGCTGCTCGTGAAGCAGGGGATTACGGGATTGTTGGCGTTGCTCCTGAAGCAGATATCTATGCATACCGTGTACTTGGGCCGTATGGTAGTGGTCAAACCTCATGGGTGCTCGGAGGAATTGATCGTTCCGTTGAAGATGGCATGGATATAATTAATCTCTCTTTGGGGAATGCCGCTAACGATCCAAGTTATATTACCTCGGTAGCCCTGAATAATGCGATGTTGTCTGGTGTGACAGCAGTAGTTGCCAGTGGAAATGACGGACCCAACCGGTATACACTCGGTTCTCCGGGGGCATCTGCAATGGCCATCACTGTAGGTAACTCCACAGGCCCTAGTCAGCTTATTACAGCGGATACTCACTTCTGGATTGGTGAGGAAGGCGAAGAGGCACAACCTGAACAACAACCGGTGCCAGAGGTTGAACCATCTCCTGAACTGGGGACGGCACCTGGAACAGAAGAGCCTGAAGATTCAGAGCAAGGTGTACCTGCAACTGCTACTGAAGATAGTGCAGCAGGAGTAGAGGATGCAGTTTCTGACGAAGCTGGAATTCCGAACGTAGAAGAAACTACAACTGAAGAAAATACGTCATCTGCTTCACCTCCTGCACCGGTTGAAGCTGCTCCTGAAGCTGCTCCTGTGGAAGAAGAGTCTGTAATTGCTCCGACTGAAGCTCCACTGGCTATTACAGAGTCGGTTTACCGTCTGGATCTGATGGGATGGAGCCTGTCGGCAGACCCTGAAACTGTTTTGACAGGGAAATATGAGCTGGAATTTGCAGCACTGGGTAAGCCAACTGATTTTGAAGGTAGAGATTTTACAGGTAAAGTGGCATTAATACAGCGTGGTGAACTCGCATTTGTAGAGAAAATCGCCAATGCTAAAGCGGCCGGAGCCGTGGCTGTTATTGTATATAACAACATTCCTGGCCCAATTGGTGTAAGTCTGGGCGATAACTTTGAACTCATTCCAACACTGAGCATGTCCAAGGAAGATGGAGATGTGATCAAGGCTGAGCTGGACGCAGGCCAAGCCGTTGAAGTGAGCTTTAGTGATTTTGAACGTTCCCAAACTCCGGGCGATGAAATGAGTTCATCCAGTTCACGTGGACCTGCAAAGGTAACACTGGACATCAAACCGGATATTGTTGCACCCGGTACAAGCATTTTGTCTACGATTCCTGCCTACGGCAAGGATGAGCCAGACGCAGATTACGCACAAGCTTATGATCGTAAATCAGGTACAAGTATGGCTACACCTCATGTAGCAGGTTTGATTGCTTTGCTGATCGAGAAGCATCCCGAATGGACTCCATTTGATATCAAAGTTGCACTGATGAACAATAGTAAGGTGCTGGATACAACCAAGTTTGATGTATTTGATCAAGGTGCTGGCCGTATTCAGGCTGTAAATACCATTGATCCTGCTGCTTTTGTCAAAGTGCTTGATGTAACTCAATACACAGAAAGTGGCTCTGTTGTTGAAAAGGAAAATATCACCGGAAGTATCAACTACGGTAATTTCCTGAGCACAGATGAAAAGACGATTACCAAAACAATTAAAGTTGAAGCGCTGAATGGTAGTGGCGGGGATTACACCGTAAATGTGAATCCAACTCGTAATGTCGCTGGTGTATCCGTTGCCGTAGACAAGAATTCCTTTACATTGAATGGTGAGGAAGAACTTGCAGTGACAATCACCGTTCCACGAGGGGTTACTGCGGTTACAGAAGCACAAGGATACATCGAGTTGTCGAACGGAACCAATACCTTTACGGTGCCATATGTTGCTCATTTCAACGTTACGTTGAGTGGGGTTAAATATATTGAAACCGTAAAAGGCACTGAAAAAAATCCATTCCACTATCCATTGAAGGCTGATGGTACGTTGGATACCCTTAATGTAGCGATGGAATTTTATAACCCGATGACATTTGCCCTGATTGAAATCTATGATGGTCTTAATCCGGAAGGTGGATATTATCAAGATGGTTATATTGGCTCCATCTTTGGTAACTATTTTAACTTCAATGCCAATGCAAGATACAACCTTGCTTGGGACGGCTCATATGCAGATTACACAACCGATGAAGTGACTGAGATTCCGGATGGTTTATATACGGTAGACATCACTACCATTGGTACGGACGGTAAAACCTATAAGGAAGACACTTCGCCATTTTTGGTGAAAAAGACAGCTCCGGCTGTAACTGCACCAGAAGCGTTGAAGTTCAAAGAGGATGAGTCTGCTGTCCTTAATGGTAGCGTGGAAGACTTGTACTTCCGTGTAGCTCCTGCGCTTGCCAGCGGATGGGACATCACGTTTGATCCGGCAGCTTCCCTGGAAGCAACGTATGTTGTGAAAAAAGAGGATGGATCGGTTTATAAAGAAGGAGTCTTTGAAGTACAACCTGATGGTACCTTCAGCCTTCCTTTGGAGGGAATTGGAGCAGGCGAGTATGCTGTTGAACTTACGGTAAAAGACCAACAGGGGCTTTCGGGTACAGCCAATACGGCACTGAAATTGGAAGCGGTGGAGACCGAACCTGAAACTCCGGCAACCAAGGCCCCAGGTACGCCTGTATTGTCTCACAATAACTGGGTAGGCAACGGCTTACCAGAGGGCGCGTATATCGTTACAATGAACCTGTGGTGGGGCGAGAACGGAACTAGCTACAAGTTATATGAGGACGGGGTTTTGGTTGATACGCAGAAGTTGACTTACAACGCGCCTTGGGCGCAGTTTGCTCAGACGAAGATCACGGGCAAAGCCAATGGCACGTATACGTACGTGGCTGAGCTGACCAACGACAAGGGAACAACGCGTAGTCAGACGTTGACTGTTCGGGTTACCAACGCAACGCCAGGCAAAGCGGTTCTTTCTCACGATAACTGGGATGGCGATGGCCATTATAAGGTGTCTATGAACCTGTGGTGGGGAACCAACGCTACAGAGTATCGTCTCTATGAAAATGATAAGTTGATCGATACGCAAGAACTCCGTTCGGCTACACCTTATGCACAAAGTGCTGTGACTACACTGTCCTCTAAAGCATCGGGCACGTATACGTATCGGGCAGAGTTAATTAACGCAGCCGGAGTTACCAGCACAGACACAATTAAGGTAAAAGTGAAGTAAGTTCATTTCTCATTGAAATTGATTAAAATGGATTAAATTAATGAAGGAATTGTTCTATGAATAAACGGCCTCCATCCTGATTTGCAGGATGGAGGCCGTTTTGTTTTTTTTATAAATGAATTATATGACTAACCGATCATTCTATTTTTGCTGGCCTGAATCCCTGCGATTAACAAAGCGATGGCCAGAATGACCTGTATTAACAACGGAAGGGTCCATCCTTTTGTCCAGTCATGAAGCATACCGAATAGTAGAGGTCCTACTGCGGCCAGCATATATCCGAAGGACTGAGCCATACCGGACAGGCTGGCAGCTTGTCTGGCATCTTTTGTGCGAAGGACAAAGAACATCGTTACCATGCCAAATGAAGCTCCAGCGCCTATTCCTGCCAACGTGACACCAATGGTAACGAGCGAAGCGATACCACTTAACAATAAAGCATACCCGACAATTAAAGAAGAGCACGTTATCGCGGTTAGAACACGCTGATCTCGCGTTCGGCCGGCAAGGATTGGAACGATAAAGGTAGCTGGTACACTAACCATCTGCATCAGGGAGAGCATCCACCCTGCTGAGGTGGGGCTGAATCCTTGCTCAGCGAGAATCTCGGGAAGCCAGGTAATCGTTGTATAGAATATTAGAGATTGAAGACCCATAAATAAAGTAATGAACCAGGCCAAGGAAGAGGTCCGTAGACGTACAGGCGTCCCTTCACTCTGTGTGGCTATGAATAACATTCGCTGACGTCCTGCGGCGATCTGGGGGAGCCACAAGAGAAGTGCCAGTATGGACAATAAGGCCCACATGCCTAACGAAGCACGCCAACCCATAGATGTAGCTCCTGCTACTGGCACACTCACACCGGAGGCGATGGCGCCAAATATGTTCATGGATACAGAGTATAATCCGGTGACGATACCTACCCGCAATGGGAAATCACGTTTGATCAAACTTGGCAAAAGCACGTTGCTTAATGCAATGCCGCACCCCAAAATTGCGGTTCCTGCATATAAGGAAAGAACGGAAGGCAACAAGCGTAATGCCACCCCAATGGTTACAATCATAACAGCCAATAGCAGAGCAGATTCGAGTCCTAAACGTTTGGCAAGACGTGGTGCAAAGGGGGAGACTGCTGCAAAGGCGAGCAAAGGAAGTGAGGTCAGAAGCCCGACCATCGTATGGCCGATACCTGTATCTGAGCGGATCATCTCCACTACAGGTCCGGTTGCTGTAATCGGTGATCTCATGGTAGCGGCGATGACGATAATGCCTGCTAACAACAGGCCGAATCTTTTGGATGTCAAAGAATGTTCTTCCTCGGTATGGATAGATGAGTGTTGCTGTATTGAAGATGACATTGATAAAATCTCCTGTTTCCTAAGAAGTTAATATGTATGGATTGTTACATTACCCACTGGGTAAGCATAACATTCTATGTCAATATTGAGCAATGAAATGAAAAAACACCCAATCGACAATGGGTGCCTTGACTAACCTGTGAACTCTAACGAATCCACGAGGTCTTATAATGGGTAAAATCGCAATTTTCAAATTCTAACGAACCTCAGCGACGTTAATCAGGCTACGAAGTGCGAATAAGTGAGTTAATACCCCAGAATGGTGAAATAAGCTCTCTAAGATTCGTTAGAATTCCACAATGCTGAATTTGCAGCAAATAAAGTGTCCTATGTTCGTTAGAACGTCGGTACTTTCAACGCGTTGCTTATTAGAGTGAGCAAACGCGGACGCTCCAATGCAGCGACATAGAGCATGTAACGAAGTGAATGCTCCGACAAACTGTTGGGGCCCCATCCCTTGAACGCAAGAAAACTTCCCGAAGGAAGTTTCTTTTAATACGTCCCAGGAGGGATACTCTCCTTGCAGTCGAGACTGCGAAGTGTTGCTAACGAAGCGAACGCTCCGACGAACCGTTGGGATTCTCATCCCCAGAACGCAAAAAAAACTTCCCGAAGTGGTCATACCCCTGTCAAGTAGACAGATGAAAAAAGCTATGCTGCCAGCGCGCATCGATATTCAATCGGTGCGCGCTGTTTGAGTTTGGCTTGAAAACGTCGGTAATTGTAATTGTACATATAATCTTCCACGGCTTGTCGAATCTCTACTTCTGAATTACACTGATTAAGGTACAGCTTCTCTGTCTTGAGATGCGAAAAGAAGGATTCGATGCATGCGTTATCCAGGCAGGTTGCTTTGCGAGAGTGGCTGCCCTTAATGCCGAATGCTTCTAATCGTGTGTTGTACGCCTGAGACGTATATTGGAAGCCCTGATCCGAATGGAGCACGGCTTCTGAAACGTCTCTTTTTTGTGTCCATTGTTCCACCGTATCCAATACGAGCTGAACATCGTTCCGTTTAGATAACTGCCAAGCTACAATCTCGTTGTTGAACAAGTCTTGAATCACGGACAGGTAAACGAATGAATTCCCATCCGAAATATAGGTAATATCCGTCACCATTTTTTGCTGGGGTGCTGTAGCATGAAATTGGCGCTTTAGGCGATTCGGATAGATCACAGATGGCGTATAGCTGGACTTCTTCCGCTTCTTGCGAATCACTGATTGGATCGATAGTTCCCGCATGATTCGATATACTTTCTTGTGATTCACGTTCAGGCCAGACTCCCAGAGCGCCGTTGTCATACGAGGATAACCAAACTCTCGGTTTTCAAAATGAATAGCCATCATGTGTTCTTTGATCTCACGGTCACGGTCTTGTCTTGCATCTCGCTGCGGCTGTGTTGCTCGCCATTTGTAGTAACTGGAACGGGGTATTCCTGTAATCGATAATAGGCGTGTAATGTCATGCGAGCAGCGCAATTCATCTATGATATCGTAGTTCTCCCGTTGGCTCAGCGCTTCTCCTTTACTAGATTTGGATACCGCTTTTTTAAATAATCCACCTGTGCTTGAAGATAGTCTCGTTCTTCCTCCACGCTGCCAAAGGCTTTACGGGGACGTCCCTTCAGTGGATTGGGCACACTGTTTTTTCGCTCATCGAACGCTTCCCCGTTTTTCCACTTTTTCACCCACACCTTCAGTTGTGAACAGTTTCGAATCCCCTCGCGCTCAGCAACCACCTTGTAACTTGAAGAACCTTCGACATAGGATCTAACTGCATTCAATTTGAATTCTTCCGTATATGTCTGAAATGTTTGCCCTTTTTTCGCCATAAAAATATCCCCTCCAAGTATCACTTGAACCTCCATGATAACATGAAGTTTTTTTTTAGTGTCTACTTAAAGGGGATAATACCAGAAGGAAGTTTTCTTTTAATACGTCCCAGGAGGGATACTCTCCTTGCAGTCGAGACTGCGAAGTGGTGCTAACGAAGCGAATGCTCCGACGAACTGTTGGGGTTTTCATCCCCAGACGCAAAAAAGCTTCCCGAAGGAAGCTTCTTTTTATACGTCCCAGGAGGGATTCGAACCCCCGACCGACGCCTTAGAAGGGCGTTGCTCTATCCAGCTGAGCTACTGAGACATGAATTTTTTCAAGCAAAATTGATTTTATCATATGCATACAGGAATATCAAGCATTTTATTTTAAACTATTTTTCGTATATGATATTTGGCGGCAGTAACGTTTTTTTCATTATATTTAAGGTTATGTTAGAATATCAGGAGAACTCAGAAAATAGATCGACAATCGTTTTAATATATACATCTATTTATGTTGATTCCGACTGGAGATTCAGGATATAGAGGAGGTGCTCCCATTAAGGAATCCACGACCCCGGAAACCGAGCATAACAACAATATTGTGCTGTTTCCTAAGACGCTGGACTATTACCAGATTCAATTGACAGTTATGCTTGAAAATGAACGGTATGGTGAAGCGATGAAATTGCTTCACTTTTTGCTGCAATGTCAGGGACAGGAAGAGCGCCACTATGATGAATGGCGGGCTCTGCTCGAATGGCTTCAGGCTGCGTTTCCTCAATATGAAGAAACCTCGCCTACCGTTCTTGAAGAACGAGAAGAGGAAGAAGAGATTTGTGAGGAAGACATGGCACGGCAGCATGCCCGAATGAAGCTTGAACAGGATGATGGTTATGCAGATAAGATGCTTCGCACAGTAATGGAGGAGCCGCTGTCTGAACAGACGATGCTGGCTTTGGAGCAGCTGGCCTATCTTGATCTACCGAAGATTGACGAGGCACTTACGAGTTGGTTAAAAGATAAGTCGCTTCACCCTCTGCTTCAATTCCGGGTGCTGCAAACCTTGCGTCGCCGAGGTGTTCAAGGTATGATCCTGTTTACGAGAGGCGAAGAGCAGGTTGAAGTCGAGATCGACACCGTGCCTCTTAGACCAGAGGAATTCCCGCTCCAAATCGTTCAGATTCTGGAACGAGTGGCAGATCAGACGGAGGTTCATGAACCTACGCTCTTTTATTTTGCCCAGGAACTGTGGATACAATATGTCATGGCGGTGTATGGAACCCGTGATTATGTATCGATGCTGGAAGAAAATGATTCCATGACAGATATATGGGCAGCAGCTCTACATATGACCGTTGCAGACAGTCTGGGTGGTTCGCATGATGAGGAGAATACCCGCTCAATGTATGCTGTGACAGGCGCGATGCGCTTTCGACTGGAGCAGGCTTATCGTTCCATGAAACAGTTCGTATCTGCCGGTTTGGATGGTTAATCGAGGCCGGAAACGTTTTCCTTAAACTGTATCAAGGGATTCCCCTTGAAAAAGAATCTAATCTTGTTTATACTAAAATGGTTATTTTGTACGTGATTGCCTACGTGAACATGTGAATTTTGGAGGGGAAAGTATACAATGAAAGCAACTTGGGAAAAGATAGAGAAGAACCTTGGGGTTCTTGAGGTTGAAGTGGATGCAGATCGTGTAACTGCAGCACTGGACAAAGCTTTTAATAAAGTGGTTAAACAAGCAAACGTACCTGGATTCCGTAAAGGTAAAGTACCACGTTCCATCTTCGAAGCACGTTTTGGTGTAGAGAGCCTTTATCAAGAAGCAATCGACATTTTGCTTCCTGAAGCTTATACAGAAGCAATCGACCAAACGGATATCTTCCCGGTTGATCGTCCTGACGTAGATGTTGAACAATTTGCTAAAGGACAAACATTCAAGTTCAAAGCAAAAGTAACTGTGAAACCAGAAGTTACCCTGGGTGACTACAAAGGAATCGAAGTTGCTGTAGCAAAAGGTGAAGTAACTGACGCAGAAGTGGCTGAAGAACTTGAGCGTCTTCAACAACGTCACGCTGAACTCGTTGTAATTGACGAAGGTTCCGCTGCTAATGGCGACGTTGCAGTAATCGACTTCGACGGTTCCGTTGATGGTGTACCTTTCGAAGGTGGACAAGCTGAGCGTTATTCCCTGGAACTGGGTTCCAACACATTCATTCCTGGATTTGAAGAACAAGTTGTGGGTCTGTCCACAGGTGACTTCAAAGACGTAGAAGTGACTTTCCCAGAGAGCTACCATGCAGCAGAACTTGCTGGCAAACAAGCGGTATTCAAAGTGAAAATTCACGAAATCAAACGCAAACAACTTCCTGCATTGGATGATGAGTTTGCTAAAGATGTTAGCGAATTCGACACTCTTGAAGAGTACAAAGCTGACCTGAAAACACAATTGGAATCCCGTAAAGCTGACGAAGCCAAAGCTGCACAAGAAAATGCAGTTGTAGAAAAAGTGGCTGAGAACGCTGAAGTGGACATTCCTGCTGCAATGGTTGAGAGCGAAGTACAAAACATGATGCGTGATTTCGACAACCGTCTGCGCAACCAAGGTATGAACCTTGAAATGTTCCTGAGCTTCTCTGGCCAGACTCAAGCTGACCTGAGAGGGCAAATGCAAGAAGATGCTTCCAAACGTGTTCGCAACAACCTGGTGCTTGAAGCTGTAGGTAAAGCGGAAAACATTGAAGTATCTGACGAAGAAGTGAATCAAGAACTCGAGAAAATGGCTGAATCTTACAAGCGTCCTGCTGATGAGATCCGTGGCATCCTCGAAGGTAATGGTTCCCTGGACAGCCTTCGCGATGAAGTTAAACTGCGTAAAACGATTGACGTTCTTGTTGAGAACAGCACAGTTGTTGAACCAGTTGAAGCTCCAGCTGAAGAAGTTGTTGCAGAAGCTGACGAAAAATAAGACAAGCTGTTATCAACTTGTCAGTTGAATAAACGATAAGGCACGTGAATTATTGCGTGCCTTATTTTTAAATTATGACATCCATTTTATAGAAAATGAAGTAATTATATGGATGGATACTAATTTTATTGATCCGCGTACACTTTATACATACCTATGTACTTCATGCAAATAAAAAACGGCAAGACGGCATAGGATGGCTTCAATTTGCACATACATAGAAAACATGGTTAAATATGATCAGGCTAAAAAAGTAAACAAATTGATGTCTGACCCCTCTTGTGAAAAATGACATTGTCACAGGAAAGTGGTAGAATGAATTTGGGTTTGCTTTACAGGTGGCCTATGTCTAATTACATGTAGAAAAGAGGTTGGTCTCATGAGTCTGGTGCCAATGGTTATAGAACAAACCAATCGAGGCGAGCGGTCTTACGATATATATTCACGTTTGCTGAAAGATCGCATTATCTTTCTAACCAGTGCGATTGATGACGATGTAGCCAATCTTGTCATAGCACAGCTTTTGTTTTTGGCAGCCGACGATCCTGAGAAGGATATCAGCTTGTACATTAACTCACCTGGTGGTTCTGTCACCGCAGGGATGGGTATATACGATACGATGCAATTTATCAAGCCGGATGTATCTACCATTTGCGTAGGGATGGCAGCAAGCATGGGCTCGTTATTGCTGACAGCCGGTGCACCTGGCAAGAGATATGCGCTGACAAATAGCGAAGTAATGATTCATCAGCCGCTTGGCGGCATTCAAGGACAGGCTGCGGATATTAAGATACACGCAGAATGGATTATTAAAACACGTCAGAAACTGAATCAAATATACGTCGATCGTACGGGTCAGCCTCTTGAGAAAATTGAGCGGGATACCGACCGTGACTTCTTCATGAGCGCTGAAGAAGCTAAGACGTACGGCATTATTGACCAGGTGCTCAGTAGACCGATCAATTCCTAAAGGGGTGGTTTCATGTTTAAATTTAACGATGAGAAAGGGCAATTGAAATGCTCTTTTTGCGGTAAATCTCAGGAGCAGGTACGCAAGTTGGTCGCTGGACCAGGCGTGTACATCTGTGATGAATGTATCGAACTTTGCACCGAAATCGTTGAGGAAGAACTTGGTCATGATGAAGAAGTAGACCTGAAAGATATTCCGAAACCAAAAGAAATTCGTAATATTCTGGATCAATATGTTATTGGACAGGAACAAGCGAAAAAATCATTGTCTGTTGCGGTGTATAATCACTACAAACGGATCAACACACAAAGCAAAATTGAAGACGTTGAATTGTCAAAGAGTAACATTTTGCTGTTAGGACCAACAGGTTCTGGTAAAACGTTGCTTGCGCAAACGATGGCAAAAATTTTGAATGTTCCTTTTGCTATTGCGGATGCTACGTCATTAACAGAAGCGGGTTATGTGGGTGAGGATGTAGAGAACATCCTGCTCAAACTGATTCAAGCTGCTGATTATGATGTGGAAAAAGCAGAGCGTGGCATTATTTATATCGATGAGATTGATAAAGTAGCGCGTAAATCCGAAAACCCATCCATTACTCGTGATGTATCGGGCGAAGGTGTGCAACAGGCTCTCTTGAAAATTCTTGAAGGAACTGTGGCTTCTGTACCACCACAAGGTGGTCGTAAACACCCTCATCAAGAATTCATTCAGATCGATACAACGAACATCCTGTTCATTTGCGGCGGTGCCTTTGATGGTCTGGAGCAAATGATCAAACGCCGGATCGGTAAAAAAGTCATTGGCTTTAATACCGTTTCTGAGCAAAAAGATCTGAAACCAGGTGAATACCTGGGTATGGTATTGCCGGAAGATTTGCTGAAATTTGGTCTGATTCCGGAGTTTGTAGGCCGTCTGCCAGTCATCTCCACTTTGGAGCCGCTGGATGAAGATACGTTGGTACGGATTCTTTCCGAACCAAAAAACGCGCTTACCAAACAGTACCAAAAACTGCTTGAGCTGGACAATGTGAATCTGGTATTTGAACCAGCTGCATTGCTCGCGATTGCAAAAGAAGCAATTAAACGTAACACAGGTGCACGTGGATTACGTGCCATCATTGAAGGTATCATGCTGGAAATCATGTATGAAGTGCCTTCACGTGAAGATGTTACGAACTGTGTCATCACGGAAGAAGTTGTTGAGAAAAGAGTCGTGCCTGAACTAAGCCAATCGAAGGACGATAAGCAGGAAGAGAGCGCCTAATAAAAGGCCTGAATCCCGTTGAACTCTGAAATATAGACTTGTCAGTTCTCCACTTTGGCAGAAGGCGAATTCATGTCTCTGTCAGGGTGGAGCTTTGACGTTGTGGGGAGAGAAATCACTCATGTATTTAAGACAGGATACACGTCCCGTGAAAGTGGGAAACGTAACGATCGGTGGCAGTAACGAAGTCATTATCCAAAGTATGTGTACAACCAAAACGGCAGACGTTGAAGCAACGGTTGCAGAGATTCTGCGACTGGAAGAAGCGGGTTGTCAAGTGGTACGGGTAACGGTGAATAATGAGGAAGCTGCCGCAGCCATCAAGGAAATCAAAAAACGCATTAATATACCGCTCGTAGCGGACATTCATTTCAACTATAAGCTGGCTTTACTTGCGATTGAGAACGGCATTGATAAAGTTCGGATTAATCCAGGTAACATCGGTAAACGTGCTAAAGTGGAAGAAGTGGTTAAGGCTTGTAAAGACCGCGGTATTCCGATTCGGATTGGAGTAAATGCGGGGTCTTTGGAAAACCATCTCCTTGAGAAGTATGGGTATCCTACGGCAGATGCTATGGTAGAAAGTGCATTGTATCACATTGGTATTTTGGAAGAGCTTGATTTCCATGATATCATCGTGTCTCTCAAAGCTTCGGATGTGCCGATGGCGATTGAGGCGTATACCAAAGCAGCTCAAATCATTCCGTATCCGTTGCATCTCGGGATTACCGAAGCAGGTACACTGTTCTCTGGTACGATCAAAAGCTCCGCAGGTATGGGAGCTCTATTGTCCATGGGTATTGGTTCAACGATGCGTATCTCACTGAGTGCGGACCCGGTAGAAGAAATCAAGGTTGCTCGTGATCTGCTCAAAACATTTGGACTCATTACAAATGCAGCCACATTGATCTCCTGCCCAACGTGTGGACGTTTGGACATCGACCTGTTCTCCATTGCCAACGAAGTGGAAGAGTATATCTCCAAACTGAAGGTGCCGATTAAAGTATCGGTGTTGGGTTGTGCGGTTAATGGTCCAGGTGAGGCCAAAGAAGCGGATATCGGAATTGCCGGTGCTCGTGGAGAAGGTCTTTTGTTCCGTCACGGCAAGATGATCCGTAAAGTGCCTGAAGAAATCATGGTTGAGGAATTAAAAAAAGAGATCGACAAAATCGTCGAAGCCTACGAAGAGACAGGTGTTATTCCTGGTCGTTCGCACTGATTGATTCATATCTTGTTACAGCAAAAGCTCGCCAGCGATGGCGGGCTTTTTATTTTCTCGCATACAAATTCCGCATCGCCCGTTTACGTCGCGTTGAAAAGGCTATACTACCAAGTATTAGCATGATCTCATATGAGAATAGCGACAAAATAGGAGGATGTGAAGACATGGAATTTGGTATGGTCATCATGTTGATTCAGTTATTTTTTGGAGTGGTGATTGGTTTGTATTTCTGGAACCTGCTGCGTGGTCAGAAAACAAACCGCAGTGCCGTTGAGCGTGAATCTCGCAAGGAACTGGAGAAGCTGCGCAAGCTGCGTTCGATCTCACTCACCAAGCCGTTGTCGGAGAAGACGCGTCCAGCTACCATTAACGATATTGTTGGGCAAAAAGACGGGCTGCGTGCCCTTAAAGCTGCTTTGTGCAGTGCTAATCCGCAACATGTTATCATTTATGGCCCTCCCGGAGTCGGGAAGACAGCTGCGGCAAGGGTCGTTTTGGAAGAGGCTAAGAAGAATCCAACATCTCCTTTCAAGCCAGACGCGAAATTCACGGAGTTGGATGCAACAACAGCTCGTTTTGATGAACGTGGTATTGCGGACCCCTTAATTGGTTCGGTTCATGATCCGATATATCAGGGAGCAGGAGCTATGGGCGTTGCTGGTATTCCCCAACCAAAACCGGGCGCTGTGACGAAAGCGCATGGGGGAATGCTTTTTATTGATGAGATTGGTGAATTACATTCGATTCAGATGAATAAGCTGTTGAAAGTATTGGAGGATCGCAAGGTGTTTTTGGAGAGTGCGTACTATAACTCGGAAGACACGCATACTCCTGCTTATATCCACGATATTTTTCAAAATGGCCTGCCGGCCGATTTCCGCCTTGTTGGAGCAACGACACGTTCGCCTCATGAACTGCCACCAGCTTTGCGTTCCCGCTGCATGGAAGTTTATTTCCGACCTTTGTTGCCTGAGGAGATTGGGCGAATTGCAGAGGATGCTGTTCAGAAAATAGGGTTCAGTCCATGTCCGGATGCCGTTGATGTGGTCAAGCGATATGCAACCAATGGACGTGAAGCGGTCAATATCATCCAGCTGGCTGCTGGACTTGCGCTGACAGAGAAGCGTGAGACGCTTCAGGCGTCTGATGTGGAGTGGGTGGCGGGTAGCAGTCAGATTCAGCCACGGCCTGATCGGAAGGTCCCTACACAGCCGCAGGTGGGTTTTGTTAACGGCTTGGCGGTATACGGACCGAATATGGGAACCATTTTGGAGATCGAAGTATCTGCTGTTCCGGCTCTTAAAGATCAAGGCCGAATTAACATTACAGGCGTTGTGGATGAAGAAGAGATTGGAGGCGGTTCGCGTACACTCCGGCGAAAAAGTATGGCCAAAGGCTCGGTTGAAAATGTGTTAACCGTATTAAAAGCCATGGGTATTCGTCCGAATGATTACGATTTACACGTGAATTTCCCAGGTGGGACGCCTATTGATGGTCCATCCGCCGGGATTGCGATGGCGACTGCCATTACATCAGCCATTCAGAGGCGTCCTGTGGATCATGAGACAGCGATGACTGGCGAGATCAGTATTCATGGTCGGGTTAAGCCTATCGGTGGCGTGCTGGCCAAGGTCGAGGCTGCCTTTCAGGCAGGAGCGAAGACCGTTATTATTCCTGCGGAGAACTGGCAGTCCATTTTTGAGAATCTGGATGGCTTGCGCGTTATCCCGGTAGATACGGTGCAGGATGTATTCCGTGAAGTGTTCGCCTGGGTTCCGGAATCACAACAGATGGAACAAACGAAGCTTGCAGAGGAGACAGTTGCACCTGCACCGGAGATTTTTCCACCGGCATCCGCTTCCTATTTGCGTGCGGACGTGCCTCGTCCAGGACAGGTTACAGATTCGGGAAGCTGCTAAGCGCTTCCCTTCATTGGTTTTTTATGTGAACATTTGATAGAATAATGAATGACTACAACCTGAGAGCCATTGGAGGTGCGAAAGCGATGGGACCGAGCAAAGCGAAAGGTCGTCGTTTTCCTTTACTGCCTTTAAGAGGACTTCTCGTCTACCCGAGTATGGTACTGCATCTCGATGTGGGCCGGGAGAAATCGGTCAAGGCTTTAGAAAAAGCGATGGTAGAAGAACATCTGATTCTCCTATGTTCCCAAGCCGAAGTAAATATTGAAGAACCAACACAAGAGGACATTTTCAGAATCGGAACCGTGGCCAAGGTCAGACAGATGCTGAAGCTTCCGAACGGTACGATTCGTGTACTCGTTGAAGGCTTGGAACGGGCTGAAATTATTGAATATACGGACAATGAGGAATATTATGAAGTACTGGCTAAAGAGCTGCCTGAAGAGGAGAATACCCATCCGGAGACGGATGCCTTGATGCGTACCGTTCTGAACCAGTTCGAGAATTATATTAATCTGTCCAAAAAAGTGACACCAGAGACACTCGCAGCGGTGTCTGACATCGAAGAACCAGGGCGTCTGGCCGATGTTATCACGAGTCACCTGTCCTTGAAGATCAAGGATAAACAGGAAATTCTGGAGACCATCGACGTTCGGGAACGTCTGGAGAAATTGCTGGATATCCTGAACAATGAGCGCGAAGTGCTGGAGCTTGAACGCAAGATCAGCCAACGTGTAAAGAAACAGATGGAGAAAACGCAGAAGGAATATTATTTGCGCGAGCAGATGAAAGCGATCCAGAAAGAACTGGGTGAAAAAGAAGGCCGTGCGGGTGAGGTCGAGGAACTTCGCACTCAGATGGAAGAACTCGGCTTGCCGGACAAGGTGAAAGAAAAGGTCGAGAAAGAAATTGATCGACTGGAGAAAATGCCTGCAAGTTCAGCCGAGGGCGGAGTCATTCGCAACTACGTGGATTGGCTGCTTGGCCTTCCTTGGAGTCAGATGACAGTGGATGATCTGGATATCCAAAAAGCCGAAGATGTGCTCAATGCAGATCATTACGGACTGGAAAAGCCCAAAGAACGTGTGCTGGAATATCTGGCTGTCCAGAAGCTCGTCAAGAAGCTCAAAGGACCAATTCTCTGTCTGGTCGGACCTCCAGGGGTCGGTAAAACATCACTTGCTCGTTCGATCGCGAGATCGCTAGGTCGGGAGTTTGTAAGAATATCTCTTGGCGGCGTGCGGGATGAAGCTGAGATTCGTGGTCACCGACGTACCTATGTCGGCGCCATGCCTGGACGTATCATCCAGGGGATGAAAACGGCAGGGTCACTTAATCCGGTATTCCTGCTGGACGAGATTGATAAGATGGCTTCAGACTTCCGCGGAGATCCTTCCGCAGCGTTACTTGAGGTACTTGATCCGGAACAAAATAATACGTTTAGTGATCATTTTGTAGAATTGCCGTTTGACTTATCCAACGTTATGTTTATAACAACTGCCAACACGGTACACAATATTCCGCGTCCATTGCTGGATCGGATGGAAATGCTCAACATCCCTGGTTATACGGAGCTGGAGAAGCAACAAATTGCGAAAAACTATTTGTTGCCCAAACAGAAGCAGGACCATGGTTTGGAAGAAGAGCAATTGGAAATCCCGGATGACGCGTTGTTGCGTGTAATTCGTGAATATACACGGGAGTCAGGTGTGCGTAATCTGGAACAGCAGATGGCTTCGTTGTGCCGGAAAGCTGCCAAGAACATCGTATCGGGTGTGGAAGGTCAGATTAACATCTCATCCGATGAGATCAAAGACTACCTTGGACCTGGCAAGTTCCGTTATGGTATGGCCGAACTGGAAGATCAGATTGGTACTGTAACGGGTCTGGCGTGGACTGAAGTGGGTGGAGATACCCTGATCATTGAAGTGACTGTTGTGCCTGGAACAGGTAAATTGACTCTCACAGGTAAACTGGGGGATGTCATGAAGGAATCGGCACAAGCCGCATTCAGTTACACCCGTTCCAAAGCTACACAGCTTGGAATTTCGCCTGACTTCCATGAGAAGAACGATATTCATATCCACGTTCCGGAAGGAGCGATTCCGAAGGATGGTCCATCTGCCGGGATTACGATGGCAACAGCGTTAATCTCAGCCTTGACGAACAAACATGTGTCCAAGGATATCGCGATGACTGGTGAAATAACACTGCGTGGACGTGTGCTGCCGATTGGTGGCCTGAAAGAGAAATCACTGGCGGCCCATCGTGCCGGCTATAAAAAAATATTATTGCCTAAGGATAACGAACGGGACCTGCGTGACATTCCAGACAGCATCAAGGAAGATGTGGAGTTTGTCCCTGTAGCCCATATGGATCAGGTATTGCAGCATGCACTTGTTGAGCAGACAGGAATTCACCTGTAATCCACGTATCCGAAAGGTTCGTATGAAGATTAGACCGTTCTGCGGAGGCTTCGGCGTCCGCTGGAACGGTTTTTTTGGTATGATAGAACAATCCATGGCATAATACCTTCAACAGGTGATGCATAGCACAGGTTTTCAAGAGAGGAAAGATACAATATGAAAGTAAATCAATCTGAATTTATTATCAGTGCCGTTCGGCCTGAACAATACCCCGAGGACGGTCTGCCAGAGATTGCTTTGGCGGGACGCTCCAATGTGGGGAAATCTTCCCTGATCAACCGTTTGATCAATCGTAAAAATTTAGCTCGGACGAGCTCAACACCGGGTAAGACACAGCAACTCAACTATTATAAAATTAATCAGGATCTATACTTCGTCGATTTCCCGGGATATGGCTACGCTAAAGTTTCCAAAGAGCAACGCTTTGCCTGGGGTAAAATGATGGAGAAATACTTGTTGGGACGCGAGGAATTGAAACTGGTCATGCAGATGGTGGATATGAGACATGAACCGTCCAAAGAGGACAAGATGATGAACGAATGGCTTCGTCATAATGGACTGCCTTTGGTTGTCGTAGCAACCAAGATGGACAAGATTCCAAAAACACGTAGAGCCAAATATATCAAAGTCATTAAGGAATCACTGGGTCTTCGTTCAGGAGATTTGTTTGTGCCGTTTTCATCCGAAGAGGGATTGGGGAAAGAAGAGTTATGGGACATCATTACCCGCCATGCCCGCATAGATAAGTATGCACCAGTGCTGGATGCAGAGGGTGCTTCTGATGAGGAAGAAACCAACGGAATTAACGGATAACCGAGATAGTATACCGTTTTAGTGCAGGAAAGTGAGCATGCTAAATGAATCTTTAATGAGATCCAGATTAATCCGGTTTTTTAAGGGATTTCGTGACAATTCATCATCTGGGTCTGGAGAAAAATAACGTTAGGGTAGTGTATAATGAGCATAGGTGCATATTGCCAACAGTAACAAAATTACCGGCCATGCCGGCCTGAAGAATTTTGAGATGACTGCTACATGTGCAGGAAGACAAAACAATCGGGAAAGAATTGAGGGATTTGTATGGCTCAGCGGTTAGCCACAGAATACGTTAAGGCCACTATGAAATTGTCAGAACCCCAGATGCATCAGTTTTTGCGCATGACAGAAGACGGCAGGCTTCATCACCGGGTTAAGGTGTTGGACAATGGTTGTCAGGAGGTTGTGCTGGGGGATGTAAGTGGAGAAGAAGTGCATTTTCCTTTTGACCGCATAGAAGGGTTTTATATCTGTGAGTTATCTTGCCGCCTGGTGAATCTGCATCTGACCAACGTTGTCCGGAAGCTCTTTGTGACTTTTAAGGGTGACGGGGTCGTTCATCGGATCTATAAAGGGTTCACCATGACGTATGTTTATGCTCAAGGCACTGTCCGCAAAATTGTGGAGAAGACCGGGGAGAACACCCGAGTGATCTATGAATACAAAAACACGTTGCTTGAATTGCAGCATCTGTTCCAGGCCAGAGCTGTAGAACGCGAAATCAACCGTGTGTATGCCGAGATTGATTCACTGCTGGATACTAGAAAAGATGCGACTGCTGATCAGCTCCATCAGATTGATGAGACCCTTGCTCGTCATCAAAAACGGTTGTTTGAGCTTGAAGCTTATTAACTTAAAATTGTATGTTTATAAACGTATATGTATATAATGAATTCCCTTGTATCTTCCGGGCAGTGGCACTCGCCAATGTGGAGGTTTCAGGGGATTTTTTGATGTGAAATCGAATATTCCGATTTGGAAATATTTATTTTACAATCTTCTGGAAAAGGGTTGATTTCACTCTGATTCAATGTTATTTTTAATCTCGTTGAAAACAATATAGGAACCAGGATTCACTCAGGACATTATATGTTGCGAGAGATTTTTCCCTCGGGAAGTGAATGACGTAGGTCCTAGCGGATGAAATTTTTCAAACATTTTATTCCTAGGAAGGGGGAACCGAAGGATGGAATATTCAACTTTCGGAAGACACGTTGCTGTTGATACTTGGGGTGTCGACCTTAATCTACTGAACAATGCAGAGTATCTGGAAGCCCAAATGGTTGAAGCAGCGGAGGCATGTGGCGCGACAGTGATGTCCGTACAGTCCAAGCAGTTTGATCCACAGGGAGCGACCGTACTTGTACTATTGTCTGAGAGCCATCTCTCCATTCATACGTATCCTGAGAGAGGTTTTGCAGCGATTGATTGTTACACTTGTGGGGAGACTGTAGATCCACAGCTTGCTATTGACTACCTGGTATCCGTATTAAAGCCTGAAAAAACGTATGCAAAGAAGTTGGTACGTGGTTTGGGCGAATTGCAAGTTGAAACACCAGACATGAACAACCAGATTGAACGGGTTTAAATAAAAAGTATATTGCATACACAATGTTCACATATCGGGATGGACACATAACCTCCCAAACTCTAATAGTCATGGAATAATTCCATGGCTATTTGTTTTAATATGCGTATCGTTATGAATATTCATAATCGGCACTTTTTAACGCATAACGGTGAACTTTGGTGAGACACTACAATAAATGACAGTGCATATGATGATGAACATGGTGATTTCATAAACATTTCATAAAAATGACCCGGTCACGGCTATGATGTGTGATATAATTAACCTTGTCAATCATAAATGGATAGACATATGCAGTAAGCACTTTGATTGGAAATTTATTAGGCAGGTGAACTTGCAATGCACATCGTTGTCGTTGGTTTGAATTATCGCACGGCGCCTGTAGAGGTTAGGGAACGATTCACATTTGCAGAAAAGGATTTGTCTGAAGCGCTGCAGCAGCTCAAGCTGACCAAGAGTGTATTGGAAGGTGTAATCGTAGCCACATGTAACCGTACCGAGTTGTATGTTGTGGTGGACCGTCTTCACATGTGTGGTTATTTTATTCGAACATTCATGGAACAATGGTTTAACGTACCACGGGAAGAATTTACGCAACACTTATATATATATGAAGATGATCAAGCCATGCGCCATTTGTTCCGCGTCATCTGCGGACTAGATTCTATGGTCATCGGTGAGACTCAGATTCTTGGACAGGTGAAACAGGCTTTTCTTAAAGCGCAGGAAGAGAAATCAACAGGTACCTGGTTTAATATGCTGTTCAAACAGGCAGTTACGCTGGGCAAACGGGCACATTCGGAGACTTCCATCGGGGAGAGCGCCGTATCTGTCAGTTATGCTGCTGTTGAACTCGGTAAGAGGATCTTTGGCATGTTCACAGACAAGAAGGTGCTCATTTTGGGTGCCGGCAAGATGAGTGAACTTACCGTGAAACATCTCTACGCCAACGGGGCATCCGAGGTTATCGTGGCGAATCGAACGCTCGCAAGAGCTGAAGAATTGGCAGCCAAGTTCCGGGGCACACCTTGTACCATGGAACAGGCATTAGGTCGACTTAATGAAGTTGATATTGTGATTAGTTCCACTGGAGCTGAACGTTATGTCATGGATGCAGCAGTGGTACGGGAGAGCATGAAGCGTCGGCAATCTCGTCCATTGTTCCTGATTGATATTGCGGTTCCACGCGATATTGATCCGGCGATTGGTGAATTATCCAACGTATTTCTCTATGACATTGATGATCTGGAAGGAATCGTGGAGAGCAACCTGGAGATGCGTAAGGTGGAAGCTGCCAAGATTGAGAGAATGATTGAGCTTGAGATGGAGGATTATTACCATTGGCTCAAAACATTGGGTGTTCGTCCCGTTATTCGCGCTTTGCAGGAAAAAGGTGTCTCCATTCATGAAGAAACGATGGATAGCCTGTTTAATAAACTGCCTGAGCTCGATGAACATCAACGTAAAGTCATTCGTCGTTTGACCAAGAGTATTGTGAACCAAATGACGACAGATCCGATTAATCGGATTAAGGAAATGGCAGGCACGAAGCAAGGTGATGAAGCTCTGCGCATGTTTACTCAGATTTTCGCTCTGGAAGATGCAGTAGAGATGGCCGCTGAAAAAGTGAGTCAGAGTGATGCTACAGCTCTGGCGAAACCAGCCGCTCACCTTAACGAAAACCGGCAAGACCCCGTGCCGGCTTATGCTCCGGCAGGCGTATAAGGCGGGTGGGCAGCTTGACCCTTGCTGAACAAGTTTATGAAGCTCTAATCTATATGTATGCCCTGAGCCTACTGTTCTATTTCTCGGACTGCATTCGACGCAATGCGGGGGCGAAGCGGACAGGCACAGGGTTTCTTGTCGTTGTTTGGGGATTGCAGGTAACGCATGTCATATTGCGCATGTGGACTGAAGGCCATTTCCCTATCTATACCACCTTTGATTTTTTGTTTATATTTTCATTCAGTATTGTGCTGATGTCTCTCGTCATGACTCGCATCCAGCGTTCCGAATTTGTGATTTTGTTGCTGAATGTTGTAGGTTTTTCCGTTACGGTATTAAACCGACTGTGGTTTACGGCCGGAGAGATATCACTGCATAACTGGCAAACGGTACATGGATTACTCATTATGCATATTACCTTGGCGAATCTTGGTTTTGCGGCGTTAACCGTTGCTACGGTATTTGCCATGTTATATCTGTTCCTGCACCGTAAGTTGAAGAAAAAAAAGTGGAATGATACGATGCGACGGATGCCAAGCCTGGAAGTGATCGGCAAATACATGGATGGTGCTAATTTCATAGGTACACCGCTCCTTGGTGTTTCTGTGATGCTTGCGGTATTGTCCATCGTAGCGGAAACACGCTGGGTCCTGCTCTTGGATCTCAAAGTTATTGCGACAGGTCTTGCCATTGCCATCTATGTGGGTTACTTCGTATCCAAGAGAAGGAAACAGTTCTCTACAATTATCATGGCAAGATGGACACTGATCGGGTACGGATTTGTCATTATAAGTTTTTTATCCAATGCGTATTCAGCGTTTCATCGTTGGACGGGAGAGTGAAGGGGATGGACCGTTACACGCCGATATTTGTGAATACTTCAGGCAAGAAGTGCTGCGTGGTTGGTGGTGGACGTGTTGCCGAACGTAAAATTAAGGGATTACTGCATGCTGAGGCACAGATTACGGTCATTAGTCCGGAGCTTACTCCCGTATTAAAACAACTGCATCATGAATCCCGAATTCAATGGATAGACCGGTCCTACCGCAATGGTGATTTGCGGGGGGCCTTTCTCGTATATGCAGCGACTGACCATTCAGAGGTCAATTCAACTGTGGTTCGGGATGCGGAGGCTGCGGGCATATTGGTGAATGACGCAATGTCTTCGAAGCACAGCAGCTTTATTACGCCAAGCGTGGTAAGGCGTGGGAGATTAAGCATAGCGATATCCACAGCAGGAGCGGGACCGGCAGCAGCTGCGGAGATACGTGCAACACTCGAACGACAGTTCGGTGATGAGTATGAGACGTACCTTGAGTTTTTGCACCAGATGAGGACCGAGGTGAAGGCACGCGTATCTTCTTCAAGTCTCAGAAGCACGTTGCTTCGGCAGTTAACTGAAATGCACATATTAGAAGATATTCGTACAGGCCATTTTCGGTGGTGGACCGAAGAAGAAATCGGGGACTGGATATCCCGTAATCAGGAGGAAGTGTAGATATGCGTACAATTAAAGTTGGAAGTAGACAGAGCGCGCTTGCGCTAACCCAGACAGGCCATGTCATTCAGGATTTACGCGATATTTGTGAGCGGGAAGGATTAGCTTTTGACTTTGAAGTACATAAGATTGTTACCAAGGGAGATCTCATTCTGGATGTAACGTTGTCAAAAGTGGGAGGCAAAGGTTTGTTTGTCAAAGAGATTGAACAAGCGATGCTTGATCGTACGATTGATATGGCAGTGCATAGCATGAAGGATATGCCTTCCGAGTTACCCGAAGGATTAATCAATGGTGCTATTCCCCGTCGTGCAGATCCACGGGATGCGCTGATCTCCAATGGTGGACTTACTCTGGATCAACTGCCAGAAGGAGCTAGAGTCGGAACAAGCAGTCTGCGCCGGTCGAGTCAATTAAAGGCCTATCGTCCAGATTTGCAATTGGAATCGATTCGCGGCAATATTGATTCCCGTCTGCGGAAGCTGGAGACTGAAGGATTCGATGCGATTATTCTGGCAGCTGCAGGATTGTACCGTATGGGCTGGGAAGACCGGATCACAGAGTACCTGACGGAAACAGCTTGCCTTCCGGCAGTGGGTCAAGGCGCGCTTGGTATCGAATGTCGTGAAGACGATGAGGAACTGTTGCGCTTACTGCAGCTGTATAACGATCCCGAGACAGCATTTCCTGTACAGGCGGAACGCCGTTTTCTCAGTGTATTAAATGGGGGCTGTCAGGTTCCGATCGGTGCTCATGCGGTGTGGGTGCCTCAGCAAGATGCAGATTCCCTGAATGGTGAAAACACGTTACAATTAACAGGTATGGTCGGCACGCCGGATGGTGGACTGATTCTTAAGGAAGCTATGATCGGCAAGGACCCGGTTCGTCTGGGTGAAGAAGTGGCGTGGAGATTGATTGAACGGGGAGCAGAGCAGATACTGGCAGAAGTTAGGGGATGAAGACATGGTGGGAAAGGTCTTTTTGGTAGGGGCAGGTCCTGGGGATGCAAAGCTGATTACGGTAAAAGGGTGGGAATCCATCGGTAAAGCCGATGCTGTAGTCTATGATCGTTTGGCAAGTCCGAGATTGTTGAAACAAATGAAACCCGGCGCAGTCAAGATTTACGTGGGCAAGCGCCCGGATCGGCATACGATGAAGCAGGAAGAGATCAATCAACTGTTGGTTGATCTGGCTCTTGAAGGCAAGGTTGTGGTTCGGCTTAAGGGCGGCGATCCAACGATCTTTGGACGTGTGGGCGAAGAGGCGGGTTTGCTGCACAAAAACGGAATTCCGTTTGAGATTGTACCTGGGGTTACCGCTGCAATAAGTGTACCTGCGTATGCCGGAATTCCTGTGACTCACCGTGACTATGCATCTTCCATCTCTATTATTACGGGGCACGAGAGTCCGGACAAGCTTGATCGCAGTATCCATTGGGATAAAGTGACGAATGCAACGGGCACACTTGTATTTATGATGGGGGTTGCCAAAATTGGATATATCAGCGAACAACTGATTCGTCATGGTCGTCCAGCGCAAACACCGGTAGCTCTGATTCGTTGGGGAACACGAGCGGAACAGGATACCCTTACAGGTACCCTTGAAGATATAGAAGCGAAAGTGATCGCAGCCAATTTCCAACCACCAGCTGTTATTGTGGTGGGAGATGTCGTCAATCAGCGGGAACAGTTGAAATGGGCAGAAGCGCTGCCGCTGTTTGGCAAACGAATTCTGGTAACCCGTGCTCGCAGTCAGGCGAGTGAACTGGTGAATCGCATTGAGGAACTCGGCGGCGAACCGTATGAGTTTCCGGTTATTGAGACGGTCATGCCATCCAGTGAATCTGCCAAGCAAAGTGTCAAAGACGCCTTCAGTGCTTTAAATACCTATGACTGGGTGTTTTTCACAAGTGTGAACGGCGTGGAGTTTTTCTTCCGCCATCTGGAACAGGAAGGCAAGGATATTCGCTCGATTCATCAAGCGAGAATTACTGCCGTAGGACCTTCCACAGCAGATGCTTTGCGCAAACATGGCATCGTTGCAGAGGTTGTCAAAGGTCCTTTCCAGGCCGAAGGCATGCTTGAGGCTTTTGAAAGTGAGCTGAAGGAAGGTCAGAGAGTATTGCTTCCGCACGGTGATCTCGCACGTACATGGTTACGTGACCAGTTGAGAGAACGAGGACTTCAGGTCACCGAAGCCATCACCTACGATACGATCCTCGCTGGTGAGGATGATGACGAACTACTCAAGCTACTTGAAGAAGGTGGAATTCATGCGGTGACCTTTACAAGTTCATCGACGGTTACCAACTTCATGAGTATGTTGAAACGTATGGGGTTGCAAGATCCACTGCCTTTATTAAAAGATGTGGAGGTTGCGTGTATCGGACCTGTTACAGCGAAGACGGCAGAAGCCGCTGGACTGAAGGTTACACTGATGGCAGAGGAAGCAACGATGGATAGCTTGATCACAGTGCTATGCGACTGGAAACGGACAGGCACCAAAGAAGGCGCTCTTCGAAATTAATACACATGTAATCATGTCAACATATGAAGCGTGCTGAATTCGATAGGATACCAGCGCGCTTCCCTTTTTGCTCTATTTAACTTTTTCAAGGAGGTTTTACTCGTATGAGTTTTCCAATTGTACGGCATCGCCGTTTACGTCAATCCACAGGTATTCGCAATATGGTCAGAGAGACCCATCTAACCGTGGATGATTTTATTCAACCGATTTATGTTACGTATGGAGAAAATGTAAAATCTGAAATTAAATCCATGCCTGGCGTATTCCGCTTCTCGCTGGATCGTCTTCAGGAGGAAGTAACGGAAATTGCCGAGCTGGGAATTCCAGCCGTGTTATTGTTCGGTATTCCGGAGACTAAGGACAGTGTGGGTTCATCTGGCTTCGCTGAAGATGGCATTGTGCAGGAAGCGACGAGATTAATCAAATCCTGGTACCCGGAACTGCTGGTTGTTGCAGATACTTGTCTGTGTGAATTCACGGATCACGGTCACTGCGGTATGGTACACACCGTGGAGATTGACGGTCACATCTGCGGAGATGTGTTAAATGACGAATCACTTGATCTGCTCGTGCAAACGGCAGTTTCTCAAGCCAAAGCAGGAGCGGACATTATTGCTCCATCCAACATGATGGATGGATTTGTACAAGCGATCCGCGCGGGACTGGATGAGAATGGATTCAGTCACATTCCGATCATGTCCTACTCTGTTAAATATGCATCTGCATTCTATGGCCCATTCCGTGAAGCAGCGGATTCCACACCACAATTCGGAGACCGCAAGTCGTATCAGATGGACCCGGCGAACGCGCGTGAAGCCTTGCGCGAAGCAGAGACGGATGTGCTCGAAGGAGCGGACATGTTGATGGTAAAACCATCCCTTTCCTATCTGGATGTTATGCGCACCATCAAGGATCAATTTGATCTTCCGCTTGTGGCCTATAATGTAAGTGGCGAGTATGCCATGGTGAAGGCGGCGGCGATTCAAGGCTGGATCGATGAGAAAAAAGTTGCCATGGAAATCCTGCTCAGCATGAAACGCGCAGGTGCAGATATGATCATTACCTACTACGGAAAAGACGCTTCACGCTGGTTGGCTGAGAAATAAAATAAATTACATTAAGGAGGACATTCATGACTGCACAACAAGGTAATCGTCGCAATGATGAGCGCTCACGCAGCGCGTTTGAGGAAGCTAAGCAGTACATACCCGGGGGTGTGAACAGCCCTGTACGCGCATTCAAATCGGTGGGACTTACTCCGATCTATGCAGAACGCGGTGAAGGGTCCAAAATCTACGATATTGATGGCAATGTTTTTATTGACTATGTAGGATCGTGGGGCCCCCTCATTATGGGACATGCACACCCTGACGTTGTAGAAGCTTTGCGTGAGACAGCCCTCAAAGGAACAAGCTTTGGTGCGCCTACCTTGCTGGAGACCGAGATGGCAAAACTGGTCTGTGAGCGTGTACCTTCTATCGATATCGTGCGGATGGTTAATTCCGGTACGGAAGCAACGATGAGTGCCATTCGACTGGCACGCGGGGTAACCGGACGCAGTAAAATTCTGAAGTTTGAAGGATCATATCATGGACATGCGGACAGCTTGCTGATCAAGGCGGGTTCAGGTGTTGCAACACTGGGTCTACCGGATAGTCCAGGTGTTCCTGAAGGTGTAGCTGTGAATACAATTACGGTACCTTATAACGATCTGGAGTCTGTTACGCTTGCTTTTGAACGTTATGGTGAAGAACTGGCCGCTGTTATTGTGGAACCTGTGGCAGGTAACATGGGGGTTGTTCCTCCGGCTTCCGGTTTCCTTGAAGGCCTGCGCAGTTTGACGACTCAATATGGCAGCCTGCTTATTTTTGACGAAGTCATGACCGGTTTCCGCGTAGGGTTGAACTGTGCTCAGGGACGGTATGGGGTTACACCTGACCTGACTTGTCTGGGTAAAGTTATCGGTGGCGGACTCCCGGTTGGTGCTTATGGTGGCCGTCGCGATCTGATGGAACAGATTGCTCCAACAGGACCGATCTATCAGGCAGGTACACTTAGTGGGAACCCGCTGGCTATGGCAGCAGGATATACCACGCTCAAATTGTTAACACCAGAGGTCTATGACCGTCTGGAGACATTGTCTGCACGTCTGCAAGCCGGATTCGAGAAAAATGCAGCTGAGACAGGTGTTGCGATAACCATTAACCGTGTGGGTTCCATGGTTTGTCCATTCTTCAGTGCCGTTCCAGTAACCAATTATGATATTGCCAAAGAAAGCAATCTGGATCAATTCCGTCGTTATTTTGCGGCCATGATTGATCAAGGTGTGAGTGTTGCACCTTCGCAATACGAAGGCATGTTTGTCTCTGGTGTGCACACGGAGCAGGATATTGACGATACGATTGAGGCGAATCGTAAAGCTCTTCAATCGCTATGACCATCAAAAGTTGGAAACGCCGCGGGGAATGGCTTGAACTGATGCCAGGGAAAGCCGTAACAGGCAGTTCGGACAAACCGATGGCCGCAGAGCAATGGTTATTGTCTGAGCTGCAGTTTCCGGAGAAACTGCTTCGTCAGCTGAAAGCAAACCGAGGAATACAACTTGCAGGGGACCGGCTTCGGCTGGCCCTTTTTGCGTCCCAGCCAATCGATGTTGAGCCACGCTGGGCTGATGTGGGTGTATTGTATGAGGATGATTTCTGTCTGGTTATGCACAAACCGGCAGGCATGAAACTGCATCCGGATGGAAGCCGTACCGATCAGGCCATCACGCTGGATCATGTGGTTGCCTCTTATTACGAAATGAACGGAATCCAGGCGAGCGTTCGCCATGTTCATCGACTGGATGAGGATACAACCGGACCTGTCCTGTATGCCAAAAATGCTTTTGCCCTCGCCAAACTGGATGAAGCGATGCGTCGCAAAGAGATTGGCCGCCATTATGTAGCCATTGCAGGTGGACAAATCCCCCTTGAACTCCACAAAATTGATGCTCCCATTGGCAAGGACAGACATCACAAACAGCGCAGGCGTGTCTCGGAAGGTGGACAGGAAGCTGTTACTCATGTGGAGATCGTCGAAGTGTGGGAACGAGCAACCCTTGTACGATTAAAGCTGGATACAGGACGAACACACCAAATTCGTGTACACCTGAGTTACGCGGGACATCCGCTTATTGGTGATGCGTTGTATGGTGGTAGAGCGGATGCCATTGGGCGACAAGCACTTCATGGAGAGTTGCTTAAGTTTAGTAATCCTTTAACCGGAGCGATGATTGAAGTGAACGACCCATGGCCGTCCGATTTCACACAATTGGCAGAACGTGAAAAGATGTATTCATAAATGATATAGAGCGAACTTTAATAGTTACACGAGAACGGAGAGGACAGAAATAACGTGAAGAAGCGGAGCGTTCGCCTAAAAGCTTTCTGAAAGAAAGCTGCTTCGGAAGCATAAACTATCCCCGGATTTTCCCTTTGAAGAAGGGAATCAAAAAAAATCTGGGGATAACAGTGATCGGAAGGTTATTCTGTCATCGAAGTGGCTAGGTGCAACATTCTCTATTTCGCTTTATATAACAAGGTTTTTCAAAAGGTGGCATGCTCCCCTCATTCAAGGCATATAGATGGGGTAACGAAGGATTTGGACCATGGATCAGTCCCATGAGAAGGATCATGGTGAACATATGCCGAAAGGAGGACGCCACCTTTGTTGAATCAACCTTATGGTTTGCGGTTCGATATTTATGAGCGCGTTCATTTGTCTGAGGGAGTTCCTGCGATTGAGGAATTGGAGGAGATTGAACTATACCCGCGCATTCAAGTCATAGGGCAGGATGATCATGCCACGTTAAGAGGGCATCTTTTACTTACAGGTGCGTACAGAGGAGAAAATGAGGCTTCAGAGGAGCTCAAACATTTCATTCCCGTGGAGATCACAGTGCCGCTGAACCGGGTCAGATCGATTGAGGATATTTCCATCGAGATCGAAAATTTTGACGTGGATCTGTTATCCAATCGCAGTCTGAACATTACAGGCGTATTGTCGTTGCGAGGCATCGAGGGCTTTCCTGTTGAAGAGCCACAAGTGTGGTCAGCAGATGAGTTTACAGTTGTTCATTCACCTGATGCTCAGCAATCCAACCGTTCCGATGAAGCAGCACAGACAGGCAGCGACCCCAACACATTTGCACAAGAGTACCTGCTCCAGCGGAGTGAGGAAGAGAGACTTGCGAATGCAGCAGAACTTGCATACGGTGCTCCGGAATTCGCTGACCTGTCCGTAAGGGAAGAGACATTAAGGAATAGCGAAGAATGGCAGCAGGATTATGCGAATGCGTCATCGGCCGAGCCAATTCAATCTGAGGAGCAAAGTGCGGAGTACGTTAACGAAAACAGACAACCTGATGCAAACGAAGATCCCGCATCTCTGACAGCGAATGGAGATGAATTGGCATCTCATGAGCACTACAGCGAACCTTCTCCGATCTCGTCATTTATGGCTGAGACCGCTGATCGGTTAGCTTCTTACCCTGAGTCGGAACCATTGTTGCCTCTGGAAGATGAGTCTTCGGGTTGGTCCGAGCCTTCCGTGGATGCATTGCCTGCGAACTCGAGAAGTGCAGATCAAGCAGTCTCAGAGCCTACTGCTCAATCATCTAATGAGTTGGCAGAACCGGATGTACCGGACGCACCAGAGGTATGGCACTTCGAATCAGCGAGATCTGTACCTCAGCAGGAGAATCAGGCAGTTGCCGATGTCCCGGTTGAATCACAGGCGGAGAACTGGCAAGGTGTATTTGCTTCGTCTGAACCAGGCAACGCTGAGGAAGACCGACCGTCTTTTGAAGCGACTGGGGTAGACGAGTTCGTACAGAACGAAGCATTTGTTCCTGAACCTGTGGCTGAGACGGAAGACAAGCCGGAGCTGAAGGTTGCTTTTGGCAGCAAAAAAGAATCCGCACCACGGCAAGAAGAGGGCGTAGGTATCTCTTCCTTGTTATCCTCCGGTAGAGCGGCACGCGATGCTGAAGTGGAGCGAGGCGATGAGGTTCCTGCGGGTGTGGTACAGGAAGAAACGTATCCAGCTGATGATGTGGAATGGAAGAACCTGTTCCTGGGAACGATCGTGGACCAGACCCCATTCCGCAAGGTGAAACTGTGCATCGTTCAGCGAGAAGATACACTGGATGCCATTGCAGATCGATATCAATTGAGCACGAGGGAACTTCAGTTGTATAACCGATTATCTGAGCAGGTTGTGGAAGAAGGTCAGATATTGTACATCCCTTAATACGTAGTTAAAGCCTTCGTTACGACCCGTGATCCCCTTGAGGATTGCGGGTTTTTGCATGATTCGTCCCAAACCTGCATTCCAGCGCTCTTTATCCGCTGTTGTCAGGTTGACTATCGCGCACGAGCAAGGTATGATGTGTGTAGGTTTTTTGAAGAACAACGTGGAACGGGAGTAGTAGACAGTATGACCTTTCAGAGAGTGGAATTGCAACGCTGTGAGATTCCGCAGGAACCAACTGATCGAAGTCGCCCGGGAGTTGCCTGTTTGAATACAAGGGATGAATGAGATCTATCGTCATTTATTTCTGAGGTAGGATGGGCCGGTAGCAGCCGTTATATGCTTGAAGTGTCACGTCATGTACAGAGGGTGAAGTCTATCTTGCTGTCGGCGTGAAACAAAGGTGGTACCGCGAAAGCTAACCTTTCGTCCTTTGATGGATGAAAGGTTTTTTTTGTTTTTTTTGGCGAAGATGATGAAGTAACGGAGGAATGACACATGTCTGAGGAAAAAAAATCAGCTGCAACAGAAATGCCGACCACTTACGATCCTAAGGCGGCAGAGGATAAATGGTACTCCACCTGGATGGAGCGTGGATATTTCAAAGCCGGTCAGCGTAAAGATGCCGAGCCGTATACAATTGTAATTCCACCCCCAAATGTGACCGGGATGCTGCACATTGGGCATGCGCTCGATTTTACACTGCAGGATATTCTGATCCGCACCAAACGGATGCAAGGTTATGACGCACTGTGGCTTCCGGGTTCCGACCATGCAGGTATTGCTACCCAAACCAAAGTGGAGCAGAAGCTGCGTGAAGAAGGTCTGACTCGTTATGATCTGGGACGTGAGAAATTTCTGGAGAAAGTATGGGACTGGAAAGATCAATATGCCACTACCATCCGTCAGCAATGGGGCAAAATGGGATTGTCGCTTGATTACTCACGTGAACGTTTTACGCTGGATGAAGGTCTGTCCCAAGCGGTTCGCAAAGTATTTGTTCAGCTGTATGAAAAAGGCCTTATTTACCGAGGCAAACGCATCATTAACTGGGACCCGGTGAACCGGACAGCTCTGTCCGACATTGAGGTTGAATATAAAGAGGTTCAGGGTCACTTGTACCATCTGCGTTACCCGCTCAAAGACGGAAGTGGCTACGTTACAGTGGCAACAACGCGTCCTGAAACGATGCTGGGTGATACAGCGGTTGCTGTTCATCCGAAGGATGAGCGTTATGCAGATATGATTGGTAAAGTACTTGTACTGCCTATCATTGGACGCGAAATTCCAATTATCGCTGATGATTATGTGGATAAAGAGTTTGGAAGTGGTGCTGTTAAAATCACGCCTGCGCATGATCCAAATGACTTTGAAGTAGGTCTTCGTCATGATCTGCCTCAGATTACGGTAATGGATGAGAGCGGCACAATGAATGCTGAGGCAGGCAAGTATCAGGGACTGGATCGCAGTGACTGCCGCAAGCAGATTGTTGCTGACTTGAAAGAGCAGGGCGTATTGATCAACATTGAGGATCACACGCATCAGGTTGGACACAGTGAACGTACCGGAGCTGTTGTTGAGCCGTATCTGTCTACACAGTGGTTCGTTGAGATGAAGCCACTTGCAGAGAGAGCGATTAAAAAACAACAGAGCGGCGAAGGGGTTAATTTTGTTCCAGATCGTTTTGAGAAAACCTATCTGAACTGGATCGAGAACGTTCGTGACTGGTGTATTTCCCGTCAACTGTGGTGGGGGCATCGTATACCTGCTTGGTATGATGAAGAAACAGGTGAAATCATCGTATCTGCTGAAGATCCAACAACGCTGCCAGAGTATGCTGGACGCAAGCTCAGACAGGACGAAGACGTACTCGATACTTGGTTTAGCTCCGGCTTATGGCCATTCTCCACACTAGGCTGGCCGGAAGATACGGAAGACCTGAAACGTTATTATCCGACAAGTGTACTTGTGACAGGGTATGACATCATATATTTCTGGGTTGCACGTATGATTTTCACTGCACTGGAATTCACCGATGAGATTCCGTTCAAGGATGTGCTGATGCATGGTCTTGTTCGTGATGCAGATGGACGCAAAATGTCCAAATCACTGGGCAACGGTGTAGATCCGCTGGATGTGATTGAGAAATACGGCGCAGATGCAATGCGTTACATGATCTCAACCAGCAGCACGCCAGGTCAGGATCTCCGTTTCCGTTGGGAACGGGTGGAGCAGGCTCGTAATTTTGCCAACAAGATCTGGAATGCTTCGCGCTTTGCATTGATGAATCTGGAAGGATTCACCTATGAGGAACGTGACATCAGCGGAGAGCTTGGTACAGCGGATTATTGGATTTTGCACCGTCTGAACGAAACTTCCCGCGATATTACGCGTCTAATCGAAGCGTATGAATTTGGGGAAACAGGTCGTGTGTTGTATAACTTTATCTGGGATGACCTGTGTGACTGGTACATCGAGTTTGCTAAGCTGTCCTTCTATGGGGAAGATCCGGTTGCCAAGAAGAAAACACAATCCGTGCTTGCTTATGTGCTGGATCAGACCATGCGCCTGATTCATCCGTTTATGCCATACATCTCCGAAGAGATCTGGCAGCATCTGCCGCATGAAGGTGAGACCATTACGCTGGCATCATGGCCGGAATATGATCCTGCTCTTGAGAACCCAGAGGCTGTTGCCGAGATGAACCTGCTGATGGATACCATTCGTGCAGTTCGAAACATTCGTGCAGAAGTGAACGTGCCGATGAGCAAAAAGATCGAGTTGATGGTCAAAGCAAACAGTCCTGAGACGTCCAGCATCATTGAGCGTAACAGTCACTACATCAAACGTTTCTGTAATACGTCCGAGTTCGATAGTGGGCTGGATTTAAACTCACCGGACAAGGCAATGACTGCGATCATTACGGGGGCAGAACTATACTTGCCGCTCGCAGGTCTTATTGATATCGAGCAGGAAGTGGCTCGTTTGGAGAAAGAGTTGGAGAACCTTGAGGGCGAAGTTCTCCGTGTAGAGAAAAAACTGGCGAACGAAGGCTTTGTTGCCAAAGCTCCTGCCAAAGTTATTGAGGAAGAGCGCGCCAAGCAAGCAGATTATTCCGATAAACGGGATAAAGTGATTGCACGAATCAAGGAACTTAAAGGTTAATATATTTGGGTCGGATGGAGAGCCATTATGCCATCCGGCCGCTTTTTTCACTCAAACTCGGGACCGAAGGTGAATCAGATGACGGAATTAGACGGGACAGATGCAGCAGCTCCTTTACTTACGTACAACGAGGCCGTGGACTGGATCAATGGCCTTATTCCTTTTGGCATCCGACCTGGATTGGAACGAATCGAGAGTCTGATGTCCATGTTAGGCAATCCACACCAACGTCTCAAATTTATTCATGTCGCGGGAACGAACGGCAAAGGTTCGACTTGCGCTTTTTTGACGTCAGTGCTTCTTCAGGCTGGATATGATGTGGGTACCTTTACGTCGCCTTATATCACCAAGTTTACAAACCGTTTTCAATACAATGGTGAGGATATTCCGGAAGAAATCCTGCTTAAGCTCTCGAACCGATTACATCCACTGGTCAAGGAAATGGCCTCCACTCCGCTTGGATCACCCACGATGTTTGAGGTGTCCACGGCTCTCGCGCTTCTGTACTATGCAGAGGAGTGTTACCCTGACGTTGTGGTATGGGAGACGGGGCTAGGGGGAAGGATGGACGTAACGAATATTGTCGCACCTGTTGTGTCCGTCATCACCAACATTGGTATGGATCATACGGATGTGCTTGGAGATACGATTGAGCAGATTGCTGGAGAAAAGGCAGGTATTATCAAGCCGGGAGTACCCGTTGTGACTTGCGCGACTCAACCCGAAGCTGTGAAGGTGATTCAGGAGAAAGCACAGCAGCTTCAATCAAGCGTGTATTTGGCTGGAGATCAATTCTCTTATCATAGACTGGACAGCAATGAGAACGGACAATCTTTTCATTTTACAGGCCCGTTCCGTGATCTGGACGTTCGCATACGCATGCAGGGCTCACATCAATGTGACAATGCAGCGGCCGCACTTATGGTGCTTGAATTGCTTAGACAATACATGGCATTTATGCTGGATGACAACGATATTGCACTTGGACTGGAGAATGCTTTCTGGGCAGGAAGATTCGAAAAAGTCGTCGATGAACCCCGAATTGTGCTCGATGGAGCACATAATCCGGAAGGGGCAGAGTCACTGGCCAAGAGCATTATGGATGTCTATCCGCACAACAAGTTAATTTTGATGATGGGTATGTTGGCAAATAAGCATCACGAAGCGTATTTGCAGCATATACTGCCACTAGTGGATACGCTGATCCTGACCGAGCCAGATTTCCGACGCAAAATGGATGCAGCCGAATTGCTGCAGATTGTCGAACGGGTACGTCCCGCCATTGCGAAGCAGGAACTGGAAATCATCGTCGAGCCCGAATGGGCAAAGGCACTTGATCTATTGAAGTCACGGACGGAAGCGGAAGATCTGGGGGTGGTCTCCGGCACACTGTACCTGATTGCGGATGTGCGGGCAGCCCTTTTGCATCAAACCGATTCTGAAAAAGGTTGGTGAAAGTTTTGTTAAATACATCGGAACACGTTCATTTTATAGGGATTGGCGGATATGGCATGAGTGCCATCGCAAGAGTTATGTTGGAAATGGGATACACCGTTACCGGATCGGATGTCGCTTCACAGGAGTTGACCGAGAAGTTGGCAGCCAAGGGAGCGAAAATATATATCGGACATACGGCAGAGCACGTCACTGGAGCAGACCTGGTTGTCTACTCTACGGCAGCGCCTGCTGATAATGTGGAACGGGTAGCAGCTGCAGAGCTGAACATTCCGATTCTGCATCGTTCCCAGATGCTTGCACGTTTGTTGAACGAACGTAAAGGTGTGGCTGTAGCTGGGGCTCATGGTAAAACAACCACTTCATCCATGATTGCACTTGTAATGGATAAATGTGATACAGATCCGACATACATTATTGGCGGAGAAATCATGAATGTGGGTACCAACGCCAAGGCAGGCCAAGGCGACTGGGTAGTCGCTGAAGCGGACGAGAGCGATGGTTCGTTTTTGCAGTACCATCCATGGCTCGGTATTGTAACCAATATTGAGGCAGATCATTTGGAGAATTACAACAGTGATTTTGAGGAGCTCAAAAGGGCTTATGTGCAGTTCCTGAGCCAGATTCGTCCGGAAGGAACAGCGATTGTGTGTTCTGACGACGAGAATGTTCAAGCGATTTTGCCAGAACTCAAGTCACGGATTACAACCTATGGTATTGATCGTGCAGCAGATTATACGGCAACGGATATTGTACTGGGCGATCGCCGTATCTCCTTTACGATGAATCATCAGGGTGCTGCTATGGGCACGGTGGAACTATCAGTGCCGGGTAAGCATAACGTTTATAATGCGATGGCTACTGTGATTACCTGTCTGGAAGCAGGGATTCCATTTGAGAAGATTGTGGCAGCCATCATCCAGTTCCATGGAGCCAAACGCAGATTCCAGGTATTGGGCGAGGCGCGTGATATGCTGATCATCGATGATTATGCTCATCACCCGACTGAGATTGAAGCTACCATTAGTGCCGCCAAAGCAACAGGCAAACGTATTATTGCGGTATTCCAGCCACAGCGTTATACGCGGACGTTCTTCCTGCTGGATGCGTTCAGTCGTGCTTTTGCGGAAGCGGATGAGGTACTTATTACGGATATCTATTCTCCTGCGGGCGAAAAACAGATCGAAGGGGTAACCTCAGCCAAACTGGTTGAACTGATCGTTCAAAACAGTAATGCTTCTGCACGTTACCTTCCTACAAAAGAAGAAGTTGTAGCTGACCTGCAGCATCGTCTGCAGCCAGGAGATCTTGTGATTACGATGGGCGCAGGTGATATTTGGAAAGTCGGCGATACACTTGCCAAAGGTTTGAAATAGATCTATTGAGAAATCGCCTGTCTCCGATACGAAGCAGGCGTTTTTTGCGTTATATGGAATGTATTCTCCAGTCTCTGCATATAGCTTATATAAATGGGACAAAGGAGAGGGTACGGGTGAGCAATGCTAGAATGACGTTTCGCTTCGGGGATCATGAGTCGGACAAGCCTGAAAACAAGAGGATATCCGCGTCCAGTCCATTGGTGACGTTAAGTGAAGAATTACCGCATAATCAACCGCTAACGCCTAAGCAGATGGATACAACCCCATCATGGACGCCTGAGGATATCCCCGGAGACTGGGGAGAGACGGTGCTGACAAGCTCTACTGTACCTGAACCTGACGAGCGGGTGACTCATGATTCGAACTTGAACTTGGATGAGGCCCATTATTTTGGGAACCGTTCCGGTTACGGTTATGTTAATCACACCGATAATCCGGAGGAAGAGCGTCGTGATCTGTCCAATACCCATGATGATCAAGGCCACGACTGGCTTGCAGATTCGGAGAACTATTCCTATAAACGCAATCGCCCTCCAAGAGGCTGGAAAATGATTGGTTCTGTCACTGGGGCACTTGTTACCGGAGCACTTTTTGGTATGGTTATTCTTTCATTTTTTAATAAAGAAGGAGCCGCGAAGCCAGGCGATCTTCTGCCCGTCAATCAGGCAGTTTCTACTGTGACGGGTCAGGAGGGGACTGCAGGTACAGAACAGCAACTTCAGACAGTTACGACTGGCAGCACGTATTATGCACTTCAATACGGCGTGTTCAGTTCTCCTGAACGAGCTGAACAGGCCAAGCTTGAACTGGCTCAGGCAGGTATAGCCGCAGGTTCTGATCCTGAAGATGGCAATCGAGTATATGCAGGCATTTCGGCTGATCGTGAAGAGGCCAAGCTACTTAGCTCTAGGCTAAAAGCCCAGGGAGTTGAACTGTATGTCAAGGAGATTGTGAACCCTGAGATCAATCCGGCTATATTCGGTGGCAAACAAGAGGATGTGCAGCTTTTCTTCACAAACAGTTCTGCGCTGGTGGAACAATTATCTACCTTGTCCATTCAGCAGCTGGGACAGTCTGCTCCGGCAGCAGTCTCTTCAGAAACGATGACGGCGATTCAAAATAAGCACGAGTCATGGCTGACGGGATTGAATAGTCTTACACCTGGCCTGACCGCAGATGTACAACCTATTATTGGTGGAATGGAGAAATCAATGAACAGTGCAATTACGGCTATCGCGGAGTACAACAAAAACCCGGATGATGTACACATGTGGTCCGTGCAGTCCGATCTGATGGATTATGTACTGCAGCAGAAAAAATGGCTTGAAGCGATAAAGCAATAACATGCTCTTTCCCATAACAACGCTTGGAAATACCCATCCGGCAAGGAACTGGAAATAGTTCCCCTTGCCGGATTTGTGTTTGTATTGACGTACAAAACCCCGTATAATAATGTGGGTGTCAAAAAATGGCGAGGGAAGATTACCGATGAAAAAAAACTTCGGCATGTTATTGCTGTTTCTGCTGCTCGGCTGGATGGCCGGAGCGTGGATCGCCAAGGCACTGCAGCCTGTAAAGGCAGTAGCCTTTCTTACGAAAGCCACGACCATACGTTGGTCGCCACAGGCTGATCTGGATATTATCAGTTATGATATTTCACTTCAATTTCAAATGAGCCTTCTGAGTCTGATCGGTATGATTGCCGCTGTGTGGCTTTATCGCAGACTGTAGGAGAATGACGAGTTATGACGAAAAAAAATTAAACCAGTGACATCTATTATCGTGATCCGGACAGGATGTTGCCGTGGCATAAGGAGCCGTTCATTTTGGATAACACACAACAGCGCCCTATTATTCTGGCCTCCACATCGCCTCGGCGCAAAGAACTGATCGCATCACTCCACCTAGCGTTTGATGTAATACCAAGTCATGCCAATGAAGATACACCACCAGAGTGGACACCTGAACAGACGGTACAGGAACTTGCTTTGCGCAAGGCGCTTGCCGTGTTTCGCGGGCTTGAAGGCCGCGAGCAGGAAGCCATTATTGTTGGTAGTGACACCGTTGTTGTTCTGGATGGTGAGATTCTAGGCAAACCCTTAGACGAGGCGGATGCTGAACGTATGTTATCCCGGCTGCAGGGCCGCGTACATCGGGTGTTTACGGGCGTCGCTTGTATTGATGCGGGCAATGGACAGTCGTTAGTTCATTACCGCCAGACCGATGTAACGATGAAAGAGCTGTCGGATGCGACCATCCGTGCTTATGTGCAGACAGGTGAGCCTTCAGATAAGGCAGGATCATATGCCATTCAGGGCATTGGTGCTTCACTGATCGACCGCATTGAAGGATGTTATTTTAATGTGGTTGGCTTGCCGCTATCTTTGTTAAGTGATATGTTGGACGGGTTCGGCGTACATGTGTTGCCACGAACATGAATGAAGCCAAATGTTGTGAAATGAAAAGAGGGAACATATGGAGTCGCCTCAATACATGATGCGCGACATCCCCCAGGAAGAACGCCCGAGAGAACGCATGATGGAATACGGGGCGGGCGCCTTAAGCCATGCTGAATTGCTGGCAATTTTACTTCGAACAGGCACAAGACAGGAATCCGCGGTGCATATGGCACAACGGATTCTGGCCGAAGCGGGTGGCATTCGCTCGTTGATGGATTTGAGTCTGGAAGAATTGACCACGATGAAAGGGATCGGCAATGCCAAGGCTGTGCAATTGAAAGCTGGCATTGAGCTGGGTCATCGGATTGCCAAAAGCAGACTCACACAGTCGACTTCAATTCGTACACCGCGTGATGCAGCTGATATCCTGATGGAACAATTGCGTTACTTGCAAAAAGAACATTTTGTGTGTCTCTTTCTGAATAGCAAAAATCATATTATTGCCCAGGAAACACTCTCCATGGGCAGCCTTAACGCTTCGATTGTACATCCACGTGAAGTGTTCCGGGCTGCCATCAAATGCAGCAGCGCATCGATTGTGTGCGCACACAACCATCCGAGTGGTGATCCTACGCCCAGTCCGGAGGATATCCAAATAACCAAGAGACTGATTGAAGCAGGCGCTATTGTTGGCATTGACGTGCTTGATCATATTATTATCGGAGATGGAACGTACGTAAGTTTGAAGGAGAAGGGCTTAGTATAATATAATGGTTGGCGTTGATGTTTTCCTATGAATGTTAACGGCGTTGTCCGTAAAAGATAGGTTCACTTTACAAATGCAAAAAAACAAATGCGAATATTAGCTCCACGTATTGCGTGGGAATAAAATTATTACGCTCTGGATCAGAATGGGGCGGCTATATGAGGCAGAAAAGGAGATTATGTTATGTTTGGTGGTTTTACGAAAGATTTGGGTATTGACTTGGGGACAGCAAATACGTTGGTTTATGTACGAGGAAAAGGAATTGTGGTGCGAGAACCTTCGGTTGTCGCTATACGGACAGATACAAATAGCATCGAGGCAGTAGGTGAAGCCGCCAAAAAAATGATTGGACGTACACCAGGTAACATTCGTGCCATTCGTCCAATGAAAGATGGCGTTATTGCCGATTTCGATACAACGGCAACGATGATCAAATATTTCATCCGTGAGGCGCAAAAACAACGCTCTATGTTCCAGCGTCATCCAAACGTGATGGTATGTGTACCATCCGGGATCACGGCAGTAGAACAACGTGCGGTTGAAGATGCAACCAAACAGGCTGGGGCACGTGAAGCCTATACGATTGAAGAGCCTTTTGCTGCTGCAATCGGTGCAGATCTGCCTGTATGGGAACCAACGGGTAGTATGGTTGTCGATATTGGTGGAGGTACAACGGAAGTGGCTGTTATCTCTCTTGGTGGTATTGTAACGAGCCGTTCGGTTCGTGTAGCAGGTGACGAGATGGATGAATCCGTTATCCAGTACATCAAGCGCCAATACAATCTCATGATCGGTGAGCGTACATCGGAGCAATTGAAGATGGACATCGGATCAGCTATGCCATTGGAACAAGTAGAAACGATGGAAATTCGTGGACGTGACCTTGTAACAGGTCTGCCGAAGACAATTACGATTACTTCGGACGAGATCAGTGAAGCGCTGGCTGATACCGTGAATGCAATTGTTGAAGCTGTAAAAGTAACACTGGAAAAATGCCCGCCTGAACTTGCAGCCGATATCATGGATCGGGGTATCGTTCTTACAGGTGGTGGGGCGTTGCTTCGCAACCTGGACAAGCTTCTTGCTGGTGAGACAGGAATGCCTGTCATTGTGGCTGAGAACCCGCTGGATTGTGTAGCAATCGGAACAGGTAAAGCGCTAGAGAATATTCATTTGTTCAAAAGCAGAAGCAGTTCGGCAGTTCGTTCCAAACGTTAATTGGTATTTGCCTAACTTGGCATAGCGACCAAGTGGCAAGATATCTTTATAGAGGACCCGGTTAACCCCGGGGATGAGCTATTACCCGCTTAACAGGGGAGGATCGGCTGATATTCTCGCAGGGACTACAGGTCTGACAGTCTCCCCGCCGGGCATGGCTCGGAAGAGAATATGGATGTTAGAGGGTGTTCGAACTGTTTAAACTGCTAGGCAACAAAAGACTTTTTGTTTTGCTGGTGGGCCTTGTTACATTTATCGCGTTAATGGGCTTTACGCTCAGTCCGCGAACCACTCTATCCTGGCCGGAGAAATTCCTGAAGGATTCAGTTGGATTTGTACAATACGTATTTTACAAGCCCGCTTCCTATGTAGCGGGCTTTTTCAAAGATGTAGCGAACATGCGTACGGTATATGATGAGAATGAAGAGCTTCGCATCGCAATGGGTCACTATACCCGGGATCGGCTGAAGTACAATGATATGGAGCAAGTGAATGAGCAACTTCAGAAAGCGCTCAATTTCACAGAAGAACAGAAGAATCGCTATAATTACGGTTCACGAATTGCTCAGGTTATCAGTGCCAATTCGGATCCAAATAGCAGAACCATTAACATTGATATCGGTGAAAATGCGGGAATCAAGCCGGGGATGGCCGTTACCTCCCAGGAAGGGCTGGTCGGCGTGATCAGTCATGTCAGCTCATATACATCAACGGTTAATCTGTTAACGTCCATGGACGCCAATGATCCGACATCCAATGCCATTGCAGCAACGGCGGTAGGTAAAGAGAAAGTGTTTGGTATGATTGAGAGCTACGATCCGAAGACGGGCATGCTCAAGATGACCAAAATCTCAGAGGATTCAAACATCCAAGAGGGTGATGAAATCATCTCATCCGGAATCATCAATAACTTTCCGAAATACATGCGGATTGGTGAAGTGAAGAGTGTCGAGAAAAGTGAGTATGGTTTAACAAAAACAGCTACAATTGATCCATATGCTAGCTTCCTTGATTGGAAAGAGCTGATTGTCATTATCCCGCCTGAGGTAAAAGAATAATGGTAACACGTAAGCAAGTTTTGTTCCTGTTACTATTCCTTTTGTTCATTGCGGAAGGCACAATTTTGCCACTGCTCATCCCTTCTGGCTGGCAGATGCGTATTTCTGCCAATCTGGTCTATATCGTAATTTTGTTTATCGCTGTATATCATCATCGTCACACGGCACTAGTACTCGGTATATTTTTTGGACTATTGCATGACGTTGTATTCTACGGCGAGATGATTGGACCTTATGGATTCTCGATGGGATTATCGGCATATATGATGGGACTCATTTTTCAAGCACCGCGTGCACCACTGCCGGTTATGGTATCGGTTGTCATTTTGGGAAGTCTGCTTAATGACACCATGCTATTTTTCCTGTACAAGCTCTTCCAACTTAACCACGTGACCTTTGACTGGGCGTTGATTGAATACATGATTCCTAATTTGTTCATTCATTTTGTGTTTGCCTTGATCATTTATGTCCCGCTTCGGAAACAACTGGAGCGGATCGGCAAGAGACGGAGCAAGACAGAAGAAGCTTCCTAAATACATTTATGGAGCGCAAAGCAGGAACTTGGGGCCCCGGGCACGAAATGTAATGAGATGGGAGGGACAGGCTTATGACGGTAAAATCGAATCACGTAACGATTAAAGGCATCCGAGACGGCCTGGTTTTCCTGTTGGACGATCAATGTGAATTCGAGGAATTGCTCTATGAGCTCCGCTATAAGCTGGAACACAGCCATCAAAATATTTTGACCGGACCGATTGTTCATGTGGATATCAAGTTGGGTGCCCGCGAAGTGACAGAGGACCAGAAAGAAGCAATCCTCGATATATTGAAACAAAAAGGGAATTTGCTTATTCGATCCATCGACTCACCTGCACTCCAACCGGAGGTTAAAGGACCACCGCCGATTGTAACCATGTGTGGTATGGTGCGTTCAGGTCAGGTGCTTCATCATGAAGGAAATCTCCTGTTTCTTGGGGATATCAATCCGGGGGGCACAGTGACGTGTACCGGAGATATATATGTGTTGGGTTCACTCAGAGGTATGGCTCATGCCGGAATTGGCGGGGACGAGGAAGCGATTATTGCCGCTTCGGTATTTGCACCGACGCAGCTACGGATTGCGGATATCATCAGTCGTCCTCCCGATGAATGGGAGAGCCGAGAGACCGGAATGGAATTTGCTTACTTACAGGACAATCAGATGCAGATAGACAAAATGAGCAATATCGTTCGGTTACGCCGAGATTTTAATGTGTTTAAAGGAGTGTAGCTCATGGGAGAGGCGATCGTGATCACTTCGGGTAAAGGCGGCGTGGGTAAAACAACCACCTCGGCAAACATCGGGACAGCGCTGGCGCTGCTCGGCAAAAAGGTTTGTCTGGTAGATACCGATATCGGCCTTCGTAATTTGGATGTCGTGATGGGACTCGAAAACCGTATTATTTACGATCTGTGCGACGTTGCAGACGGCCGCTGCCGTCTGAATCAGGCTTTGGTCAAAGACAAGCGTTTCGAAGAATTATATATGTTGCCTGCGGCGCAGACGAGAGACAAAAACTCAGTGTCGCCAGAACAGGTCAAGGATATTATCCTTGAATTAAAAAAAGATTTTGAATACGTCATTATTGATTGCCCAGCCGGTATAGAGCAGGGTTTCAAAAATGCGGTAGCAGGAGCAGACCAAGCCATCGTAGTCACTACACCGGAAAATGCTGCAGTACGTGATGCGGATCGTGTCATCGGCCTGCTGGAGAGTTCGCACATTCAATCACCAAAGCTGGTGGTGAATCGAATTCGCAATAATATGGTTAAATCGGGTGACATGTTAGATATCGATGGTATTTTACAAGTACTTAATATTGACCTGATTGGCATCGTGCCTGATGATGAACTGGTCATCAAAGCGGCCAATTCAGGAGAACCTACGGTCATGAATCCGGATTCACTTGCGGCAATTGCGTATCGCAACATTGCACGACGCATTCTGGGAGATACGGTCCCATTGATGCAGCTGGAGCAGAAAAAGGGAGCTTTTACTCGTTTCAAAAAGTTCTTGGGAATGGGTTAACTCATTTAAATGGACTTATTCATTATCTGATTACATGACAGCCGTGGCTTATAGCCCGGCTTTTTTTGTTACCTGCGGGCAGGCTTGTTCATATTATCAACCACCTCTTCATAGGATGTAGTAAACAAGCCTCGGCGGGAGGACATTCCATGAACACGAAACTCAGAATCAAGCAGAGACGAGAAGAACGCATTCGGCGACTGATGGATGGTGCCACTGTGGAGGTCTTACAGGAGCAGAAATTAGGTTCACTGTTGGACAAGAATGAGATCATACACCCAAAACCATTTACGCCTAGTGAGGGGATACAGGAAAGAGATCCGGAATGGTTGTGGAAAAAAGAGAATGGTCATTTCGTTCCAGGGGGGCATTCGAGATTTAACCTGTTCAAGTCACTTTTCAAACGGACGGTTATTAGCGCTTTGATATTTGGCGGAGTATGGGGTCTATTTCAGTTGGATACATCGTGGACGACATCACCCAAAACAGTAATTGCGGATGCACTCCATCGGGATATGGATTTTGCCTCAGCAGCGGCTTGGTATGAACGGCATTTTGGAGGAACGCCTTCGTTTCTTCCGGTCCTCGGACATACGACGGATGCCGTGAACGGATTGAAAGTAAGGCAGTTACTGGGCAAACCGATCTCAGGCACAGTGGTTCAGCCATTCGCGCTGAGCATGAAGGGAATTGAGATCGTTCCGGATGCCGCAGGTGCAGAACTTATACAGGTCGCAAGTTCTGATGCTGGGCGTGTCATGGAGGTTATCGGAGATGCAGCAAGTGGATTCACAGTTGTCATCCAACATACAGGCAATGTCACGGCAATATATGGTCGGCTGAACGAAAGTGAAGTGAGCGTGAATGATTGGGTGGAGGCGGGGAATCCAGTGGGGAGTCTAAAGGCTACGGGTGGTGAACAACCGGCCACGCTCTATTTTGCAGTCAAAGAGGGGGAGGAGTACGTAGACCCGGCGGAAGTTGTTGCCCTTGATTAGGGTGTGGGGAGTCCGTATTACGTTTCATCCGTTTTTTGTAATTATTATGATGGCCTCCCTTCTGACTGGACATTTTATTGAACTTATTACGTTGTTTGCCATCGTATTCATTCATGAATGTGGACATGCTGCGGCGGCGGCACTTCTGGGCTATCGTGTCTTGTCGATCCAGATGCTTCCTTTTGGAGGAGTAGCGGTTATCGAAGATGGAGGTACGATCACGGCCTACCGGGAAATCATAATTGCTCTGGCTGGTCCATTACAAAACATCCTGATGGTTGGCGTGGTTATGCTGTTGCAGTATGGCAATCTGGGCGATCCGGTATTTCTCAACTATATCATTCAGGGGAATCTGCTCATTGCCCTATTTAATCTGCTGCCTGTACTTCCTCTGGACGGAGGTAAAATTGTTCAGGCACTTGTCAGTCTGTGGGCACCCTACTATACAACATTAATGTGGACTTACAGAATTAGCATTCTGTGTAGCGTAGGGGTTATTTTATATGCTATCAGCCGATGGTTTACTGGAGACTACGGCCTACCGCTCAACATTCTGTTAATCGGCCTTTTTTTGTTCTATTCCAACGTAACGGATTACCGAAATGTACCCTATCGCTTTATTCGTTTTCTTATGAATCGAGAGGGTGCGTTCGCTCGTCACGCGGCTACTGGCAGTTTGGCGCAGCCAATAATCTCATTTCCGGCGAAACCTTTGGACACTATTTTGCGTCTATTAAAGAGAGAAAGATACCATATGGTATACGTGATGAACAGACAGGGTCGAATTATGGCCGTCTTGCCTGAGCAACGGATTATCGGTTCCTATTTTCAACAAAATGGTGATCAATTGTAGTGTTCTGGTGGACCTGTTCTGAAATGGGTTAATATATGTACAATGAGAATTGAAAAGATACTGAAATGGATGTGGATGATTTGAATTGTCTTCTAGAGGTGAAGCCATGAAACAAATGATAGTACATAATGAACATAACCTCATGCAAATGGCGCTTCTGGAAGAAGGCAAAGCTGTGGAATTTACGGCAGAGCGTACACGCGATCGTGGACTGCTGGGTTCCTTTTTCAAGGGACGGGTCGTGAATGTGTTACCAGGTATGCAAGCTGCTTTTGTGGATATTGGTCAGAAAAAGAATGCGTTCCTCTATGTGGACGATGTGTTGCATCCCCATCTGGAGAAGCAGCCCAAGGTGAAGCCTTCCATCTCGGAGTTGCTTCGTCCGGGTCAGGAAGTCATTGTTCAGGTTCTGAAAGAACCGGTAGGAGGCAAGGGAGCCCGGGTGACGACTCATTATTCACTCCCGGGCCGTTGGCTTGTCTACATGCCTGTTGCTGACTATGTAGCGGTATCCAAGAAAATTGCCCGTGAAGGGGATCGTTCCCGTCTTAAGGCACTTGGGGAGCAACTGAGGCGGGATGAAGAAGGACTTATTATTCGAACCGTATCTGGAGAAGAGCAGCATGAAGCCATTAAGTCGGACTTGGAAACATTACGTGCGCAGTGGTATCTGATTCGTGAAAAAGCGGACAGTTTGCCTTCACCAAGCCTCTTGCATCGGGATCATAGCATGGTACAGCGAATCATCAGAGATGTGTATACGCCAGGGAGTGACGAAGTCATCACTGATAGTGAAGGACAAGCCCGTGAGGTAAAAGCATTGCTCGAAGAAATTAGTCCTGGTCATCAACCCAAAGTACAGGTGTACCGGGGAACAGAATCCATCTTTGCTGCCTATGGTGTGCAGGAACAGTTGAATAAGGATTTTGCCCGGAAAGTGTGGTTGCCCGGAGGCGGATACATTGTCATTGATCATACCGAAGCTCTGACTGTAGTGGATGTGAACACAGGCAAATATACGGGAGCTGGCGGTGACAGTCTGGAAGAGACCGTGACAGAGACCAACATACAGGCAGCAGTGGAGATTGCCCGTCTGATGCGCCTGCGAGATATCGGTGGCATGATTATTGTCGACTTCATTGATATGGAGGAAGCCTCGAATCGGCATGACGTCGCAGCAACGTTGGAGGGCGAGCTCAAGAAGGATCGGACCAAAGCGTTTGTAATGGGGTGGACCAAGCTGGGTTTGCTCGAACTTACCCGTAAGAAAGTGCGGGAAGAAAGTACGTTACCCTATGTGGAGCCGTGTTCTTCCTGCCATGGTACGGGAAAAAGATATATTTCACCTTGCATTGATTTTTGATATATTGCGTGATATAATCTTCAAGTATGTGTTTAGCCTAATGGTCTTGCACATGCTGTAACCGCACTGGCCGGGTATAAGAACAGTTCCGCAAGGACACTGTCACCTGAGAACGGGCGAGTCTGAGACATGAGGAGGTGCAAGGCAAATGTACGCAATTATTGAAACAGGCGGCAAACAGTACAAAGTCCAAGAGGGCGATGTTCTGTTCATCGAGAAATTGACTGCGAACGATGGCGAAAGCGTAACGTTCGACCGTGTCCTGGCTGTATCTAACGATCAAGGTTTGACAGCAGGTACACCATTGATTTCTGGAGCTACTGTAACGGCTAAAGTGGAGAAACATGGCAAAGGACAAAAGGTTATCGTATACAAATACAAACCTAAAAAGAACTACCATGTGAAGCAAGGTCACCGTCAACCGTACACTAAAGTAACTATCGAAACAATCAAAGCGTAAAGAAGGTGCGATAAGTGATTATCGTTCAAATCTTTCGTGATGAGGACGGGAACATCGAACGTTTTTCCATTGAAGGGCATGCTAATTTTGCCAAGCGGGGAGAAGACATCGTATGTGCCGGGGTATCCGCTGTTACAGTGGGTACGGTGAACTCGATTGAAACATTGACCGGTGTCGAAATGGATGCCAAGATGAAGAATGGCTTTTTAAGTGGTTCTTTACCTTTGTTAGAGAGAGGGGAAACTTGGTCCCAGGTACAATTGTTACTCGAATCCATGGTGGTTATGCTCTCTAATATTGCAGAGTCATACGGGAAGTATATTAAAATACAGCAATTCAAATAAGCAAAGAAGGAGGACAACCAATCATGTTGAAATTAAATCTTCAGTTATTCGCATCGAAAAAAGGTGTAGGTTCCACGAAGAACGGACGTGACAGTAATGCTCAACGTCTGGGTGTTAAACGTGCTGATGGTCAAACTGTAACTGGTGGTAGTATTCTCGTTCGCCAACGCGGAACGAAAATTCACCCAGGAACTAACGTTGGCATCGGTAAAGATGACACTTTGTTCGCGAAAATCGACGGCGTTGTAAAATTCGAACGTTGGGGACGCGATCGCAAAAAAGTAAGCATCTACCCTGTTAATGTTGCTCCTGTAGCAGCTGCAGTAGAAGCGTAATATCGGCATTCCGCCTAAGGAGCCTTCGGCATTTTTGCCGAAGGTTTTTTGTATTCAACGGTTATTCGATAATGAACTGGCAGAAAAGACATGTTATACTTGGTTACGGTGGGTGTAGACCAACCGAGTTTTGTAGAACGGGGAGAAGCCATGAAATCTTGGAAAAGAGTGCCGTGGATTGCGGCATGTTCACTTCTGATTCCTTTGGTTTTCGTTATGTTGTATCCGGCGATGATCTCAAGCGTCGTGTGCGCATTGTGGTCCGTCGCAGTATTGCTCATTTCTGTGAATGCGATGAAGAAACAGGCGGAGGCGGAACGCAGAGCCATCATACAATCCATGGAAAAAACAGCAATTGCTTCATTAAATCATCATCGACACGACTGGATGAACGACCTTCAGGTGTTATATGGATATCTTCGGCTGGGCAAACTTGATAAATCCTTGCAATGTGTGGAAAGAATAAAAGAGCGGGTTACAGAAGAAAGCCGAATCTCCAGATTAGGTATTCCTTCCCTCGTATTTTATCTTCAGTCTTTTCGCGCCAGTGGAATTGCGCTGGACTTGCATGTGGAAATAGAAGATGAGTTGCAGCTTAGTGCTCTGGTCTCTCCCGAGGATGGCGAGTCACTTACCGGGGCGATTGCTGATGCAATCAGGGCCTATCAATATGGCGGCGGCCGGTCTTCTTGGGGAGAGGTTCGCAAACTGACCTTAAACTTCGGACAGGATCATGGAGATGTGGTTGTCCGACTGGACGGGGATCAAACACCCGATCCGGAAACACTGCGGCAGCTTACTGCCGTACTCAAAGGAAAAAAAGTCAGAACGGAGCAGTTTCCGTCTGAGGATACGTTTATACAATTCAGAATGCCGTGTGGAATATAGGAAGAAGGGGTTAACCAATGTTTGTAGATAAAGCGAAGATTTATGTAAAAGCCGGAGACGGAGGGGACGGAATTATTTCGTTCCGTCGTGAGAAGTATGTACCAAACGGCGGACCTGCCGGGGGCGATGGAGGCAGAGGAGCTGACATCATTTTCCGCGTGGATGAAGGTTTGCGTACGTTGATGGATTTTCGTTACCAGCGTCACTTTAAGGCCCCACGTGGTGAGAAGGGACGTAATAAAAGTCAGCATGGTGCAAACGCGGAGAACATGATTGTGCGCATTCCACCAGGAACTATCATCTTGGATGAAGACAGTGGAGAAGTACTGGCGGATATGACACGTCACGGTCAACAGGTTGTTATTGCACGTGGTGGACGGGGCGGACGGGGTAACATCCGATTTGCTACACCGAACAATCCTGCACCTGAACTTGCTGAGAACGGTGAAGAAGGACAAGAGCGTTACATTGTACTCGAACTGAAAGTTATGGCAGATGTTGGTCTGGTTGGTTTCCCGAGTGTCGGGAAATCCACATTGCTTTCTGTCGTTTCGTCAGCCAAGCCAAAGATCGGGGCATACCATTTCACAACCATTACACCGAATCTGGGTGTAGTCGGTGTAGGAGAAGGCCGAAGCTTTGTCATGGCTGATCTGCCTGGACTGATTGAAGGTGCGCATGAAGGTGTCGGACTGGGACATGAGTTCCTGCGTCATGTCGAGCGTACTCGTATTATTGTTCATGTCGTAGATATGTCGGGTTCGGAAGGACGCGATCCTTTTGAAGACTGGCAGAAAATCAATGACGAATTGAAGTTGTACAATCCGCTTCTCGCCGAGAGAACGCAAGTTGTAGCAGCTAACAAGATGGATATGCCAGACTCTGAAGCGAATCTGGAGCAATTTTTACAGCAAGTTCGTGAAGTGCAACCTGATATTGAAGTGATGCCAATTTCATCCTTGACTCGTAAAGGGATTCAAGAACTTCTGTATCGCGCAGCTGATCTGCTGGATCAGGCTCCAGACGAGCGAGTGGTTGAAGAGGTAGCAGATGTATCTGAACGTAAAGTATATAGTCTGGACAAAAAAGAAGACGATGGTTTCAAAATTGTGCGTGAGAATGAAATGTTCGTTGTCGAAAGTGCCAAGATTGACCGCATGATGAAACGGATGCAACTGAACTCGCACGAGGCTATACTGAAACTCGCACGTACACTGCGTTATATGGGTGTGGATGCTGAGTTGCGTAAGCGCGGAGCTGTAGAAGGCACCATCGTTCGTATTGGAGACTTTGAATTCGAATTCGTGGAAGGTAGCAGTTACTACTAAGTAGCCGTCTTCCGTGGAGAGACAGATTGATATAGGAACGCAGAGAAGTGGGAAGTTGACCCGCAACTCTGCGTTTTTTTTGTTTTTTCCTGACATGGGAGAGGGATAAACTTGTATACTGTGAGGAACGTATTTCAAAAAATAGGCGTGTCATGTATTGCCCTTTTGTCATAGATCCTATATAATGTCCACTATATGAATACATGAGTCTTTGAGGAGAGGACGTTCTGTGAACGAACGCTATTACTTAGTACGGGAAGATATTTTACCAGAGGCAGTGGTGAAGACCATGCAGGTAAAAGAACTACTGGCTTCTGGTGATGTTAAAACAGTGCATGAGGCGGTTGAACAGGTCGGATTAAGCCGGAGTGCCTTTTACAAGTACAAAGATGGAATTCATCTGATCAACCAGCTTGAGCGCGAGAGAATTGTAACGATCTCCATTGATCTGGAGCATCAGTCGGGTATCTTGTCTCGTGTGCTTGGACATGTAGCTGGTTATGGAGCTAATGTACTCACGATTAATCAGAGTATACCGCTTCAGGGAAGAGCCAATGTTGTCATTTCGGTGGAAACAACACATCTTCATGGCGAAATCGGTGAAATGCTGGATCGAATGCAAGATATGCCTGGAGTAAGACGCACGCGTATTGTAGGCCAAGGGTAATTAGGCTTTAACATACAGGACTGACAGACAAGAATAGACATTAGGGGGTAGATCGTTAGTGAAACCAGTAAAAGTCGGATTGTTGGGTCTGGGAACTGTCGGAACGGGAGTCGTTCGCATTGTGGAAGGGAATCAGGAGGATCTGAGCAGTCAGGTTGGATCGCCGATTGTCATCGAGAAGATCGCAGTGAAAAATACAGAGAAAGAACGTGTTATTGCTGTAGACCGTGCCAAGCTTACGGAAGATCCTTGGGAAGTCATTCGTCATCCGGATATTGATGTCATCGTTGAAGTCATGGGCGGCATTGACCAGACGAAGGAGTATATTCTTGAAGCATTGGAACGTGGGAAACATATCGTAACTGCAAACAAAGATCTCATGGCACTGCATGGTACAGAGATTTTGGCGAAGGCACAGGAAAAACAATGTGACGTGTTCTATGAGGCGAGTGTTGCTGGAGGGATTCCGATCATTCGTACGCTGATTGAAGGTTTCTCTTCTGATCGGATTACCCGCATTATGGGGATTGTGAACGGAACAACGAACTTTATTCTGACCAAAATGAGTCAGGAAGGTGCATCCTATGAAGAAGTACTGGCTGAAGCACAGGCTCTGGGATATGCCGAATCGGATCCAACTTCCGATGTGGAGGGACTTGACGCAGCTCGCAAAATGGCGATCTTGAGTACACTCGGTTTCCGTACCAATGTGGAGTTGAAGGATGTAACCGTTAAAGGAATATCCTCCGTAACTCGTGAAGACATTATGTATGCCAAAAGACTGGGCTATGAGATGAAGTTACTTGGTATTGCGGACCGTATTGGCGATGAGATCACGATCAGCGTTCAGCCGACAATGGTTAGACAGAATCACCCGATTGCTTCAGTCAACGGTGTGTTCAACGCAGTATATGTACACGGTGAAGCTGTAGGGGAGACGATGTTCTACGGTGCTGGTGCGGGAGAACTCCCAACGGCAACTTCGGTTGTAGCTGACATTGTGGCGGTTACCAAAAACCTTAAACTTGGCGTGAACGGTCTCAAAGCCATTGTGCCTTATAAGATTAAGCGACTACAAAGCGACGAGCAGATCGTGTCGAAAAACTTTATTTTACTACACGTAGACGACAAAGCCGGTGTATTGGCACAAATCACACAAATTTTCGCAGAATATGATGTCAGTCTGGCGTCGGTTGTTCAACAGCCGAATGAGCACAACCCGGATGCCGAGATCATTATCGTTACACATAATGCAAGTAAGGCAAGCATGGATAAAGTGTTAAAACATTTTGAATCACTCAGCGTCATTCGCCGCATTAAGAGTGTCTACCGGGTCGAAGGATAATTGTCCTTATCCCATACGGCATCTCAATTATTTCAGTTATAACGTACAAGTTAATCATATCCGGTTCAACAGGTCATCATTTCAGATTATTAAAACATAAAGGAGTTTACCCACAATGAGATATCAAGGACTTTTGCAAACGTACAGAGAGCACCTTCCAGTTAATGAAAATACACCCCTGCTTACACTTCAGGAAGGAAATACACCGTTGATTCATGCAGAGAATCTGTCTGAGGAACTCGGTTTGAATGTTTATTTCAAGTATGAAGGTTTGAACCCTACGGGATCTTTCAAAGACCGCGGTATGGTTATGGCTGTTGCCAAAGCTATGGAAGAGGGCAGCCGTACGATCATGTGTGCATCCACAGGTAATACGTCAGCAGCTGCAGCGGCCTACGCCGCACGTGGTGGCCTTAATTGTATCGTACTGATCCCGAATAATAACATTGCACTGGGTAAACTGGCCCAAGCCATGATCTATGGAGCTAAGGTGATCGCGATTAATGGTAACTTTGACCGTGCACTGGAGATTGTGCGTGAGATCACAGCCAAACATCCGATCACGCTTGTAAACTCTGTGAATCCGTTCCGGATTGAAGGACAGAAGACAGCAGCGTTTGAAGTAATTGAACAACTTGGCGAAGCGCCTGACGTTCTGGCTATTCCAGTCGGTAATGCGGGTAATATCTCGGCTTATTGGAAAGGCTTCAAAGAATATAAAGAGGCAGGCAAGTCCAACACGCTTCCACGTATGGTTGGTTTCGAAGCAGAAGGTGCGATGGCCATTGTCAAAGGTGAGCCGATCCTTGAACCTGAAACAGTAGCAACAGCAATTCGAATCGGTAATCCGGCGAGCTGGAAAACGGCAGTAGCTGCAGCTGAGGAATCTGGTGGACAGATCAACTATGTAACGGATGAACAAATCCTGACAGCGTATCGTACACTTGCTTCTCGGGAAGGGATTTTTGCTGAACCTGCTTCTGCGGCTTCCCTTGCCGGTGTATACAAACTGAAGAGTGAAGGGTACTTTAAAGGCGGAGAGACTGTAGTTTGTGTACTGACAGGTAATGGCCTGAAAGATCCTAATATTGCGATCAAAACAGTAGCGACTGAGCCACTTGTTGTTGAAGATACGGAAGAAGCAGTAATGGCGGCTATTGCACAACTGGAGCAGCAATCTGTATGAGTTTGCGTGAAAAGGTAACCGTAAAAATACCTGCAAGCACAGCCAATCTCGGTCCGGGGTTTGATACCCTGGGAATGGCATTGTCTTTGTATGCCTGGTTGGAAATGAAACCTGCCGAGCAGACGTCATTTCATCTTCACGGCAATCATTTGACAGGTCTGCCAACAGATAAATCGAATTTGATTTACGAAGTGGCACAGATGGTATTCAATGAAGCTGGGGTATCCATCCCTGAATTGGAGATTTCCATGTATTCCGATATTCCGCTTACGCGGGGACTCGGGAGCAGTGCATCAGCCATCGTTGGTGCATTGGCAGCAGCGAATGCATTAATTGGTGCTCCTTTATCCGATGCGAAGCTTCTGGATATGGCCACATCCCTCGAGAAGCATCCTGATAATGTGGGAGCATCTCTGTATGGCGGTATTATTACGGCTGCATGGAATGGTCAACAGGTAGATCATATACGTATTGAACCACACCAGGATTTGCAGGCTTTGGTTATTGTACCTGAATTCCAGCTGTCTACTTCAAAAGCAAGGAATGTAATTCCAGAGCAATTTGGCATGTCTGATGTGGTGCATAACATTAGCAGATCCTCACTGCTCGTTGCCGCTTTGGCGAGTGGACGACTGGATATGATTCAGAAGGCGATGTCAGATCGAATTCACCAACCATATCGGGCATCATTGGTGCCAGGCATGGCTGAGATATTAGAACATGCTGTTGATCATGGAGCGTTGGGAGCTGCCCTGAGCGGAGCTGGCCCGACCGTATTGACTTTGGTAGATCGTCATGACACCCGGAAAGCGGGATTGGAACAATATTTGCTGGACACTATGGAGCGGGAGGGCATATCTGCTTCTGCACTGTGGCTCGATCCGGATTTGGACGGTGTAACCGTGCTGCCTGATCAAGACGAACGTCCTTTTCTGGACAGAATCAAAGGGGAAGTTAATGCATGAAACGAATTGCAGTATTACCTGAAGGCTCAGTCTCTCATGAGGCAATTGATTTCCTTTTCAACGGGGAACCATTAGATTTGCTTCATTCCAAGCTGATTTCGGATGTGTTTAGAGCAACGGATAGCGGGAATGCACAATACAGTGTCATTCCGATTGAAAATACCATTGAGGGTTCCGTTAGTCTTCATATGGACTGGCTTGTAAATGAAGTGGATATTCCAATGCAAGCGGAGTGGGTATACCCATCCATCCAGAATGTGATTGGACATGGCTCGGAATTTAAGACAGAGAGTGGCGAGTATGACTTTGGTAGAATTACCAAGATTATGTCTCACCCTGTGGCTATTCCGCAGTGTCAGAATTTTATTCGGCTGCATTCACCCGGGGCGGATCTTGAAGGTGTGAACAGTACAGCCGAAGCTGTAGAAATTGTGAAAAAAAATCCAGGTAAGGGCTGGGTGGCGATCGGTACAAAGCTTGCTGCTCAGAAGCATGGCTTGGACATTATGGCTGAACGGGTTACAGATCATGACAACAACTACACCCGTTTTGTGCTCATTGGCCATGAACCTGTGAACATTCCACGTGAACCCGATCATGTAAAAACCAGCTTGCTGGTGACGTTGCCAGAAGATGCACCGGGTGCATTGCATCAGGTATTGTCGGCTTTTGCATGGCGGAAGCTGAACTTGACCCGTCTCGAATCTCGTCCAACGAAGAAACGATTGGGCAGTTACTATTTTTACATTGATGTTGTGGAAACGGTCGATTCGGTATTGCTTACCGCAGCCATGGCAGAGATTGAAGCATTGAATTGTCAGGTGCGTGTTCTGGGTAGCTATCCTTGTTATACATATCCTTCGAGGTAATCGACCTTTATGCTGGTTGTGATTGTTAGAAGGTTGTCATAATTCTGGGTAGAGTGAACAAGTAAGGGCTTGTCATTTTGGTGTACAATGGACGGGTTAATAAACGTTTCGGAGTACAGTGAATGGATATTTTATGGAGGTGCAGTCATCGGTGGCAGAACAATGGATCTATTTGGATGGTCAGTATGTGACCAAAGAGAACGCAACCGTTTCGGTATATGATCATGGATTTTTGTATGGAGACGGGATTTTCGAAGGTATTCGGATCTATAACGGAAATATTTTCAGATGTAAGGCCCACTTGGATCGTTTGTATGATTCGGCAAAATCCATTAGTTTGAACATTCCGCTGTCCATTGATGAGATGCTGGAAGTCATGGCTGAAACGGTGCGCCGCAATGATATGCGTAATGGTTATATTCGTCTTATTGTATCGCGTGGCCCTGGTAATCTGGGGTTGGACCCGTTACGTTGCCCTAAGGCATCCGTAATCATCATCGTGGAGCAATTAGCGATCTATCCGGAGGAAGCTTATCTTACTGGATTGAAAGCAGTTTCTGTATCCCAACGCCGGAACATTCCGGACGCATTGAATCCGAAAATTAAATCGTTAAACTATCTGAATAACATCCTGGTTAAAATCCAGTCTAACTATTCAGGTGCTGGTGAAGCAATTATGCTGAACTCCCAAGGTTACGTAACTGAGGGTTCAAGTGACAACATTTTCATCATCAAAAATGGTGTAGTGTACACGCCGCCTTGTTATCTCGGAGCACTTGAAGGGATTACACGTCAAGCGATTATTGATCTATGTGGCGAACTGGAGCTTGAATTAAAAGAAGTGCCATTCACCCTGCATGATGTGTATATCGCAGACGAAGTCTTTTTCACCGGGACAGCTGCAGAAGTTATCGCTACATATGAAGTCGATGGAAGAACAATTGGCACGGGGGTAGCAGGTCCGGTAACGCTGAGACTGCTGGAAGCATTCCGTCAGATTGTTGACAAAGATGGATATAAAGTGTGGGAATCTTAAGTTAGAATTGCATAACATAGGGAACAGGAATCCTCCTTGTCCGATAAAATTCTGCATACCTGGTGTATGGGGATTTTGGAGACAGGAGGATTTTTTTTGTTTAGTTGATGTCATTAGCCCGGTTTCTGCATAGGATGTAGTAACGGTATGGGCGAATGTACTGCCCAAGTATGACGTCTAGGAGGTTAGTTCCCTGTGAAAATACACATGGTGAAAAAAGGCGACACATTATATCTGCTGTCCCAAAAATACAATGTAGCGCTGGACAAATTGATCGCGGCTAATCCGCAAATCACAAATCCCGACAAGCTGGATATTGGCATGAAGGTCAAAATCCCTGCAGAGCCAGTAACACCGAAACCGGAGGGCGTGCTTCACAGTCATAAGGTACAGCAAGGAGATTCGTTATGGAAGTTGGCACAAGCCTGGGGAGTTCCTTTAAAAGACATGGTCAATGCCAATCCACAGTTGAAAAATCCGAACGCTCTGTTGGTGGGGGAGACAGTTTATATTCCATCTATGCACGCACAAGGAAACAGCACATCTAATTCGGGTGCCGGTAACATTGCTGCTCATGAAAAGTTGTCACCTGAGGGTAAGGAATACACGGGAGTCAAAGAACCGGAACCACCGACTCCAGTAGCGCCAACTCCCCCTGCTCCGGTAGCAGAGGTTCCTGTTCCTGTCCCGGTGCCTGCTCCACCACCAGCCAATACGGAGAAGCCGAATGTGAAGCCTGAACTGGAGGTACTGCCGCAGTTACCGGAGCTTCCTGAAGTGAAACCCGAAAAGGAAACGCATAAAAAAGAAGAGGTTAAACCCGAAGTTTATGTAAAACCGGTAGCAGAATCCAAGAAATACACAATGCCTAATCTTTCGCCTGAAATTATGCCTTTGCCTGTAATGCCTAACACAAAGTCTCCAACTGAGGTTGCACCAGCAACGAAAAAGCCTTGTGGTTGTGGTAATAAGTTGCATCATGCGCCAGCCGAGCAGCCTTATGTTCAAATCCCGGTTCCTGTACAAGAGGTGTACGGTGCTCAGCAAGACATGTACACGGCAGGAGCGAGTAACAATGCGTCGTTTCCAGGGATTCCGGAAGTTAGTCCCTATGGTGGCAGTGATCTGCCTAACAGTCCGTGGACTGGCGCGGAGCAGGGTTATAACCACAATAACGTTATGCCGAATCTGTCCGTAGAAATGCAAAACAACTCATTTCCGATTGCGCCAGCTGGCGAAGTGAATAGTCCATTCCCAACGTATGCAGCACCTAGTCATATGAATCATCAGCCGCCTTTCATATCTCCATACTCAATGCTTCCGTACCCTCCATGCGGATGTGGCTCACATACACATATGCCTCAGTATACTTATCCTTCTCATAGTTATCAGGATCCGGCTTGGAATATGTACGGTCCTTCGTACGGTATGCCGCCTGAAATGTCCACATCAACGATGCCAAACCAGCCTATTGAGTATGCTTATCAGAATCCGTACCCTACTCAGAACATGGTCCCGCCGTCCCCGCTTGGAGCATTTGGTGAAATGTATCCTCATCAAGAGCAAGGCAAGGGTGGTAAAAAAGGGGGGCGTGAAGACGCTAACTTAAGTCAGGTAGCAATTGAAGAGGTTGGATCAGATTCGGATGGGAAGTCCAAACAAGCAGGGAATAAGCCGGCAGCTGCAAAACGCAGAACAAGCAAGGCTCCTCTGAAGAATAAATCCAAGGTATCCGTGTCCGGGAAAACATCCAGAGAGGGTGCAGCTACTTCCAACCAACGGAAATCCGATAAAAAGCGTCGTAATCCATGGATACAAAACTAACCTGGGGATTGTGATTGAACAATAAGTGAGGTACCTGTTATATAAGCGGGAAGCCAGCTCTGTAATAGAGAGCTGGCTTCCCGCTTACCTGAGTAAACATTGAGTTGCACATAACGGCTCAGGAAATAATAGAAAGCATTTTATTAAGAAGTTATTGAAAACCTTTTCATAAATGTGTTAAAATATTTGTACCCTATGAGCGTAACCTAATATGATAGGACAAGATAGGGAACGGATATGATAGCTTTAGCTAATGCAAAACTACTAAAGAAAAGAAATGAAAAAAACTGTTGCATTACATTCAGCCGTATGATATATTATTTAAGTCGCCGCTGAAACACAGTGCTGACACGGGAAACACAAGAGATGATGAAACAAGTTTGATCTTTGAAAACTGAACAACGAGTGAGTAAACATTCTGCTTGCAGAATGAACGCGAAAGTTGAGACAAGCCTTGGCTTGAATCGGCTGGAGCACAAATGAGATTTTTAATCTCGTCAGATTCAAAATGAGCTTATCGCTCTTTTCAATACTTTATTGGAGAGTTTGATCCTGGCTCAGGACGAACGCTGGCGGCATGCCTAATACATGCAAGTCGAGCGGACTTGAAGAGAAGCTTGCTTCTCGGATGGTTAGCGGCGGACGGGTGAGTAACACGTAGGCAACCTGCCCTCAAGTTTGGGACAACTACCGGAAACGGTAGCTAATACCGAATAATTGTTTTCTTCGCCTGAAGAAAACTGGAAAGACGGAGCAATCTGTCACTTGGGGATGGGCCTGCGGCGCATTAGCTAGTTGGTGAGGTAACGGCTCACCAAGGCGACGATGCGTAGCCGACCTGAGAGGGTGATCGGCCACACTGGGACTGAGACACGGCCCAGACTCCTACGGGAGGCAGCAGTAGGGAATCTTCCGCAATGGGCGAAAGCCTGACGGAGCAATGCCGCGTGAGTGATGAAGGTTTTCGGATCGTAAAGCTCTGTTGCCAGGGAAGAACGCTTGGGAGAGTAACTGCTCTCAAGGTGACGGTACCTGAGAAGAAAGCCCCGGCTAACTACGTGCCAGCAGCCGCGGTAATACGTAGGGGGCAAGCGTTGTCCGGAATTATTGGGCGTAAAGCGCGCGCAGGCGGTCATTTAAGTCTGGTGTTTAATCCCGGGGCTCAACCCCGGATCGCACTGGAAACTGGGTGACTTGAGTGCAGAAGAGGAGAGTGGAATTCCACGTGTAGCGGTGAAATGCGTAGATATGTGGAGGAACACCAGTGGCGAAGGCGACTCTCTGGGCTGTAACTGACGCTGAGGCGCGAAAGCGTGGGGAGCAAACAGGATTAGATACCCTGGTAGTCCACGCCGTAAACGATGAGTGCTAGGTGTTAGGGGTTTCGATACCCTTGGTGCCGAAGTTAACACATTAAGCACTCCGCCTGGGGAGTACGGTCGCAAGACTGAAACTCAAAGGAATTGACGGGGACCCGCACAAGCAGTGGAGTATGTGGTTTAATTCGAAGCAACGCGAAGAACCTTACCAGGTCTTGACATCAGCATGACCGGGCTAGAGATAGTCCTTTCCTTCGGGACATGCTAGACAGGTGGTGCATGGTTGTCGTCAGCTCGTGTCGTGAGATGTTGGGTTAAGTCCCGCAACGAGCGCAACCCTTATATTTAGTTGCCAGCACTTCGGGTGGGCACTCTAGATAGACTGCCGGTGACAAACCGGAGGAAGGTGGGGATGACGTCAAATCATCATGCCCCTTATGACCTGGGCTACACACGTACTACAATGGCCGGTACAACGGGCTGCGAAATCGCGAGATGGAGCCAATCCCAACAAAGCCGGTCTCAGTTCGGATTGCAGGCTGCAACTCGCCTGCATGAAGTCGGAATTGCTAGTAATCGCGGATCAGCATGCCGCGGTGAATACGTTCCCGGGTCTTGTACACACCGCCCGTCACACCACGAGAGTTTATAACACCCGAAGTCGGTGGGGTAACCGCAAGGAGCCAGCCGCCGAAGGTGGGATAGATGATTGGGGTGAAGTCGTAACAAGGTAGCCGTATCGGAAGGTGCGGCTGGATCACCTCCTTTCTATGGAGAATCGTTTCCTGCAACGGAAACATTCAAAACCGCAGCTTAGCTGCAACACTCACTCGTTGTTCGGTTTTGAGAGCTCAAACTCTCAAACAGCTTGCTTTTGCATGGAGCTTGTTCTTTGAAAACTAGATATCGAAACGAAACAAACGCGAATTAGAACATTCCTTTTTAGCTGAACTTGTGTTAAACAAGTTTCAATAAAAACGGTAGATTGCTGGAGCGAGTGATCGAAATGGAGCGACTTTTGGATTTGGACGTAGTCCAAACCAAGCGGAGCGACAGCTCGAACACGAGCGCAATGGTTAAGCTACTAAGAGCACACGGAGGATGCCTAGGCGCTAGGAGCCGATGAAGGACGTGGCGAACAACGAAACTGCCTCGGGGAGCTGTAAGCAAGCTTTGATCCGGGGGTGTCCGAATGGGGAAACCCAGCTGGGGTAATTTCCAGTTACTCACAACTGAATACATAGGTTGTGTAGAGGCATACCAGGGGAACTGAAACATCTAAGTACCCTGAGGAAGAGAAAACAATAGTGATTCCGTCAGTAGCGGCGAGCGAACGCGGAGAAGCCCAAACCAGAGAGCTTGCTCTTTGGGGTTGTGGGACGTCTCACATGGAGTTACAAAGGAACCGGTTAAGCGAAGAGGTCTGGAAAGGCCCGCCAAAGAAGGTAAAAGCCCTGTAGTTGAAAGTCTGTTCCCTCCGAGACGGATCCCGAGTAGTGCGGGGCACGTGAAACCCCGTATGAATCCGGCAGGACCATCTGCCAAGGCTAAATACTTCCTAGCGACCGATAGTGAAGCAGTACCGTGAGGGAAAGGTGAAAAGCACCCCGGAAGGGGAGTGAAATAGAACCTGAAACCGTGTGCTTACAAAAAGTCAGAGCCCGTTTTAGGGGTGATGGCGTGCCTTTTGTAGAATGAACCGGCGAGTTACGTTCCCGTGCAAGGTTAAGGTGAAGAGCCGGAGCCGCAGCGAAAGCGAGTCTGAATAGGGCGACATAGTACGTGGACGTAGACCCGAAACCGGGTGATCTACCCCTGTCCAGGGTGAAGGTGCGGTAACACGCACTGGAGGCCCGAACCCACGCATGTTGAAAAATGCGGGGATGAGGTGGGGGTAGCGGAGAAATTCCAATCGAACTCGGAGATAGCTGGTTCTCCCCGAAATAGCTTTAGGGCTAGCCTCGGAAAACAGAGTCGTGGAGGTAGAGCACTGATTGGGTGCGGGGCCCGCAAGGGTTACCAAGCTCAGTCAAACTCCGAATGCCATAGACTTACTTCCGGGAGTCAGACAGTGAGTGCTAAGATCCATTGTCAAAAGGGAAACAGCCCAGACCATCAGCTAAGGTCCCCAAGTGTGTGTTAAGTGGGAAAGGATGTGGAGTTGCACAGACAACCAGGATGTTGGCTTAGAAGCAGCCATCATTTAAAGAGTGCGTAATAGCTCACTGGTCGAGTGACTCTGCGCCGAAAATGTAACGGGGCTAAACACACCACCGAAGCTATGGCTTGATGCTTTGCATCAGGGGTAGGGGAGCGTTGTATAAGGGTTGAAGGTGTACCGTAAGGAGCGCTGGACATTATACAAGTGAGAATGCCGGTATGAGTAACGAAAAGATCAGTGAGAATCTGATCCGCCGAAAGCCTAAGGGTTCCTGAGGAAGGCTCGTCCGCTCAGGGTAAGTCGGGACCTAAGGCGAGGCCGAAAGGCGTAGTCGAAGGACAACAGGTCGAAATTCCTGTACCACCGTAAGCCGTTATGAGCAATGGGGGGACGCAGTAGGGTAGTGACGCGGACTGATGGATGTCCGTCTAAGCAGTGAGGCTGATGTGTAGGCAAATCCGCATATTGTAAGGCTGAGCTGTGATGGGGAGCGAAAATTATAGTAGCGAAGGTCATGATCTCACACTGCCAAGAAAAGCCTCTAGCCAGGTGAAGGTGCCCGTACCGCAAACCGACACAGGTAGGCGAGAAGAGTATTCTAAGGCGCGCGGAAGAACTCTCGTTAAGGAACTCGGCAAAATGACCCCGTAACTTCGGGAGAAGGGGTGCCCCGGTAGTGTGAATAGCACGAGGGGGCCGCAGTGAAAAGGCCCAAGCGACTGTTTAGCAAAAACACAGGTCTGTGCGAAGCCGTAAGGCGAAGTATACGGGCTGACGCCTGCCCGGTGCTGGAAGGTTAAGGGGAGTGGTTAGGAGCAATCCGAAGCTGTGAACCGAAGCCCCAGTAAACGGCGGCCGTAACTATAACGGTCCTAAGGTAGCGAAATTCCTTGTCAGGTAAATTCTGACCCGCACGAATGGCGTAACGACTTGGGCGCTGTCTCAACGAGAGATCCGGTGAAATTTTAATACCTGTGAAGATGCAGGTTACCCGCGACAAGACGGAAAGACCCCATGGAGCTTTACTGCAGCTTGATATTGAATTTGGGTACGATCTGTACAGGATAGGTGGGAGCCTTTGAAACGTGAGCGCCAGCTTGCGTGGAGGCAACGTTGGGATACCACCCTGATCGTATCTAGGTTCTAACCTGGTACCGTAATCCGGTGCGGGGACAGTGTCAGGTGGGCAGTTTGACTGGGGCGGTCGCCTCCTAAAGAGTAACGGAGGCGCCCAAAGGTTCCCTCAGAATGGTTGGAAATCATTCGAAGAGTGCAAAGGCATAAGGGAGCTTGACTGCGAGACCTACAAGTCGAGCAGGGACGAAAGTCGGGCTTAGTGATCCGGTGGTACCGCATGGAAGGGCCATCGCTCAACGGATAAAAGCTACCCTGGGGATAACAGGCTTATCTCCCCCAAGAGTCCACATCGACGGGGAGGTTTGGCACCTCGATGTCGGCTCATCGCATCCTGGGGCTGAAGTAGGTCCCAAGGGTTGGGCTGTTCGCCCATTAAAGCGGTACGCGAGCTGGGTTCAGAACGTCGTGAGACAGTTCGGTCCCTATCTGTCGTGGGCGTAGGAAATTTGAGAGGAGCTGTCCTTAGTACGAGAGGACCGGGATGGACGTACCGCTGGTGTACCAGTTGTTCCGCCAGGAGCACCGCTGGGTAGCTATGTACGGACGGGATAAACGCTGAAAGCATCTAAGCGTGAAGCCCCCCTCAAGATGAGATTTCCCAGTATGTAAGACCCCTTGAAGACGACGAGGTAGATAGGCTGGGGGTGGAAGTGCAGCAATGCATGGAGCTGACCAGTACTAATCGGTCGAGGGCTTATCCAAATATGCAAGTTGTAATTCGCGTGTTTCGTTTCGAATCTAGTTTTCAGAGAACGATCTCTGAAATGTAAGCTACGCGTTTGGTGGCGATGGCGGAGGGGTTCCACACGTACCCATCCCGAACACGACCGTTAAGCCCTCTAGCGCCGATGGTACTTGGACCGCAGGGTCCTGGGAGAGTAGGACGCCGCCAAGCGAACTCTTTCATCATACATAGAAAACAGGCTCCGCATGTTGATGTTGTACGATGAATTGCATTTGCACTGCAAATGCATATATTCCCTGATAGCTCAGTTGGTAGAGCACTCGACTGTTAATCGAGTTGTCACAGGTTCGAGCCCTGTTCGGGGAGCCAGTAAGGCCCGTTGGTCAAGGGGTTAAGACACCTCCCTTTCACGGAGGTAACAGGGGTTCGAATCCCCTACGGGTCATAATATGGAGGCTTAGCTCAGCTGGGAGAGCATCTGCCTTACAAGCAGAGGGTCGGGGGTTCGATCCCCTCAGCCTCCACCATATAACTTTATAACGACGCGGGGTGGAGCAGCCCGGTAGCTCGTCGGGCTCATAACCCGAAGGCCGCAGGTTCAAATCCTGCCCCCGCAATTATACTTTCCTTTGAGAAAGTGATCTGGAACCGTGGTGTAGTTGGCCTAACATGCCTGCCTGTCACGCAGGAGATCGCGGGTTCGAATCCCGTCGGTTCCGCCATTTTTATATTTATTAATACCGTATGCGGAAGTGGCTCAGCGGTAGAGCATCGCCTTGCCAAGGCGAGGGTCGCGGGTTCGATTCCCGTCTTCCGCTCCAATATTTGCGCCCTTAGCTCAGCTGGATAGAGCGTTTGACTACGAATCAAAAGGCCGGGAGTTCGAATCTCTCAGGGCGCGCCATTATAACTTCAAATTTGCCGGCGTGGCGGAATGGCAGACGCGCTCGACTCAAAATCGAGTGGGAAACCGTGGAGGTTCGAGTCCTCTCGCCGGTATATATAACGGGATGTAGCTCAGCTTGGTAGAGCACCTGGTTTGGGACCAGGGGGTCGCATGTTCAAATCGTGTCATCCCGATCTCTAAAAACACTATCTATAATTAGATAGTGTTTTTTTTATATTTATCTATATAAGATTCTATAAATGCAGGTTCGATATTAACTATGACAAATTCTTTAAGCTAACACATGCGTGTTCCTTCTTCAGACAACAAGTTAGTTGTGCATAAAGCCTCAATCTTTAGGTCACAATAGGTTTAAAAAGTGATAGAAGGGGTTCATGTGAACACGTTTAACTTCAGAAAACAATTCAAGAGACGCTGGAGACGGTGGAAACGAACAGTATGGATGACGGCGGCTCTGCTTGCAGTTACGATATTGGCTTACAGCGGGTTGTCTATCTCATCGGCGATAGAGCGTTTGCTGACAACTAATTTTAGTGAGGCAACGAGTGTGATGGGCCCTGTTACGCAGGAAGCAAGATCTGAACAGGAGATTCAGGCGTTAGTAGAGCAACTTGATTCTGATCCGGATCATTTAACGAGTGTGGTTTTGGAGACACAGTACATCTGCGGAGTGGAGACAGAGCAGTTAGGCAAGATGGCTAGACCGCAGTTGAAGATGCTTCTGGCTCAACATCCGGAATGGGATGCTACCGTTGGAACATCAGATGAGTTACATTTGAAGCAACGTGTAGATGACCTTTCACCGCTTTGTAAACAGCAGGCTTATATCAGCATAGATGCTGTAGGGAACCTTAATTTGTACGAGGGTAAGCCTGGAGAAGAGAAGGTTATTCGTACGTTCTTTCAATTGGATGTTGGGACGTTGGAAAGTTCTTTGCCTGAAGGGGTGTTGGAGCAATTGCAGCAGGGTATTCGGATTCAGGACAAGGATGAATATGATAGCGTGATCTCTACGTTCAGTGACTATGCCGTGGATGAAGACCATCATTTAATCCGCAATGGCGGTTAATCCAAACGTCTTCACCTACAGTATTAAGATTGTGAAGTACTGAAACGATGGTGGCAATAGCAATAACATTGGTGGTTTACGTAACCAAGCGATAGAATCTAAAATACGTGGAATGTGGTGAAGGACATCGAAGAGATGTCCTTTTTGTCGTTTGAATTGAAATAGATGAAAATACGAATAAACATGTAAAAAATCCACGAATAAAGACGAGTAATCAGTTAGACAAAGTTTTTCCTGCCGCAGGGTCTATCTTTTGTTATAATGAAATGAACGATACATATGTTCGCTTTTGTGAGGGAGAGATGGTTTTGCGTTTTTTGGGAATTGACCCGGGGATTGCGATTGTTGGTTTTGGTTTTGTGGATAAAATCGGCAGTAAGGTGGTACCCGTACAATATGGATGTATTCAGACGGAAGCTCATACCCCTGAAGAGGAACGGTTGCTTCACGTATATGAAGGTATGGTGCAATTGATTGATAAATACAAACCGGACGCAGTAGCGCTGGAGAAACTTTTTTTCAATCGGAACGTTACAACAGCGATGTCTGTCAGTCAGGCTAGAGGCGTCATGGTACTCGCTGCCGCACAGAAGGGTTTGCCTATTGCAGAATATACGCCAATGCAGATCAAGCAGGCTGTTGTTGGATACGGTAAAGCAGAGAAGAAGCAAGTACAGGAGATGGTCAAAATGTTCTTGCGTCTTCAGGTCGTTCCTAAGCCGGATGACGTAGCGGATGCATTGGCTGTAGCCGTGTGCCACGCACACTCTTATACATTAAATTCCAAGTTGAATGAGGTATTGCGAAAATGATTGATTTTCTAAGAGGACAGTTCATTCATGTAGAGAATGATTATATTGTGCTGGATGTTCATGGTGTAGGGTATCGCGTATTCTGTCCAAATCCATTTGCGTTTGCGAAGCAAGAAGGCGAAATTACCGTGTACACTCACCATCATGTGCGTGAGGATGCGATGTTGCTGTTTGGGTTTGTGACACGGGATGAACAGCGTTTGTTTCGTAAACTGATTGAAGTATCTGGTATCGGTCCAAAAGTGGCACTGGGCATACTCGCTGGAGGTACACCAGAACATGTGGTTACGGCGATTTATCAGGAGAATCTTACGTTCTTGACCAAATTGCCGGGCATCGGCAAGAAGACTGCACAACGCATGATCCTGGATCTCAAGGATAAGCTGGATAGTTTTGGCGCGGCAGCGTATGCAACAGGTTTGTTCGCTCCTCCATCGGAAGAGTCGGGAAGTGGTTCAGCCTGGGATGAGGCACGTGAAGGTCTCAAGGCACTTGGGTATACTGACAGTGAGCTTGATAAAGTATGGCTCAAATTGAAAAAGGATGTTACTACAGCAGATTCCGTTGATGTGTTGATGAAAAAGGCGCTGCAAATGCTGTTTACGGGATAATACAAATTGCATATTATAATATAGCTGTAGCCTGCAAAAAAAGGTAGGGATGAACATGGATGATCGGATTATTTCCGCGAACCTGATGATGGAGGACCAAAATGTTGAGTTGAGTCTTCGTCCCCGGTATCTGAATGAATATATCGGGCAGAATCAGGTGAAGGAAAATTTAAAGATATATATTGAAGCTGCTAAATTTCGTAATGAGGCATTGGATCACGTTTTGTTATATGGACCACCTGGACTTGGTAAAACAACACTTGCCAATATTATTGCCAACGAATTGGGCGTTAATTTACGAACTACGTCAGGCCCGGCCATTGAACGCCCGGGTGATCTTGCAGCATTGTTAACCAATCTGCAGGAAGGCGATGTCTTGTTTATTGATGAGATTCATCGTTTGCATCGTACGGTTGAAGAAGTCATGTACCCCGCTATGGAAGATTCGGCATTGGATATTATGATTGGTAAAGGTCCAAGTGCACGTTCCGTTCGGCTGGATCTGCCACCATTCACTCTGATTGGGGCTACAACGCGTGCTGGCTTGCTGTCTGCTCCACTTCGAGATCGATTTGGTGTTATCAGTCGATTGGAATTCTACACGGTTGATGAGCTGGCTTACATCGTCTCACGATCCACAGAAATTTTGGGTGTGGAGATTGTGGGAGATGCTGCTGAAGAGATTGCATTACGCTCACGTGGGACACCAAGGATCGCCAACCGTTTGTTAAAACGAGTACGCGACTTTGCACAGGTACGTGGTGATGGGATTATAACGCAGACACTGGCGGAAGAAGCGCTGCAACGTCTCCAGATCGATCCACGTGGCTTGGATGACATTGACCATAAGATGCTCAAATCGATGATCAACAGCTTCCGGGGAGGTCCCGTAGGATTGGATACCATTGCTGCTACAATCGGTGAAGAAAGTCAGACGATCGAGGATGTTTATGAACCGTATCTGCTTCAGATTGGTATGATTCAGCGTACACCAAGGGGCAGGATCGTAACAGATCTCGCCTATCATCATTTGGGTCTTCCTGTTCCACCAAGAGATGGGAAATAATCGAATCTGTTGAACATGCTCATTTTAACGTTAACCATAAACATTGAAATAATCACGTGTTAATCCGATATAAAATGAAAGAAATGCATGGAGAGGAGTCTGATTGTGGGAAAAGCAATACGAACGAAGAAGTGGAGTCGTCGATTGAAGGTACTGGCGGCAGCTCTTTTGACAGTGGGTTGTCTGCAAGTGCCTGCATATGCAGCAGGAAATGATGGACAGACGATCCGGGTAGCCATGTTTGCGAATCTGGGCAGTACGTATAAATCAACTACACCACTCATTACGCTTGAATCGACGGGACAATGGAGCATCCAATCGGAGAGTGGCGCAAATGTAAGCCTTCCGGCAGGACAAGTCCGTTTCAGTGCAGATGGATTCCGAGTAAAGGTGTTGGAAACAGCAGACTTTAAGGCAGCATCTGCAGCAGCAAAATTGTTGCAGGCAACCGCGGATAAGCCGTTGCTGTTTACAACGTCTGTGAATGGAAATGCCAGCTACCAGCTCTACACAGGTAACTATGCAACGGAGGCACTGGCTGGACAAGCTGTTACACGAGTACAAAAGGTAGCAGCAGCTCAATTGGCTGGTCAAAAGCCAGCTGTAACGGGAAGTAAACGCCTGTCTGCTGGAACCTATGGCTCGATTCAGGAAGCAGAGGCAGCACAAGCCAACCTTTTATCAACAGGAGTTAGCAGTGCTTATCCCGTCCTTCAACTGAGTGGAGGAAGTCAAGCATATGCGGTATGGGTGGGTGAAGCTTCAACAGATGCGGAATTATCTGTATTGAAGAACAGTGTGGAAGCCAAAGCTCCGGGGGTAAGCCTTTCACCTGTCAACAATAGTGCAGGGCTCATCATCCGCCAGGATGCAGGATTAAGTACGGATGCACTCAAAACAGCTCCGCATTACACTATTGCAGGTACTGAATCCAAAGCATTAGTACAAGGGAATGGCAATGGGATCAAAGTAGTGGAACGTTCTCAGCGAACGTATCGTGGAGATATGGAAATTAGCATCGTAAGTGGTGATCTTGCGTTGGTAAACGTCGTTCCACTGGAGCAATACCTGTACTCTGTCGTAGGGGCAGAGGTGTATTCCTCCTGGCCTGCTGAAGCTCTGAAAGTTCAAGCCGTAGCTGCTCGATCCTACGCGCTTCAACAGGGTGAACGTTTCAAAATTGCCAATGTCGTGGATACAACGCTCAGCCAAGCCTATAACGGGATTGGTTCGGAGAACGATAAAGTAACCAGCGCAGTGGATGCAACTGCGGGAGAAGTGGTCAAGAGCGGTGGTAAAATCATCGAAGCTGTGTTCTCCTCCAATGCGGGCGGCCAGACGGCTCATCCTTCTGAGGTATGGAACGGTGGAGCAGGTGTTTTCACTAATGTAGTTAGCTCGGGGGATACATCAGCCCAGGCAGGATTACATACGTGGTACCATGTGCTGCTCAGTTCAGGCGTTAGCGGGTACATTCGTGAGGATAACATCAAAGAATTAACGACCAAGACCAATGCGGGACTGGCAAAAGTGACGGTAACGGCTCAGAATACCAATGTGCGTGCCATTCCGTTAATTCAATCCACTGTTGAACCTGTAGCCAAAATGAATCCAGGCAACGAAGCTGTTGTGCTGGCAAAAGTGGCTCAATCCAACGACTATGCTTGGGTGAGAGGACCTTTTACGTCTGCCCAGTTGGTTAAATCCCTTCAGGGTAAAACGACAGCGTCTGTTCCTGCTTCAATCTCAACCTTGGAAGTAACCAAGCGTGGACCTTCCGGAAGAGCACTTGAAGTCACTGCCAATGGACAGGCTATGACGGTGAAATATGCCGATACATACCGCTCTGCGCTCGGTGGATTACCGAGCACTTTATTTGATATTGCAGGGACCGGAAGTTATACTGTATTAGGCGCTAACGGCAAAACAGCCAGTAAAACCGGCTCAAATGGTGCCTCTGTATTGTCTTCTTCTGGCGCAGGAACATCATCCGGTAATGCACTTGTAGTTATGAGTGGTGATGGTCAAGCGAGAGCGGTGACACAGGGTCAGACCTACATGTTCATCGGTCAGGGCAATGGCCACGGATTGGGCTTGTCCCAATGGGGAGCCAAAGGCATGGCAGATGAAGGGTATGATTACCAGACAATATTGAAACACTATTATCAAAATGCGACTATTGTTAAGGAATGAAACTAAAATGAATGTGAACTTATATGATTTTGAATTACCAGAGCAATTGATAGCACAGACGCCGTTGCTTGATCGCACGGCATCGCGTTTGCTCACCTTGAACAAAGATAGTGGTGAGATTAATCATCAAACGTTTCCTGATATTATCGATTTTCTGAATCCCGGTGATACATTGATTCTGAATGATACACGTGTTCTACCAGCCCGTCTGTTCGGTACAAAGGAAGATACCGGAGCAAAAGCGGAAGTGTTATTGCTCAAAAATGTGGAAGGCGACAAGTGGGAAGCACTGGTTAAGCCGGGTAAAAAGCTGAAAGCCGGTTCAGTCATCGTATTTGGTGATGAATTGAAGGCAATCATTGAAGAAGAGGGCGAGATGGGGGCACGTACACTTACGTTTACGTATGATGGAATCTTCCAAGAGATTCTGGATCGTCTTGGTGAGATGCCGTTGCCACCTTATATCAAAGAGACATTGGATGACCGCGAACGGTACCAGACCGTGTATGCCAAGCATGAAGGGTCGGCGGCTGCACCTACAGCGGGACTGCACTTTACGGATGATTTGTTGGATCAGATTCGAGCCAAGGGCGTAAATGTCGCCTTCATTACGCTTCATGTAGGACTAGGAACATTCAGACCAATGTCGGTTGATGTTGTTGAAGATCATGTTATGCATGAGGAGTATTACTCCTTGTCACAAGAAACGGCAGATCTGATTAACCAGACCAAAGAGAATGGACACCGTGTTTTTGCGGTTGGGACAACGAGCTGCCGGACTTTGGAAACGGTAGGCAGCAAATTTGAAAATGGAATACTGCAAGCGAGCAGCGGATGGACCAGCATTTTCATCTATCCGGGCTATTCCTTCAAAGTGATCGATGGGATGCTTACGAATTTTCATCTCCCGAAATCCACGTTGGTTATGTTGGTTAGTGCACTAGCAGGCAGGGAACATATTATGCAGGCATATGAGGAAGCCATCCAAGAGAAATACCGGTTCTTCAGCTTCGGCGATGCCATGTTGATATATTAGTATAACGGTATAACGATTAACTTTTAGAGGATGATTAAAACCAATGGCAGCAATTACGTATGAACATATCAAAACTTGCAAACAATCCGGTGCACGTCTGGGACGTGTACATACACCTCACGGTGTTATTGAGACACCAACCTTTATGCCTGTAGGTACACAGGCGACTGTCAAAACAATGAGCCCTGAAGAATTGAAAGAAATGGATGCTCAGATTATTTTGAGTAATACCTATCACCTGTTTCTGAGACCAGGACATGAAATCATCCGTGAAGCTGGCGGATTGCACAAATTCATGAACTGGGATCGTCCAATCCTGACGGACAGCGGCGGATTCCAAGTGTTTTCTCTTAGCGAGATGCGCAAAATTACGGAAGAAGGCGTTAACTTCCGTTCTCATCTGAATGGAGACAAAAAGTTCCTTTCTCCTGAGGTGGCGATGGAAATCCAGAATGCACTTGGCTCCGATATTATGATGGCTTTTGATGAATGCCCACCGTATCCGGCTGAATATGAATATGTAAAAAAATCACTCGAAAGAACAAGCCGCTGGGCAGAACGTTGTCTCGAAAGTCACGCTCGTCCGCATGACCAAGGTCTGTTTGCCATCGTACAGGGAGGCATGCATGAAGATCTTCGCCGTCAGAGCGCCGCAGATTTGACTTCCATGGATTTCCCGGGGTATGCTATTGGTGGACTGAGTGTTGGAGAACCGAAACATTTGATGTATGGTGTACTGGATTATACGTTACCTTTGTTGCCGTCCAATAAACCACGTTATTTGATGGGGGTAGGTTCGCCCGATGCGTTGATTGAGGGATCAATTCGTGGAGTGGACATGTTCGACTGTGTTCTGCCAACTCGGATTGCCCGTAACGGAACAACGATGACCAGCCAAGGACGTCTGGTAGTTCGTAATGCCAAGTTTGCAACTGATTTTGGGCCACTTGACCCTGAATGTGATTGCTACACTTGTCGCAACTATTCCAGAGCTTATCTGCGTCATTTGATCAAAGCAGATGAAACATTTGGCCTGCGTTTGACAACGATCCATAATCTTCATTTCTTGCAGAATTTGATGCGTAATGTACGTAAAGCCATTATGGAAGATCGTTTGCTTGATTTCCGGGATGAATTTTTCGATCAATATGGTCTTCATGACAATGACAAAGGTTTCTGAATGAGGTTCTAAGGAAACCGGCGTAACAAGCAATATCTGTATGTATAGTCGATAAGGGGGAGTTTGAATGTTTCAGGGAATGACTCTAGCAGGAGCGCAAGGAGGTGGAATCGTATCATTGATTGTACCTTTGGTACTCATGGTTGCGATTTTCTACTTCTTGATGATTCGTCCACAGAACAAAAAGCAAAAGCAACGGAATTCCATGCTGAGCCAATTGAAAAAGGGCGATAAAATTGTAACGATTGGTGGCCTTCACGGTACGATCGCTGAGATTACGGACGATGTGGTTGTATTGCGTGTAAACGATGTAACTAAGCTTACATTTGATCGTAATGCAATCAGCACGGCTGTAGCTCGTGATACAGCTGTTGAATAGTTACTGTAACATAGAATAACGAGGGTGCGTTTGTGGCGTATTCCCTAGTAGAGAACCGGATCTCCTTGGAGACCCGGTTCTCTTTTTTGATTTATGAGGGAAGGTCGGTGTTCTTTACGAGTCAGTTAGGAGCGATGCGTATTAACACCGAACATGCCACCGAGAGCTGAAATGAAGAACGCGCTAAGCAGTTGTAAACTATCCTTCCAATTAAACGAAGCATCCAGCGCGAGAAATCCGATCAACAGCACAAGGAGTCCATATACGATTCCGGTAATCCCTCCGTAGTACCATCCTTTTTCACCTGAACGTTTGCCTGCCACAAAACCACCAACCAATAATGACAAGCCATGAACAACATAGGTATACAACGAGAGGTCCTGTTCCCGCATTCCGCTCATCCAGAGAAACAAGGAGAGAATAAATGCCCCGATAAACATCCATACAAAAGCCTGACAGAGGCCTGACAGAATCGGATTGGACACTCGAAACGAAACCAAGCGGCGGATCAATTGCATGAAGCAACCCCCTTGTACAAGTTATAAGTTAATACAGTGTATGGTCAAGCCTTCGGACTTATGAACTGTTTTCCATTAAATGAACGGATTATTTCTGCATGAGCATGTAAGGTTCAGGTCAAAATAGGGATTGCACTACCCAGCTAACTGTTAAAAACTCAGTTTCGAAGGAGGACCCCTGTTGTGAACTTCCCAGATGTCGGATCACATATCTTTCGAACCATTCTCATGTACTTTCTGGTGTACTGTGCAATGAGGGTTATGGGTAAACGTGAGATTGGTAAGCTATCCATGTTTGATCTTGTCGTGTCCATTATGCTTGCTGAAATGGCTGCTTTTGTCATTGAAGATATTGATAAACCACTCTCTTATGGGATTGCCCCCATGCTTACCTTGATCATTGTACAGATCGGAATGGCCTTTATAGGTCTTAAAAGTCGGCGTCTTCGCCTGATGATTGATGGCAAACCTACTGTTTTGATCTCCAAAGGCGTTCTTCACCGAGATGAGATGCGGAAGCAACGATATAATCTGGATGATCTATTGCAACAACTCCGTGAACAGAATGTAGATAGTATCGGTGAGGTTGATTTCGCTATTTTGGAGACCACAGGCAAGCTGACCGTTTTTCCCAAGGATGAGAATACTTCTAACGACAGCAATTCTTCCGGTTCTGACTCAGAAGATTCTTCTTCCAGTAAATCCAAAACAGGAAAAAACCAGATTGACGGATTTCCAAATATCAAATATGAAGGTCTGCCACTCCCCTTAATTATGGACGGAAAGGTCCAGGATCAGAATCTGGAGATCATCCAGAAAACGAGATTTTGGCTGAAAAATCAAATTCAACATAACGGAATTCTGGATTTCAAGGATGTATTTATATGTTCCATTGACCACAATGGGAAGATATATGTCAGTCCAAAAGATGATAAAAAATGAAAATCATTTGCCTGAGCGGCGCTTGAACCATGAACCAATCAAAGGAGCACGGGACAGATCATGAAAGTCAATCATTTTCGTCCAGCCCATGACGATGAAATACACGATAAGCCCGACAAAAGGAGCGAGAAGCATCCTCACCCAAAAAGGCAATATCATGGCAGTCTCTTCGTATACGAGTAGGGTCGCCGCTCCCATGATAAACATTCCTGCACCCGTCTTGACCCAATCCAAAATTTTGAAGCGGAACTGTAGCAGGCTACGTACGCTTTGGGCATGTAACAGGGTAACTACCGTAGAATTCACACAGATGGCGATGACTGCACCGAAGATGCCATATTCAGGCTGGGAAGCAAGCGTTAAAATCAACGTGATTTTGATAACAGCACCGATAAACGTATTTAGCAATGCTTTACCCGGACGGTCAAGAGCTTGTAATGCAGCTTGAAGAGGAGCTTGAATATAAATGAACAAAGCAAAGGGAGCCATTAGTTTCAGCATGCTTCCGATCGATGCATCATTATACAGAACAAGACACATCGGTTCGGCAAGCACATACATAAACACGGAAAACGGAGCACCTGTCACAAGTGCCAAACGTAAGGCCTGATGCATTCTTTTGTGAATCAGTGTGCGATCTCCCTGAGCAGAAGCTTCGGACAGTGAAGGCACAAGTGATGTCGCGAGCGATGAGGTTAGTGCCCCCGGCAGCAGCAGCAGAGGAATAATCATACCTTGTAATGCACCATATTGTGCTGTAGCGAGCCCTTTGGATATGCCTGCCAGAGCCAGACTCTGGGCAGTAACGATGGTTTCGGCCAGATAGGATAAGGAGCCAACCAATCGGCCTGCTGTAACAGGAATAGAGATTGCAAGCAAACGCCGGATTAATCCGGGCTGTGGAGTACCCGCCTCTTTCAGAACTGAAGGTATTGGGTTTAAAGGTTTGGCTGAAGGTTTGGTTGTGAGATTGGACATGTTCTGTTGCATAGCGAGCGGTAATTCTTTCTTCTGCCTGTTATACTTCCACAAGAGTACAAGCATACCGCCGAATTCTCCAACGAGCGCTCCCAGCATGGCACCAGCAGCAGCTTGGGCAATACCGTGGGGGAGGAGAAGCCAGGCAAACCAAATGACACAGACGATACGAATGATGGTTTCAACAATGGATGAAATGGCAGTAGGCATCATGTTTTGCTTACCTTGGAAATACCCTCTGTAGACGGCTGATACGGCGATAATGGCAATCATGGGGCTCATACTAACGAACGTATGGTATACCCGCTCATCTGTGAGCACGTACTTGGTAACCCAGGGTGCAAACAGGATGCACAAAAACATGAATACAACACCCAGGGTCAACGTAAAGCTTAAGCTTACTTGCAGGATTCGCTGGGGGGAATAACGATTGGCACCGGTATCAGCTTCGGCTACGAGCTTGGCTACGGCGAGCGGAATACCACCCGTAATTAATGTCACCAGTACGATAAAAAAGGGATAGCTCAATTGGTAGATGCCAACACCTTCTGCACCGATGACTCGTGGCAGCGCAATGCGCGGGATGAAACCAAGTATTCGATTAATTATGCCTGCCGCGAGCAGGATCATGGCCCCCTGGATAAATGTCTGTTTCTTCAAGACTACCCCTCTTTCCCGGTTGAAAGTACAGGCTATCAACATAAACGGGACAAAGCCGTTGTTCTTCATCCTATGCTAGTCCTTTATCTTCTCATGACAACTTGGACACGATTAACAAAAAGAACCATATTCAGCAAGAAGGAATATGATCAGGCGAAGTCGAATCATGTAATATTGATGCCGCATAAAGGCTTGGATGTACGAAGGGAGGCTCCCCGTTGGAAGAAATGAATGATGTGGAGTTGGAACAGTCAATAGAGATGCTCTGCCGTAGCAAAGCGGAGGAATTAAGGCTTGTCGGTTACGAATATGTCACCAGCAAAGATGTCTGGAATTGCGTCAGTCATAAATATGAAAAACAGGGCATTCCACCGCTTCACCAGCTGGTGAACGACATTTTGTCACTGAAAGCAACAAGCTTTATGAACTTTATGACCGTGTCTGCATACCGGGGGTCCTCTTTCTAGACGAAAGGGATCTTTTTTGTTGAAAATTGACTGCTTTTTACGGCATCGCTATAATAGGAATATTGAGAACGAAAGGGGATCTAGGAACGGCATGAAAAGAATTATCAGTTTCATTCTGGTCGTGCTTGTCACCACAGGGGTAATGGTGGGAACAAGCCCGGAACTGCTCAAAAATATACGCTTGGGCCTTGATTTAAAGGGAGGCTACGAGATCTTATATGAAGCAGAGCCGCTCGAAGCAGGTCAACAAGTCACCAAAGCATCTTTGGTGCAAACGGCCAAAAGTCTTGAAAGCCGCGCCAATGCGCTCGGAACAAGCGAACCGGAGGTAACCACTGAAGGAAGCAACCGGATTCGATTGAAGTTGGCAGGGGTTACGGATGAGGCTGAAGTTAGAGCCAAAATGAAAGAGCCGGCTGTTTTGACCTTCCGTAGTAAAGCTGAGAACGACAAGGAAGGCGAATACACCAAAATTGAGCTTCGCGGAAATGAATTTGTTGAGAATGCAGCCAAAGTTGTGTTCACTCAATTGAATGAGCCGATGATTGACATTCAAGTGAAAGATAAAGCCAAATTTTCCGAGATTACCAAACGTTTGATCGGACAACCTCTCGCGATTTATTTGGACGATGAGCTTCTATCTGCTCCAACCGTTAGACAACAGTTGACAGATGGTTCCGCTCAGATTTCGGGTGCTTACACACGTGACGAAGCAAACCAGCTTCGTGACACCATTAACTTGGGTGCATTGCCACTGAAACTTACAGAGAAGTATTCACAAAGTGTTGGTGCAACACTTGGTAAGCTTTCTCTGGATCAGACCATTAAAGCAGGATTGATTGGTTCCGTTATTATTCTAGTGTTCATGATTGGGCTTTATCGCATTCCTGGTATAATCGCGAGTTTTGCCTTGATCACACATACGTGGCTGGTACTTGCAATCTTCTATTTAGGAGAATTCGTGCTTACCCTTCCAGGTATTGCGGCGTTTATCCTGGGTATAGGGATGGCGGTGGATGCCAATATCATCACGTACGAACGGATTAAAGAAGAGATGCGCAGTGGTAAGTCGATCTTGTCTTCGGTTAAAGCGGGTGGTAAACATTCCTTCCGAACAATCATTGACTCCAACATCACAACCATTATTGCTGCGGCTGTTATGTTCTTCTTGGGAACAGGTGCGGTTAAAGGTTTTGCACTCGTGCTGATTTTTGATATTGTCACCAGTATTATCACGAATATTTTCTTCTCCCGCTTCCTGTTGACCCTGCTTGTACGGGGTAACGTGTTGAAGAAGCCTAAGTACTTCGGAGTGAAGGAGAGTGAAATTCGTGCGCTTTAATTGGAATTTTGATTATGTTAAAGGTAGTAAGATTGCCTATATCTTCTCGATTATTCTGACGATTACGGGGATCATCAGCATTCTGGCTTTGGGTTTGAATTATGCGGTTGATTTCCGTGCTGGATCGAATGTGGATATCTCGGTATCCAAAGCAATCACAGCGGAGCAGATTAAACCTATCGTTAAGGACATCGGTGTTGATGAGGGTGATGTTACCATTACACCGGGGGCTGACCGTGTAAATGTTCGTTTCTCCAATGAATTGGATGAGACCCAAGAGAGCAAATTTAAACAGGAATTTACCAAACTGGATGCATCGGCTTCCTATGAAGTAAATACCGTTGATCCGGAGATGGCCAAAGAATTGGAGCGCAACGCGATCTACGCGGTACTCATTGCAAGTATCGGGATCATGATCTATGTTGCAATCCGGTTTGAGTGGCGCTTTGGTTTGGCTGCGGTTATCGCACTCTTCCATGACGCATTTGTCGTAATAAGTGTGTTCTCTATCTTCCGTTTGGAAGTCGATCTGACCTTTATTACTGCAGTATTGACCATTGTCGGGTTCTCGATCAACGATACGATCGTTATCTTTGACCGGATTCGTGAGAATCTGCGTTTTGCCAAAAAGACAACCAAAGCCGACCTACGCGAGGTAGTCAATCGCAGTTTGGCTCAAACGATGACACGTTCCCTGAATACAACATTCACGGTGTTTGCAGCTTCAATCTGTTTGTTCATATTTGGTGGAGAATCCATTCGCATGTTCTCACTTGCGATGGTTATCGGAACACTGTTCGGTGCATATTCTTCAATCTATATCGCCGCTCCACTATGGCTGATGCTCAAAGGTAAACAAGTGGATAAGCCAAAAACAGTAGCTAAAGAATCTAACTAAACATCTTATTGTGAAGCCGCGTCTGCCAGGCGCGGTTTTGCAACTTTATGTACAGAATTAAGGGGGAATATTCATGACCAGAGAACATATCCCATCTGCTCAGGCTGCCACATGGAGCGGTATTGCCGGTAATATGGGACTTGCGGTGATCAAAGCGGGAGTCGGTTATATGGCAAACAGCAAATCATTGCTCGCTGACGGCTTGTATTCTGCTTCTGAAGCTGGTTCTGCCCTGGCTGGTCTCTTTCCCTCCAAGTCTGTACGCGATAAGAGCAAGGCTCGCAGGGAACGGTTTAGAGAACATTCACGTGTTGCCAGACCGGGAATTTCAGTATTGTTATCTGTCCTGATCCTCATGGGTGGATTGCAGCTTGCCATCTCTGCATTGGGTAGCCTCTCCGGAAGTGAACCGGAAGCACCTGGCAAGTCAGTACTTTTGGTGGCTGTTGCGGCTCTGGCTGTGAAAGAAGCGATTTTTCAATTTCAGTACAGATATTTCCGTAAACGAAACCAGTCTCAGGCGCTGGCCTATGCACAGCAACATCGCCGTGCACTCTATTGCTCGCTCATCGTATTAATCGGTATTGTCGGTTCGATGGCTGGTGAAGAGACGGGTTTGAGCATGCTGCTCTACCTGGACCCCACGGCTGCGTTGATTGCTTCCTGTTTTGTTCTTCACAAGGGTTACCGAATGATTGTGGACACAGTCTATGGTTCACTCGTTCAGGAGCTGGAGCAGGAAGAAGCGTCCGATTTCAAAGAGACCGTACAGCGGGTATATGGCATCATTACCATTGAGCATTTGGTTGCACGTGAACAGGAACATGACGTTACGATTGAGCTGGTCATTAGTGTGAACCCGAGAATCTCAATACTGGAAGCACAGGAGATTGCTAATCGGGCCAAGACATTACTGCTCACCCGGTTCAGTCATGTGAAAGAAGTACAGATTCAAGCGATACCTTATGATCCAGGTTATCCCTATAAATCCAATCATGAACTGCCCGATCACGAAGCGACATTAATTCAGTAGTGAAGCGCGGGTCCAGTAGATCAGGAAAGGAGCGTTATCATTGCTTTATTCGCAATACCGGTGGAATACACCGAATATCGATTTGGAGGCGGCTGCGGGACTCTCGCAGGCGCTTTCCGTTTCACCCCTTGTTGGACGTTTGCTTGTGAGTCGAGGAGTGCACAATGAGAAGGAGGCCGAACGTTTTTTGCATCCTGATCTGAATCAGATGCATGATCCCTATCTGCTCCTCGGCATGAATGAAGCTGTGCCACGTATCAAGCTGGCATTGGAGCGGGAAGAACATATTTTAATCTACGGGGATTATGACGCTGATGGCGTATCCAGCACATCGCTCATGATCCATTTGATGCGTCATCTTGGGGCTTCGTACGATATATATATCCCTCATCGCTCGAATGAAGGGTATGGATTGCACAACCATGCGTTGGATTGGGCCCATCAACAAGGCGTTTCATTGATTATTACCGTGGACACCGGAATCAGTGCTGTTGAACAGATTGCCTATGCGGCAACACTGGGCATCGAAGTCATTGTGACAGATCACCACGAGCCACCTGAAATTTTGCCCGAAGCCTTTACACTTATTAATCCAAAACTTCCGGGATGCCCTTATCCTTTTAAAGGTTTGGCAGGAGCGGGAGTAGCCTTGAAGCTCGCTCAGGCATTAATCGGGGAAGTGCCCGGTGAATGGATGGAGATTGCCGCCATCGGCACCGTTGCTGATCTGATGCCTTTGGAAGGGGAGAACCGGGTTATCGTCAGTTATGGAATAGAATCGATGCGTGGTTCACGTCTTCCCGGTGTAAGTGCATTGCTGGAAATCAGTGGTGTGGATCAGAGTCAGGTGACTTCGATTAATATTGCCTTTGCCATGGCACCTCGTATTAATGCCAGTGGACGTTTGGATCATGCCGGGAGAGCGGTATCGCTTCTCACCACCGAGAATCTGGATGAAGCTCATACGCTTGCGGGCCAGCTTGATCTATTGAATCGGGAGCGACAGCAAGTCGTAGAGGGCATATTACAAGAAGCAACGGCACAGTTGGAACAAAAGATACAGCTTCGTTCAGGATCCGTTCCAGATGTAATCGTATTGGCTGGTGAGGGCTGGAACGTTGGAGTGGTTGGTATTGTGGCTTCCAAATTGCTGGAACGTTATTACCGACCTACACTTATCCTTGGGATCGATCCAGAGAGCGGTGTCTGCAAGGGCTCTGCTCGCTCCATTGAGGGCTTGGATATCTATCAGGCACTCACAGTCAATAAACACACTATGGACCATTACGGGGGACACCCTGCAGCAGCAGGTATGACCTTGCATCGGGATCAGCTGGAAGAACTTGAGGCTGGTTTGAATGAGTTTGCTGCATCCGTATTAACTGAAGAGGACTTTGTACCTCAACGTCTTGCGGATGATGAATGCAGAATCAGTGATGTTCCGCTGAAAGTGATCCAGGAGATCGACAGATTGCAGCCTTTTGGGATGAGCAATCCTTCGCCACGGTTTGTATTGAGAAGTGTGACTGTGAAGGAAACCAGAACAATGGGACGAGAGAAACGCCATCTGAAACTGGTTCTGGAACAGGATGGTCAGCAACTGGAAACCGTCGCTTTTGGCAAGGGAGCGTTGGCAGAGTTTCTTCTCCCAGGTTCCGTTATTGATGTGATGGGAGAACTGTCCATCAATGAATGGAATGGGATGAGAAAACCTCAATTGATGCTTCAGGACATTCATGTTCCTCAGGTCCAAGTGTTTGATTTGCGCGGTAATGCCGAGCCATTAAATGCGATGAAACATTTCTTGAGCTCACTTGAGGTGCATCTGCGATATAAATCTGGTTCTGTTGGTGCTATTGTTCGGAAAGAAACAGATGTTTCCGAGGGAAATTCATTGTATGAACCTTGCCTTTGGGTATATGATAGAAAGGTCGGGTTATTTCCGTGTAATGCTGCTGCACAGCATTATGGACAGGAACAAGTCCGGACGTTATTTGTGTTTGATACGCCGGAAACCCCGGAACAACTTAATGCCATGCTGGCTTTGTTCAGTGGAGCTGAGAATATCATCCTTCTGCACGGATCAGGCAACCGCCGAGATCGCCTTCAAATGCCTTCCAGAGAACTCTTTAAGCGTATTTATATGCAGGTGTTGAAATGGAAAGCTGAACCCGTGGAGGAACAAGAGATTACTCCTGTGCTCAGTCGTCAGTGTGGTTGTTCGCCGCGCATGATTACGATGATGTTGGATGTATTCGAAGAGTTATCCTTCATTACCCGTGATAACGGCAAAATTGCGTTTGTGGATAACCCGCCTAAGCGTGAACTAACCGCTTCACGTCACTATCAGGCGATCGAAAATATGGCCGAGATAGAACAGGTGATGCTGGATGCAGCCACACCGCAACTGACACAATGGATGATATCCCGGATGAAGGGCGTATCTTAGATGGAAGTTTGTGTATTTATTTTAGGAGGAGATTATTTTGGATTTTAAAGATTATATTCGTGTCATTCCTGACTTTCCACAACCGGGAATCAGCTTTAAGGACATTACAACATTGTTGAAAGATGGAGAAATGTACCGCAAGGCGATCAATGAACTGAAAGTGATGGTTTCTGATCTCAAAATTGACGTCATTGCTGGACCTGAAGCACGTGGTTTCGTTGTGGGCGCCCCTCTGGCATACGCTCTTGGTGTCGGTTTTGCTCCGATTCGCAAAAGTGGAAAACTGCCTGGAGAGACGATTGAAGTTGGTTATGATCTCGAGTATGGCAAGGATACACTCGCGATGCACACAGATGCGATTGAAAAAGGTCAAAATGTCCTGATCGCAGATGATCTGCTCGCAACGGGTGGAACGATTGCAACTTCCATCAATTTGATTGAACAATTGGGTGGGAACGTTGTCGGTGCTGCATTCCTGATCGAGCTGTCTGATCTGAATGGTCGTGCTAAATTGCCAGAGAAAATCGATGTATTCACATTGATGAACTACTAAGTTTAAAATCTCCACTTGGAGTGTTGTGATTAAAACCTGAATTGCTTTTCCCTTTTCCCGGGAAATAATATACAGCATTAATGATTGCGAAAAAGCCTGTTCTCTCCATCCGTTAGGGTTGGAAAGAACAGGCTTTTGATGTATATACGATGAAATTAATGTGGCGTTTTTTCAGTAATAGGCTGTTTTTTTGAATCATCATTCAACCAACCCAGCACTTCAAACAGTTTGAACAACAAGCTCATCAGGATTCCGACGATGGTTGCCAGTGCCATCCCTTTCAGATGAACGCCGTAGAAGGTAACTTCTGTACCACTTAGTCCGATGACCAATACAAGTGTAGTAAGCAGCAGATTGGTCGGTTTGGCAAAATCGACTTTCTGTTCAACCAGAATACGCAGACCAGATGCTGCAATAACCCCGAACAGAAGCAGGGATACACCACCCATAACAGGCACAGGAATGTTAGCTACAAGTGCCGAGAATGTTCCTGAGAAGGAGAGTACGATTGCAATGACTGCTGCGCCTCCAATGACATATGTGGAATATACGCGAGTCAGGGCCATAACACCGATGTTCTCACCATAGGTTGTATTGGGAGTTGATCCTACAAACCCGGACAGAATGGTGGAGACCCCATTACCAAGCAGGGAACGATGAAGCCCAGGGTCTTTCGAAAGATCTTTGCCTACAATGCTGCTCGTTACAAGCAAATGTCCAATATGTTCAACGATAACCACAAGCGCTACAGGTAAAATAGTGAAAATAACGGACCAGTCAAATGTAGGCGTTGTTACGGTTGGTAGTGAGAAGAAATCAGCGTTTCCAATAGCCTGTTTATCAACCAGACCCATAGAATAGCCAAGGATATAACCGACTACAATACCGATTAGAATATGAATGATTTTGGGGAATCCACGGAACGTTACGGCCCCAATGACAGTGATACCAAGCGTGGCCATGGATAAAATAATGGGTTTGGCCTGCGGCACCCAGTTCGGGTTAGCAACAGGATCAGAGTTAATCAATCCTGCCATTCCGGCAGCCACGGGTACAAGCTCCAGTCCGATCAGAGCAACGATGGCGCCCATAACCGCTGGTGGGAAGACTACGTTAATCCATCCGGTACCCGCAAATTTAATAATGAGGGCCACGAAACAGAAAACAAGTCCTGTTATGATAAAAGCTCCAAGTGCCATGGAGTAGCCATTCTCAGGATGTTGTTTTAATACCATTGTGACAGGTGCAATAAAGGCAAAGCTTGATCCGAGATATGCTGGAATCTTTCCTTTACACATCAGTATGTACAACAGTGTTCCAATTCCGTTCATCAGCAGGATCATACTTGGATCAACACCGAACAGGTTTGGTACAAGCACCGTGCTGCCAAACATGGCGAACAAATGCTGAAGGCTAAGCAGTGAACCTGAGCCAAGTGGCATCTTTTGATTAACCTGAATTTCGCGTTGCAATGAATTTCATCTCCTTTTCCGAAACACAAACTTTCAATAGATTACAGAGTTTCTCTTAATTAAGCAATAACATTTTTGACGTAGCAGAGCGATGGAATTTATATTTTCATGAATTTTCCTTCTATTTCAGCAAATAACGGCAATAATACATAAGAAATAAGAAATACATCCAATCCCCTGTGAGTCATAGGGAAATGGGATAGAAGTAATTCAGATCACCAATATAAAAATTGGATAAGCGCTCTTATTCGTCAGCAGTTGACGGGAAACGGGCGAAGCGTCATAATTATAGGAAATTACTTTTACGGGGAACCTGTGTTGCAGCACTGTCACGGGTTCCATTTGGTATAGAAAGGACACGGAACAGATCAGAATGGGCATAGAGCAATTACTCGAGAAGGCCGGGGCATATATCAAAGAACCCGATCTGGTGCGCATACGAGAAGCTTACGAATTTGCTGATCAGGCCCACCATGGACAGACGCGAAAATCGGGAGAACCGTATATTCTGCATCCGCTTGCGGTTGCCGACATTGTTGTGAACATGCAGATGGACACCATCTCCATAATAGCAGCGCTTCTTCATGATGTAGTAGAGGATACTACGGTCTCACTTGAAGAGATCCGCAATCATTTCGGCAATACGTGTGCCATGCTTGTTGACGGCTTGACGAAGCTGGAACGTATTCAGTTTCGCTCCAAGGAAGAACAGCAGAACGAGAACTACCGCAAAATGTTCATCGCCATGGCGCAGGACATCCGTGTCATCGTGATTAAATTGGCTGACCGTCTGCATAATATGAGGACACTCAAGTTTCAGTCGGAAGAAAGCCAGCGCCGGATTTCATATGAAACGCTGGAAATTTTCTGTCCGATTGCAAACCGTTTGGGTATCTCTGCAATCAAATGGGAAATGGAGGACATCGCCCTCCGTTATTTGAATCCGCAGCAGTATTACCGAATTGCAAACCTGATGCACAAAAAACGTGCAGAACGTGAGCAATATATTGATACGGTTATGGATGGAATTACGAACAAGCTGGATGAGATGGGAATTCAGGCAGACCTTTCGGGACGCCCGAAACATATCTACAGCGTGTTCAAGAAAATGACCACCAAAAACAAGCAGTTTAACGAAATTTATGATCTGCTTGCCATTCGTATTATTGTGGATAATATCAAGGATTGTTATGCTACCTTGGGAATTATACACACGCTATGGAAACCGATGCCTGGACGCTTCAAAGACTACATTGCGATGCCAAAGGCGAATATGTATCAATCGCTGCATACAACGGTAGTTGGTCCCAATGGCGAACCAACAGAAGTACAGATCCGGACATGGGATATGCACCGGACTGCTGAATTTGGTATTGCTGCTCACTGGGCCTACAAAGAAGGCGCTGCGAACGGAAATCATTTTGAAGACAAGATTACGTTCTTCCGTGAAATTCTTGAACTTCAAAACGAAGCACAGGATGCATCAGAATTCGTAGAGTCACTCAAAATGGATTTCTTCTCGGATCTGGTATTTGTATTTACGCCAAAAGGAGAAGTCATCGAATTGCCAATCGGCTCTGTTCCTTTGGATTTTGCTTATCGAATCCATACGGAGGTTGGTAATCGGACCATTGGTGCCAAAGTAAACGGTCGGATTGTTCCGCTCGATTATCATCTGAAGACAGGTGATATCATCGAAATTTTGACGTCCAAACATTCTTACGGACCGAGCCAGGACTGGATGAAAATTGCGAAATCTTCTCATGCACGAGCGAAGATCAAGCAATGGTTCAAGAAGGAACGTCGTGAAGAAAACGTTGAAAAAGGTCGGGAGAGCTGTGAGCGTGAACTGAAACGTATGGGGCTTGATCCTTCTGCGTGGATGACGGATGACAAGTTGATGGAAGCTGCCAAAAAATATGCGTTTAACGATATTGATGACATGCTTGCGGCTGTTGGATTCGGTGGGATTACTGCTGCACAGATTGTAACCAAAGCAACCGAAAAACTGCGTAAAGAGCAGGAAGAGTCCAGTTTGCTGGAATTAAATTCCGCGATGCGCGAGCTGAAACCTGCGCCCGAGCGCAGAAATCGACCAACCAACGGTATTCGTGTCAAAGGCATCGATAATCTGCTTGTTCGATTCGCACGATGCTGTAATCCTGTACCTGGGGATGACATTATCGGATACGTTACACGCGGACGCGGCGTTTCCGTACACCGTAGTGACTGTCCGAATATCCCGACAAGTGCAGACGGAGAAGAAGCAGCACGTGTTATTGAGGTCGAGTGGGAAGAGAATATTGAAGCGAGTTACAGTGTGGATATTGAGATTACAGGTCATGATCGGAATGGCTTGCTCAACGAGGTACTTCAGGCTGTATCTGAAAGTAAAACCAATATATCTGCCGTTACAGGACGGACAGATAAAAATAAATTAGCATTGGTGCACGTCACAATTCTGATTCGTAATACGGATCATCTGCAATCCGTTGTAGAACGGATCAAACGTGTGAAAGATGTCTATTCGGTGCATCGGATTATGCAGTAAGGAGCCTGTAAGATGAGGGTGCTTGTACAACGCTGTAAAGAGGCTCAGGTGACTGTGGGAGACGAGCTGACAGGTAAGATCGAATCCGGATTAATGCTGCTCGTAGGCATTACCCATGAGGACACCGCGAAGGATGCCCAGTATCTGGCTGACAAAGTTAGTGGGTTACGGATATTTGAGGATGATCAGGAGAAGATGAATCTCAGTCTGCTTAACGTTGGCGGTGCTGTATTGTCTGTTTCCCAGTTCACCCTGTACGGAGATTGTCGCAAAGGAAAGCGTCCGAGCTTTGCGGCTGCGGCCCGACCTGAAGCGGCAGAACTGTTATATGAAACGTTTAATCAACTGCTACGGGATAAAGGTATTCAGGTGGAAACCGGGCGTTTCGGAGCGATGATGGATGTAACATTTACCAACTGGGGACCCGTGACTTTGATGCTTGAAAGTCCGGTTCGTCAGGAACCACGTGCATAATTTCATAGGGTTCAGGCAATAATAAAGGATAATTCGTTGATGACTATTTCATGATCAAAGGAGTATCCATCCAATTATGCGCCAATCTGCGAAAGAAACACGTACCCGTACAGAACCTTTGTTACTCCCTGGCAACCTGTATGAATCATTGCACCTTGCCCGTTCGGCTGCTGAGTATGTTGCAACGATCTGGGCACTTCAGGATTCGGACAAAGGGAAGCAGAGTCATCTTCCGCGATCTTGAATGTTTACACAGGTATATAAACATCCGATATTTGGATTATACAGATTCTAAAAAAAGTCCTGATTCCTTCCCGAATCAGGACTTTTTGTCGTGAGTAGAACTTTTTAAGTGTTCGTTTGACGACTTCGTTACAAAATGAAATTAAATTGAATTGTTATAAATTGCTCTGGTGAGGGTAATAACAAAACGAGGCACAACGAAGTGCCAATGTACTGCAAGACCCGATTTTATAAAGAAAGTTCGAACACGGAAAGGAGAACATACGTTATGAGTAAAGTTGCTTTTTTATTGGCGAATGACTTTGAAGATTCGGAGATGCAGGTCCCGTATGACGAAGTAAAAAAAGCTGGACATGAAGTGGAGATTATCGGATTAAAAGCCGGTGAGACCCTTAAAGGTAAAGGAGGAAAGGCCTCCTATACCACAGATAAGGCGATTGGTGACGCATCCGCTTCAGATTATGATGCGGTCGTGATTCCTGGTGGATCATCCCCTGAGAATTTGCGAAGTGATGCGCACATCTTGAAGTTTGTCACCGAGATCAACAGTGCGAAGAAACCAATCGCAGCGATCTGCCATGGTCCTCAGATTTTGGCTAGTGCCGGTCTGTTGAAAGGCCGCACGATTACATCCTATCCACCGCTTAAGGATGATATGGTAAACGCAGGAGCAGAGTTCAAGGATCATGAGGCCGTTGTGGATGGAAACTATATTACATCCCGTACGCCTGAAGATGAGCCAGCGTTTGTACGTGAACTGCTAAAAGTTATATAACTTCAGCCAGTACAACTGACATACATTGATGTATCTTAACTACGTTACATCGTGACTACGTTACATCGTGACGTTTACAAACTTCACGTTGCATTTCATTCCGAAAAAGGAGGGTTTGACATGACAAAACATATTCAGGCGTATTTTCGAACCGAGGACGAGGCAGAGGGAGCAAGAACTTCACTTCAGACGTTTCGTACAGAGCATTTGGAAGTAGGTCAACTGGACAGTGCGATAGGTAGAGACACGCGTGTTATGGTGCCACTGGTGCCTTATAATACAGCAGGTGGCGTAGGTACCAATGGTGCAATGGGTGTAGGTGCAGCCCCTGGTGTTCCAGCCAGCGAAAATGTGATCCCTGTGGTAGCCAATGTGGACCGTGATGCAGAACGGGATACTCGTGACAGAGAGAATGAGGATGGAGACATGCTGAATGCTGCAGATGTGTCTTCGGCCGATTATGATGATCTGCATTATGTTCTGTCTGCCAAAGTAAGGGATGAGGACTATGAGGAGATTGTTCATAAGCTTCGTTCCAACCATGCCTATGTGGAAGATTTGAATTAACGTGTAGATACTTCTTGGCCCTTGCACTGCTCGACCATACAGTCGAGTGATGTGCAAGGGCTTTTTAATCAGGAGGATATTAAAAAACTAATTTATAAAGCGCTATCATTTTTGTAATATTACTGTAATATTAGATACATAAGCCTTTAACATAGTGGGCTTATAATAACATACATGACCCCCTTTTTTTATATATCCTTTGAGCCTGCACACCGTGTGCAGGCTATTTTTTTTGAGCTGAGAATATGTATGTTTTGGGCAGAGCTTACCCCTTTATTCAATTTTTGCTAGAATAGAGAGATGGGTTTATATATTCTACAGCGAATTGTAGGAATTCATCGCCAGAGTGATCCGTCATATTCCAGATGAACATATACTCGCTGAAACGGCCCCACTTTTTTTATATAAGTACGGGACAGCCGTTTCTGCTTGATCGATGGAATTTGAAAGTTATATAGAATGCCTCGTTTGAGAAATGACACCTACAATGCTAAAGCAACAGAGTTCTCATGCGAATGGCTAGAGACAGATTTAAGGGGGAATTAGTTTTGAGTAAGGTTGGAAGAAATGATGTATGCCCATGTGGTAGTGGGAAAAAATATAAGAAATGTTGTCTGAACAAGGAGTCCTCTGCAGTAGAATCCATACTGGGGATAATATCAACGGAGAAACCGGTCCGGGAAGCCTCCATTCAGCCTGAGAGCAAACTGACCTTGACCAAGCTGAAAAAGATGGTGGCAAGCGATTTGAGATGGGAGCACCCGGCTCACGAACAGCTAGCCCTGCAGACTATTGAGAACATGAGCAACCAATATGAGCCAGAGGTAATTTTGGAAGCTCTAGTGTTATGGAACGGCTACTCCCGTCAGACCCGCCCTACTGTGAAGAAGACAGGCTCGTTCTCTGCTGCAATTGAGTTTTTGCTGTCCGAGGAATACGGCTTCAATGTCACAAAGGCTGAGCTGGCTGATAAATATGAGGTAACGACAGGCACGATCTCCCGGAAGGTTAAGGAGATGAATAGTTACATCGAAGAATACGGCATGGGCGGTGAAACGGACGAGCTATTGATGCTGAACGGTCCAGGCACATCGAGAGACAAAGCACAGGCTCTGCTGTCTAAGGCGAGGGAAGCGAGCTCTTCCAAACGGAGAGTACATCTGGCGGAAACAGCGATTGAGATGTATCCTGACAGCTCTGATGCGTATCTTATTCTAGCTGAGGAATCGGACAATGAGAATGATGCGCGATCTTACCTCAAGGAAGGAATCGCTGCTGGCAAACGTGAACTGGGCGAACTGTTCTTTGAGGAGAACAAAGGGGACTTCTGGGGGCTTCATGAGACTCGTCCCTATATCCGGATATGCAAAAGTTATGCCGAATCCTGCTGGTTTGGCGGAGATACGAAAGAAGCAGCACAGATTCTGGAGCATATGCTGGAGCTTAATACGGAAGACAATACCGGAGCACGTTACCTGCTCGCTGCTGTGTATTTGTACAGCAACCAATTGGAACAGGCAGAGCAATTGCTGGAGGAGTATGGAAGAGGTGACACCGCAACGGCCTTTGCCTATGACAAGATCATTCTGGAGTATAAGAAAAACGGAATCACCTCCCAGCTCAAAATGCTGTACCGTGTAGCCCGGGGTGTGAACAAACATGTGCCTGATTACCTGTTGGGTTTGAAACGGCTGCCTCATAACCTCCCTGACTTTGTCGGCATGGGCGACTCCGACGAAGCGATTGAATATGTCATTATGCATTCCCGTTTATGGGCGAGCGCGCCGGATCTGTTGAAGTGGATGCTGCAACAATAGAGGAATAAGAAGCGAATAGAAGTTGGAATTCATATGATGAATCCAGCTTCTATTATCCGTGATTTCTGTCACTCCCCCACCCGGTGCAGTGTGTTAGCAAAATTTTTTTAGAGCTATCTTTTCGTGTTAACCCTTGACTTTAGCACTGCGGTTCATTACAATCAGAAAATAATACGTTGACTATAGTCAATACAAGTCGATTTTTGAACTATATTACTGATTTGATGACGGGACCAAGTACTCCGTGCCCACATGACCAGAGAGGAATCCCCAGGCTGTAAGGATTCTCTTGATGAGCGGACGAATGACTTCCCCGAGAACAGACGGCGAACACAGCAGATATGATCTGTTGACCAGTAGCTGGCCTGCGCAGGACGTGCGTTACACGTAGAGCGGAATATCTGCTTGATCAGAATGCCTTGGGCAAACCTGAATCATCAGAGATCGCCTGAACGGCTAAAGTGTCAGGTTTCCGGAATGTGGGTGGTACCACGGGTGAATGTATATTACACAATCTCTCGTCCCTTTGTTTGCTGTATACACAGCGACAGGGCGAGGGATTTTTTTGTTATATAAGTTGATTTAAAAGAAATACACGAAAACGGAGATTGTAGAACCAAGCTGTAGAAGCGAAGCGTTCGCCTAAAGGCTTTCTGAAAGAAAGCTGCATCGGAAGCATATGCTATCACCAGATTTTCACATTATAAAATTAATTCAAAAAATCTGGGGATAACAGCGATTGTAAGGTTGTTCTGCCCGCGCAGTGATCACGTGTAGAATTTTTTAACTTTTAGAGAAAAAAATCAATGCTGGAGGGATCAAGATGGCTTTTCAAAAACCGACTGGAACGCAGGACTTACTGCCTGGAGTTGTCGAGAAATGGCAGTACGTAGAAGAAAAAGCACGAGATCTGTGTCGACGGTTTAATTACCGTGAGATTCGTACACCGATCTTCGAACAGACTTCTTTATTTGTACGCGGTGTAGGAGAGACTACCGATATCGTTGAGAAAGAAATGTATACCTTTGATGACAAAGGCAATCGCAGCATGACTCTTCGTCCAGAGGGAACAGCAGGTGTTGTCCGTGCGTATGTGGAGAATAAAATCTACGGTGAACCGGATGTGAGCAAGCTCTATTACATCGGTCCGATGTTCCGGTATGAGCGTCCGCAGGCAGGCCGTCAGCGTCAATTTCACCAGTTTGGTGTAGAAGCCATCGGTGCGCTGGACCCGGCAATTGATGCGGAAGTAATCGCACTAGGTTACCAGTTGTGCGTCGAGCTCGGCTTGAAGGATGTCAAAGTGGAGATCAACTCCGTTGGTAACTCAACCAGCCGTGCAGAATACCGGGAGACGTTACTTGGGTTCCTCAGACCGATGAAGGACAGCCTGTGCAAGGACTGCCAGTCCCGCATGGAGCGTAATCCGCTGCGTGTACTCGACTGTAAGGTCGATCAGGACAAATTCGTTGGGGCACCATCTATACTGGATAGCCTGGATGAAGAGTCTTTGAATCACTTTGCCAAGCTGCAGGCATACCTGGATGATTTCGGAGTAGATTATGCTGTGAACAATCGTCTGGTACGGGGCTTGGATTATTACACGCTAACTGCGTTTGAATTAAAAGCCCAAGGTATTGGAGCAATAGATACGGTTGGCGGCGGTGGTCGGTACAATGGTCTGGTTGGAGATATTGGCGGACCTGATCAGCCGGGCATCGGCTTCGGTATTGGTCTGGAGCGTATTCAACTGATTCTGGAGCACCAAAACATTGAGGTTACTACGCTGGCTCCACTGGATGTATACTTTGTTGCTCTGGGAGAGGCTGCTGATCGTGAAGTGAACCGTCTGTTGTTCAAACTTCGTCAGTCTGGACTGTCTGGGGAACGTGATTATCTGGGCCGCAAGATGAAAGCACAGATGAAATCAGCTGACCGTTTCAAATCCCGCTACACTGCCATCCTTGGTGATGACGAGCTGGAGCGTGGTGAGATCGCCCTCAAGTCGATGGATACGGGTGAGCAACAAACCGTGAAGCTTGATGATCTGGTAGCGGCAATTCGCGAAGGTAAATAAGCATGAGGTGTTACATTAAATCTTAAACATTCAAGTAAAACAATTGATCCGGCAAAAGTAATGAGGTTCACCGACGTTTCCAATTAAGCGGAAGTTGGCGAGCCAGAGGTAACATGCCTTTTCGAATACATGATCTACACGTAACCGGACTGTTGAAGAGCAGGCACTAACTGCCCATACAGAACGGAAATTCACATAATGAGGAGTTTGGTTATGAAAAGAAGTCATCATTGCGGCGCATTAACACCCGCACACATCGGTGAAACAGTAACATTGAACGGTTGGGTTCAGACCCGTCGTGACTTGGGGGGCGTACTCTTCATCGACCTGCGTGATCGCAGCGGGATTGTACAAGTTGTCTTTAACCCGGCTTACTCCGGTGAAGCTCTGCAAATCGCAGATCGCGTACGTAGCGAGTATGTTATCGCTGTAACGGGTAAAGTCGTTAAACGTGATGCTGAAACAGTTAACAAAAACCTGCCTACTGGCGAAATTGAAGTTCAAATCACAGAAATCGAAGTGCTCAATGCAGCCAAAACACCTCCATTCTTCATTGAAGATGGTGTCGAAGTTGATGAATCCCTTCGTTTGAAATATCGTTACCTGGACCTGCGTCGTCCGGAAATGTTCGAAACACTGAAACTGCGTTCCAAAGCATCCAAAGTGTTCCGGGACTACCTGGATGGAGAAGAGTTCGTTGAAGTGGAAACACCGATCCTGACTAAGAGCTCCCCGGAAGGTGCGCGTGATTATCTCGTACCGAGCCGTGTGCATGAAGGTGAATTCTTCGCCTTGCCACAATCCCCACAAATCTACAAACAGTTGCTGATGGTGGGTGGCGTTGAGCGTTATTATCAGATCGCTCGCTGTTTCCGGGATGAGGATCTGCGTGCAGACCGTCAACCAGAATTCACTCAAGTCGACATCGAGACTTCTTTCTTGCAACAGGATGATCTGCTGCCAATGATGGAAGAACTGATGGCCAAATTGCTGCGTGAAACCAAAGGTATTGAGCTGGAACTACCTTTCCAACGGATTACGTATGCAGATGCAATGGGTAAATACGGTTCAGACAAACCAGATCTGCGCTTTGGTATGGAACTGGTTGAAATGAACGATATCGTAGCGAACAGCGGTGTGAAAGTATTTGCTTCTGTCATCGAAAAAGGTGGAGAAGTGAAAGTGCTGAACGCTAAAGGCTGTGGCACATGGAGTCGTAAAGAGATCGATGATCTCGGACCATTTGCTGCACGTTACGGTGCGAAAGGTCTGGCTTGGATTCAAGTAAAAGACGGCGAGTTCAAAGGGCCAATCGTGAAGTTCTTCACGCCTGAAGAAATCGAAGCTGTCAAAGAACGTACAGGTGCTGAAGATGGCGACTTGCTGCTCTTCTCCGCGGACACGAAAAAAGTGGTTGCTGACGTTCTGGGCGCTTTGCGTCTGAAAATCGGCCGTCAACTCGGTCTGATCGATGACAGCAAATTCAAATTTGCTTGGGTTGTGGACTTCCCACTCCTCGGATACGATGAAGATGCGAAACGTTATGTGGCAGAACACCATCCGTTCACACGTCCAAAAGACGAAGATGTACATCTGTTCGACACTGATCCGGGTGCAATCCGTGCTCAAGCCTATGACCTTGTTCTCAATGGTTATGAAGTAGGTGGCGGTTCGATGCGTATCTATAAACGTGATGTTCAGGAGAAAATGTTTGCTGCCCTTGGACTTTCTACAGAAGTAGCGAATGAGAAATTCGGCTATCTGTTGGAAGCATTCGAATATGGAACTCCACCGCATGGTGGTATTGCCTTTGGTCTGGACCGTTTGGTGATGTTGCTGGCGGGCCGCACGAATCTGCGTGAAACGATTGCCTTCCCGAAAACGGCAAGTGCAACGGATCTGCTCATGAATGCACCTTCCGAAGTAGATGACTCACAATTGGAACAACTTCACATCCGCGTAGCCCGTAAACCGGTAGCGGAAAAGAAATAAAGGAGGCATCGATTCTCAATGCTCCATCAATTTTCAAGGACAGAACTTGCGATCGGACCTGAAGGTCTGGACACATTGAAGAATAGTACAGTCGCTGTGCTCGGTATTGGCGGCGTAGGTGGAATTGCTGTAGAAGCTCTTGCCCGTAGCGGCGTTGGGCGCATCATCCTGATTGATAAAGACGTAGTGGACATCACCAACATTAACCGCCAGATTCATGCTCTGACCACGACAGTAGGGCAGAAGAAAGCGGACCTGATGGTGGAACGTGTGAAACTGATCAATCCGGAATGTGATGCGATTGCCCTGAATATGTTTTACACGGAAGAAACGTATGAGGAATTGTTCAAATATGAACTGGATTATGTGCTGGATGCATCCGACACGATTATCTACAAAATCCATCTCATTAAAGAGTGCCTGAAACGTAAAATTCCGATGATTTCCAGCATGGGTGCGGCGAATAAAATGGACCCTACGAAATTCCAAGTTGCAGATATTTCGAAAACGACCATGGACCCGATTGCCCGTGTTGTGCGTACCACACTTCGTAAAGACGGCATCAAAAAAGGTGTGAAAGTGGTCTTCTCGACTGAAAAGCCGATGAAACCGCGCGAGGACGTAACACAAAAAATCGTTCCCGAGAATGCTCCGGAAATTCGTAAGGCTAAACAGCCACCTGCGAGTAACTCATTTGTGCCTCCGGTAGCTGGACTGATCATGGTCAGTGTTGCGATTAAGGATTTGTTAGAAATTGCAGAGAACGAGCAGCAGTAACTTGCTGCCAACTGAAGAAGCGTGGATGCTGATAAGGCATCTGCGCTTTTTTGTGTGATCATACTTCGCAAGAGAGGGGCTGATGGGACGTCAATCGTCTATGATAGCCGAACTGTATCCCTAGATAAATGTCAGAGTTACATCATGTACTTCAAAGTCAAAACCGTGTATGATATTCACTGCTGCGCGAAATGATGATACATACATAAAGAATTTGCGGCTAAAGAGAGGGGAATAGAACGAAATGAAACACGGATGGATGACCAGACGTCTTGGCATGGAGCCAGGAGACCAGTGGAAGAAGGAAGTTGTGGCGGGAGCCATTTCCTATTTTGCCGTGGTCTATATCGTTATGGTCAATGCTACAATTCTTTCCGATGCCGGGATGCCTTTGCAGGCAGCTATGGTTGGAACACTGCTGACGTCCATTGCAGGATGTTTGCTCATGGCATTTGGCGGAAAATCACCGATTATCGTGGTACCCGGAATGGGGATTAATGCATTTTTCACGTATACACTTGTACATTCCATGAAATTAAGCTGGCAAGAAGCGCTGGCTGTTGTAACCGTTACAGGTATACTGTTTGCCATTGTTGCGTTTACGTCACTATACAAAATGATCAGCGAAGCAATCCCGAAAAATCTGCAGCATGGCATTACGGTCGGGATTGGTTTGTTTCTGACATTTATCGGTTTGCAAAAAAGTGGAATCGTTATCGCACATCAGACCACGTTTGTTGCGATTGGGCATTTCAATGATCCCAATGTCATTACAGCCTGCGTTACGCTGGTGCTTGCCTTGATTTTATTTATACGTAACGTACAGGGTGGACTTCTGATCAGTATTCTGGTCGGGACAGGCCTTGCCTATGTACTTGGTGCAGTGAACCCGGGTGAGTCCGTATCAGCTATGGATGCGCTGCGTCAATACGGCGGCTTGTTTGGCGAATTATCTTTGATGAAACTGGCTGATGTCGCATTCTGGATCGCGGTATTTTTGCTACTGCTGATTGTGGTGTTCGAAAATATCGGATTAATTACGGCTCAGACACAGATGATTGGTCGTCCAGAGCGGTTCAAAGGAAGTTTGCGCGCACTATCCATTAGTACCGTGTTGGCAGGCATATTCGGAAGCAGTCCTCCAGTTGCTGCAGCAGAGACTACAGCCGGAATTGCGGCAGGCGGTCGCACAGGTTTAACTCCGCTCGTTACAGCTGTGTTATTCGGGGCTACTTTTTTCTTCATCCCGCTACTCGGTTACATTCCGGACAGTGCGATTGCACCCATTTTGATCATTATTGGTGGGCTGATGGTGCAAGGTGTGAAGGATATGGATTTTGGTGACTTCACAGAGGCATTCCCGGCATTTCTGATCATGGTCATGATTCCATTTACATATAGCATCGTGGACGGTATGGCGTTTGGATTTATTGCCTATCCCTTAGCGAAGCTGGCAGCAGGTCAAGGTAAACAGGTGCCTGTGGTCATGTATGGCATTTCCATCCTCTTTTTAGCCAACTTTGTGTTGCATGGAGTTTTGTAATAACAAAAGGCAACGTCATGTAAGTTCATACGTATGATCTCTGGTGAGCAGATGGAGAACGGGAGGAACGGGAATGGAAGAGCAGCAACAAGCAGGGCAGAATGAACCGAAGGTAGGAAAAAAGGGATTTAAGGATTTCGTCAAGCTTATCGCCTCCACGAACCCGCCAAAACTGATCTTGATTCTGGCCCTCATCTTAACCCTGATTCAAACTACAGCCGGACTGATCGTGCCATTGATGACCAAAGGTCTGATTGATGGATTAACCACTTCGGCATTGAACAAATCTGTTATTTTGTTATTGCTTGGGGCATTTGTGATTCAGGCGATTGCCTCGGGTATTAGCATTTATATGTTAAATTACGCCGGACAACGCGTCGTCGCAACACTTCGCACCAAGCTGTGGAACAAGGTATTGTCGCTACGAATGCCGTATTTCGACCGCAATCGTACAGGCGATACGATGAGTCGGATTACGAATGATACAAGCCAGATCATGACATTGATCGCAGACTATCTGGTTTCCTTTGTGTCCAACATCGTTGCTGTAGTGGGTGGCGTGGCGTTATTGTTCTATTTGGACTGGGTGATGTCGCTCATTATTCTGAGTCTGGTGCCACTTACGATGTTGATCCTGTTGCCTGTGGGTAAGAAGATGTACAAGATCTCGAAGAAACAGCAGGACGAGATGGCAGGTCTTACGTCCGTGCTCAGTCAGGTTATTGGCGAGATCCGTCTGGTCAAAGCCTACGGCACGGAGAAACAGGAAGTGGAAGCAGGGGATTCCCGGATTCGTAAAATGTTTGCTTTTGGCTTGCAGGAAGCACGCATTCTTGCACTGATCGGTCCTTTGTTTACATTTGTCATGACTGCCGTACTGGTCGTTATTCTGGGTGTGGGGGGAATGCGCGTAGCGTCTGGACTGTTGTCGCCTGGTGAACTGGTTGCGTTCATTTTGCTGTTGTTCCAGGTCATTATGCCAATGGGACAATTCACGACGTTATACTCCCGTTTGCAAAAAGTCGTAGGTGCAACGGAGCGCATACAAGCGATCCTTGCCGATGAGGAAGAGCCACATGACAGCACTAAGGTAGCTCCAAAAGGAAATGAGACGATCGCATTCCATGATGTGCACTTTTCCTATATCACAGGTGAGGAAGTGCTGCACGGGATTAATCTGACGGTACCTACACAAAAAGTGACAGCCATTGTCGGTCCCAGCGGTAGCGGAAAATCAACGCTGTTCTCCTTGATGGAGCAGTTTTATATGCCCGATTCAGGCCACATTTCATATGGGGGACAAGCCATAACAGATTATTCTTTGGCCTCCTGGCGTAGCAAGATCGGGTATGTATCTCAGGAAAGTCCGCTTATGGCGGGTACAATCAAAGACAACATCACGTACGGATTAGGTCGTGAGGCCACGATGAATGAGATCCGGCGAGCTGCTGAGATGGCCTATTCTGCCGACTTTATCGACAAGCTGCCACAGGGTTATGACACGGAAGTGGGCGAGAGGGGAATCAAGTTATCCGGGGGCCAACGTCAGCGGATTGCTATTGCTCGTGCCTTACTGCGCAGTCCGGATATTCTTATGTTGGATGAAGCGACATCCAGTCTGGACAGCACCTCGGAGTATGAAGTACAGCAAGCATTGTCCAATCTGATGGAAGGAAGAACTACGATCGTGATCGCGCACCGATTGTCCACAGTGGTGGATTCCGATCAGATTGTTGTATTGGAGCATGGGCATGTTACCGGAACAGGAACTCATACGGAATTAATTAGCAATCATCCGGTATACCGTGAATTAGCGCAGAAACAGTTTGTGGCACAGGAAGGCAATGCAACTACAGTACAAAACGAAGAGTAATTCTCATTAATGCAGGGTCTCCGTAATACCCATGAGGTATTTCAACGGAGATCCTTTTTGCTCATCCTTTAAATTCCTCATATTTACAATAAGACCAACATACTCTATATTATAGATACCGACCGTTGGTATGTATAAGGAGGAACTTATGGCCAGAAATAAATATCCTGAGCAGACACTGGACCTGATTCTGACTGTCTCAACTCAAATGTTTACCGAAAAGGGATATGAAAAAACCAGTATTCAAGACATTATAGATGAATTAGGTATGTCCAAAGGTGCAATATATCATCATTTCAAATCCAAGGAGGATATCCTTAGTGCTGTGATGGAGAAGGAGCTTGGGCGGGCAGAAGACATGTTTATGGAACTCATCCAGAACACGCATGCTCCGAATGCCAGGCAGAAGCTCATCAGTATTTTGGAAAATATTATCGTTGATCCTGGAATCCAGTCCAACTCAATTGATCAGGTTCTAAGCACTCAGATCAAGAATCCGCAGTTTGTTCTTGGAGGGATCAGAAAAGGTGTTCTGAAGGATGCGCGAATTATTTCCAATATTATGGAACAAGGCAAGGAAGATGGGTCCATTTCAGTCGAATATCCGCTGGAGTGTGCTGAAATCTTCATGTTGCTCGTTAATATCTGGATTAACCCTCTACTTTTTGGACGGGATCAGGCACAGACATTGGAAAGGCTTAAGTTTTTGCAACACATGATGAAGCTCTTGGGAGCAGATATCGTTAGCGAACAGCTCATTCAGCGAATTACGAATCGCCATGCCAGCACAGGAGGTTATGCGGAGGCGGAATAAACATATACCTGATTGTTTGAAATGGAGAGGGAAAAGATGTTGAAAAGTAGTGAGCTTGCAATATGCAAGAGCATGGACATTGATCAACCCATTCATGATATACAGTTAAATTGGTTGTCAGGAGATATCAGAGTTCTTCCGAGTGTGGATGAACTGATTCACGTTATGCAATATGCGGATGCGTGCTTTTCCAAGCGAAGGCTGATGCAAGTTAACATACGAGGGGATACCTTAAGCATTGTGGACGGGAGAAAAAGGAGAGGCCTCGTTGGAATAAATATTGCTAGAACAGCATTGGAGATTCAGCTTCCTGATCGGGTTTTTGATCGTATTTTACTAAACTCCACAGGAGGACAACTCCGGTTGAATCGGCTTCTGGCCACTCGCTGTCAATGTAAGATCACCTCAGGTCGTGTAGATCTATCAGGGAGGATGGAGGAGCTTGAACTGTGCGCAGTGGCATCCATAGTGAAAGTAAAACACCTTAGTGCAGATAAGCTTAATCTTCAATCCAGTTCAGCCAAGATCGACATTTCGGGGGAGTTTCGTCACTTGCAAATTACCACAACAGGCAGAAAATTAAATATGGACTGTCTCAAGATGCCAGAGAAATTACATTCTGTATCCACAGGGGCAAAGGCATTGGTTTCCATTCCAGATAACGAAGGTTTCCGAATTTTAATTATAAAAGAAGATCAGGAGCGTTAAAAAGTGAATTTGATTTGATTACCCTTCATGGGGACAGCAATAATCTAATACACAAAAGTGGAAAAAGTGAATTTCAAGTGGATATTCGAGGAGGAGCTTTTCATCTGAAATCCAGGAAATGAGAGACTGTTCGTGTGTAGTGAAAACAAAGGGGGGCGGTAGGTATAATGGCTGGTTGGATCGTAGGAATTAGCTTTTCCACCATCGTACTGCTAATTGGGATTTACGGCGCATTGAACAGCAGGCGCAGGCAGTCCAGAAACAAGTGGGCCTGGTGGTTTATTTTGTTTGGTTGTTGTGCGCTTGTCAGTGCCATCATTAATTATCAATTCAGATGAGCTTCATTCCTTACAAAAGTAAGCCTACAAAACGGATGTGGCTTTCAATTGCCCTATGTGATATAGTAAGTATCCTTTTGTATTGCCAGATCTAGGCGATGCAGAGCAAAACATATTCTTAGGAGGTAACTGAAACATGTCAGACAGCTTTCAAAGTGCCTATCAAGAAGAAGAGTACAGGTTAGAGCGAACGATGGAGGAAGTGGATAGTCAGCTGGAACGACTGCAGAACATTCCGGTATACACCGGCCACGACTTCACAGAACAAGTGCTGGAAGCTGGACGCGAAGAGCGCCGCACCGCCTTGTCCAAGAGCGCGCAGCAACCCTATTTCGGACGCTTGGATTTCGAAGAACAGGGCAGTGGTGCACGGAAACCGCTGTATATTGGCAAAATTGGCGTAGACCGCGAAGAGGTGGGAGAGCATCCGCTCGTCATCGACTGGCGTGCTCCTGTCGCAAGCCTGTTTTACTCATTTACGGGAGGGGAAGCCTCCGCTACGTATGAAGCCCCGGAAGGGCTTATTGAAGGTCTCGTATATCTGAAACGAAACGTTGTCATTCGGCAGCGGATATTGGAACGTGTGGCGGATACATATAACCGTGACAGCGACCAGCCAGCGGTATCTGATGAATTCCTCGTTTATCGTCTGGGAGAGAACAAGGATAACAAACTGCGTGATATCGTATCTACGATTCAAGCGGAGCAGGATCTGATTATTCGTGCGGCGAGAAACACTGCATTGATCATTCAGGGTGTAGCTGGATCCGGGAAAACGACGGTTGCCCTGCATCGGCTTGCCTTTTTGCTATATCAGTACAAGGAGCAAGTATCTGCGGAGAAAATGGTTATTTTTGCACCCAACCATATGTTCCTGGATTACATCTCGGATGTGCTTCCGGAACTTGGAGTAGGGGACATTCAACAGCGGACATTCCCGGATTGGGCGATGAACCTGCTGGGGCTGGAGATGCCTTTGGCGAATACGTCGGATACTTTGAACACCTGGTTCGAAAAACCTGATGCACGACCTGAATTGAATGATGATGTACCTGGACGTTACAAAGGATCTATCCGCTTCATGGAGCTTATTCGAGAGTGGCTCTCGGGCATGGAAGCGGATTCCGTACCGGATATGGACTTCAGTCCATGGGATGGTAAGGTGCTCAGCAAGACGGAGATCGAGAACTGGTTCGGTGAGGAATACAAACATTATCCGTTGGCCAAACGCAAAGAACGGGTCATGGCGCGGGTTCACCGCTGGATTGAGATGGAACTTAAGAAACCGATGCCAGAAGCTGTGCGCAAAGAACGCAAGAAAAAAGCGTCTACTCGTGAGAAAGCTTATGCCAAAAAATGGCCTCAATACGAGCCGCTTACGATATACAAACAGCTGTTCAAAGCTGCAAAGGGCGGCTCTGTGCCAGCCTCGCTCAGCGGGCTTATTCCAAAACTGGTCATGAAACAAACCGCAGCAGATCTGAAACAGGATATCGTCCGTGAAGAGGATTTACCTGCATTAGTATACATTCATACACTGGTCCATGATATCGAGGGTTCGGAGCGATTCGACCATATTGTGATCGATGAAGCGCAGGACTTTTCCCCTTTTCATGTGGCGTTATTGGATCAGTTTGTCAAAGGGCATTCCTTCACCATACTGGGTGACTTGTCCCAAGGCATTCATGAGTACCGTGGTGTTCATGCGTGGGAAGAGATGAGTTCTCTGTTTCCTGAGGAACAGAATGCATACTTTGCATTGACCCGAAGTTATCGTTCGACGATGGAAATTATCGATTATGCCAATACGATTCTGGAACGTGGCGTCAAGAGCGGAATTACGGCGATTCCTGTTTTCCGTAGTGGTGATCCGGTTCGGACGCTGGCTTATGGAGGCGAAGGGCGGACGGCGAGTCTGGAGCAGGCTTTAAAGGTGTTAACGGTCAAAGACTACCGAACAGTCTCCATCCTGACCCGTACACTGCATGAAGCAGAGGAACTTCATCGTGAACTTCAGGACGCAGGCTGGGATCTAAACCTGATTGATGGTGGCAAAAAGCAGTACACAGGTGGGCACTCCGTTTTACCGGTCTATCTGTCTAAAGGGTTGGAGTTTGATGCCGTTATTGTGGCAGACGTAGACCAGAAGCATTATTTGCCAAATGCGGGTGATGCAAAGCTGTTGTACGTTGGTTGTACACGTGCCTTGCACGAGTTGTGGTTGTTCCATGACGGTGTACTGCCGATCTATGCGGCTGCAACACATAATCCCGATGGCGAGTCCGTAACCATTCAGGGTTGGCCAGAGCTTGGCTAGATAAAGTTTGTTATACAACAAAAGGCATGACGTTCATGGGAAAGTCCCATAAGCGCATGCCTTTTGTTGCTTTTGTGCGAAAATCGCTTGATTTTCCAAGGAAGAACGATGAAGAAGTTCAAGTTATGTTACGCTATTTCTCATTCTGGATGAGCGACGGTTCACCAGGAATATGCCAACACCAATGAGTAAACCGCCTGCCAATGCAAACCACTGAACGTGCTCCCCCAGCAAAATCCAACTCGACATTACACCAAAGAACGGTGCCAGAAACAGATACGAACTGGTTTGGGCTGGGTCACTATTCTGAAGCAGATAAAACCAGAGTGAGAACTGAATGATGGAGCAAACAAGCGTTAACCAGAGCAGCGCCATAACCGAGGTGGTATTGACCATAAAGTGAGGCTGTTCAGTCCATACGCTCAGCAGAAGCAACGCAGCACCTCCAGCAAGCATCTGATAGGCTGTTAAGACAAAAGTATCATAGCCATTGCCCCAGCGTTTGATGAGCAATGTGGACACGGCAAAGGAGATCGCACCACCAAATCCAATCCAGGTTCCGGGGCTAAAGCTCATCTGCATTCCAAAAGTTAACATAATCCCGATGAAACCGAGTATAACACCGATCCACTGACTGAAACGGTAGGTCACTCTATATAAAAGAGCACTGAGGATAATGACCAGTAGCGGATTGGTAAACGTAATAATGGCGGATTCACCGGATGTAATCCAGTTCATGCTGTAGTAGGCGCAGCCCATCACTCCTGCGGATTGGAACAGGCCAATGAGGATTATTTTCAACCAAGACTGCCATCCAGTAGGCAACGGACGTTTACGAAGGAACAAGGCCATCAAGCCACCTGCCAGTATATAACGTATGCCCATGAGCAGGAAAGGTGGGGCATATAACATGCCGATCTTGCCAACTGGAAAAGAAGTGCCCATGATTAACGTTGTCAAAATGATCAATAGTGTATATTTCAATGGTTTGATGATCCGGGTATCTTTATCATGACTGGAGCTCATAACGTCTGTCCGCTATCTACAGTAATTAGTTGCCCGGTCATAGATTGCTGTTCCAGCGCAGCACAGATCATGTGTGCGATATCTTCAGGTGAGGCAATATGCTGTAATAACACTTCTCCGCCGAGACGATACATTCGCTCCTCGTTTCCAGCCCACCACCTTGTAGCAACTGCGCCAGGGACGACGGCATTCACCCGAATGTGTGGTGAGAGTGCGTGCGCAAGTGATAAGGTCAGCCCATGAACTGCCGCTTTGGAGACGGCGTAAGGGAGGCAGGAGCCCGAGCCCGTACTGCCTGCGATGCTGCCCAAATTCACGATAGAACCACCGCCAGCCTGTCTCATGCCTTCCGTCACTGCACGAGCGCAATGAAACATGCCTTTCACATTCACATCAACCAGCTCATTCCAGATGTCATCTGTAACAGACTCCAGATCGTGCATGGGGATATGACGCGTGATTCCGGCGTTATTTACAAGTGCAGTGATCGGGCCATAAGTTTCAGTTATTGTAGTGACCATCCGCCGGACATCAAGATCATTGGCAACATTAGCTTGAACAGCGAATGCCTGGCCTCCCGTATCCATAATGTGTTGAACAGTCTCTCTTGCTACATCTTGTGAGCGGGAATAGTTGACAGCGACCAAGGCTCCGCGTTCAGCGAGCAACTCACTTACAGCACGTCCTATACCTGTTCCACCACCTGTGATCAGAGCAACTCTATTTTTCCAGTATGTCATGCTGAACACTCCTTATCATCATCCAGTCAGCTGACTGGTTTGGGATCTACATGAATTGTAGTCCGGTTTACACATGAAGTATAATGATTGGTAATGAAGCGGATATCATTTTGAATGATGTCAGAGTGGGGGGACCATGGAAAGCGGGGATCTTAGAATATTTCAGTGTGTTGCACAGGAAGGGAATCTGACCAAAGCTGCTTCTAAACTGGGGTATGTTCAATCCAACGTAACGGCACGAATCCGGCATCTGGAAGCAGAAGTAGGTACAACGTTGTTCATTCGTCATAACCGAGGCATGACGTTATCTCCAGCCGGAGAAATGTTGCTGACCTATGCAGATAAAATTATTGGTTTGCTGAATGATGCTTCCAAGGCGCTTCGGGCAACGAGCACACCGTCGGGTCCAATGCGAATAGGGTCTACACAAACCGCAGCGGCCGTGCGACTACCTGAACTTTTCGTCAGATATTATAAACAGTATCCAGATGTCTCCTTGTCACTGGTTACTGGCAATTCGCAGATGCTTATGGATCAAGTGATTGGGTATGAATTGGAGGGAGCATTTATAGGCTGTCCCTGTGATCATCCTGATCTCGTTTCTATTCCCGTATTTGATGAGGAACTATTTGTTGTCTATTCTGGTATGGGTCCTACGGATGAAGATCTTAAGAGTAAACCCATTCTTGTCTACAGTATGGGGTGTTCCTATCGTCAGGTTTTGGAGGAATGGTTAGAGGTGGGTGGTGTTACCCGCCCAGTAATTATGGAATTCGGAACCCTTGAAGCGATTATTAGTGGAGTTACGTCCGGTATGGGAATTTCCTTATTACCAGAGATTGTGATTAGGCATCAGATCGAAAATGGATTATTGCGCACGCATACACTCCCCGTAGGTATGAATCGCATGATGACTCATTTTATTACTCGCAAGGATGCCTTTGTCAGCAGTGCACTTCATGCATTTATGGCTATGTTACCGCGAGAGTATGATATGATAGAGAGTGGAGAACCATCTGAAGTGTAATTGTACTCAAGGCAAGGCAATCCGTTAAGGAAGTGATGAGCAATGGATTTATTTTCGTTTCAACAGGACTCAAAACCACAAGCTAGATTGCTCGCGGACCGCTTGCGGCCAGAGCATCTGGATGAATATATTGGACAGGAACATATTATTGGACCGGGGAAATTACTCCGGCGCGCCATCGAGGCTGATCAGATTTCGTCCATCTTGTTATACGGCCCTCCGGGATGTGGCAAGACAACCTTGGCACATATTATTTCCCAGCAAACGCAAGGACAGTTCGTACGTCTGAATGCAGTGGAAGCTTCCGTCAAGGATGTGCGTGAAGTCATCGAACAGGCCCAAACGAACAAACAGCTGTATGGAACCAAAACCATTCTGTTCCTCGACGAGGTACATCGGTTTAACAGTTCACGTCAGGATGCGCTATTGCCAGCGGTAGAGAAGGGCACGATTATTTTTATCGGCGCGACAACAGAGAATCCCTTTCATTATGTCAATGGAGCCTTGATGAGTCGCTCCACCCTCTTCCAGCTGGAATCACTGAACAAGGAGCATTCGCTTATTGCGATGCGCAGAGCATTGAGTGATGCGGACAAAGGTCTGGGGTTCATGGAGCTACAGGCGGACGATGAGGCGCTTGAACATATTGCTACGATGGCCAACGGGGATATTCGGCGTGCGCTTAACGCGCTTGAACTGGCTGCGTTGACCACGCCACCGGAGAAGAATGGGTCCATTCATATTACGCTTAGTGTAGCTGAAGAGTCTATTCGACGCCCCATTGTGAAGGCAGATGAATCCACCCAGTATGATGTGCTGTCTGCATTTCACAAGAGTATTCGGGGTTCCAGTGATGCGGCGCTGTTCTGGTTTCTATACGCGGTGGAGAAGCTCGGCATGGACCCGATGACCTTTATTCGGCGCCTGATTGCAGCAAGCAGTGAAGACATTGGACTTGCGAACCCGCAAGCCATGACCCAGGCCATTGGAGCACTTGATGCGTACCGGAATAACGGCTGGCCCGAAGCCAAGCTGAACATTGCACAAGCGATTTTGTTTGCAGTAGAAAGTCCGAAATCCAATGCGGTGTATACCGCCATTTCCAAAGCCATGAACGCGATTGATGAGGTGAAATCGGCAGAAGTTCCGCTTCACTTGCGAGATACGCATTACTCGGGTGCCGTGAAGCTTGGACATGAGGGATATCAATATCCGCACAATTACCCTGGGCATTACGTGAAACAAGAATATTTGCCAAAGCAGCTCTCACGGAGAGTATTCTATGAGGCAACGGAGCAGGGTAACGAATCGAAGATCAGGCTGAACCAACAGCGGCGCAGAGATCTATAAGATCAGTCAGATCACTCGGGAGATGCACACAACATGAAAGAGCTTTTGTATATAGGGGCGGGTGGATTTCTCGGTACATTAACCCGATATGCCATACAGTTAGCGTTACCAACTGTCCATGTGGGCTTTCCTTGGGCGGTACTGTTAATCAATGCGATGGGTAGCCTTTTTTTGGGTTGGTTCTTTACCATAGCTGTTCCAGGCAAAATAACACCACAACTTCGACTGGCGATTGGCACAGGTTTTACTGGCGCATTTACGACATTCTCCACGTTTACACTGGATATTTTTCGTTTATCCGAAGGGGGCGAATGGATCAGTGCCGCTATTTATATGATCGTGAGTCTGTTGGCAGGATTGTTGCTCTGTGCGCTGGGAATGAGCCTTGGACATCGTATGTTGGGAGCACAAAGACAAGAGGGTGATGCCTCATGATCCTGTGGATTGGTTTTGCAGGTGTGCTGGGTGCGGTACTGCGTTACAGTCTGGGAAAATGGGTCTCTGGCTTGCTGGGAACGGCTTTTCCATGGGGAACATGGATCATCAACATCAGTGGTTCATTGTTGCTTGGGTTGTTATATGGGTGGCATGAATCTGCAATGATCTCAGATGGAATCTGGGTGATGTGGGGAACCGGATTTTGCGGTGCTTACACCACATTCTCCACCTTTGGCTATGAGACGTTAGGACTTATGGGTCGACAACGATATGCAAGCGCGGCGCTCTACGTCATCAGTTCGGTTGTAGTTGGGGTGTTGGCCTGCTTGGCAGGAGTCTGGTTGACTGCATAACGAACTATTTTTAATTTTCTTGCAAAAATAAGCAGGAAAAAAGCCATCCTTCATGGTATACATGAAAGACGGCTTTTTTAATAGGGATACACGGTATTGTGTATAATCTGCATTTTAATGGACAAGCTCTATTATTGCATTGCGGGTACAGGTACTTTTTGCACCTGATCGATCGTACCCCCACCCAGGCAGACCTCTCCGTCGTAGAAAACAACGGCTTGTCCTGGCGTAATGGCTTTTTGTTGCTGGTCAAATTGTACATCTACACTTCCATCTTCTTGCCAGGTCAATGTTACACCTTGATCCGGCTGACGATAGCGGAACTTGGCAGTACAACGGTATGGCACATTAGGCATGTGCTCTGCACCAGCAATCCAGTTCACACCCGTTGCGGTTAGACCTGTGGAGTATAGGCTTGCATGGGCATCGCCCTGAACAACAAGCAGTTGATTCTTCTCCAGGTTCTTGTCTGCAACAAACCAGGGTTCACCATTACCGGAACCGCCAATGCCAAGACCTTGGCGCTGTCCAAGTGTGTAGTACATCAGACCGTCATGACGGCCTTTGACTTCACCGGTTGCGATATCAACCATGTCTCCACCTTTGGCAGGCAGATAGTTACACAGGAACTCTTTGAAATTACGCTCACCGATGAAGCAGACACCTGTGCTGTCTTTTTTCTTGGCGGTATACAAACCAGCCGCTTCTGCGATTTTGCGTACTTCCGGTTTGGGCAGATGACCAATCGGGAACATGGCTTTGGACAGCTGGTTCTGATTGAGCGCGTTAAGGAAATAGGTCTGATCCTTATTGTTGTCCACACCACGAAGCAACTTGAGTGTGCCATCTTCTTCAATCAGGCGAGCATAGTGTCCTGTAGCTACATAATCTGCGCCGAGATCCAGAGCTTTGTTCAGGAATTCACCAAATTTGATCTCACGATTACACATGACATCCGGATTTGGCGTGCGGCCCAACTTATATTCATCAAGGAAATAGGTAAATACTTTATCAAAATACTCTTTCTCGAAGTTGACAGTGTAGTAAGGAATGCCGATCTGTTCACATACGCGGCGTACATCCTCTGAATCTTCTTCAGCGGTACAGTGGCCGAACTCGTCGGTGTCATCCCAGTTTTTCATGAAAATGCCGATGACATCGTACCCTTGCTCTTTCAGCAGCAGTGCGGTAACGGAAGAATCGACACCTCCGGACATGCCAACGACGACCCGTGTATTTTCAATTGTTTTGGACATCGTTATCACCATTTCTATATATAAATGTGTTTCGTTTCTTATTCTAGCATAACCGGACTCAAGATACGATACACCCGGCCAATTTTGGATAGTGTCCGCCACAGACGCACATTTTGGAATATCGTCAATCTTTCTTTTCCATAAAGCATGCAGATATGTTAACATTAGCTGAGGGTTATGATCGGAATACGGAGGATTAGAAGGTTTATGCTAATCTCAATGCATCTCCGCTGTGGACAGATCGTGAAACATACGGTCATGGACCATAGGATTAAATATAAAGTTTCCAATCGTTTCTGAAAATTGAAAGAGGTGACTCCTTTGAAAATATCGACAAAAGGCCGTTACGGCCTCACAATCATGATGGAGCTTGCTGCCAGAATAGGCGAAGGCCCTACATCACTTAAAAGCATTGCTGAGCGCAACCAGCTCTCGGAGCATTACTTGGAGCAACTGATTGCTCCACTACGTAATGCAGGACTGGTGAAAAGCATTAGAGGTGCTTACGGCGGTTATATCCTTGCGGGTGATCCTGCAACCGTAACTGCAGGCGATGTAATCCGTGTACTGGAAGGGCCAATCTCTCCAGTAGATTTCACAGAGGAAGATGATCCGGCGAAGCGTGATCTATGGTTGCGTATTCGTGACGGCATTGCGGAAGTGTTGGATTCCACAACACTGAAAGACCTGATTACCTTCCAGGATCAGGACAAAAAAGATAGCTACATGTTTTACATTTAAGATCATTAATTCGCATCACAGAAGACACAATAAAGCCCCCAACTTGGGGGCTTTAGACATGCCAATGGGTACTTTGTTCTTCAATTTCTACAGATTATTTTAATTGAGCAGGGCTATGTATTCAGCCGCGGAATTTACAAGATGGTCAAGTGTGAACTTAACTGGATCACTTGTAAATCAGCGACTTTTTAAGGTTTCTATATCGGCTTCCATGCGTAACTGACGGCGATTCAAAATATCAATGCTGTGCTGATGTGTATTCAATTCGGTAGTTACTTTGCGTTCAGAGGCGGAGTGGGAAGCGTCAAGACGTTTAGTAACGGTTAGTGTTTCCAGAACAGCTTGTTGAAGAAGCGGTATGTTTTTAGTTTGTTCCTCGATGGTATCCAATCTGCCATCTACCTTATTGAGCCTGTCGTCAATAACATTAAGTGTGCGATCAACAGTGTCGAGTCTGTTCTCTACGGCACCGAGCCTCTCTTCCATAACATCGAGTCGGTTGTCTATTTTTCCAAGATGTCCATCAATGTTGTCGAACCGCTTGTCCATTTGTTGAAGCTGATTCAGAATCTGACCGAGAATGGGATCACTCATGTCTCTCTCTCCTTTTTGAAATGGATATTAGAACATTATACACGAAGATGTGACAATAGAGCATCCGTTTCAGTTTCCAATTTTGACAGTTTGCCATCAGATAGAAATTTAACATATAACGGAGTGAAGATAAATGAAACGAATTTATTTGGATCACGCCGCATCGACACCTATGCATCCACAAGTCGCAGAAGCGATGATGAACGTCATGACAGGACAATTTGGCAATGCATCAAGTATCCATGCCTTTGGGCGTGAAGCCAAACGGACTGTCAGCGGAGCAAGGGATGTCATTGCGGCGTCTTTGGGCTGTTTCCCGGACGAATTGGTATTCACCGGAGGTGGCACGGAGAGCGACAATCTGGCAATCTTTGGAGCAGTCTCATCCAGGCAGGATAAGGGGAAACACGTCATTACGACCGCAATAGAGCACCATGCTGTCTTGCATACGTGTCAGGAATTGGAGCGGCAAGGTTATGAAGTAACCTATCTATCTGTTGATCATTATGGACGAATAAATCTGGATGAGTTGCGAGAGGCTATTCGACCGGATACGGTGTTGATTACCATGATGTATGCCAACAATGAAGTAGGCACAATTCAGCCGATCTGTGAGGTGGGTGAGCTTGCACGTCAGCATAATATCCTTTTCCATACCGATGCAGTTCAGGCTCTGGGCAGCCAGAATATTTCCTGTAAGGAACTGCCTGTGGATCTGATCAGCTTCTCAGCGCATAAAATCAATGGACCTCAGGGCGTAGGTGCACTCTATGTACGACGAGGAATTGTGCTGGAAGCAAGAGCTCACGGTGGATTGCAAGAGCGTCAGCGTCGTGCTGGTACGGAAAATATCGCAGGTATTACCGGATTTGCAGAGGCGCTCAAGATTGCATCAGCACAGACGGAGGCGCATCGTCAGCATGATTTGGAATTGCGTAAACTTTTGTTGGAACAGCTTGAAATTCATGTGGGAACGGAGCACTTTCACGTGAATGGACACCTGGAGCATACGCTGCCAAACATCCTGAATATCAGCTTTCCGGAAGTGTCCACAGAAACGATGTTAATGAATCTGGATATGGAAGGGATTGCTGTTGCAAGCGGTTCTGCCTGCACTTCCGGTTCACTTGAAGTCTCTCATGTGCTCAAAGCGATGAAATTGCCTGAAACATTTTTACACTCTGCGATTCGATTTAGCTGGGGATTGGGTAATACTACGGAAGAAATCATGATAACCGCCGAAAAAATTGGAACCATTCTTGGACGACTGCGTAATAGACCCTAAGGGGAACTTTACACATGGAACAGAAGGAGGGAAGAAGTTCCATTTCATCGGTTGGATAGAAGCGGTTTTGATGATCGGCGTCTGATTGCCACTCATCAACTTTGGGCATACCTAGCAATAGCGCCGCGCCTATTTAATGATAAGAAGATGAGGGGGACCCAGCGATGAAGCTTCAGGAAATGATCGGACTTGCCGTTTTTGATGTTGAGGACGGGAAGCAGGTCGGTAAAATCCAGGATTTCATTGTGAATGATGATTGGGAGATCGAAGGCATTGAGCTTGAGAACAAAGGTCTGTTTACCAATCATGTCAAAATCGTGCAGTGGCAAGATATCGTTGCCTACGGCGAAGATGCCGTCATGATCCGTAATCAACAGGCTGTCCGCAAGACGGGAGCCGACGACATAAAATACACGTACCTCCTCGGTCGGTCTAAATTGAAGGAGATGTCCGTGCTCACCGAAGAAGGTTTGCTGCTTGGGCGTGTCTCCGATGTTTATTTTGACCAAGAGTTGGGAAATACAATAATAGGGATTGAAATTACGGACGGTTTTGTGTCCGATCTGATCGAGGGCCGCAAATGGCTGCCATGTACAAGCGATATGTCCATCGGGGAAAGTGCCATTATGGTGCCGTCTCTGAGTGAACAACGCTTGGAAAATGCCATTCATTCTGTTAATGGATAGGTGAATGAATATGAAATGTCCAAACTGTAGTTCCAAAGATATCGGGAAAATTGGTTCCCACCAGTTTTATTGCTGGGGATGCTTTATCGAATTAACGGTGAACGGTGAGAAAATGTCTGTATATCAGGTGGAAGAAGATGGTACGCTGAGCTCCCTGGATGATCTGTTTTTCGGGGACGAGCTGCCACAAGACTTCCCTCATCTTCACGCTTCTTCTTAATAAGCAGAATAACTTCCTCTATATGCGGTTTCATGACAATGTCTGTCATGGGAGGCTGTCGTTAATTGTTGGCAGATGTATATAGATGCGGTTACATAGTGGTTCGGCTGGTGTATGGTTGATTATATGCTAACCCGTACTGCAAAATGCGCTTCCTTCTCTGATGAAGGAGGCGTTTTTTGGTTTGAGGAAAAAATGTTCGGATTGCTCCTTTCCACTTCTGCGATGTGTTAATAAATATTACCTTTCCTACATATACTGACTCTCAGAGCCAGTCCAAAAGGAGAGATGCAAGTGGAGCAATTAACCAAAAACAAGCTGTTCCGTTACGCGATCTGGCTGCTGCTCGGATTGATCATTTTATATTTTATCTGGCTGCTGCGGCCTTTACTGCTTCACATATATGCGTTCCTGAAAACAGTGCTGGCACCCTTTATCGTAGCCCTTATCATATCCTATGTACTTAATCCGATTGTCAGCATGCTGGGAGGGCGCAAGGTGCCGCGTACAATTGCGGTACTACTCATTTATGCCTTTTTCCTTACCTGCCTCGGTGTCATTCTGATGAATGTCATTCCGGTTTTGATTGAACAGCTGGGGGAACTCAACGAGCATATGCCGGAACTGTCCATGCGTGCCCAGAGCCTGATGAACAATATGGATCACAAATTAATGCCGCCAAGTGTGCGAACAGGCATGAACAGCTGGTTTTTTCAGATGGAGGATCGACTAACTCAGGGAATTGCTGTGCTCATGGACAATATCGGGGCGACCATTAATGTGTTATTCAATGTGTTTATCGTGCCATTTCTGATCTTTTATATGTTAAAAGACTTTGAGGTGTTTGAACGCACCATTGTGGCGTATCTTCCTCGTTCACGTCGGAAAGCGATTGTCTCGGTAATGAAAGAGATCGATACTGCACTGGGGAACTATATTCGGGGACAGTTTATTGTCTGTGTCATTGTTGGTATCTTTGCCTACATTGGTTATATCATCATTGATATGCCGTATGCCCTGCTGCTTGCAAGCATTGTAGCTGTGTTTAACATTGTGCCCTACTTGGGGCCGTTCCTCGGAGCTGCTCCTGCTGTGGTCATGGCATCAACCGTATCGTTTAAAATGGTACTACTTGTTGTCATTGTGAACACACTGTGCCAGGTGTTGGAGAGTAACGTTATTTCTCCTCAGGTGGTGGGACGTACGTTGCATCTGCATCCACTGTCGATTATATTTGCACTGCTCGTCGGAGGTGAATTGGCAGGCATTGTAGGTTTAATTCTGGCAGTACCCGTTTTTGCCGTGCTGAAGGTGATTGTGCAACACTTTTTCGCCTATTACATCAAACGAAGGACCGACTAATTATCAGGGGGAAAACATCAAAGAGGTCGCGTTGACACCCGCTTGTGCTATCGATATAATGAGTGTGTATGTTGAGAACATGAAATCGATGATGAAATAAAGTACGCCGAGGGTTCCTTTCCTCAGAGAATAGACTTCATCGGATCAGGGTGAGCCTGAACTGATGGCTGGAAGAGTCTTGAAAGATGAAGCGGCGGAAAGCTAATTTCGGAGTGCAGGACAACCCTGCCGGGAGCGACCGTTATTTCGCATGAACGAGGAGATTGTTTGTTTGTCCGGGCAGCAAGGGATGAACAGCAATAACCAGGGTGGTACCGCGATAACATCGTCCCTGATTATTCAGGGGCGTTTTTTGTGTTTATTTTTACAAAAACAATGTTGACCAACCGGAGCGAATACGCAACGGACTATTATAATTTAATGGGGGCATCCAGTATGAAAGCCAGTGAAATCCGGTCCAAATGGATAGAGTTTTTTGCAAGTAAAGGTCACAAAATCGAGCCGAGCGCATCGCTCGTACCTCACAACGATCCTTCTCTTTTGTGGATCAATGCAGGTATGGCACCGCTCAAACCATATTTTGACGGACGTGAGAAGCCGGAGAACCCGCGTCTAGCGAACTCCCAAAAATGTATCCGTACCAATGATATCGAGAATGTTGGTAAAACGCGTCGTCACCATACGTTCTTCGAAATGCTTGGCAACTTCTCTATTGGAGATTACTTCAAGGAGGAGACCGTAACATGGGCTTGGGAATTCTTGACCAGCAAAGAGTGGATCGGATTCGATCCGGAACGTCTTTCCGTAACGGTATATCCGGAAGATGAAGAAGCTTTCAAACTGTGGAACGAAAAAGTAGGACTGCCTGCTGAGCGTATCATTAAATTGGATGAAAACTTTTGGGATATCGGCGAAGGCCCATGTGGTCCTTGTACCGAGATCTTCTATGACCGCGGCGAAGCTTATGGTAACGACATGAGTGATCCTGAAATGTATCCAGGTGGGGAAAACGAACGTTATCTGGAAGTATGGAATCTGGTATTCTCCCAGTTCAACCATAACAAAGATGGTAGCTACACACCGCTTCCTAACAAAAATATTGATACAGGTGCAGGTTTGGAGCGTTTTGCTTCCATTCTGCAAAATGTGGATTCCAACTTCGACACAGACCTGTTCCAACCGATGATTCAAAGAACAGCCGCTCTTGCGGGTGTGAAATATAACGACAGCGTAGAGATTGATGTTGCACTGAAAGTCATTGCCGATCATATCCGTACGGTTGCTTTTGCAGTAGGTGATGGCGTTCTGCCAAGTAATGAAGGACGTGGATATGTCATCCGTCGCTTGCTTCGCCGTGCAGTTCGTTATGGAAAAGTGCTTGGGCTTGACCGTCCATTCCTGTATGAATTGACAACAACCGTTGGTGAAGTGATGGGCATGTACTACCCTGAGGTAGTAGACAAACAGGAGTTCATCGCCAAAGTAATCAAAACCGAGGAAGAGCGTTTCCACGAAACACTCACAGATGGTCTGGCTATTCTGGCTGATATCAGCGGCACAGCCAAATCCGAAGGACGCACCGTTATTAGCGGACCTGAAGCTTTCAAACTGTATGATACGTACGGTTTCCCGTTTGACCTGACAGAAGATTATGCCGCAGAGCATGGTCTGACTGTGGACCGTGAAGGTTTTGATGCTTCCATGCAGAAACAACGTGAGCTTGGACGTGCTGGGCGCCAAGAGAACGAGAGCATGAAAGTTCAAGGCGGACCACTTGCTGATCTGGAGGTTAAAAGCGAGTTTGTTGGTTATACTGACCTGTTGACGGAAGCAAAAGTGGTAGCCATCGTAGCTGGTGATGCCCTTGTTGAATCTGTAGGCGAAGGACAGACGTGTCAGGTTGTTCTGGACAAGACTCCGTTCTACGCGGAAAGTGGCGGCCAAGTGAGTGATCAGGGCTTGTTGCGAGGTGCTGGTGTATCAGCGAAAGTACAAGGTTTGTTCAAAGCTCCACTTGGACAACATGTACATCTGGTGACTGTGGAGTCTGGTGAACTGCGTGTAGGCGATGTGATCAATGCCGAAGTGGACTCAGCGAAACGTGGCGACATTATCAAAAACCATACGGCTACCCACTTGCTGCACAAGGCACTCAAAGATGTGCTCGGAACTCACGTAAACCAGGCGGGGTCGCTCGTAGAGCCACAGCGTCTGCGGTTTGACTTCTCTCACTTCGGTAGTATTACGCCGGAAGAGTTGACAGAAATTGAGCGTCAGGTGAACGAACAGATCTGGAATCGTCTGAACGTGAACATTGAGCTGAAGGCTATTGATGAAGCCAAAGAAATGGGTGCGATGGCCCTGTTTGGCGAAAAATATGGAGATATTGTGCGTGTCGTTCAAGTTGGAGACTACAGTTTGGAACTTTGTGGCGGCTGTCACGTAAATAATACTTCAGAGATTGGAATCTTCAAACTGGTGAGCGAGAGCGGAATCGGCTCCGGCGTTCGTCGGATCGAAGCTGTAACTGGCCGTGGCGCATATCTGTATGTGGAAAGCCAGTTGGAACTGCTTAAACAATCAGCAGCACTGCTCAAAGCAAATGTGGCTGATGTACCTAAACGGATTGAAGGTCTGAACCAACAACTGAAAGAAGCAGCCAGAGAGACTGAATCCCTGCAAAGCAAGCTGAGTGCCATGGAAGCGGGTCAATTGACCGATCAAGTGGTACAAGCAGGAAATACACAATTGCTGGCAGCACGCGTAGATGCTCCGAACATGGATGCGCTGCGTACAGTGGCAGATGAGTTGAAAGTAAAATTGCCTAACGCGGTACTCGTATTGGGTGCTCCAGCGGACGGCAAAGTGAATTTTGTTGTAGCAGTACCTGCTGAACAAGTGAAACAAGGATTACACGCAGGCAAAATCGTCAAAGAAGTCGCAGCAGTTTGCGGCGGCGGTGGCGGTGGACGTCCAGATATGGCGCAAGCCGGAGGTAAGGATGCGACCAAGCTGGATGAAGCGCTGAAACTGGCAGTTTCGCTGGTTAGCGGGCATAATGCATAAATCCATTGAACGGCTTTCAATCGTCAAAAAATAAATCGAAATGGTTTTGTTCGTTTATTTTTTGTACCCGAGAGCGTGTGGAATCGAATGATGCAATATGCTGAAGCCAGTAAAGGACAAGCAAAAAACACAATTGCCTTATCCTTTGTTTACTTGTGGCAGTCAGAATATGTTATTATATAAACAGAAATCAATTCGGCAGGACATGGTCCCCATGTTCATGCAGGAGCGAGGTGTCATCAATGGACTCCATGGATAAGACGGTTAAATTTAATGTGAAAGGTGACGAACAGGAAGCATCATCCAAAGAGATTCTTCTCACGGTATATGATGCATTGGTCGATAAGGAGTATAATCCGATCAACCAGATTGTTGGGTATCTGATTTCCGGAGACCCGGCATACATTCCTCGTCACAACAACGCACGTAGTCTGGTCCGTAAAAAGGAGCGCGATGAGCTGATTGAAGAGCTTGTACGTTCCTATCTGGCCAATCACCGGTAATGTACGCCGCTTCCGCTGTGTTGCAGCCTTGCAGGCAGCGGGAAATGAACCGACAGAAGACAGCCTGAAGCTTGAGAAGGCGATTATTTGTAATCGACCTGAGCAGGCCCCAGGATGGGAGAGCATGGATGAAAATATTAGGTTTGGACTATGGGGACCGAAGAATCGGAGTTGCCGCGAGTGACGCCTTCGGTTGGACTGCCCAGGGATTGGAAGTGCTAGAACGCCGCCGTGATGAAGGCGAGTTCGCTCGGATTGCCGAACTTGTGCGTGAGCATGAGATTAGTGAGATCGTAGTCGGACTTCCCAAAAACATGAACGGCACCGTAGGACCGCGCGGTGAGATATGCATTGCTTTTGCCGATCGCCTGCGGGATGAACTGAATTTACCTGTTCACCTTTGGGATGAACGGCTGACAACCATGGCAGCAGAACGTACGCTGATCGAAGCGGATGTCAGTCGGAAAAAACGCAAGCAGGTTGTGGACAAAATGGCCGCAAGCTTGATTTTGCAAAATTATTTGGATGCCAATAGTAGAAGGTGAGGGGGATCAACAATGGCTGAAGATCAACTGGGTATGGAAGAAGAAGCGGAAATTATTTACATTGCGGATGACGAGGGTAATGAAGAGGAATTTGAAGTCATCATGAAGTTTGAAGTAGATGGTTCGGAGGCCAAGTACATGATGGTTGCTCCGGTTGAACCTGAAGATGGCGAAACGGATGTATATGCATTCCGTTATGAAGAAGAGGGCGACGATATTAAACTTTTCGTCATCCAAGATGATGCCGAATGGGATATCGTCGAGGAGACGTTTAATACATTTCTTGCTGAAGATGAAGAGGAAGCGAACTAAATGACGGAATATAGCCGCAAAGACCTGAAATGGACAGATTCACTGCGTCTGGCATTCGGTGCTCATGTTGAGCTCGAAGAAGAGAACGGTAAATCACAACCGTATGACTTGTTGGCTGAGTTCGAAGTGAACGGTCAGCAGTACGCGGTGCTCCGCAGTTCGTTGCGACCTTATGACGAGGTTGAACTTCTGCGGGTATCACCTGGAAGTGAAGACCAGATCATGCCAGAGTTAGTTACGATCGACGATGATGATGAGTGGGAGAACATCTCGGAGCTTTATGATGAATGTACTCTCCCCATTGACGAAGATTAATCAGCTTCAAATTGAAGAAACCGGGAGGGCGGAGAAGTCCGCTCTTTTTGGTTGTGTAAAGGAGTTGTTTCTTTTTTGAAAGGGAAAGCAATAGTAGTCATACTGCTTATCATTGTAGTTCTTGCCGGAGGCGCAGGCGGTTACGTATGGAGTATGATGCGTCCTGTGGAAGCTTCTACAGAACCGGTCGTATTCGAGATTAAGAGCGGATCGGGAACTTCGAAAATCGCGGATCAGCTTCAAGAAGAAGGCCTCATTCGAAGCGGGCTAACCTTTAAAGGGTATTTAAAGTGGAAGAAACTAGGTTCTAATTTCATGGCGGGTACATATTCTATGAATCCTGGCGTGACATATGATGAGATTGTTAACAAGCTGAGTAGTGGCGAAGTTGTACCGGAAGAAATGGTGAAATTTACGATTCCGGAGGGTTATAACGTTCTGCAAATGGCGGGTAAGCTTTCTTATGAGCATGTTGTAGATCGGGATGAATTCATCAAGCTGGCCAATGATCCTTCGGCCTTTGATGTAGATATCATCAAAGATATTCCAGTGGATGAAGAACTTCGCTACGTATTGGAAGGGTATCTGTTCCCGGAGACGTATGAGCTGAAAAAGGGAAGTTCCACGCATGATGTGATGCAACGGATGCTGGAAGAATTCCAGACCAAGATTAATTCCATTCCTGATTTGGAAGCCAAGCTCCAGGAAAAGAACCTTTCCCTGCATGAACTGCTGACGATCGCGTCACTCGTGGAGAAAGAAGTTGTAGTGGACGAGGAACGTGCTCTGGTTGCAGGTGTAATCTACAACCGGATCAATCAGGATATGAAGCTGGAGATTGATGCTACCGTGCAATATCTGCTCGACAGACCGAAGGAACGATTGTTTTTCAAGGATCTAAAGGTGAAAAGTCCCTATAATACGTATCTGAACAAGGGCTTGCCACCAGGTCCAATTGCCAGTCCAAGTCTTCCGTCCATTGAGGCAGCGCTAAATCCGGAAGCTTCGGAGTATCTGTTCTATGTGACAAAAAAGGATGGCTCGTCTGGACATCTATTTGCCAAAACGTATAAGGAACACCAGCAAAATATAGCCAAAAGTAAGGCTGCGCAATAAGCGGAGGGGATTATATGAGTAAGAAACATGAACTGCTCGTTACAGCAGCGAATGTGAAAGAGGCAGAAGTGCTTCTCCAGGCTGGAGCAGATGCTCTGGTCATTGGAGATGATCGATTCGGCATGCGTCTTTCAGGCAGCTTTAGCGTGGAAGAGACAGCAGAGGTGGTTGCCATTGCAGCCAAACATCAGGCGCGTGTGTATGTATCCATGACTAATCTGATGTCCAACGAACTGTTGAAAGAATTGCCTGAATATGTTCAAGCACTTGGCAGAATCGGTATTGATGGTGTGGAGTTTAATGACCCATCCGTGCTGGCCACCATGAAGGAATACGCGCCACATGTGAAGTTGCACTGGAATGCGGAGATGACTTCAACGAACTATGCGACGGCCAACTATTGGGGAACCAAGGGAGCTAGTCGTGTTGTGCTTGCCCGTGAGTTGAATATGGACGAGTTGACGGAAATGGTCCCTTTTCTGAAAGTGGAAGCTCAGGTTCAGGTGCATGGTATGACGAATATTTATCATTCCAAGCGCAGTCTGGTGCAAAGTTATATGGCTCATCAAGGGCGGCCGGTTGAGGGAGATCTGGGCAAAGAACGGGGATTGTTCCTGATCGAGGCTGAACGCCGGGATGAGAAATTCCCGATCTATGAGGACATTAACGGCACACACATTATGAGCTCTGAGGATATATGTATCCTCGAAGATCTTCATCTGTTGATGGAGGCGGGTGTGCACAGTTTCAAAATTGAAGGTATGTTAAAATCACTCACCTACAATGAAGCTGTTGTACGTGCATATCGGACAGCGATTGACAGTTATGTAGCCGATGCTGATGCATATGCTTTCTCTGAAGAGTGGCTCGCTGAGGTGCGCAAGTTACAGGACCCTGAACGTGAATTGTCGTTTGGATTTTTCTATAAAGAACAAGTGTATTAATAGACGAGGTGAACAGAATGGAAACAGTGGCGGTACAGCGGAAGTTTTCGGGTAAACGTAACCGTCTGGACAAACCGGAGCTGCTAGCTCCGGCGGGTAATCTGGAAAAACTGAAATTTGCGATCCATTACGGTGCAGATGCCGTATATATCGGTGGACAAGCCTATGGACTGCGTTCCAACGCGGATAACTTCAGCTTTGAAGAGATGCGTGAAGGTGTGGAGTTTGCCAAAAAGTATGGAGCCAAGGTGTTCGTAGCGACAAACATCTATGCACATAATGAGGATGTTGAGGGTATCGAAACGTATCTGCAAAACCTCTATAATGCGGGAATCTCTGCGATCATCGTAGCCGATCCGGCTATTATTGAAGTAGCGCTTCGTACTGTGCCAGGCCTTGAGGTACATCTAAGTACTCAACAATCCACACTCAACTGGCAAGCCGTGAAGTTCTGGAAAGATGAAGGACTTCCACGTGTTGTTCTCGGACGTGAGACCAGCTTTGAAGAGATTGAAGAGATCAAGGCCAATGTGGATATCGAAATTGAAGCCTTTATTCATGGGGCGATGTGTTCGTCGTATTCCGGACGTTGTGTGCTCTCGAACCATTTTACGGATCGGGACTCCAACCGGGGCGGCTGTTGCCAGTCTTGTCGCTGGAAGTATGATCTGTTCGAGGATGCGAGAGAAGATACGGTGTGGGTCAGCGAAGAGGACATGCAGACGAAGGCACCTGCACCATTCAAACTGGGTGAGAACCAGCTTCCCCTGTTCGAGGAACAGGATAATTCATTCTCCATGGGATCTAAGGATCTGTGCATGATTGGCCATATTCCCGAGTTGATTGATGTGGGTGTGGACAGTTTCAAGATCGAAGGACGTATGAAATCGATCCACTACGTGGCAACTGTGGTTAACGTCTACCGTCAAGCTATTGATTCCTATATGGCAGACCCGGAAAATTATGTTCTGAAACCTGAATGGGTTGAAGAAATGAACAAAGCGGCGAATCGCCCGCTGAATACCGGATTTTTCTATGATACACCAGACCATGAAGATCATATCTATGAACCGGAAGAAAAGGCCGTACCTTTTGACTTCGCTGGATTGGTTATGGGGTATGATGCTGAAACAGGAATGGCAACCATTCAACAGCGCAATCACTTCAAACCAGGACAGGAAATCGAATTTTTCGGTCCGGGAGGTCACTTTTTCAAACAGGTGGTCGGCGAAATACAGGATGAAGAAGGCAATGTTCTGGATGCTGCTCGTCACCCGTTGCAACTGATTAAAATGAAGGTAGATCAACCGGTTTCGTACTTCGATATGATGAGAAAAAAGAAGTAGGCTCAAATACCTACATTGTGCCAATATTGTATTATGATTTAACAAAATAGTGTTATGAAGTTAGCATGTAGGACCTCCGTTTATCGGCATATGGGGGTCTTTTTTTTATAGAAAAATAGGAATAAAGTTGTAAAATATTTCTGGGAAATGAAAGGGGAACGAAGAAAGCTGTCGAATACTACATATTTATAGGGGAGAGAAAGAAAAATCTAACAAGTAAATAACTGGCAGGTGAATGGGAATGGTTCAAAAGAAGCAGAAAGACAGTGGGGAGCAAGTGACAAAAGTCGAGCAGGTTAATCCTGAGAAGGTTCAGAAAGTGAAGAAAGAAAAAGTAGGTAAAAGTAAAATTACAGGGAATGGGATAAAATTACTTAAGTTTGACCGTAGTAAATTGAAGCTGGGCTGGATCAAGACCGATTGGGTAAAAAAACAATTAGAAAACCGGGATTGGAAAAACCTTGGAGGGTCTTCTTTCCAACAGATTAAGAAGGCAAATCCGGTTAAATCCGTAGGGGTTAAACTGTTTTTGATCTTTTTTGCGGGAATTATGATTTTTGTAGTGAGTTTAGGTCTATTATCCTATTCGAAGGCCAAAGGTACGATAGAGAAAAATGCCTCGCGTGCCAATCAGGAGACAATTGATCAGACCAAACAAAAAATGGACATTATTTTGGAGAGATTTGTGGATACATCCACACAGATTTTCTTTGATCCGGAAATGCAGTCCTTGCTACAAAAAATGTCAGATACGAATTTGACTGCGTATGATACATTCGTGAACTCAAGTTCAATCAACAAGCAACTGTCCAATGTTGCATTTACAAATAAATCTATGGAAGCGATTTATTTGGTACCTACGGACGATACAAAGTCCATTATGGGTACCGGCAGCAACAGTTCATCCATGGGCAGCATTCGCCAGGAAGCATGGTACAGTGAGTTAATTGAGGCGGGCGGTTATCGCTGGCTTCCAACAGAGGTCAAAGAAGATGGCTCAACGCCAACGTTTAAAATTGCACGTTCAATGAAAAACCTGCAAGGAACGACCCAGTCGTATGTTCTGGTTATTGAACTGAAACTGGAAGTTCTGGAGGAACAATTGAAATCGCTTGATTTGGGTTCAGGAGCTGTTCTTCAACTGATTGCTCCCGATAATAAAGTGGTTGCATCCTCCATCTCGGATCGTACGGGACAAGATACAGAGCTTGCATTTGTCAAAGAGTTGACCGAACCAGCAGGTAGCACGAATACGGAGTATACGGTAGATGGCAAATCTACGGAAATGCTGGCTGTATACAGTACGATGGATACATCCAATTGGAAACTGGTTGGTATGATACCTACCTCTGTTTTGGTTCAGGATGCAAAGGGCATTCTGACCCTGACCCTGTGGATGGCGCTGATTGATGCGGGGATTGCAGTATTGATCGGGATCTGGATGGTGCGTATGATCGCTCGTCCACTCGGCAAATTGAAAGACCTGATGCAGGAAGGTGCGAAAGGTAATCTTAAAGTTCGTACACCATATAGCTCCCAGGATGAAATCGGTCAGCTCTCATCCGCCTTCAATCTGATGATGGAGCAGATTACTAAGCTGGTTGAACAAACCAATCGTTCTGCGCAGGAAGTATTGGATACGGCCTCTGAGCTGAGCAGTGCATCCAAGAAAACGGCTGTGTCTGCTTCGGAGATTGCCGTAGCTACAGAAGAGATCGCAGGCGGTGCAGGCAGTTTGGCAACTGAAGCGGAACGTGGCAATGAATTAACTGACAATATCTCTCGTCAGATGCAGAGTGTAATCGCTGCTAATGAACAGATGGGTGATTCTGCTCGTCATGTAGAGAAGTCCAGTCAGACAGGAACACAACATCTGAATCAGTTGATGACCAAAACACAGAAGACAGAAGAAATGATTGGTGCACTGGTGAATAAGGTTGATTCGCTGAAAGAGAGTACGTCTTCTGTTCTGAAAGTGCTTGAAGTGCTGCAAAACATAACGAAACAGACAAATATCCTTTCCCTGAATGCAACCATTGAAGCAGCACGTGCCGGTGCAGCCGGACGCGGATTCATGGTGGTGGCTGATGAGGTGCGTCAGCTCGCGGCTCAATCCAGACAATCCATTGAGATGGTTGGAGAGATTACAGACAAAATCATGACTGAAATGAATGAGACCGTGGATGCTTTGTCGGCAGCTTATCCGTTATTCAAGGAACAGATGGATGCGGTTAAAGACACCAACGTCATCTTTGCTTCCGTACAGGAACAGATGGGTGCCTTTGTGGAACGTCTGGGCATGGTGACAGGTTCTATTGGAGATTTGAACAAATCTCAAGGTACGTTGTCTGAAGCCATGAGCAATGTCAGCGCTGTAGCTGAAGAATCTTCTGCAACGTCCCAAGAAGTAGCTTCCTTGAGCAGTGAACAGCAAAATATCAGTAACCAGCTGGTTAATCTGTCTGGCAAACTGGAGAATGTGTCTACTGAACTGAAAGAAACTTTGTCACGCTTTACGGTGTAACAAGCCAGGGTTGAAATGAGGAGAATCTGTCCCGCACATGGGACAGGTTTTCTTTTTGTTTACCGGATAATTCCAAGCCATATCAGCAATAATATGTCAAAACGACAAAAGGTGAGATTGGGATGCATCTCCTTGCGAAACGGCGAATCTATATAACTTGTATTCTTCTAACTCTTGTCTTTGGATTGCTTATATTACGATTGGGATGGGTTCAGATCGTTCAGGTGAATCAGACGATGCCTGGATTTCAGCGAACGGTACGTGAAATGTCTGTATTGCAGCGTGAACGCGGGGTGATGCTTGACCCGGGGCGGGGACAATTTACGGATTACAAGGGTGAGGCATTGACCGGTAAGCTGCAATGGGGACTGGTTATTTTTCCACAGGCAAGTCCATTAGAGACATTACGCAAGCATGGGGCATTAGAAGGCTCCGAGATGATACAGTTGGCAGCTATATTACATACCGATCCGGATCAATTGAAGAAGGAATGGAATCAGGAAAGTATACCTCATTTCTGGACAGCAGGTACACATCAGCCTGTTCATTTGACCGCTGCTCAGGTGGAACGCCTACGTAGTTTGCACCTGCAAGGAGCTGGCATCTATCCGATGATGACAAGATATCTTCAGGGGCATACGGGAATGCAGTGGATGGGTTATCTGGCTGAACAGCCTGAGTCCTCCAAAGTTCTAACTGGGCATCAGGATGAAGTAAAACAGCCATTTGCCATAAAATCAGGAGCAGCTGGACTGGAGAGGACACTTGAACCGCTGTTAAGGGGAATTGGCCCAACGCTTGTATCACGCATGGTCTCGGGTGGTGGAGAGATTATCCCTGATATCCAGCCACACGTCATTGCACCGACCAATAGCCATTATCCTTTACGAGTAGAAACCACAGTGGATGCTGAGTTACAGCGTGGGTTGGAGAAGTTGACGCAAGAATCTGGATTACAAGAAGGGGCCATTGTTGTGTTAGATGCCGCTAACGCAGATGTTCGCGCCATGATCTCCCGCCCTTTCTATCAGCCACAACATGTGGACCCTAAAGAATCGTCCTGGGGGAATCGTGCAGTACAGGGAGCTGTACCGGGTTCCATTTTCAAAATTGTCACTGCGGCAGCTGCTTTGGAGTATCATGCGGTTTCTAACGGAGAAGAATTCCATTGTGGTGGTGAGTACGGAAGATATGGGTTGTCTTGCTGGAAGGAGCATGGGCATGGAGACCTGAATCTGGAGCAAGGATTCGCTGAGTCTTGCAACATCGTATTCGCGGAAACGGCACGCAGGCTTAGTATGGAGCAACTGGAGAACACGGCTGATCGTCTGGGACTCGCGCGTCCGATTGGCTGGGAGGGGAAGCAGATGGCAGGAATGACTGTGTTACGACACTTTGATCATGAGGATCACGGGCGTGTGAGAACAGAGGCTGTTTCTTCTGCTGATGAAGGTGCAAAAATACAGACAGCAATTGGCCAGCGCGATGTCTTGGTCACACCGCTGCAAGCTGCCAATCTGATCGTTACACTGTTACATGATGGAAAGGTTAGTGCCCCACGTCTCGTTAAGCGCATCCAATATGCAGATGGTGACACCATGCTGGAGATGCCCTTGCATGATTCACCTTCAGCATCAGGACAGATTGCTCCCGCAACAGCGCATAAACTGTTATCCTGGATGAATAAGGTAGTTCGTGAGGGAACAGGAAAATCCCTGCAGCGTGCGCGGTGGCATGTTGCAGGGAAGTCAGGTACAGCTCAGGTACAGAAACATGGGGAGAAGCGTAACAATCAATGGTTCATTGGTTATGGACCGATAGAACAACCCAAGTACGCCGTAGCTGTTCTTGTCCAAAACGTCTCTCCAAACAGCCATCATCAGGCGACAGCTCTCTTCAGGAAGGTGATGGACTATTTGGCGGAGTCCTCATGATCCTTCGCAGGAACGGGACGTTGTACAGTAGACTCGGCAAAATTCGCTGAGGCCTTATTAACGGGTGGGTCCATGACTAATGGAGAGGACTCAAATTCATCTTTTGGCAGGTGAATCCACTTTTGCAGGTATCCTTGTTGTAACAGTTCTTTCAGAAGGATCAGAAGCACTGGAGATAACACTACACCAGCTAGGCCAAAGATCGAAAGGGAGATCAGCATAAACGAAAGCATCAAGTACGCCGAGGATACACCAATCGAGTTACCCGATATTTTTGGTTCCAGCAACTGCCGTGTCAGCATCGTTACTGCCAGAATCACAATCAGGCCAATCGCCAGGCTACTATTGCCAATAATGAATAAGTAGACGATCCATGGAATAAACACAACAGGGACGCCAAGCAATGGTACCAGATCAAAAACCGCACAGACTGCTGCGATGGTAAAGGCGTTAGAGGTTCCCAAAATCAACAAACCTGCATAAATCAATACAAACGTAATGAGCATCATGATCATCTGTGCCTTCAGATACGAGCGGATTGTTTTGAACACGTGATTACGCATGAATTCAATAGCTAACTTTAATGTTTTGGGCGTTTTCGCACGGGCGAACTTGCGCCAGGATTCAATCTCGATACTGAGGAAAAATGCCAGAATAATCGCAATTCCGAAGTTCGTAATAAACGAAGAGAATGAACTGAGGAAACCTACGACGAACTGTGCGCCGCTAGTTACCCATTTGGACAGGAACCCGGTCAGTGTTGCAAAATAATCATTCGCTTTTTCCATAACTCCATCAGGGAGAGCGTCTGACTTGTCCTGAATGAATAACACCAGATTGGTGAATTCACGCTGTATCATTTCAATGTATACGGGAAAATTATCTTGAAGATTGGAAATTTGTGAAATGATAATCAAGCCTACCCCAAAAAAGGCAGCGACAATTAATGCAAGAAACAACAAGACGGAGATGGCGGCTCCAAGTGTCTTGGGCAATCCTTTGCGATGTAAAAATTTGGCCAGCGGTTCAATCATCCAATACACAATGAATGATAGAAAGACCGGTGCAACCACATGGTATAATTGACTGAAACCGTACATGATCACATACACGGTTAATACGAGCAACGCGATGTCAAAGACAGTTCGCCCGTATTTTTTGTAAAGCGGTAGCATGGACATGGCTCCTTTGATGGCAATAATTAGATTGTATTTATTGTACACGATAGCTATCTTTTTGGGAAAACAGGATTCAAGAAAAGTCCGAACTATGATAAAATTAAAGGCGGTTTATTTTAGATAGTGCCCATAGTGCACCGTAATTCAGCAGGAGAAGTGGGGAGCTTGCAACATGACAACGATACTTCAGAGTATTCTACTGTGGTTATTGTATCTTTCATCTTTTTACGCCTTTATTCCAAGTTTGATCAGCAGGCTTTTTGGTTTTCGTGTATTTCGACGGGGAAGAAGTGATACACAATTTGCATTAACGTTTGACGATGGGCCAGATCCACATTATACGCCAAGACTGCTCGATCTGCTTCGTCAGCATCAAGCAAAAGCCACATTTTTTGTCGTTGGAGAACATGCAGCGAGTCATCCTGAACTCATACAGCGCATACATGAGGAAGGTCATCTTATTGGCATTCATAATTATATTCACAAGACGAACTGGCTCATGCGGCCACGTACCGTTCGCGATCAGATTCAGCGAACAGGTCAGATTATTCATGAAGTAACCGGCGTGAAGACTTGTTATTATCGTCCACCGTGGGGAATTATGAATTTGTTTGATTTTTTCAGCAAGAAAGAAAGAAAGATTGTACTGTGGTCCTCCATGTTTGAAGACTGGAGAAGCCGAGTAGGTGCCCAGAGATTGACTGAACGGATGCTGAAGGAACTGAGAGGCGGAGAGGTCATGCTGCTGCATGATCGAGGAACGACCCTTGGTGCTGATGCACACGCGCCGGAGCAGATGCTTCAGGCGCTGGAAGTCGTATTACAGGAAGCTGAACGGCTAGGCCTGCAAAGCGTACGCGTTGATACGTTGATGGGAGGTATCATAGTGAGCGAATCTCAGAACAAAACACAATTACAGACTCCATTGAAGCTATGGAAACGAATCGTTGTTGCCTTATGGCTGGGCTGGGAGAAGTTGTTCCACTGGGTATACCATCTACGGACGGCTTCGCCAGAGGACCCCATGCTGCACTTCAGATCACGTGTGTATCACGGAGCACGGGTGGAGATGAATGATGGCCATGTCATTCAAAATGGAGATCCGGTGATAGAACTACATTTTGACAATCAGAAGTTGTTTGAACTTGGAGTGACGTCACGTTCCAGTATGCATTTGGCTATTCGCATGATTAGGACGATGGAACAGCAATTGCCGGATTTGGCACGCATGGTGGCACTCGAACCTGAGTTACGCTCTGCCAAGGCCATATACGGTGTGAGTATGATTAACAGAGGCCCAGAAAAATTCGGATTTACCATACAAGAATTGCCTCCTGGACCGTTCAGTGCTGCATCCAAAGTATACTTGAAGTTGCTGTTAAGTGTAATCCACCCGGCAGGAACCAAACGTTTGAAACAGCGTACTGAACAACTGGTACCCAAGATGATTGCCATGCCGCTGGATCTATTATTGGAACGTTACGGTCAACATACGATGCAGGTAGCAGCAACGGTAGAAGAATCCAGAGATGAATCGTTGTTAATTGAACAAGATATACTGCCAGAGCGGAACTAAACGGACTGATCACACCAACCAGCAAAAGAAAAGGGTTGCCCTTCGCCAGATTTGGCAGAAGAGCAACCCTTTATTTATTAGTGAATTAGATACTCAGTACGCCACCGTTGCTTGCATTGGTAACCAGTTTGGAATAACGAGCCAAGTAACCGGTTTTTACTTTCGGTTCAAAGCCTTTCCAACCTGCGCGACGACGTTCAAACTCTTCGTCACTGATGTGCAATTCGATGATACGGTTGTTCAGATCCAGCTCGATGATGTCTCCTTCTTCAACAAAGGCGATTGGACCACCCTCAGCTGCTTCCGGAGAGATATGTCCGATACTGATTCCGCGGGATGCACCAGAGAAGCGTCCATCGGTGATCAGACCAACTTTGGCACCAAGACCCATACCTACGATCTGGGAAGTAGGAGCCAGCATCTCAGGCATACCTGGTCCACCTTTTGGTCCTTCATAACGGATAACAACAACATGTCCTTCTTTTACTTTGCCGTTAGCAATACCTTCGAGCGCTTGCTCTTGGGAGTCAAAGCAGATGGCAGGACCTTTGTGGTATCCACCAACCGAAGCATCAACAGCACCAACTTTGATGATAGCTCCTTGTGGTGCAAGGTTACCAAACAATACAGCCAGGCCGCCTTTTTCGGAATGCGGGTTATCCAGATGGTGGATGACATTGGTATCCTGGATTTCTTTTCCTTCAACGTTCTCACGGATTGTTTTACCTGTTACTGTAATACAGTCACCATGAATCGCGCCTGGTTTCTTGAGCAATTCGTTCAGCACTGCGCTTACGCCGCCTGCATTGTGAACGTCTTCGATGTGAAGATCGGAAGCAGGTGCAAGTTTCGCCAGATGCGGAACGCGGTTAGCTACTTCATTGATCCGTTCGATTGGATACTCGATACCTGCTTCATGAGCCAGTGCCAGCGTGTGCAGTACTGTATTCGTAGATCCACCCATAGCCATATCCAGTGCAAACGCGTTATCGATCGCTTCTACAGTAACGATATCACGTGGTTTCAGATCCATTTTAATAAGTTCCATCAGTTGTTTAGCGGATTGTTTAACAAACTCACGACGCTCAGGAGCAACAGCCAGGATGGTTCCGTTACCTGGCATAGCCAGTCCCATCGCTTCAGCCAGACAGTTCATGGAGTTCGCTGTGAACATACCGGAGCATGATCCACATGTTGGACAACCGAACTGTTCAAGTTCAAGCAAGCTCTTGTCATCAATTTTACCCGCTTGATAAGCGCCTACGCCTTCAAATACAGAGGTCAAGGACAGAGCTTTACCATTGCTGTCACGACCGGCTTTCATCGGTCCACCGCTGACAAACACGGTAGGGATATTACAACGGAGTGCACCCATCATCATGCCGGGTGTAATTTTATCGCAGTTCGGGATACATACCATGCCGTCGAACCAGTGTGCAGATACAACGGTTTCCACGGAATCCGCGATAATGTCACGGCTTGGCAGCGAGTAACGCATACCAATGTGTCCCATGGCAATACCATCATCTACTCCGATGGTGTTGAATTCGAATGGAACGCCACCGGCTTCACGAATAGCATCCTTTACAATTTTACCGAATTCCTGAAGGTGGACGTGGCCGGGCACGATATCGATGTAAGAGTTACATACGGCAATAAATGGCTTGCCGAAATCCTCTTCTTTAACGCCCGCTGCGCGGAGCAAACTCCGGTGCGGTGCACGGTCAAAACCTTTTTTGATCATATCGGAACGCATCTTCTTGGCTGACATGGTGTGTTTCCCCCCAAATATATAATATTGAGCAACATGAATGGAAAAGTAAATGGCAGTGCATCTGTCGTTTAATTTCATCCGTACTCTAAAAAAAGGTCCGGCTTGCCGGTGTCGAGCTCCCCGTAGTTTGTGAAATTCTTTGCTGCTTTAAACCCGTGAACACCCGGTTTTTCTATTGAGTCTATCACAACCGTCGTCATATTTCTACAATCAATAGAAAGAAGCCTCAAACCATTTTCATGGAATTAGACTTCTTGATTTGCGGGAAAGCTATGATCATGTTTCGATGTGGCGAGCGGAATTCATCAGTTGCTTCCGCCTTTGCGTCCAATCTCACGATAGAATTCCTTATTATGGGTTTCGGAGGTTGCTTCGCCGCCCTTGCGACCAATCTGCTTGTAAAAGTCAGTATCATGGGCATCTGAAGTCGCTTCTCCACCTTTTTTTCCAATCATCTGGTAGAAGCTTCGATCATGGTTTTTGGAAGTGGCTTTACCACCTAATCTACCGGCTTCCTCACGGCTCATCTTGCGTTCTGACGTCGGTTGACGTGCCATTACAAATCACTCCTTACAACGATAAGTTGTTTTTTGTAGCGCGTATCCCTAATTTACCACATCATTTCCAGCCTGAAACAACACACCAGGATGGAATCGATGGTGAAGAGATCCGTCAGAGCGTTAGGGCGACCGTTTGAACACCTCATGCCGATTGAAAGAAAAGCGGGATATATCCGGTTCAATTAAGGGTTTGAACGTGTGACGTACAGCCGGCAGAGCCAGTGTGACTGCAAAGAGTACGGCGATGACAAGTATGACTGGGATATACGCCGAACTTCCCATATAACTGTAGACTCCAGACCAGATCGCGAGCCGAACGAGAAAACCATGCAGCAGGAATACATAGAGTGTGCGTCGTCCAAGGTCCGTCAGTCTGGAAGTCAGGGAAGGTACCCAGGCCAAGAAAAGTGTTGCCGATGCGATTTCCAATAGGTAGACACCAAGTCGGAAGATGCCGGCATACCATTCGTGGTGACCCAGTTCGGCGTACGTCATGCTGCCAAGTAACCATCCCGATGAAATATTCATACCCCCATACCCGATCCATACCAACAGTGCAGCGGAGAGGATGGCTGCGGTTTTTCGCCCCCAACCGGATAATAAACGAGAACGAATGGATGCTCCATAGTCATAACCGATGACAAAAAACGGCAGAAATACAAACGTACGGCTGAAGCTTAGCCAGAATCCGTCGATGGGCAAATACCCGGCAATTACACCGAGCGCAATCGATCCAATCAGCCGATATATCGGTTTCCATGAAATCGTCAGACGAAGCAACAGTCGCCAGCAGAAATGACTCGCGAGAAACCATAACAGCAAGTAAGGTGCAAAGAAGGATAGCCGCATATGGGGTGTGTGGAAGACGGTAAAGTCCATTAATGCGTATAAGGACTGAAACAGTACATATTGTAAGGCAATCTGCTTCAGGACATTTCGCCCAGAGGCACCTTGAAGTGAGTGTGTCGCAAAATACCCGGTTACCCATACAAAGAGTGGCATGTGAAACGTATATATCCACAGGAACAGAGCTTCTGCTCCTGCAAAGCGTGTGATGAGTGGTTCCAGTGCATTACCAGCAAGGACACAGACGATAAGCATAAAGCGCAGATTGTAAAAGAAAGATTCCTGATCATCCCGGATCAGTGTCTGTTTTTTCATGGTGTAGCCCCCTTATAGACCCTAGTTGCAAGGTCATTTGCATCTGTAATAAGGGTAATACGGATGTACATTATCTATTGTGATTTAATTCACATTGGTAAGCGTTATCTTTTCTCAAAGCTGTGACAACAAAATGAACGCAACGGGATTGACAACGGTTGCATAGAGGATGACAATAGTAAAAGAAGATGAGGGAATGTAAATACAAGGAGGGAAGAAATCATGTCAACGAGTCCCTATCCAAGCCCGGAAATTATTACGTTTGGGGAAAGTATGGGTTTGCTGACCGCCAAGGATACAAGAGGGCTGGAATATGCAGCCACACTGGACAAGTCTTTCGGGGGTGCTGAGAGCAATCTGGCTATCGGCGTATCCCGCCTGGGGCATACCAGTGGTTGGTTTGGACGCTTGGGCAATGATCCGATCGGCAGTATGATTCTGAAAGCCATTCGCGGTGAAGGTGTAGATGTATCCCGGGTAAGCTTAAGTGATGACGAGCCTACTGGTTTGATGATTCGTGAGAACGCTTCCGGGAAAGCCTCGGTGCATTATTATAGGAAGCTATCTGCTGCAAGTGCGATCACACCTGATGATCTGGATCCCGACTATATTGCCGGGGCGAAGATATTGCATGTTACGGGTATAACGGCAGCGATAAGCCAGTCCGGACTTGCAACCGTAGAGGCTGCCATACATATTGCCAAACAGGCAGGGGTGAAAGTAAGCTTTGATCCAAATCTGCGTCTCAAACTATGGTCTGCGGAAGAGGCCCGTCCAGTTTTACTGCGTTTAGCTGAACTGGCGGACTACTTTTTACCGGGTCTGGACGAGATGAAACTTCTATATAACGAAGAAAATGATCAAAAAGTACTTGAGCGTTTATCTGCCATGAATGCTGTGTGCATTGTGAAGGGTGGCCCTGATTTGACCTACGTATTGGCGAATGGTACCCTAACGGAAGTTCCGTACTTTAAGGCGGATTATGTTCTGGATACGGTAGGTGCAGGAGATGGATTCTGCGCGGGATTTTTATCGGGTTTGTTAAAAGGATACTCCCCGCAGGAAGCAACCCGTCTCGGCAATTTGACCGGTTCCATGGTTATACAGGCTGTTGGCGATTGGGAGGCGCTCCCGACGTGGGAGCAGGTCGAGGCCAAGCTGAACAACGTTGCCCATGTTGAGCGCTAGTCGCTGCTGAGATCATATATGGCTCATCTTCGTTCTTAAATGTAAGGCTTGTATACACAACCACCACATTGACAAGGGAGAGAATGAAATGAAGAAGCTTCAGCTGTTGCAAAAGATTACGGACAATGGGGTTGTGGCAGTTCTGCGTGCAGATTCTGCGGATCAAGTCATTGCCATGGCCGAGCAAGCGATTGCGGGTGGCATTAAAGTTATCGAGATAACGATGACAGTACCCAGTGCACTCAAAGCCATTGAAAAATTAAGCCGTGTATATCATTGGAACACACAAGATCCAGAGAAATTCGCGATTATTGGTGCGGGAACGGTGCTCGAACCGCAAACGGCAAGAGCCGCCATCATGTCGGGTGCCGAGTTTGTCGTTGGACCTTCCCTGAATCCGGATACCGTCCAGATCTGCAACCTGTATCGAATTCCGATTCTGCCGGGTGTGATGACGATTGCTGACGTTCAACGCGCATTGGAACTCGGCGTGGACATTGTGAAGTTGTTCCCGGGTAATCTGTACGATCCTTCGATTATCAAAACGATGAAGGGCCCTATGCCGCAGGCGAATTTTATGCCAACTGGCGGGGTATCCTTGTCTAATCTGGGAGATTGGATCAAGGGTGGAGCAGTGGCTGTAGGGATCGGTTCCGACTTGACATCGGAAGCTGTGAAGACGGGTGACCTGAGTCATGTCCGTCGCAAAGCGGAACAATATATGGATGCTTACCGCAAGGCCAAGGCTGAATAATATTTTTTTAATTCGTAGAAGGGGAGCCTGACAGACAAAGGCTCCCAATTCTGTGAGCCGCGGCACCTGCGGAAGTGAAGAAAGGTGATTAACGTTGAGAAATCGGTATAATACAGGGCGCAAGAAGAGGGGCATTGGGAAATTCCTGCTCGTACTTCTGGCGCTCATTGTCATTGGATGTGGATTTGTTGCGTGGAAATTATTCACACCATACGGTCCACAGGAAACAGCCCAAACAGCTATGGAAACAGCCAATAAGGTGACCGTGAGCGAACAAGAGAACTGGATTGATTTTGTGCCAGATAAACCGACTGGGAAAAGTGTACTTTTCTACCCTGGTGGACTGGTAAAACCTGAAAGTTATGCACCACTTGCGCATGAGCTGGCTGCTGCGGGTCATCACACGATTATTGCCAAGATGCCAGTTAACCTGGCAGTGCTTAAGCCAAACTTGGCAGATGAGATTCTGGCCGCATATCCAGAAGAACAATTTGTTATGGGTGGACACTCTCTCGGCGGGTCGATGGCTGCACGTTATGTAGCCGCACATGCTGATGCACTTCACGGGATATTCTTCTTGGCATCTTACCCGGATGAAAAAGGAAGCGTAAAGTCACTTGGAATACCTGCTTTATCTATTCTGGGTACTAAAGATGAAGTCGTGAATGCTACGAAGTATCAGAGTGGACGGATGTATCTTCCAGAAGACACGGTATATTACACCATTGAAGGTGGTAACCACGCCCAGTTCGGTGATTATGGTCATCAAAAAGGAGATGGCGAGCCGGAAGTGAGTGGAGAAGAACAGCTGAATCAGACGGTCAAGACGGTACTGGCTTGGTTAAGTACCATGAAGTAATTATTGCTAGACTCATCTTCGGAGGTGGTACGGATGGCTAGGCTTCAAGTGAATGGAGCGCAGATCCCATGTAAAGGTATCCTGTTTGATAAAGATGGAACACTGCTGGAATTCCTCCAGCTATGGGGGCCGTGGGCAGAGGCATTACTGGATCAGTTGCAATCACGTATGAATGAACTCGGAGCTTCATTTACGGTTGAACGGGAGCACGTCTTAGGCACCATTCATAATGCAGAAGGTCACATTGTCGGCTATGATCCGCAAGGCCCGCTGGCCATTGCGACTGTGGATGAGTGCACGGGATTGCTTGCCGGGCAACTATATGCAGCAGGCATACCATGGAATGAAGCGATCACAACGATACGCAAATTTTCAAGTGTAGCCATGAGATCGGTAAGAGAGCGCAAATCCGCTGAACCCATGTCAGGATTGCTGGAATTCTTGCAGAAATGCAGGGCAGCAGACATACCACTGGCGGTCGTCACTTCAGATAGTACAGCGGCAGCAGAAACACATCTGGATTGGATGGGGATTCGTTCCTTTTTCACATCCATTGTGGGCTGTGATCGGGTGACCCAGGGCAAACCGGATAGAGAAGCAGCACTCTTGGCTTGCCGTGAATTACATATCGATCCTGCGGAGGCCGTTGTAATTGGAGACAGCAATGGGGATATTCAGATGGGGCGGCACGCAGAGGTATCCTATACGCTCGGTTACTGTCCGCAGTTAGATCAAGGATCTCACCTGGTTGATGCCCATGCCATTATTCGTCATTATAATGAGATAAGCATTATTTTATAAGTCACCCTGGCTTGGTTGAACGATATAAAAGGAGGAGAGAGGATGAACGCAACAGAACAACTGGCTGCCTGGATTCAGGAGAGCTCCCGGATTGTTTTTTTCGGAGGGGCCGGGACTTCAACGGAAAGCGGGATTCCCGACTTCCGCTCGGCTGCGGGTCTGTATCAGACGGAGCAGCATTCGCCTTATCCACCGGAAGAGTTATTAAGCCGGCATTTTTTTGATCAACATGCTGATATTTTTTATGATTTTTATCGTGGAAAAATGCTTCATCCAGATGCGGAACCGAATGGGTGTCATCGACTATTGGCCCGTCTGGAGCAGGCGGGAAAGCTTCAGGCAGTGATCACGCAAAATATCGACGGACTACATCAGAAGGCAGGTAGTAGCAATGTTTTTGAACTTCACGGTTCAATTCATCGTAATGCCTGCATGGATTGCAAGCAGTTCTATACGCTGAATGATATTATACAGTCCCAAGATACCGTGCCTCGCTGTAACACATGTGGTGGTGTGATCAAACCGGATGTGGTGCTGTACGAAGAGGAGCTGGATCAGACGACATTGTATCGTTCCATTGATGCACTGTCTTCTGCAGATCTGTTACTCGTGGGAGGCACGTCACTGACGGTATATCCGGCGGCCCAGTTAATTACGTATTTTCAGGGAAAACATACCGTTCTGCTCAACGCTACACCTACCGCTTACGACAGCAGGGCTGATTTGCTGATTACAGAGCCGATTGGTGAGGTAATGAATAATGTGGACCAGCTTCTTGGTTGAACGTATGGACTGAATAACCGCATTCTCCGGTATAGACCGGATACAAGAGGCGGAACCTGGGGAAAGAAGGGATTCATAATGGTCTACGTAGCAAGCGATACTCGCTATGAAACGATGAAATATAACCGCGTTGGACGTTCAGGTTTGAAACTGCCAGCGATTTCACTGGGGCTGTGGCATAATTTTGGCGGTATCAATAACGCTGAGAATGGTCGTAATATGATTACCCGATCATTTGATCTGGGTATTACACATTTTGATCTTGCCAACAACTATGGCCCACCGGCAGGTTCGGCAGAGCAGTTATTTGGACAGGTACTGGCCCAGGATCTGAAACCTTATCGTGATGAACTGGTGATCTCCACCAAAGCGGGGTATTATATGTGGCCCGGACCGTATGGCGAGTGGGGTTCACGCAAAAATCTGGTATCCAGTTTGAATCAGAGCTTGAAGCGTATGGGCCTGGATTATGTAGATATTTTCTATTCACATCGTTATGATCCCGAAACACCTTTGGAAGAAACGATGATGGCACTGGATCATATTGTTCGCTCGGGCAAAGCCCTTTATGTGGGGATATCCAACTATCCCGCAGAGCAGACAAGACAGGCTGCCGAAATTCTGAAAGGTCTGGGTACGCCTCTGTTAATCCATCAACCGAAATACTCGCTGCTGGACCGCTGGATTGAAGATGGTTTGCAGGACGTGCTGGATGAGTATGGAACAGGCAGTATTGCATTCTGTCCATTGGCACAAGGTGTGCTCACGAACAAATACTTGAATGGTATCCCGGAAGACTCACGTGCCAAAGGACCGTCGGTATTCCTGAATGAAAACAACATCTCTCCAGAGACGCTCCGCAAAGTGCGTGCGCTGAACCAGATTGCAGCAGCCCGTGGTCAGAGTTTGGCCCAATTTTCACTCTCCTGGGTGCTGCGTAATGGCAGGGTAACTTCTGCGCTGATTGGCGCAAGTCGTCCTTCCCAGATTGAAGAGAATGTGGCTGCACTCAGTCAGCTGGATTTCTCTACAGAGGAATTGGAACGGATTGAATCCATCCTGTCTCCGTAGCCTGATGACAAATAAATAAAGTGCAAAAGGTGCATCTTAGCCATAATGGCGGAATGCACCTTTTTTTGTCTTACGTGGTTCCGTCCGTTAAGTTGCTTACCGTTTGTTTTGTTGAGCATTCTTCTGTAACCCCTGGTTTAGTGGGCGGGACAGTATTTTCTCTCGATACAAGCTAGGCGCTTCACCGTGAAATCGTTTGAACTGTTTGGAGAAATATAGCGCGTCTGGCAGTCCAACCGATGCAGATACCTGTTCGATGGACAGATCCGGGCGTTCTCTCAGGAGTTGGCGCGACTTGTCGATCCGTAGTTTTAGCAGATAGGTGACTGGGGAAAGTCCAGTTTCCTGTTTGAAAATACGGGATAAATACGCGCGGTTGTATCCAAGACTCGCAGACATTTGTTCAATGGAGACAGGGTAGGCATATTGGGTAGACATATATTGAATCATCTGTTTCACCGTACGTCGGATGGAGGATTCACCGGGAATTAAGGTTTGACCCTGCGAAAGGTGATTCTGTGCTTCGGCTAGAATCATATATAACGTACCCAGTGATGTGAAATGGGAGCTTTCTTTGCGCTCCGCAAAAGCATCCTGCATCACGGATAGCCAATCGGATATTCCACAGGATGGTCCAGCATGAAAAACGGACTTCTCCGGGCGGAATCCAGCCTCCTCGGCATGCTGGGCAGCCTGGCTGCCTGTGAAGGCGATCCAGCGGTATTGCCATGGGTTGCGGGCATGGGATTGGTAGCTCACCAGTTGCCCGGGATGAATGAGGAAACAATCACCTGCGGATAAATCGTAGGTGTGCAGTTCGGTACGGAACGTACCCGCCCCTTTTTCTACATAGTGCAGCAGATAATAATCAAACAGTTTGGGTCCGACGGCATGACCCGGAAGGGTCTGGCTTGCTCCGGCAAACAGGACATGCAGTGCGCCTTGTTCGTAATAGACCGGATTGGAGGCAACTGAATAACTGAGTGCTCCGCTTTTACCGGAAGGTGATTCCTGTATTTTTTCGTTAGAAGATGCAAGGGATTCTTTCTTGGGGTTGGATTGATCTGACATGGTCGTTTCCTTCTTTCCGGGATGCTCCGATCATTATACGCCTTAAGGTCACATTTATCCATATGAAACACACATGGTTGCATTACAAGAGGCACCGCTTTCTTATATAATAACATTAAGAAAACCACAACAACGAGGCGAGGTGCATCAGCAGTGAACGTAACTGAATTGAAACAAAAGTTTATTGAGAAGTACGGAGAGAGTGGAGCGGACATCCGTGTATTTCATGCCCCTGGGCGCGTGAATCTGATCGGTGAGCACATTGATTATAATGGTGGATACGTGCTTCCGGCAGCACTTGAATTCGGAACAACATTGATCATTCGTGAGCGTCAGGACAACAAGTTGCAACTAGCTTCCACGAATATGTTTTATGAAGGGGTACTAGACACTTCCTCCATCGGTAAGGAAAAAACCGGAGAATGGACCGACTATCCTGTTGGTGTCATGGTTGAATTGCAAGGCAAAGGCGTGAATGTAACAAAAGGGTATGACTTCCTGTACCACGGGGAGATTCCGAACGGGGCAGGACTTTCATCATCTGCATCTCTGGAGGTACTCACCGGATTTGCGATTCAGTCTCTGGAGGGTGTGTCGGATATTGATACGGTTCAACTGGCGCTTTTGTCCCAGAAAGCGGAAAATGAGTTCGTAGGCGTCAACTGTGGAATCATGGATCAGTTCGCTGTCGCAAACGGTGCTCAGGATCACGCGATTCTGCTGATGTGTGACACACTGGAGTACGAAAAGGTTCCTTTCCGTACAGGCTCCTACAAATTGGTCATCGGTAACACGAACAAACGCCGGGGTCTGGTGGATTCGGCTTACAATGAACGTCGCTCCCAATGCGAGCAGGCACTTGCCATCTTGAAGGAACAGCTGCCTGCACTGAATTACCTGGCTCAATTGACGCCAGAGCAGTTCGTAACACTACAAGATCAGATCAAGGATGAGAAAGTAAGACAGCGTGCACAACATGTTGTGGAAGAGAACGCGCGTGTGCTCGCATCGGTCGAAGCATTGCAGGGTAACGATCTGGAAACCTTCGGCAAGCTGATGAACGCTTCTCATGAATCGCTTCGTGACTTGTACGAAGTAAGCTGTGATGAGCTGGACGTTATGGTTGAAGAAGCTCAGCGGATTCCAGGCACGCTTGGTGCTCGGATGACTGGCGCAGGATTTGGCGGTTGTACCGTATCACTTGTGCATGAAGATGATGTCGAGCGTTTTGTAAGTGAAGTGGGCGCTGCATATGAAGCGCGTACCCGTCTAAAAGGTGATTTCTATGTATGCGGTGTAGGCGACGGTGTTAAAGAATTGAAGGAGGCGAAGTAAAATGGCAATTTTGGTGACAGGTGGAGCAGGGTATATTGGATCTCATACGGTAGCAGCATTGTTGGAACGTGGAGAAGAGGTTGTTGTACTGGATAACTTGCAGACAGGGCATCGTGAAGCGTTGCTCGGCGGTAAGTTGTATGAAGGGGATCTGCGTGACAAAGAAATTCTGGCGAAGCTGTTCGCTGAGAATTCAATCGATGCAGTCATTCACTTTGCAGCCAACTCACTCGTAGGCGAGAGTATGAAAGACCCGGTTAAATATTATGACAACAACGTGTTTGGTACACTCTGTCTGTTGGAAGCGATGAATGCAGCGAACGTACGCCGCATCGTCTTCTCTTCTACAGCAGCTACCTACGGTGAGCCTGAGAAAGTGCCAATCGAAGAGAGTGATCGTACAGAACCAACCAACGTATACGGCGAAACAAAGCTGATGATGGAGCGCATGATGTCATGGTTCGATAAAGTTCAGGATATCAAATACGTTTCCCTGCGTTACTTCAATGCAGCCGGTGCTCATGAGAGCGGCAAAATTGGTGAAGATCACCAACCAGAGAGTCATCTGATTCCACTCGTTCTGCAAACGGCTTTGAAACAACGTCCACACATCGCAGTGTTTGGTGACGACTATGCAACAGAAGATGGAACATGTATCCGTGACTATATCCACGTGAGCGACTTGGCTGATGCACATCTGCGTGCAGTAGATTATCTTCGCAAAGCTGAGAACAGTAATGTGTTCAACCTGGGTAACGGCACAGGATTCTCTGTAAAACAAGTGATTGAAACAGCTAAAAAAGTGACTGGCCTGGATATCCCGGTTGTACAGGAGCCACGTCGTGCAGGTGACCCGGCTGTGCTGGTAGCTTCATCTGCAAAAGCGAGATCTGTCCTGGGCTGGAACCCGAAATGGACCAATCTGGAAGATGTCATTCAAAGCGCTTGGAGCTGGCACCAATCACGTTCTGACGGCTACGGAAAAAACTAGGAGGCGAACAACCTTATGTCACAGACTCATATTGCAGCAGGTGCCACAGAGCGGACACCGGAGCAGCAGGAAGCACTGCATGCCATTGAACGTCTGGTTGCATTTGCCTTGCAGAAACAATTAATAGAGGAAGCGGATTGGGATTATAGCCGCAACCTTCTGCTGGAACAATTCGGATTCTCAGAGCCTTATGCCGGTGAGTTGGACACGACTGTGCCCGATGGCCCACAGGCGATGCTGGATACATTGATTGATTATGGATTTTCCATTGGACTCATTCCTGAAAATAGCGATACATTCCGTGATTTGCTGGATGCCAAGATCATGGGTCATTTGATGGCACGCCCATCCGAAGTGGTACGCGCCTTCCGCCACACGGAGCAGACGGAAGGCATTGAGGCGGCCACATCTCAATTCTATGACTTGTCGATTAACTCCAACTATATTCGGATGGATCGGATCTCGAAGAACGTTTACTGGACTCAGGACACGGCCTATGGCGACATGGAGATTACTATTAACCTGTCAAAACCGGAGAAAAGTCCAAAGGAAATTGCCATGGCGAAATTGCTTCCGCCACCGGTATATCCAAAATGCCAGCTGTGTCGTGAAAATGTAGGTTACGCTGGTCGGGTGAATCACCCGGCCCGCCAGAATCTGAGAGTCATTCCGCTGGAGCTTAACAACGAGCCTTGGTTGTTCCAATACTCGCCGTATGTGTATTACAACGAGCACTGCATCATTTTCCATCATGATCATGTGCCGATGAAATTAACCAAAGATACACTGCGCAGACTGCTTGCCTTTGTTGGGGAGTACCCGCATTACTTTATCGGATCTAACGCGGATCTGCCGATCGTGGGCGGTTCTATCCTGACACATGACCATTTCCAAGGCGGACGTCATACATTCGCCATTCAAAATGCACAGCCAGAGGCTGTCTTCCGCCATGCGGGTGCACCTGGACTTACATTGAGTCTTGTAAAATGGCCGATGTCCGTAATGCGTCTGGCCTCACACGATCCTGCAGAACTGCTAGAAGCTGGTAATGCTGTATATGAAGCGTGGAAGGTCTACAGTGATTCTGCTGTGGATATCGAAGCATTCAGTGAAGTGGACGGGGAACAAGTACCACACAATACGGTAACACCAATCGTTCGTCGCAGTGCAGATGGTGGTTATGAGATGGATCTTGTATTGCGTAACAATCGTACAAATGATGTGCATCCTGAAGGGATTTTCCATCCTCACCGTGAGATGCACCATCTGAAGAAAGAAAACATTGGTCTGATCGAAGTGATGGGGCTTGCCATCCTGCCAGGTCGTTTGAAAGAAGAACTGGACAGTATCGCGGATATCCTCGCTGGAGATGCCAAACTTGCTGAAGCCGCCAAAGCTTCTGATCATGTGTTGAACAAACATCTGGGCTGGGCGGAAGAATTGATTGAACGGTTTGGTCCTAACCTGGACAAAGAACAAGCCGTTGCCATTGTACAACAGGAAGTTGGCTTGAAATTTGCCGAGATTCTGGAACATGCAGGTGTTTACAAATATGATGAAGCAGGACGCCAGGCTTTCCATCGTTTTGTAAGCAGCATGGGATACACTGAATAGACATGTATAACGATGAACACCAGCCCATAATACAAGGGCTGGTGTTTTTTTGAATATGATTTTTAACGGAGTTGTGAGCCAGTCGTTTGTTCTGTTGGAATTGAACGATAGATCAGGGCAGCCAGCTCCGCTCGGGTTAGGGAGTCATTTGGCCTGAACTGTCCTTGATATCCCACAACCATCCGAGTCTCGGCCAGTGTGGCTATGTAGTCGTGAGCCCAGTGGGAGGAGGGCACATCCTCAAAAGAACTCGTTTGGATCAGCGGCAGGTCCAGCGCGAGTACCAGAATTTTTGCTGCCTCAGCACGTGTAAGTACAGCATCCGGATGGAAGAAATCATTTAAGCCGTTCGAAATATGGAATCCATCAATAAGGCCGACCTCTTGTAGTCGAGATATAGCATCAAAGTAAGGATGTGTGGGCTCTACATCTTCAAAGGGAGCAGCCTTTCGGATTAGTGGTAGCTCAAACGCTCCGTTGATTATACGAGCCATGTGTTTACGCAAGATTGGCTTGTTAGGCCTGAATGTGGCATCAGGATATCCCGTTATCAGACCACGTGAAGCGATACTTTCAATCATCAAGCGTGCCCAGTGGGTTGAAATATCACTGAACACAACTGGGGTCAATGATATTGTTGGCACTTTAGGTTCAGGTTCAACTTTAAGTTTAGGTTCGGTTTTAAGTTCCGTTCCTGTATAAGGTTCCTGGGATGATGCGGCCGTAATAGAGCTACTGGTCCAGAAAGAAGGACTGCCACCATGGTTTTCAGAGCTATTAGTCTTTACCCATTTGGCATATAGCGTTATGTCCCGACTTACGGTATCTCTGTCAAAATTCCAGGGAAGAGATAATGCCGAATCTATATACCATCCATCAAATGAAAACCCGCTTTTTCTGGGCTGAGTGGGAGGTGGTGCTATTGCTTGATTATTCCTAGTAATAGTAGAGGGAACGGGGCTTCCGCCTTGAGAGTCAAAAGAGACGGTCAAAGCGGAAATGGGATCTTCCTTATTCGTATATTTGGACGCAGTTGTCACTGAACTCGTCCACTTGGCGTACAGCGTGATGTCCCCAGTCACGGTATCTCTGGCAAAATCCCAGGGAAGGGAGTATACCGAATCTATGTACCAGCCTTCAAACAAAAACTCGTCCTTGGTAGGCTGAGTGGGGGGCACAATGGTTTGCCCATAAGTGGCTTGAGTGACCGCAACCGGGGTCCCTCCATTGGAGTCGAAGGAGACGACCATATTCAATTTTTGAAAGGGAATGCTATAAAAGTTAGCGAAGTTTTGAGCCTCTGAAGGATCAAAACCCGTAATAATAAGGGATGAGTTACCATCAAACGCTAAGAAACCAATTGACAAGACACTAGCTGGAATGAAGACAGACGCCAACCGATTGTCCGCAAATGCCATCGCTCCAATAGAGGAGACACTATCCGGAATGACGACAGAAGTGAGTTGATTGTCCATAAATGTAGCATGTCCAATGGAAGAGACACGATTTGGAATAACAATGGAAGTCAGCTGGTTAGATGCAAACGCCCAGTATCCAATAGTTGAGACATTCTCTGGGATAACGACAGTAGTCAGTTTATTGTTTGTAAATGCACTATTTCCGATCGACATAACAGTCTCGGGAATAACGACAGAGGCCAGTTGGTTGTTAGTGAATGTGGAGTTCCCAATTGTGGATACACTGTCCGGAATGACGACAGAGGTCAGCCGGTTGTATGCAAATGCCAAGTCTCCAATAGTCGTGACAGTCTCTGGAATGACGATAGAAGTCAGTTGATTGATTTCAAATGCCCTTTCTCCAATAGTGAAGACGGTATGCGGAATAACTACAGAAGTCAAATGATCGCTGTAAAATGCTTTTTCACCAATAGAAGTAACTGGTTGACCGCCAATGGTTTCGGGAATAATGACATCTTTCGAAGTGCCCACATAGTCGTTTATTGTGATTCCATGAGCATTAGCGCTCGTTATGAAGTCTTTTTCTTTATTCGGCTCAGCATACATAACCATCTGTCCCCAGGGTACGAGGAACATTAGCAGAGCAAAGACGAAGATGCTTGCTTTTTTCAATCCAATAACCTCCTTATATTTATATTAAGAATTTTGAAGTTCTTTTGGTTACAGTACAACTGTTAGATGATATTAACAATACTGAATCTCCAATAGGTGACCCGAGGGGACATGGGGGCGCGGTATTTGAATGACGGCACTCATATTCGTTCTCAGAAATGGAAGATGTCAGTTCCCGCATGTATAATGGTGGAAAGCCATTGAATACATAACTCAATGAAGAAACGGGGACGAATAATTGGAAAAGAAGGCATTGAATATTCCGTTGATTACAGATGCTGAGGAACTGCAAGGCATGGTGGGTGAACCGCATGAACATGTGCGTAACAAGGCAATTTCATTTGTGGATTCACATGTTCAGAACTTTATATCCATGTCACCATTATTTTTCCTCTCCACCTCCGATCGTGATGGAAAAAGTGATGTGTCACCTCGGGGTGATGGAGCAGGATTTGTGAAAGTCTATGATACATATCGGCTCGTTTATCCCGAACGCCCAGGCAATCGGCGGATAGACTCGTTGTTGAACATGTTGTCGAACCCTGGTATTGGCATGCTCTTTTTGATTCCGGGTATGAATGAAGTGCTGCGTATTAATGGCACAGCATCCATTACTAAGGATGAGGAATTCATCGCCAGTATGGGCTGGAGTGGTAAAACCATAGGTGCGGCTGTCATTGTAGATGTGGAAGAGTGTTTTATCCATTGTCCGCGGGCATTCAAACAGGCTGGATTATGGGCCACAGAAACATGGGTGGATGCTGAGAATTTGCCTTCATCTAGCGAGATGTTTCGAGCTCATTTGGAGATTAACGGGTTGTTATAAAGTGAGTGACTATCGATTTGTTTTTCTATAAACAGGGTACTATAATTGGAGTTGCACAAAAATACTAAACTCCATTGGAGGCGACAATAGATATGAGATCTTTCCAATTCTATAATCCAACCCGGCTGATTTTCGGCAAAGGACAACTGGAAGCATTAAAGACAGAAGTGCCGAAATACGGTAAACGGGTTCTGCTTGTATATGGTGGCGGCAGTATCAAACGCAGTGGTCTGTACGATCAAGTGATCGGTTTGCTTAAGGAAGCTGGAGCAGAAGTGACTGAACTGGCAGGTGTGGAACCTAACCCACGTCTTTCTACGGTGCATAAAGGGGTAGACCTCTGTAAAACAAATAACATCGACCTGATCCTCGCTGTAGGTGGCGGCAGTGTACTGGACTGCTCCAAAGCTATCGCTGTAGGTGCCAAATATGATGGCGATATGTGGGATTTTGCTCAGCGCAAAGCCGTTGCACAGGATGCTCTTCCACTCGGTACCGTATTGACCATGGCGGCAACTGGTTCGGAAATGAACTCCGGTTCGGTTATTACGAATCAGGATACACAAGAAAAATTGGGCTGGGGTAGCGCATACTCATTCCCTGCATTCTCTATCCTGGATCCAGTGAATACATACACTGTTCCACTGGACCAAACAGTATACGGCATGGTAGATATGATGTCCCACGTATTGGAGCATTACTTCCATCTGGATGCCAATACACCGGTTCAACTTGGCTTCTGTGAGACGATTCTGCGTACTGTCATGGGAGCAGCGCCTCGTCTGGTTGAAGATCTGGAGAACTATGAACTGCGCGAAACGATTCTGTATTGCGGAACAATGGCACTGAATGGCGTGCTGAATATGGGTCTCGCAGGCGACTGGGCAACACATAATATTGAACATGCGGTATCCGCAGTGTATGATATCCCACACGGCGGTGGACTTGCAATCTTGTTCCCACACTGGATGAAACATAACCTGGACGTGAATGTGGATCGATTCAAACGTCTGGCAATTAATGTGTTCGAAGTGAACCCTGAAGGCAAGTCGGACAGACAGATTGCCGAAGAAGGTATCGATGCGCTCAGCAAATTCTGGACATCCATTGGTGCACCTAACCGTCTGGCAGATTACGATATCGATGATAGCCAGATCGACGTAATGGCAGACAAAGCGATGCTGTTTGGCCCATTCGGTAACTTCAAGAAACTGCAACGGGAAGATGTTGTATCCATCTACAAGGCTTCTCTGTAATTCTATAATCACTGCAAAGTGAAAGGACACATTCCGTTGTCCAATAACCGCAAGTCTCCTTTATGGGGGCTTGCGGTTTTTTCATGTATTTGCCTCTGCACGAGAATTATGGAGGAACATGAAGCAAGAAGAACAGAATGTCGTGATAATACCCATTATCGGGTTCAGAATACATTTGAGGAAAGATTTTGAAACATTTTGATGTCAGCTACGTATTTATTTACATGTGGAATGCCCAGTTAGGATGAATTTGCGGCAGAGGAGAGGAGGAACAGGGGATGGAGACAATTTATTGGGGGTGTCTGATCGGAGGAGCAATATTTGCGGTTGTCAGCCTTGTGCTGGGTGACTTGATTGATGGCTTGCTGGACGGAGCCTTCGAAATGCCAGGTCTTGATTTTTTCAAACCCGTTGTGTTAGCTGGTTCCATTACAACCTTCGGTGGGGCAGGCATTATGCTGACACGTTATAGTTCATTAAGTGCGATGTCGGGTCTAATATTATCCCTGCTTATAGGTATTGCTGCAGCCATGCTGGTATTCTTCGCATATATCAAACCGATGCGTAACAGCGATGTCTCGATTGCATTTTCAATGAAAGAGTTATCTGGGAAAATTGGGGAAATCACCATTCCGGTGCCGGAAAAAGGTTTTGGCGAAGTGATGATTCGTTTTGCATCCGGTAGTACGATTCAAACGGCATCCAGTTTTGAACACCTCCCCATTGCGGCGGGAGCACGTGTTGTGGTGGTGGATGTTGTAGATGGTGTACTGCGTGTGTCGGAATGGGATGAAAATGTACTTAAAGATTTATAAAGTATTCTTATCACCTAAGTAGTTTAAGCACTCATCATGAATGAATAAGGGGAGAGATGTGGAATGGAAAATTTAGATTGGGATGTTTTGTTGATTCCCATAGTTGTAGTAGGTGTCATTCTAATTTTAGGTTTGGCTTTCTGGGCGAGATACAAAACGGTTGGACCGGATGAGGCAATGATCGTTACGGGATCATTCCTGGGTAGCAAAAATATCTCCGATGATGATTCTGGCCGAAAAATTAAGATTGTTCGTGGTGGCGGTGCATTTATCCTGCCAGTATTCCAGCAATCCGAGTTTATCTCCTTGTTGTCCCACAAGCTGGATGTCTCCACACCTGAAGTGTACACGGAGCAAGGAGTACCGGTTATTGCTGACGGTGTAGCTATTATCAAGGTTGGAGGCGCTGTAGAAGACGTTGCTACAGCAGCTGAGCAATTCATCGGTAAACCGGTAGAAGCGCTGAGAAGCGAAGCACAGGAGGTACTGGAGGGGCATTTGCGGGCCATCCTCGGTACAATGACGGTGGAAGAAGTATATCGGAACCGGGATCGGTTTGCGCAAGAGGTTCAAGGCGTAGCAGCTAGAGATCTGAAGAAAATGGGCCTTCAAATTGTTTCATTTACCATCAAGGATGTTCGTGATAAACAGGGCTACTTGGATGCTCTCGGTAAACCGAGAATTGCTGCTGTGAAACGTGATGCCGAGATAGCTGAAGCGGAAGCGATGCGTGATGCACGTATTCAGAAGGCCAATGCGGAAGAGCAGGGGCAAAAAGCGGAGTTGCTGCGGGATACCAATATCGCTGAGGCAGCCAAAGAGAAAGAATTGAAAGTAGCCACGTTTAAGCGTGATCAGGATACAGCAAAAGCGGAAGCCGATCAGGCTTACCATATCCATGAAGCGCGTGCTAGACAGACTGTGGTGGAAGAAGAAATGAAGGTTGAACTCGTTCGTAAAGAACGTGAGATTGATCTCCAGGAAAAAGAAATCGTCGTACGTGAGAAACAATACGATGCCGAAGTGAAGAAAAAGGCAGAAGCGGATCGTTATGCGGTAGAGCAGGCTGCCGAAGCGGATAAAGCCAAAAGAATGCGTGAAGCCGATGCAGTACAGTATTCCATCGAAACACATGCCAAAGCAACAGCTGAACAGAAGCGACTTGAAGGTCAGGCCATGGCGGATGCGGAACTTGCCAAAGGTACAGCAGATGCAGAAGTTATTCGTTTGCGTGGTCTTGCAGAAGCAGAAGCAAAAGAAAAACTGGCCGAAGCGTTCCAGAAGTTTGGCGAAGCAGCTGTACTCGATATCATTGCCAAAATGCTGCCTGAACTGGCTGGCAAAATTGCAGAGCCAATTGCATCCATTGATAAACTGACGGTGGTAGATACAGGTAAAGGTGAAGGTGCAGCACGAGTGAGTAACTATGTTACCGAACTTATGGCGACCGCTCCAGAGATGCTCAAAAGTGTATCCGGCATCGATGTAGAGCAGCTGATTAAAGGCCTTACGAAGTCTAAAACACCTGCGCCAGTTGCCATTCAACAGAGCGAGGCTGTTACAACTCCTTCTATAATCGACAAGATTGTGGAAAGAGCTGGAGTTGACGAGTAAGAAGCACTTCGAATCTTGCATGGTTGCTCTATTGACCTTAAGGCGAATTTTTGTTACTTTTTAAGCGAGACGTCCGGCGCGGTTTGCCCGCTCCGGGTGTCTTTTCGTTCGTAACAGGGTGTGACTTAATCACACCTAAGATGGTGTGAAAAAGAGGTGCAAACAATGAGCAGCTTGCATGTAGATAAAGCGCTAAATAATAATGTAATCATTGCACAGCATCCAGAACACGGGGAAGTCGTTGTTATTGGTAAAGGCATTGGCTTTAACCGAAAACCGAGTGATCACATTCCATTGATGGCTGTGGAGAAAATGTTCATTTTGAAAAACCAGCAGGAGCAAGAGCAGTACAAACAGCTTCTTCCACAGGTGGATGAAGCACTGATCGAGATTATTAACGAAGTTATTACGTATATTGCAGAGCGTACGGACGTTCCTCTGAATGAACATATCCATATTGCATTAACCGATCACATTTCTTTCGCGTTAAAACGCAAGGAGCAGGGCATTATCATACAAAATCCATTTTTATATGAAACCCGCGAGATTTATCCTGAAGAATATCGAATGGGAGAATACGCTGTTCGTCTGATCAAAGAGAAAATGGGTGTAGATCTGGGGATGGACGAGATTGGTTTTGTTGCCCTCCATATCTATAGCGCAATGACCAATCAAAATATATCCCAGGTACGTGAGCATTCACAATTGATCACTGATTTGGTGAACCTGGTGTCCGACCAACTCGATTATTCATTTGAAACGGAATCGCTTGATTACTCTCGTTTGCTGACTCATCTTCGTTTCGCCCTTGAGCGTGTTCGCCGTGGAGACAAAGTGGAAGAGCTTCATAAGTTGGATTCCCTGCTTAAATTGGAGTATCCCGAAATGTACTCGCTTGCATGGAAACTGACCAAAGTAATGGAGAAAAGACTGAAACTGCCGGTTTATCCTGCGGAGGTAGGTTATCTGACCATTCATCTGCAAAGGCTGAATCAGCGGAAGGAAGAAGAGAATAAGTGAGATCATTCCAGTGATGGAATGCGGAAATTATTTTTTTGGTGTAAAGGCTTGCAATAGATTAGAACTGGTGCTACAATGGTTTCCGTAATCAAGCAACTGAATAAACATAAGCGACGTGTTACTGACTCGATCAGGCATGAGTTAATTAAAGTGTGATTGTTCTTTCCTTGTACAGGGTATGCTATACCCCAAGGTTGGCACAGTTTACTTTATTAATTCATGCCTTTTTTTGTGTTCCCTTGCTTGCATCACAACATATAAATTAGACGAAAGGGAGAAACGACGCGATGTTCAAAAAGCTTTTTGGTGTATTGCAAAGAGTAGGTAAAGCTCTCATGTTGCCTGTAGCCATTCTACCTGCGGCAGGTTTGCTGCTCGGAATCGGTAACATGCTGGTTAATCCAGATTTCTTGCAATATGTAACGGCGCTCGACACCCCTTGGGTGAACTCGATCGCAACAATTATGATGAACGCAGGTCAGATCGTATTTGATAATCTGGCATTGCTGTTCGCCGTCGGTGTAGCCGTCGGATTGGCCGGTGGCGAAGGGGTTGCAGGTCTTGCAGCGATCATCGGTTATCTGGTCATGAACGTCACACTGGGTACCGCAGTAGGGGTTACTCCGGCAATGATCGGTGAAGTACCGGGTTATGCCAGCATCTTGGGTATCCCAACATTAAGTACAGGCGTGTTCGGAGGTATAATCATAGGTATTGCCGCCGCGCTGTGTTACAATCGATTTTTCAAAATCGAACTGCCGTCTTACCTCGGTTTCTTTGCAGGTAAACGTTTCGTTCCGATTATCACTTCGGTTGTTTCCCTCTTAATCGGGTTGCTTCTGGTGATTATCTGGCCACCGATTCAAAATGGATTGAATACTGTATCTCACTTCATGGTAGATACAAGCCCGACATTGTCGGCATTCATCTTCGGAGTTGTGGAACGGTCATTAATTCCGTTTGGACTTCACCACATTTTCTACTCCCCATTCTGGTTTGAGTTCGGTGAGTATGTGAACAAAGCTGGAGATGTCATCCGTGGTGACCAGCAAATCTTCTTCAATCAATTGCGTGATGGTGTGAACCTTACAGCAGGAACATTCCAAGTTGGTAAATTCCCGTTCATGATGTTCGGTTTGCCAGCAGCGGCACTTGCGATGTACCATGAAGCAAGACCGGAACACAAAAAGTATGTTGCAGGGATCATGGGTTCAGCTGCGCTGACCTCGTTCCTGACAGGAATTACAGAGCCACTTGAGTTCTCGTTCCTGTTTGTAGCACCAATCCTGTTTGCAGTACACTGTATCTTTGCAGGTTTGTCTTTCATGACCATGCAAATTCTGGGTGTCAAGATCGGTATGACCTTCTCCGGTGGGTTCATTGACTTCCTGATCTTCGGGATTATTCCGAACCGTACACCTTGGTGGGATGTTATTATTGTCGGATTGATTCTTGCGGTGATCTATTACTTCGGTTTCCGGTTTATCATTCGCAAATTCAATCTCAAAACACCAGGACGAGAGGATGCAACGCCTGAAACCGAATCTGGCGGAGGCTCTGGTTCGACGGATGATCTGCCCCATAACATTCTTGAAGCTTTTGGCGGCAAGGAAAATATCAAACATCTGGACGCTTGTATTACTCGTTTGCGGATTGAAGTTAATGAGAAATCCAATGTGAAAAAAGATCGTTTGAAACAATTGGGTGCATCTGGTGTACTTGAAGTGGGTAATAATGTTCAAGCCATCTTCGGAACACGTTCCGACACGATCAAATCTCAAATGCAGGATATTATTGCAGGACGAACACCGGCACCAACGCCAGCAGCTGCAAAACCAACTCCTGAAGAGGAGAAGGCACAAGGTGAGCAAGGCGAGCGCATTGTTGCTGAGGATATCGTCATGCCAGTCAATGGTGAATTGCTGGACATTACAAACGTACCTGATCCGGTCTTTGCTGAGAAAATGACAGGTGATGGGTTCGCAATTTTGCCACATGATGGTACGATAACTTCTCCTGTGTATGGTAAAGTGTTTAATGTATTTCCAAGCAAACATGCCGTGGGCATCATGTCCGATGGTGGCAAGGAAGTGCTTGTTCATATAGGTGTTAATACGGTGAAGCTGAAAGGTCAAGGCTTTAACGTACTGGTACAGGAAGGTGATCTGGTATCGGCAGGTCAGCCGATTATGGAAGTGGATCTGGAGTATGTGAAAGCAAACGCTCCTTCGATCATTTCACCAGTTATTTTCACCAACCTGCCAGAGGGCTCCACGGTAACTCTGAAGAAGAGTGGAGTGCTGAAAGTTGGCGAACAGCCAATCATTGAGATAAAATAAGAAGTGTTACGACGATGGCAAGCAAGTGTAAATATATGCAATGCCTAAACCAAACTACTGAAAGTGAGATGATTGTAATGCAACAAACATTCAGAATTACAGACGAAGATGGTATCCATGCACGTCCGGCGACAGCCCTGGTTAATACAGCAAACAAATTCAAAGGTGCAGAATCCTTTGCAGAAGCTAACGGTAAAAAAGTAACTTTGAAATCCATTCTGGGTGTTCTTTCCCTCGGATTGGAACAAGGCGACACCATCAGCATCATCGTTGAAGGCGAAGGCGAAGCTGAAGCTCTTCAAGCTTTGACTGACGTTATGGTTAACGAAGGGTTGGGCGAAATTAATGCTTAATGTCTCCGGGATCGCGGCTTCGGCGGGTATTGCTATCGCCAAGGCGTTTATCTTGGAGCATCCTGATTACTCTGTAGAAAAACGCCAAATTAACGACGTTGACGCAGAGATCGCAAAACTCGACTCAGCTCTGGGTAAATCCCAGGCTGAGCTTGAGGCGATCAAAGAGCGTACTTTACAAGAGCTTGGCGAGAAAAAAGCTGAGATTTTTGCTTCGCATTTGCTCATTCTGAATGACCCGGAACTGATTGATCCGGTTAAAGCTAGAATTGCAGATGACATGATCAATGCAGAATTTGCTTTGAACGAAACGGCATCGCAATTTATCTCCATGTTCGAGAACATGAAGAGTGCATACCTACAGGAACGTGCAGCAGATATGCGTGACGTTACCAAACGTGTGCTAAATCACTTGCTTGGTATTGACTTCATGAGTCCGGCTGAGATCAATGAAGAAGTGATCGTGCTTGCGGAGGATCTAACACCTTCCGACACGGCTCAATTGAACCGCCAATTTGTTAAAGGTTTTGCAACCAACATTGGTGGACGTACTTCTCACTCGGCGATCATGGCGCGCTCACTTGAAATTCCAGCTGTTGTTGGAACCAAGGACATCTTGGCTCAAGCGAAACAAGGCGATATGATCATTGTTGACGGTTTGGATGGTCACGTACTGGTTAACCCTACTGATGAAGTTATTGCTGAATACCGTGCCAAACAGGAACAGTATGATGCACAACGTGCAGAGTGGAGAAAACTTCGTGATGAGCCAACGGTAACGGTGGACAACGTTCATGTTGAACTTGCAGCCAACATCGGTACACCGAATGATGTAACGGGTGTTCTGGAAAACGGCGGCGAGGCTGTAGGTCTGTACCGTACAGAGTTCTTGTACATGGGCAGAGACAAGCTTCCTTCCGAAGACATTCAGTATAATGCTTACAAAGCGGTACTGGAAAAAATGGAAGGCAAACCTGTCGTTGTTCGTACACTCGACATCGGTGGAGACAAAGAGCTTCCATACCTGGATCTGCCAAAAGAAATGAATCCATTCCTCGGCTTCCGCGCAGTTCGTCTGTGTTTGGACCGTCTGGATATCTTCCGTACACAATTGCGTGCATTGCTGCGTGCAAGCGTACATGGAAACCTGCGTGTCATGTTCCCAATGATCGCAACACTCGGTGAATTCCGTGAAGCAAAAGCTGTCTTGCTCGAAGAGAAAGAGAAGCTGGTTGCTGAAGGCATTGCTGTTTCTGACAGCATTCAACTCGGAATCATGGTCGAAATTCCTTCGACTGCTGTTCTGGCGGATCAATTTGCCAAAGAAGTGGATTTCTTCAGTATCGGAACGAACGATCTGATTCAATACACGATGGCTGCAGACCGTATGAACGAACGAGTAGCGTATCTGTACCAACCTTACAACCCAGCCATTTTGCGTTTGGTTAAAATGGTTATCGATGCAGCGCATCGTGAAGGCAAATGGGTTGGCATGTGTGGTGAGATGGCAGGAGACGAAACAGCAATTCCATTGCTGCTTGGTCTTGGATTGGATGAGTTCAGCATGAGCGCAACATCCATTCTGCCAGCTCGTAGTCAGATCACCAAGCTGTCCCGTGCGGATATGCAGGAACTGGCTGCTAAAGCTCTGGATATGCAAACGGCTGAACAAGTCGTTGAATTGGTTCAAAGCATTCAAGCGTAATTTTGCCGGGGTTTCCTCCGGATTTGAGGTTTTTTCTTTTTCCGATAATGAGCTGCATTCATGCAGCGATTTTGCCGGTATCCGCGATTCATTGTGGATATCGGCTTTTTTTGTTATAAACAGGACATTTTGATTCGGACTCTAGTATGTATTCAACCCTTCTTCAAACCTACGGTCTGAGAACTGAATGGAGCTTGAATGTGGTTAAAGCAGACAAGTGCGCTGTATTCTGAATTGCCAGATGGCGTTCTTCAGTACGAGAATGCGTACTTCATAAGCGAAAGTGCAGAGAACTAAGAGATTAGTACTGGGGGTTAAACTTTGAGCATTAGGCGTGGGTGCTCATTGTTAAGGAACCTGAGACATTTTATTCCGGGATTTGAAGCACCCGCAGAAATCTAAAGAATCTGAGACACGTTATGTTGGAGTAAACAGCCATTTTAGCTTTTTTTTGAGGGGATTTAGAGAAATAACGTGTTTGATGTTCCTAAGAATTGAAAAAGTGAACCTGGAGGCCAAATAAGATTTCCTGGATTCGTTAGAACATCTTCTGGCTTGGTACTATCCATCACAGGCATCCGAAAGTCTGGGCTTCCAGACCTCAGACCTGTATGCTGGCATACGTCGGAGCATAGCTTGCCTACGTTTGAGACATACTCTAGCAGGAGGATGGTGGGCTGTAAGATTGACATCAGTAGACCGGGAAGGCAACACAAAAAGCTCTTGCTGATTGGAATATCAGCAAGAGCTTTCGTTATAACAATGATTTGATTAACTGCAAGCGCAGTTCAGTACAGGTTTGCGGGCCGCGGTAGTCTCATCGAGTCGAGTAACCGGTGTGCCATAAGGTGCGTTCAGTACCAATTCAGGTGTCTCTTCCGCTTCTTTGGCAATCCGTATCATCGTATCAATGAACCCATCCAACGTTTCTTTACTTTCGGTTTCCGTCGGCTCGATCATGATGCATTCCTCCACATTGAGCGGGAAGTACACTGTAGGCGGGTGATATCCAAAATCAAGCAATCGCTTGGCAACATCAAGTGTGCGCACACCGTATTGCTTCAAACCCCGACCAGACATGACAAATTCATGTTTGCATACACCCGGATACGGAATCTCGTAGTATGGTGCGAGGCGGGCCATCATATAATTAGCATTCAGTACCGCGCATTCAGAGACTCGGCGTAACCCTTCCGGTCCATAGGTGCGAATGTAGGCATAGGCACGTACCAAAATACCGAAGTTGCCGTAGTAGGCTTTTACCCGCCCAATGGATTGATCGCCTTCACGATCGAATGCATACATACCGTCATCATTTTTGATTACCATTGGCTTAGGCAGGAACGGAACTAAACGACTCTTCACGCCGACTGGTCCGGCGCCTGGTCCACCACCGCCATGCGGTGTGCTCATCGTTTTGTGCAAGTTCAGATGCACCACGTCAAAGCCCATATCACCCGGACGGGTAATGCCCATAATGGCATTGGAGTTCGCGCCATCGTAGTACAACAAGCCACCAGCCTGATGTACGATGGATGCAATCTCCTGAATGTCTTTCTCGAACAAACCAAGTGTATTCGGGTTTGTCAGCATCAAGGCTGCTGTATCCGAACCAACGGCTGCACGGAGTGCGTCCAGATCGACCAGTCCGTCTGCACGGGACGGAATTGTCACAGTCTCAAATCCTGCAACGGTTGCACTTGCCGGGTTGGTACCATGAGAGGAATCGGGCACGATGACTTTGGTACGTTGTTCGCCACGACCTTCGTGGTAGGCACGAATCATCATAAGTCCAGTCCATTCTCCATGAGCACCAGCGGCTGGTTGCAGGGTCACAGCGTCCATACCTGTCAGACCTGCAAGGTCGTTTTGCAACGTATATAACAGTTCAAGTGCACCTTGAATGCTGGATTCATGCTGGTACGGATGGATTTTGGCGAATCCATTATAACGAGCAACATCCTCATTGATCTTTGGATTGTATTTCATCGTACAAGAGCCCAGTGGATAGAATCCGTTATCTACGCCGAAATTGCGACGGGATAGCGCGGTATAGTGTCGAATAACATCTACCTCGAACACTTCCGGCAGTGCTGCTGCTTCCGAACGGAGCATTTCCCGGGGAATCAACGTATCGGCAGCCTGACGAGGAACGTCACATTCTGGCAAGGAATAAGCGACACGTCCAGGGCTGCTGAGTTCAAAAATCAATGATTGTTCAGGAGCAGGAGATAAGGTCTTTGCACTAAATGTTGTATCCTTCTCAGGTTGAACCGAAGTGGAGACAGAGGTACCTGTTTCCGATTGTCCTTGTACCGATGTTGTCGTTGTCGTCGTCGTTTCCTGAGTCACAGCGATCCCTCCAATGCTCGTGCGAATTCGTCAATCTCTTCCTTAGTGCGCCGTTCGGTAACAGCAATCAGCATATGTCCGGCAAGCTCAGGATAATCACGTCCAAGTTCATAGCCACCAATAAAGCCCGCATCCAGCAGTTTCAGTTGAAGGGCATCCACATCTGTTCCTTCAGGAAGTTTAATCACGAATTCATTAAATGTTGGTGCATTAAAAGTAAGGCTAACTCCAGGAATCGCAGTTAATGTATTCAGGGTGTAATGACTCTTTTGCAAATTCAGATCCGCAACATCGATCATACCCTGTTTACCCATGATGGACATATACACAGATGCGCTGAGTGCAAGCAAAGCTTGGTTGGAACAGATGTTGGATGTCGCCTTTTCGCGGCGGATGTGCTGTTCACGTGCTTGCAGTGTGAGTACAAAACCGCGTTTGCCGTTGCGATCCGTGGTCTGGCCTACAATTCGGCCAGGAATTCGGCGCATATGAGGCTGGGATACGGCGAAATATCCGCATGTTGGGCCGCCGAGTGAAGCGGCGATGCCGAGGGGCTGCGCATCACCTACAACGATGTCGGCACCCAGCTTGCCTGGGGCTTCCAGCAGACCCAGCGATAGCGGGTTGGCACTTACAACGAGCAGGCCCTTGTGCGCATGCACGAGGTCGGCAGCCTGCTTCACATTTTCCACGGCACCAAAGAAGTTCGGACTCTGGATCATGACAGCAGCGGTATCGTCCGATATGGCGGCTTGCAGGGCATCCCAGTCAGTGATGCCATCCTTATAGCCAATCTCGACAATATCCAGACGGAGTCCGTGCGCATATGCCTGCAATACCTGACGGGCTTCCGGATGAACAGTACGGGAGACGATAAGCTGTTTGCGACGTGTTGCCGCTGCGGCCAGATTACCGGCTTCTGCAAAGGCAGTTGCGCCATCATACATACTGGCATTGGCTACAGCCATACCGGTTAATTCACAGATGTAGGATTGAAATTCGAAAATGGCTTGTAGTTCACCTTGGCTGATCTCAGGCTGATAAGGTGTGTAGGCAGTGTAGAACTCGGAACGGGAAATGACATGATTGATGACTGAAGGAACATGATGATCGTATATACCTGCGCCGAGGAAGCTGGCGTGTGTTTCGAAATTGGCGTTGGCGCCGGCTTGTTTGGACATATGACGTGTCAGTGCATATTCATCAAGTTTGGAGGATACGGGCAGCTCGCCCTGATAACGAATCTCCTGCGGAATGTCCTGAAACAGTTCCTCCAGCGTATCCACACCGATGGTTGCGAGCATGGCGCTCTGATCTTGCTCAGTCATGGGAATATAACGGTGCTTGCTCATGCTTGATCAGCTCCTTGAGTAGGTGTCTTCGACGTACGTGTCCGTTTATGAAAAGGGGTCTTCACGACCTCGGCTTTTAATTTCTTGCCGCGGATCTCAATCTCAAGCGGGGTTCCCAGCGCAGCGTATTTGCTGTCGATGAGGGCAAGCCCCAGATTACGTTTCAATGTAGGTGATTGCGTTCCTGTTGTCACTTCACCAATCTGTACGCCTTCGGCGTAAATCGGATAGTGGGGGCGGGGAATACCGCGCTCCAACACTTCGATGCCGACCAGTTTGCGGGCGGGCCCGTCAGTTTTTTGCTGTAACAAGGCTTCGTGTCCGATAAAAGGTCCGGCATTCAGCTTCACAAACATACCTACGCCAGCTTCGAGTGGAGAGATAGTTGCCGACAATTCCTGTCCATACAGAGGGAGCTTTGCTTCAAAGCGCAGTGTATCCCGAGCACCGAGGCCTGTCGGTACAAGTCCGTGACCTTCACCGGCTTGCATTAACCCATTCCAGACCACAGCGGCCTGATCTGCAGGAACATATAGCTCAAAGCCATCTTCACCGGTATAACCGGTACGGGACAACAGTAATTTTACTCCACATACTTCAGCATCCTGCACAAAACGAAACGGTTCAATCGAGCTTACATCCGTATCTGTAACTTTCCCGATAATGTCTACAGCCAGTGGACCTTGCAAGGCGAGTAGCGCCGTCTGCTCAGAATCGTTGGTCATGCTTACGCCGGGGATCAAGTGCTCTTGCAGCCACGCCCAATCCTTGTCGATGTTGGAGGCGTTAACCACAAGCATATAATGCTGATCTTCCAGCTTATACACGAGCAGATCATCCACCACACCGCCATCAGGATAACACATCAGGGTGTACTGAGCTTGACCGGGAACCAGCGTTGTCACATCATTAGTCATCATTTGTTGCAAAAAAACTTCAGCCTGCTCACCCTGTACTGTGAATTCGCCCATATGGGATACATCAAACAGTCCAGCACGCTCACGCACCGCTTCATGTTCTTTCTGGATTCCGCTAAATTGCACCGGAAGCTCCCAGCCTCCAAAATCAATGCACCGTACGCCTTCGTATTGCTGATACAGTGGGAAGAGTGGTGTTCTAAGCAAATCGGACATCAAATCACCTCGTCATGGGCCGTCAACCGGCCGGATATACAATCGTGGATCAATGAACCAGGGTATTTTTAAATTTTTCAGCAGAGATTTTTAGTAGATAAGTATGGTAAGGCAGCTATGGCAGCGCTGATCTGAATCCTGTTTTTCGTTTTTTGGGAAAAAGGAAAAGGACAGGCCAAAGAATCGGCATGCCAAGTAGCACGCTGTATTCTAAGGCTCTGTCCCTTGTACCTGAGAGTTACCCCGCTGCCTTGTGCAGCAGGTTTCCCCTTGGGTGATCATAACGCCCGCTCAGGGCGAATAGATGCTCTCCAGAGTTGCGTCCCGTAAAAGTCCTTTTGCCTGAGAGATTCACCCCCGCTTATCGGTGGTTTACTCCTTCGGCGTTACCTCATGTACATCCCGAATCGGGTGTCACGGGTAATCTCTCCCTTTACATTCATCCGCGGGTATAACATAGTCCAATAAACACATTTACTCCTCTCATTAAAACGTGAATCCACTACCGATGTCAAGAACGATATCATATATAATGATTAAAAACCGAATATTTAATTTGTTTTTAATGTTATTGTTCGTATATTTAAAAAGACTGCGCTTACTATTCTAATATTCACCAGTATATGAAGAAAGAGTGTAATCCGGTTACAGGATTTAGAGGTGTTCAGCAAATAAATTGTGAGGTATCTTGACATTTGATTCATAAATATCATACGCTATGTTCTGGGAAAAAGGTTAAGGTCAAAGAACGCATGTACTCATTAATGAAAAGCGAGGCGGATATCGATGAGCGAATTGAAAAGTGATTTCCTGTACAGTGAAGAGCACGAATGGGTGCAAACCGTAGGGGAGGATACTGTACGTATTGGCATTACCGAGTTCGCGCAGCATCAGCTGGGTGACATTGTGTTTGTGGAATTGCCTGACCTTGAAACCAATGTAAAAGCAGAGGACAGCATTGGAACGATCGAATCGGTCAAAACGGTGTCGGACTTGTTTTCTCCAGTCACTGGTTCAATTATTGCAGTGAATGATTCATTGCAGGACTCCCCTGAACTTGTCAACAGCTCTCCATACGAGGAAGGCTGGATGATTGAAATCCGTGTTGATGGAGATCTGACAGCGGCATTGTCTACATTGATGAATGCAGACGCGTATCGTAAACATACGGAAGAATAGTATCAACGAACTTGTACTTATTAACATATATTTTATAACAAAATGAGATGTGCTTCATATTGTTTCGACCTGTGTGAGCCTGAGGCTTGCACAGGTTTTTTGTGCTTTCCGAGAATGGTTTCTAATGCGGATTGAAGCAGATTGTGGATGTGAATCGCCTGATTAGACCAAGCTATAGGTTAGAAATTGATTTTGGAAATGATAAAAGTCATAGGCAAGAAAAGCCTTGTGTACCAATGGGTTCAGCCATTATGCATCCATTAAAACGATTACATAACCTAATGTTGTCATCATTGTTCATGACGAAAGTACGCTTTCATTTCATTGAACAGGAGAGCATTCTCGCTTAGGATTACAGCAGGGGAGAAATGATACCCCTTTCATAAATCATAATCACTTGATCCAAGGAGGATAATACAATGAGTAATTTGGACCAATCGTCCAATTCCAAAGGTGGGCTACGGGTAGGTGTTCAGCGTTTTGGCCGATTCCTGAGTGGTATGGTCATGCCGAATATGGGCGCATTCATCGCCTGGGGATTAATTACGGCTCTGTTCATTCCAACAGGCTGGTTCCCTAACGAGACGCTTGCACAGCTAGTTGATCCGATGATCAAATATTTGCTGCCACTGTTAATTGGTTACACCGGGGGTACGATGGTGCATGGTCAGCGTGGTGGTGTCGTGGGTGCCATTATGACCATCGGGGTCATCGTGGGTAGTGATATCCCGATGTTCCTCGGTGCCATGATTGCCGGACCACTGGCAGCATGGATCATCAAAAAATTCGATAAATCCATTGAAGGTAAAATTAGAGCCGGATTTGAAATGCTGGTTAACAACTTCTCAGCCGGTATTATTGGCGGGATCTTGGGGATTTTTGCGCTACTGGGCATCGGGCCTGCTGTAGAAGCAATTAGCAAAGTATTATCTGCCGGGGTACAAGGCTTAATGAATCTGGGCTTGTTACCACTGGTCAACCTAATCATTGAACCAGGTAAAGTATTGTTCCTGAACAATGCAATCAACCACGGGATTCTGACACCGATTGCAACAGATCAAGCGAGAGAATTAGGGCAATCCGTATTATACATGCTTGAATCGAACCCGGGTCCGGGACTTGGTATCTTGCTTGCTTACTGTTTCTTCGGACGTGGAATGGCCAAATCTTCTGCACCAGGTGCCGTTATCATTCATTTCTTCGGGGGAATTCATGAGATCTACTTCCCTTACATTTTGATGAGACCGATTCTGATTCTTGCCGCAATCGCGGGTGGCGTCGCAGGTACATTAACATTCATGCTCACCGGAGCAGGACTTGTTTCGGCACCATCACCGGGTAGTATTATCGCGTATTTCCTCTTAACACCAAAAGGTGGATACCTGCCGATGCTTGCAGGGGTGCTTGTAGCAGCCGTCGTTTCTTTCCTGGTTGCAGCGGTATTACTGAAAACGGGTAAACAAAAGGACGAAGATCTGGAGTCCGCATCCAGTCGGATGAAAGACATGAAGAGTCAAGGAACCGTGCCAAACGCTGGCATTACGGCTAATCATCGTGAAGCAGACAGAGCCGCAGATATGGCTTCTTCTACAGTCAAGACAGACGTGAAGAAAATTGTCTTCTCCTGTGATGCAGGCATGGGTTCGAGTGCCATGGGTGCTTCCATTCTACGCAAGAAGATGAAGGCAGAGGGGATTGACGTTACGGTGACCAATACGGCCATCAGTGATATCCCACCGGATGCAGATGTGGTCATCACACAACAAGTATTAACCGATCGTGCCCGCTCCGTTGCGCCGAACGCAGAACATATATCCATCGACAACTTCCTAAAAAGCCCGGAATACGATGCGCTCGTTGAACGTCTGAAGTAATTGTACGCATTTGTTTTCCCTGAGCCGGAGGCTGAGATATGAGTATTACCAAAAGACAACGTGAAATCGTGGAGTTCCTGCTAGAGCATCCACATGAAGTAACTGCCGGCGAAATCGCCGTTGAAGTAAAGGTCAGTACCCGAACGGTTCACCGGGAGCTGCAAATGATTGAACAATGGCTTGAACCTTTGGGCATGAGGCTGGAAAAAAAATCAGGAACCGGTATCCGAATTGATGCCGGTTCCGATGATCTGGCTGTATTGCGCCAGCAACTAGAGGGTAAAGAATATGTAGAGTTTACGCCAGAAGAGCGTAAGCTCTTCATGCTTTGCATCCTGCTGGATGAACCGGAGCCTGTAAAGTTACTCGCCTTGGCTTCGGATCTGAAAGTGACCGTATCCACCGTAACCACTGATCTGGACGATCTGGAGTCACGAATTCGTCAGGCGGGACTGAAGCTGGTTCGCAGACGTGGATATGGCGTCAAGATTAACGGAAGTGAGACGATTCATCGCACAGCCATAGCTGCACTTGCTCTCGAATTTCTGGATGAGTCTGACTTGTTCGGAAGACAGCCAGAACAGGGAGGCTCCATCGTAAACCAAAAATTGTTGGATATGATTGGACACGGTGATGTGCTTACGGTCGAAAATGCATTATGGCAACCAGACATCGAATGGCTGGAGAACATCCCGGAACGCCAATACATGAAGTTGCTGATTCAATTATCCGTAGCGGTTGTACGTATTCGTAAAGGCTTTGGCATTGGCCGTATACCTCCCCTGGAGAACAAGGGAGATGAAGTCGCAGAGCAGGCTGAAATGAAGGTTCCACCTTATATGGCTTCCCGCTTGTGTGGTGTGTTATCCACCCAGCTGGGGCTGATATTCTCCCAAGATGAGCAAGCTTATTTTCATAGACTATTAATTGAGACAGAGCAGCGGATTCACTCTTCGCGGCTGTTGCCAATAGACGACTTGATTTTACTGGACAGGGTACATTCACTGATTGATCAGATGCAGGTGAGAACACATTACGCCTTTCATGAGGATCGTTTGCTTCGTGAAGGTTTGCTTGGTCACATGCAACCTGTCATGGAGCGAATTGAAGGACAACAGATGATTCGTAATCCGCTTTTGCAGCAGATTCGCAAGGATTATGATTCCCTCTTTGAAGAGGTTAAACAATCCGTGCATCAAGCTTGGCCAGGTACTGAAGTTCCTGATGAGGAAATTGGTTTCCTGGTCATGCATTTTGGAGCTTCCATCGAGAGGTTACGTGCATTGAAACGGGAGATCAGGGCGATCATCGTGTGTACAAGCGGAATTGGATCATCACGCATGCTTTCCAGCCGATTATCCAAGGAGATTCCCGAGATTCGGATCATGGATAGCGTGTCCTGGTATGAAGCTGCCCGGATGCCTACAGATCAATATGATCTGGTGTTATCCACTGTTGATCTGCCGATGGATGAGCATCAGTATTACAAAGTGAGTCCACTGCTTACGGCAGAAGAGAGCGAACGTCTGCGTCATTTTATTAGAACCACAACGCTACAACAGCAGCATAACAAGCCCCGTGAAACAGAGGTTCAGACGACGAGTCGTTACTCGGACCCTGACGGAATGGAAGCTATTTTAGTTGAAATCGTCCGAATTATTGGCAAGTTTCAGGTGTATCCGCTGGATAACCAAGATATCGGATTCTATAAAACGGTGTATGCGATGTGCAACGTACTCCATGGATCTGGTGTGTTGAAGGAACCGGAGGAGGTCGCGAAACGGTTGGAGGCACGCGAGGCAGTGGGGAGTCAGAAGATTCCCGGCACAAGACTTGCATTATTTCATACACGCAGTGAGGGAATTTACAGGCCGTCCATTAGCTTGTTTCAGCTCACGGAGCCACTTCTTCGTACGCCGGATGATCCGGCAGGAGTTACCCATATCCTCTTGATGCTTGGTCCCAGAGAATTATCCAAGGAAAGCCTGGAGGTTCTCAGTGAGATCAGCGCCCTGTTATTGCAGGAAGAAATGATTACATTGCTGGAAAAAGGAATCAGGGATGAACTCATTCATTACCTGTCCCAGGAACTTGTTGGATTTTATCGCAGTAAAACCGAAATTGGAGGTCAACCATTATGAGTATGTTAACAACAGATAAAGTCATCATGAATGCGACGGCTCAGGACAAATACGAAGCGATTCGCATGGCAGGACAGATTCTGAAGGATGCGGGACATATTACCGCTGATTACATTGAAAAGATGATTGAACGAGAAGAGATTGTCTCGACCTATGTAGGGAACGGCCTGGCTATTCCGCACGGTACAAAGGAATCCAAAGCTTTCATTTTATCCACAGGTATCTCTGTCATTCAGTATCCACAGGGTGTTGATTTTGGCGAAGAAAAGGCTTATATGGTCATTGGTATCGCGGCTCAAGGCGGGGAGCATATGGAGATCTTGACCAGCATCGCGGTAATCTGTGCTGAGGATGAGAATATGGAGGCTCTGCGTCTGGCGAAAACAGCCGAAGAAGTAATCGCTATTCTGGAAAGTGAAATGGAGCTATGAAGGCTCTACACTTTGGCGCAGGTAACATTGGACGCGGGTTTATCGGATTGATTCTCTCCCGTGCAGGGTATGAGGTGATTTTCTCTGACGTGAATCAGGCCTTGGTAACAGCTCTCCAGCAACGGGGGCAGTATACGGTGGAACTGGCCAACGAGAGCAAGGATCAGGAGACCGTCACAGGTGTAAATGCAATCGATGGAACCCAGCTGGAGACGGTTGCCCAAACCGTTGTGGAAGCTGATCTGATTACAACCGCGGTGGGTGTAGGCGTACTGAAACATATTGCACCAGGCATTGCGAAAGGACTTGAGAAAAGACTGAAATCCGGTCCTGCTCAAAACCCTCTTCACATTATCGCTTGCGAGAACGCCATTGGAGCCAGTACGCAATTGAAAGAGCATGTATATGCTCTGCTCAATGAAGAGGTACGTTCCCTTGCGGATCAGTACGTTTATTTTCCAGATTCAGCCGTAGACCGGATTGTACCTATTCAGCATCATGAAGATCCGTTGCATGTACAGGTGGAGCCTTTTTACGAGTGGGTGGTGGATCGTTCCCAGATGGCTCCTGCATTCAAACCGGTTGAGGGCATCGTATATGTCGATGATCTGGAGCCGTATATCGAACGTAAACTGTTCACTGTTAATACAGGACACTGCGTTGCTGCGTACATCGGTAATGTGCACGGTTATGACACGATTCAGAAGGCTATTGCCGACGAGAAGGTGAAATCGATTGTATACGGTGCTTTGCAGGAAACTGGAAAAGTTCTAGTGAAGCGTTTTGCATTCAACCCGGAAGAACATGAGCAGTATATTGTCAAAATATTGGGACGCTTTGTCAACCCGTATCTTACCGATGAGGTTACTCGTGTTGGTCGTTCCCCGCTGCGCAAGTTGTCTCCGAATGATCGTCTGGTTCGCCCGGCCCTTCAGGCATATGCGGATGGAAGCGAAACGACCTATCTGGCTATGGGCATGGCATCAGCCTGCAAGTTCGATGTCTCCGATGATCCCGAAGCAGTTGAACTACAGGACATGATCCGCCAGAAGGGGATAACAGCTGCGCTCCACCATTATACGTCTATGGATGAGCATCATCCGGTGCTTGAACAGGCTGTTGCCCAGTATAACCAAATGTAAGAGTAGTGATAGCCAGCTAATAGTATAGATGATGCATAATGAAGAAGAGCCATACAGTCGTTAACTGTGTGGCTCTTCTTTTGGTTGGTGTTTATCGGCATAATCATCCAAACAGCGTTGACATATGCACGATTTTCGGCGCTGCTCTGCCGGAATACGGTCAAATACACCTTCGGGGAATGTAGCCCGGTTACACCAACATTCCGAATGAGGATGTCCTGCGGCATAGGAACAGCGATTAGCTTCCCCGCATAATGGGCAGACAAGAACATCGATATGGATGTGCTCTTGATCGTCTTGTTCTGCAGACATTCAGTTCTTCCCTCCCTGTGGAATAGCTACGAGCTGAAGTAAACATACTGGTCCCAGTATAACAGAAATACGCCGGTGATTATGGATTTCACTCTGTAAATATGACTTCCAGTTCACCACATCTGTTTCTCCCATCGGCTATTCTTCAGGCGGTAATTCGATCTGTAGGCCTTCCACATGTTTGCGTCCCATCAATTTACGCTTCTTTCGATTTTCCTTTGTTTCTAGCACAATGTCCAAGTCATAATCGTCACCCGGATAAAGCTCATCAGCAGATATATGCAGGGTCAGGCGTTTCTTATGGATTTTGACTTTGCGTCCTCGCAGCATGACCCCGATATTTCCACGGCTATCCTCGACATCACAGACGATGCCCGACTGATTAAGATAGGCCGCATACACCCGATCTCCTTTGCGAAAAGTTTTGGCAGGGGCAGGAGAATCCGACTCTCTGGTTGTTGTCTTTTTGTTGAGACGGATTGGATCCTTTGACTGTTTCGACTGGTTCTTTCTGGATAACTCTGCTGGGCTGACTGATTCTGTACCAGAACGAGCAGGCGTCAGGGCCTTAGTTTCCGAAGGAGGCGACGTGAACCCTAATGTACGATCTCTCGAAATACTTTGATCGGACAGGGACTTGGAGCGCTCGATAATTCGCTGTGGCATGCCTAGCTTCAATGCGATGGAATAGGCGTAACTTTCACCAGCTTCTCCGATACGCAATCGATACAGCGGCTTGAGAGAAACGGTGTCAAATTCCATACGGGCATTTTCGAATCCTGGCGTGGCAGCTGCAAAATGTTTGATTTCACCAAAGTGTGTTGTCGCTACAACGGTTGCTCTGCGGCTGTGCAGTTCCTCCAGCATGGCGATAGAAAGTCCGACGCCTTCACCGGGATCTGTGCCGGAAGCCATCTCATCAATGAGCACCAGCGTCGAAGTATTGGCCTGTTCCAGTATGCCGATCATATTGCGAATGTGTGCAGAGAATGTACTGAGTGCTTGTTCCATACTCTGTCCGTCACCAATATCAACCGCTACCTCGTTATAAACAGCCATCTCGCCACCTTCCTCGACCGGAATAAGCAAACCGGATTGCATCATCAGGGTTAACAAACCAAGTGTTTTGAGTGCGACCGTTTTACCACCGGTATTCGGGCCCGTAATAATGAGCGACGAGTACGTTCTGCCGATGGCAAAATCGAGGGGAACCATAGAAGAACCCATGAACGGATGACGTGCACGTTGAAGGCTAATGTGGCCCTGAGTATTGACTCGAACGGTACGCCCATCCATGGTGGCCGCATATTTGGCTTTGGCAAACAGGAAGTCCAATACACCTACCGTTTCGGTGTTGAGGGCGATTTCACGGTTATACGATTCGGCCAGAGAGGTTAAATCACCGAGAATCCTCATCTCCTCTCGGGACTCCTCGGCTTGTAGAGCAGCCAATTCCATCTGCAGACTTACTAATTCAACGGGTTCAATATACACGGTTTGCCCGCTCCCCGATTCATCCAGCACACTGCCTTTCACCTGTTTGCGGAACTCTTTCTTAATGGGCAGAACTGTTCTTCCTCCGCGTTGACTGATGACATATTCCTGCATAATGGAGCGATGTTTACACACCAGAGAATCAAGTTTTCGTTTCATGCGTTCCGCATTCACCGTTATTTTTTTACGAATACGAATCAGTTCCTTGCTCGCCTGATCCTGAATGCGTCCACTATGGATGCAACGCTCGATCTCACTCAGCAAAGGTTCGATTAGAATCATGGATGCTGCATAACGACTGACGGTGGGAGCGGCCCCGGATTTGCCCTCCATGTATTTCATAAGTTGTGCACAGCTCCGCAGGAACTGAGCGAGATGACTGAAGTCGCGTTCACTGAATAGATAACCGGTGCCAAGCAGATCCATAATGGTTTCCATTCCGTCGAGTGAAGGGAGGGGGATACTGGCCCCGAAGCGAATCAATGCAGCAGCTTCTGCTGTTTCTTCCAGGCGAATCTCGATCAGGTGAGCATCTACCATCGGTTTTAGTTCTCTCGCATAACGTTTGCCCAGATAAGACAGGGCGCAGTCTGCAACATTTTTTTGAATTTGTGGATAGCCCAAACTGTTTAATGTGTTCTCATTCATGCGTAATCTCTCCTTGAATTTGAATTGGGATTTCAGTTGACGCGCTGAAACATATTCCTGGAAAACGCAAAAAGGGCGGAGAATGAACAAACGTCATTCTCCGCCCTAAACGTATGGGAAAGCAAAGTCCACTACAGGTCTATATTAAAAAATCCGCGCTGAACTCAGCGCGGAAATAGACCCGGACAATTACAATCCCGGAGGCGATTTATGATATCCGCTGTTCTTAACTAAGTACAGGGATCTGGCGCATCATGAAATACACGTATGCCATATGGGCACAAGCGCAATGAAAGGCCAAACTCCTGAATATGAAACTTGGTTAGTTAAGAACATTCACCGACATTAAAAATCTCTCCTTTGATTGAGGAATATGCAACCAATATAAACTGAAAATTAGTTTGAAGTCAACCTTTAGAATAAATGAGTGGACTTGAATAAGAATGGGTTTTAAAATAACAATAGTAAAATAATCCAATGAAAGCGATTTATTTTAATAAACATACGTATAAAGGAGGATGCTCTTCTTGCCGAAGTATTTACTGCGTTTGCTCTGTTTCACCCTGATCCTCGGAGCCCTTCCGGTCATTGTTATTGGTTCGGTCTCGTATACGATTGCATCACGTGACATTGAACAGAAAGTGCGTGAGAGCAATCTTCAGATATTACATCAGACTCAAATGAGGGTAGAACAAGTTCTGCGCAGCCTGCAATTATCCTCCATCCAGTATGTTAATTCGCCCTTGGTACTACAAGCAATGAAGAAACCACTAGACAGCAGCGAGTTTCAGGAGATTCGTGATCTGACCTCCGGTTTTAACAACTTACAAGCGGTTACGAACATTGACCAAGCCTATCTGGTTAATCTGGATGAAGATTGGGTCGTTTCGATGCGTTCTTTTGGCAAATTGGATGATTTTAGCATTCGAGACCGAATTGGATCCTACCTAAGTTATACCAACAGCCTGTTCTGGGTCACTCAGAATGCCAGTTCAGCGAAAGAAAGTGTACCTGTGTCAGCAGGTATGGGTGAACTAACACCCGAACAGGCACCTACCCTTATATCATCGGATAATGTGGTCAGTATGGTATTCAAAATCCCGATGATACCAACCAATGTGAAACCAAAGGGATTTCTTGTGATTGATATCGCCGATACGGAACTGAGTACCTACTTGAGCCGAAATACGAATTCTGGAGATATGTACGTTCTGGATCGGGAGCAGAAGTATTTTCTGAACGATATGCAGCAAGGGGGGAAATATGACGGGCTGAATAAGGAAATTCAGGAAATGGTGCAAACGACGGCCCAGTCAGAGGGTTTCTTCAGTGCGGAGGTGGAAGGTAATCAAGTGGCGGTTAGTTATAGGCAATCTCCGCTCAATGGCTGGTTATATGTGTCCGTTGTATCTCTTGGACAGATTACGGCCCAGTCACAGAAAATTGCACTGGTTACCGGTATCGCTACACTGGTCATGTTATGTGTAACGGGATTGTTCGCCATATACGGCAGTCGGCGGATGTACTCACCGATCTCCAGACTGCTGCAATTTACGAAGGGGTTGGATTCCCCAGTTGCTCCGTCAGGACGCCGTCAGGATGAATTTATCTATATTGAGGAGCAATTGTCAACCTTGTTCAGCTCGGAGAAAACGATGCGTGAGCAGATGAAGGGGCAGCATGTGCACCTCCAGGAGTTTTTTATGACCAAACTGCTCACAGGTAAAATCTCGGAAGAAGATTTCAGATATCAGGGCGAATTGTACGATTTCCCAACAGGGTGGGCGACTCTTGGCGTACTCATGCTCCAGATCGATACCTTGGAAGGGACCCGATATGAGGAACAGGATCGCGATCTGCTGCTGTTTGCTGTCAACAATATGGTAGGTGAGCTCCTTCCTTCAGCAGTTCGGTTCACCCCGGTCATGCTGGATGATGCTCAGGTCACCGTTCTTGCCTCCGAACTCACGGATGAGGTGAAGCTGAAGGAATGGATGCATACCCAGGCAGACTGGATTCGCGAACGTGTCGTGACCTATCTGAATCTGCCCGTAAGTATTGGCATCAGTCGTTCCTACGCTTGTATCGGAGATACGCCAAGAGCGGTTCAAGAGAGCCGAGAGGCTCTGCAGGGCCGGGTAAGTCTGGGTAGCCGTATTATTTTGCATTACGAGGATATTCAGCCACGTGGACAGATGGAGGCCGCGTTGTATACCCAGTTACGTATGATCGAGGATCAACTGGCCTCTGCGCTTAAGCAAGGAGATGAAGAGAAGACGGACGCCTATTTTAAGCAATATTTGGGGCTGCTTGCCGACAAAAAACTCCATTTCAGTGAATACCCCGTCATTATGGTTCAGTTATTGTCTCGTGTATATCAGCTTGTACAGGAGCAGGGCGGGGATGTAGCCGAAGTACTGGGTGAAAAAGCATCCATGTCACATTTGCTGAAGTTGTCCACATTGGACGAAATGACCAATTGGTTCCGCAAGCGGCTGTTCCTGCCCGTCATCCGTTTCTGGCGAGAACAGGAAGAATCCCAATACATGAATATTGCGAGACGCATGATTCGTTTGATCGAGGAACGTTATGATCGTGAATTGTCGCTGGAAGCCTGTGCCGCTGAGCTTAATTTTCACCCTGTCTACTTAAGTCGGGTATTCAAGAAGGAAGCGGGAGTTAATTTTACGGAATATCTGGCAGAGTATCGTATGGAAAAAGCAAAGACCTGGCTGCAAACAACAAATCTTAAAATATCGGAGATTGCCGAGAAATTAAACTATACCAACCCAACCGCATTTATCCGTACGTTTCGCAAAATCACAGGAACCACCCCCGGCAAGTACCGGGAGCAGCAGCGATAAAACAAACCTGCTCTGCCCGCGATGGCAGGCAGGCTTTTTTATGTTTGGATGAAGAAAGAAGACCGCTTTTCTCCATGAAGTTAAGACAGGAATATGGAGGTTGAAAGCAGTTCATTTCACCTTTAGATTCTGTGAGGGAAATGGGCTAAAGCCTTGCTACATAAGGAAAAACAAAAGGCTAAAACGAGACGATAGCCAGTCATTCGTTTATCCTCCACAATGAAGACATGAATTCAGGAAGTGATATTTTGTAATCGTTTCCAATGTGGGGAGGAAGACAATATGAAAGCCGAAACGGCGGCTCGAACACGGCCCGCTACCCGCAGTGACAAAAACCTGCTGTGGAGGGACATTATCAAAAACCGGTGGCTGTATATCATGTTAATACCGGGTGTGCTTTACTTTGTTATTTTCAAATACATACCCATGTATGGCATCACAATGGCTTTTCAGGATTACACGCCTTACAAGGGCATCTTGGGAAGTGACTGGGTAGGCTTCAAACATTTCCAGCGTTTCTTCGGAGAACCGCAGTTCTGGACATTATTTCGGAATACGTTTTTGCTAGCCATTTATAACATTGTGTTCTTTTTCCCACTGCCGATTGTACTGGCACTCATGATGAATGAAGTTCGCCGTGAACGCTTCAAACGATTTGTACAAACGCTCGTCTATGTTCCACACTTTGTTTCCTGGGTTGTTGTTGTCGGTGTATTCTACATGCTGTTCACAACCGAGGGTGGTGCCATTAATGAACTGCTCTATAACCTGACTGGACAAAAAGTGGCGTTCCTGCTTGAACCCGGATGGTTCCGTACGATGATTGTTGGACAATCCATCTGGAAAGAAGTTGGTTGGGGCACAATTATCTTCCTTGCAGCACTTTCCGGTGTTGATACACAGCTCTATGAAGCAGCACGGATTGATGGTGCCAATCGTTGGCGCCAAACCTGGCATATTACGCTGCCGGCCATTCGTAGTACGATCGTCATTTTGCTCATTCTGCGTCTGGGCAACTTCCTGGATACAGGCTTTGAACAGATCTTCCTGATGCTGACTCCGACAAACCGGGATGTAGGCGAGGTATTTGATACCTACGTGTACACGAAGGGTCTTACCCAGGCACAGTACAGTTATAGTGCTGCTGTCGGGTTGTTCAAATCGGTTGTCGGACTGGCGCTTGTCCTTGGTGCCAATACGCTGGCCAAAAAATTCGGGGAGGAAGGCGTCTACTAACCCTCGGGAGAAGACGTTCTTCACCAGACAGGAGTGAACATTAAGATGCAACAGGATAAAACGTGGGGCAACCGGATCTTTGATATTCTCAATCACGGCTTGCTGCTATTGATTGGAATTGTGACGGTTATCCCGTTCATTTATATTTTGGCCGTCTCGTTTACCAGTCCGCATGAAGTGGCTAAGGGAGGATTCATTCTTTTTCCAAAAGAGTTCTCTTTGGCTGCATACCGTTACATTTTCTCTACAGATACCTTGATTCGCAGTCTGGGCGTATCGGTCTATATTACGGTGATCGGTACTTTCATTAATCTGCTGTTTACATCACTTATGGCGTATCCGCTCTCCAGAAGATATTTGCGTGGACGCCAGCCCATTTTGCTGGGTGTATTGTTCACAATGCTCTTCAGTGGCGGGATGATTCCAACATACTTTGTCGTCAAATCTTTGCATCTGACGGATACGTTATGGTCGCTGATGCTGCCTACCGCTATTAGTGCATTTAACTTGATTGTACTGAAAAACTTCTTCCAGGCTATTCCCGACGAACTGGAGGATGCAGCCAAAATTGATGGATGTAACGATGTCAGCGTATTGTTCCGGATTGTACTGCCGTTGTCCATGCCAGCCATGGCGACATTTTCACTCTTTTACGCGGTGGCCCACTGGAACAGTTTCTTCAGCGCTGTTATCTATATCAACGATAGTGAGAAGTGGCCTGTCCAAGTCTGGCTACGTGAGATTGTCATTCTGGCACAGAGCCGAATCGGAGACACGAGTATCGAAGAGACAGAGATCCAGCCGCTTACCATTCGCATGGCGGTTATCGTATTCTCCACAATCCCGATTATGCTGGTATATCCATTCCTGCAAAAGCACTTTGCAAAAGGAGTGATGCTGGGTTCGGTGAAAGGTTGAGTCGGCACATGGTTCAAAGTCAGTTCACTATGACTGCATAATAAAAGGGAGGTTTTCATGTTATGAAAGCAACAAAAAAGAAAGCCGTAGCTGTCTTAAGCACACTGGCACTAGTGACAGGTTTGCTGGCAGGATGCGGATCAGATGAGGGCCAGGCTGCCGAGGGCGGCGTACAAAATGTGTCCATAGCCATTGCACAGGTGGGTGATGTGCCAAGCAAAGGCAATGAAGTTCAGCAAAAGATTGAAGCGTATACCAATACCAAACTGGATATCCAGTGGATTCCGGCTTCGGCCTATAATGACAAAATTAACGTGATGATCGCTTCAAGCGATATGCCAAAAATAGTGAAAGTACAATATAACCCAACGGTGACCAGCGCGATGCGTAATGACGTGTTCTGGGAAGTGGGGCCTTTGCTGAAAGACTACAAAAATCTGTCGGCACAGAACGAGCGTTTTTTTGACAACATCAAGGTAGAGGGCAAAATCTATGGGGTTCCTGTATTCTCCGATATTGCGCGGGCTACAGTGATCTATCGCAAGGATTGGTTCGAGAAGCTGAATCTCAAGGTGCCAGCTACACCGGATGAATGGTATGAAACGATTAAAACACTGGCAACCTCCGATCCGGATGGAGACGGTCAGGATAATACGTTTGGACTAATGCTTTTCAAAAAATATAATGAGGATCAATATTCCTTCACGACGCGCCTTGGCGTAAGTTTTGGTGCACCTAACAAGTGGAAGGTCGAGGATGATGGCAGCTTCACGCCAGAATTCATGACACCGGAATATATGCAGGTGCTGGATCTGCTGAAACGTTTGTACGATGAGAAACTGCTGAACCAGGATTTTGCTGTATTCGACTCTACGGAAGCGGAGAAAAAGTATGATTCCGGTGTTGTGGGTATCCGTGTTGGTGTTGCTCAGAACGGAAAAAGTCAGCAAGAGCGTTTGTCCAAAAACAATCCGGATGGTGTGGTAGACATCGCTGGTTTGCTTGGAGCGAACGGAGATCGTGTTGCAGGACAGACGGGTAACTCCGGCATTCTGGCATTCCCTAAATCAACGGTGAAATCTGAAGAAGAACTCAAGAACCTGCTCTCCTTCCTGGATAAACTGATGGACCCTGAGATGGCGACCCTGTTGATGCGTGGTATGGAAGACAAACATTACACCAAAGTGGGCGAAGATCAGGTGGAGATGAGTGACTTCGATGCATTCCAGCGTGAAGTGAAACCTTACCGTGACAACCTTCCTTATGTCGAAGGGTATAACGTACCGAAATTGAAGGACACCGAACTGGGGGAAAAAGGTACGGCACTTGCCAAGGAACTGGCGGAGCACGCTGTGCCAAACCCTGCGCTGACGTTATATTCTCCAACGTATGGTGACCGTGGGGCGGATCTGGATCAGGTGATTGCCGATGCACAGACGAAATACATTATGGGCAAGATCGATCAAAGTGGCTGGGAAAAGGAAATCGAGAATTGGGGCAATGCGGGTGGAAATAAGATTCGTGAGGAATATGCCGAAGATTACAAAAAACAGGCTCAATAAAGAGCCGGAAGCGGGGGCTTGATCATGAAGGAAACACTGCAACTCACATCGGTGCGCATGGCACAGCAATTCATGGAAAGTTATCGCAACCATGAGCTGTATTCCACTTGGCATTATGAGAACGGCTGCTTACTGAAAGCGCTGGAGGAGCTGTATACGCACACGGGGGAGCAAAAATATTTTGACTACATCCGTGAGCTCATGGATCATTTCGTTCAGGAAGATGGCTCCATTCGCTCCTATACGATCGAGGAATATAATCTGGATCAGATCAATCAGGGGAAATCACTGTTCCTGTTGCACGAGAAAACGGGAGAAGAGAAGTATCGCAAAGCTGCGGAGTTGCTTATGACTCAGCTTAAGGGACAGCCACATACGAGTGAAGGCGGGTTCTGGCACAAAAAGATTTACCCTTTCCAGATGTGGCTGGATGGATTGTACATGGCTACTCCGTATCTGACCCAGTATGGTGCAGTGACGGGAGAAGAGAAGTGGTTTGACAAGGCATCTCTGCAGCTCTTGCTGGTGGAGCAACGTACACGTGATCCGCGTAGTGGTCTCTTGTATCATGCCTGGGATGAGAGCAAAGAGCAGCGCTGGAGTTCGGGAGAGACCGGATGTTCTCCGCATGTCTGGAGTCGGGCGATGGGCTGGTATGTGATGGCGGTTGTGGATACATTAGATCACCTGCCAGTAGATCATCCGCAGCGCGGGCAGATTGTGGGTATCTTCGAACGTGTAGCAAATGCACTTGTGCATGTGCAGGATCAACAGACTGGATTATGGCCACATTTGCTGGATCAACCGGGACGTGAGCGGAATTATCTGGAGGCTTCCGGGACCTCGATGTTTGTCTATGCATTGGCCAAAGGTGTACGTAAAGGATATCTGAGTGGCAAGTTCAAAGCGGTTGCGGAAAAAGGGTACCAGGGTCTGCTACAGCATCTGCTGCAAAACGATCGTGAAGGCGTACTGTCCTTGACGCAGTGTAATGGCGGAGCCGGTCTTGGAGGAAGCCCGTATCGTGACGGGTCCTATGAGTATTATGTGACCGAGTCCATTCGGATCAATGATCCGAAGTCGGTCGCTCCGTTCATTTTGGCGGGAGTGGAGATTGAACTTTACAAGTCAAACTAACATGTACATGAGAACGGAGAGGGCAGAAATAATCTGATGAAGCGAAGCGTTCGCCTTTATCCCCGGATTTCCCCTTTTTAAAAGGGAATCAAAAAATCTGGGGATAACAGCGATCTGAAGGTTGTTCTGTCATCGGAGTGGTCTGTGTACATAACCTTATCCAAAAGGAGAGATGGTTCATGAGTCCAAAAGGTCCAATGTCCCGTTTAGGCGGAATCGTTGTAATTGGTGCAATGTCCGCTGGATTGCTTGCAGGTTGCGGGGGAGAAAAAGCACCTGCTGCAGGGGAAGGTAAACTTCCCATTTCCATCTCTTTAATGCAGGTAGGAGATATACCGGCCAAGGAGAACGGGATTGAAAAGAAGATTGAGGAATATACAAATACGGATGTCAATGTACAGTGGATTCCGCAGTCTGCTTTTGATGATAAGGTGAATGTTATGGTTGCTTCAGGTGAGATGCCGACCATTATGCGTGTGAATTATGTACCGACCACATTTAATGCCGCCAAAACGGGACTGTTCTGGGAACTGGGGCCTTACTTGAAGGATTATAAGAACCTGTCTGCCCAATCCGAAGCTTATTTTAACAATATCAAAATTGAAGGCAAGGTCTACGGTATTCCGAACTTCCGGGATATTGGCCGGACTGCGATCGTATATCGCAAGGACTGGTTTGATACGTTGAAGCTGGATATACCCAAAACGCTGGATGATTGGTATGAAGTGATGCGCTCTATTCGTAAGGATGACCCTGACGGAAATGGTAAGGAAGATACGTACGGTGCACTGCTCTTCAAAAAGTATAATGAGGGTGTCTCTTCCCCACTGACGCGGGTTGCTGTAAGTATTGGCGGTGTTAACAAATGGGGAGTGGATGATGCTGGGAAACTGACCCCGGAGTTCTTGACTACCGAATATGTGGATACAATGAAACTCTTCAAGCGACTGTTCAGCGAGGGACTGATTAATAGTGATTTCCCTGCTCTGGACCCTTCTGATGCGGACAAAAAAATGGATTCCGGCCTGGTTGGCATGAAGCTTAACGGTGTGGCCCAGAACGGAAAGTCCTCTCAGCAGCGGCTTACACCTAACGCTCCGGATGGAGAAATTGATGTGGCTCCGTTCCAGGGAACCGACGGCATTCGAATCGCCGGCGAGCCAGGAAACTATGGAATGCTAGTCATCCCGAAGGCGTCCGTAACGGATGAGGAGCAGTTGAAGCAGGTGCTCACGTTCCTGGATCAGTTGATGGATGAGGAATTAAGCGCGTTGCAGCTCCGTGGATTGCTCGATGTGCACTACACCAAGACTGCGGATGGGAAAACCGAACTTAAAGATTTTGACGCTTATCAGCGTGAAGTGAAGCCATACCGGGATAATCTGTTAAGTATTGAAGGTTATAATGTACCTGAACTGGTTGATGTTCCGATTGGTATGAAAGGTACGAAGATGGCGCGTGAGAATGAGCAATACGCCATCGCCAATCCGGCACTCACCTTGTCTTCGGCAATCTATACCGAGCGTGGTCAGGAGTTGGATCAGATGATCTGGGATGCGCAGACGAAGTACATCATGGGTAAAATCGATGACGCAGGTTGGGAGCAGGAAATCGCAAGCTGGAGAAAAGCCGGTGGTGATCAATTAATCACGGAACTTGAAGCATCCTATAAGGAATTGAACGGAAAATAAAGCTGGGTGAAATAAAAAAGGTTGATCAAATGGAATGATATGGTTTATTCTATGAGTGAATTCATTTTCCAATATCATAAGAAAGACCACACCCTTAAAGCATAAGGCTATGAATCTGCGGATTCATGGCCTTTTTTTGTGTTTTAGGCGAATGAAGTGGGTCTATGGAAGGAGGGGCGCACGCCTTAACGTGATGGGGATGGACGAAAAATAATACCAATAGCCTAGTACAACATGGTAGAATATTGATTATTATGGCAAATTTAGGTTTTGGTTATGAAGAGAATTGACTAGGTTGACCAAGTAAAGCATCCCCATACTAAGGTACATAGGAGCGTGAGTAGATTGAAGAAACGAATTGAAGGTCATGAGAAGAAGAAAAAACGGAACGGTTGGATCGTCGGGTTGTTAACGACAGCTGTATTGGCAGGAACATTATTGCCCGTTGGACCCGTACATCTGACGTCCACAGCTAATGCAGCATCGGGAACAAGTGACACGGCCCTTAGCAAGTTCAAAGATATCAAGGGCCACTGGGCTCAAGCAACGATTGCCAAAGCTTATGAAAAAAACTTGATCTCAGGTTACCAAGACGGAACGTTCCGTCCCAATGGCAAAATCACGCGTGGGGAATATGCAACCATACTTGCCCGTGCGACTGGACTAGAGAAGGTGGAGGGGCAAAACCCGTTTTCCGATCTCAAGGGACATTGGTCTGAAGCGGCGGTTAGCCAACTTGTTGGACAAGGATTCATTAATACTGGCGATTACGCCAAAGGGTTCAATCCAAATGTGGAGCTGACGCGTTACGAGATGATGAAATGGATTGCAAATGGACTGATTAAGTCCGGAACCAGCTTCCAGGATGCTTTTAACGATACCAAAAATACGCTGCTTCCCACACCGGAAGTGAACCGTGGCACCATTCGTGCTGAGCAGATTCCGTATCTTGCCCTTGTCCGTGGGACAGGCATTGTGGGTGGATTTCAGGATGGCACATTAAAACCTGCGGATTCCACCACTCGTGCAGAAGTATCGGCCATTTTACTGCGTTATATGGACGTGGAGGGCACGGATGCCGGGAAGTACAGTGATCTGAATGAAATGAGAGAGGTCGGCACGACGGGTACGAATTTAACGACAGTATCAAGTTACAAATATATTAAAGGTAACTTCGGAGATATAGTTAATACAGAGTACACATTGAAAAATAATGTGGGGGTCGTAAGGTACCATAGATTTATCGTAGTGGATACCCGAGGGACTAAGCCCAAGGGACTGTACGCAACGTTATTTGTAGATCAAAATAACTTGACTAGGGCACAAAAGGGGCGCTTTTCTACCTACGCTGAGATAACGTTTACTTCAAGACTTGATAAGTCAAATCTTTTAAATATTGCTAGAGCGAATGATAATATAGTTATTCCAATTCAACGGTTATTTAACGTGAGCTATTTGAAAGAAAAAGGGTTTATTACTTTACCAGACGATTCAAACGCAATGTTGAAGCAAGGGGTATCTACCAAATTTTGGTCATCACATACTCTGGATCCTGTAAAGGGAGGATATATGTTAAAGAATGATGCTGGTAAAGAAGTTCAAATCTATCAATAGAACTTTTGGTGGTGTTTAAATTTAATATTAAACGTTATCTACTAGGTGGTTTTAAAAGTTTATATAGAATCTTAGTAATTATATTTATGACATTACCAGTCTATTACTGCACTTTTGATACTCTTAAAGCTAATGCCGTAGAAGAACAATATGGTTCCAAATCCATGAAAGGGCCAGCAGTCACAGTTGATGCAAACCCAACTCAAGGAACACCAGGAGTTTACTGGTATCAACTTGATTCAGGAGAATTTAGGGCAGAATATCAAGGTACGCACAAAGATGTGGATAACGGAGGAACTGATTATGATGCATACCCTGTAAAAACAGAAATTCCTGATAATGTTGATATGAGTAGATGGCCCCCACTAAGTTGGAAGCCATATAGAGGTATAGGAATTGATAAGGAAATGGTAACTGATATTAAGTTAAAGAACGATCCTGATGGTGTAAAATATCAGCAGGTAAATAGTTATGAAGGAATAGGTAGTCCAAGAGTTACAAGTGAAAAAAATGCGGATCTTAGAACATATACTGGCAAAGGGTTTGAGTTCTTTGAAAGGGAACCTTATGGGACTAGGCCAGGCAATAAACCCAAATATAAGATGGTGTACCACACCCCTGTTAGCATCTTCTGGGAAGGTAAGATTCACGAAGAAAAAGAAATCGATGTAACCCCAGATTCAACCCTTACCATAGGGAAAACACAACAGATGGAAGCCAAGGTGAAGACGAAAGGTTATGGTGCGACAGCCTTTGGTGAGGGCATTGACGTATCCCGCAGGGAAGCAGAGATCAAATGGTTTTCTTCTGACGAGACAATTGCGAGTATAGAGTTGAAAACAGGGATGTTAACGGCCGAAAGTCCGGGCACGGTCACTGTGCGTGCAATCTGGAACAATGGTACATATCTGATCTCGGATACAGCCACCATAACCGTTACGTCTGAGCCAGGACTCGTGGTGAATTTGCCGAACGCTTGTAAAGCCAATACAACACCACTACAGGCGGAAGCAGTTCTAACCAAACCGGATCGCTCTGTTCATAAACTGACAGCTCATCCTAAATTGACGTGGCAAAGCTCGAATCCGGCTGTGGCAACGATCGGCGCAGATGGCAAAATCACGACTAAAGGGATCGTCGGTAGCACTACCATAAAAGCTCATTTTCTTGATTCTGCTCAGCAACTGGATGAACAAGGGACTCAGGTGCTTGAGGTGAAGGACTGCACGGATAATGGAGAGGGTGGTAATGATGGCGATCCGGGGGGTGACCCTGCGAACACTTGCCCTGTGACCATCAGCCCACCGAGTAGAGGCACGGTTATTGAAGCATCGGTTATAGACCCGTCTGTTCGAGGTGTGTTGAAGGCAGACGAGCGTGGATCTGAGAAGTTCGATGTTACCCGTGGTATTCCAACTTCGGAAGATCTCTATGCCAATGTTTTAGCCAAGGAATATCTGTTTCAGCACCGTTGGGTTAACATGACAGGAACGGTGACTTACACCGTTAAGGTGAAAAGGGTTTATCATAAAACCTGGACGATCCCGGGAAGAGCGTCTAGTGGTGAGGGGGATCCAGGAACACCTCCTGAGCCCAAAGAACGTGATGTGCCTGGGGATAAAACCATGCAAGTAACACGGACATATAGCTATTGGCAGATCGATAACCTGGAGGTATACAAGTTAAATGAGGCCAAGGTATCTAACTATGCGCTAGGCGGTTATGGCGACACCGTGACCCTGATGCCCAATGCATATACAGCACCGACTTTGCAATCGGCTATGGATACTGCGGTTACCAATCATGTGAAACCTGCGCCATGTCGAGAAATTGATCTTGGCATCAAAGGGGTTCCGGGTGGTTCTACTGAACCCTCTACGCCAGATGAAACGTCATTGTTTCAATCTGAAGCTGAAGCGGAGGTTAGAGAGAACACCGTTAATAACGACAAGGTAACCTTTAATGGAGCGACAATTATGGATTCTGCCCCGGTGGAAAAAACAGCTCCAAGACCTGGGACGATCCCCCAGCCTGGCATGATCGGAGACGATGTTCTGTACCAGAACCGTCTGACGATCAAAAACACATTGATGAACAAAGCTAACCAGCCAACCACGGGTGAGATAACGTATGGACTGCTCCCTGGCAATGTTAACGGAGGGCGGGATCAGAAGTTCCCCATTCTGGGCATCAACTCGGTGACAGTACATACTCCAGTTGTGAACTATGCCTGGGTGTCAGATGATCAGCCGCATAACCAGAAGACTACGCCTGATCCGACCAGAGCTGCACTTATTTTAGAGCGTCCGTTTATTGTACGCATCCCAACTTCAGGGCAGCATCTGGATGTAGCGAGTTACCCTGGTTATGGAAACCATGATTATGCGAAATATTTCCGGATCAAACAGGTTCGTTTCCCATTCGATGTCTATAACGGTGCCAGAAGTCAGTTTATTCCGGCCATGACATGGGTGGATATTCCGGTAAATCAGTTGGACACCCCTTTTTATCTTCCTGTATGGGTAGATGAAGGGAATTACCAGATTGAGTTTCGTAATATCGCCGAAAATGCACCGGCAAACTTCACAGAACAACAGGATGCCAATACGAATCTGACCCATCATGTCGCAGCAGATACCGTTGCTGTAGAGGTTATCGGAAGGTTGTATGATTTTCACATTACCGATGTTTCAGACTACAACTGGGAGAATGTGTTCCGCAAGCGGATGGGCAGCCCGGAACCAACGGGTGTGAGCTATTGGACCGGAGGAAACGGTATTGACGGAGATCCCCGAGGTAACTTGGCTCCCTATGTCCTGCCTATTCGTCCCGGCAGTCATCCGGTACAGGGTTTCCGAAATGCTGCAGTGAAGACAGGTTACCATTTCAAGTTTGATCTGAAAACCAAGGGCAATATGTTTGGGAAACAGGATGGTATCCGAATCACGCCGACGTTCTCTTTTGTGAGTAAAGATGGCACCACCCGGCAAGAAGTGGATTTATACTACCATCGAGGACAGGATCGACTCATTCGTATCGGATCTTCACAAGATTTAGAAAAACGTTTTGTTGTCCTGAACTCACGGTTGCGGAATGTCCCCAGTACGGAGTTGGGTGATACAGCGCGTTATCAGTATACCTATGAACTGTCGGCGGAGGAACGCATACAGGGTACAATGGCGGAACATATGGTTCGTTTCGTGGATCAGACCTCTCATCATAAAACGTGGGTAGGTCGTTATGACTGGATGATTCTTCCTTCACAGATCCGAACACTTATTGGCCCAAAAGCAGATATTCCCTCCAGTGTTAATGTGGATCGGGCGAATGCAGCGATTCAGCGCTGGTATGGGGAATATAGCTTGCCAGCAGATGTATATGCAGTGCCCAAAGGAACCGATCTCGAGTCGCTTGCCAGACAAAACCGGTTGGATGAGAAGGCGACGGTATTTCTGAGGGGCGGTTACATTGTGGTTAACTTCAATATCGAAACATTGCGCAGTGGCAATACGAATGCACCACATCTGCAATATATTCATGCACCGTTGATGAATCAATGGCAAATGGAAGGTTTTGATAACAGCCCGGTAGATGGTCAGGGGAGAAGTTGGCCGATGCAAGATGGGGACGTGGTTTTGTACCACGCGGATCAATCCAGCCGAAATGATTTCCAATCCCAGGTACCACATTAGAGGGGTATCGTTTTACCCATAAAGAAGGCAGGCGTCATGTGAATCTACATGACGTTTGTCTTCTTTTTTGTGTAATTTGGATTATGGTCGGGCAGCAGAACGGGTATAAAGGGTAAGGAGCACTCGTACCATCCATATTCATCAATTTTCTCAACGAGAGGGGAACAACACACATGATTGAAGAGGATAAGCAGGAACTATTGATTTCAGAAGATACATACAAAGGAAGAGATTTAGGCGTCACATTAGAAGCACAAGCCTGTCACTTCAAAGTCTGGTCACCGTTAGCTGTTCAGATGGAACTACTTCTGTACCCACCTTTGACAGGGGGGAGCCCGGAGGAAGAGCCCAATCAACGGAAACAACAGGCGTTACCTATGCAAAAGAAAGATCAGGGCATCTGGGTTCTGGAACTGGAGGGTGATTTAAACAGCTACCGTTACATGTACAAGCCTACTTTCGAAGACGGACATTCAACCCATGCTGTAGATCCCTACGCACGAGCAGTGACCATGAATGGAGAAATGGCTGTAATTGTGAGACTGGAGCAGACACATCCGAATGGATGGAGTGAGGATATTCGCCCGCAATTGACCAGTCCTGTAGATGCAGTCCTGTACGAACTGCATGTACGTGATTTTTCCATTCACCCATCATCGGGTATAACGAATAAAGGTAAATACATGGCTTTCACCGAGACGGGTCTGCGTGATTCGGAGGGCAACACACTGGGGCTCGATCATTTGGTTGAACTCGGGATTACCCATGTTCATCTGCTGCCTGTATTTGATTTTGCGACGGTGGATGAATCCAGGGTGGATGGTGATACGTCTGATGCCTCCAACTATAACTGGGGATATGATCCACTTCATTACAATGTCCCGGAAGGTTCCTATGCATCACGTGCAGATGATCCGGAGACACGGATTCGTGAGTTCAAATCAATGGTGCTTGCCCTTCATAACAAGGGAATAGGTGTCATTATGGATGTGGTATATAATCATACGTTTGATACGGCAGGCAGCTCTTTTGAAAAACTTGTACCAGGGTACTACTATCGTCAAAACGCTGATGGAACCTATAGCAATGGCTCAGGTACAGGCAATGAGGTGGCTACTGAACGCGCCATGGTTCGCAAGTTTATCATCGACTCGGTCCGTTACTGGGCAGAGGAGTACCATGTTGATGGTTTTCGATTTGATCTTATGGGCCTGATCGACACAACTACGATGAAACAGCTTGCAGCGGAATTGCACACAGATGTGTCACCTTCCATATTGTTATATGGTGAACCATGGGGCGCGCTGGATTCGCCGCTTGGGGATGATATGACCCTAAAAGGAACGCAGCGCGGAGCGGGTTTTGCTGTGTTTAACGATAATTTCCGCGGAGTGATCAAGGGAGACAGTGATGGCATGGGTACGGGATTTGCGACGGGTGCGGACGGAAAAGAAGACGAATTGTGGACTGGCGTCCGGGGAGCCATTCAAGATTTTACGGATGGTCCATCCGAGACGATTAACTATGTAACAGTGCATGATAATCTCAACCTGTGGGACAAAGTCGCACGTACACAAGGACTCCACGATACCTTGAATTTCCTCACCTATGACGAGGATGGAAGTATTCGTGGATGCCAGAGTGTGGAGGAGGCCGTAGAGAAGGCTAAGCCTTACCTACAGATTGATCCGGAACACATTCTGGAGAATGAGACCGTTAGGCGTAGTCTGCTTGCCAATGGTATCGTTCTAACCTCCCAGGGTGTTCCCCTGATCGCGGCTGGTGATGAGCTGCTTCGCAGCAAATATGGGGACGCCAACAGCCACCAGAGTGGAGACGTGGTCAATGCCGTACATTGGGAGCAGAAGAAGCTGTTCAAGCCGGTGTTTGATTATTATCGTGGGCTGATCCGTCTTCGGCGAGAACATCCAGCCTTTCGGCTTCGTACACGGGAAGAGATCGAGAAGCATGTTCGTCTAATCGAAAAAGGTAATGGGCTGTTAGCGTATGAACTGAACGGTACAGCAGCCAGCGATTCATGGGAACGTATTGTTGTCATCTATAACGCGGCAAAAGAAAACCGTGACATCGCTGTTCCCACAGGGACATGGAATGTGATTGTAGAAAAAGGACAAGCAAGCGTTGATACGATACGCACCATACAGGACGGAAAGGTACATGTGAATGCGATATCCCTAACGGTGATGTATTCGAATTCCTAATGAACGCAATGCTTGCCAAGAATTGAAGGGTACCAACAAACCATTAGTAAATCGCTAACAAGGAAACGTTCAAGATATCCAATCAATCGAATTTAATCAAATAAATTGAGATATAACAAATCCCCCTTTCCCGTATGAAAGGGGGATTTGTTGATGCTTCAGAGACCATTGCCTTGGTCGCAGGGCTGTACATTGTCATGTCTCGAACTTCTTTATGCTGTGCACCGGTTAGTACATTTTTAATCTCAACTAAATGACATCCTGTAATTTATTCTCGTATATTCCAAATTTTTTTGTCGGGACAGGTACAAATGCTGTCAATCTATGGCGCTTGTTTTCATATCCTATATTTTGAAAGCGATTGCTAATTGAATACGCAAATTGGACCGATATGATGAGTACAGACAACCCCGGGTTGACAAACAACGTCCCACTCCGTAACATCGGGACAACACGAAATCAATGGATATAAAGGCGGTGGGAACGATGCCGGAATGGACTTCTTTTTGTTACGAAGGCAACGATCTTGGCTTAACATATACTCGTGCAGCAAGTACTTTTAAATTGTGGGCACCTACGGCACAACAGGTTTATATATTGATTTTTGACGATGAAGGGCATTACAACGATAGTGGTAAAGTACAAGATCATGAAAATGGGCAGGAACATTTCTTGACACGTGATGCGGACGGAATATGGAATCTGAATCTCAGCGGCGATTGGGCAGGACATTATTATATGTACCGAATTATCCATGATGATCAGCGGATTGAAGTAGTTGTTGATCCTTATGCCAGAGCGGTAACGGCTAATGGGCAACGAACGGCTATTATAGATCCGGAGACCACCAATCCGGTCGATTGGGACCTGGATGTCAAACCTGCTTTTCTGCGTCCTGTTGATGCCGTGTTATATGAGTTGCATGTCCGTGATTTCTCCTCAGACCCACATGCAGATATTCCGTATAAGGGAAAATATCTGGCATTCACGGCATCCGGTCTGACGGATAGAGCAGGCAATAGTATTGGCGTAGACCATCTTGCCGAACTGGGAGTCACTCATGTACATCTTCTGCCTGTGGCGGATTATCAGACGGTGAATGAACTTGCTACGGCAGAAGTGGGTTCAAATGTCAGAGCACCATACAACTGGGGGTATGATCCCCAGCATTATAACGTTCCCGAAGGTTCGTATGCTACCGACCCTCGTGATCCTGCAGTTCGAATTCGGGAGCTCAAATCACTCGTTCAATCGCTGCACAGACAAGGCATTCGCGTTGTACTTGATGTTGTCTATAATCACACGTATAGCGTGGAAGAGGGTCCTTTTGAACGGATTGTACCAGGCTATTATTACCGTTATCGGGAGGATGGCACCCTCAGTAATGGTTCTGGTGTAGGCAATGAATTGGCGACAGAACGTCCAATGGTGCGAAAATATATTCTGGATTCTCTCCGATATTGGGCAGAAGAATATCATGTGGACGGATTTCGATTTGACCTTATGGCCCTGATTGATACGGAAACGATGAATGAATTGACACGTGAATTGCGGGAGCAGATCGATCCGGCGTTTCTGATCTATGGGGAACCCTGGATGGGTGGAGATTCACCTTTGGACCGTAAAACATTAAAAGGAACCCAGCGAGGTCAGGGGTTTGCAGTGTTTAATGATCATTTTCGCAGTGCAATCAAGGGCGATAGTGATGGCAGTGGCAGAGGGTTTGTTACGGGTGCCGGAGGGCAGGAATATGAGCTTATTAGGGGATTAGCGGGAGCATTGGATGATTTCACATCTTCACCTGTGGAGGTTGTCAATTATGTAACTGCCCATGACAATCTCAATCTGTGGGATAAAATTGCGACAACAATGAACCTTAGACAGGAATTAGGATTTCCCGTATGGAAGGACGGACAGCCCGTGGGTGGCGGAAGTGCTGAGTCCGCGGTAAAAGCAGCAGATCCTTATCGGTATGTGGATGCAGATGATGTTTTGAATCATGAGATGGTTCGTCGCTCGTTACTGTCCTCCGGCATTCTGCTTACTTCTCAGGGAATTCCGTTTCTGCATTCAGGGGATGAGATGCTCAGATCCAAAGCCGGTGATCATAACAGTTATCGGAGCGGGGATGCGGTGAACGCCATCACATGGGCCAACAAATCACGCTTCAGACCGGTGTTTGACTACTATCGTGGTCTTATTCATTTGCGGCGAACACATCCCGCTTTTCGTATGATTGATGCTGAACAGGTACGAAATCACCTTCGTGTTATTCGTGCGGATGGCAATGTAGTTGCCTTTATACTTCAGAATGGTGCGAATCAGGACACCTGGAATCAGATTATGGTCATCTATAACGGAACGGAACATGAGCAGCATGTTGATCTGGGGGAAGGGGACTGGCATGTTGTAGTCAATGATCATCAGGCAGGCACAGACGTGATCGAGACTGTTCGTGGTACTGTTCAGGTAGAACGATGGTCCTTAATGGTACTGTATGACACAGAGCATGCTGGAGGCGCTGAACCATCAACAGTGGAGATTAGTTTTCCTCGCCAGGTATATAGTCCGAAGGAGACCACTCAACTGCGAGCGATCGTACGGGACAGCATTGGCAATGTTGTGGAAAAAGCTCCAGTTACCTGGACTTCTTCTGATCCGGATATTATTCAGATCCAGCCTGATGGAACAATCCATGCACTGGAACGAGGGGAAGCTTCGATTACAGTCCACTGTGGGGACATAACGGCAAGCTGTATGTTACAAGTGGATTATCGTCATGCTGAACGAATTGAAATTGTGGGCGAACCTGTCATGTACATGACTCGAATCAGTCGCTTCCGTGCCTTGGTTTTGGATCAATTTGGTCAGCCGCTTCAGGATTCAAATATACGCTGGAGCTCTTCTCATCCAGAACTTGCAGCGGTGAGTGCAGCAGGGATCGTACGTGCGATGACACCAGGAGTAACCCATATTATTGCTGAAGCTGGAGGAATCCGGGCAACGTTTGGCGTAACGATTCATAAACAGATTTCGCGAACCGTCACGCTTCGATACGAACGGGAAGACCAGCATTATGAAGGTTGGGATGTCTGGGTATGGGGCACAGGTATGGAGGACGGAGCCGTACGGCTGGAACAAGTCGGTAATGCCGCCGAAGCCCGCTTCCGCGTTGCTCCGGGTCTGCATCACCTGGGATTGATCATTCGATTGAACGAATGGGAAGCTAAAGATACGTGCGGAGACCGTTACGTGGACATTGTACCTGAAGACGGGGATGTACACATTATTGTCCGTAGCGGATCAGACGAGATGCAGATCATTCGTGAAAGTGAAAAAACAGAGGATCGTAATAGCGCATAGTTTCTTTATGTATAACGTCGAATGTAGTTCGTCAAAACCTTGTTAAACCAGCAGTTGGAAGAGATTCCTACTGCTTTTTTGGTCTGATTAGAAGCCACATAACTTGCCAAAAAATAATTAATTGTCCTGTTTCGTGTTTGAGATCCTCTATCATTGGGGTAAATATAGATATAGCCCACGATTCGGCCAAAGGAAAAAAGACCATTATGGTCTATGAGATAAGCCTTAGTGCTTTCCAACAAATATAATGTAGTGATCCCTTGAAGGAGGATGTTCAATCATGAAATCCAACGGAAAAATGGCTCAACTTACAGCAACGCCAAGAACGGAAAAGAAAGGTGCAGCACTGCGCCTGTTAAGACAAGGCGGACGAGTTCCCGCAGTCGTTTACGGCCCGGGACTTGAAGGTGCTTCAATACATGTAGATGAAAAAGAAATGCTGAAAGTGGCACGCACAGGCCGCTCCGAAATGTTCAACCTGAATGTTGAGGGCGGTAAAACGGTTCCGGTGCTGATCAAGGATCAGCAAGAGCGTAACGGACGTTTGCTGCATGTAGACTTTTTGCAAATTTCCAAGAACAAGCCGATCAGTGTAAGTGTATCGATCGACTTCCAGGGTACAGCGGCCGGCTCGAAAGCTGGCGGTGTATTCCAGACACAGGAGACACAGCTGGAAGTAGAAGGATTGCCTGCGGATCTGCCAACGTCCATTGAAGTTGATGTTAGTGGATTGGATATTGGCGATCGCTTGACTGCTGCGGATATCAAACTGGATAAAGGTTTGACACTCATAACATCACCTGAATCCATCATCGCTTCCGTCATGCCGCCACAAGCGGCTGAGGAAGAGCCAACGGCCTCTGCTGAGGAAGCTGAGCCGACAGCTGAAGAAAAAGCTACAGAAGAATAAGCCAAGCTACGGGATCTTGCCAGATCTCATGCTTAACCAAAGCCCAGTCCTAGTGACTGGGCTTTTTATATTTCCAGGACAAGAGAGTGTGCTAGTCGCATGAAAAATGAGAATGTACTACAATACATGTTAAAGGGTTAGAAAGTAGGTTTAATTCAATGTTTGATCCAACGGTGTATGACAATCTGAAAGTCGGGTTTGAGAATTATCTCTATGATATGGATAACCTGGACGAACGTATTCAGATTACGGGGCGTAAAGATCGGCTGGAGATGGCAGTGATGTCCAGAGAGTTTACATTACAATTCTGTCTCAGGGATCGTCCGGAAGTAACAGGAGAAGTTGTATTAAGCAGTTCCCTTGAGGAGCTTGCAGCGGAGATCCTGGAGACGCCTGGTGCGAATCCGGGTTGCCGCTTGGAACTACGGTTTAGTATGGTTGTGAAGGAGCCTGAGAAGCAGTGCCCAGCCATTCGTTCGATATTACAGAAGAGCTGGCCTGAGCAGAGGATGTGCCAGAGCATCAAGTATATCTTTGATGAACAGCCAATCATGTATAACGTCACGGCTCACGTTTATTTTGACCGCAGTGTGAATGAAGACCAGATGGGGGACATTGCTGAACTCTGTGAGCATATGGCAAATGTGATGAATCAATTATTACAGTTGCATAACCAGTAATTCCGAGAAAAGCCTTGTCTCTTTGTGGAGATCAGGGCTTTTTTTGTATTATTTTTAGAAAATTGTATAGGCTTTCAGGCTTAGGTTTAAGGTCTTTTGGGTTAATGTTTTACGCAAGCGAGTAAGAGAATGTATATTAAAAGGGGGTAAGAGTGCAATTGGACTATACAAAAATGGTGAAATTGCGAAAATAATATTGGGACTAAAGATTTAGTTCTGTACTAAAGGAACTAGTTTTCCTTGCCGATAAAATATCGAAGGGGAGAAACTACATGACAGAGAAATTAATTCGTCTGCTGCGTATACTTCAGGCTATACAAGCAAATCCTGGAATTTCGGCCAAGGAATTGGCGCTGAAATGCGGTACGACTGTACGCACGATTTATCGTGATCTCCGGATTTTGGATAGGGTCGCCCCGATTATGAATGAAGGATACGGCAAAGGTTACCGATTTATTGGTGAGTTTGCGATGTATCCATTAGATTTTACTGAACAGGAAGCAATGGTTTTCTCCTTGCTCCCGTCCGTAGTTGATACCTCCAAGTTACCTGCTGAGTTTGATTCAGCGTTTGACAAGGTTATGTCGGCTCATACCAAATTAAAATCAAGAAACAGTGACATTGTAGAGAATATTGCGGGAATTATTCGGATGGGCACGCCAGCTTATCGTGAGGAAGGAAAAGACCCTAATTTGCTGATTCCCATTATCGAAGCTATTCTAAGCCAGCAAACCATTCGTACTCAATATCATACGCTGACAAGAAATGAGATCACAGTCCGGGATATCGATCCCTATTATCTCATTCCACGTGATCAACGTTTTTATTTGATCGGATACTGCCATTTGCTGCAAAAAGTTCGATTGTTTCGGATCAGCCGTTTTTTGGATGTGACACGAACAAATGCCGGTTTCGACAAGGGTGATTTCAACATAACGCAGTACATGAAGAACACATGGTCTATTGACCGTGGCGACGAAAATATCCATTTCAAGGTAAGATTCTCTGAGAAAGTGGCCCCCTACATAAAAGAAGAAGAAATGTTTGTTCGCCCGCGAATGACGAATATGTCGGATGGGGGATTGTTATTTGAAGTGACACTGAATAGCAGCAGAGAATTTTTGAAATGGTTGTATCAATTTGGGCCCGAGGCAGAGGTACTTGAACCTCGTGAGTTTCGTAAAGAGATACGCAGGCAACTTGTCGAGTGGTTGGAACATTATGAAACCGATGTATCATTGTAAAAATTTTAATCATGGAGAAATACAGGAAAAGGAGCAGGTAATATGAGCACCAAATTATTCGCAGCTATGTATGGAATGGATCACTACCATGGAGTACAGGCTTTACATGTGGGGGATACCGTGTATCTCGTCAAAGATCCAGATAATCGTTTGGATCATCAAGCAATTAAGGTTGTTATTCCCCCGATTGGAGCCGTAGGTTATATCGTTAATGATCCGCTGGTCGTACCTCATGGATGTTGGGCTGGGACGGCATTCTACGATGTATTTCATCAACTAACGTGTGCCAAAGTACGATTCATGATGAGAGATATGGTGATTATGGAGTTAATTGAGATGAGTCACATTCCTGTTCCGCAGATGGATGCTTTGATTACGGGATGGCAATTTCGTGAAAAGGCTTGATCATCCTAACAAAAGAAGGCTCATTTACGGATGAGCCTGGTATAGGTCGCTTCCAGATGCATGGCTGTTCTTGCCCAACTGAAATATGCCCTTGCGCTGTCTCGACCAGCCTTTCCTAACTTCTCGGCAAAAGTGTGATTGCTTGCAAGTTTGTACAGGTAAGAGGTGAAACGTTGAGGGCGCTTATAAGCGGTGACAAGGTATCCATTGATACCTGATTCAATAATCTCACGAATACCTCCGTTATCCGAAGCAATGACGGGTAATCCTGAAGCCATCGCCTCAACATTAACCAAGCCAAAAGCTTCATGTTCTTGAGACGGACAGACCAGACAATCGACTGCCCGATACAACTGATCGATATGCTCATGGTTTATCTGACCACGGAAGGAAACATGGACCTTTTGTTTTTGGGCAAGTTGGCGAAGTTTACGCATGTAATACGGGGGTCCTTTGCCTGCAACAACCAGTTGAACAGGTACCTGTTGCTGAAGGAGGGCAGTCGCACGAATTAATACGTCTACACCTTTTCCAGGGATCAGCCTGCCGACATACAGAATAGAGAATGGTTTAGTTACTCCAAATTGTGTACGCAGATGAATCTGTTCTTCGCTGGATTCAACAGGCCTGAAGCGGCTTAGATCTGCACCCAATGGAACAACACTCATTCGGTGTTTTACCAACGGAAATCTGCGGCCTAACCTTTGTCGTAGGGAATGACTGTTGACGGCAATCCAATCAGCTTTTTTCATTAATGTGAGTTTGGAAGGCCCGGGCTGAGCAAACGTTAACGAGTGAAGATAGAGTACAACGGGAGTGCGTGGAAAAGCTCGTTTGATGGTAGCCATACTTCGTGGCCTGTTATCCACTTGAATTACATCGTAGGGTTGTTGGGATAACAAACGTATGACTGCTTTGGTGTACATGACAGGACTCGACGCAGGGACACGTTGAATGGTGATCCCATCGATCTGTTCTGTGGCGGCGAGACCTTGCATTTGACGACTTATAATGGTCACCTGATGGCGATGGGCTAGTTCACGAGCGATGCCCAGGATACAGATTTCCACGGAACCATTACCGGGCAAAGGCAATTTCTCGGGCGCAACCATAGCTATTTTCATGATCCGGCTCCTTCTTGTCCGACATCTGTAACAATCTTCGTCATATATCTTATGAGAAGTTGAAGCATTTGGCTCCTGCGAAATGGTAGGTGAGCCAACCATATAAGCGTGCAGGAATAATCTGCTGCATGGAAGGAAGCGAGATATTCAGCTTTTGTGATATACTGTACGGGAACAATTGAATTCGTTACATGTATAAAAGCAGGAGGAAAATAATGTTACATTCTACGCTGGGACGCTTCCGGCTGATGTTGTGGTTGCAGGGCATTTCGTACGTGTTGTTACTGTTTGTTGCTTTTCCGTTGAGAGATGCCGGGGTTATGCCACAGGCTGTCACATGGTTTGGGAATCTGTACGGTTTTTTGTTTTTAATGTATTTGTTATTTATGGTGACTATGTACACCTCACAGAAATGGCGTCTGCGCCGTCCAATTGCTCTGTTCTTTGTTTCTTTCATTCCACTGGGGAATATGATCTACGATGTTGTCGTATTCCGTAAGTTGTATCGTCAACTAAATAAAGCTTGACTTTATTTAACGTTATGAAATATGATGAGTACAGGTTAAACAACCCGTTCCAACTAAAACTACATATTCCTGTTAAAGGGGAGTAGCTTTTACAGTAAAGTCGTCAATTCGGGATCATATCCCCGGCTTTATTGGCAGCAATTTTGTTGTTAGCGAGACCTTTACCAAGTTTTCATGCTCGGTAAAGGTCTCTTTTTGTGGATATAAAAGGACCTTACCAGTGATGGTAAAGGTCCTTTTTTTTGTACATCATAAGAATATTAAGGAGGAGTCAATGTTGGATGTTTCATTATTATTAGAATATGGGTGGGTGCTTGCTGTCTTAGTGGTCCTTGAAGGATTACTCGCAGCAGATAATGCATTGGTACTCGCAATTATGGTTAAACACTTGCCTGAAGATAAGCGCAAAAAAGCGTTGTTCTATGGTCTGATGGGTGCATTTGTTTTCCGTTTAGGTTCGTTGTTCCTGATCTCTTTCCTCGTCGATGTATGGCAGGTGCAAGCGATCGGTGCCCTGTATCTCCTGTACATTTCGATTAACCATATCGTTAAAAAGATACTGGGTAGTCGCAATAAGACAGATGAAGCAGCTGATTCAACGCCGAAGAAACCGAAAAAACAATCCGGTTTCTGGATGACCGTTTTCAAGGTCGAAGTAGCGGATATCGCATTTGCAGTTGATTCCATTCTGGCTGCTGTTGCTTTGGCCGTGGCGTTGCCACCAAGTGGATTGCCTCCAATTGGCGGACTCGACGGTGGACAGTTTATCGTTATCTTCCTCGGTGGATTCATCGGGCTTGTGATCATGCGTTTTGCAGCCTCATACTTTGTAAAATTGCTACATTCCCGTCCAGGACTTGAAGTTGCGGCCTTTGTCATCGTAGGTTGGGTAGGGGTTAAGCTGGCAGTTATTACACTCGCACACCCTTCATTGGGTGTTCTGGATGAGCATTTCCCGGAAAATAAAATTTGGAAATTCGGATTCTATATTGTACTGATCACCATTGCGGTATGTGGTTGGTTCTTGTCTTCCAAAGTTCCTGAAAAAGAAGACGAAAATCCGGTTGAAGAGTTGGAAAAACAAGCAGGACTGTAATAATCATGTTACGCTAACAACATCATTATTATTTGGGAAACAGGAGATTGTCCTAGGACAATCTCCTGTTTTTGTTTACATATGCAATCTACACCATGGACCAATTTCCAAGAAAAGGGTTGACACATGAATTCTAGTCCCCTTAATATAAGACTAACATTAACGAAGGGAGGCCGAGAGACATGATGCTTGGTTATGATTTGATTAAAACAGGGCGCAACGTAGACACAATAGCATATCCGGCTCATCGTTTCATTGGCCTCATACGGTCGACATAGGGGATAGGCATATCGTTTAGCAGTTTTATAATCGATATGCGTTCTTCGCTTATATTATAGCGATGGATGACAGACACACAGCATGTTTATGCTGTTCTGTTCTCCGTTATTGTCATTCAGTAGAAGTCATGGGCGATTAGCCTATGGCTTTTTTTAGTTTTATTTTACAGATGAATCAGCAAACCGAATTTGCTGAACGTACAGGAAGGAATAATACACTTTTATGAATACAGAATTTAATTTATTTACCAATCCAAATGAAATCGCAGGTGGCTACCGGCATGAAGTAAAATTGCCTGCAGGCGACCTAACCGTATATGCGGCGCAACAACTCTTCTCCTCGCTTGATTACAAGGTGTTTGAGATGGCAAACAATAATCTGCAGATTCCGGGAATCTCTTATATGAGTTACACGCCAGACGTACACGTCGGTGTAGGTACGTGCATTGGAACGACAGCCGTGTGGGATGCGCAGACCGGATATGTTTCTCCCTCCATCGTGGGCAGTGACATCGGCTGTGGCATGCGAGTGCATATGACAAACTTGCACAAGGACGAATTGAAAGACATCAAGCTCCGTCGCAAACTCGTCAAGGCCATTGAGAAAGTATTGCCGATGGAGGCGAACCAGCGAGGTCATTACTCGGATATCAGACTGGAGCATATTGTTCGTAAAGGACTGCATGGTTTACCCAAAAAGTATATTCCGGACAGCTATACACCGAAAAAATCAACCGCGATGACACATGTGGAAAGCAGTAAGTTCAGTTACGATGAGGATGTGTTAAACCACGTTCCTGATATGACATGGCATCGTTCGCATCGTCAGCTCGGAACACTGGGTGGGGGGAATCATTTTGCCGAGATCCAGGCGATTGAGATCGCTGAAGAGAATCGTGAAATCGCCGAAGCTTGGGGATTGTATGATGGACAGGTCGTGATCATGATTCATTCCGGCTCTCGTGCATGGGGTGGGTATGTAAGCCAGACGAGTTCGTCAGCGATTGCCAAAGTCATGCAGCGGCTTAACCTGGGTACATCCGATCCCAGACTGGTATTTGCTCCACTGGAGCATGCGGAAGGTCGTCATTATGTGAACATGATGTATTCTGCATTGAATTACGCTGTTGTCAATCGTCACCTGATTGCGTATGCTATTCGCGAAGCATTCCGGGATGTGTTTGGCTCCAAATGTGAATTTCGTACGTTATACGATCTGATGCACAACTATGCCTGGGAGGAATCTCACGCAGACCAAGGTTCTGTTTTTGTGCATCGCAAAGGGGCGACACGTGCGTTGCCGGCAGGTCATCCGGACAATCCAAAGCCTTATCTGGCAACAGGGCATCCGGCGCTTATTCCCGGTTCCATGGGAACTGCTTCATATATCATGGTAGGTCAGCCGCAGGGTGCTGATAATTATTATTCAATATGTCACGGTGCGGGTCGGATCCGTTCACGGACGGCAACGAAACGATTGATTAGCGTGGAAGATTTTGCTACGGCACTGGGTGTGGGTACAGAAGATGAGATCGTGGTAAATCAACGCTCACTTGAATCCATTATTGATGAATCACCTCAGGCTTATAAAAATGTAGATGAAATTATAGACAGTGTTACCGGCGCAGGCCTGGCTCAAGTTGTAGCCAAATGCAAACCGCTTGTAGCGGTAAAGGGAGCGAAATAATGACAATAAACGAAAAACAAACAGATCCAACCCAGGCGATCTATACCTATGACGAACAACATGATACCCGAATTCGAGTGGAAGGGTACGCCATCTATTCAAGGCTGATTCGTGGAATCAGTGAGGCGCTCCTTCAGCGCTATGGAGTTGAGTACAAGCTTTATGCCAGTTCTGATCCGAACAATGAATACTGGGAGTTACTCCGGGAAGATCTGCAAAATGGCAGTGACGAAGTGGAGTTGGTAGCCCGTATATTCGAAGATCTGGAGCTTCAGACCTTGCATTACGACGATGATGGAGATGTGCCTACTTATGGTGTGCACTACTCCATTCGCAATAACGTATTTGCTTATCCGAAATGGGGCGTAGCACTTGTGCGGGTTCCGTTTTTCCGAGAAAACGGGATCTACAGTGAAGACTTTGTCTTTGCCGTCGGTGATGAGGAGATGAAGCAATTTCTGGGAAGTGTCCGGGAACGGGAACGTCAGCAAAATATGAAAAAAGTAACGGTCTACACCGATGCCCGCAATGGCAGCGATCGTCATGTGGAATCCATCACTCGCTCCGTGGGAAGAGAGGATGTTGTTCTTTCGGCACAGATCAAGCAGGATATTTTCCGCTCGCTGGATCAGTTCTTCGAAGCGGATCGTTCCTTTTACAGAGATTATGATATCCCGTACAAACGGGGCATTTTATTGTATGGGCATCCGGGGAATGGTAAGACCACGTTGGTAAAATCCATTGCTGGAAGTATCCCGGGCCCGGCTGCGTATTGGCAGATTACGGAATATACCAACAGTGAATCAGTGCGTGAAGTGTTCGAGGCTGCCAAACGGTTGGCGCCGATGGTACTGATCATTGAGGACATCGATTCAATGCCGGATGAAGTCCGTTCCTTTTTCCTGAATACATTGGATGGAGCTACGTCAAAAGAAGGCATTTTCCTGATTGGGACAACGAATTATCCGGAGAAAATAGATCCTGGCCTCATGAACCGTGCCGGACGGTTTGACCGGGCTTACGAAATTCCGTTGCCAGATGAAGCGCTGCGCCTGCAATATTTGCGCCAACGAGGCTTTACCGTATTTGCGGGTGAAGAAGGCACGGTAGAAGCAGCTCGTCTGACCGACACGTTTTCTCTTGCACAACTAGGTGAGTTGTATGTGAGCGCTGCGCTGGAATGGCATCAGAATGGACAGACAGACATTGTGAAAGTCATTCAGTCGATGCGTGGCGAGTTGGACAAGAGCCATAAACATACTTGGCTGGCGCAGCCAGGTAAGGGCCGTGCAGGCTTTTATTGATCAGACCTAACCCATCCATCCTATAATATGACGCAAATTTATAAATAATCCTACCTCAATTGGTGATACTAACCTTGTCTGCTCTAACATACAATGACTTTCGGGAGGTACATAACGCAGCCCTGAGCTGGTGAGATGCCGGAAAGTAACGCGATCTGTTTTCCATACCTGACTAAGGCTTGTTTTGCAGAGAAAGATGCATGGGGACAAAAGGTAATATGCAAAAATTTTTATGCCAATTGTTTAAATGCTTCTGTAGCGGTTAATAGTAGACAGACAACAACAAAAACTTTAATTAGAGGTGAATGATATGGGTTGGTTATGGTCATTAATTATCGGTGGTATCATTGGATGGTTGGCAGGTTTGATCGTTGGTCGTGACATTCCAGGTGGTGTTATCGGTAACATCATTGCTGGTTTTATCGGTGGATGGTTAGGTGGAGTAATCTTGGGAGATATGGGTCCTGAGATGGGCGGATTCTACATTGTACCTGCATTGATCGGTGCGATCGTTCTTGTAGCCATCGTAAGCTTGATCTTCCGTTCGATGGGACGTAGTCGCGGGTAACTTAATTAAGATAATTTCTTGAATTAGTTGTCAGCCAAATGTTTTACCAATGAAGAGGTTGATTGAGAGCCATAACCATGGCTTTCAATCAACCTCTTGTTGTTTTAAAATATAAGAATGTATGCGTAACTTAGCATCAGTATTCTATAGATAGTTTCGATAAGAGGGGATGAACGGAATGGAAAAAGCTACATTCGCCGGCGGATGTTTCTGGTGTATGGTTACACCGTTTGAAGAACAACCGGGCATTCATGGCATTATATCGGGTTATGCTGGCGGTCACGTCGAGAATCCAACATATGAGCAGGTCAAAACAGGGGAGACCGGTCATGTCGAAGTGGTTGAAATTACATTTGATCCAGATGTATTCCCTTATGAACGACTGCTGGAGCTGTACTGGCCACAGATTGATCCGACGGATGACGGAGGCCAGTTCCAGGATCGGGGGACACAGTATCGTACGGCGATCTTTGTGCATAATGAACGTCAACGTGAGCTTGCTGAACAGTCCAAACAGGAACTGGCAGCCAGCGGACGATTCACTCAACCAATTGTTACGGAAATACGTGAGGCAGCTATGTTCTATCCGGCTGAAGACTATCATCAGGATTACCACAAGAAAAACGAAAAACATTATAAGGAAGACCGTGCGTTATCTGGACGGGACGAATTTATAGACGAGAATTGGAAATAGGATGATTCTATCCTGCCAATGAATAAGCCGGGAGAGCTCCTTATGGAACTCTCCCGGCTTATTATTAGATCGAGTATTTATTTTGCAGAATTGGACTTCAGTACATATTTGGACAATGTCTCATCGTTCATGGAATAGATGACATCATCCACATAAGTAGAGACACCTTCTAATGAAGGAACCGAGGCACTGGTCGTGTAGATATGCACGTCTTCCAGCGTCTGTGGATCAAGAATGTATCCTGTTTTGGCAAAATCAAGCTGATACTGACCATCCTGTGTCTGGTCAACACGCATAAGTGCAGGCTGTGCGTCCTTGAATGTACGCTCAGTCACTTTGCCTTTCATCGTGTACAATTCCAGCTTCTGCCCTGTAAAGACTGTATAACCGTTGCCAGCTGTCTGAATGTAGGCATCACCCGCAATGGCACGTCCCCAAGCAAGCTTGCCATCAACACCAAAGCCCATCAGTCGGTTACCGGTGTTTTCGACATTGGCACGCATAATAATGGATCCATCGTCGAGAATGGCCAGCGATTCACCGCCGCCATCTCCGAGTGTATTTGCATTGGCAGGGAATTGGTAGAAGGACAGACGATTCAACGTACGATCATAGATCTCCACTTTGGGATTCGCAGCTTGCTGCCAGAAGTTGCCTACCTTGGTTTGTTTACTGGCATCCACTACAATTCGACCATGATCAGCCTTAAGCACGTTGCCGTTGATGGTCTTTTCGGTAATCAGCTTGCCCTTTTTGTCATATAACGAGATGGTGGAGCGAACCGAACCATTCGATTGCACGCCCTGACTTGAAGCAACCATCAACGTATCGTTATCCAATAGGGATATGCTTGCAGGTGAATTCACCGTTTTGATCCAGTTGGTTTTACCGGATGTATTGAATGAATACAATTTTTTGGTTTTGTCTGAATATTCCATATACACATAAGCTGTACCGTTGCTGGCATATACCGAATCGGAGTATGTGGTATAAGGACCACTTTTCTCATGGAATATCGTATTCCACTTCAATTGTCCAGTTGTCGCATCGAATGCTTGGAGAGAGTCCAGTTGCCAGTCGAGTGTTGTTTTGCTGCTTGTTTTGGTCACGGGCTGGGAGGCATGTACATATACAAGATTTTTGGATGGCACGGCATGGATTCCCTTGATCAGGACATCTTTCTCTGTATTAGCCTCAGATAACATCAGGGAAGATGACGTCCACGCCGGTTTGGGCATGGATTCGGTTGAAGCAGCGGCGTAACCTGTTGTATTCATGGTGAAGAGGAGCATGCCGCTGAGAATGAGGGCAGCCCATGTTTTGGACTTGTGTTTGGTCAATGTATGCAAGTGATAAACCACCTTTCTTCTTCGGTTCAAAATAGAACCGATTGTTGAATTTTATCATTAAAGTCAAGCTGAATTCAACCGAACGCACTGTAACCTTTTATCATTGGTTTGTCGGAATGACTATGTTTGGTGAAGTATAACGGTTACAGGGAATTCATCTTCTTTCGATGAAGGTGGAAGTCTGATATATTTAGTGCGGTGACAAGCCATATCAGCGTAAGACTTTGGATAGAACATAGGAAATGAAACAAGGAGAATAGCTATGAACTGGAGTGAAAATGTGACCCTATGGGTCATTGGATGTATCATCATATTGTTGCTGCTGGCCTGGATTATTCGGCGGGTTATCGGGCGCGGGCAGCGGATTCGAAGTGAAGCCAACCCTCGTAAGATTACAATAAAGGACATCGACAAGATGGAGGATGGTTCGGAGTTTGAATTATATCTCTATCATTTATTCGAAGAGCTTGGGTACGATGAGGTGCATAAGACAACGAGCAGCAGGGATTTTGGTGCAGATCTGGTGTTTGTTGATAGACTCGGCAGACGAAGTGTTATACAGGCGAAGCGATATGGTGCGAACCATCCGGTAGGGTTGAGTGCTGTGCAGGAGATATATACATCGATGCGTTATTATGAAGCCGACCGGTCGATTGTATTAACGTCCGCCCGTTACACCGAAGCCTGTCGGACGCTTGCAGCGGTTAATGGAGTGAAGCTGCTGGACCGGGAAGACCTGATGGAATTAATTCTGTTATTCAAAGCCAGAAGAGTGGAAGAAGCATTGGAACTGATCGAAGAAGATGACCACGAGCCAATCGAGACGTGGCAGTCCCGGCGAAAGCGGCAATCCCGCTAAGTACTTGGGTGGAAGCCTTTTTAATGATGTATCTCATTCCAGCAGGAAGCACCTTCACTTGCGTAGCTGCACATGATATATTGAGTGTATATCAACCAAAGGAGTGTGTGATCCATTATGGCACGTACACAAACACAAAAAGCATTACGTAAAGCAGAGCGGTCAGGTCAATGGTGCTCGAAACAGAGCCGAAGAGTTAATGGAGATTATGGTGCGTTATCCCAGCATGTACGGCTCATGCCTACGAAGCAGGAAAAATTGCAAAAGGTCAAACACAAGAAGCAGATCATCCAGGATGGTGGTGCTTCTTTTTATTTTTTCTATGAGGCGCCGATTGCTGGATAAGTAAGACGATAGAATTTTGTACACTAAATGAAGGGAAGAACCTATACATATGACAACAGCGCTGCACATGAATAAAAAAATCGTTCGGCGTTTTTTGCTGCAAACGCAAGCTTTACTTGGACGTTGGCCCACAGTTTCCTTACCTTCGGGACCCGATCAAGTTTTGAGTTTGATTCGTTCCCTTGGATGCGTGCAGATCGATCCTGTGGCTGCTGTAACTGGAAACCAGCATTTGGTGCTGGGGGCTCGTGACCCTGGTTATACTGCTGACAGCTTAAATACGCTGCTGAGTGATCACAAGGTGTTTGAATATTTTGCAAATGCCGCTTGTGTCATTCCAATCGAGGATTATGCTCTCTTTGAACCTGTGCGTGCTCGGTTAAGGGAGCGTCTGGCTCCGTCCTTGCAAGGTCTGGAGAAAACAGTGCAGCATGTGTTACAGCGTTTGAAGGAAGAAGGACCTTTACCTTCAAGAGCCTTTCGTGCTGTTGAGCGGGTAAGTGGATATTGGGACAGTGCAGATGTGCCAAAGACAAAGGATACCACACTTGCTCTTAATCTACTGTTAGACTCCGCTGTGATTCGTGTGGTGGCGCGGCAGGGGAATGAACGTTATTTTCATATTACCGAATCCAGATTGCAACAACAGGGACTTACGATAAAAGAAGACATCGATGTGTTGGCCCAGAGACAGGCTCTGCTGGATAAATACATTTATGCGTATCGTGTCGTAGATGCCCGTGATCCCCGTCTGGGTTGGCTGAAATCTACAGCGGCTGAAAGACGCGCCGATATTGCAGCCCGTGTGTCAGATGGGCGAATGATCCCGCTTAAGGTGGAGGACGTGGCCACGCCTTATTATATTCGTGCTGAAGATGAGGATTTGCTACTGCACATGGAAAGGGAAGAGCCACACTATGATCCGTCTGGCCCGGTCCGTTTCCTGCCGCCGCTGGACAACCTGTTATGGAGAAGAGAACGTATTGTTGATTTATTTGATTTTCATTATAAATGGGAGATTTATACGTCAGAGGTGAAAAGAACCTACGGTTATTATGCCATGCCTATTCTTCACGGTGATCGGTTGATTGGACGTATGGACCCACGACTTGATCGCAAAACTGGAGTACTTACCGTTCGTTTGTTATCGATGAAAGAGACTGCTCCACCTGTGGAGGAATGGATTACGGATTTTCGGGAGGGGCTTCAATTCTTTGCGTCCATGCATGGAGCGCATTCGATCACTATCGAGAAGACGGTACCGAAAGAGCTGAAAAAGCTGCTTAAATCGATTTGATTAGGGGATACATGAAAGAATGTATGGACACGGAAATTGGATTTTTTGAGCGGAATTAAAAAGGACAAAAAAGGAGGAGCCAGAGGGCCCCTCCTTCTTCATTTGATTTTAATATCATATCTCTAGCATGACATCAGAAGTGCTAACGAAAACAAAAACCTAGGTTCACGTCCACGCCAAAACTTCTTTAGTTCACCAGATGAGGCATTTCAACGTTGGGATCAACATCTGCTTCATAATCCACACCATCGGTTTCAAAACCAAACAGCTGGAAGAATTCGCGACGGTAACCTTCCAGATCGGACAGATCGTAGATGTTCTCTGTGGTCAACTCATTCCAGAGCTTAGCCACTTCTTCCTGAACGTCAGCTCTCATCTCCCAATCGTCAATGCGAATGCGACCTTCAGCGTCGGTTGGAACTTCTCCCCCCGCATACAAGCGATCAGCGAACAGACGTTGCAATTGCTCGATGCATCCTTCATGCAAGCCTTTTTCTTTCATGACCTTGTACAATGCTGAGATGTACAGCGGCACGACTGGAATCGCAGAACTGGATTGAGTCACCAGCGCTTTGGCTACAGTTAAGTACGCACGTCCACCTTTTGCACTTAGGCGATCATTCAGCTTGTGTGCAGTCGCTTCCAGATGATTCTTGGCTTGACCGATGGAACCATCACGATAAATGGCATGGGTAAGTTCAGGACCGATGTAGGAGAAAGCGATCGTTGTTGCATCGTCGGCAAGCACGCCGCCTTGTTGCAGGGCATCCATCCATAGTTCCCAATCATCTCCGCCCATAACAGTTACCGTCTGACGAATTTCCTCTTCGTTTGCCGGTTCAAGGGTAACGGAGCTAATTTCTCCTGTGTGGAAGTTCACCGTTTTGTTCGTGTAGGATTGTCCGATAGGCTTCAGCACAGAGTTAAATACTTCACCCGTGTTCGGATCGGTACGGCGTGCCGAGGCGACGCTGTATACAACCAGATCGACTTGACCGAGTTCACTGCGAATCAGTTCAACGGCTTTGTCTCGTGTTTCGTTTGCAAATGCATCACCTGTGATACTGTACGATTTGAGGCCTGCTTCTTCAGCGGCTTTTTCGAATGCAGCGGAGTTGTACCAACCTGCTGACGCTGTACGTTTCTCTGTGGAACTGCTTGGACGATAAATGCCGACTGTATTCGCTCCAGCTCCAAAGGCAGAAACAACGCGTGACGCCAGACCGTATCCAGTGGAAGCACCGATCACGAGCACATTACGCGGTCCTTTCAGCTCAGGCTGGGATTTCACATAATCAATCTGTTCCTGCACTTGCGCAGCGCAACCTACAGGATGGGAAGTGGTACAAATAAAACCACGTGTTCTTGGTTTAATAATCATTTATTTGCATCCTTTCATATTCAGCTCATGTTTCAGCATTTCGATAAAATGCTCTTACACATACTTTCTTATTGTAAAACAATTACCTCGGAAACGGAAACCGTTTCGTTTGATTTCGCCGGAAGGGTGGCGTTATATCTCTAATTTTGCGATGATGTGAATAGAATGTACTCGCTAGTTAGGATAGAAAGGACAGGGATACCATGCTGAAGGAACGCATTGAACTACTAAGCAAAAGAAAACAAATCTCCCGTAAAGACCTTGTGGAAGGTCTGGTCACGCAGGCACACTTTGCCAATATCCTGGCGGATCGTTATCCGCTACCTGAGGACTTGGCAGAAGCCATCGCCGGGCGTCTTGGGGTATCCCCTTCCTATATTCTAAAGGCTGCGGCTCAGGACGAGGAGACACTTGAACGGGCAGAGGTTATTTTCGAACAAATGTCTGTTCCAGCGTCGGCGATATCCGAAGATACGGTGCATGCACAGGCAGATCGGGATGACACGCTGACCGTTGAGCTGACAACGGCCTTGATGAAGGCGGTCTACTATCAGCAATTAAACGATGCAACGGCTCATGAGTATATACATACGTCCTACCTCAATTTTTACCTGGAGAAATACGGACGTCCAGACGATATTGATCTGCCGCGTCCGTTAGTCAAGGCACTTTTATTCTATAAAATACAATATTATCGCTCCAAAATGGCTTTTGTGGATGTATTAACTCATGCAACCAGGCTCAGTGAGCTGGCACTCCCTGGCAGTGAATTCTGGCTGTCTGTGCAAAATATCAAGATGGAAGCCTACATCCAGGTCAAACGGTATGAAGAGGCAAAACAGGTATTTGAGCTTACAATGCGTCATGTCTATGATCAGCGGATGTTCCATCGGTTGTCCGGGTTATATGTGGCATATAGTGGGTATTGTTTCGCGATGGGGCTGGTTCAGGAGGCACTTTCGGCATTAACCATGGCGGAGGCAAACCTCGTGTATGCCGGCAACCAGGGAGATTTGGTGACGGCGATTGCCAACAATCGGATTGTCATGTTAACGATGACAGGTGAACTGGATCAGGCACAGGCGGAGATTGAACGATTTGAGTCGCTATTGCAGCAGGAACCGGAAGAAACACAGCAGGCGATGCAGCCGCTCATCGGTGTATATCGATGCGAAGTAGCTCTGGCATGGAAGAACTGGGGCGTGCTCGCGCAGAGTGTAGATCAACTCTTAAAATGTGCAACGACACAGGACCAGCAGATGAGCGCAACCTTCTACCAGAGCCATCTGGCTCTTGCGCATGGAGATCGCGAAGTTTTTATGGAGCGGGCGCTTGCCTGTCTGCCTTATTTTGAATCCGCGCAGCATATCATGCGGCTTGAACCGTTATATGAGGGGATGGCCGTAGTATCGGAGGATCAGCGGAAATACAAGGAAGCAGCCATGTATTATCGGAAACTGGTCTATCTGTTACGCAAAAAGTAGAGCGGAAAAGAGCATGAAACTTCCTAAGTGAGGCATTATTTTGTCTACTGCCTACGTATTTTCCACAAAATATAGCTGCCAATCATGAAATGAAGATCGGTTAAGCAGATCTTTTTTTGTGAAATAAGTATAAGACTTTACCAAAGAAACGATTATCCGGTCATTCAAATACCGGATTTTTCGTTTTTTTTGTATACCGCCAGAAGGGTATTCAAGGACAAGCCGCGGTGTTTATAATTTAATTATAAATACGTGTTCAAAAAGTCTGGTTTTCAGTACCGAGAAGATGGAATGAAGCTAGAAATGGAGTAGCGGAGCGTAGGAGACCTACGTGAGCAACGGACATTTCGGCTGAATTTCATATTCGATGCTGATGATGCCGCTAGGCATGATTCGTAATCAAAAGTGGACTTTTTGAACAACTTCTAAAAACAAATAAAACAAATGAGGTGCTTGATATGGGATGGTTCGGTAAAAAGAACAAACAGGAAGATGCGATTGCCAAAGCGGATAAAATGATGAATAAAGGACTCACTGGCATGATGATGAAAGGTTTTGTATCGAAAGAACATCGGGAGGCCATCAACCAAAGTCTGGATTCGGCGAAGCAGGCACAGTTGGCAGCGAGTGGTTCTCTGCCTTTAACAGCTACGGCTACGGTGGTGACAATCACCGATACAGGCAAACTGATCAACTTTGATCCGATTGTTGTGCTTGTATTGGATGTGACAGAGACAAACGGCAACCAGTATCAGCGAACATTGGAGACATTGGTGTCCAAAATGCAGATTCCACGAGTAGGCGATCGGGTGGGATTAGGTCAGAATCCAGCGAATCCGTCCGAACTGATCTACATGGGTCTAGTGTCCATCTAGAAGGTATTTGGTTATAGACAGCGATACTCTATTTAAATAATGCGTATAACAACGATTAATAGATACATCATTAGAGGTTTTGATAGAGATATTAAGAGAAGGATTAAGAGAGGGTGGGTCATATGGTAGGTTTCCTGAGATTGATTGGCGTATTAACGGTGTTCGGAGTGGGGTTCTCCCCATTTCTGGCACAGCAGCTGTGGAATGATCCGTTTATGATTATGCAGGCATGGTGGTATACTCCGGCAATCTTTGCCGGGTTTGCACTGATCTTTGTTCCTGCGATTTTGAGCAATATTTTTGGCGTAGGTCGAGTGAAGACAGGTTTACCAGCAGTTGGGGTCATTAAAACTATACAACAGACAGGTACGTATATTAATGAACAGCCTGAGGTTCGGTTGGGTCTGACGGTTTCGCGTAAGGGGCGGGAGAAATACGATACGGAGATGAAAAGCGTCATTCCACTGACCTCCATGGCACAGTTTCAGCCGGGCAGTTTTATTCCGTTAGTTGTCTCCGTAAAGGATGAGCGCAAGGTAGGGCTTGATATGAAGGGGCAATTATCACAGGAGGATATGCAGCAATTGTTGGATGAAAAGATGGTACAGCAAGGGGTATCACCTGAAATGATGGATATTGCAAGAACAGGGGAAAAAGCGATGGCCAAGATCCTTGATGTCACTCCACTTGGAAGTGGAGGCAGTAACAAGATCAAGCTTCAGCTCAAACTAAGCATAACGAAAACGAACGGTGAAACCTTCAATGTGACAACGCAAAAAGAAATTTTGTCATCTGCGCTGCCGCAGGTGCAGCAAGGCCATATCATTAACGTCATCTATTCAAGACAAGACCCAACAAAATTGGTGTTGGCATTGAATGTACAGGAGCGACAATTAAGTGACTTATTCTCCTCTTGAGGATGTAGACAAAAGGAGGTCCTGCAGATCATGTTTATGATGTGTAGGACCTCCTTTTTCATTTTGGTATGTACGGAGATGCAAGCAACGGACGGTTTTCAAACAATACCAAGGCGCATGCGATAAGAAAAGAGTACTTTTCTTGTTTCTCCGTCAAATACACGATTAGCCAGCGCTCTGAAGTCGTCGGCCGCTGTTAATAGATCTTCCGCTCCGAGCTTCAACGCCGTTTGCAAGCCGCCTTGACTCAGGGCGAGATTGACATATCGATCGGCAGTGAATGTCTCGTGGTGATGAAATACAATTTCCCGGACATATCGGAACAGCCCGGACTGCTGAATCTGCTGCAAATGCCCATCCTTGCTCCATTTGTGTGCCTGACTATCTTGGGGAGCCAGACTGGCTGCTCGTTGATCTGCTTCCTTATTCAGCTGCAGATAGGCCTGTTCCAGCTGCCAGTCCAGCATTGGCGGCCAGTCGCAATCGTAGGCTGCAAATATGCCCCCTGTACGAAGTACACGTGCAAACTCGCGTAGTGTGGGTTGCGGCTCCATCCAGTGAAATGATTGGGAGCAGGTCAGCACGTCGACACTGCCATCTGGTAGTCCGAGGTCGTGAGACAAGCCGGACACAAACCGCAGGTTATCCGGCTTCCCGGCAGATTCCCACTTGGATTCCGCTACAGACCTCATGTCATCGCTGGGTTCAAAGCCAATGATGCGTTCTGCCTCATTAAGCCAGATCCACGATGATAAACCGGTGCCACAGCCAACATCTGCGACCATCCGCGGTGTGCTGCCAAGATATGTCGTTAGAATATCCACGACTTCAGTGGGAGCGGCTGGTCGGTTCTGATCGTATAACGTACCAAAACCTTTGAAACGTTCCACATTGTTGCGTCTAATGTCTTGCATGAATAAACCTCCTTCGGTCAGATGGATGACGGAGAGTCAGCTGTGATCAAAAGTTGTATAGGCCTATATTATATCATTCATTGTTGGGAAGTTTGTTCATGACGTTCTGCAAATGTTCAACGGCTTTGATATGACGCCTGAGCAATTCCTGTCCAACATGAACAGGCTCGATGACGGTCAACTCGGAACCAAACGACAGCAGGAAGGAGTAGAGCCATTCCCCTACATTCAAGTCGAGAGACACACGGAGCCTGCCATCAGGCTCTTTTTCAATGAGGGAAGGTTCGAAAAAATCATACACTCGGTATGCAATGATGCTGGAGAACGAGAGTGTAAGAGGAGTCAGAACAGGAGCTGCTTCTGATTCAGGGTCGTTTGATCCGACAGTAACAGAGTGATCGTGTTTTCTCGCCAGAAAAGTCAACTGGGTGATCCGTTTCATCTTGAATGTCTCGAATTCTTTACGATCAGGATCATCATGAATATAGCCTTTGAAGTACCATGTACTGTTTTTGAAAATAAGCTTCTGTGGCTCCACGGTCGGAATGCTCTTCTCACCATCCGAATTAACATAATGAAACGTAATCAGTTGATTCGTTAATATAGCCTGCTTCACCTGATTGAACAGTTCTCTCTCCTGCAGAGGGATGCTGCCCCATGGTGAGAAATTGAATTCGATCCAATCCAGCTTGTGATCAAAAAGGGCGGTTAACCGTTGCAGCATATGGGCACTGTTAAGATGTGGGATCGCACTGATGCTATATAGTCCCATCAAAATTTCATTCTGGTCTTCTTCCGACAACAGGGACTTGTCCATGACATAGTTGTCCATCAGATGGATACCGCCATGCTTGCCGGTCGTTGTATAGACGGGAATGCCCGCAGCACTCAACCGATCTATATCACGGTACACCGTGCGTACAGAAATCTCGAACATACGGGCGAGTTCGGGTGCAGTGGCTTTCTTTTTCTCCAATAACAAAAGCAACATTCGAAATAGTCGGTTATTTTCCATGCCATAATTATACCATGACAATAGGTGTCAGGGTATGGGTGGTACACTGGTGTAAAAGTCTTACCAAGACATTTTGACTCAGATTTATAATCTGTTCTTCATTTATTGGGGAGTAGTGAAGGGGACGATATCGATTCTGAAGAAACGAAGTGTTCGCTAAAAGCTTTCTGTAAGAAAGCTACTTCGGAAGCAAACGCTATCATGGGATTTTTCCATTTAGAAATGGGAATAAAAGAAATCCGAGGATAACAGCGATCAGAAGAACGATTCGTGACCGGAACGGCTACTCGCATAATATCAAGCACTTTATATCGAAATGAGTTAAATACGAAGGAGGAACTGGTCATGACAATGAAAGAAGGATTCTACTGGGGTGGCGCAACGGCTGCCAATCAATTCGAGGGTGGATGGAACCAGGGTGGCAAGGGGCCAAGCACGTCTGACATGATGACAGGAGGAACCCACACGATTGCACGCCGGATTACGCCTGTATTGGAAGAGGGCACGTATTATCCGAGCCATGAAGCGGTTGATTTTTACGGACATTACAAAGAAGATATTGCCATGATGGCAGAGATGGGCTTCAAAATGTTCCGCATGTCCATCAACTGGTCACGAATATATCCAAACGGTTATGATCTGGAGCCAAACGAAGAGGGATTGCAGTTCTACGATAATGTTTTTGCCGAGTTGAAAAAGTACAATATTGAGCCGCTCGTAACGATCTCCCATTATGAAACGCCATTCGGTCTGACACAGAAATATAACGGCTGGGCTTCCCGTGAAGTAATCGACTGTTATATCCGTTATTGTACAACCCTCTTCAACCGTTACAAGGATCAGGTCAAATACTGGCTGACGTTCAACGAAATCAACTGTCTGACGATGCCGATGGGTGCATATATGGCTGCAGGTATTCTGTTTGAAGGCAAAGAGACACTGGTCGACGGAGTGGATGATCCACAGACTCGTTTCCAGGCATTACATCACCAATTCGTTGCGAGTGCAAAAGCAGTGAAGCTGGGACATGAGATTAACCCTGATTTCCAGATCGGCTGTATGGTCGCTTTCATGACCACTTATCCAAATACTTGTAACCCGGACGATATGTTGCTTGCACAGAAGAAAGATCAAATCTCCAATATGATCTGCGGTGATGTACAGGTTCGTGGAGCGTATCCTGGTTTCGCCAAACGTTTCTTCGCCGAAGAAGGTATCCAGATCGAGATGCAACCGGGAGACGAGCAGACTTTGCGTGAAGGCTGCGTAGACTTCTATTCCTTCAGTTATTACATGTCTTTGGTTGAGAGTGCGGACGAGTCCCTCGAGAGAGCAGAAGGTAATCTGCTGGGCGGTATCAAAAATCCATATCTCGAAGCTTCCGACTGGGGTTGGCAGATCGATCCAAAAGGACTGCGTTACACACTGAATCATCTGTATGATCGTTATCAGATTCCATTGATGGTGGTTGAGAACGGTCTGGGTGCTGTCGATGTGGTAGAGGAAGACGGCTCCATTCAAGATGACTATCGCATTGATTATCTGAAAGGTCACATTGAACAGATGAAAGAAGCGGTAGCTGACGGCGTAGATCTCATTGCCTACACCATGTGGGGATGTATCGATCTGGTTAGCGCATCCACTGGAGAGATGAAGAAGCGTTATGGCTTCATTCATGTCAACAAGGACAACGACGGTAACGGAGACTTAAGCAGAACACCGAAGAAGAGTTTCCACTGGTACAAAAAAGTTATTGAATCCAATGGTGAAGAGTTATAATTTGGTGTAAAAAAACCAGATCCGTCTGTTCCCTTAAATGGGACAAGCGGTCCATGTGGTCCTGAACGAGTTCAGGACTACAATATATGAATATAAAAATACCCGGCGATCCTTCAGTTAAGGAAAGCCGGGTATTTCTTTGTGTAGTTCAATAGCGGGCCGCCTAGGCCAGCCTTCTGCTTTGCAGTTGGGACATGCGCTCCAAGTGCCGCCGATAAAACCATATGCATGTGGAGAGCCAGCAACCACTCAAGAAGTATCCGCCTACGATATCACTTGGATAATGCACCCCCAAGTAGATACGACTTATACCAATGGTCAGTATAAATACGGCGCTGGCAACAATCATCAGCACACGTCCTGTGACGGTGGGTACATGTTTCCAGATTAGAAAGGCCAGTCCACCATACAGGCTAAATGCTGCCATAGAATGCCCACTGGGGAAGCTATAGCCGCTCACTTCAATGATCCGGTTAATGGTAGGTCTGGCACGCTGGAATACCAGCTTGAGCAATGCATTTAACAGGGTTGAACCTGCGAGCACACAAGCCAGGAAGAGCAGTTCGCGTTTGTGTCGCAGGAAAATGTATAACACAATCATGGCGATGATGGTAATGAAGACCACTGGCATTTCGCTGCCGATCCAGGTGAAAAGGTGCATGAATTGTGTCATACCAGGGGATTCCAACCCCTGAATCCATCCGATTAAGGTATCATCAAATCGATGAATTTGGTTGTCGCTGATGGACAGGGCGATGCTTATAAAGGCGATCATGCATAACGCTGCAACGAGCAGCGGGAAGGAGATATTCTTTTTCCAGTTGTGCATCAAATGTTGAGTTCCTCCGTGATGGTTGATTTCGTATGTTGTGTCCTTGTGTATCTCGGACATAACGATATTTGTATTGTGCTATAATTTTACAATAAATATAGCAGCAATAAAAATATGTAACCTTAACAACGGTTGTTCAAGCAGAGAATGTAGGAGGGGAGCGGTCGGAATGAAACGACGTTTGGTGATGTGCATGTTGATCTTACTGTTGGTTACGTCTGGGTTAGCTCTATTTCCCGGAGAGAAAGTGTATGCTTGCAGTTGTGTCGAGAGTGATGTTCAAGAGAGATTGAAGACAAACACAACTGTATTTACAGGAGAAGTGGTGAAGAAGGGACGTTCTCAACAGTCGAAGCATGATGGCTTATTAAGAGAGTATACCTTTGATGTAGATACTGCATGGAAGGGGGTTAATGCCAAAAAGATGAAAATCCTTGCGAGTGACGGAGGGTCTGAATCCTGTGGCATTCAATTTGAAAAGAATCAGTCCTACCTGATCTATGCTTATCAATATGAAGTGGATCATAAGCTACATACGAATCTGTGCAGTCGCAATGTTCCAATTGAACAAGCTGGAGACGATCTGAAATTGCTGGGTGCAGGAAAGGTTGTAAGTAAAGAAGATTTTGGAGAAACCAATGATGGTGGTGGGCGAACTGGGCCTTTCTATCTCATCTTATATGGCGGAGTCATTTTATTAGCAGCGTTGGCAATCGTGTGGACCTGGAGACGAAAGAAAAGAATCTGATTGCCCAACGGAAAAAAAAGCTAATCCCCGTACAGAACGTTAAGAAACATTGACGTTCTATACGGGGATTTTTAGGAGTGGCGGCAAAATTGTATCCATTTGGAGTCGGTTCTATCGATCCGATGGAAATATATAAATTAAACTAAACATTTACACAAAACGGAGAGGACAGAAAGAACTTGAAGAAGCGGAGCGTTCGCCTTTATCACCGGATTTTCCCTTTATAAAAGGGATCAAAAAAATCTGGGGATAACAGCGATCAGAAGGTTATTCTGTCATCGGAGTGGCCAGTGTAAATATTCTTTAGTTCAATTTTTATAGTTTAGCTGCAACATGTATTCATAAGCTGTGACACCAAATACCCGTTTGAAATGTCGGTTTAGATGGGTCAGATCGACGAATCCGCAATCGGCAACAGCAGCATAGACGTCCTTCTGCATTTCGATGGATTGACGGGCACGCTCCACCTTGCAGTTTAAGAAAAACTGGTAGGGGGATATGCCTGCATGTGCCTTGAATTCACGGATAAATTGAAACTTGGACATGCCAAATTCGGAGCTCAGGTTGTCCAACTTGAGCAGATCTTCGGTGCTGCAAAACATGATTTCCTTGGCTTTTCGAACCAGACTGTCCTGAGGCAACCAGAGCTTGGTGTCCATTTCCTTCTGAGCCAGAAGGTGAACCAGATCGAAGACCCGTTCGCTGCACTCGGCTTCGTTCTGTCTGAGTTGAACGGCATCGTTCAGCATCAGGATACTACGTGCAAGCTCGGGATCATAGACGATGGGACTTCCAAAACGCAATTCCTTTTTGCCTATAATCTCCTCTACTAATTCAGGCTTCAAATACAACATCACATAGTCAATGCCAGCCTTATCATAGGAGCTTCCATCATGGGACTGTTCACGGTTAAACAACATGACACCATTTTGGTGAGAGGCCTGATATTGTCCGTCCAGGTTGTATTGTTGAATGCCACGCAGGGTTACGCCGACCGCATACTCTTCGTGGCAATGTTTTTTGTATGCAAAATCGGTAAAGCTGGCGGATAGTGCCAGCACGTCTTGCGACTTTTTATAGTTAAACCGTTCCATGCAGCACACCTCCCAAGCTTTAGATTAATCCGGATACTATAATGGCTGAGTATAACAAAAAAAGAGCCATGAGAATACTCAGTAATTTTTGGTGGCGATTCAGCAACGTTCTGAAAACCGTGCCAAAAACAACCCAACTGGAATATGCCAGAAAACCAATGAAGGTAATGAGCACCACGAACAGAAACGATGAGAATGAGCTTTGATAAAAGGGCAATACATAGCTTGGAATGACAGTGAAAGTAAACATGACCACCTTTGGATTCACAAATTGCATGACGAAACCGTTCCATAATCCGGTAACTTGTTTCGGTTCATCCTCGGTGGTACCCATCTTGTAGATCTGGTACGCCAGATACACCATGTAAAGGCCGCCGACAATCTGCATCACCTTCAGAATTCCGGGTAACACTCCCGCAAGAAGCTGATTAAGAAAAGCTGATGCGGTAAGCAGCAGACCAAATGCCAGCGTAGCTCCCCACACATAGTGCATCGTTTGACGTGCCCCAACGTGTTGTACGGAAGAAAGAATTACGATATTGCTGGGGCCAGGTGTGAACGTAACGACGATGCAGTAGATTAAAAAAGATGCAAGATTCATGATGGTGCTCTCCTCTGGTTGTAGTCTAGTTCCATGATCATACGTCCAGAGAGAGAAACCATATAGTACATTATTGCAACAGGTACACGGATAACAACAGGAGCTTCCGTTTAAAAGATAAGGGGTAGTTTTCTTTTTGAATGATTGCGTTTACAATTTAAACGAAGTACAAGGTGATCAGACGACTTGAGGAAGTGAACGGAATGAAAAAAATGCTGCTGGTTTACATTTTACTAATATCAGCATTTGCGTTGTATGTGTTGAGATTTGAATACACCAGTCAGGTAAACAGTTCTTGGGAGGACCGTGGGCTGCGCGGTGATATCGGAGAGACGTATATCATGATTACATTCCAGTCCGGGCTGGAGTATTGGAAGAGCCCGCTCAAAGGTTTCGAGGATGCCGCGGATGCGCTTGGCGTGACCGTAGAATATCGCGGGGCTACCCGGTATGATGCGAAGGAACAGACCATGGTAATCGAGCAGGCTATCGCTCGCAAACCCGCGGGCATTGCCATATCTGCAATCGACCCACAATCGCTAGTTCCAGTGATTAACAAGGCAATCGACGCAGATATCCCTGTTGTATTATTTGACGCGGATGCACCTGATAGCCAGGCCTATTCTTTTCTTGGGACAGATAATTACAAGTCGGGTGTAATGGCTGCTGATAAAATGGCTGAACTGCTGGGGCGTGAGGGAGAGGTCGCGGTATTAACCTTGCCTGGGCAACAAAATCATGAAGAGCGGACGAAGGGCTTCCGCGATACGATCAAGGAGAGATACCCTTCCATGCAGATTGTTGAAGTTGCAGACGGACACGGTGATGCGATGGTATCCAGAGACGAAACACAGAGAATGATGAAGGAACATCCCGAGCTGGCGGGAATTTTTGTGACTGAAGCTACCGGAGGGGCAGGAGCGGGGGAAGCCGTTCATACTGTCGGGGACAGACATCCATTGCAGATTATTTCGTTTGATACAAATAAGACTACATTGGATATGATCAAGAACGGTACGATCTCAGCTACAATTGCACAGGGAACCTGGAATATGGGATATTGGTCACTCCAATATCTGTTCCATCTGCATCACCAGTTAACGGTTCCGGCCCCATCCTCATCCGGTGAAAATGCACCGCTTCCCGTGATGGTGGACACAGGGATCTCTGTGGTGACACGCTCGGATGTGGATGATTACTATGCCAAATAACAAGGGAGATTTCAAGAGTCCAAGGCCTTGGAGCAGGAGAGCAATTCTCTCCACTTTCAGGAACGGGATTCGGCGTTTACGCTTGCGTAATATGCCCCTTCGCTACCAGCTGATGCTGCTTTTTCTGTTATTCGCCATTGTACCTTCTGTAGGACTTGGGTTGCTTGTGAACTGGACGGTGGAGCGCGTAGTTGAGCGACAGGTTGAAGGGCATACCATGCAACTGATTGGCAAAGTGAATGAAGCTCTTAACAGCAAAATGGAGAATTTGCAAAACATGACCTACCTGATTGCCTTTGAGCCGGATATTGATGCTTTTATGAACGACAAAATGCCACCGAATGATGATGCAGGCATCGAACCGATGAACATGGACATAAATGCAGCAACGGAGCAAAATCGGTTATATGGTATCAAGCAGACCTTGCAGGGGTTCACAACATTGTATCCTGAAATCGCCGGGATTGTTCTCGTCAATGCAAGTGGTGACTATATTAGCAACGAGATGTATCCCCGAGCGGAACAGAGCCTGATCCAGGAAAATTGGTATCAAAAAGCTTCGGCCAATCCGGGCATCTTCATGGTGTTGGGTCAGCCGAAAGAGCGTAATCTCACGACACATGTACGGTACAAGGATGATGAGATTGTATCGGTTGCACGTTCCATAACGGATGAAGCGTCAGGACGTGTGCGGGGCGTGATTATGATTGATCTTAAACTAAGGTCCGTCTCTCAGGCTGCCCGTAATGTAACCTTGGGGAAATCCGGTTATGTGATGGTGACTGATGCAGAAGGTCAAAGTGTATACAAGCCGGAGCACCCGCTAATAGAACACATTCCCACAGACTGGTTCCCCTCCGGTGAGAGTGGAACATTTACCGCCGATACAGAAGGTGGAACGTTATTATTCATGTATCAGTCGTCTACCTTTACAGATTGGAGAACGGTAGGGGTATTTCCCACAAGAGACTCGATATCCGAAGTACGCCAAATCCAGTTTTACGTGGTTAGCTTTGTATTTGTGGTGTGTTTGTTTGGCCTGAGCGCCTCTTTATGGTTCTCCCGTTCCATTGCTCAGCCCATTTTCCGGCTCATGTCCTATATGCGCAGGGCGGAGACCGGCAATCTCAGACCAGGCCGCTGGAGCGATCGTGCTGACGAGATTGGCATGCTTGGCAACAGTTATAACCGAATGCTGGCACAGATTAGACAACTGATATCATTAAATGAATTGCGGGAGCGGCAGAAGCGCGATGCTGAAATGCGGAGTTTGCAGGAGCATATCAAACCACACTTTTTGTACAATACCCTGGATACGATTCATTGGATGGCACGCAAAGAGGGTGCAGAAGATGTGTCCGGCATGGTTGGCGCGTTATCTCGATTATTTCGCATAGGGCTTAGTAAAGGACAGGATTACATTCCGCTGCATTCCGAGATTGAACATATGACCAGCTATATGCAAATTCAGCAGACACGATACCGCGATCGTCTTCAGTATACATTGAATATTCCAGAGGAACTGCGGGACCTTTTGGTGTTAAAGCTGCTGCTTCAGCCCCTGATAGAGAATGCAATCTATCATGGAATCAAAGGCAGGCGTGGGCCGGGACACATTCGGGTGGAGGCCAGATTGGAACATAACAGACTGCTGCTGACCGTTCAGGATAATGGAGCAGGCATGTCCAACGAACGGCTTGCCGAGATGCAGCATCTGCTCGAAGCTCCTTTGGCAAGTTTGGAAGCGTCTTCGCCTGGGATGACAGGCAAAAGTTATGGAATGTTGAATGTGCAGGCCCGTCTCCGGCTGTCCTTTGGCGATGAGTACGGTATTGTGCTGGAGAGCCAGGAAGGTGAAGGAACGAGTGTGACCATCATTCATCCGTTGATGCGAGAGCTCCCACCAACCAAGCAAATCAATAACGAAGAGAGGCAGGAGAGTGAATGGGAAAATTCATGAAATCGACCGTGACAGCTTCCACTGAAACAGATGAGACATCCGCATTGACTACAGTAATGGAGATTACGCCGGATAGCCACATGGCTAAGAAATACCGCGTGCTCATCGCTGATGATGAACCGATCATTCGTGAGGGAATTCGGGATGCAATTGACTGGACAACTCTCGGGATGGAGGTTGTTGGTGAAGCGGAAGATGGCGAGGAAGCGCTGGAACGGGCGGCTGACTTGGGTGTGGATATTGTTCTCGTTGATATGAATATGCCATTCCTGAACGGAATCGAACTAATCCGTGCCCTTCAGCAGAAGTGCCCGGGCTGTCGTTACCTGATCATCTCGGGACATGATGAATTTGCATATGCGCAGGAGGCGGTTCGACTTGGCGTAGAGGATTACATCTTAAAGCCTGTGCAAGCAGAACAATTATATACTGCACTTGAGCGATTACATAAGCGACTTACTGAAGAGCACCAGAGGACGGCATATGTACAGCAGGCAGCTCATCAGATTGAACGTAATATCCCGTTGCTTCGCCAGCGATTTATGCTGGAGTGGCTGGAGGGGCAGGCTGAAAGGAGGGATCTGACGGAGCAGCTTGTGTTTTTGCGGTTGCCCCCCGTCCCACCTGTGCAGATTGGGGTCGTACGGTGGCCTGCCGCTGAAGCGCGTCAGACGATACTGAGAGAGAATGATCGTCAGTTGTTTCTGTTTGCAGTGGAAAATATAATTAGTGAACTGCTGGGGGACGTGCCACATGTCCTGTTTCGGGACGTAAGCGGGTCGATCGGCATGTGTCTGTGGCAGGAAGCTCCCGAAGAAATAGAGTCCCTTCTGGAACAACAGATCAGTTCTTGCCTGAATATTGCCATTCATGCTCATGTGGCGACGCATGCAGGGACACTGGAGGAGACGCCGGATACGTACCGTCATTGCCGTGAACGGGTATACGGGGAAGTGCAGTTGTCCCCTCTGGTGCGCCGGGCAAGACAACTTATTCACGAAGAATATGCGGAGCGGGAACTGACCCTGGAATCACTCGCTTCCCGTCTACAAGTATCTGCCGTATATCTTAGTCGTGTGTTGAAGAAAGAGCTGAATGATTCCTTTGTCACGCTTGTCACCCATGCTCGCATTCGTAAGGCTATACAGCTGTTGGACTCAACAACACTGCCGATCCACACCATCGCTGAGCGTGTAGGTTATGACACCCAGCATTATTTCAGCACTGCATTTAAGAAAACAATGGGCATTTCGCCAGTGCAGTATCGAAAGAACGGGGGAACGGCTTATCATCCTTCTGCGAATTAAATATCGTATTACAGTGGTTCATTCAGACGTATGATAAATGAGATGGATATGTTCTACTTCGTGTGAAGCGAAGTGGAGCATGTCCTTTTTTTTGACTCTGGAATGGTAACTCATGGATCACACTTGTACTTTAAGCGTTTCTATCAAAAGTTAAATTTTTATAAAAAAAGTTCAAAACGTGCAAAGACCTTATGGCTTCTCCAATGCTACGATTGGTCTCAGATAGGAACAGCAAGCAACAGGATGCACTACATGTATTGTAAGCGTTATCTTATAACTCATTCAGAACCGTATGACGTGAGGAAAGGGGAACTTCATATGAAAAAAGGAGCAATGCTCATCTGGCTTCTGGTGATGACCTTGATGCTTTCGGCCTGCAATCTGGCAGAGAGTGGCCCAGGCAGTAAAGAAAAGGGATATGTCGGTATATCTATGCCAACCAAATCATCAGAACGATGGGTGGGAGACGGGGAGAACATGGTCCGTCTGTTTCAGGAGCAGGGGTACAAAACCGATCTTCAGTATGCTGAGGATGTGGTCGAGAATCAGATTTCACAGATTGAAAACATGATCACCAAAGGTGTGGATGTGATGGTCATCGCGTCCGTGGATGGCAACACATTAACGGATGTAATAAAGAAAGCGCATGACGAAGGGATACAAGTGATCTCGTATGATCGGCTCATTCGCAATACGCCATACTTAACCTATTACGCCACGTTCGACAATTTTAAGGTGGGTGTGCTTCAAGCCTCCTACATCGAACAAAAGCTTGGACTCAAGGATGGAAAAGGACCGTATAACATTGAGCTGTTTGGTGGCTCTCCTGATGATAATAACGCCTATTTCTTCTTCGACGGTGCGATGTCTGTCCTGAAGCCGTACATCGATTCCGGCAAGCTGGTCGTGCGCAGCAAGCAGATGACGATGGCTCAGATTGCGACCTTGCGCTGGGACGGAGCACTGGCCCAGTCACGGATGGATAACCTGCTGAGTGCGTATTACTCGGGTGATAATCTGGATGCAGTATTGTCTCCTTATGATGGAATCAGTATTGGTATCATTTCATCTTTGAAAGGGATTGGTTACGGTACTTCGAACAAACCGCTGCCCGTTATTACAGGACAGGATGCCGAACTTGCCTCAATCAAGTCCATTGTGGCCGGGGAACAGACGCAGACGGTGTTTAAGGATACACGGAAGCTAGCGGAGAAGACGGTAGAGATGGCCAATAGTATTTTGCAAGGAAAACAGGCGGAAGTTAATGATAAAACATCATATAACAATGGAATTGAGGTTGTTCCGGCGTATCTCTTGGATCCGATCTCGGTGGACCGTACAAATGTGGAGCAGGATATCGTTGGTACACAGTATTACACGAAGGAAGAGATCGGACTGAAATAATAAATGAAAGGAGCACATCCCATGGCCGGAATCATTCTGGAAATGAAAAACATCACCAAAACCTTTCCTGGCGTCAAAGCGCTGGAAAATGTCAATCTGAAAGTCCGTGAAGGCGAAATCCATTCCATATGTGGTGAAAATGGCGCAGGTAAATCTACGTTGATGAAGGTACTGAGTGGTGTATATCCACATGGCACGTATGAAGGCGACATTTTATTTCAGGGCAAAAATTGTGAGTTCAAGGATATTAAGCAGAGCGAGGATCTGGGAATCGTCATTATCCATCAGGAGTTGGCCCTTATTCCCTACCTTTCAATCGCGGAAAATATATATCTGGGCAACGAGCGTGCGAGCAGAGGAATTGTCAACTGGAAGGAAACTTTTGTAGGTACACGAGAACTGCTCTCGAAGGTGGGACTGAGCGAAAATCCAAACACGCTGGTATCCAGCATTGGGGTAGGCAAGCAGCAACTGGTCGAAATTGCGAAAGCGCTCTCCAAAAAGGTGCGGCTGCTTATTCTGGATGAGCCAACCGCTGCGCTGAACGAGGACGACAGTGAAAATCTGCTGCAGTTGATGCTGGAATTCAAGAAACAGGGCATCGCCTGTATCCTGATCTCACACAAGCTGAATGAGGTATCCAAGGTATCCGATTCGGTGACTATTTTACGGGATGGCAAGACAATTGAGACGTTGGATATGAAGAAGGAAAAAGTGACGGAGGACCGGATTATTAGCGGAATGGTAGGACGTGATCTCACTAGCCGTTATCCGGAGCGTCATGCCACCATTGGAGAAGTTATCCTTGAGGTAAAGGACTGGACGGTATATCACGAACATCATGCCGAGCGAAAAGTACTGGATCAGATCGATATGAATATCAGACGTGGTGAGATTGTAGGGATTGCTGGGCTGATGGGCGCTGGGCGTACCGAACTTGCCATGAGCATATTTGGCAAATCCTATGGCCGGAATATTTCGGGTCAACTCATTAAGAATGGTAAACCGATCCACAACAATACCGTCACAGAGGCTATTCAGAATGGGTTTGCTTATGTGACAGAAGACCGCAAGGAATACGGACTCATTCTGATGGATGACATCAAGCGCAATATTTCCTTGACGGGTCTGAGCAAGCTGACGCGAAACGCGGTAGTGAACGAGCGTGAAGAAGTACTGGTAGCGGAAAAGATGAAGAAAAGCATGAACATCAAAGCACCAAGTATTTTGCAGAAGACCGGTAATCTGAGTGGAGGCAACCAGCAAAAAGTGGTGCTCAGCAAATGGATTTTTGCCGGACCAGATATCCTTATCCTGGATGAACCTACCCGCGGTATTGATGTGGGAGCGAAATTCGAAATCTATACGATCATTCATCGGCTTGCTGCTGAAGGCAAGGGCGTACTGGTAATCTCATCCGAGCTTCCGGAGGTTCTTGGCCTGTGTGACCGGATCTATGTGATGAATGCCGGACGAATCACCGGTGAAGTCAGCCGGGAGCAAGCATCGCAGGAAACGTTGATGAGATATATGACCAAGTCTGGAGGCGGCAAGCATGGAAATGATAACAAAACTGTTCAAAAATAATATCCGTCAATATGGCATGATTATTGCCCTGGTAGTGATTATGCTTTTGTTCGAGGTACTTACAGGCGGGCTGTTGCTCAAGCCGATTAATATTACAAATTTGATTTTGCAGAACAGTTACATTTTGGTGCTGGCGATCGGAATGGTGCTGGTCATCATTACCGGGCATATTGACCTGTCTGTTGGTTCCATTGCAGCCTTTGTTGGTGCCGTTGCCGCAATTATGATGGTTGATTGGCAGCTTCCGGCTTGGCTTGCTGTCATCGCTTCCTTACTGGTTGGCGCTTTGATCGGTGCATGGCAAGGCTTCTGGATCGCCTATGTGCGAATTCCGGCATTTATCGTGACGCTGGCAGGTATGCTGCTGTTCCGAGGCTTGACGATGATCGTGCTGGAGGGACAATCGATCTCTCCTTTCCCGGGTGGATTCCAGAAAATAAGCTCTGGCTTCCTGGCGGACATTCAATTCTCAGGTTTTGGTCTGGTATCCATCATTGTGGGTCTTGTGCTCACCGTCTGGTACATTGTCAATGAACTGCGGGAACGCCGTTCCCAGCGAAAATATGGATTTGAGGTCGTGTCACAGGGACTGTTCTTGCTCAAGTTGATTGTGGTGGCTGTTGTGACAAATCTGTTTACGTTTGTACTCGCAAGTTATGCAGGTATTCCGAATATCCTGGTCCTGCTGTTTGTCCTGATCGTTGTGTACTCCTTCGTTATGAATCGTACTGTCATGGGACGGCATGTGTATGCGCTTGGAGGTAATGAGAAGGCCGCAGGTCTGTCTGGGGTCAAAACAAAAAAGGTAACCTTCTGGGTTTTCGTGAACATGGGTACACTTGCCGCGGTATCCGGGTTGATCTTCGCCGCACGTCTGAATGCGGCTACGCCAAGAGCAGGTACCAACTTCGAGCTGGATGCCATTGCGGCCTGCTTCATCGGTGGTGCTTCCGCTTCAGGGGGCATAGGTACGGTATTTGGTGCCATCATCGGTGGTTTGGTTATGGGTGTGCTGAATAACGGGATGTCCCTGATTGGTCTTGGTATTGACTGGCAACAGGGGATTAAGGGATTGGTACTGCTGCTCGCTGTAGCGTTTGATATCTATAATAAAAATAAAAGATCAGCGTAAAACTTGGTAAAATGAAAAAAACAGACCTTGATCTCAGGATCAGGTCTGTTTTGCTGTATGCCCAACTTATTTACATCAAGGCATCGAGGAAACGTGTGGCGATGCCAAAATAGATAAACAGGGACAAGATATCATTCAATGTGGTGATTAATGGGCCAGAGGCAACAGCCGGGTCGACTTTGAAACGACTAAGCAGAAGCGGGATGCATGTACCGGTCAGTGTACCAATGACCAGAGTGAGGAACAGAGATACCCCAATAATGGCACCCAGCAGCCAGTCCCCTTGCCAGAAATAAGCGATGACGGTGATCAGTAATCCACATACCAAGCCAATCATGATGCCTACCTTGATCTCCCGACCAATCAGTGCGAGTACGGTGGCTTTGTCGAGTTTGCGTCCGATCAGTCCGCGTACCACAACAGCCAGAGACTGCGTTCCTGTGTTACCGGTCATACCTGCGATCATCGGCATGAAAAATGCCAATGCCACAACCTGATTGAGTGTATCCTCAAAGAAATCCACAATACTTCCCGAGATTAGACCAATCAATAGAAGCAAGATGAGCCAGGGAAGCCTGCGTCTGACGGCCACGAGTGGTTTGGTATCAAAGTCGATATCCTTGCTGCCGCCCCCCATCTTGGCCAAATCTTCACTTGCTTCATCCATAATAATATCGATGACATCATCCATCTGAATGATACCGCATAACCTGTGATTTTCATCCACCACCGGAAGTGCAATAAACTCATAACGCTGTAGAAGCTGTGCTGCTTCTTCCTGGTCCATATCTACCGTTGCATGGATCACCCGCCGGGTCATCAGTTCTTCAACCTGGGTCTTATCGTCAGCCAAGGCAAGGGATCGATAACTCACGACACCGACCAGTTTGCCTTCATTATCGGTTACATAGAGATAACTGGAGGCTGAGATATGCATGGTACCTTGCGATTGTCGTAAGGCTTCCTTGGCTGTCTCATGAGCGAGCAGGGTCCGATATTGATCTGTCATGATGCGTCCTGCCGTTTCCGGCGGGTAATTAAGCACGGATCGGATAATGGCAGAGTGATCTAGGTTCATGTTGGAAAGCAATTCTTCTCTGCGTTTGGCAGGCAAATCGTGCATGAACCGGATCAGATCACTTTTGTCCATCTGCTGCATGACTTCAAGTGTTCGTTCCGGCCCAAGTCGTTCAAACAGTTGAATCTGTTCGTGCAGCTTTAAGGTCTCGGCGAGATCCGCCAGAGCATCGGGTTTGAATAGAAGCAAAAACCGATTGGTTTCTTCTTCAGGGAACTTTTTATATACAAGTGAGAGGTCGTAGGGATGCAGTTCTTTCACCAATTTATAGAAATCGGGAAGGTTCCGGGATTGTACATGTTGCACGAGTTGTTCGGTGATCTCCTCCACGGAGAAATCTTTCTTAGTATGAGGTCCGTTCATATCGATACTCCTTTCTATTCGGTCAGCTTCATATTTTTAAACGAAATGGGTTGGGAATTAAACAAATGGAGAAAAAATGAGAGTCCCAAAATGATATTGTAATCTTGCTCAAACATTCGATATGGGCTTACAAACAGCCACTTCAAGGATATACTTGTTGTACAGCAACAGACGAGGAGGACATGCGCTAGTGGAAGTAGATATCAGAACACAATTGCTCAGCATGGTTGAGCCGGAGTATCAGAAATTCTCGGCTGCACTTATTCCCAACATCACGAATGTACTAGGTGTAAGGTTGCCAGCCTTACGAAAAATTGCCAAGCAACTTGCCGCCGGGGACTGGCGCACGTATCTGGAAACGGCAGAGGATGAATATTTTGAAGAAGTGATGTTGCAAGCAATGGTCATTGGACATGTACAGGCTGATCTGGACGAACTGTTAAAGGCTATTGAAACATTTGTACCGAAGATTGACAACTGGTCGGTGTGTGACAGCTTCTGTGCTGGACTGAAATATACGAAGGTTCATTCGGAGCCCATGTGGGCGTTCTTGCAGCCGTATCTGAGATCTGATCAGGAATATGAAATCCGGTTTGGTGTGGTAATGCTGTTGAATTTTTATCTGAATGAGAGATATATCGATCAGGTTCTATCTGCATTGGATCAGATTAGACACGAGGCGTATTATGTGAAAATGGCAGTTGCTTGGGCCATCTCAATGGCTTATGTGAAACAACCTGAGGTGACTATGCGTTATCTGCACCATAATACCCTGGACGATTTTACGTATAATAAGGCACTTCAGAAAATCACGGAATCTTATCGCGTGGATCCAGAGAGCAAGCAGATGATCCGCAGTATGAAACGTAAGGTGAAGAAGCAGATTACTAGTTCTAGCATTAAGCATTCCACCAGGGAGAGGGCGGTAAACGAATGAGAAAAAAGTTGATGTACACCACGATGCAGTTGGACGGTCGTCCATGGGTGCTGCTCGCTACGGAACAGGGATTGTGCCGAGTGGTCATGCCCAACGAAACACTGGAGGATTGGAACGGCTGGATACAGAAAGTTGCACCTGGCGTGGAACTGGAAGAGAACGAGGATGCTCTGAAACAAACAGGTATGATGGACTGGTTACAGTCCTATTTTGCAGGAGAACCCATGGCTTATACAGATGCGATCCCACTGGACTTGATTGGAACGAACTTCCAGCAGGAGGTATGGAGAGAGCTAGGGCGTGTGCCTTACGGTGAAATTCGGACCTATGGTGATATAGCTGCTGCAATTGGAAGACCTTCGGCTGTGCGAGCAGTTGGGGCCGCAAATGGGGCTAATCCGATTCCGGTTCTGCTACCATGCCACCGCATTATAGGGGCTAATCGCAAGCTGACCGGGTTTCGTGGAGGTCTGGAGATGAAGCGCAGACTGCTGGATATCGAACAGATTGAAGGCGTGACCGATGGAGGACATGCGCGGTTTCATTTTTAATAGACTCGCGTAATCAAGAAGATTAAGGTGATTGGACAGGGCAGGCACTTTATTGTGCCTGTTTTTTGCATGTATTAAGGTAGCGTAATGCAAACGTTTCGCATATGGAACACCAACGTTTTACGTATTTTTGCCCGGTGAAACCGTATGGTACCATGGATCATAGATCAATCGGTATCCGGGGGACGTAATGCCGGGTAAGAAAAGAGGGATGACATGATGAAGCAGGCTTATTGGTTAACAAACGTGACTGTGGAGCGGAGTTATGTTCGGGAGGGAGAACAGGTGATGGGGACACGGACAAGCCCCGCTCATCTGCGGATTAAAGATGGAGTGATCGCGGAGATTGTGGAAGGAAACAACCCGCTGTCTAGCGATCTACCACAAGTAGATGGCAAGGGACTTCTGCTGTTGCCTTCGTTCGAGGAGGCACATATTCATCTGGATAAAACCTACTACGATGGGCCATGGACAGCCGTTAAGCGTATCTCTAGTATTTTCGAACGTATTGAAGAAGAGAAGGTTCTGTTGCCCAAACTGCTACCAGATGCTAAGCGTCAAGCGGAGAGTATTCTGACCTTGATCCAGGGGTACGGCTCCACTCATGTACGTAGTCATTGCAATATTGAACCCGTCAGTGGCTTGAAAAGACTGGAAGCGACGCGGCAGGCTCTGGAATCATTTTCGGGCAAAATCTCTTCGGAGATCGTGGCTTTCCCGCAGCATGGACTGCTTCGCTCCCATTCAGTGGAGCTTATGGGCCAAGCGATGAAGGAAGGTGCAACGCATGTGGGCGGACTTGATCCTCATACGGTGGACGAACAGATCGAGAATTCACTGAACGCCATAGTTGAACTGGCTGTTCAGCACCAGGCGGGCATCGATATTCATCTGCATGATGGCGGGCAGGCTGGCAAACAAACGCTGTTGGAACTCGCGAATCTGACCGAAACAGCAGGGCTTCAGGGTAAAGTTACGGTAAGTCATGCGTTCTGGTTCGCCCGCGCAGAGCAGCAGGAAGCAGAAGATATGGCGCAGCGAATGGCCTCGCTTGGGATGAGCATTGCTTCCACGGTGCCCATTGGCAGAACGATGATGCCTCTTCCCATGCTCCACCGTATGGGCGTGAACGTGAAGCTGGCCACAGACAGCCTTACGGATCATTGGTCTCCTTTTGGCAATGGGGATATGCTTGAGAAAGCGGGACGATTCGCAGAACTGTACGGATATAGTGACGAACTGTCCTTGTCTCAATCTTTGGCATGGGTAACAGGCGGTATTACACCGCTGGATTCACAAGGGGAACAAGCTTGGCCGAAGGTAGGAGACACCGCGAGTTTTGTATTGGTGCATGCGAGTTGTTCGGCGGAAGCCGTTGCGCGGCGATCTGCGCGGCAGGCCGTATGGTACAAGGGGCAATTGGTCAGCGGATCAACAGCGGATTGAGGAAAATAGAGCAGGTGCAGCCACGGGAAACCGTGGTTTTTTGGCATGGGAGAAAAAGAGGAAAGAACTGTTCGCATATACCACATTTTGGGTTATGATGGACGTAGTTAATGAAGGGAGTATTACAAATGAAGATTGAATACGCAACGGAAGCTGACTACGACTATATCATTGAAAGAGATCGGCATATCCATCAACCACTTGTGAAAACGAAGATTAGTGAGAAAGAAATATTCATCCTATGGGACGAGGACGAGGGATCAAGAGTTGGATGGATGAGGTACGGGTACTTTTGGGATAACCTTCCCTTCATGAATATGATCTGGATTGATGAACCCTATCGAAACGGCGGATATGGCAAAAAAGTCGTGCATCACTGGGAAAATTTAATGAAGCAACAAGGCTTCGATACGGTGATGACTTCAACGCAATCAGACGAACATGCCCAACATTTCTATCGAAAGCTGGGGTATGTTGATGCAGGGGCTCTGTTGCTGGATACACAACCTTTGGAGATTATGTTAATCAAGAAAATTTAGTGAGTTAGCTGCAAGGAGAAATGATTGTGGATGTGAAGAAAGTAACCCTACAACCCATAACCAAAGAAAATGAACTCGAGTGCATCCACCTTAAACCACGGGAAGATCAGCTAGATTTGGTCGCTAGCAATGCCGATTCATTGATTCATGCAACGAAGGAAATTACGTCCAAGCCATACGGCATTTTGGCAGAGGATCAGATGGTCGGTTTTATTTTATTTGATAACGAGATCTACAATGACGGATATTACTGGATTCTGCGCTTCATGATTGATGAGAAGTACCAGGGGAAGGGTTACGGCAAACTTGCTATTCAAGAAGTGGTTCGTATGTTGCAAGAGAGAAGTGACTGCCAGCAAATCAGGGTATCCCATGTTCCGCATAACATCGCGGCAAATGCGCTGTATAAGCGTTGCGGGTTTCAAGAAACGGGAGAGTTTGAAGACAACGGTGATATCATTTTAAGTTATCAAGTGAGGTAACAAGGAGGGGAAGCTTGATGATAAGAGAGGCAGAAGCTAGAGATGCAGCGGTTATCGAAAGATTGTATAAAGAATTATTGCCAAACAACTTAAACACGAAGGTACTGGCAGAACGGATTGAAGAGGTTCGGAATAACCCAAACAGTTTCTTGTTTGTGTATGAAATGGATGATCAGGTAATCGGCACGGCTCATTTACATATTTGTCTGGATGCTTTGGTGGAAAATAGACCATTCGGCGTAGTTGAGCGGGTTATCATTACGGAACATGTGCAGAGCAAGGGATATGGATCTGAATTGATGAAACATATAGAGCATGTATGTGTGCAGAAAAATTGTGTGAAGGTGTTTCTTACGAGCGGATCATCCAGAAACGAAGCACATCACTTTTATACGAAATTGGGATACAACGGAGAATCCAGCAAGGCATTTAAAAAGTATTTATAACTTATAACATTCATCAAGGAAAAGGAAGTAGAAGCAAAGAAATGAAAGATAACAAACATCCAGTTCAAGATCTCCGACTCATCGTTACTTTGCTCGTGGCTACTCTTTGTAGTCTAGGTGTTGTGATGTATTTACGTGCCCAAACAGATACAAATATGTATCGATTTTTAAGTTGGGATATGTTCCTGGCATGGGTACCCTTCATCATCTCATCCTGCATTAGATACATATTCAATAAGAAATTAACGACAACGAGCATGATATGTATGGGGCTGATGTGTGGAGTATGGCTCTTTTTTCTGCCCAATGCGGCCTATCTTTTTACGGAGATTCTGCATTCATTCAGATATTTTGATGCTCAAGGGGAGGTTAGATTTTGGGTTAATATTGATTTTTGGTATGGACTCACCCTGACGTTTGCCGTAGCGATCATCGGATTGCTGCTCTCGACTTGTTCAATCATTCAAATCCATGGCATGTTAAACAAATTAATAAATAAGTACATTAGCATGATGGTTGTCGGTGTTATTTTGCTATTGAGCAGTATAGGGGTCTACATTGGTAGATTTAATAGGTGGAATTCGTGGGATGTATTATCCCGACCTGGGAAGATCTTCGTGGATCTTGTGAATGATTTTAATGCAGCGAACAGCATAATGGTTGAGTTTGTTGCCATTGTATTTACGGTTCAACTTTTTGGCTACGTTATCGTATCTTTGCTAACCGCAAGGTCGGGTAACTAATTATTCCATTTGAAAGGGTGAAGGAGGCAATATCACACGATGGGTAATCTTAATTTTATCGATAAACTTCCTCACATTAGTGAATGCAAACAGATTCTAAAGGCAGCAGCTATGCTGGATGCCATTTTGATGCCGGAATGGGAGTACAGGTATTACTCGTATAATTCCCAGTGGGACACGAATGAGCAAATGGCATCCATGAGAGATGGGCAAGGAGATCATTATTTTGCAATATTCAGTCCGAATGGGCTGATTATTAAAGGCTTTGATAAAGAGTATACACTTCAGCATAAGGTTGATAGAAGTGAGGTGGTAAAAAGCGTTCCAGAAGCATTTAATACTTTTGTGGTAGAGCCGGCATTTGTAATGGATCAGACGACGTTCTGTATCTGGAGTGTGGCGGATCAGGAAGGGTGGTCTGCGGGCACGGAGCTTGGGGATCATGAATACGAACTGTTAGAGATTTTGGTAGGCGGCGCGAAATATTATCATGCTTGGGCACAGGATTACTACGAGATAGCGTTGGATATCAAACTGGTTGAACAGGTATTTGATATGAAGCCGATCGATGAGGTCTTACTACAGCAATTAAATGATGAACTGAAATTAAGTGATATCGAAGGTGAAATTGCAGAAATTGGATACCCGGATAAGGATATGAAGGTGTGAAGGTGATAACCCAAGAAATCACGGAAGAATTGTTGGCTGTGATAGATATGTACCAAAGAAACGCGCGGCAATTGATCGACCAACTGATATTGGAAACCGATCAGCCTGATCGGGCGGAAATTCTCGAAGGTGCGTACCATTTGCTGACCAATGCGGATGTAATCCACGGAGAAGAAGAGTTAACGGGAAACTGGTATTTTGATGTTCACGGCGAGCACTGTATGTTCAAGACATTAGAGGTTTTCATTGGTAGTCTTCGTATTTCGAGAATCCGTTTAAGGACATGTTGGATTTTTTCGAACTTTTGGAGACACAGCATGTGTTAATTCATGTTCACGGGGTGGCGTATAGAAAAATGATTTGATTGCTTGCCATTTAATTAAAACTGAGGAGGAATTACATATGGGTTTAACTGAGTGGTCTACAGATATTCTTCAATATAATCTGTCGGATGAATATTCGATTCGCAAAGCTGATTTTGCTGAATGGGGATTATATTGCACGGTTTATTATGATATGCGTTATGTCGGATTTTTCAGAGAAGAAGAGTTCAGTTCTTCCAAGATCAGTGCGTACTGGATTTACAAGGGGGAAAGCAAAATAGGTGGCGTGAGAATGGAGCCTAACCAGATGTATCATTTGTTTTTTATCCCGCCATTCCAGCAGTGCTTTGAGGTATTGAAGCTTCTGAAGCATAAATTATTACAGTGGTCGGATCGCACCAAACGTATTCTGACCTTTGAGATTCTTCCAGACCAAGTTGATCTATATGCAAGAGCTGGATTCTGGCCAGTGGAGTTTAAATGTCGCTGGATGCAGCGGCCTACAGATCACTTTGAAATCGAATGGGACAGCAGGGTAACCGTGAAGAGTCCAGAGATTATTGAAAGTGAAACCGGCAATAGAAAATATGTGAATGAAGATGAAATTGCTCAATGTGACCTGGAGAGTTTTGCAGGAAGTCTTGAAGCTACACGAAGAAAACATACCACTCTTGCAGATTTTATACCAAGTGATGACCCTAATTATACCAATGAAATTCTGACCGAAGCGTCCACGCTTGTATATGACAAGGAAACGGGACAGCTTATTGCAAATTGTCGCTTGTGCTTGCAAGATAATCAGGCTGCTGTGTATAGCATAGGTGTTCGTCCGGCCTATAGAGGCAGAGGTCTGGCTACGCTGATGTTACAGAGAGCATTAAATGCACTTAAGGGTAAGTATCCCGTTTTACGCTTGTATGTGATGCAAGGAAATGATGCGGAGTCCGTGTATCTGAATCTGGGCTTTATTCCGGGTGTGCAGGAGATTCAGACGATGTATATTCCTGAGGAGGAATCACAATGAAGGTTGCCATCTTAACCGATATTCATGGGAATGTTCCTGCGCTTCAAGCGGTATTGGTTGATATCGATTACAGAGGAGACATTGAGCATACATTTTGTTTGGGGGATATGATCGGTATTGGCCCGTACTCCAATGAAGTGATCGAGATGTTGTACAGCCGCGAAAATATGATAGCGATTTCCGGGAATCACGAAGAGGCCGTATTGAGTTTGCTTCAAAATAAGGGTCCATTAGAAGGGCACAAAGGCATGGCCGAGCATCACGAATGGATTGGTCGGCATTTGAGTGCAGAATCGATCAAGAAAATTCAAGCTCTACCGAAATTCGTTGAAAAAGAGGTAGAGGGACATCGGTTCCTTCTGACTCACTATCATATGAACCATGACAAGCTGGATGTCATCGATAAAGAACCATCCGGAACCAAATTGGACGCGAAGTATCAGGGGACGGCCCATGATTTGGTTTGTTTTGGTCATTATCATATTCTTCATTATTATAAGACAGATCAAAGAGTATATATGAATCCGGGAGCTTTAGGCTGTAATGATCTTGCCATAGCTAGATATGGCATCGTGGATCTCCAAGAGGGCAAAGTGGACGTGAAATTCATTGGCGTTTCATATGACAACAGGGAGTATCTGAAATCGTATGAACGGTTAAACGTTCCGGATCGGGCTTTTATTTTGAAGGCATTCCATGGGAATCAGTTGGAGAGAGAGGATAGTGAACGTTCGTAGCAATGTGCTGCTACTTTGGAAAGGAGAGATTTACATGGGAATGATCATTATGTTGGTGGTGTATCTGTTCCTCGGTATTTATGTTGTGAAAGTTGGAATAGATAACTCAAAAAATAGCCAGCACACCAAAGAAATATTATCAGAGTTAAGGGAGATTAAGGAACTGTTAAAAGAGCAAAGGTAAGGATTGATTAGGCTTGTGCTTTAAAATTTGCTAAGGAGCAGCATTTTCGGGTGCCTCCCTCTCCTGTAGGTCAGGAAAGGGAGGATTCTTGTGCAGCACAGCTAGCCACTTTAACCCAATACGCGAATAACAATATCCTGATCATGATTACCAAAACCAGCACCATAGATCGTTAATCCCCCTACATTGGGGCTTTCTTCGTCAACCGTGAAACGTAGCGTCCAGAACGGTTCGCCTAGTTTGACATCTTTGAGAGTAATGTCTGACATCCGCTCACCATCCATATAGGTACCGTAGGCATCAATACGAATAGTCTTCAATAATCCATACTGATTTACATTACGATGCCACCATTCCGGCGTATATTTGCCGCGTGCTGCTCTGCCAAAGTCGGCAGGGCTTGTCCACGTTCCAAGAGAAACGCCGTTGAAGGTGAAACGAATATCCGAAGGCCAATGATCTCGCAATCCCGGAGCCTCAGAGGCTAGTTCCATCGAAATTTCAATAGCATCGGTTATCTGGTCAGGAAGGACAAAATTTGGTGTTTTATATTCAACATAGCCCTTCCCAAACCACAAGATAGCAGCGTGTACACGCTCAGGATCAAGGAAGTAACGGGGATCATCCCATACGCCGATTTCTTTCTCAAGTGTCCCTAGCCCACAGGTAGGATGAATATCAAAAGCAGTGTAGTGTCCAACGGCTATCGTCTGTTCTCTGGTTCGTGATGTTTGGCTTGCGGATGGCAGCTCGATCTCAATATGATTTTGCTTGAGGTAACATAATTTATGCGTCCCTCCGTTGATCCGAACTCGTCTGCTCCCAATTAGACCCGCATCCTCCAGTTTGCGAATATGCATCGTGACAATGGAGGGGCTAAGCTCTAATACTGCGGCAATATCCTTCACATTCATTTCGCGATCTGCAATCATATCCATGATTCTCCATCTGACTTCACTTGCCAGCGCCTCATATAAAGGAAGGAACTGTGGCTCCCCGTTTGCTTTGATCATCTGTACAACTCCCTACCCTCAATCTTCTAAAATCACATATATATTAATTTAATAAAATTAACTCCAAGATGCAATCTAGGTTCATTGCAAGTTTACAGCCAATGGTGTTTAATTTTTTTAGTTGTTACGAATTTGAATTCTTATATTTATGAATTTTATAATAAGAGGTGGAGTGGAGTAATGATATACAATAACCCTGTTGTAAAAGGTTTTTATCCAGACCCTAGTGTGATTAAGGTGCACGATACATACTATATGGTGTGCAGTTCTTTTCAATATTTTCCGGGCGTACCGCTCTTTGAAAGCAAGGATCTGCTGAATTGGAAGCAGATTGGTCACTGCCTGACTCGTAAAAGCCAGATTCAGCTGGAGACGGTGAACAGCTCCGGGGGTGTATTTGCCCCAACCATCAGGCATAATGACGGGCGTTTTTATATGGTCACAACGAATGATACGACGCATCAGAATTTCTATGTCTGGACGGATAATATCTACGGAGAATGGTCTGAGCCTATCTATGTGGATCAAGGCGGAATTGATCCGGATTTGTATTTTGAAGATGGAAAAACCTTGTTTATGAGTAACGGGGTGGATGATGAAGGCGTTGGCGGAATTGTCCAGTGCGAGCTTGAGATTGAAACTGGCCGCAAACTAACCCCGAGTCGTTCGATATGGAACGGAACAGGTGGACGATATCTGGAAAGTCCGCATCTCTATAAAATGAACGGTTATTATTACCTGCTTGCAGCTGAAGGAGGCACCGAATATGGTCATATGGTTACGTATGCTCGGGGAACTTCTTCTTCGGGACCGTTCGAAGCTTATGCGCACAATCCGGTTCTAACCAACCGCAATCTGGGAGGTTATGAGTTGCAAGGTGTGGGTCATGGTGACCTGGTTCAGGATGATTTGGGAAACTGGTGGCTCTTTCACCTGGGATTCCGTCAGATTGGCAGATGGGCTACGTACCATCATCTGGGCCGAGAAGTATTTCTGACTCCAATTACGTTTGGTGAAGATGGATGGTTTACAGCTGGGCATGAAGGCACAACACTGACGAGTTTTGAGACCAATCGTATCCCGGATACGGTGATCCAGCAGGATAAGAAGCATTATACGTTTGCAAATACAGACTGGAACCTCGACTGGTGTTACCTTCGTCATCCAAATACAGAGCATTATCAGCTTGAATCAGACAAGCTTACGCTAACAGGAACCGATGTAACGCTGGACGTTCCAGCATCCCCGACGTTCATCGGACTACGTCAAAAAGACTTTAATGCAACAATTTCAGTCGATGTCAGTGTAAAGAGTGAAGAAGCCGGGATCACGATCTACATGGATGAGAATCATCATTATGAAGTGGCTATTCGTGGGCTGCAGGACGGTTATAAGGTGATTGAGCGTCTAAATATCGGTGATATCAAATCGATAGAACATGAAGTGGATCTGGGAAATAAACAGCATGCAACGCTGGTGATCCGCTCAAGCCAAGAACGCTACAGTTTCCTGTTCCAAGCAGATGGTGAAGAGATTCTGCTGGGCACGGCACAGACGAGATACCTATCATCGGAGGTGGCAGGAGGTTTTACAGGCGTACTTATTGGGTTATATGCGAACGGGCAAGATACTTTAGCTGAGTTTACAAATTTCAAGTGTGATTATCATTAAGAAGTTAAGGGGAGGCCCTAACGGGAGGCCACTGAAAAACGATTACAGAATATGTAAGTGAGGCTGATGAGCGATCATCAGTCTCTTTTTTTACCATTAACTTTATTAATTCACCGCGGCAATATGATATAATTAATTGAGGTGACCATAATGTTAGAACTTAACAAACAACAAACGCTCTCCTTTCATAGCGAGCTATATAATTTCATTCCCCAAAATCATTTACTTATTCGGATTCATCAACTTATCGACTTTTCATTTATTCTTGAATTTGTTGGAGAGCAATATAACCTCTTTTATGGCAGGCGTGCGAAAGATCCCGAGATGTTGTTTCGATTGATCTTCATTCAAAAGTTGTACAACCTCTCCGACGAGAGAGTCATTGAAGAAACCAAAGTTAATCTGGCGTACAAATGGTTCATTGGGCTGAACCCGGAAGATCCTTTGCCCGACTCTTCGCTGCTTTCTCTCTTTCGTGTTCACAAAATTGGGGCCGGTGAGGTTGAAAATCTGCTGACTGAGGTCGTTAAACAATGCGTAGAAAAAGGGCTTGTGAAATCGTCGGCTATCCTCGTGGATGCAACCCATAGCTATTCTAAACATGAAGCCTCTAAACCGCTTCAAGTCCTGAAACAAGCTGCCAATCGTTTGCAGCGAGCGGTCAAAAAGCATAATAGCAAACTGCTAAAGCAGTTGCCCAAAATGCCTGAATTCGAGGGGGAAACCAGGGATAAGGAAAAACAGGCACTTGCTTATCTTGCTGATCTAGGCGATACCGTAGAACAACTGCTTCCCGATGCCGAAGGATCATTGAGGTCACGTCTGGAAGAAACGAAGAAGATCGTAAGCGATGAACGATTATTAACTTGGAAAGGGGTACAGTCGGCAATCGATCCCGATGCCCGGTTTGGCTGGAAAAGCGCGACGACCTCATTTTTCGGCTACAAAGAAAGCATTGCTATGACCGAAGATGGCATTATTACGGCTATGAAAGTTGAGCCGGGCAACGCGAGTGATTCTAAAGCATTCCCTGACCTGATCAAGCAAACCGCCGAAACCGGACTCGTAGTAAATGAAGTACTCGCAGATAAGGCCTATGGTAGTTTTACAAACCTCAAACTTCTCGCGAAGGAAAACATAATTCCTACCATTCGGCTGAATGAAATGATGCTGTACGGGCATCAAGATGAGCAACGTGAGAAGTTTGTTTACCACAAAGATAGCGAATCGGTCGAATGCCCGGGAGGGCATCACAGTATTCGCAAAGCGAAAATGGGACGTAAAAACGGGAATGAATGCCAGAGGTTGACATTCTTTTTTGACGTTGAGAAATGCAAGGCATGTCCGCTTCAAAAAGGCTGTTACAACACAGGTTCGGATTCCAAGACATATTCGGTTCCCATCGTGCCCGATTTTAAACAAAAGGCGGTGGAGTACCATGAATCTGAATCCTTCAAGCTACGGTACCGGATGCGGTACAAGATTGAGCAGAAGAACCATGAGCTAAAGAACCATCACGGTCTGGCGATTTCACAGTATAGCCGAGGCCTTCTTGGCATGCGAATACAAGCAGTCCTGACCGCGATTGCTGTAAATGCGAAGCGAATGGTGAAGCTGGCCAACCCAAAAGTGGCTCGATAGTTGGGTAGCCCCGTTCTCTGCAAAGCAATGGATGACAAAAAAGTCTTGGCTTTGTTGCTTCAGGCAACAAAGCCAAGACTTTTTCAGTGCTCTCCCTAACGGGCCTTCTCTTTTTTTTAATTTGTGTAAAAATATAGATATATTAATAATTGCGAATAAAGATCTAAACTTGGAAAAAGCTCCTGTTATTTATATGGCATCACTAAATAATCTACATGTAACAAAAGGTTAAAAGAACGTGTTATTTAATTATAAAGCTTGATTGGATAACCAAGGAGGAGTTGTATGGAGGATCAATGGAGAATCGCAAAATATGACCCGGCATGGCGTGATTTGTTTCTCGAAACGGGTTCGAAATTAAGAGAAGCGTTAGGAGAAAAGGCCGTGCGGATTGACCATGTTGGGTTCACTTCAATTGTGGGAATAGATGCGAAACCCATCATAGATATACAAATATCTGTTTCCCAGTATGAAAATCTGTTGGACTACAAACATGAGATCGAAACAGTCAGATTTGTATTCAGAGCAGAAAATCCAGATAAGACTAAACGTTACTTTCGTGAAGAACCCGGAAACAGAAGGATACATATACACGTTAGACAGGTAGGCAGTTTCTCCGAGCAGATGACCTTGCTGTTCAGAGACTATTTAAGGGAGCACCCAGAAGATTGTTTGAACTATGCGGAAGAAAAGCACAGACTCATGTCACTGTATAAAGTTGAGCGTCCCAAATATGTTGAAGGAAAAGGGCCAACGGTGTGGAGGATATTAGAGAGAGCACATCGTTGGTCTCAAGAAATCGGATGGCAACCGGCAAAATCTGATGCATGAGCACATCCAATGAATAGAGATAACTTACTTGGAGTGATGAGATGAACATGGGAAGAAAGCTGATGACAACGGTTCTAACCATCATTTGTTTTACTTTGGCTGCAAGTCTCATATCGATGAATGAATCCTACAGTTTTGATTTTTACATTCTTATTTATCTGGTATACGCGACTCCCTTGATCCTGTTGATCGGGCTACCTTTATCGATATTGCTAGACTATCTGCTCAGCCGAATACAATTCCCTAATCATGTGTTGTATCTAAGTACGAGGATATTAGGCTATGCATGTGCTGGAGTTTTGGGCATGTACATCTATTATCTGGTCATGGGCGCAGGAGAAGCAATCTTGGATTTCAAAGAGACATTAGTTCTGACCTTATTTGGCGTTCTTGCCGCTATCCTATTTGTACTGATCGATATGGGATTGGAAGTTTTGTCGAAGATGCAAAGAAGAAAGAGCTGAATTAAATTGAATTGTCAGGAGGAAAGCAAGATGACAACGCATTGTGCACTTCTAATCATTGACGTACAGGTAGCGATGTTTGATGAAGCAGATCCCGTATATCAGGGGGAACGATTGCTTCAGAAGATCCAGGTATTAATTGCCAGGGCCCGTGAAGCAGGGCATGCCATCATATATATCCAGCACAGCGAAGGGTCAGGCAGTCCACTGGAACGAGGAACTCCGGGGTGGGCCATTCATCCATCCATTGCACCTATAGCTGGTGACCTCGTTATTGAAAAGGAGACACCGGATTCGTTTCACAAAACCGATCTGCATCTGAAATTGCAAGATAATGGCGTGAAGGAGTTAGTCCTTACGGGAATGCAGACCGAGGTATGTGTAGACACGACATGCCGCAGAGCATACAGTCTGGGATACACCGTCAATCTGGTTCAAGATGCGCACAGCACATGGAATTCAAAGACGCTTCAAGCGGAGCAGATTATTGAACATCACAATACGGTACTGAGACTGTTTGCCAACGTGGTGGATACGGAGAATGCGCTGTAATGCTAGGAAAACGTAGGCGATTCTGGTTTTTCATAGGTGCGGCAATCATGTTTCTGTATTTTCTATTTACGAGTAACCCTGATCCAAATAAACCGATTTCAAGAAATCAAGTGATAAGCACAGAGATGAGCATAGTCGTGTACACTAGGACAGGCGACGGTGGAGCACACGTTAGCATTGACAATGTTACGTTAAGTAAAGAAGACATTAGCCGTATAGTCGGCTGGCTGAATGCAGCCCCGGAATCAGACAGAATACCAGTAGATGATGTCACAGGAAGCATTAGTGCGGGAATTGCTTTGAGATTAAAGCATAACGCTGAAATTAAAATTCAATACAATCGGAAACAGATTATTGTATCCACAAAAAGCAGATTTAATAGAGATTCGAAATATATACTTGATCAAAAGGACTTCAGAGACTTTTTGGATCAAAAGTTGGAAGGGACATATTTTGGTGAAGATACCGTTAGTGTTGAATAAGGGGGAGATGTATTGACGATTAACAAAAGAATAATGAATCTATCAGCCTGGCTTGCTGTATTAGCCATCATATGTATTCCTGGAACTTTACATACTGAAGATGGACCGCTCCGAACAGAGTATGGTTTCCCGCTCCGATTCTTTACGGATTATCATTATGCTAATTCTGAGGGAACAATCTGGTTTATATCTGGCATCTATTTAAATGTACTTCTATATTTGTTCAATGTCCTGTTTATTTATGCAGGAATTCATGTAATCTTGTATATAAAAAAGAAATTAACTAAATAAATTCAACAGAATATTTACACGAAACGGAGAGGACAGAAAAAACCTGAAGAAGCGAAGTGTTCGCCTAAAAGCTTTCTGAAAGAAAGCTGCATCGGAAGCATAGGCTCATCCCCGGAGTTTCCCATTATAAAATGAATCAAAAAAATCTGGGGATAACAGCGATCGGAAGGTTGTTCTGTCATCGGAGTGGTAAGTGTAAATATTCAATAGTTTAATTTATATAGAATATCAAGATGGAGTGATTACGATGAAACAACTTCCAGTAGAATGGAAGTCAGACCGACTTATTATCTCGAATGTGGAAGAATCCGATATTCCTGAACTTGAGTCCATATATGAAACCAGTCGGTACTTGCATCAATGGGATGGACAAGAGCATGATGGGAACTATGTGAAAGAATGTTTTGAAGAAGGCCACCTTCCGCCGGGAGGCAGGCTGGAGAATTATCGAATTCAATCCATTCGCACGAATGAGGATGACCGCTATATTGGTTTGTTAAGTGTATACCATGGGTATCCCTCCGAGGATTCGATCTATCTCGAGTTTCTATATATCCAGAGCGAGATCCAGAAGCAGGGATATGGACAAGAATTAGTTCAGGCGTTGACGCGTCACTTTTCCGAACTTGGTTACAAGGAAATTCGAATCAACGTAGCGCTCAAAAATTGGACTGCATTACGCTTCTGGATCAAATCCGGATTCAATCAGATTAGTAGAATTTATGGTGATCTTGAACATTCGGAGGATACCTTTGCCCATACAGAATTGATCAAATCTCTATGAAAAACATCGATAAAGGGGAATATACCAATGGAAACATTCTTTCGTTATAACTGGATGGTGCGTGAGCAATGGTATGTGTGGTGTGAAGATGTACCGCTTGAAGAATTGCTTCGGCCTCGGACGGGCGGAGTAGGCAACATATTACAAACATTATTTCATATCATTGATGTAGAGTGGAGCTGGCTTCAGTTGCTTCAGGGCAAACCGGATGATGCGGAAGATTTTGCAAATTACCAGAATCTTGAGGCAGTAAGGCGACTCGATCGCAAGTTACGTCCTGATGTGGAGGCATTTGTTACAGCATGGGAGTCGAGTATGGAAAAAAGAGCTTTTATTGATCATCGCTCAGCTGGCAAGGCCATTACAGATTCATGGGGAGAAGTTATGCGACATGTGATCGCCCATGAGATTCACCATATGGGACAGCTGTCGGTATGGGCCAGAGAACTAGGCAAGCAGCCAGTATCCGCCAATGTCATTGGCAAAGGCCTAATTATACCTGATTAACAGGGATAGGCTGTCATAACATGGAAGGAGGAGAACGATGACGATTCAACTTAACCAGGTTAATTGGGTAGAACTGGATGAACGTATTCAGCAGGTGATGGAACAGGAGTATCAGATCATTCCCTTGCCACCCGGACTGGAAGCAACTGTGATGAGAATCGAAATGGAAGATCAGCGGTACGTATTGAAAGTTTGGGACAAGGATTCTAAACCGGATATCGCCAAACAATATCGACTATTGTCCAAGCTTTATCAAAGTGGAATTCGTGTTTCCAAACCCTACGGTTGGGGATTAGACGAGCAAGAGAATCAAGTGCTGTTAACGAGTTATGATGGAGAGCGGATTACCCAATTAACACAAACCAAACTGGCACATTTGGCTGAGCGATTAAAGGAGGTCCATCGTTATCCGGTGAATGAAGTGAGTACTGGAGAAGATGAAGAATACATATTCAGGTACGATTTTGTTCAATACTTTTTTCCTCAAATTGAATTACATGACGATATAAATAATCTTCTGGCAAACTTGATCCAGCAGGTCCAGATCAGACAGGACCGCTTGATTCATGGCGATTATAATCTGGGAAACGTTCTTGAGATGGACGACGATTACACCATCATCGATTGGACTAATGGGCAATATGGTGATCCAAGGTACGATCTGGCATGGTCTGTGTTTCTGATCACCGTCTATAATGGGGAAAGTTATGGCGAGATGTATCACGCTCAATTTGCACGTTCTGCAAGTTATACGTACACGCTGGAAGAGGAGCAGGTTTTTGAAGCGATAGCTTGTCTGCGCTGGATTCTGTTAAAGCGTGTTGGGAATGTACCCATGGGGCCAAATGTAATTGAACGGGCTCACAGCATGACTGTCCATAATCCATATTTGAATGAAAATCTGCTGTAATCGTAATACGGGGATACACAATGACGACAATATACGATTAAGTAATAGAAAGACCACTTTTTTCGAATAAAATAAACAACCAGTCCTAAACTAGCGATCCTCGCATACCTATGATAGTAGAGGAGCGTGATCGATATGGAGCAGAAAGTGCAAACCTACTTTGAACTGAAACAGCAGCAAAAAGATATTGAGCAGCAGTTGTCTGTACTACGAGATGAGATTGTCGCGTATTGTGCGGAACAAGGGGTGTATGAGACGCAGGTTGGTGGTTACACCGTGAAAACAGTGCTTCAGAACCGGAAGGAATACGATGATCAGAAGCTGTATGCTTCTCTTCCAGACCCGGACATCTGGCGATTGTTGTCCAAAGTAGACAGCCATAAGCTGAAAAGCCTGATCAAGCTGAACATTCTGTCCGAGGAACAAATTAACCCGGCATGCACAGTGAAACAGGTGACCTTGTTACAGGTGGACAAGCTGTAAGGCTTCATATCCTCTTTGTACATGAGTTGAATTTAATTGAACAGCCCGATCACAAAACACCTTCCGAGAAATGTTCTGTTTAGATGAGCAGTGGAACATACGTGGAGGTGTTTTTTGTTGCGCGAACAGGGCCCGGGATCATAAATAGTTAAATATGAGGGGGAAGAAGTATAATTTGTTCATTGTAAGCGTATTCAACAAACGATATGATGGATAAAAACTGGCAGGGAGGAATTGTAAATGCCAACAGAAGTTCCATCACTACATGCTGCGTACGCTAATACGTTCAAAATAGGTGCTGCTGTACATACCAGAATGTTGCAGTCCGAAGGGGATTTCATCGCCAAACACTTCAATAGTATCACGGCTGAAAATCAGATGAAATTTGAAGAAATTCACCCGGAAGAGAATCGTTATGATTTTGAGGCGGCGGATAAAATTGTTGATTTTGCTGTTGCCCAAGGGATTGGGGTTCGCGGACATACTCTGGTCTGGCATAATCAAACATCGAAATGGGTCTTTGAGGATACCTCAGGTGCTCCCGCTTCCAGAGAGCTGGTATTATCTCGCTTGAAGCAACATATTGATACGGTAGTAGGTCGGTATAAGGGGCAAATATATGCGTGGGATGTCGTTAATGAAGCTGTTGAAGATAAGACCGACCTGTTCATGCGGGACACGAAGTGGTTAGAGCTGGTGGGGGAAGATTATTTGCTACAAGCGTTCAGTATGGCTCATGAAGCTGATCCAAATGCTCTTCTTTTCTATAATGACTACAATGAGACGGATCCGGTCAAACGGGAGAAGATCTACAATCTGGTTCGGTCTTTGCTCGACAAGGGAGCGCCTGTACACGGGATTGGGTTGCAGGGGCATTGGAATATTCATGGTCCTTCGATTGAGGAGATCCGAATGGCTATTGAGCGTTATGCTTCACTGGATGTGCAGTTGCATGTTACGGAGCTGGATATGTCCGTGTTTCGTCATGAGGATCGTCGAACGGACCTCACCGCGCCAACTTCAGAGATGGCTGAGCTACAGGAGCGTCGATATGAAGAAATCTTTAATTTGTTCCGTGAGTATAAATCATCCATTACCTCTGTGACGTTCTGGGGAGTAGCGGACAATTATACCTGGTTAGACCATTTCCCGGTACGCGGACGCAAAAATTGGCCCTTTGTTTTTGATCAGCAGTTGCAGCCAAAGGAATCATTTTGGCGTATCATTAACCCTATGTCCTGAACATCAGGGAAGTGGAGAGAATCGGTCACGATGTGGCCGATTTTTTGCTGTAGTCAATATAGATTATACAGTGCGGTTATCTCGTGCATGATTAGAGGCGTTGATTTGTATGGATGATAAGTATATGGTTTTTTATGGAAGTTTATGATAGGGTAAAAGAAAGGCAATCTCGAACAATATTCTTTTCCGAAATGAGTTGAGAAGATGGATCGCACCCGCAATTATCTGTTAATATTTGCAGGAAACTTGGTCGCTGCGTATTGTATTTTTGAAGAAGGTACTTTTGCCAAACCGCTGATGTTTGCTACATTGATGCTGTTACTGATCATGACAATCGATTACATGAAAAGTAGAAACAAATATACATTGGATTAGGGTATGTCCATGTTTTTAAACGATTCTGGAGCATAGGGTCGTTTTTTTATTGTATATAGAATAGCTTCCATTTACATCATGACCATTGTTCATTACACTTGATGAGTAACACCTCATTAACTCAGTTTTTGTTAACTCAATTCAGATCATCAGGAGGATATCATTATGCATCAATCCGCACATATTCAGGAAGCAAGAGATTACATATTAAACCGAATCCATACCAAACCTGCCGTAGGCATGATTCTAGGTTCGGGACTGGGAGCGCTCGCGGACGAGATTGAAAATGCGACCGTTATTCCGTATACAGATATTCCGTATTTCGCTCAATCGGAGGCTATCGGCCATGCCAATGAATTGGTTATTGGTGAACTGATGGGCAAAACGGTTGTAGCGATGAAAGGCCGCCTTCATTATTATGAAGGTTTTACATTGGACGAAGTGACTTTCCCCGTTCGGATCATGAAGGCGCTGGGTGTCGAGCAATTGCTTATCACCAATGCATGCGGAGCCATCAACACAAGCTTTGAGCCGGGTCAACTAATGCTCATTACAGATCATATTAACCTGGTAGGCAATAACCCATTGATGGGACCGAATAATGCTGAACTGGGTGTTCGTTTCCCAGACGTATCACAGGTATACAATCGCGAACTGCGCAGCATTGCCCTTAAGGTTGCAGAAGAGCAGAATGTTGGCCTGCAGCAAGGTGTCTATGCATGGTGGAGTGGCCCGGCATATGAGACACCAGCGGAGATTCGCATGATTCGTACGATGGGTGCGGATGCAGTGGGTATGTCCACAGTACCTGAAGCTATTGTTGCCATTCATGGCGGTATGAAAGTACTAGGCATTTCCTGTCTGACCAACATGGCCTGTGGTATTCTGGATCAGCCGTTAAGTCATGATGAAGTTATTGAAGTGGCTGCGCAAGTGAAAACAACCTTTATAGGACTTGTAAAAGGCATCTTGAAAGAGATCTAATCGCGAGATAATTTTTTATCTATGCCACGATGGATAGGATAGAGTTTTCATCCAACCAAATCGAAACCACAAAAAAACGTATGCTTCACGAGCTGTTACTCGTGAGACATACGTTTTTTTTATTTTGCAGAACTATGAACCATCTGAGAATGATCGGCCATGATTGCTGGTGTGGACTCCCTGATAATGGGTTTGGTCACAATGTGGGAGACCTGATACGGCTGTGTCGGGTTATTAATCCGGGATAACAGCATCTCCGCAGTCTTAATGCCCATCTCATTACTATAAATATGAACCGTTGTTAATGCTGGCTCAATAATTCGAGATTGGGGTGCATTATCGAATCCGCATATCGCAATATCCTGCGGCACAGCGACATTTCTGTCTTTTAACGCCCTGATCAGATCGACTGCAATGAAGTCATTAGCGCATACGTAAGCGGAAGGTAGGGATGCCAGCTCTGCCACTCGCTGGTTCAACCATCCTGGCTTGGAGAAACAAAGGCGATCATTATCTAGGATGCAATGGGACAGGTCGACCTGCAACCCCGCTTCCAGCATAGCACGGTGATATCCAACCCATCGTTCATTAAAGCTCTTGCAGTGATTGTAATCTCCGACGAATCCAATACTTGTGTAGCCGTTCTCAATTAATTTTGTGGTTAACTGATAGATGCTATGTTCATTCTCCATGAGTAGCAGATCTGCTTGGAATTCGGGATAACATATGTTGGAAGCGCAATCGATAAAGATGGTGGGAATGCCCAGATCGGTAATCAGCTGTGTATATTCCAGATCAAATAATTCAATGCAAATGATGCCGTCTACTTTGGCTATATCAAAATTGTTGGGAAGTGTAAGTGTATCTTGATCGTCTTCACGCACGATATGAATCGAGAGATTGTATCCCTCCGCACTGATTCTTTTCTCCAAACCACTGATTAACAACGAACCAAAGTGAGATGTATTAGGCAGGTTTTCAGTTAACAGGGCGATATTGCCCGGAGCCTTGGATAGAACATGCTCATTGTCCATATAGGCAAACTGTTTATATTTAAGTTCAATTGCTTTTTTAATTACACGATTTCGGGTCTCATCCGGGATGTTTCCGCTATCATTTAATGCTTTGGAAGCCGTATTCCTGGAGATCCCCAAAGCATCAGCAATGTCTTGTATCGTGACTTTTTCCTTTGCCATCTAATGCTTCACCTCTAATCCTCAATAGTTATCCATATTCTTCTCTAAGTCAAATGTATAATAGAACGGGACAAATAGCAATCTCTGTTTTACAAATGCACAATTGTATTTACATTTAGATAGTCGAATTCTATTTTCATAATGTTCCAGAATTTTCGTTGACTAGTGTAACAATGATGATCCATTACAGTAATAATATAGAAATATCTATGCGGGTATTAACGATTCAGTGCTGTATATATGCAAATTCAATCCTCTTTAGTTACATTAATGCAAAGATAAAATGATCAAATGCACAAATATTTTTTTACAAAACGTATTGACTAAATCCGTTGAAACCTGATAAATTGTAAATTATTAAATAGGCAATTGTAAATATTGAAAGCCCTTACTGAAAACAATTGTCAACTTCTAGAATGAACGGGGGTATCGTGTTGGATAACATAGCCGACAGCAAAAAGGGCGGAGGAAGGGTACTGAAAGTGAGGACGACAAGCGGTCATAGGTTACAGCAGCTCAAAAAAAATTACTTTTTATATATGTTGCTTGCACCAGCCTTAATTTTGACTCTTATCTTCAAGTACATTCCGATGTACGGAGCCATCATTGCGTTTAAGGATTTCAGTCCGATCAAAGGCATCATGGGCAGTGATTGGGTGGGACTGAAGCATTTTGAGAAATTTATAGCTTCACCCAATTTCGATATCATTTTAATGAATACGCTTAAACTCAGCTTTTTGGGATTGATATTCAGTTTCCCGGTGCCCATCTTACTGGCACTCATGCTGAATCAGGTACGCAAAGCTGGCATCAAGAAAAATATTCAATTGTTTCTGTACGCACCCAATTTCATCTCGGTTGTCGTTGTTGTGGGTATGCTGTTCATCTTCCTCTCACCGACAGGGCCGATTAATCAATTAGCCACATGGATTACAGGTCAGCCGATTATGTTCATGTCTGAACCGGAATATTTCCGCTGGATCTACATTTTGTCCGATATCTGGACTGGAGCAGGCTGGGCTTCCATTATATACGTCGCGGCCTTGGCCAATGTTGATCCGGAGCTTCACAATGCGGCTAATCTGGATGGAGCGAATCTCCTTCAGCGTATTCGCCACATTGACCTTCCAACGATTCGTCCGATTATGGCTATCGTCTTTATCCTTGCAGCTGGCGGGATTATGTCCATTGGATTTGAGAAGGCCTATCTGATGCAGACGTCCATGAACCTGCCTTCCTCCGAGATTATTGCCACGTATGTCTACAAGGTGGGACTACAGTCTGGAGATTACGCTTATTCTGCGGCAGTTGGATTGTTCAACTCGGTTATCAATGTGATTTTGCTGGTGACGGTGAATCTGATTGTGAAGAAATTGAATGAAGGCGAAGGCCTCTATTAGGAAAGGAGTATTATCCATGGTTGTTAAACACACGGGAATGGATCGGTTGATCCTCACACTCAATGCTATCTTTCTCACCTGTGCTGTACTGGTTGTGGTTGTTCCCCTGATTTATATTGTTATCGCCTCATTCATGGACCCCACGGTGTTACTGAATCGTGGACTGTCCTTTAATGTATCGGACTGGAGTCTGGACGGATATCAGATGATTTTGTCCAATCCAGCCATGATCCGGGGGTTTGCAAATGCGGTATTGTACTCGGTTTCCTTTGCACTGATCACCGTGACCGTATCCATATTTGCAGGTTATGCATTGTCGGATGATAGGCTCGCGGGACGTGGATTTTTCATGATTATCTTTATCATTACAATGTTCTTCGGCGGGGGATTAATCCCTACATATCTACTCATACGTAATCTCGGCATGCTGGATACGGTGTGGGCGATCATCATCCCTGGAGCCGTTAACGTCTGGAACATCATTCTCTCCAGAACCTTTTTCAAAGGAGTCCCTCGAGAACTGAAAGAAGCTGCAAACGTGGATGGCGCCTCTGAGATGAAGATTTTCTTCCAGATCGTCATTCCATTGTCGAAACCGATCATTTTTGTACTCGCGCTCTATGCGTTCGTTGGTCAATGGAATTCCTATTTTGATGCAATGATCTATCTCGATAATCCGAACCTGCATCCGTTACAGCTCGTTCTGCGTTCGATTCTGATTCAGAATCAAGCTGCTCCGGGAATGATCAGTGATCAATTAGCAATGGCTGAATTGAAACGGCTCTCCGAGATGATTAAATACTCAGCGATTGTCATTTCGAGTCTGCCACTCATCATCATGTATCCGTTCTTCCAGAAGTATTTCGAAAAAGGTGTCATGGTCGGTTCCCTCAAATAGTGAACAGCCTGCGATACAGTAAGTTGATCCAATCCAACTCATGGAGGTCATTATTATGAAAAAAGTGAACAAATCCAGAAAAGCCGTTACAACGGCATCCATTTCCATGTTATCTGCAATGCTCTTTTTAACCGCCTGTGGCGGAGGTGGAGGCGGCGGCGCGGCAAGTGAGGCGCAATCCCCTGATGGCAAGGTGACATTGAATTTTATAACACAGAGCTCTCCGCTGGCTCCCGCTGATCCAAACGACAAGCTGATTAACAAGCGACTCGAAGAGAAAACCAATGTGCATATCAACTGGAAGAACTATACGAGTGATGTGTTTGCAGAAAAAAGAAACCTGGCGGTCGCCAGCGGTGATTTGCCGGATGCCATTTTTGATGCAGGTTACGGGGATTATGATCTCCTGAAACTGGCGAAGGACGGGGCGATCATTCCACTTGAGGACATGATTGAACAACACATGCCCAATCTGAAAAAGGTGCTGGAGGAAGCTCCCGAATACAAGAGCATGATTACGGCTCCAGACGGACATATTTATTCATTCCCATGGATTGAAGAACTCGGAAGTGGCAAACAACGGATTCAGGCAGTGGATAACTTACCCTGGATTAATGTGGAATGGTTGAACAAGCTTGGACTGAAGATGCCAACGACAACCGAAGAACTGAAAGAAGTACTGATCGCGTTCAAAACTCAAGATCCAAATGGCAACGGTAAGGCCGACGAAATTCCGTTATCTTTCATTAACAAACCGGGCGGAGAAGATCTGACATTTCTCTTTGCGGCATTTGGACTCGGAGAGAACTGGGATCATACCGTGGTAACCAATGATGGGAAAGTGGTCTTCACGGCAGCTGATGAAGGCTACAAGGAAGCGGTTAAATACATTCATGAGCTGGTTAAGGAAGGGCTGATCGATGTCGAATCGTACCAACAGGATTGGAACACGTACCTGGCGAAAGGCAAGGATAATAAGTACGGCATGTACTTCACATGGGATAAGGCTAACATTACAGGCATGAATGATACGTATGATGTTCTGCCTCCGGTTGCCGGGCCTAACGGAGAGGTCAATGTCACAAGAACAAACGGAATAGGACTTGATCGTGGTCGCATGGTCATTACCAGCAGCAATAAGAACCTGGAATCCACAGCGAAGTGGGTAGACCAATTGTACGATCCGCTCCAATCTGTGCAGAACAACTGGGGTACCTATGGAGACGAGAGTCAGCAAAATATTTTTGAATTCGATGAAGCCAAAGGCATGCTGAAACATCTTCCGCTGGAAGGATCTGCACCTGTGGAACTCAGACAAAAAACCAGTATCGCAGGACCATTGTCCATTCTCGACAGTTATTATGACAAATACACAACCAAACCGGAAGATGCGGCTTGGCGCATGGAACTTCTCGACAAGGTTATGGTTCCGCATATGAAAGCGGAGAACGTATATCCAAGTGTGTTCTTCTCCATTGATGAACTGGATCGATTGTCCACAATTGAGACCGATCTCTTCGCCTACGTGTTACGTCTGCGTACAGAATGGTATCAGAACGGGAAAGTAGATCAGGAGTGGGATGCTTACTTGAAAGAGCTGGATCGCCTTGGATTGCAAGAATGGCTACAGATTAAACAAGCGGGATATGACCGTAATAACAAATAAAGAAAAGTACGGAGGAGAAACCATAATGTCGACAATTCTTAAACAAGATTACAGAAATGAATACCATTTTTCACCGAAAGAGAAGTGGATGAACGACCCGAACGGCATGGTGTTTTTCAATGGGGAGTATCACTTGTTCTATCAGCATCACCCACATGGAACCACATGGGGCCCCATGCATTGGGGTCATGCAGTGAGCCGGGACCTGATCTCCTGGGAGGAACTTCCGATAGCCTTACTCCCCGATGAGAATGGCACTATATTCTCGGGAAGCGCCGTAGTGGATTGGAATAATACGACCGGATTCTTTGAGGGTGAGCCAGGATTGGTTGCTATTTTCACCCATCATCTTGAAGTTAAAAACCAAGATGCCATACAAACCCAGAGTCTGGCATATAGCAAAGACAGCGGCAGAACCTGGACTAAGTACGAGGGTAATCCGGTATTAAAGCATGAGTCCTTTGTTGATTTCCGTGATCCCAAAGTGTTCTGGCATGAGCAGAGCAAGGAGTGGGTTATGATTATCGCTTGTGGTCAAACGGTATGTCTGTATCGTTCTCCCAATCTGAAGGATTGGAAGTTAGGAAGTGAATTTGGCGCCGGGATTGGTTCACACGATGGCGTATGGGAATGCCCCGACCTGTTCCCGCTTGCAGTGGATGGCGATTCAGGGCAGGAGAAATGGGTGATGCTCGTTAGCATCGGTGCAGATCCTGCTTTTATTGAAGGCTCCAGAACACAATATTTTACCGGAGATTTTGATGGAACTACATTTGTCCCAGACGAGGCATCCCATACGGTTCGCTGGATTGATTATGGTCGGGATAACTACGCAGGAGTTAGTTGGTCTGACGTTCCTGAGGAAGATGGAAGACGCCTCATTATCGGCTGGATGAGCAACTGGATGTATGCCAACCAGACGCCAACCAATAACTACCGTGGAGCAATGACCATTGCCCGGGAGTTGACACTGGAGACAAGAGCGGGAGAAGTTATATTAATTCAACGTCCTGCACGTGAACTTGAGCAAGCCCGTACGCTTGTATTGTCCCTGCAGGATGCTTCGATTCAGCAAGTGAGTGAGGAGTTGAACACTTTGCAACTCGTGAACTATGAGATCCATGCAGAGTGGACTCAGGATCAGTCGTTCCATTTTGCACTAAGAAGCAGCGCAGATCACGAGACGGTCGTTGGTGTAGACTCGATCCGAAGTGAAGTGTACGTTGATCGTAGTCGATCGGGCATCGGCAATTTTCATGAACTTTTCCTGAGCCGTCATACAGCTGAGTTAAAAGAAGTGAACGGAAATCAAAGTTTGCGTATCTTTGTAGATCATTCATCTGTGGAGGTATTTGCAAATGATGGTCAGGCGGTTATTACGGATCTGATCTATCCGGATGCGGATTGCCAAGGCATCTTTGCTCATGCAGAAAATACAGATCTGGTTTTCTCTTCACTTCATATCTATGAGATATCATCAACCAAGGCTACAGGTTAATTGTAATGAAGGAAAGGGGCCCAAAACGATGCGTATTGGAGCTATAGAAGCGGGCGGAACAAAGTTTGTATGTGGTGTAGGTAATGAGCATGGACAGATTGAAGATCGGATCAGCTTTCCAACAGAACATCCGGAGACTACCCTTGCCAAGGTGATCGACTATTTTAGGGATAAAGATGTGGAAGCCATAGGGATCGGCTCCTTTGGTCCGATTGATCTGCAACCGGATAGTCCCACCTATGGTTATATTACGACCACACCTAAGCCTGGGTGGGGAAACTGTAATGTGGTTGGAACTTTGAAGCATGAATTTCCGGTTCCTTTTGGATGGGATACGGATGTGAATGCTGCCGCGCTCGGTGAAGCGACGTGGGGAGCGGCGCAAGGACTGGACAACTGTGTATATTACACGATTGGTACAGGAGTTGGTGTTGGACTTGTGGCAGGGGGCCAGCGAGTCCACGGATTGCTACATCCCGAGGGCGGACATATTCGGACAAGACGCCATCCAGACGATCACTTTGCCGGATTATGCCCATATCATGGCGATTGCCTGGAGGGGATGGCTGCAGGACCAGCCATTGAAGCTCGCTGGCAAATCCCTGGCAGTGAACTGCCGGCAGATCATCCGGCGTGGGAGATCGAATCCTTTTACATTGCGGAGTCGATTACTACGGCCATCTTGCTTCATTCGCCGCAGAAGATCATCTTGGGCGGTGGAGTGATGCAGCAAGATCATCTGTTTCCTATGATCCGGGAGCAGGTAGTGCGGAATCTCAATGGTTATGTAAATGTAGCCCCAATCACGCAACATATCGACCAATATATTGTGCAGCCCGGATTGGGCCAGCATGCAGGCCTATGTGGTGCGTTAGCATTGGGTCTGGAAGCATTGCAGCATGCAGCACAAGCGCCACATGCTTCGTAGTTTTCTTAAATAATCTTCATCCCAGAAGGGACGGTTGCGGATTCGCTTATTTGTATAAGCAAGACTGCACCGTCCTTTTTGGGCTTTTTTATTTTTTTGAGGAGTTCAATAGTTTTGAAAAAAAATAGTGCGTTCTAAAATCCGGTGTTGCTCAAGTGAGTTGCCAAAGGTATGATTTTTAGTGTTCTATAGTGCGATAAGACATTCAAAAATTAACGTGTCTCTAATGGAAAGGAATTCAACAAATGAACCCAATAACAATGCGTCAAGCTGTACAGGCAGACCAAGAGCAACTCGCTGATTTGCGAGCCTTGGTATTATACGATGATCTAACCAGACTGGGAAGGTACGATGATGTGAAGGTGCGTGAACGTTTCCGGAATACATTCAATCCTGCCCAGACACAGATTATTGAAGTGGAGGGTTCAATGGTAGGTTGTGTAGCGTTGAAGTCCAAGTCTGAGGCATATCTATTGGAACATTTCTACATACATCCCGATTATCAAGGCCAGAGAATAGGAACTCAGGTACTGAACATGCTGCTGGAACAGGATGAAGTTCAGGGGAAACGTGTTATTTTAAATGTTTTGCAGGGAAGCCCTGCTCGTCGATTGTATGAACGATTTGGATTTGTGTTGGATAGTGAAGACGAGGTTGATGTGTTTATGTCGGTCCAAGTGCCGGAATAGTATGATTACCATACGTAATCAAGTTCACTTCATATTTACAGGTTAATGGAGAGTATAGAAAAAAATATTAAGAAGCGAAGAGTTGGCTTTTATCTCACAATTACCTATGTCGGGATACCGATCCCGCATGTTTGGAAAGTGAGGATAGATGTTGTATCATGGCATGTTTGAAGTGAACTGCTATCGTTGTCACACGTCAAAAGCGTCGTTCCAATAAAAAGGGACGGCGCTTTTAGTTGTTATTAACTGCTGGTAATACAAACTTTATTGGATGGCTTATGTAGTAGAGTATCGAGGTCACCATTCAAATCTTTCAGATTCGGGAGAAATGAAGCAGCTATCGAACAGATGAAAGGAAGAAGACCTAAAGACAGAAAGAGGAAGGGAAGGCCAAAGACTTCTGCAACCGTTGCACCTGCAAAAGCGCCTACGGGTTGTAACCCTCCACCAATCAGAAAACGGATCGAATTAACCCGGCCTTGTAGAGAACTGGGCACAAGCGTACCATGTAACGAAGAGCTTAGAGAACCGAAGAAAGGTCCGGCTGCTCCTGCAGCACATAAGGCAATAAGTGCAAATGGGTAACTCGGAAATAGTCCCAACAAAGCGTTGAAAAGCCCAATCACAGCTAAACTGCACAGCATGACCGTGCGTCTTCTCTTGATTTCACCCATCCACGAGATAATAGCTAGTCCTGCTAGTGTGCCAAATGCAGAAGCGGTGGTCAGAGTGCCCATGGCGGCGGCATCCCGGTGAAGTACTTCGCGGACAAAAGGAATCATCATGGTCCAGATGGCTACGGAGGACATATTGCTGATCGAAACCATTACCATAATCGAGAGCATGGCTGGGAATCGCCGATAAAAAGAGAAACCCTCTCCAATATCTCGGATATAAGATTTGAGAGAAAAAGATGCTTGAGCTGCTGGTTTCTGCATTGTGGGCAGATAGAGCAGTGCGGTGATGGCTGCAATGTAGCAAATAGCGTTGATGCCAAGTGTTGGTAACGCTCCGGATGCAGCCGTTAGAGCTCCGGCAATGGCAGGTCCCAGCAAAGCAGCGGCATTTCGACAACCATCGATCACTGCGAATGCCCGCAGAAGTTTGTGTTCGCCAGCTACACCTGGTACAGTAGCCATGGCCGTTGGCATGAAGAGGGCGGAGCAGGCTCCGCTGAGTGCTGCGGCGAGAAACAGGTGCCAAAGTTGTAATTGGCCCGCAATACCCATACTCAGTGGCAACAAAAGAGCCAACAGTCGTACTGCAGCCAATCCGGCCATGAACCGTCCACGATGCAGTCGGTCTGACAGCGGTGATCCAAGTAGCCGGAAGACTACCTCAGGAATGCTGAAGCTTAGTGCCATAGCACCCATGGCTAGCTTAGAGGCAGTTAATTCATAAACAAGCCATTCCATGGCCAAAAGACCAAACACATCACCTAGAGAACTAAGAGTAACAGTAGCCAATAAACCGTAGTAACTTCGCTTCAGCATTAAGTTTCCTCCATATGATAGAATAGTGCAATTTGTGGAGAAGGAAATGCTTGAACTCAACCTTCAATATAAGCTCCAATCTGCCGTGGAAGGTTGTTTAGAGCTTCCAAGCGCAGGCTATATTCGGTGTTTTTGTAATCATAATGCACGATAATTAGCCCGGCTGCTCGCAAGGCTATTAGATGGTAATGCACCGTGCTCTTGGACAGTCCAACCTCACGGACAATTTCAGTGAAGGTCAGCTGTTTACCAGCCAGTAGTCTTAAAATGAACAGTCTGTTTTCATCGGACAGTGCCCGGGTTAGACGCAGTAACCCAGGGTCTGGTCGTCCCGGTTCTGTTGGAAGAATATCGCAAGAATAATTAGTGAAGATCATCTCGTCAAAGATCACTGAGGTGACAAATGGACGTGCATGATATTGAGGGATGAGGATTATTTTTTTTAGCGTATGGTTGGGATATATCCTCATGCCCTGTGTAGCTTGTTCATAGACCTCTTGGTCATTCGTCCCGTTCAGACTGGAACGTCTCGATTCAGCTTCCAAAAAGAGTCCCTCAATAATTGCCGGATCGATGTGCCCAAAATACTGAGTATCCCATTCTCGTAGCACTTCGGATGTCCGACTGCGCAATTCGGACAGATTGGAGGGGACAGATAACTTAAAGCGAGCGGCGATGTCATACAATTGTCCTGAGGACAACTCTTCAAGCCAATTCAAAAAGCCATTCACCGAACGTTCCCCTGAACAGCTCCATATATATGGCGCAAGGCTGAAATTGTCTGTGGCTTTCATCGTATCTCGCATTTGTTGAAGTTTGGCTGGAGAGAATCGATCCTGTACATCACGAACCCACCGTTTCCCGGCATCCAGGTTAGTATGATTTTGTTTACTCATAAAAGCGCTCAGGGTGCTTACACATTCATAAATTGGCGCAAAATCAACTTCTACTGTGTAGTTCATAAGAGTATAATTCCTTTCTGGATTAGTTCTATATTTATAGAACAAGTGATTAGTTTTATACTATACGAACTTATTTGTTGTTTCAACATAAATTTTCCATGTTCATACCAAACATCCTATTTCCACAAAACCCATTCATTTAATTCTTGAATGGGTCTATTGAACTTTTCTATTATACTTTCTGATGACGTTACCCTAATATGGATAATAACCTACTTTTTATATAGGAATTATATAGTATGGAGAATGCCAAGATGCCACAATGGAAGAGAAATCTGTATATTCTGTGGTTCGGCCTGTTTTTCAATCATATGGCGTACTCGCTATCCGTTCCGTTCTTTCCTATATTCCTGCAAAATGATCTCGGTATCCAGAGTGGCTTGGAAGCTTGGTCGGGTATCTCCATCTCCATCAGCTTTCTGATCAGCGGATTATGCGCACCCTTCTGGGGATCACTGGCTGATAAATATGGCAGCAAACTGATGCTGGTCCGTTCCGGAGTGGGGCTAGGCATTGCACATCTGGCTAACTTCTTTGTGTATGATCCGTATACGTTTATCGCGGTGAGGGTCTTTCAGGGACTCATGGCTGGTTTTCATCCCGCCTCGATTACTCTGATCGGCACCAATACTCCGGAGAAACAGGTGGGTTATGCACTTGGCGTGATCTCTACGGCCAGCGCTGCGGGCGGAATTCTTGGTCCTCTTGTCGGTGGTGTATTGAGTCACTGGATCGGACTGCGGGGATGTTTCATTGCATCCGCTGTAATTACATTGCTCGCGGCTCTGATGGTCCTCGGTGTTAAGGAGTCACGACAAACTCGTACGATCGTTCCAACGAAGATCATAGGGGATTTGAAAAGAGCGGCTTCCACGCCGGGTTTGATGCGAATCTACGGTTTGATTCTCTTAGTCTCGACCTCCGTGCTCATCATCGAACCGGTGCTGACGCTCTATGTGGTCCAGATTGGCGGAGATGTTGGCAGTGCAACACTCAGTGCAGGAATTGTCTTCTCGGCGATTGGTGTGGCAACCGTCATTATGGGGCCGCGATGGGGGAAGATTGGTGGAAGGATCGGATACGAGAAAACCCTGTTTATCGGTCTGATCGGCGGTGGGATTGGCAGTCTGCTGCAAATGACAGCAACGAATCTGATTTATTTTGGCAGCCTGCGATTTGTTTATGGTCTATTCTTTGCCGCGGTCTATCCGGCGCTTAATGCCCTGATCATCAAATATGCTGATCACGATTTTCGTGGGAGGGCTGTCAGTCTGAGTCAGACGGCGAGTCAGTTCGGTATTGTGCTTGGACCGTTAATTGGTGGTTTTCTCGGTGGATGGATCGGCATTCCGTATATTTTTCTATTTACAGGGATTGTATTGCTTGGAGCGGCTTGGGCAGTCCGGGTAAGTGATGTGAAACAGGCGGATAAACCGGGATTAGGCATGGCAACAGCAGAAGTTAGCGGAAACAGCATAAAGAAATGATGAAACGACTCTCAGAGATAAAAGGATACTCGAACTGAATGGTCATCACCACAATATAGGGAGGAATATATATGTCGCAACGACAATTGAAGTTGGGAGCCAATCTGAACGGAGTGGGTAACAGCATTTCCTTTTGGCGTCACCCGGATATTCCAATTAACGCGAGCGTTAGTCTGGAATTCTACAAGAAGCAGGTGCGTATCGCGGAAAAAGGGAAATTTGATCTGCTCTTTATTGCAGATGGCCTCTTCATTAACAAGAAGTCCAATCCACATTTTCTCAATCGCTTCGAACCTCTCACGCTTCTGTCCGCACTCGCCGGGGCAACTTCCCATATCGGGCTGGTTGCTACATTGTCTACTTCCTATAGTGAACCCTTCACGGTTGCGAGGCAATTTGCTTCGTTGGATCAATTAAGCGGTGGGAGAGCCGGATGGAATGTGGTCACTTCACCTCTGGAAGGATCGGCACTTAATTTTGGCAAAGGCGAACATCCGAACCATGCGCTGCGCTACGAGATTGCGGAAGAACATCTGAATGTGGTCAAAGGCCTTTGGGATTCCTGGGAGGATGATGCCTTTGTCGGAGACAAGGAACAGGGCGTATTCTTCGACCCTGCCAAGCTACATACGCTGAATCACAAGGGAAAGCACTTCTCCGTACAGGGTCCGCTTAATGTGGGGCGTTCGAAGCAGGGTCACCCGGTGATTTTTCAGGCGGGCTCATCCGAATCTGGTAAAGATCTGGCCGCCCGATCCGCAGATGCCGTCTACACAGGACATGAGACGCTGGAGGAAGCAAGGGAGTTCTACCGGGATGTGAAGGCAAGAGTGGTGGCTTATGGACGCAAGGCAGAAGATATCCTGATCTTCCCGGGCATCGGCCCCATTGTGGGTAGAACAGCGGAAGAGGCTGAGCAGAAATATCAGGAAATTGCCGAACTGGTGAGTATTGATCAGGCGTTGAATTATCTGGGACGTTACTTCGATCATTACGACTTCTCCCAGTTCCCGCTGGACGAACCTTTCCCTGAGATTGGGGAGATCGGCAGCAACAGCTTCCGCAGTACAACAGACAAGATTAAGCAGCAGGCACGGGAACAGGGGCTGACCCTGCGCCAAGTCGCGTTGCTGGCATCCACTCCACGTACATCGTTCATTGGTACACCGGATCAGATCGCAGATCAGATTCAGGAATGGTTTGAAGGCGAAGCGGCAGACGGATTCAATGTTCGTACCGTGGTGCCCAATGGATTGGAAGATTTCGTGGAGCTGGTTGTTCCGGTTCTGCAAGAACGAGGGCTGTTCCGTACGGAGTATGAACATGAGACGCTAAGGGAGAATCTGGGTCTTGAGATTCCACGTAATCGGTATACGTTGGAGAGTGTGAGATAGAAAAGATAGAGCGGTAATGACGTTAAATTAACGTTGTTGCCGCTCTTTTTAATGGTTTCTTTTTCGGAGAGTACTGCTATTATAAAATGATATACAAGCTGCAATTCCAGACGAGTCACAGGAGGCGATTGGGATGATTAGAGGGTTAACGAATGCGGGACTGGGCAACATCGAGTCTGATGAACAATATATCATAGATGCGGCCAAGCACGGATTCGGATCTGTAGATTTGAATCCGCTCTCATTGATTGAAACGTATGGCAAAGAACAGGCACAACATCTGCTGGAAAGCAATCAGGTGATTATCGGTTCATCGGGGCTGAGGGTGGAGTGGCGGACGACAGATGAGCAATTCCGTGAGGGATTGCAATCGTTGGTCGCTATGGCAGAAGCTTCTGCTTCGCTGGACTGTTACAGCTGCTGCACGTATATTTTACCCTCAACGGATCAACCGGCAGCGCAATTTATGGTCGCGGCTACGAAACGCTTGAGACTCTGCGCAGATATCTTGGACGCTTACGGGATTAAGTTGGGTCTGGAGTTTGTGGGATGCCACCATTTGCGGACGCAATGGAAGAATCCGTTTATCTGGCGTGTGGACGATACGCTGGATTGGATCGAGACGATCCATGCGCCTAACGTAGGTTTGTTGGTGGATTCCTATCACTGGCATACAAATGGTTTACCGATGGAAGATCTGTTGAAGCTGAAGAAAGAGCAGATTGTTCATGTGCATATCAACGATGCTTATGATTTGCCAATCGAGGAATTGAAGGATGGAGAACGCTTGTACCCCGGCGAAGGGGTCATTAATCTGGGTGGATTTCTGAGAAATTTGCAAGCGATTGGCTACAACGGTGTGGTGGCTCAGGAAGTACTGGCACCGGCATCGAATCTTAGTACGAACGAACTATTCGCCAAGTCAAAGGCTGGTTTCGATCAGGTGTTTGTCACAGTATAATGTGTGAGAAAATATATAATGAGAGCAAGGGCCCATACATTCTGTATGGGTCATTTTGTTGTTTTAACAATATGAATGTGCTGATATGAAAACATTGACAATTCGTTAACAATTCCAAGATTTTCCGTTTACAATTCGCTCCTATAATTACAAACGTGATAGGTCATTTTTACTATGAACGTGGAAGTTTGGGGGGATGAGGCGGACAAGCTCTCATATTGATGATACATGCAGCATACCAGACAACAGGGCACGGCATACAAGGCAAATTATATGGAGAAAAGAAGGGTGACCAAAGCCAATGTCAATGAAAAAGGTGTTAGTAGTGTCCATGGTAGCCACAGCGTTAACAACTTCTGTGGTTAGTGCAGTATCAGCTGCTCCTGCAGTGAAACCTGCAGCTAGTACAGCTCAGGTGCAAAACTCCACGCTTACAATAAACGGAAACAGCGTCGTCGTTCGTTCCATCGTGAAGAATGGTGAGACCCTTGTGTCGCTCCGTGATGTGATCAAGGCTATTGGCGCACAAGCGGAAGTACAACGTGGAACGACCATAATCAAGCTAAATGGTCACACGGTGACACTCCAGAACAATGCGAAACAACTTCTGGTGGATGGCAACAAAGTGAATTTGAATCAACCGGTTACAATCATTGGAGGTACAAGCTACGTTGCGCTCCGACCATTGGTATCCAGCGTTGGCGGTACAATCGTCAAGAGAAGCGGAGCGCTGGAAGTTAGCACGGTAGCATTGCTCGAAGGTGCGGATAATCCCCGTTTTGCCGGAGCGGATAAGCTGATCGTTTCCAAGAGTGATGATAATGGCCGAACCGATTATCTCGTGAATACAACGAGTGGTAAATACGAGCTGTTGTTAACGACAGATGGCGGATCGGATCTGGTTGTTTCCCCGAGTGGTGATCAAGCTGCGTATACCAATGCGGAAGGTTCCGTCTACGTTATTGATCTGAAGACAAAGGCTTCGAGATTAATCACAAGTGACACAAGTATTAAACCGGAATTGGTATGGTCTGCGGATGGAAGCGCCATTTATTTCCTGCAAGGAGATAAAGGGTCGGTGATTGCAAGTCTTAATCTGGCTGATGGCGTAATTAAGAAACTGGTTGAAGACAAAGTGGATTACAAAGAAAACCTGAATGTGTCTGCGGACGGCAAAAGATTTATCTACACAGTGACGACACTTGGCAAGGTAACCTCCGATGCAACCAATGTAGATGAAGATAACGTGTCTATCGACTTTTCAGCCAATCAACAGCAAATATTTTCGTATAACAACGGTATAACAAAAGCGGAAGCGACGCAGTTAACGACTACAACGGATGACAAAGTGTTTGTATGGTCCGTTGACGGGCAGAAAGCCTACTACGTAAGTGTACCATCCGAGGACGGCAATGCTTCGCTGCAATCTGTGGATGCATCCCAGAAAGCAACAACGGTGTATGGTGCGTACGATGTAGAGCAAGTGATTCTGTCGGGTGACATCTTGTATGTATTGGCTGCACAGGATGACAGCAACAGCGTCATTATTTCCATCGACACAGTGACAGGAAAACAAACCAAGTTATATACCGTATCTTCCGATGTATCCTCCATTACCGTTGCTGGATCACAAATCGCCGTGATTGAAGACGACCGAGTTCTGGTACAAGCGGGTGGCAGCTGGAGAGCCGTTACGAAGTGATTTTTTTGATCCAAGAGTGATAAGCACATAATCGCAATTAACTATTTTATAATTCGAGAGGAGTTTATAAAAATGAAAAAATGGATCAAACCTTTCACGGCAATGCTTATGGCAGTATCCCTAATTGGTGGACTTGGAGGCGCAACGACGGCATCTGCTGCCAAGAGCACGGAGAAAGGGAAAATTGTCATTAACGGTTCCTCGGCATTGCTCCCACTGACTCTTCAGGCTGCAAGTGAATTCAAGAAAGATAATCCAAAAGTCAAAATCTCGGCTTCCGCCGCAGGTTCCATTACAGGTCCTCAATCCGTACGTAAAGGGATTGCTGACATTGGTGCTGTGGACTGGGATGCATCCAAGGATGTACCCGGCTTCAAGAAATTTGATGGAATGGTAGCCAATCCAGTAGCAGTAACGGTATTCACGGCTGTTGTTAACACGAATGTGGGTGTAAGCAGCCTGACCACGAAACAATTGCAGGACATCTTCTCCGGCAAAGTGACCAACTGGAAAGACGTTGGCGGTGCGAATGCCAACATCGTTGTTGTTAACCGTAAGTTTGGTTCCGGCACACGGGTCAACTTCCAGCAAAAAGCGCTCGACGGTAAAGATTTCATGAGCAAAGGTGACAATTATAAAGAAGTTGGTTCCAGCGGTGATATGAAAACAACCATTGAAACCACACCCAATGCGATCGGTTATATTGACCTTCCTTATGTAACTAGCAAAATGAAGGCTGTATCCATCAATGGTGTGGCACCAACTGAGAAAAACGTTCTGAACAAAACCTACAAAGTATGGGGTATCGGATATTACATGACCAAAGGTCAACCTACCGGTGCAACCAAAGCGTTCATTGAGTACATCCAAAGCAGCAAGTTCCAGAACGGTTCCCTGAAAAAGCTGAAATTCATTCCGCTTGCGGCTGTAAAATAACGGCGCTTCAAACGTTCGTCATTCTCACATTTCATAAGAAAAGGGATAGCCAGCTTCTGCGCACGGTCGCAAGCTGGCTTCTCTATGTGAAAGGAAGAGCACTTCATGATCGATTTGAATCCATCCCCGAACAGCCCCGCCCCGAGTGAGCTTGGTACGAGCCTTGGTAAGGCCGCTGAATCGGGCACGCGGTTTAACCGTAAGGCGCGTCTAAGGTGGTCCAATAACCTGTTTCGCATGGTGTGCATCGGCAGTACGATCTTTGTATGTCTGGTTCTCTTATGTATCTTAATTCTCATGTTTCGTACGGGCGTTCTTACTTTTGCGGATGTATCGCTGCGTGAATTCTTTTTCTCCACCAACTGGGACCCGGAAAATGAACATTATGGTGCACTGACCTTTATCCTCGGAACACTGGCTCTTACGGGTCTCACCATGTTGTTTGCCATTCCACTCTCTGTCATCATTGCTGTATTTCTGGCCGAAATGACACCCAAATGGCTTCGCCATATTCTACGACCTGTATTGGATCTGCTGGTGGGTATTCCTTCTGTGGTGTACGGTTTCCTGGGACTGACGATCCTCATTCCATGGCTAAGGGATATTAGTGGACGTGATCTGGCTGACGGGTTACTCGCTGCGTCCATTGTATTGACCATTATGGTACTTCCCACGATTAGCCGGATCAGTGATGATGCCATATCTGCTGTTCCGAACAAATACCGTGATGCTGCCTATGCACTCGGCACGAACCGATTCCAGACTGTGACTCGTGTCGTCTTACCTGCTGCAAAAGGCGGGATCATGTACGCGGTCATTCTTGGAATGACTCGTGCGATCGGTGAGACGATGGCGGTGGTGATGGTCATTGGTAATACAGCGCAGCTCGCCAACAGTCTGTTCACGCCAACAGCTGTACTGACCAGTAATATCGTCATGCAAATCTCTAGCGTCGAATTCGACTCCACCTGGAATCATGGTCTGTACATGATGGGCTTTATCCTGCTCGCCATTTCGATCCTGATGATCGTTATCGTAAGATTGCTTCAGAAGAGAGGGGACCGAAACGTATGAGTGTGAAGAAGCAGGCGAACGCTGTCGTCCCGTCTTATTCTTTTGGCAAACGGAGAAGTTCATCGATGGTGATGGATCGGCTCTTTACCGGCATGGTATGGGGCGTTGGTATTGTCGTCATTTTGTTTATTGTTGGACTGTTATTTTTGCTGTTGAACAAAGGATTGCCGCTGCTCAGCTGGGATTTCCTATACGGTGTTCCGAGTGAGATTGAAGAAGGCGGAGGGATCGGCCCGGCACTGTTCAACTCGTTCTATGTGTTAATTCTGTCCCTGCTCATTTCCATCCCGATTGGTATGGCGGCAGGCATATATCTGGCAGAGTTTGCACCAAACAATAAGTTAATCGAGACCGTTCGTATTTGCGTGGAGGGATTGTCCTCTGTGCCATCCATCATCTTTGGATTGTTCGGTATTGCTCTGTTTGTGGAGTTTTTCGAAATTGGTCTTACCATTCTGGGCGCAGCCGTCAGCCTTGCTTTCCTGAACCTGCCTGTGCTTACCAGGGTAACAGAGGAATCCGTCAGGGCGGTTCCGGTGGAACTTCGCAATGGATCATTCGCACTGGGTTCAACACATCTTCAGACGATCCGCCAAGTGTTGTTGCCGGTAGCTATCAACGGGATCATGACGGGTATTTGCCTGACCGCAGGCCGGGCATTTGGTGAGAGTGCTGTCATTATTCTGACCGCTGGGGTGTCTACATCCGGGGAAATGTGGGACTTTAATTTGTTATCGCCGGGAGGAACCCTTGCGGTACATCTCTGGTACGTTCAATCGGAAGCCATTGTGCCGGATGCCGAGGAAATTGCGCAGAAAACCACAGCGGTGCTGATCTTTGTAGCGTTACTCATTAATGTTCTGTTCCGTGTACCCCTGTGGTTGAAAGCACGCAAAAATCAAGCCTGATAAAAGAGGATACCGCTAATCGGTATCGTCTGGAACAACGCCAATTTTCTAAGCTGAATCTGCAAATCATTCCATTCAACCCGGGAGGGCACCTTGTGCAACCTATTATTGAGATCAACAAATTGAATTTGTATTATGGTCAGTTTCAAGCGCTGAAGGATGTTTCCATTGAAATTCCTGAGCGGGCAATTACTGCGTTTATCGGACCATCGGGTTGTGGCAAATCAACCCTGCTACGTACGCTCAACCGCATGAATGACCGGATACCCGGCACACGGATAGAAGGTACAGTGGCTGTAGGGGGAACCGACATCTACAATGGGGAAGTTCATGTGGAGACCCTTCGCAAGAAGATCGGCATGGTCTTTCAGCAACCGAACCCCTTTCCAAAATCCATCCATGACAATGTGGCATTCGGTCCCAAACAGCACGGTATCCATGGCAAGAAAAAGCTGGATGAGATTGTGGAGCAGAGCCTGCGTTCCGCTGTCTTGTGGGATGAGGTAAAAGACAACCTAAAGCGCTCCGCACTAAGTCTGTCCGGTGGACAACAACAACGTCTCTGCATCGCACGTGCGCTGGCAGTGGAGCCGGATATTCTGCTCATGGATGAGGCAACCGCTTCACTTGATCCTGTGTCTACCTTCAAGATTGAGGAACTGACGCATGAATTGAAGGAGCGTTATACCATCGTGATGGTGACGCATAACATGCAGCAAGCCGCTCGCGTATCCCAGCAGACGGTCTTTTTCCTGAACGGCGAAGTCGTGGAATATTCCGCTACCCAGAGCATGTTCGCCGAGCCAGTCGATGTGCGTACACAGGATTATATTAGTGGTAGATTTGGGTGAGAAGTGAGTTGATCGTGGAAACATGTGAGCCTTCCAGAGATGATCTGAAAGGCTTTCAATGTCCATCGACTGACAGAGTGAGTGAAGTATGAGATATGATCCCTACTGGAATTATAGTAGTAATACTGGAATATGGCCAATCCCTATGCAAAGGGATCACTTTTAATATTCTTTTTTAAAAGGATAATTTATCATACCCAATAGCCTTACTTAATTGTACAATTTTATGCTTGCAAGTAAATTACATAAAGCGTGTGTTTCTTGTTCTTTTAATTCCTTTACATATTTGATTTGTGAGCTTAAATCAAGTCCTGAGATTAAATTTTTAAGAGAAGAGTTTCTCATTACAAGGGACAACCGATATACTTTTTCAAACAGATAATACAAATTTTCATCATTGATAATTTTATGCTCGTATAAATATTGAATCCTCTTTAACATTAACTTTTTATGATCGGAAACTACATGAAGTGCTTTTATCATACTTGCATTAGATGGCCTAGTAATTAACTGTTCTGTTAAAACATCATAAACATTCATTCCGAAGGTATGATCAAAAGCATAACTATCTATTAAACGATAGGTATCAAATGTTTTATTAGAGTGTAGATAATCTTCAATCATTTTTTTAAAATAGGGGACATCAAATATATACTTTTTACTGGAATTTAAAGATAGCAATTGTATAGAATCAAACTCAACATTTTTCTCTGGATATTGACTATGAAAAGCATTTTCAATTTCTTTAAAGCTGGCTGAACGAAAACTATACTTCCCATTCTCGAAAAAATCAGCAATATAAAATATATTTTCTGTTATTGAATAACCATATATAAATAAATCATGGGCATAGTGTTCTGTCGGATTGGAATAAGCTGAAATATAGTAGGTGTCCACACTTAAATAAATATAAAAATTCTTGTCTAGGTTAGTGGTCAAGAAGCTAATAAGATCAATTTTCAATTCAACAAAAGTTTCTTTTTGTAATTCTTGTTTATTTAATAATGGATGGTACTGTCTTGAAAGCGGTTCATAAAAATAAATCCAAAAATTTTGCTTCTCATCGATGGTCGATGCCAATTGAATGTGATTCATTAAAAGCCAATCCTCGAAATAAGGGTGCTGTCCACTAAGCATTGCTATGAAATTTGCATTCCTAGGATAAGATGTGATGATAGGCGTTTCTATATGCAATAATTTATTCATTGTGATCTCCTCTTTTAAAAACCTTGTGTTTTTTAATTGATAATGTAAATAGTGATTAATCAACCAGCCTCAGAAGATTATATGTATAAAACTATACGGAAAAGGATCAAACGCAGTTACAAAAAGTCTTTAAGTAAAATAGTTATTCTAGAATTGGATAACTCTAATGTATAGAAGACGGTTCATGACTGTGTTGGCACAATCCAGATTTTCTGGAGTTAGTTTAAACTCAGTCCGATTAAGATATATTTCAATGATTCAGATTTTATATTCTCCTTTCTCATATTTTATTAATATTGTACCTCAAATCATATTTTTATAGATAGTACTTTTCCGTGGGATTTAGATTGGATTTGGATTGTTGGAATATTCAATAAATATGAGTTGGACGCTCATACTCATCGAACATGATGGATATAAAACTGGATTAAACTTAAGTATATTATCTTTAGTAAATCTGAATAGCTATAAATTAGGTCGAAGTATTGCTATAAAAATTATAAACTTAACTCTAGGAATAATCAGTCCGAATTATAACAACGTTAATATGGTTAGCGCAAAATCATGTGATTTTAAACACAAGTAAAGTATCTTAATCGAAACAAGCGTATCAGAAATTGTGAAAAATTTAAAAGGTAGAAGTGTAAAGAAAGTGGTATTATCCTCTCAAGATAGTCAGTAAAAAAAGGGATGACGTTAGAGTGATCTCAACACTGAGAACCGGAGGTGATTTTTACTATGCCAGCAAAGAAAGGTCAGACTTATAATGGATACAGTGGAGAAACGAAGAGTGGAGGAAAGTTGGGTGTACAGCCGAATTATGGATATTTTTGGTTTTAGAAGGAAAATTCGGTTATCGCATGTGTGCTTAAAAGCCAAAACGAAGAGGGTTTTGAGGATTAGCGGGGACGCTGGAGAAGAAGCATTTTAGCAGTACCTAAGAAGAAAATGCCTATTTGAAAGCACAGGTAGATTATCTAAACAAGCTCAATCCAAACTTGCACGGGGAGGGAAGCTGGGTTTCGAAGCCCGGTGCCAGTCCATTCGAGAAATAAGCACGTGGGCTCCCGTAGTTTGGCTGTGAAGAAGTTACTACAAGCGGAAGAAGAACACTGCCTGTAGAGAGAAGCGAGCAGAACGGGATGCGGATCTTAAAGCACACATTCTAGGGACTCACCGACTCCGCCCGTATTTCGGTCACAAACGTAGCGAATCGCCTTGGGAAAAAGAGGTTTCGTGGTGAATCACAAGAAGGTGAGTCTTTTGATAAGAGAACTTCACATTCGTTCCGTGATTCGAAAAAAGCCTCTGTTTGCTGACCGAAAACGGTCGGTTCTGTTCCACAATATCTTAAACCGGGAATTTTTGGCCAACACTCCTCCTCAGAATCTGGTGACTGACATTACGTATGTACAAATTGGACATGAGTTTGCTTATCTCTGTGTCGTGATGGAGTTGTATAACAATGAGATTATGGCTTGGGAACTTTCCGAACGAAATGACTTAAAACTCGTGACGAATACGTGGAGAAGTTGAAAAGCGGCCAATGCTCCATTCAGATCAGGCATTTCAGTACAACATCCAAACATATGCCAAGCATCTTGAAATGAAAAAGATGATAGGAAGCCATTCTCGCCGTGGAAATTGTTTCGACAACGCTTCTATTAAATCGTTCTTTTCCCGTCTAAAAATGGAAAAGTTGTATTTGGAGAAACTTCAAAATCTGGGGGAAGCACGGAGCAAAATTACGAATTATATTTCGTTTTATACCGAGGAGCATATCCAGAACAAACTCGGCTACGTTTCCCCGATTGAATTCCCGAATAACGTAGCCGCATAATAGAAAACTCTTTTATTATTGTCTACTTCACGGGTCTATGACCAAAGGGGTCATGAGAATAAATTTAATTTGTTTCTGAGTGTAATACACGTGTTCTCCAGCCCAAAACATACTTTCATCTAAATAAATAGATTCTGAGAAAGTCGATTCCTCTTATAAAATATATGCCCTTGTGAAGATACAACTAATATTTGTATCTTCTTATAATTTCAAAATTAAAAATCCATCAGAATTTGTTTAGATCCTATTCGTATAATGATGAAAATTGGCATATGGTTTTGATATATAGAGGCATTTAAACCCAATCTTCGTGAGTGTGCCAAACCTTACAGTGACGCACAGGCGGTAACCGATACATTTCAAGCAATCGATCTGGGCGATCTGAACGCGGTCCATTCCGATCTTACCCTTCCTGTTGAAGGGAAGCATGGAGCAACCATCAGCTGGTCCAGCTCCAAGCCGGAACTAATGAATAACGAGGGCAAGCTACTGACGCTTGAGGTGGAAGCGAATCAGCCGGTCCAAACGGGTTTGAAAGACATCGTGCAATTCAATGTTCCATCGGGAGCCATTGGTTCCAAGGATGCGTTGCAAATATCTGTGGTTGCGAAGGATAAGTTGCAGAATACATCTTCCCTGAATGTACTGGGACAAGCTGTACAGATTAGCCGCAGTGGCGGAAGAACGTTGAATGATCAGGCGGAGTTGAGTATAAATGTGGCTTCGGCAGATTTGCCGAATGGTACCCAACCTGCAATCTACTATTATAATGAAGCTCGCCAGAGCTGGCTATTTATCGGTGGCAAGACGAATGCAGCAGGAAGCATAACAGCCAATGTAAATCATCTGGGTACATTCGTTGTGTCCAGTTACACACGAGTGAATCTATTTACCTGAATGGACACTGGGCTTCTGACTACGCAGATCGCTTGTTGGGCATGAACGTAGTTCAAGGTTGCACAGATGGTACATTCCAACCATCGAAGAAGATCACACGGGCAGAGTTTGTTACGTTGCTCAGTAAGGCGCTGGCATTGAAGTCCGTGGAGTCGGATCTGACATTTGCAGATCAAGGTAGTCTGCCAGACTGGGCAAAAGGTGATATTGCCGCAGCCGTGCAAGCCGGAATCGTGAAAGGCTATGGTGATAACACATTTAAGCCTGATCGGACCATTACCCGTGCCGAGATGGCAGTCATGATGGCGAATGCGCTGAAAGTAAGTTCAGATGCACAAGCCGGAATGTCCGGTAATACCTCCGTTAAACCAAGTTTCACTGATGCATCGCAGACGCCATCTTGGGCACAAGAAGCACTGGATGCAGCGGTGCAGGCCAAGATTGTGAGTGGATATACAGACCATACGGTTCGTGCAGGAAGTGAAACGACTCGAGCGGAAGCTGCGACGATGATCTATAACTTGTTGCTGGCCATGTACGTGTAAGAGGTAACGAAGATAATTAACCGTATATAAAGCAGATATAAAGCAGATAAAAAAACTGATATCCTTTTGGGGTATCAGTTTTTTTGGGATTAAGACTATCTCATCTTGGATGGTATTTGAGAAGTTCCATAGCATTAATTCACGAAACGAAAGGGCAAGTTACTGTGATAGAATGAGTTAGGTTTGGATGATGAAACGGTGGGGGCTAGAAAATGAACAAAACAGAGCGGCAGCTTGCGATTACGCTTGAATTGCAGCGAAGAAAGATGTTACGAGCAGAAGATTTAGCTTCTCAATTTGAGACAAGTGTACGTACGATATATCGAGATATTCAGGCATTAAGTGAGGCTGGTGTTCCGATCATGGGAGCTCCGGGTCATGGGTATTCCCTCATGGAAGGATATTTTCTGCCCCCGGTAAGCTTCACCGCAGAAGAAGCCGTATCCCTGCTCATGGGAGCTGATTTTATCGAACAGAGAATGGATACAGAATACGCGATGGAGGCTAAGTCGGCTCAACGCAAAATTGAAGCGATTTTACCTGAATCCGTTCGTGACGAATCAACACGTGTTCGGGAAACGATGAGACTGCTTCATACGGTTGAACCTTTAACCCGAGCACGGGTGAAAACATACCTTAACCAGATACGTAATGCCATTCTGGATCAGCGTAAAATCAGCTTTATGTATCTGAAAAAAATGCCAGGAACGGATGGAAATCGGTATAACATGCGAGAGGTTTCACCCTATGGCCTCTCACTTGTTCAGGAGAATTGGATGTTAATTGCACGTTGTGATATGCGACAAGACATTCGTCATTTTCGTTTGTCACGGATGACTGAACTTTCCGTGCTGGAGGATCAATTCCTTTTGCCACCGGATTTTGATCTTAACAGTTATCGACCTCCTGACGACCGTAACGAGCAAGTATTAATTAGGGCTAAACCTGAAATCACTGACAAAGTTATGGAGGCCCTGCATTTTTATATGGATGCATTTGAGGAGCAAGAGGAAGGTTTCATTTTTCATTTTCGTGTCCGCTACCCGGAAGAAATATTGCATTATTTACTTGGCTGGGGTGGAGATATCGAGGTCTTGGAGCCGGAGTCTTTACGCTTCCGAATGCAGGAAGTAGCCAAAAACATCTTAAAACACTACTGACATACACCTGTCAGTAGTGTTTTTTTATACTTTGATATATCACAGATCAAGAGGAGTGGGTTGAAGGATGAGAAGTACAACGGAAGTATTGAAATCATTTGAAACGGCAGTAGAACGATATTTGGCAGAACTGAACAAATTGGATATGGGGAGCTTACATAAAAAACAAAGTGAAGAGGAATGGTCCATTGGACAGATGTATGTACATTTGATTCAATCAGCGCTTTTCTTGCATCTGCATAATATTGAGCACTGTTTGAGCAGCGGGGATTCAACATTAAACTCGGGTGAGGAAAAAACAGAACTGGGCAGGCAAGTGTTTGAATTAGGACAATTCCCTCCCGTGCCTGTTAAAGTCCCTGCTTCCCCGCAGTACACCCCGCAACCACCCGAGAGTATAGAGTCCTTGATCGATGGGCTTCACGAGGTAGTGGATCGGATGAGAAGCACGGCATCTGTTTTACACCAAGCGTCCGTAAACAACAAAATACGTCATCCAAGGCTTGGCGTTCTAAGTGCTCAGGAGTGGTTTTTGTTGATAGAGATGCACTACAGACATCATTTTTTGCAATTGGATCGATTGAAATCCAATCTGGAAATGTAAATGAGAGAAGGGAATGGAATGGAATGTATCCATGAAACCAAATCAGGACAGTAGATATTGGATTGGTGTTGTATCTGCTTCTCATGTAAATGTAGCCGTAGAGGGAGGGTTTGCGCAGTTGTGCCATGGCAAGTCAGCGCTGTTGCGACAAATGTCCGCGGGTGATTGGCTGATATACTATTCTCCACGCACAGACATATCAACTGGAAAGCCACTTCAGGCTTTTACTGCTATTGGTCAAATTACCGACGACAGGATATACCAATATCAGATGTCGGAATCCTTTATACCCTTTCGCCGAGATCTGCGTTATCTTCCGTGTCGAGAAGTAAAGATCGCAACGTTGTTAGACCAACTCAGTTTTACACGCGGTAATCGCAATTGGGGGTTTCCATTTCGTAAAGGTCATTTTGAAATTGGGGCTGAAGACTTCATGATGATAGCTTCCTCCATGTTGGAAGAAGAGATACAGCCACTGCTCGGTATTAGCTTAAGCCAGAAATGTTAACCAAAGCAAAAGGCCCATAGATTGTCTATGGACCTTTTAATTTTAAGGATAATCATATCCTCCACCGTTGATATTACATTTGCGAAGACGCTGGATGCCCAAGGATAGACCTTTAATCGCCCCGTATTTCTCAATAGCTTGAATCATATACACAGAACAGCTTGGTTCAAAACGACATTTGTTCCTCACCTCAATGGGGGCAAAACGTTGATAAATTCTAATACTCCATATCAGGATCACTCTAACACGTCGTAGAACTATGAATAACATACTTGCTATGAAAACAATCTGGGCACTCAGCAAAGCATATACTGGAATGAATGGATTCAAGAGATAGAAACATATCATAGAGATGATTAGACCTGCGAATAATGCAAGTGTAACGTTAAGCAAAGACTTCAACCAATCGATTTCTGGAATAACATGAGTTCTTATATAGAAACTGCTTCGAGGATCGTTTTCTTCATGATGTGTATGTAAGAGTCTAATAAGTTCTTCTTCGGATGGCATGTTATTAAATATCAGTTCCTCAGATTCTGAGTTTCTCATGATTGTTGTACTATTATTAAATCTCTCTGTAGAAAATAAGCATATAATGATGCGTTGTAACAGGTTGCTGGAGACAACCGGGCTTCTCAGTGACGGATAGCGACTCCATCGATTGATAGGTCCATCCAGATTGTGCTTTGTGATTAATGATATCCGCAAATAAATTAACAGCAGCCTGAGTATCACCTCGGTTTACTTGAACATTTTTCGGACCTGGAACAACTGTGTACTCTCTCATTTAAATCTTCCTTTCGTATGTTGGAATTATGGCAATAGACATTCCATTATTTTACTATGGGGATGGTAAACTGTCGATTGAAACTTATTAGATGGGATTGGATTAAATGATAGGCCATCTAACAGGATGGTCTTTGTTGCTATTAAGGTTTAAATTCAAGTAGAAAAGTCAATAAAAGCTCTGTAAGCAACGCTGTACAATCCACTGAAAACCAGTACAATTGAACCTATAAGAACATGAGATAAAGAGAGGTATTTCTCCATGACGGATACAAGTGGGAATCGCAAAGTTGACGGCTATCTAAAGAAACTCAAAACGTGGAAGGAAGAGTCCACGAAGCTGAGAGAGATTATTCGGGATTTTGAACTGACAGAGGATATGAAGTGGATGCATCCTTGTTACATGCTGGATGGGAAAAACATCGTTTTAATCCATGGGTTCAAAGAGTACGTAGCCATTCTATTTTTCAAAGGTGCTCTGCTGAAGGATACGCACGGCATTTTGGTCCAGCAAACGGAGAATGTACAGGCAGAGCGCCAGCTTCGCTTCACCAGTCTGGAGCAGATTGTGGAGCAGGAGGCTTGGATTAAAGCCTACATCCAACAAGCGATTGAGGTGGAACAAGCCGGACTGCAAGTGGAAATGAAAAAAACTGCCGAATATAGCGTTCCCGAGGAACTTCAGCAGCAATTCGATGAGAACCCTGCTTTCCGAGATGCATTTGAAGCACTGACACCCGGACGTCAGCGGGCATATCTCTATTATTTCTCACAACCAAAGCAATCCAAGACAAAAGTGTCACGAATAGAGAAGTATATGCAGCCGATCCTGGAGGGCAAAGGATTGAATGATTAAGGTGTTTGCTTAATAAAGGTATCTACCATCCAATCCAAAAATCTACGCTTCTCTTCATAATGTGGGTAGTGAGCCGAGTTTTTATAGGCAATGAATTCCTTTTGGCTTCCTTCAATGTGATCAAAAAACACCTTGGCGGCATGGGATGAAGTCATGAAGTCGTAATCTCCCATAACAAAATATAAGGGGAGGTCCAGCTTCGTAATCAAGGATGGCAAAGGACGGCTGAGGGCTTCACTTATCAGTATTTCTTGAGAATAGATGATCCCTTTATTAAAACGAATGGCATCCAGCATATTATATTCATCGCTGAAGAGTCCAACATAATTTTTCGTAAATAAGCGAATTCTTCTTAGGTGTGAATCTTAACTTGAGATACGTGTTCTACAATACAGTAATTAAAGTGAAAGAGAGATCATTCCTATCAGTTTATTTTTCTAAACATTGTATTAAACGTTCTCGAAATAAAATAATTATCATAATATACAATTTTATGTATAAATGTTTTTATTGAAAATTAAAATTTGTATGATAACCTATATTTAATTTGAAAGTCTTTTAATTCAAATAATTCAAGTTTAGGAGCATTCTATATCACTAATTGTATGCCTTGGCATCATTATTAACTTACAGGATGGCATGGTATAAAACTTTTGCTTCGATCTTTGTTACTGATTTGAGTGACTCTGACAGGATGTTTAAAGATGGCTACTCAGCCACTAATATTACAATTCAAGCTTTTAAACTAAAAGAATATACAATTTAATTCTCCTGAGAAAGAACTAGGTGGGTAATTTGGTTACGCGTATATTATTGAAAATCTTTGACTTTTGTCTGTGTTCCTAATATATCAAGAGTGTCATAGCTAACTTTTTTTGATACCTGTGTGTATAAAAAGCCTATTCTCCATTCTTAGACATGCTCCCCTCATAGTAGACAGTAGAAAAAAACAAAACTTAATCTACACTGAGAGGGAGGAGTGTCAAAACGAAGTCAGGTTTCCCTCGAAGCGAAGTTACGCAATGCGGTGAAGCAGTGCCTTGCGTTGCGTTTGTGTCTAGTTCAAACCAGGAGCCAAGCAATTAGGAGATGTAGTCCGTATAAAATTAGGCAATGAATATGGAAATATAAAGAAGAGAGGGGTTGCGCGGATTTGTGGAATCTAGAGCTTAGCATGTGTACCCCAATGAGCGCTTAACAAGGTACGGTACAAGAAGTATTGCAAGGGTGTTCCTCCATAGAAAAGTCAATCCAGACCTATCTTATTTCAAGTCGAAGCGTTTTATAGAGATGGATTTCTAAGTATAATCAAGAGATAGTATGGAGAAACATCCTTCATGGTAGAGGACGATCTCACATAAAAAGGATGTAAAACCACATTGGAGGAACAAATCAAAATTATAAGATATACCCTCACACGTGAACTTGACTATCAGTAAGCGGCTGAGAAGTATGACATAACTTATTCGCAAGTATGTGCATGGGAGGGGAAATATCAATCGGGTCAAGAAGAGGCTCTCCTAGATCATCGGGGCGTAATAAGTATGTAGAAGACTGAGCGAACATGAACGACTCAAGTTGCTGATCAAGGAACTGTATGCCTAAAATGAATATCTGGAGATGGAGAATAAAGTTGGCAGAGATATGGCGATGAAAATTACCTTAAACCTTGTTCGACATGTAGAAAGGTATCAAGCAATGCAAGAACTACATCGTGAAAAGGTATGATCTGTCTATTACAGATGGTCAGAGTGTGAAAGCTTCTGCGAGGGAACGTGAAGTACGTATACTGACTAAAGAAGTGAACCATCATAGACAAGAGTATGGAAATTTGGGCTATCGTCAAATACGTACCCAATTAAATCGAAAATTGAACAGAAGTACAACAAAAAGCGCTATTGCCGAGTTATGCGTGCTCTGTACAGAAATCAATGTGGCTGAAAATAAAATGAACCTCAACTTCGAACCGTTGCTCCGAATGTCAAATGGTGTACCGATGTGAAAGAGCTGAACTATGGTAACGGGCGTAAAGCGTATTTAATTTTCATTATTGATGAATAGATAACTCAATTGTTTCATGGGTAATCGTTCATTTTCAACAACAATAAACTCGTGATGGATACGTTGAAAAAAGCCTATGCCACATACTAGTAGAAGTATGGATTTACAAAGAGCATTTCTTGTTAAAGCAGCTGTTTGGAAAACCAGCCGATCAAACAATTTTGGGTTACGTACAGGTCAGAAAATTATTAGCTTACGAAGTATGATAGTTATGAAAGTCTGTACATGACAGTCCGTCGTGATATCAGATACTATAACCACTGATGTTATACGGAGTGGGACGATCTGGCTCCGAATGAGTACCGCAGAGCAACGCAAAAGATAACTTAGCACGTTCATTCGAGCTAAGTTATCTAAACGAACCATTTTTTTGTTTTACTGTCTACTTAACGGGGAGCAGCTCACTTACCTATTCGTCTTGAATTAGTACACCGTAAAAAAGCCTGTTGCTATTATGTTATTGTTGTTCGATGTTTTCAGCTGTCATTGCAAGATACCACATTTAATTAATTCTGAAAGTGAGTAAAGAGATATAAATAAATTATAAAATCCATTAGTGTAAAATAATTCAAAAAAAACACTATTATCGGTTGTTTGAATTTTATATATACATTTTTGTTTATCTTTTATATAATAAAATTGTATTTTTTAATGAGATTAAGTAATAAAGTAAAAAGATAGGATTCTAAAAAACTAATCAAGTTTGTAAGTAAAGGGATTACTTATTAAACGTAATTAATTAATCGATGTTTCGGCACGTTAATTAATGATTAGCCTTAAACCAGATTTTCTAGTAGTGCAGTAAACTCAGCATGAATGGGCGAAGCTATGTCTTAATTGAAAGCTAAACAACCCTATTTTTATATATATGAAAAACATTTCATGTTCATCAGCATTGTCTGATGAACATGAAATGTTTTTTTCTTTTTTTGATTAAAAAAAGAAACGGATATTTGTTTTATTTGAATTAGAGCATTTAAGTGTGATTTTTCTTGTTTTCCTTCATATTACTCCTTTGAAGATACTGGGACTCGAACTTGAATGACAAGTTAGCGATTTGGGTATTTGATGAAAGCTAATACCTTTAGGTATAAAGTTTTGTTACGAAGCAGAAATGGCATTTAATTCTTGAGGTTAGGACTGCCAAATAAATGTGTTATATATAATTTTCTATTTCGACATTAATAATTTTGAACTTTGAAATACCTAATCTAGGAATAAATAATTATCAATGATTCGTGAAATTAATGATGATACAGATTGAAAATGAATCCTAAATGCCTCTGATAGTATGACAATAATTCTCAAGAGAGTTCAGAGTGAGTAAAATACTAAGATATATGAAAGAGTGGGAAAAATGGTGGTACACAAACGGAAGTTGGTATTATGTGTTCTAGTGATGCTTATGATTTACAATGTGTTTTTTATTCTTTCGGTGCAAGCAAACCCGCTTGATAAAAAAGAGGGGTTAATTGGTGATTATATAAGAAAACAACAAAAAGCTGCGAAAATACCTGGTATAGCGGTCATTGTCGTACAGGGAAATGAAATTAAGTATCAACACTATTCAGGCTATAGTGATATTGATACTAAAACTCTTGTAACTGGAAATACTTTATTTGAAATGGGCTCAAACACGAAAGCATTCACTGGTCTGGCCATTTTGCAATTGGAGAAACAGAAGCTTATAAAATTGACGGATCCGGTTGAAAAGTATTTGCCTTGGTTTTATATGAATTACAAAGGAAAGAAATTCGAAATAACCATTGACCAACTTCTACATCATACTTCATCAATTCCACCAGAAACGATCGGCGAGATACCTGTTTCAGTTGCAGACAATGCTCTGGAACAGACAGTTAGAATGTTGGTAGGTAAAGAACTGTGGCAGAATAAAAACATGCTACCAGGCGAGTATTTCATGTATTCGACAATAAATTACGATATTCTCGGCTTAATCATTCAACAAGTATCTGGCCTATCCTTTGAGGAATACATGCAGGAAAATATTATTAATTCCCTTGGGCTTGAGAGTACTTATATGAAGCATGACGACGCCGTAAGAAATGGACTTGCAACGGGCTATAAGCTTGGTTTCTTTAAACAGCATGCCTACAACGCTCCGAGATTTCGTGGAAACGTACCCGCTGGTTATTTGAATTCATCACCTGCTGATATTGCCAAATGGATGCATATACAGCTTGGATCCGTTGAGCCGATAGAATTTGACCCGGAATTAATAAAAAAGTCACATCAAATTGATGGAAGCGTCGCTCCTGATTCTGACGGCTCTTCTTACGCTAGTGGTTGGTCGGTTTATCAATCAGGAGGCGGGGAAATTTCGCATGGAGGGACAAATCCTAACTTCTCATCATTCATCGTTATGCGTAAGGATGAAAAGTTGGGAGTAGCTGTCATGGGGAATTTAAATTCCGATTATACTGCAGAAATTGCCAATGGGGTTATGTCTATAATGAGAGGACGGACTCCTGTTGAACCCCTTCCAGATACATACAGTAAACTGGATAAAATTTCCTCAGTGTTGTTAGTGATAATTGGTCTTGTTATCCTGATTGTAATTTATCTTATCATACGTTGTCTTAAGGAAGTCATCAATGGCGATCGTTGTTGGACAGGCATTGACCGCTGGCAAATAGTAAAAATAAGCGGGGCTATATTTTTTTTGTTTGCTTTCTTAAGTGGGTTATATTATTTGCCTAAAGTACTGTTATTCAAACTTCCGTGGAGTGCATTAAATATATGGGCACCATTTACACTAGTTCCTGCGATAGGCGCTGCAGCTACCTTTGGTGTGGTGTATGCTATCTACCATATTCTGATGTTGCTTTTCCAAAAAAAAGGGGGTAAACCCTATATCACCTTACTTATGCTTGGCATGATAAGTGGTTTCGGAAACGCTTATATTATTTTTGTCATTAACCAAACGTTTGGTAAAGATGACAACTTAACTAGCGGACTTCTTTTTTATTTTGCACTCGGTATTTTAATGTATGTATATGGACAACGTTACATTAGTACTAGACTAGTGGCATTGACCAATAATTTAGTCTATGAAAAACGTTCTGAATTGATAACTAGGATTTTAAAAACACCATACGAAAAGTTGGAGAAAATAGAGTCTGGACGGCTATATACTGTGCTAAACAATGACACAGAAAACGTAAGTCGTTCTGTTAATGTTGTCGTTTCAGGTGTGATTTCCTCTATAACGCTTATATGTTGTTTTATTTACCTTGCCCTGCTTAATATTTATGCATTGATACTATCCATGATTGTTATATTAGTTGTTGTAGGATTATATTTTTGGCTGGGAAGTAAGGCAGAAAAGCTTTGGGACGAAACACGTGAGATCCAAACAGTTTTTTTTAGATTAGTCAGCGACATGCTTCACGGATTTAAGGAACTACGACTTAGTAGGGCGAAAAATCAAGAATTTAAAGAACATCTAAATGAAAGTTCAAATATTTATCGTATTAAAAGGACTGAAGGTGATATCCGATTCGCAAATGTAAATGTAGTGGGAGAACTTTTATTTACAGTTGTTATTGGAACTGTGGCATTTTTTTTCCCAATCATCTTCCCAAATTTGCTAACAAAAACTGTGCAGACTTACGTTTTTGTATTTCTTTATATAACTGGCCCGGTAAACGGCATATTAAATGCATATCCTATGTTATTGCAAATTCGCATATCATTGAGGCGTATTCAAGACCTATCCGCAGAAATTTCCCAGATCCAGGATAGTTCGAGCGAATTATTAAACTTGCAGATAGCTTCGGATATGAAGATAGAGCTCTTAATGCAAAACACTGGCTATAGCTATGGAGGGGAGGAAAGTGGTCAATTTGTAGTTGGACCATTCAATCTTAAATTCCAATCGGGAACAGTTACTTTCATAACTGGTGGAAATGGCAGTGGTAAAACGACATTGGCTAAATTAATAACAGGTTTGTACAAACCGACATACGGAGATATCTATATTAATGGAAAAATAGTAGCTCCCGAGCATATGGGTGAGTATTTTTCGGCAATTTTCAGTGATTATTATTTATTTGAACGTTTGTATGGAATTAATTGTTCTCAGAAAGAGGAGCGGATTGCTACACTTCTTCATGGCTTACAACTTGAGGATAAAGTGACGATTCGTAATGGCCATTTTTCAACAACATCTCTTTCCACTGGGCAAAAGAAAAGATTGGCACTTTTACTTGCTTATTTGGAAGACAAGCCAATTTGTTTGTTTGACGAATGGGCAGCTGATCAGGATCCTGAGTTTCGTCGACATTTCTACTATGAGTTGTTGCCTGAATTTAAATCTATGGGGAAATGCATAATTGTTATATCCCATGATGATAGGTACTTTCACTGTGCAGACTTTTTAATTCAACTGGAGAGAGGCAGACTGGTGAACTGAGTTTTAGAGAGTGTAAATTTCTTCAGAAAATAATGGATGCATCTATTTCGTTTATAGATCCTGAAAATGAGCTTCTGCTGAGAGCTCCAATTTTTAATTCTCTAAAAAAGTCAAGGATTTTCTAAGGAAACAATTAGCACTAAACACTAGAATGATATTTAACCCCAAAAGCCATAGATGGGGTCGTAAATTCATAACCTAACTTTTGAGTAGACTACATGTTCGGCTTGACAACTCGTCAAATATAAAAGTATTGGAGAGATAACAAGATGATTGAAATGAAAATAAAAAATATTATTATTGAAATACTAGATCTTCCTGATAATACTTTATTAACAAATGATCTAGTTGGTATTGGATTAAATTCAATCAGTTTTATTCGCCTTATTGTTAGTATAGAAGAAAGTTTTGGAATTGAAGTTCCAAACGAATTTCTTAGTATGGAGAATTTTTCGACCATTAGTGAGTTAGTTGTTTTTGTGGAAAAGGAAATAATAGGGGAGAGTATTAGAGAGTAATATTTTTTGTCAGAACAACTATCAATAAACTTTAACAGTAGATTGGGGGAATAAATATGGTAGTAGAACAAAAAAAAGTTCCTTTAAGTCATCCTCAAAAGAGGATTTGGTATATCGAGAAAATATATCCAAATCATTCGTTACATAATATTGGTGGTATCGTGTGGATTAAAGGATGGGTAGATGTTGCAATCCTTGAAAAAGCTATAAATATATTTATAGAGAAACATTCAGGGTTAAGAGTTAAGATTACAGAAAATGAAGACAAAGTCTTTCAAGAGTTTGAGGCATATAAGCAAATTCCACTGACAATGCTGGACTTCTCTAATTACGATCTTTCAGAAAATAAAGTTAAGGAATGGGCAACTTCACAATTTACGAAGCCGTTCAAACTTCTTGACCAGCAATTATATGAATTTATTATTGTAAAGACTTCTGATGAGAGATTTGGTTATTTTGTAAAAATTCATCATATTGTATGTGACGGATGGAGTATCCAAATTATGACCGAAGAGATTAATCAGATTTATAATAAACTGATCCACGAAGAGAATGTTGAGATCCAGAATAATAACGGTTACGAGGATTTTATTATTAAGGAACAAAGATATGTATCCTCTAAACGATTTGAAAAAAATAAACTCTTCTGGATGAACAAGTTTAAAACGTTGCCTGATAATTATTTAGAAGCAAAAACAACTGAGCTATGTGGCACAAGAAAAAGTTTCTGGATTGATCGATCACTTACAAACAAAATAAAGAGTTACTTGCAAACAAATACCTCTTCTATAAATACATTTTTTTTGTCAATGATATTAATTTACCAACACAAATTAACACAAAAAAGTGATCTTATCATTGGGACGCCATTATTAAACAGATCGGGAGCAATAGAAAAGAAGATAATTGGTATGTTTACAAGTACATTAGCATTTCGCACTTCAATGGAAGGCAGTGAACTGATCACCAGTTTTATAAAGCGAGTGAATAAGGAGTTGAAGGAGTGTTATTATCACCAAAGATATCCTTATGATTTGTTAATTCAAGAACTGGAACTTAGGAAAAGAGGATACGATCAACTTTTACAGATAAGCGTAAATTATTACAACACTAAACTGAACAACTATTGGAATGACTTCTCGATGGAATATGAGGAACTGTATTGTGGCGAACAACTTAATTCTTTACAATTCATTATTAAAGAATGGGATAGTACAGGTCGATTAGAGATTGTTATTGATTATTTAACTGGCGATTATACTGATGAAGACATTGAAAATATGTTCCAACGGTTAATTTTATTGATTGAGCAAGTGCTAAATCCATTCGATGTCTCAACTATCGGTGATTTGAGGATTACTTCGAAACAAGAGCGCTATCTACTTACACAAAAATGGAATTCTACTGAAGTAGAATATTTAGGTGATAAACTTGTTTATTCGCTAATAGAGGAGCGAGCAATTTCTACGCCTAATAAGATCGCAGCTATATGTGGAAATGAGCAAATGACGTATGCGTCTATGATTGATTATGTCAATATGTTGGCTGCCAAACTCCAAAATGAAGGGGTCAGAAAAGGGAATATTGTAGCATTGCTAATCACACATTCTTTTGAAACTCTTATATCTATTTTAGCTGTTATGAAAGTTGGAGCGACTTATTTACCTTTGGATTTAGCTTATCCAGCAAAGCGAATCAAGTACATTTTGGAGGATAGCCAAGTTTCCTTAGTTCTAACTAATGTAGATTTTCCGTGTGGAATTAAGTTTGACGGGAAAATCATGTTTGTGAACAGGTTAACTCTTGAACGAGTAGATTCGTCTCCTAACCTGGAGCCCATCTATATTTCGTTAGAAGACCCTGTATATATTATTTACACTTCTGGTTCCACTGGTAATCCAAAAGGGGTAGTAATAAATCATCGGGGCTTACTTAACTATACTTTGTGGGCCGGAAAAACTTATTACACAAAGGAGAATGACGTCTCTGCATTATACTCTTCTCTAGCTTTCGATTTGACGATTACTGCTATTTTTCCGCCGCTCATTAACGGGCAATCTATCTTAATATATCCAGCCAGCGAAGATGAGTTTATTATTCGTAAGATCCTTGCTGATAACATCGTTACGGTTCTTAAATTAACACCTGCTCATTTGTCTATGATCAGAACACGTGAGAACACAGAGTCTTCGGTACGTACTCTTGTGGTGGGTGGAGAGGATCTTAAGGCGGCAATAGCAATGGAAATCTACAATAGCTTCGGTAGGAGAGTAACATTAATAAATGAATACGGCCCCACAGAAACTGTTGTAGGATGTATTACTCACCAATTTGATCCGGAGGTGGATCATCAAGGTTCAGTTCCTATCGGTCGCCCAATTGCAAATACGCAGGTTTATTTACTGGACGATAATATGCAACTGGTTCCGAGAGGACAAGTAGGAGAACTATATATAGCTGGCGATGGGGTGGCCATAGGTTATTTAGGCCAGTCCGAGATGACGGAAAATCGATTTGTGTTCAATCGTTTTTCTGTAAACAAAGGTATGATGTATAAGACAGATGATCTGGTATTCTGGCGTCCTGACGGGAAGTTGGAGTACGTAGGACGTAAAGACTCACAAATTAAGTTGAACGGATACCGAATTGAGATGGGGGAAATTGAGAATCAGCTTTTGAGAGTGGATGGAGTTAGCGAAGCAGTCGTGATTGCTTGCTGTGATGAGAATAACAAGTCTGCTTTAGCGGCGTATCTTGTTTACCAACGGGAGGATTTGACTTCATTTGAAGTGCGAGAAGCCCTTCTGGAAATAATGCCTGCCTTTATGATTCCGCAATACTTAGTTTTTATGAATGCGCTCCCAGTAACAGTGAATGGCAAAATCGACCGTGGAGCACTACCACTTCCACAGACAGCCGTAAACAACAGACTTCCAATGTCCAATGATGCATTAGATAAGCGTAAAAAAATTGTTTTAAAAGTTATGAGTGAGGTTTTACAATCAGAGGGAATTTCATTAAGAGATAATTTTTACTCGTTAGGTGGAGATTCAATAAAAGCAATTCAGGTAAAAACGCTTCTTAACATAGAAGGCTTTCAGCTTCAGGTTAGTGATGTTTTATCGTTTCCAGTCATCGGCGAGCTTGTATATGCACTGAAAGAAGAAAATAGTAAGAGGGCTATTAGAGAACCTTCTAAGGGATATGTGAAGTTGACGCCTATTATTGATTATTTTATCAAGAGTAACTTTCAAAATCCTCATTATTACAATCAATCGATTTTGTTAAATTTGAAAATTACTTTCTCATTCGAGCATATTCTAAATGCATTTAAACAGCTTATTCAGCTGCACGATACACTTTTACTCAGGTTTGATAAATCGAACTCCAAGTTACGTTATTTTTCTAATTTTTCTGATCAGCCGGAGCTACTTGAGGTCATCTCACTTGACAACTGTGCACCATATGATATCGAAAGAGTCGTTCTTGAACAATCGCTTATATGTAAACAGAGTTTGCATATAGAGAGAGGTCCTTTGTTCAAAGGTGTTTTATTTCAAAGACACATCGGCGAAGATTTGCTCTTATTGACGGCTCATCATTTGATTGTAGACGCTGTATCATGGCGCATTCTATTGGAAGATTTGGATCATCTCATTAAATCCTCAGCGGGTGTTCAGAAGGCTCCAACTTTGCTTACTTCGGACTCTTATCGAAATTGGTCTGAAGCACTCTCAGGATATCATGATGAAATTGAACATGAAACTATTTACTGGTCTAACATGCTGCAAGACCAACAAGCTCCTTTGAATTTTGATCTCAGATGTGAAACCCTTAAAGTAGGCGATACCGAAACTATCCATGCTGAATTAGATGTAGAAGTTACAAAAGAACTATTCACGAGTGCGAATCGAGCGTATAATACTCGACCAAACGAGATACTGGTAGCAGCATTAGCAGTTACCTGCCATGCTATGAGCGGAAAGCGTAGTTTTGTCATAGAGATGGAGTCACATGGCCGAGAGGCGGTTTTTCCGGATTTAGATATATCACGTACTGTGGGCTGGTTCACATCTATGTATCCGCTTCGTTTAGTCGTGCCTGAAGCTGATCTCGGAAAACAAATCAAAAGTATTAAGGAAGATCTCCGTAGTGTGCCCAATCATGGTATTGGTTACGGAGCATTAGTACTTGCTAACAAACTGCCGACTTTTACCGAAAAAACGATCCGGTTTAACTACTTGGGAGAGATAGACGATCGTATGGAGAAAACAAATTTCGAGTTGTCGACCTTGAACACAGGCAAGGATCAGGCTGAAGAAAACGAATTTGATGCAATGCTGGAAATTATAGTATTAGTAAAAAATAAGCAGTTATGCGTTGCTGTCACGTTCAGCAGAAAAGTTTTTTATATTGAAAGTGTGGAACGATTTGTACGTGAATATATTATAAACCTTCAACAAATGGTTAATCATTGTCTTGGAATGGAAGAGCCACAGTTTTCCCCCTCAGACTTTGACTTGGTAAGTTTGACTCAAGGGGATTTAGATCAACTTTTTACTTAAGAAATCTTTAGTATTTTAAAAGTGCACACTTCTTAGTGGAGTGAAAAATCAACTGAATGCATTAATTCAAAGAAAAAACGAGAGGATTTGATAATATCAGATTTTATACCGGTGTTATACAGGGAGCATGAACTCTTTAAGAAACAGAGATATTATATTTTTTTGTTAGGTATGCTAGTTATTGAAGAGTTTTTACAATATATTAACTCATATTAAATATTCTATATATTATCAAAGTGCAAATTACAGCTTAAAGAAGTAAAAGCATCAAAAAGAGTAATAAAGCTTGGGATATTTATTACTAACTGTTAAGAGTTTCTTATCCTTTAGTCGGGTGAGCCATATGATTTATTCCTAATATTGTCCTTTTTAATAAAGAATCCATGCAACTGTTCATTCAGGTAAAAGGATAGTATGTTCAAAATCTAAAAGGAAGATGTGATAAGGTAAATAATCCGCCCTAATTATAGCGCTTTGTAAGATAAGGGAGATGAGAAATTTGAAGCGTTCACGATTATATTGTTTTCCTCATGCCGGTGGATCCTCAGCGGCTTATTATAGTTGGAAGAATCATATCCACCAATCGATTGATATCTTTTCGTTAGATTATCCTAGTCATGGGCAGCAATCAAATCTTCCCTTATGCGTGACGATGAAAGAACTTGTTGATTATTTATATGGAGTGATTGCTCCAACGCTGGATTCAATTGATAACTTTTCTTTTTTTGGATATAGCTTTGGGGGAACAGTTGCATATGAAGTAGCACATCGATTGATGGAAGCAGGTTACGCTACTCCAGAATATTTGTTTATGGCAGCTGTGGGTAGTCCAGCAGCCATCAATAAGAACAGATATATTCACTTATTACCAGATCAGCAATTCCGTGAGTATATTACAAGCCTAGGGGGTACCTCAAAAGAGGTTTTTGAAAATGCTGAGTGGTCTAAGATATATACACCTATTTTACGTAATGATTTGAAAATTCATGAACTTTACAAGTTTAATCCGTATAGAAGACCCCTGCCTTGCAGTCTTACAGTTTTCTTTGGAAATAAAGATCCGCTGGTGTCTGGGGCAATTGAAGAGAGCAATTGGAGTAAACTTGTTTCCAAGGGTGTAGACATTCATTCATTTCCAGGAGGCCATTTTTTTATTCAATCGAATTTAGAGTCATTGATTATGCAAGTTACTAATAAATTGGTAGGTGAGGATTTATGAGAAGAATAGGTGTAGTTGGAGCAGGGGTCATGGGAGTGGGGGTGACGCAGAATTTGGTGCAGTCGGGCTTTGAGGTCGTTCTCGTCGACACCACCGAATTAATTCTTGAGAAAGCAAGACGGAAAATAATACAGGATATCCGCTTTCAAACTTTTTTCAGAAAAGAAGAAGCGAGTGTTCCCACAGTACCAGTTGAAGACCTTATACAACGTATTACTTTTACTACAAGATACGAGTTACTGGCAAATACTGATTATGTTATCGAAAATGTTGTCGAAAACTGGGAAGTGAAAAGTGGTGTTTATCGTGAATTGGATCGTGTATGTGCTCCAGACTGTATAATAGCGGCTAACACTTCTGCTATTTCCATTACTCGTCTCGCTTCGCAGACAACCAGACCTTCTCAAATTATAGGGATCCATTTTATGAATCCGGTGCCTCTGAAAGAGATGGTTGAGGTTATTCCAGGTTACCATACCTCCGATACGACTCTCGATATGACTGAAATTTTGCTCAGAGCAATGGGCAAAGATTGGATCATCGTAAAAGACTTACCGGGTTTTGTCTCTAACCGCGTTCTAATGCTCACTATCAATGAGGCAGTCTTCTTGCTACAAGACGAAGTGGCATCTGTAGATGAGGTCGATAAAATATTCAAAAGTTGTTTTGGACATAAGATGGGACCACTTGAGACAGCTGATTTAATCGGGTTGGATACAATCCTCTTTTCCATAAAAGTACTTTACGAGAGTTACAACGATAGCAAATACAGGCCAGCTCCACTCTTGAAGAAAATGGTTGATGCCGGATTGTATGGAAGAAAAAGCGGACAAGGATTTTACTCTTATTAATGTCCCAACGATATATTAAAAGTAGAGGAGATAAAAACATGAATGAAATCAAATTAAAAGTTAGAAATTTTCTGACGCGATTCGTTGGACCAAACGAATTGAAAGATACAGATAACATATTTGAACTTAACATTGTCAATTCGTTATTTGCAATGCAATTGGTACACTTTCTGGAATCGGAGTATAAAATTATTTTTACTAATCAGGAGCTAGATATCTCCAATTTCCAGTCGCTTGAGGCAATCGCGAACATTGTTTTTTCTAAATTAACAACAAAGAATACAAATAATTAATTTATTTTGATAAGTCATTTTATGAGGAGAATCTATGAAACCTAAGCAGATAAAATGTTTAGTATGGGATTTGGATAACACCTTATGGCAAGGGATTCTTGCAGAAGATACTTCCGTATACCTGATTAAGAAAGCTGTAGACCTAATCAAAGACTTGGATCAAAGAGGTGTCCTGATATCTATAGCGAGTAAAAATGATGAAGATTTAGCCATGCGTAAACTGAAAGAATTTGGCCTTAGTGACTACTTCATTTATCCACAAATTCATTGGGGCAGTAAATCAGAATCTATCCGTATCATTGCCAGTGAATTGAATATTAACTTGGATGCTATCGCTTTTATTGATGATCAAGATTATGAGCTAGAGGAGGTACGTTATGCATTGCCGGAAGTCATGTGTATTCACGCAAATCAGGTTGGTACAATCTCGAATTTATCAGCATTTAATCCAAAGTATATAACTGAAGATTCTAAAAACCGTCGTTTGATGTATATGAATGATAGAAAACGACGCGAGTTTGAAGAGGAAATGAATGGCCCACAAGAACAGTTTTTGTCATCCTTAAATATGAAATTGACAATTGGTCCACTTAATAACGAAGATTTGAAACGGGCAGAAGAGCTGACGATACGCACTAATCAGTTAAATTCAACTGGAAATACGTATGACTTTGAAGAACTCCAAGATATGATTAATTCAAAAAAATTTATTCCGTTGATTATCGGTTTAAGTGACAGATTTGGCGATTACGGGAAAATAGGGCTTGTCGTGATTGAGGTGAAGGAAGGAAAATGGATAATTCGATTAATGCTGATGTCTTGTCGTGTGATGTCTAGGGGCATCGGTTCTATAATTATTCGAATTTTGATTCAAGAAGCACAACTTCGCCAAGTTAATCTGCTAGCCGACTTTGTTGATACAGGGCGTAATCGTATGATGTATGTAACATATAAATTTGCAGGCTTTAGTGAGAAGAATTATGTGGATGATATCCTAATCTTGGAACACAATAATGTAACTAATATTACTCTTCCAGATTACATCCAAATTGATTGCCAGCAGATAGGGGGGGAACATGAAGGGGCCTAAATATATAAGAAGCATAAACGACATAAATCAATTGAGCACTGAGATTAAACAAAGTCTAAATCCTGTAACGGACAAATTTGTTTTTAGAATAAACGAATATTATATGAATTTAATCGACTGGAATGATCCAAATGACCCAATCCGCAAAATAGTAATTCCATCCGAAGACGAACTTCAAGAATACGGACGTTGGGATTCTTCCGATGAAGAATTGAATTACGTTGCACCAGGGTGCCAACATAAATATGCTACTACTGCATTGCTTATTGTATCTGAAGTATGCGGTGCATACTGTCGGTATTGTTTTAGAAAGCGCCTGTTCCGGAATGACGTTAAGGAAGCAATGTTAGACGTCAAACACGGGATCGATTATATCCGACAACATCCTGAGATTAATAATGTGCTCTTAACCGGTGGAGATGCATTTTCATTGTCTACTTCAAAACTGGTGCGGATTATTCAGGAGCTTAGAACGATAGAGCATGTAAAAATCATTCGCATTGGTTCCAAGTTTCCAGCATTTAATCCGATGAGAATTTATGAAGATGATGTACTTCTTAATGCGCTAGCACAATACTCACAGATGGAAAAAAGAATTTATGTGATGTGCCATTTTAACCACCCAAGAGAACTTACACATGAAGCCAAAAGATGTACAGACTCACTTCTTAAAGCTGGAGTTGTGCTGGTGAATCAAACTCCAATTTTAAAAGGAATAAATAACGATCCATCAGTCTTAAAAGATCTACTTGATCAGTTGTCTTGGGCAGGAATAACGCCTTATTACTTTTTTGTCAATCGTCCTGTTGCTGGTAACAAAAGTTTTGTATGCAGTTTGCGTGAAGTATACGAACTGGTCGAAGCGGCTAAGAGAGAGACTTCAGGTTTAGGAAAGCGCGTTCGTTTGTGTATGAGCCACTCTTCCGGAAAGATCGAAATTTTGGCTATAAAAGATAAAAAAGCGTACTTAAAATATCATCAGTCTCGTGAGAGTAGGTATGGGGAACTCATGATTCTCGAATGTCCCGATGATGCTTCATGGTTTGATGATTTACCAGGAAGCAAAGACTATTGGTCTCAACCTTAGGCAACATACAGGGGGCTAGAAGATTGAAGAAAATCGCTGTTTTATTTCCGGGACAGGGTGCGCAGTACATTGGGATGGGACGAACCTTCTATGAAGCGTATCCATTTGTAAAAGATTTATATGACGAGGCAAGTGATGAACTAGGAGTCGATCTGGCGAAGTTATGTTTTGAAGGACCTATAAGTGAATTAAATCAATTGGATTTTATGTTACCTTCGATATTTGTAGCGAGTGTTGCTTCTTTTCAAGTGTGGCGATCAGAACTAGGGCTGGAACCTGATTTTTTAGCTGGTCACAGTCTTGGGGAGTTCTCCGCATTAACATGTAGCGGCGCCGTATCATTTGCTGATAGTCTCAGGATCGTGAGAAACAGAAGTCAATGGGCTATTGAGCAAAATTTAATAAAAAAAGGTGCAATGACAATAGTAGAAAATATTGATTCTGCTACGGTTGAAGCAATCTGTAAACAGAAGAGTACTACGCACGAAGATGTAAGCATAGCGTGTTATAACGGTTTGAAGCAGTTCGCTATTTCGGGGCAAAATGAGGCAGTTTTACGTGTCGAGAATAGTATAAAATCTAATGGTGGGGTGATTACCCCCTTGTACATGGGTGTAGCCATGCATTGTTCCCTAATGAACGAGGCGGCAGACTCTTTACGTGAGCTATTGGCTCGGACGAGATTTACCTCTCCTCGATGGCCTGTGATTTCCAATGTACATGCGAGTCCTTATACGACTGTCGATAACATAAAAAATATTCTTTGTGAGCATATGGTTCAACCTGTCAGATGGAATGAAACAATTGAATATATTATTGCACAGGGAGAAGTTTTGTTCGTAGATTTAGGACCAAAAAGCATATTAAAAGCTTTAATCAAAAAACAGTGGAAGGGCATTGAAGTTTATGCTTATAACGAGAAAGAGGAGCAGACAATTCTCAAGTCCTTGGCTTCTGAATATCGAAAACTTCCTATAAAGAGCGAGTGTTCGGATTCTGCCAGTCGAAATTTTCTGGAAATATGTGTAAAGGAATCTCTATGTACTAAAAATAGAAACGAAGATGTTCAGAGTTACAACGAATGTATTATTGAGCCTCTGCACAAGTTAAAGCAGTTGTTAAGCTGCATACAAAATGGAGAAGGTAAACATAGCGGCAATGAGGCTTTAAAGCTTGTTTTGCAGATTTGGTCCTATAAGAAAGTTCCCGTTATGGAACAGGTGTTTAGACTACAAGCTATGAAAAAAAGCCTTCCAGAACATAATGAATTATTCAACAAAATCATACTAAATATATCCAATAACCAACTAGAGGAGAGATTTAATAATGTTTAGACTTATGCATAAATCAAAAATTCATAGAGCGACGGTGACCGAAGCTTGTTTGCATTACGTTGGTTCGATTACTATCGATGAAGAACTAATGGAACAAGCTAATATTGTTGAAAATGAAAAAGTACTCGTCGTAAACATTAATAATGGTTTAAGATTTGAAACATATACAATTTCTGGTCCAAGGGGATCCGGTGTTATTTGTATCAACGGAGCAGCTGCAAGGATGGCCCAAGTTGATGATAAAGTCATTGTGATTTCATTTGGCATTTACAATGATAGTGAATTGGACAACTTCATGCCAAAAGTGGTTATAGTGGATGATCAGAATAAAGCTATTGTTGATGCTGTTGCCAGATAATATTATATTATTGTTTTTATTAGTCATGAGGAGATGACACAATGTGATAGAAGGTAAACTGGATCCGAGTAATGTAACCAATATTATACCTCTTACCCCATTGCAAGCCGGTATTCTTTACGAAATGCAATTAACAAATAAAGAGGATCTTTATATCGAACAGCTATCAATTACTTTTGAGGGCGAACTCGAATTGAATCGTTTTCAAGTGGCATGGAATTATGTGATTCAAAATAATGAAGCTTTACGTACTGTGTTCCGATGGGAGCAGTTAAAAAGTCCAATACAAATCGTACTAAAAGAAAACAAGATTTTAATACAAGAAATTAGTCTTATGTCAGAACACATAATTGATCAACAATCTGAGTTGGAGCAAATTCGGCGAAGGGACCTTCAAACTCCTATTGATATAACAAAGTCATGTCATCGCATGACTGTATACCGATTAAATGAGTCGGTCTTTGAAGTCATTTTTACATTCCATCATATAATTTTAGACGGTTGGAGTACGGGCATTGTTATTAATGAGTTACTTCAAGCCTATAAAAATCAACTGTCACAACCGGTGATAAAGGCCCAGTTTAGTAGTTACATTCGACATATAACTAATGATAATTTAATAGGAAAAGAAGTGCAAAAAAAATACTGGCAAAATTATTTACATGATTATGTCAGTACTGCGGCATTCCCTAACTTAAATGAGGGAGCTAAGGGGAAGGGAAAATCTCAATTAGAAATGATCATCCCCGATCACGTTATCCAGCAATTAAAGAAGATAACAACGAAATATCATGTTACACCTGCAGCAGTTTTTTATTCTGTCTGGGGCCTATTGCTACAAAGATTTGCTGGAACAAAGGATGTTATCTTTGGTACGACGATATCAGGTCGTCATATCGCACTAAATGAAGTTGAGGAAATCGCTGGTTTGCTTATCAATACACTTCCGTTGAGAATAAAAACGGAAGGTAGCATGCCGTTTTATAGCACTATTCAATCTGTTGGAGAACAGTTGAAAGAAAGGGAGCCCTTCTCCAACACTCCTCTATACGAATTGACTAAATGGTTAAATGCGGACAAAGGGGAACCTTTGTTTGAATCAATTATTGTTATAGAAAACTACCCATTATTCATGGAAGAAGTCCAGCAGACAGAAGAGTTGCAAGTCGTCTCATACAACATGCATGAAACTACCAATGTGAAAATAATGGTAGAGATTCTCACCTTTGACCAATGGAAGATAAGATTTCTATACGATAATTCTGTGCTTTGCGATGATACAATAGAGCTGATCAGCAAATATTTTAATTGCATACTGGAAGAAGTTATTTATCAACCGCGCAATGAGGTCGCCAACCTTCCACTGATGAATTATACCGAAGCTGATACTAATGTACAATTGGCTGAAAAATTCATCCCTGAGATGTTGCAAGATGGGGTTCATAAATGGATAGAGAATTGTGCCGCGAAATATCCAGATAAGATTGCTTTTGTATGTGAGGAGTCTAGCTTAACTTACTCACAGTTAAATGCAAAAGCCAATAAAGTGGCATCGTTACTTAGACAACAAGGGGTAGGGAAAGAAGATATTATCGCCATTCATATGGAGCGTTCCTCAGAACTTATGATTTACATTCTCGCTGTCATTAAAGCTAATGCGGCTTTTCTCACATTAGATACAAGGTTAGCGGTTAAAAGAATCGAGGTTATGTTAAATGAGAGCGGTGCCAAGTTTTTAATATCCTCACTCTCCAACTTTGAGGAGATTTCTTTTTCAGGGAGAAGAGTAACTCCATTTCTCGAACCTGAACTTATTAAGGAGTCTAGTTTGAATTTGGATTTGCCTTTTCATCCTAATCAACTGGCTTATGTTTTCTTTACATCGGGTTCAACAGGTAGGCCAAAGGGCATTCTGATTGAACATCACAGTTTAACTAATTTTATTTCCGGATTTTGCGAACAAGTACAATTCCATAATTATTTTAAGATTATTTCTATCACTAATGTTTCTTTTGATCCATTTATTACAGAAACGCTATTGCCTTTATCCCAGGGAATGACTGTAATTATGGCTACGGAGGAACAATGTGCGGATCCACAATTAGTCAATGAATTAATTGTAAAGTACGAAATTGAGGTTATTCAATCCACCCCTTCAAGAATGATTTCATTCTTAGAAAGTAGTATATCAACCAAAGCGCTTGAGTACGTTAAACTGATTCTGATTGGTGGGGAAAGTTTCCCACAAGCTCTATTAAACACTCTGCGAACAAACACCATGGCACGCATTTATAATATTTATGGACCTACTGAAACAACCGTCTGGTCATCTGTCATGGATGTTACTGAGCGGGATGTTTGTATTGGGCCTCCGATTCATAATATGACCTATATGGTATTTCACCCAGACTATAAATGGTCCTTACAGCCAGTTGGAATGATCGGAGAAATTTATATTACAGGTTCCGGTTTAGCTAGAGGCTATGCCAATAGAGATGATTTAACGAATCTGGCTTATGTAACCAGTCCTTTTAAACCAGGAAAACGTATGTATAAAACAGGAGATCTTGGCAGACTCAACGTGGATGGCACTATTGAGTTTTTAGGACGTAGAGACTCGCAAGTTAAAATCCGTGGTCATCGTATTGAGTTGATGGAAGTAGAAAAAGTGCTGAATCGTATTTCAGCTATTCGGCAAGGAATCGTTATGGATCAAATCAATATTGACGGTGACACATACTTATGTGCCTACGTTACTCTGAACCTTATGGGGGCAGAAACTGAAGAGGCAATTCGCGAGCAGTTGTTGGACTATTTGCCTGGCTACATGATTCCCGAGAAAATAGTTGTGATGGATGAGCTACCTCTTAATTTTAATGGGAAAGTGGATAGAAGTAGGTTGCCTAAAACAATATGGACGAAGCCAACGTCTGATGAGATAGATTTACCTGAGACGGTACTTCAAGTTAATCTAATAAATTTATGGAAAGAAATTTTAAATTGCGAATATTTAGGCATTCACGATGATTTTATGAGATTAGGCGGACATTCGTTAAAGGCAGCTGCTTTATCTAATCGACTACGTAATGAACTCCATATTCATGTGCCGATCCAGGATATTTTCAACTTTCCAACTATTTCTCAACTCTCTACCCAAATTTATCGCTTGCAGGAACAAAAGAAGATTCAGGATGTAGAAGAACAGGTTCTGCAAGTAAGGCCAGAGGTTCGTAGTCGTTCTGTAACACCTGCGCAAAAAAGATTGTTCGTTATACATCAGATGGAGGAATTTCAAACGGCATATAACTTATCAGTTGCTTATTCTATAGAAGGAATTGTTCATCATCAATTGATTGAAGATGCAATTAAAGTCCTAATTAATCGACATGATTCATTAAGAGCCTCGTTTGAAATAGAAAATGGTGAAGTGTATGCCACATATCACAATGAAGTTCCTTTTAAATTACATTCTGAGCACGCAGAAGAAAGTGATTTCGAGTCACTATTTCATGCCTTTCAGAGTAGTTATGATTTACAAGTACCGGGACTTCTAAGAGCAAAGCTATTGAATTTTAGTAATCATAAGTATGGATTGATGTTGGAAATTCATCATATTATTGCAGATGGAACTTCGATTTCCATTTTGATGAAGGAGTTCATTGATCTTTTGCAGGGGAAGGGGCTGCCTAGCGTTCCTACTCCTTTTAGTTTCTTCAACCAAAAGCAGCAGGAATATTGGTCATCCGATCAATTCCAACAAGATGAATCATACTGGTTGAAATTATTTGAGAAGTCAGTTCCAGTTTTAAATTTGTACACGGATGAGCAGAGACCGCTAAGCCCACATTATGAAGGTGAAACTTATAGTTTTACGATAGACGATTTATATAAGAAGAGGTTAAGCGGGTTTTCACAATCTCATCGTGTAACCTTGTATGCATTGTTGCTAAGCGCTTTTAAAATTTTGCTGCATAAATATACCGATCAGTCGGATATCGTAGTTGGTATGCCAGTATCAGGTAGGGTAGCAACTGAATTCGATAGTACGATAGGGATGTTTGTAAACACTTTGCCTGTACGTTCCCATCTTTCCAACAAGGTTAAAGTAATTGATTATATCCGAGAGGTTCAGACAAGCATTTTTTCAGCTTTAGAACATCAGCAATATCCATTGGAACTGCTAATAGACAAACTCCATTTGCAGTTTGATAGGAATCGACATCCGCTTTTCGATACGTTATTTGTTATGCAAAACAGCGACTATGAGGTTGTAACACTTAAGGAATTAACTCTCAAAAAAGAACCTTATTATAGTAAAATTGCAAAGTTTGAATTGGCAATGGAAGTACTTGAGCAGGAAAAGGGACTAACTTTCTTATTAGAATACCGAACTAATTTATTCAATCGGGATTCTATTATTCGCTTCACAGAGTGTTATCGCGAACTGTTAGGGAATATGCTCGATCAGTATGAGGTGAGTTTAAAAGAGCTGGACTTTGTGCCAGCAGAACAACGTGAGGTTGTATTAAATTTTTTGAGTCCAGCCATTCCTGATATATCTAATGTATGCATACATGAAAAATTTGAAAGCAAAGCGGCAAAAACACCGGACGCGATAGCGATTTCCTACAATGATATTTCGTATTCTTATAAAGAGTTGAATCATTACGCGAATCGACTTGCTTGGCATTTTATAGATCAGGGTGTCAATAAGGGAGAGACCGTGGGCATCATTCTAGACCGTAGTCCTTTGATGTGGATATCCATTATGGCTGTACTAAAATCGGGCTGTGCTTACTTACCGATTCAACCGGATTGTCCACAAGACAGACTTCAATTTATTGTCAAGGATAGTGGTTTGACACTCATAATTACTCAAGAAAACTATGTGGATACTATCAATAGTTTGTGCCAAGTAATTAATGTATCCAATTATGAACAATCGTATCAGGAAGATTTGTCGCACAATCTAAATATAAAAATGGATCCTACGGAATTGGCTTATGTGATCTATACATCCGGTTCCACTGGTGTTCCCAAAGGGGTGCAAGTAGAGCATCAAAATGTAATGAACATACTGCAGGAAATGAATCATCTATATCCTCTTACTGCTCAAGACGCATATTTATTAAAGACAACATACACGTTCGATGTGTCAGTGATGGAATTGTTCGGATGGTTTTCAGGAGATTCAGGTAGGTTAGTTATCCTGGAAGAGGATGGGGAAAAGGATCCCTACTACATTTATCAAATGATTGAAAAGCATCGGGTTACCCATTTAAACTTTGTACCTTCAATGCTAAAAGTTTTCGTTGAATCGATAAAAAATAACTCAAACAAGTTGAATCAACACAATTTGAAATATGTGTTCTCCGCAGGAGAACCGTTAACATCTGATATCGTGCAAGTCTTTGCTCAAGTATTCCCTGATGTTTGTTTAGAAAATGTGTATGGTCCTACTGAGTCAACTATCTATGCAACTTACTATTCACTGAAGGGCTATGCAAATTTCAATACTAATAAAATTCCGATTGGACGTCCGTTTCCTAGTATTTATGCTTATATTGTTGATTCCAACAACCGAATCCAACCAATTGGGGTACCCGGAGAATTAATACTAGGTGGAGCGGGGGTAGCAAGAGGATATATCAAGAGACCTGAGTTGGATGATCTAAAATTCAGCCAAAATCCCTATGGAAAAGGGAGGTGGTATAGAACAGGTGATTTAGCTAGATGGACTGCTTCTGGACATATTGAATATTTGGGTAGAATGGACACTCAAGTGAAGCTAAGAGGTTATCGAATCGAGTTGGAGGAAATTGAGAGTTGCATTCAACAATACAAGATTGTGAAAAAAGCAGTTGTTACACTTCGTGAGGAAGAGGGAGTCGATCCATATCTTGCTGCATACGTAGAATCAACTGAAGAATTCTCTACAGTAGAGCTTACGAATTATTTAAGAGAGAGGTTGCCAGCTTACATGGTTCCTCTTTCAATAACGATCATGGAGCGTCTACCCCTCATGGATAGTGGTAAATTAAATCGAAATATGTTACCTCAACCAGTATTCACTCGAGATAGCTTATCTCAAAAGTATGAACAACCAGTAACAGATACGGAATTGTTCCTGGTGAGAACCTGGCAAGAGCTTCTCCCGTATTCCTCGAATATCGGAATAGACGATAGCTTCTTTGATCTTGGCGGCAATTCATTAAGGATTGTCCAAATGAAAGAGAGGATTGAGCAACAATATCCAGCTAAACTAACAGTAGCGGATTTGTTTACTCACAGGACCATTAGAAACATTTCAATGTTTATTGATAAACAGGGGGATACAGAGCAAAAAATTGAGTTGGTTAGTGTAAGGATGCCTGAGCATTATTTTGTTCGCGATATTGTAGGGAAATCAGAATATGATTCGTTTTTTATTCAGCTAACTTCGGAAATGGTAACCGAACTTGTTAACGCTCGCAAAACAGTGGGATACGATGAAAATGTCATTTTTACAGGGGTTTTTTCTTACTTGCTTTCCCAGTTGCAAACCACGAGTGTTATTTGGTTATACCTAGTTGAAACACAGGGGCGTTTTTCTGGGAGAAAATATGATTTATCTAAAATAATGAGTATTGAAGAGTTGTTCCAGTATTCTCATGTATTATTAAATTCTCCACCTGCTATAAACATTTTATGGCGTGACCTGAATAAATCATTTAATAGATTTCAACATGAAGGGGCTACCCCTCTTCTTACCTTTGAGTCGGTTCCTATCCATATGCTGTTAAGGATATTTGATTTCATCTGTTATTGGGAGTTTACGGAAGATAGGGTCGCTTTACATTGTCATTTTGACAAGAATTTCTTGAACCGTGAGAGTATGAAAGAACTCATGCTTATGTATGTAAGGCTATTGGAAAATGCGGTTATACCAAAAAATAATTAATTCAATATAAAGGAAAGGAGTCCGATTAGAATGGAGTTTAATTCAGCAATTAAAGGCTTGGAGCTACATTCGTTAAGTAGTTCAAGTATAAAGGTGCAGGAACAGGCGTCTATTTCTAACAGAGATATCGCAATCGTAGGAATGAGTTGCATGTTTGGAGAAAGTTTAAACAAAGAACAATTTTGGGGATTTTTGCACGAAGGTAAAGATATGATTAGAGAGTTACCGCTTAATCGTCACAAAGAGATGACGAGCTTACATCAAACACTGAATCTCTCAGTTAGCAAGGAGGCATTAGCACAAGAAGCTGGCTTTTTAGAGAATATTAGTTCATTTGATAATGAATTCTTTAATATTTTGCCTTCAGAGTCAAAATTAATGGATCCACAACAACGACTGTTCTTACAGAATGCGTGGCACACGATTGAGGATGCGGGATATTCAAAAGAAATTAAGGGCACTCGAACGGGTGTGTTTTTAGGCTATGGCAGTGACTTTAGAGAAGAATACAAAACATTGATCATGCATGCTGCACCAGACCTGTATGAGCGCTCGATACAAGGCAATTTGAGGTCTATTATGGCCAGTCGAATTTCTTACTTATTGGACTTGAAAGGCCCTAGCATGGTAGTTGATACGGCATGTAGCTCATCTCTAGTCGCAGTTCATTTGGCATGCAAAAGCATCCGCTCGGGGGAAAGTAATATGGCGATTGCAGGTGGAATAGATGTCCGCTTAGTCCTTCCCCGCTTGCAAAATGTTGATATTGGAATTCTATCTTCAAACGGTAGGACGAGAAGCTTTGATCGTGACTCTGATGGTTCTGGAAGCGGCGAGGGAGTTGGATCAGTGTTGTTAAAACCACTGAAACAAGCGCTGAAAGACAGAGATCATATTTATGCGGTTATTAAAGGTTCGGCAATCAATCAAGATGGGAAGTCCATGGGAATCACAGCACCTAATCCGGTCGCCCAAGAGGAGGTTCTAATTGATGCTTGGAATGATGCCCGAATCGATCCGTCGACAATTTCATATATTGAAGCGCACGGATCTGGAACCAAGCTGGGGGATCCAATTGAGCTAGATGGACTATCGCGAGCTTTTAGTAGATTCACCGATAAAAAACAATTTTGTGCTATCGGTTCTGTAAAGTCAAATGTTGGTCATTTAGGCAATGCTGCAGGTATCGCAGGGCTTGTTAAATCGGTGTTAGCTATGCAGCATAAGAAAATTCCTGAGTCTTTGCATTTTCATTATCCAAATACAAATATAGATTTTGCCCAGTCTCCAATTTATGTGAATAATTATTTGCAGGACTGGGAGGTCGTAGGTGAGGACTTGAGAAGGTGTGGTGTCAGTTCCTTTGGAATGAGTGGAACGAACTGTCATGTTGTGTTGGAAGAATGGCTCGAACCAGAAACTGCGCCCCAAAATGCTGCAAGTGAATATTACATTTTCATGATTTCAGCTAAAACATTTTCATCTTTAACGCAAACACTAAAAAATTATCAACATAATAAAAGTTATCGAGAATTCAGAATCGCAGACCTAGCTTATAGCGCATCTGTTAGAAAAGAGCATTACCCGTATCGAATGGCATTTGCAGTGAGAAATTCTGAGGAATTGTACTCGAAACTACATGCATTTGGTGATAAAGACCGGCTAAATCCAAATTTAACAAACGTAGGTTATTTCAAAGTAGTGCCTGAGGATAAAGATTGCCGATCAAATGGAGAAATCACGCTAGTTGAACAGCAGAAGTTAAGCCAACAATTGGTACTGAAATTGAATGAGTTCATTCAATCTGGCGCCCGTGACGAGAGTCTGGCTAATGAGGCAATATCGCTTTATCTAAGTGGGGCAGACGCTGACTGGAATATCCTGTTTAACAAAAACGAAAGATGGATTCCGCTGCCTGCATATTCGTTTGACCAATCGAATTACTGGCTTGAATTATCTGACGAGACAGCTAACTTAACAAGTATCTCAAAGGTGGAGTGCAGCATGTTAGCTAACAGCCCATCATCAAATATTAAGAAGAATAATTTTACAGAAGAGCGATTTCTAAAAGTTCTATCACAGATCCTTGGAAAACAACCGGATCAAATTGATGTGTTTACCGACTTTTTTGAGATGGGCATGGACTCCATTTTACTTGTCCACTTAATGAATGGGGTTAAAGATGAGTTTAATCTTGATTTGCAATTAAGCCTTCTTTTTAGCGAATTATCATATCCATACAAGCTGATTGAATATTTGGAGGTTCATGCAGAGGACAGATATAGAAAGGAGATTAATCTTCCAACTAACTCTGCTAAAAAAAGTAGTATAACAATAGAAGGTGGCCATTTGTTAGACAGCTTGTCTGGAAATAGATCTTCTCTTGAGAATATCATACAAACCCAACTGCAGATTATGGCTGAGCAATTAAAGGTTCTAGGGAATTTGGAAGGGGAGAAATTGTCTGGAAGTCAAATGAGCATCAGCAACGCTCAGTCTATGCAGCCATTAAATAAACCCTACGTGCCTTTTCAAAAAAACGATATCAATTTTCCAAATAGAAAACTTTCTACTTATAATGAGCAGTTACAGAAGTTCAGTGAAGAATATACAGCTCAAACTAGTCATTCTAAACAAATGGCTCAGCGTTACCGTGCTCAATTTGCAAATAATAGGAACGTAGCTGGGTTTAGGCCGAATTATAAAGAAATGTTGTATCCTATCGTTGTTCAAAATTCGAAAGGTTCCAAAATATGGGATATAGATGGGAAGGAATACATTGATCTTTCCATGGGGTTTGGCGTCAACTTGTTTGGTCATAATCCTCCATTTATTATGCACGCGATTCAAGAGGAATTAGGACATGGCATTGCTCTTGGTCCGATGTCCAGACTAAGTGGCGAAGTAGCTTCACTGATATGTGAGCTCACCGGGGTGGAGAGGGTTGCTTTCTTTAATTCAGGAACGGATGCCAATATGGTAGCACTCCGGCTGGCTAGGGCATATACGAACCGTTCAAAAATTGCAATATTTGCTGGATCTTTTCATGGGACGTTTGACGGTTTATTGGGGAGGCAACGGATGAGTGGAAATGAGGTTCATCGTGCGGTTCCGATTGCACCAGGAATCCCAGCAAGTATGATGGAAGATCTGCTCGTCTTGAATTACGATGATCCGCAGTCTTTGGATCTTATTGATCAATATGCTGATCAGATAGCGGCTGTTTTGGTAGAGCCTGTTCAAAGTAGGAGGCCCGATGTACAACCAAACTCATTTTTACAAAACTTAAGAAACATTACGCGAGAAAAGGGAATAGTTCTTATTTTTGATGAAGTAATCACAGGTTTTAGGATTCATCCCGGCGGGGCTCAAGCTTGGTTTGATGTGCAGGCCGACCTTGTAACGTATGGCAAGGTTATTGGAGGAGGCATGCCAGTTGGTGTTGTGAGTGGAAAAGCACCAATCATGGATGGAATCGACGGAGGTTATTGGGCGTATGGAGACGATTCATTTCCTCAGAATGAAAGTAAACGAACTTTTGTTGCCGGAACTTTTTGTCATCATCCTCTTGCAATGGCCAGTTCGCTTGCAACACTGAAATATTTAGCAGGTGAAGGGCCGGCGCTACAAGAACAATTGAATCGAAGAACAGAAAATCTGATTAGGGAGATTAATCAATATTTTGAAACGCACCAAATCCCTATTCACGTGGTATCTTTTGGGTCACTGTTTAGATTTCAATCGAGCGAAGACTTAGAGTTCTTTTACTACCAATTGATTCATGAAGGGATATATATATGGGAGGGACGTAATTGCTTCTTGTCTACCGCGCATTCCGATGAAGATATAGCAACTATCATTAAAACAGTAAAACGGAGTTCTGAGTATCTCAATCCGAACATCATGGTAGAGACAGGAGAAAAAAACGTTTATGAATTAACTTCTGGACAATCAATTATGTATCTTGAGGAAACTCGGAATGGAAAAGGAATCAAATACAAAGTTCCAGGTTGTTTACTCATAGAAGGGCCTCTTGACTATAGCAGGATTAATGAAGTAGTCGTTAGTCTAATTGAGCGGCATGACGTGCTGCGAACATCGTTCCAACTAGTTGAGGGAAGACCTGTTCAAATCGTGCAAGAGAAGATTGAGTTTGAATTAGAGGTTTTCTCGAATCTTACGGAACAAGAAGCAGTAGAGACATTCTATCGTCCTTTTAATTTATCTAAAGCACCGTTATTTAGAATTGGTATTACTGAATTAGAGCATAATCGTAGCTTGTTTATGATAGATTTTCATCATCTCATCTCAGACGGATTGTCTGTCGTAATTTTTCAGAAAGAGTTTATGGAGTTATACCAGGGTAGGCAATTAGAGCCTGTAGAGTGGCAATACAAAGATTTTGTGCGTTGGAACAGTCAACACATGTTATCTCCTGAGATGAATGAACATGAACAATACTGGCTTGCTCAATTAGGAGAAGATCCTCCTGAGCTTCATTTCCCTACAGATTACAAGCGTAGTGAATTATCTCTCTGCGATGGAGAAAAGTTGGTGTTTATCTTGAATAGTACGGTCACCAAAAAAATCAAAGAACTAGCCCGTACTTCCCATACCACACTGTTTATCGTTTTACTCGCGATGTATAACGTTGTACTCTCAAAAAGTACGGCGCAGGAAGACCTTTTAGTTGGTACCTCTGTTATGGGGCGTTTACATCCCAAGACTGATAAGGTTATGGGCATGTTTTTAAACTTTCTGGTTCTGCGCAATCAGTTTGTATCAACGAATACTTTTAACCAGTTTTTGGAACAGGTGAAGAGTAATACAGTAGAAGCATACGCCCATCAAAGTTATCCCTACCATAAACTTGTAGAAAAGCTTAAGAAAAAAGCAACGAATATTTTCAATACGATGTTTGTGATGGATAATTACCCTTCTACCCAATGGATATCCGATGAGCTAACTGTAACTGGTTATCCTTTAATGCAAGTGCCATCCGTTCTTGATTTTCATGTAGAGGCGTTGGAAGTATCTGACGAGATTCAGTTGTCTCTAATTTATGCAAAGGCTTTATTTCATGGTGATACAATGGAGCAATTTGGAAGAAATATGGTTCAGCTATTTGAGTACTTAGCTGAAAACCCTGATGTTAGGTTATCTAAAGCTGGAAGTAGTGATGATAATTTAGACAAACAGTTAGAGGAATTTATGTCGGATTGAGACATGTAGAGATCCATATTAATGAAGAGGTGACCAATACCATTGTGTGGGATATGTGGAGTATATGATGTTCAATTTCAGAGCAGGGCAGAGTACTTGATAGTTTCTAACATGATAGACAAACTAAAGCATAGAGGTCCTGATGGGACAGAAGTTTATGCTGATAATTGTGTTGGGCTAGGTTTTAGCCGCCTTAGTATCATAGATTTAGAAGGCGGGATGCAACCGATTTGGAATGAAGATCGAACCATTGTGATGGTTTGCAATGGAGAGATTTTTAACTATAAAGAATTAAGATTAGCGTCACAATCAAAAGGTCACATCTTTCGTACTAATACAGACGTAGAGGTCATCATACATTTATACGAAGAACATGGAACTTCGTTTTTAAATAAATTAAATGGACAATTTGCCTTCGCCCTGTATGATTTGAAAGAAAAAAGAATGTTTTGCGCTCGCGATCAAGTTGGGATTGCACCGTTTTATTATACGTTCGTTGATGGCATGTTTATTTTCGGTTCCGAGATCAAAGCCATTTTAGAACACCCTTCTGTCGGTAGAGAAGTTGATCTTGTAAGTTTAGATCAAATATTAGCTTTGCCTAGTATTGTGAGCCCTAGAACAATATTTAAAAATATTAGTAGTCTTCCAAGTGGTCATTATATGACTATCTGTGAAGGGGCTTCACCCCAAATTTATGAGTACTGGGATCTTATATATCCGAAACTTGATGAAGCTCTCCCATTTCGCACGGAAGCAGAGTATATAGAGAAGGTCGATGAATTATTGACTAAAGCTGTTTCTATGCGGTTGCAATCCGATGTGACTGTAGGAATGTATCTGAGTGGGGGCTTGGATTCCTCTATTATATGTTCCAAAGTAATAGAAATCTCCTCAAGTCCCCGGACAGCATTCTCTGTAGATTTTGCAGCTGAAGATTATTCCGAATCTAGGTTTCAGCGTATTATGATAGATCATCTAAAATTAGAACATGTGGTTGAGTTGTGTGATGTCTCGCGGATAGTAGATGGTCTTTCCAGTGCTGTTTATCATGCCGAGTGTATATTGAAAGAAACCTATGACACAGCCTCATTGTTATTGTCGAATGCAGCAAGGAAGAATCAGACCAAGGTTATCTTAACAGGTGAGGGTGCTGATGAGTTGTTTGCAGGTTATATGAGCTATAAATTCGATAAGATAAGAAATAAATCCGGAAATGTGTATCAGAATGATGAAAAAGAAAATATTTACAGACAAAAAATGTGGGGTAACAAGCATTTTTTTTACGAAAAATATTATGCTCAAGACGAAGTTAAGCGACGCCAACTATACTCAAGTCGTATGAACGAAAAATTTGAAAGTTTCAATTTTATTGATTATCCAATTATCAACTCAAAGCGTATACAAAATATAGATCCTTTGCACCAAAGATCCTATGTTGATTTTAAAACGAGACTACCCGACCATTTGTTGTCAGATCACGGTGATCGGGTTACATTTGCTAACTCTGTTGAAGCGCGTTATCCTTTTTTGGACAAAGATTTAATCGAATATGTCAGACTCATGCCTACTAATATGAAACTTAAAGGGATGGATGGAAAGTATACATTGAAGATGCTTGCGGAATCTTTAGTTCCTAAGGAAATCATTAAAAGACCTAAAACCCCCTTTGCTGCACCAGGTAGTCCAGAAATACTGCGCTATAAGTCAGAACATATTGAGTCAATTTTGTCATACGATACAATTAAACGGCAAGGATATTTTGATCCTGATCAAATTGAATCATTGAAAAAAAGGTATTCCTCGGATTCCTTTAGGTTGAAAGTTCCATACGAAGAGGATTTACTTATGCCCGTCATTACATTCGGAATGCTAATTGAACAGTTTAAGTTACCTGATTTATAACTAAAAAAATTTATAGTATTTAAGAATAAAACGATTAAATAGAAAGAAGGTCGGAACAAATGGAGTTCTGTTGGGCTCTGCCAGTCACATCAAATAGTGGTGATTATAAGGGATTAATGGACACTCTGCTCAAACAGACGAAGGCGGCTGAGCACCATGGGTTTGATTCAGTGTTAGTCGCAAGTGTACCTAATACATTTGATCCTTGGATTATGGGAACATTTTTAGGCTTTGAGACCTCGAGAATTCGTTTATTAGTGGCGCAAAATACAAATCATATGCTACCAACCTACACAGCAAAGGCTTTAAATACATTAAATGTACTATTGAATAATCGGATCGACATCAATATTGTTACTGGAAGTTCTTCTATAGCACTGGCAAGAGATAGTAGACCAGAAAGTCATGAAGCTAGATACAGAAGAACTGGGGAATTTACACATATAATGAGTTTATTGAGAGATGGACTCACTTCTTACGACGGGGAGTTTTTTGGGATAGCAAACGCTGATATTTATCCCAAGGAAAGTACGGATCAGAAGGCGCGTTTGTTTGTAGGTGGCAGTTCAGCTAACGCAATTAACGTCGCAGCTAAATATGCGGATTATTATCTTATGTATGCTTGCGATTATTCAACGATAAAAGATCAGTTTGATCATGTTACAAAGACTTCTTTCCAATATAATCGACAAGTTAAAAAAGGTGTTTTGGTAGATGTTATTGCCCGCGACACAACGGAAGAAGCATGGGAGGCTGCTAATAAGCTTCTTCATGAGACCCCTAAAGCCTATAAAATGTTAACAAAATATTATACCAGTACTGCTGATTCTGTGGGTCTACAACGTTATAGAAATCTTGATTCATCAAACAATTACGTCATTGACGAGTTTTTGTGGGCGGGGTTAAGTCAAATTAACCCTTCTGTCTCTGTATCCATTGTCGGAAGTTATGTGGAAGTTATTCAAGCTCTTAACAGATTTAGTGAAGCTGGAGCTGAATACATACTGTTGACTTCTATGTTAAATGATAATGAGGTTGAAAGGATTGGAACTCACATACTTCCTCATTTCAAATGAGTACGGCTTGCTTGCTAATCTATATGAGGAGGGAACAATCATGCAAAATGATACAATTCAAGATGCATTAGCTCGTGTTTTTCAAAGCGCAGGAAAAAACGATAAGGCAATCCAGTACGGGCAACATTATCTAACCTATGAAGAGTTGGATGCCCAGACTACTAAAGTTGCGAATGCACTGTTAGCTAAGGGGATTGAAAGCCAGACTAAAGTAGGCATATTGCTTGAAAATCGAGTTCAATTTATAATCGCACTTCTTGCAGTGCTAAAGATTCGTGCTATCTTTGTACCTTTGGATTATTATTATCCAATGTCCCGCTTAAGGACATTCATGGAAATTTCTGAAACACAAACTGTGATAAGTGATAGAAGATTTAATAACAATCTCGCTCTATGTGAAAACAGAGAAAATCTCTTCTTGCATTTTGAAAAAGATTTGCTAAATGTTGATGCGCCTCAATCACTCGTCAGACTTGATTATGATCCTGATGATAAAATTAGCATTTATTTTACTTCCGGGACAACTGGGACACCTAAGGCGGTTTTAGGCAGAAATGGTAGCGTGGCTCATTTTATTAATTGGGAGATTTCCAGGCTTGAATTAAACTCGATGGTGCGAGGAAGCCAATTTACTCAGCCGGGGAATGACGCCTTTTTAAGAGACTTATTTGTACCTTTGTTTGTTGGGGGGACCGTTTGTATTCCAGAGGATCCTCTGACAATCCTAGAGTCAAACCGCATAAGAAAGTGGATCGAAGATGCGAGGGTTGACGTTGTACACTGTACTCCGAGTTTATTTAAAATAGTTAATTCCAAACAAACAATTGGTAACGCTTTCTCTGATTTGAAATTTGTCTTATTGGTTGGTGAGGCCATTAACCCTAATGAGCTGATCAAGTGGTATGAGCGTCTAGGTAATCGTATTCAGCTCATTAACTTATATGGGTCAACCGAGACATCTTTAGCAAAATTTTATTATTTCATAAAGCCGGATGATGCTAAAAAAGAAAGAATTCCAGCAGGTAAGGCACTGCCCGGGGTCAGATCGATAATTCTGAATAATGCAATGGAAGTTTGTCGCCCTGGGGAAGTTGGGGAAGTTTATATTCGTACTGCTTATTTAAGCCATGGTTATTATAAACAGCCGCAGTTGAATGCAGAAAAGTTTATTCCTAATCCATTTGGAAAGAATCCTAATGACTTAATCTATAAAACTGGAGACTTGGGTAGGATGTTGCCTGATGGAAACTTAGAATTGTTAGGTAGAATGGATCGTCAAGTGAAAATAAGAGGGAATCGCATTGAACTTCAAGAGATTGAGTCTAGCGTATTGGGTATCCCGTTCATTACGGATTGTGTAGTTGATTACCGTAAGGAAGATGAAAAAGATCCTTACTTGGTATGTTATTGGGTATCAGACGAGATCTACACAGACGCTCAGCTTAAACAACGACTACAGCAGCATCTACCCGAGTATATGTTGCCTACCTACTACATTCAAGTTCCATATATCACCCTAACAATGAGTGGCAAAGTTGATTATAAATCGCTGCCTGAGCCTTCAATCCATAAAGAGAGTGATATAGTAGAGCCAAGGAATCGCATTGAGCGCAAGTTGTTGGATATTTGGAACGAAGTACTCGAACTGGATCAGAAGAGCGTTACAGATAGTTTCTTATCTTTGGGAGGACATTCTTTAAAAGTCATGTCATTGGTATTGAGAATCTATGAAGAATTCGGAATCGAGTATCCTCTGGATGTGGTTTTTCAGTCACCTACGATTGAGGATATGGCAACATACATTGAAACTATGGAAGGTGAACTCAACAATGGCGAAATTAATCGTAATACGGAAGAAGAGAGAAGTTTTCCAGTAACTTCTGCACAAAAGCGACTTTTTTTGCTAAATCAGCTTGAAGGCGATAACGTTGCTTATAATGTTCCTTTCGCAATTCGGCTAGAGGGCAAAGTTGATCAAGGCCGATTACTTGATTCTTTACAAAAACTAATCACCCGCCATGAGACGCTACGTACTTCGTTTCACATGGTTGACGAGCAAATTAAGCAAATCGTGCATTCTAATGTAGAGCTTCAGCTAGAAATTGTGAAAGCAAACGAGAATGAAATAGATGATATGATTCAACAAAAGATTCAATCCTTTGATTTGAGTCATCCCCCATTATGCAAAGCTACATTATTTAAACTTGAGGGGGAAATTTATATTCTGCTGTTTGACATGCATCATATTATTTCCGACGGAAGTTCCATAAGTGTCATTCAAAGAGATTTATTTTATTTTTATAATGAGATGGAACCTCCTAGAATTAGTGTGAGTTTTAAAAATTACTCTATTAACGAGAATATAGATTCTACCAATGCCAGATATGAAGCGAGTCGCAACTATTGGAAAAATAAATTGAATGGTCAGTTGCCAGTTCTAAATTTACCTACTGATTTTCCGCGGCCGTCTGTACAAGGTTTTCAAGGTGATAGCCTGGTATTCGATATTGAGCCAAATACCTTAATCAAACTAAAAGAATTGGCTGATAATACAAATTCTACACTATTCATGGTGTTGATATCTGCTTTTTTGACGTTATTAAATAAGTACACTGGTAACACAGATATTTCAGTTGGGACGGCAATTTCTAACCGCAAACGGCGAGAGGCCAAACCGCTTGTGGGTATGTTTGTAAATACTGTAGTATTAAGGAATGAAATTGATCCTCATATGTCTTTTGTTGAATTACTTCGATCAACTAAACAAACGGTGGCAGAAGCTTTTCAGCATCAGGAGTTTCCTTTCGAGGATATCATTGAGATGCTTCCGTCTCAGCGGGATTTCAGCAGGAATCCACTATTTGACACCATGTTTATTCTCCATAATATGGATTTAGAGTCCATTCCAATGGACGGGGAATTAAAAGTGTCTCAGCATCCAATATTGAGTAGAACAAGCAAGTTCGATTTGGTTTTCAATGCGATTGAGCAAAATGGTAGATTAAAATTTCAAGTAGAGTTTGCGACAAGTTTATTCCATAAGTCTACCATCCAGCGTTGGGTATTACACTATGGTCGTGTGCTTGACAGCGTAGCAGGCAATCAGCAAATTCAAATTAAACAAATTTCTATTTTGCCCCCATCGGAAGAAAAGTGGCTGATGGAGGTTGCTGGGGAAGCGGAACAATTACCTCAAAAAGGGATATATGAAATTTTTAACAATTCCGTAGTTGAGTTTGCCGATCGTCCGGCAGTTATAACGGATGATTTTGTTTGGACATATGATAAGTTCAGCAATGCAGTCAACAAATTAGCTGGGGATCTGAGCAAATATGAAGTTACTTTAGGAGAAGCTGTGGGGCTGGCAATGTCGCGTTCCGTTCATTCTCTTACTGCCGTGATTGCTATCTTAAAACTTGGAGGAGTATGCGTTCCGGTAGATCCGGAAGATCAATCTAAAGTTAACAGCCAAATATATGCAGCATGCAGCATCAGAATTATTCTCTGCATTGAAAATGATGAGGTTGTCATTCGTAAGTTGACGAACAGCCGAAGTGTCGTGCCGCTGGAGAATACCGCGTTTATTATTCACACATCAGGATCGACCGGTGTTCCTAAAGGCGTTCTCATTTCTCAACTCGGAGTGTTAAATCATGCTTATAGTAAAATCAAACTATTAAGTATACAGGCTGATGATATTGTTTCTTATAATTTAAATGTTCAATTTGTGGCTTCGATATGGCAGGGAATTGCTCCTCTTTTAGTCGGTGCAGCAGTGCGAGTCTGTAGCGAAGAGATGACAATGGATCCTTATACATGGTTACAACAGATGTCTGTTGATAATGTAACTATCATAGAAATGACACCGTCGTCACTATATAGTTATTTACGGATTATCTCGTTTGAGAATTTACCTGTTGATTTGCAAACAATAAGGTTTCTTCTTTTAACAGGTGAAAAAGTTACGGCAGATCTGGTCAATCGTTATTATTCAATGCATAGTACGCTATTGGTTAATGCATATGGTCAGAGCGAATGCTCTGATGATACTGCACACTATGTAATTCCTATGGATAAAGATACACTAAAAGTGCCGATTGGGAAGCCAGTGCAGAATATGTACTTTTATATCTTGGATGATCAGATGCAGTTTGTGCCTATAGGAGTTAGTGGGGAGCTTTATATTTCTGGGGTCGGTCTTGCAGATGGATATGTGAATAGAGAACTGAATCAAGGTATTTTTATTTCACATCCACTAGGCTATAATGACCGGCTCTATAAGACAGGTGATTTGGCTAGATGGCTGCCTGATGGAAATGTAGAATATATTGGTAGGGCAGATACGCAAGTGAAAATACGTGGCTATCGCGTTGAGCTCAGTGAAGTCGAGCATCATATTCTAGCACATGAAAAAATAAATATGGTTGCTGTCGTATCGAAAAAGAGTGGAGATCAAATTCACGAGTTGATAGCTTACTATCTCGCGGATACGATACTTGAAGCAAGGGAAATCAGATCATTTTTAACAGGCAGAATACCACATTATATGATCCCTAGTAAATATTACGCGATAAAGGAAATGCCTCTTACCAAAAGTGGGAAAGCAGATAAACGATTGCTATCTGACATGGACCTAAGTGAAGAGGTAGTTTTTAGACAAATTGAAGAACCTATAAGCGAAATTGAATCTAAGTTAATTGAGATATGGAAAGATGTTCTTAATTTGGAATATATATCAATTAATGATCATTTTTTTGAGTTGGGCGGGCACTCACTTAAAGCAACATATGTGATGCATAGAATTCAGAAGAAAATGCAAGTAGAGATTTCTTTGAAAGATATTTTTAAGTATCCAACGATTAGAAGCTTAGCTAAGTATATTGAAAACTTAAATGACATTAAATTTCATAGTATTTTTCCTGTACAGCGAAAAAGTTATTATAAAACTTCGACTGCGCAAACACGTTTATTTGCTCTAGAACAAAGCAGCGATTTAGGTAATGCTTATCATTTACCTGGTGTAATTATGATTCAGGGTGCATATGACCAGAAACGTATTAAGCATGCGTTTAAAGTGCTTATAGAAAGGCACGAAGCGTTAAGAACATCCTTCTTCATCCAAGATGGACAAGTGTTTCAAAGAATTCATGAGGATGTTGATTTTGAAGTTGAACATATTCAAATCAAATCTCTCGAATTCTCAGAAACGATAATTGAGGAGCAGTTAGAAGCGTTCTGTAGACCTTTTAACTTATACGATGCTTCTTTATTCAGAGTTCGTCTTATTGTAGGTAACGGGAACCATGGACTATTGCTTTACGATATGCACCATATTATTTCAGATCGAGTTTCTTTAAAAATTCTAACTAGTGAGTTTATACGCATATATAATGGAGATTCCTTACCTGAGGTAACTCTTCAGTATCGCGATTTCAGCGAGTGGCAAAATAAATTTTTAAAGAATGAAGATGTCAAAAAACAAGAGGATTTTTGGTTGAAATCCTTATCCGATTATTCTGATGACGTTGAGTTAGTAACTGACTATTCGCGAACGCCACACATAAATTACTCCGGTGCTAGCTATTTGTTTGAAATGGATGCTGTGATCAAAAATAAAGTTCTTGAGATGGCCAATGCATTGGAGTGCACACCTTACATGATATGTATGGCAGCTTTCAGCATTTTCTTGAGCAAATACTCGGGCCGCCAAGACATTGTCATTGGCTCACCAATTGCCGGAAGAGGTCATTTGGATTTGGAGAATGTAGTGGGCCTCTTTGTTAATACAATGCCGATCCGTATACAGCTAGACAGAAGTTTGACAATTCGTGATTTCATAAAAAATGTTCGTAAAGTTTGTATGGAAGTTTTTGATAATCAGGATATCCCATTTGATCAAATCGTAGAGCTAGCTAATCCGAAAAAAAAGTATGGTAAAAATCCTCTCTTTGATGTTGCCTTAGTAATGCAAAATATAGATGTTCAGGAAAAAAATGCTCCGGGTATTTCGTTTGTTCCATATGAAGTTAAATCGAAATACTCTAAATTTGAACTTACTTTGGAAATTGTACCTGATATAGAAGACTGGTCATGCGTCTTTGAATACCGAACTCAGCTTTTTCAGGAGGCCACAATTGAGCGTTTTGCAGAGGATTTCCTCTCAATCATGGAAGACATAGTGACGGAACCGGAAAATTTACTTTCTACTCTTTCCTTGCATTCCATGAAAAATAAAATAACAGAATCAAGTCTTGCTAAGTTTGATCTTCAGTTTTAATTATTTGTTTAGGAGGTGCTTCAGGTGAAGTATAATTCTATCACTAGTCAAATCATGATTAACGATCCCAGCCTCGCTAGTGAAAAGAGATTTTGGGAAACGCAATTAGTCGGGCAGCATGTGAGCGCATTTCCCCCTGATTTCTCATCCCATATGAACCCTAACATGGAAACATTGAGTTTTGATATGCCTCAGGAATTGCTGGTTTGTCTGAGGGAAAAAGTGAATAATTCTGACATCGGATTTTTCATTTATTTGTTGGCAGCGTTGAAATGGATGCTTTGTAAGTATAGATATACGGATACAGTCATTGTTGGTGTACCTGTGTTTGGTTTAGATTCTCCTAATAAGAGAATTAATGACATGTTATTAGTTCGCTCGGACATACATTCTTCGCTGACAGTAAAAGAATGGCTTAATCTTGTTAAATCCAATGTATTACAGGCTGATTCGAACCATAACTTTCCAGTTGTTGATTATATGCAAAAGATTCATGTAACGAACGAAGTTCAGGGGGGTATCCATACTTCTATAAGAATGGATGGACTCCATCATCAAGAGTATGGCCAGAATTTGCAGCACGATTGCATGATTCATATTAGACATAGGGAGACAAATATCCAAATAGATTTTGTGTATGATGCGGCGTTGTATGCAAGGGAAAGCATCGAGCAGGTCTTTCAGCATTGGATGTATGCACTTCAATTATTCGGTAATAGCTCGGAGCTCCAATTGAATGAATTGGAGCTGTTGACTGCAGATGGTATGAAAAATCAACAGCATTGGGCATCTCGTGATGAATGGCTTGGTAGAGGGAAGACATTAATTCATACGAGATTTGAGGAAATAGCTCGGTTATACGCCAATAGAACAGCAGTTGTATCGGAACAAGAAGAGTTAAGTTATCAAGAATTAAACAATAGAGCTAATATTCTGGCCCATCATCTTCGAGATCGAGGGGTTAAAGAAGGAACAATTGTGGGTCTAATGCTTGAACGTTCTATAGATATGATTGTAGCCATATTGGGAGTACTTAAGGCGGGAGGGGCATATTTGCCCCTAGACGCTGAATATCCCCAAGAACGTTTGTCATACATGCTTCAGGAGAGCGGCGCCAGTCTAATGATAGCTGATCAACCATTAGACTGGGATATTGGCTTGATAGTGTTGAGTGAAATGAATTGGAATGTTGTGAGAGGAAACCTGGTTCCCGTCAATAGAGATAATGACCTAGCTTATATGATTTTCACATCAGGAACAACTGGCCAGCCGAAAGGGGTTATGGTCGAGCATAAAAATGTCATTCAACTTTTATTAGCGAATGGTAAGTTTAATTTTGGGCCAATGGAAGTATGGTCTTGCTGTCATTCATTTTGTTTTGATTTCTCAGTATGGGAAATGTACGGGGCACTCTTGTATGGCGGCAAGCTTATTATTGTATCGAAAATGACAGCAAGGAATCCGAGAGATTTGTTGAACTTGCTTAGGAGAGAGAAGGTAACAATACTTAATCAAACGCCGACCTCTTTCAATATGATTTCTGAGGAGGAGATGGAGCGACAGGATACAGGATTATACCTGCACACCATTATTTTTGGAGGAGAGAAATTGAACCCAGGAATACTCAGAAAGTGGAAAAGTAAGTATCCAATAGTAAAGCTCGTAAACATGTATGGAATTACGGAAACAACGGTGCATACGACTTACAAGGAAATTGACGAAGCTGATATTGAATTAGGGGTAAGCAATATCGGCGTTCCACTAAATCATCACTCATTATTGGTTTTAGATGATAACATGAAAAGGATTCCAATCGGGGCTATTGGAGAACTTTATGTAAGCGGTGAATGTTTGGCTCGCGGATACAAGAACAACCAAGCTTTGACTGATGAGCGTTTTATTCCGCATCCCTATAAGTCGGGAGATAAGTGCTACAGAACAGGGGACTTGGTTAAGTGGAATCGAAACACTGAACTCGTATATATCGGGAGAAAAGATCAGCAGGTGAAAATCCGTGGACATCGAATTGAAATCGGAGAAATTGAGCAGACTGCATTACATTGTCCGTTTGTCACAGATGTTTTCACTAAACTCATTCAGGATGATGACCAGCAAAAACTCTGTTTATATTACGTTTCTCAGCCGATTGTGCCTAATAAAGAACTCAGACAATTTTTTGATGATAAGTTACCGGCCCATATGATTCCAACCTATCTTATATCAATACCCATCATGCCAATCACGATTAACGGGAAGGTAGATAAGAATCAGTTGCCGGATCCTCTATCAGCTTTGTCAATGCCTAGAGAAATCAGAAGAGCCTCTGAGATTAATGAGCGAGTTGTAAGTGATGTTTGGCAAAGTGTTCTAAAAGTAGATGAGCTAAGTTTAGATGATAGCTTTTATGAATTAGGCGGAGATTCTATTAAGGCTATACAAATTGCCTCACGACTGCATTCGCAAGGGATGAACGTTGAAGTCGAACATATTCTCAAATATCCGATTTTGGCCGATCTCATCCCATTCATCGACAATTGTAATGATCAAGTGTTGCACAAAGTGTTTACGGGTGAAACTCAATTAACACCAATTCAACACTGGCTATTTGAATATCCACATGAGTTTGTCAATCACTATAATCAAGGAGTAATGCTTTTTAGCGATCAAAGGTTTGATGCGGAGGTGGTTGAGAAGATTTTTAAGTCAATTACAGACAGACACGACAGCTTAAGAATGACGTTTAACATATGTAATAATGTAATCGTCCCCTATATAAACGAGCGTAGTGGCAAGTATTTTGACCTAGAAGTTATTGATTATCGAGGTGTTCAAGATTATAGGACACAGCTGGAATGCGAAGCAGATAAGCTTCATTCAAAAATTAATATTCAGCAGGGGCCATTAATCAAGATATTAATTGCAAAGGCTAACCATGGTGATCATCTTCTTATTGTAATTCATCACTTAATTGTTGATGGTGTCTCGTGGCGAATATTATTAGAGGAGTTGGATATAGAACTTCGTAGCCTTAAGAATGGCAGTCTATCCGTAAGAAGGCCTACAACTTCTTATCATGAATGGTCAAATTATTTATACGAGCTCTCAGAGAGCGACACTTTGCAGGCTCAAAGGGGATATTGGAAATTTATAAAAGATTGTACTCAGCCTATTTTTGAAAGGGCTAATGGAACATCAAAGTTTAAACCAGTTGAAACGGAAGTGGAGGTTTTGTTCACTGTCGAGGAGACGCGTGTCTTGGTGAAGGAAATTCATCATGCTTTTAATACCCGAGTACATGAAATTTTGATAACAGCATTGGGCATAGCGCTCCATAATTTTACGGGAGATACTGAATTTGTAATCGATTTGGAGGGGCACGGACGAGAAGTAACTGATTCAGGAATTTCATTAACCAAGACGATAGGATGGTTCACTTCAATATTTCCATTTCATTTGAAAGTTTCTGCTCAGGATCTAACTGGAATTATTAAACAAACGAAAGAACAAGTACGTAATATTCCTAATGGGGGACTTGGATTTGGAGTACTTCGTTACTTGCAATCACCGAGTATTATAGATAGATCTTTGGATTTGAAATCGGATATCTTGTTTAACTATCTCGGGGAATTCGATAGTAGTATCGAAGGAAGTATCTTTAGTTTATCCGATATTAATGCGGGCAAGCCAACGCATCCAGATATAACAAGTAAATATGTGTTAGAAATTAATTCTTTAATAGTAGAGGAAAAGTTGAGAGTCACCTTTACGTACGACAGTCAACAATTGGATATAGGGGCTATAGAAAGCTTTACACGAGATTACAAGGAGCAAATTATTAAAATAATGCATTTTTGTAAGGGAAGGGCTAAACAGGAGAAAACTTTATCTGATTTTGCATACAAACAATTGACAAATGATCGATTAAGTGCAATTCAGCAATATTTAGAGAACATAAATTAATAAGGGGACATTGGTAATAGTTCACTTACCCTATAAACAAGGAGACTAGTATGAGTAGAGTAGAAATAGATAACATCTATCCGTTGACTCCAATGCAAAAAGGTATACTGTATGATTCTTTAGTACAAAAAAATCCTAAGGCCTATATTTTACAAATTACGCAGAATGTACATGGCAGAGTGAATCAAAATGTATTAAAGAAAAGCTTTGAGTTATTGATAGCCAAGCATGAGGCATTACGAACGGTCATTATACATGATAGACTTGGTGATCCACTACAGGTTGTATTGAAGTCTCGCAATGCTGATTTTTCTTGGTTGAACCTGGATTACGCAAGTTACCAGGTTTATTTGTCCGAGGATATTACTAGAGGGTTCAATGTAATGAAGGATCCATTAATTCGAATGTCAGTAGTTGAGCTATCGGAGGGGCATTTTAAATTCGTATGGACGTGGCATCATATTATTATGGACGGTTGGTGTATCGGAATTTTGATCAAAGACTTTATGAAATTTTACTATGATGATGGAGTGGATCCAAGTCAGTGTGGTTCTGAAATGTCCTCAAAATTAGATTATATTGATTGGATACAGCAGCAAGATTGGGACAAGGCTAAACTATTCTGGAAAGAATACTTAACAGGGTACGAAACCAATCTCTCTTTGCCGGCCCATACTAATGCAAAACAGGTTAAGTATGAGGGTGAAGAAATTGAATTTGTTTTAGATGGGAAACGTTTGGATGAAATGAAGGAACTGGCTAGAAAGTGCGGTGTTACTTTCTATTCAATGTTCCAAGGGTTATGGGGAATTTTACTAGGGAAATATAATTATTCAAATGATGTTGTATTCGGTACCGTCGTTTCTGGACGTCCAGCTCATTTGAATAATATTGAAAATACGGTAGATCTGTTTATCAATACAATACCGACTAGAATTAATATCCAAAATAATTCTTCCTTTTCTAATTGGATTAAGACAGTCCATGTTGATGCAATTAACTCGGTACCTTTTCAGTCTTGTCCTTTGTATGAGATTCAATCTTGTTCCGATTTGAAGGATCAACTAATCCACCACATTGTTGTATTTGAAAATTATCCTATGGAAGACCAGTTGAATATTTATGGTGAGGATTTCTCTGTCAAAGGTGAGGATTACTTCGAGCAGTTCACCTACAACTTCTCAGTAGTTATTTCTATGGATGAGGTAATGCGTTTACAATTCAAGTATAATTCGAATGTTTATGAAAAGAGGATGGTAGAAGAGCTATACACTCATTTTATTCGAATTGTCGATAATATTATTAATAATCCGTTAATAGCTTTAGATCAAATTTCAATGATTACTTTAGAAGAAAGTCCTGAAATCTTAAAACTTAACAATAAAAACCTAGAATACAATAAAGATATGACTATTCATCAATTAATTGAAGAACAAGTTAAGCGTACGCCTGATGCTACAGCAATTATTTGTGGTAACGAAAAGATTTCTTATAAAGAACTAAATGATAAAGCTGATAAATTAGCCCATATATTGAATAATTTAGGTGTTAAACCAAACTCAGTTGTAGGATTATGCATTGAACGTTCCATAGATATGCTCGTCGCCTTATTGGGAATTCTTAAATCAGGCGCTGCTTATTTGCCTATTGATCCAGAATTTCCTACAGAACGTAGAGAATATATGTTAAGACATAGTCAAGTTGAGATTCTTGTTACAGATTCGACACATCTAGACCTGTCAATAGGAGCACAATCAATCATTTGCATAGATGTTTCTTCGATTGGGCATGAAGCACTTATCACTAAGCCTGTAATAAACAGTTGCAAAGCGGATGACTTAGCTTATCTAATATATACCTCTGGATCTACCGGGGAGCCTAAAGGTGTAATGATAGAGCATCGGGCAGCTCATAATTTTATTCAAGCAATAAGCCAGTCTATTGAGTTTCGAGTAGGTCAATCCATATTGGCACTGACTACGATATCGTTTGATATTTCTTTTTTGGAGCTTATTGTGCCCTTGACTCATGGGATGAGGGTCGTGATTGGGCGTAAACAAGAAGTCGTGAACCCTAAGTCCATTTTTCAACTGATGGAGCGTTATGATATTTCTATGGTTCAAATGACACCTTCCCGGTTGGAACTTCTCCTCCTCGGGCCAGAGGCAAAGAGTTATTTGAACAAGTTAGACTATTTACTTATTGGTGGTGAGGTACTTCACAACAATACGCTAAATGAGTTGTATGATCTGACGAACCCTAAGTTGCTGAATTTGTATGGACCAACAGAAACGACAATCTGGTCTGCACTTAAGGAAATTAAAGGTGAAACGCGATCCAATATTATTGGAGTGCCGATTGCAAATACTCAGATCTATATTACAGACAGAGACATGAAGATACTTCCGTCAGGTTTAATTGGCGAATTATGTATAGGTGGCGATGGGTTAGCTAGAGGTTATTTCAACAAAGAAGATCTTACGAAAGAGCAATTTCCGTATGTCAAGTCACTTAATCAACGGCTATATCGCACAGGGGATATGGCGAAGCTATTGCAGAATGGTGATATTGAATTTATCGGAAGAATGGACAACCAAGTTAAAATTCGCGGATATCGAATAGAGCTAGAAGAGATCGAAAGTGCATTGCTTGGTGTTAGTGGAATAGAGCAAGCTGCTGTTGATATTTTTACAAATATGGATGGAAGTAAATACGTTCGCTCCTTTTTTGTTACAAACCAGGAGTTAAATATTGATGAGATAAGATTATTTCTTGGCAATAAGCTCCCTGAATATATGATTCCTTCTAAATTTATCAGGTCAAAAGAGTTACCGCTTACTCCAAATGGTAAATTAAACAGAAGAGCTTTATCTACTCTTGCAGAACAATATGAACTAAATATTGTGAATCTGCCAAGGACAGAAATGGAGAAAGCAATAGCTGAAGTCTGGTCGAAGCTATTGGATGTTACATTGATTGATGTTGATCAATCTTTCTTTGATATTGGAGGGCATTCTATTACGGCTCTTAGATTTGAATATGAAATGGAGCAACTTGGTTTACCACTAAAAGTAACCGACTTAAATAAGTTCAAAACAATAAGTAGGCTCGCGTCCTTCGCTGTTGATAATCAACATATAACATCAAGTAGAGAGAACGCAGATGAGGGTGATTGGCCGATAGTGGAAATCATGGAGGAGAAGGATGAGAGTTCTGTCATCATTGAAAATATAGAGCCATACAATAAGGTGTTTTATAAAAGCTGTTTTTATAATTCGTTATTTCCATTGATAGAGCTTTATCGTAATAATGTTGAAACTTTTCTTTCTAATGATTGGATTGTTTTCAAATGGGACAAGGAGGATCCATTTTTTGCAGATATAAATAACTATCTCCCTATGCAGTCGCTAGAAGAGTTGCTGAGTCAGCAAAATATTTCGATGGTAACCAAAAAGTATACTGAAGACATTATAGATGAAATTATAAGATCGTTGAAACAGAAAAAGCCAGTTATTATATGGGTTGATTGCTATCATGAGTCAATTCGACAAGAAACTTATCAAAAAGTTCATTTACCGCATACGTGGCTAGTGTATGGATACAATGCTGATTTGAGAGTTTTTTATATTATTGAGCATTTGAATCAATTTAGTCTTAATTATGCTCCGCAAATGATTTCGTATGAAGATTTAAAGAATTGCTACAATGGTTTTAAAAATCAATTTGGGGATCATTATGATGGACCTTTATATTATGAATTCTGTGATTTCATGGACCCTACAATACAACACGAATCGAAAATAACAGATAGAGGGGAGCAGCTCCAAAAGCATTTACAGTGCAACAGGCAATTGGCAGACCAAGGAATTGAGGACTTAAACTCGTATATTTATTTCTTTGAATCTACATTATTATGTGATTTCCAGTGTCTGTTGGATCATGCTGAAGAAGTAATTGATCAACTTACCCGCCAAATGAATACGAAACATTTGGAGAGAGTTCGTGATGAGATTATCTTTGGCAAACATTCCTGTATGCTAATAGAACGATTGGCTGAATTATGGACAGAAGTACGCAATAATGTTGTAAAACTAATTTATAGCGGCAGAATAACCGAGAGACAAAAAGAAACCTTGAGCGAGACTTTTGCGAACATCCTTCAATTTGAAATGGATTACCTTCATGAATGGTATGAGGGAATACCAATAAAAACTAGGGAGATAAACTAATATGACATTCACATCTATATTTCTAGACGAGGCTAAGGAGTTTTCGGAATGCCATATAAGACCGATAGCCAAACAAATGGATGAGAAAGAAGCCATCTCTCTAGAGTTAGTCACTATGTTCGCTCAAAAAGGATACTTATCATTGCCTTTTTCTGAAAAATTTGGTGGAAAATCGATGAGTCCTGTACAATATGGATTATTCATTGAAGAAATAGGAAAGGCATGTTGTACAATGAGAACCCTTCTTACTGTCCAAACTTCATTGGTTGGCGAGACATTGGCGAAATATGGTTCCGAGGAGCAGCAAAACAAATGGCTGACGCAAATTATAACGGGTAAAGGTATCGGAGCCTTTGCACTGACTGAGCCTGAGATTGGAAGTGATGCTTCTCAAGTTAAGACAACATACGAGAATTGTGGAAAAGGATATAAAATCACTGGCAAGAAAAAATGGATATCATTTGGGGATATTGCAAATTTCTTTATTGTAATTGCACAAAATGCAGGTAAAGTATCGGCTTTTATAATTGATAAGGAAACAGAGGGGGTCACGACATCACCTATTAAAGGATTATTAGCTGGTCGGGCGACTCATATAGCTGAAATAACGTTTGACCAAGTTCTGATACCTAAAGAAAATTTAATTGGTCCGGAAGGAGGTGGATTTTCTTTTGTAGTAAATTCTGCTCTAGATCAAGGACGCTATAGTGTTGCATGGGGAGGTGTTGCGATCGCACAAGAATGTTTAGAACAAATGGTACGTTATGCATGTTCAAGAACTCAATTTAGTACTCCAATTATTAATCATCAGTTGATTCAGAAGATGATAGGTGATGCTATAACTGAAATAAATGCTGCACGAGCATTTTGTAAGAGTGTTGGAGGGCTTCGTCAAAATAATGATTGGACAGCTATAGAAATGACGGGAATGGCCAAATACTTTGCATCAAAAGTGGCAGTAACAGTATCAAGTGATGCTTTACAAATTCATGGTGGCAATGGGTTTTACAATGAATATTCCATTGAAAGACTCTTTCGGGAAGCGAAAGTATTAGAGGTAATTGAAGGCACATCGCAGATTCAACAACAGAGTGCCTCGAAATTTGCCATTCAAGTGTATGGTCATTAACCGAGGAATACTATCATCAAATAGTTTTTTTAAGAAGATTCTAAAAACATTTAGTGGAACTTAAAAAAAATGTTAATCAAATTGATTATTAATCATGACTTTCTTTATTATGAGAGGAGAAAATAAAACTATGAATTATAATATTGTGGAGAGTAACATGGAGGACGCTAATTTTATTGAAGAGAGAATCGTAGAATTTAATGCATCAAATGTACCATTTACTGCACCTATACCTTTCTCAAAAATAAATAAGAATATTAAGAACGAGAACGGGGAAATTATTGCAGGGATAAATTGTGTATACTATGCTTGGCATTGTTTACTCATCGATGCCCTTTGGGTAAATTCCGATTATAGAAATAATGGGCTCGGTACGGATTTGTTAAACAGTATTGAGCTTAGCGCAAAAGAGTTTGGAATAAAGCTAATTCATGTTGATACATTTGATTTTCAAGCTAAAGACTTTTACATCAAACTTGGATACGAGGTTTTTGGAGTCCAAAATGACTGCCCACCTGGACATAAACGTTATTATCTGCAAAAAACAATCTAAGTAATTCCTTTCAAGTTTTGATTGATACAAATCTGACCCGAATGATCAAGAAGATAGAGCAACATTAAGATCTTCCGGGTCGGATTGGTAAAGTCCTCGTTGAAAAGTTTCAACGAGGACTTTTTTTATTTCTTCTATTTCATAGATAGAATTATCTTTGTATAGGTGTAGAAAAATTATACATTGTAATAACTTATCTATATGCGATTTTTTAGCTTGTGGATTAATATAACAGTAACCCTGATAGTCTTATCTCATAGAGAATCTTATTCAGAGCATTAGTTTCTTTAATTACTAGTAAGTCTATGGAGGACAATAAATTTGATAAAAGATTGGAATCACCAGTTAGGATATACTTCAGTATAATATTCCTTTGAACTTTAGCTAAGTTTTCTATTTCCTGATATTCGGAATAAATACTAGGGTCTCTTAGATATTTCTTTTCTTTCAAATATACTATTCTCTCAACCATACACGACTTATGTTCTAATAAAATATGGAAGGGACGTATATCTGCTTGATGAGAACTTAATTTAATCATTTCGATATATTTCTTGATATACTCATATGTTCTGATTCCAAATACAGGGTTAGGTGGCAAAAAACCATTTCCTTGATTGGTGTTTATAGATAATAGGTAATCATTTATGGATCTAACTATACTCTGGATATTAGTTTGTGGCTTAACATAATTGTTATAGCAGTACAAAATCGTAAGTTTATAATCAGCATTAAGGTATGCTTCACCAAATTCTTCAAAAGTTACCTGAGTTTTAGCGAAGTTTTGATTTTGATCGAATCCTAAAATGTTAAATTTCTCATTTTCATATCCATATATAAAAATATTATGGGTAAAGTGGTTATGTGAATTTCTTTCAGAGATATAGAATTCGTCAACATGTGTATAAACATAACAATCTTTATTAATACTATTGATAACATAATCAATAATATTAATATCGCTATTTAGAAATTCTGGTTTAGAGGCAAAGGCCTCCAAACAGGGGTAACTAAATAAACGATCATTAGGAAAATAAAAATCGATAAAATGATCATTTTTAAACTCAAAATATTCAGTGTTACATACTAGTTGAATAAAATTATTATGAAACCATGGAAGATAATCATTATAATTCCCGATAATAGATAATGGATAAGCATGGTGTAAAAAACCAAAAACTTTAGGATTGGAAATAGGAAGTACTTTAGAATTCATTGTATAACTCTCCTATGTAAAAAAAATTAAAGCAAAGTTAGAAATATTAAACAAAAGATTCTCTGCTTTATTATAAAAAGTGTCTTTCTTGCGTAATCATTCATGTATTAATGATAACCGTTCATTATGGAATAACAACATGGTATATTCATACATTTTAGTAGATTTCAAAAGAAATTTTTGAATATAAGATAAGTAATAAAAATTGAGTGACTGAACATAACTCGATTGAATGATACACCTAGATATTACTTTAAAAGATCGAAATACATTAACTTCATGGGGATTATATACATACGGTTAACGACCTTTTGCACTACTTACCACCATTAAAGCGACTTTCGTCCGCGACCCTTAATGTACGAAAAATACTACACTGTATTGTAGCAGGGGAGGAGTATCTGTATGCCACATGTTGTCTCATATGACGTACTTCTTTTTATGATTGTTTGTGTAATTCGAATGGCTAACTATTAGTCTTCGATGATTTAAATCATCATATGTTCATTGATCCTTTGCATCAGATATCTGAATTCCCAACTCAGATTTTATGATTTTATCAATATAAGGAAAAAACCAAATTAAAAAAATAATTACAAATGCTTGTGTACTTCTTTAAAAAAATTGAATCAAATCTTTTGAGAATGTATTCGTTTTGTTGAATAAGCTTTCCTCAAAGGTATTATTCTTAACTTAGCAAATCATCTAGCCTAGTATCCGATGCTTCGAAACCAATATCAACATATTTCTCTTTACCCATAATATTAATTGTGATTTTTGCTCGTTGCTTCCGCTTATCGATTTTCCTTATGCGGTCCTCCTTTCCAATTAATGGCCCAGATACAATATTCAGATTCCCTTGATCCAAGCAAAATTTCGAATATTCCATAGTATCATTTTGAGGATTTAATAGTTCTAAGAGCAATTTCATTTCATTATCTGTGATGGACTTGAAAAATGCATCTTCATTTTCAACAGCGGCATCAAATATAATATCCTTTTTATTACAATAATTGAGGAATGCAATTATGTGAGGTATTTTCTTGAGTTTGTTGTATTTGCAGAAGTCCATCTTTGTTTGTATAAAAACGTAGCCAGGAAACATTTTTTTTACAACATGATTGACCTTACCATTTTTCTTTTCCGGTACCATTCTTTTCGGAATGCAACAATTGCATCCTATTGTTCCTATATAATTTTGAATTTGAAGTTTCACATAGTCTTCCTCACCATTTTTAACAAATAAAACATACCATTTCATGAAAGTCCCACCCGCTTTTTTTGATAACTTAGTAATATGCTGCACTTACAAATTAAATAGTTTCATAAAAAGAAAAATTTAACAATAAACATACTTAATAATATTAGAAATGTAATTTATAGTCAACCACTATTATATAAATTTCAATATATTCGATAAAATATTTTTTTTGAATTTATTCTTGCTTTTTAAGAGCAATTTCCTGTGAGGCTTAGATTCAGAGGAATTTCATGAAAGAAATTGATGGCATATTCTACATTAAGCTCCGAGAAATATAGAAATAGATGAAACGGACTTTTAAAGAATACTCTTGGTTGATTAAGTCTTCCGTCAATTTATTGTAGGAAAGAATTAATTTCAGAGATTATGGAACCTTTCATGTAACAGGTGTATTTGAAGACGGCGCTTCTTGAGTTAAGGGGATTTCTGCATTACGAGAGAAAAAAGAGAAGCCTGGTTGCGATGGAGAGAGAAAAAAGGACTCTGATTGATGTCAACGGGGTGATTAATTAGGTTTAATATTAAACAGCCTGAGTTTTAATAAGAGACGACTTCAGTTCGCATGGTCATAGTTTCATAGAGGAAAGAGGAGTCCGGTTCGTTTAAATTGTGGTAGTCAAAATACTATTCGAAGACAGGGAGGTTACTTCGTATATTGATCTAGATGATTACTGTAAAAAAAGATCTTAATATCCTAGTATGTGACCACAATGATCGATCCACGGGCAGGGTAGCCGTGTGATCTCTGAGGATACACTAAACTAAAGATAAGCTTTAGGATGATTTTTCAGTATTAGAAGATAATTTACGTGTTCTTAAGAATGGTTGCTCTTAAGTTTATACTAACTGATATTCCAGATTTACTTCAAAACGTAGTTAAGTCAATCGATATACTGATACATACTGAGAGAGAGTTATGTCAAAGAATATTATTTAGTTTAAAGTGATAGTGGCTTGAAGGTATGTGAAAATTGTGCGTTCTTAAGAGATTAATGACTATGGGGATTCAGTGTTGTTTGAAGACGACTACGAGTATAAACAATAAAATTGATTTTAATACGTACCCTAAGGAGCTGGCTTCGCTCTCGTAGAGGTACGTATTGGATATGCAGCAACTTTGGCAGATGTTTTTTGGGTAGTGTTGGATCTAATACCAAGTATGATGTGTTTCATGTAGAAAAAGTTTTTCATCATGTAGTGAAAGATTTAAAAGTAATCTGCATCTGGTTCGTTCGCTAACGATGGCAGTCGCTGTATTGCACATGTTGAGGGTAGGAGGGGGAGTATGCCCCGCTTTATCCAGCATCTCAGGTAGAACGGCTCACGTTCGTGATTCAAAATGTTGGCATAACCAGTGTAGTTACGGAGCGTAGATCAAATTCCGTTTTTTTTGATTTATTCCCAATATGTTCTAAAATTTTATTCTTTAATACTATACAAATATATCCCCCCTAGAATTTCATCGAATAAACTGGGGCTTATTCTAATGTCTATTCTAATGTCTATTCTTAAGGGGATACCAATTCAAACGCCAGTTTACTGTCAAGCTTCTTTTTCAGTTTCCTGCAAAAAAAGATCTTGAACATCTAAATTGCATAGCTCCCTGCTTTGAAGACAACATAGCCTATCCGGTCTTTACGGGTCCCTAGCAGTAGTTGAGAAATAAATGATAGTCGTTATTGCTTCTTATCAGTTTGTAAATGATTTCCCGAACAAAGAGGTGTTTAAAATGAGGAAAATCGTACTCGTTAAATATACAAAAGTCAAATAAGATTTCCTAATGAAGTCCAGTTAATGATATGTGTTTTAAAAATATTACTTGGACGTGTCCGAAAACTCATTACTGAGTCAATTAAAAAATAGCAGCCACGTATACAAATGACAAGAATAACTTAGAAAGCTTGTTATAACGAGTGGCTACGCGGCGAAAATGTTTGTTTTATTGAAAAAGCACTCCACTAAGTGGCGTTCTTTGTGCAAAAACTAATCGACTTTCCATAGTTTTCGACTGTTAGCTTTAGGTGGAATGATATAGGAGGCCTGTTCCTTAATCCAATTCCGAATAGCTTCTGAGCGATAAGCTTTGTCTAAAAGAATATGTCTTCCCATAATATCAAATTCCCGAAGTAAATCTATCGCTGGAACGGAATCATAGACTCGGCCACCTGTCAGAAGAAATGCGAGTGGATTTCCTAATCCTTCAACTATAGTTTGAAGTTTTGGTTGTCTTTCCACCACGACGGATGCCGATGTGCTGATTTACTTAGTGTCCTTCTGCGTTTTTTTAGCACCGGCACTGTGTTGATGGTGAGAAGTAACTCTGTATCTTCCCATTTGCAAAAAGGTATTATCTCCCTGTAAAGCACTTTGTAGTGGCCCCAGAATCGGGATCGATCCCACGCACAACAATGAGATGGCAACCGTTAATCCTTCATTTAAACCATTGGACGAGAATTTGGTCATGATGTTGGACAAGATGTTCTCGAAATTAATCAGTTGCCCAATGATCCCGCCTAAGGTGAGGAGGATGATAAACATAATCTGATATTGGCTGGTGGATATGCTGCTCATGGTTGTACTCATGCTATGTTCCAGCGGATTTTGCTCCATGATAATCAAATCAGCATGTTTTCCGATATCCACCGTTCCTGTTACATCTTCAACACCGAGGATTTTCGCATTGGTTCGGGTCACCATGTCGATGACCTGTTTGTTGTTCAGGTTAGCCTGTCTCATGTAGTGGTCCATTTCTCTCCACATATCATAGTGAGTCACGTAAGGCATGGCGGCATCAGTACCTATTCCGATGGTGATGTCGTTTTCGATCGCTTGTTTTACGCCTTTGAGCATGGAATCGTAGACCAGTTTGGAATTTTCTTTTACCGTTGCACTTACCTTTGTTACGCTGGTATCCAGTGAAGCGGATGGATAAGCGGCTTGCAGGGTGGGGATGAGTGCGGTGTAGCCATTCAGGGTATTGGGATTATTTTTATACAAACGAATGATTTCGTCATCCATCTCCGAACCGTGCTCGATGGTATCGACGCCACCTTGTAACGCAACCCGTACGCCTTCCGTGCTTTCCACATGCGCTGCCACCCGCAAACCAATCTTATGCGCTTCATCGCAGATCGCCGCAACTTCCTCCACCGTCATCTGTAAACGGCCAGCTTCGCCGACCATTTTCGCATCCGTCACGCCACCCGTCACACAGATTTTGATCAGATCCACGCCGTGTTTCACATTGAGCCGTACATTTTTCCGTGCTTCCCACGGCGAATCGCCCACCAGAGCGAGGAATGGGGCACCATGTCCGCCCGTGACACTTAGGAAAAACCCGGAGACAAGCAGATTAGGGCCGACAAATTCACCATTATTAATCTCATCCCGCAGCTGGACGTCCGTGTAAAAGAATTCCCCCATACTGCGCATCGTTGTGACACCCGCATGGAGTGCGGTCAGCGCGTTGCGTTTCATTCGTTTTTTCAAAACGTTTCTACCAAACTTGGTGTTCAATATCCAATCATAGGCAAACTGCAACAAGCCTTCACTGACCGAGAGACTGAACGGTTTACCATCTGCAAAGAGGTGCACGTGTGCATTAATCAGTCCTGGCATCACGTATTTCCCTGAGAGGTCAATTGTTGTGTAGTGACTTGGGATGACCAGCTTATTATCTTTGCCGATATCCTGAATCAATCCTTGTTCATTGACGAGAATCGTCATGTTCTTTTGCAGATTGCGGTTCAGATCGCCGTGGATCAGATTGACGTTTTTTAATGCGTAAGCGGTGTTCATGTTGTGTTCCTCCTTAGAATGTGGGGGTGAAGCTATATAAGTTGAATGATGGGTATGTACACTTGTCACTCCGATGACAGTACAACCTTCGGATCTCTGTTATCCCCAAATCTTATTGATACCCTCTTATTAGGGGGAAATCCGGTGATAAAGGCGAACGCTTCGCTTCCTCTGGTTATTTCTGTCCTCTCCGTTATCGTGTAAATGTAGGCTCAACTTAGATAGTTTGGTAAATGGTAAATATCCAACTTGAAAAATGAATTGATAATTCGTTTTTGAGTCAAAAAAATAGGCTGATCTATGATGAGGTTTTTTTGCGTGCAAACCAAGTGAAGTTGATCTGATCTGCACGCTTTGTCAACACAGTTTAAGTGATGAGAGGAGCATTATTCGTTGAGACTCTTCATGCCGTACAGTCTGTATACATACAACGCATCAAAGATTTGCTTCCGGCTGTCCTCACTCATCTCTCGCTTCAATAGATCCAGGTTCATGTCGATCACGTTGTGTGCGAGGATGTTCAGCAAGATCAGGTTCTCCTCGGTGCCAATCTCATACCGTTTATATTGGTTCTTGAGGTAGGCCTTCTTGGTTTCGATCATCAGCTCAACAAGTTCATTCTTGGCGTTGGTGTAAATGGTGCCTTTACTCTTTTCAAAGATAATCACGATCTGATTCCGGTATTTCCGTAATACGTTCACCTGTTCCTGCAACAGCGCTGACTTTCGCTCGCTATCTGTTTCCTCGAACAAGGTCTGGTTATCAAAGTGAATCGTCTCCACCAGCACATTTTTCAAATAATCCACCAGATCCGGCGGCACGACGGCGTAGAATAGTTCCTTCTTGTTCTTAAAATAAGTATAGATATTGCCCACGGAAATATTGATCTCATCCGCGATATCGCTCATTTTGGCATCCACATAGCCTTTTTCAAAAAAGACTTTGAGCGCCGCATATTCAATCTCTTTCCTGACTTCGTCTTTCTTGGCTTGCACCATCGGGAACGACTCCTTAATAGTGAATGGTTGGTTCGTTATTAGATTAGACTTTTTTGAGGGAGGTGTCAAATGGGAGGTGCATTACTTAAGTATTGCTTCTAGATATATAATAATCTGTAATAAGGGTATATTTAGAAATTATAGATAAATGATAAAAATATAGATTTGAAATTAATATTTAGGTTTTAATTCAAATATAGACTTTTATTTATAAAAGTAAAATTCTAACAAACATATGCTCTCTTGGTAATACAACTTTATTGTTATAAGATGATAGTACTTTAAGGTATGCATGTAAAAAACAGATGGAGGCATTTTATGGAACCAGAGAAACTGTACATTTTTAATGGAAAAAAGTTTATTGACCATATTAAGCCTGAAAATTTTGTGAAAAGATTAAACACGGAGTTAAATATAAACGAAAATTCAGATGAGGGTTTCGCAGTTCTATACGAAAACCTGATTAATAATCATAGAAATCTAAAGAAAGATTTTGATAAAATTTTTTTTGAAGAACTATTTTATGGTAGGCTCACTCATACTTATATTCATAAGATTGCTACAAAAACTCTTCATCCTAAAGAACTTTTCCTAAAAAGGGTTGAAAAGATTATTGATGGATTCAAAGCGAACGTCACGAATGAACTACATTCTTTTATGACGACACGAGGATTCTATATTATGGATTTGCTTCATGTAACAAGAACAGATGCTAGTTTTATGGCGGGATTTGATTACACTGAAAAAGAAGGTTTGATTGAAACAGTTAGGTTTCTTATTGGTCGGAACGTAATGAGAAAAAGAGTGCAAAAGAATAAACCTAATGAAACTGTTCCTGAGTATTTACTAGCAGGAGTGGAAATAGACTTTAATAAGCAAAGTATTTTGGTACTGCATAAACATACAACTAATGTGCAAGATGAAGCAGATAATGAAAAAATGAATACTCCCTCAATCTTATATAATTTCATAATGGAGAAGGTAATTAACCCATTAGGTATTGATATTGAATTTTCACAGGAAAAAGATCAGGAAGGGATGTCAACTTTCTGTAAGTTCTTGTTTAATAAGCTGATTGATGATGTTAGAACAGATTTATATGAAAAATCGAGAGCTGAAATCAATAGATTTAGTACAAATGCAATAATCTTGCTAAACGATTGTAAGAACCCGGTTACTGAATCCCAGCAAAAAGAGCTTGAAGCAAAAGTTTCAGCCCTTCTTTTAGGGATTTATATAATGAATAGCATTAACGAAAAAGAAATGAGTCTAAAAGCCAAGTCAATGGGTCTTCAAGGATATCCAACTAGGATCTCTTATAAAAATTCACGAGCAAATAAAAGTTCTACAGGAAATACAAGAGCAGATAAATCTATTGCTAATGCAGATACTCTATATAGTTTATTGACAGATTTCGAAAGTACCAAGTATTTAGAAAGTTGGTCTATGTCTTGGTTTACTGAACCTAATAAAGGTTCAAACATTGATACGATTCAGACTACTATAGAAGCGAAAAAAAATTATTTTAAAGTAATTTTTGGTGCTAAACGCCATTTGAATAAGGAGATCATCCACAATGTTATTGACAACCTTAATTCCTATAGAGTTTATTGACAACTCTATTCCAAAGATAATTAGATTTTTAGATGAAAATCAAGTCCATGGATTTAGTGATGACTTCATAAACGAGCATTTTGTTGAAGAACATTTCAAACAAATGATAATGTGGATCTTGGAACAAAGCTCCAGAACTATTTACTATACTTGTGATTTAGAGAACAATGAATTTGGCTACGTTTCAGAACAAGAAAATGAATCCTGTAGTGTTTGTGGCGAACTGGTCACCAACAGACTTGCACATGATTTAAGTAATTTATATACTTTACCTTCAGAAAATGTAGAAGCTTTAAAACAAAGCATTAAAGAATACCAACGGAAGAAATACTTTTATGCACCAACCTACGATAATCTTCAAGACTTAAAAGAGGAGCAAAAAAATCTTGTGCCGTTCATAGGGGCAGGGCTTTCAGTTCCATTAGGCCTGCCAAATTGGACTCAACTACTAAAAGAGTTGGCGCCAAAGTTTCCTGAGGAACATCAACGTTTAACATACTTAGAATATACAGAATCAGGAGATCTTCTTAAAGCATTGAGCTATTTAAAAGAAAAATCTACACGTTTGAATCGAGACGATCAAATAAAAGATAAAATTATTGAAATTATCAAAGCTTCAAAGAATAATGATGTACTTGTAACGGAACATAACATAGGGGATATACTAAAACTTAAAGCAAGCGTGTATATTACAACAAATTACGATCATTGTATAGAGGATTTTAGCTCCCAACAAAACAGTTACTGTCCTCCATTATGTTTGCAAGATATCGACAATATGCCAAATCTCTTCAGTGCAACAGGGCAAGTTCTTCATATACACGGTCACATTACTAGAAAAGAAACGATGATAGTGACTGAGGAAGATTATGCTAAGCTATATGAAGAAAAGGAATTAATGGACAAGTTAAAAGTTATTCTGGCTAGTAGAACTTCTTTCTTTGTTGGCTTTTCTTTTAACGATAAGTTCTTCGAAGATATGTATGAAAAATTCCATGATGTGTTTAAAGGGCACCATTATATGGTGATAGCAAATCCTACTATTGAAGAAGTTAGAAGATATAATCGGGATAAGGATATTAGAGTAGTTGGTTTAAATCTTGGAAAGAACGAAGATGGTTCAACAAACTATAATGATTTTATCCCAGCATTCAGGACTCTTATTAATTATATTGTAGAATAAGGTTATTCTGACTGTTTATGCGTAATTGGATTCAAATAAGTTTAGAAACCTAAATATCCCGAATCTCAATAATTTCCCTAATATCATCAATATCCAACGCTTCTGCAATGCGCTCAATATGAGCAAAGTTGATATTCTCACGTTTCCCAGACTGCAACTCACTCAACGCAGCGTGTCGGATATCAGACAATCTTGCCAGTTCGCGCAGTGAGATATTATGTTTTTCCGTAAGTTTATGAATATTAACAACGACTTTCTTTGCCATGCTGAATCACTCCTAAATTTTCCATATGGTCTTGACGTTACGCATGAGCGTACCATATACTTTTTGTATAACTGGTACTCTTATGCGTACCAATTTTAGGAGTGGTGACATGACAAGTACCAACAGCGAAGACCTCGCTTTGCAGTACGTACAACTCATCGAACAAGAAGACGATTACTTGAGTCAACTGGTCACATGCAACAAACTCATCCTAGATGCCATGGACATAATCGCCAAGCGAGCAGGAGTCTTGCACATGGACACAGTAAAACAGGCTGCGTATCACCTTCATGCCATGGAACAGGATCTAAACCGCAAGTTATTTGAAGTTCGACTGGAGAAGAGCATCTTGGCAAATCAAATGAGCCAGTCTACATAAAGTCAACTTAACTAAAGGACAGTGCAGGATCACACAAGATGATCTTGAACTGTCTTTTTGCCTTCCCATCGAAACGTTTTTCCCTCCGAATTAAGCATTGACTTTCTTCCCAAATCCCCCTACACTTCAATTATTAAAATACTTTTAAAAACATTCATTGAATGGTTCGAAATGAACGAAAGGAGGCATATAACTTACTATGTTACCCACATCACACAACACCCAGCAGGTGAAGCGCATTAACGTTGAACTTGTGAAGAATACACTCCGATCAATGGGCGTAGGCACGAAGGCTTCCATCGCAAACCTAACAAAACTCAGCGTAGCGACATGCGGCACGATCCTGAACGAATTACTCCAAACGGGCGAGATTATCGATCTGGGTCCAGACGAATCAAGCGGGGGAAGGCCAGCGAGTCGCTATCAGTTTAATGCGGAGTACGCCAGCGTACTGTGCCTGATTATTCGAACGGAGGGCGGTATTCACTCGATCACACATACATATGCCAATCTGAACGGAGAGATGACGGAGGAACAAACACTCTTTTTGGATGAGATTAATGTCACGGGGGTAGAGGATCTGATTGCGAACCTGATCGAACAACATCACAATGTGCTGGCGATTGGTATTGGCATACCTGGTGTGGCACACAACGGCGTGATTGGGATCTGTGATGTACCGGAGCTGATGTATCAGCCACTCGGGGCAAGGCTTAAGGAGCAATATGAAGACGTGGAAGTGGTCATTGGCAACGACATGAACCTGACGGTCTACGGGCTGTATAACCAGCAGCAATTTGAGGAAGAGAAGAACTTTGCGGTGGTGACGTTTCCGGAGAATCATTTTCCGGGTGCAGGCTTTATCATTGATGGTCGTCCGCTGACCGGGAATACGCAATTTGGGGGCGAGGTGTCCTTTTTACCTTTTGGCGTGTCACGAGAAGAGCAACTGCGCATGTTGAAAACGACAGAGGGTTTGCAGGAGCTCGTCGTACAGACGCTTGTATCCATCATCGCGATCATTAACCCCGCTACGATTGTAGTCACAGGGGATACGACGGACCCTGCTATGAGGGATGACCTGACGCAAGGTTGTCTGGATCGAATGATTCCACTGGAGCATATGCCGGAGTTGATTATTCAGAGAGACACTCGGCGCGAATATGTGACTGGTCTAGTCGCTGTTACACTGGAGAGCCTGACCTACCGCATTCAGGTTATTGAGAAGCAGTGGTAAAGGAAAAAGGAGCTTTTACGAGTATTCTATTTTTAGGAATAAAGCTTAACCATGTTTCCTATTTCAAATGTACAAATCATTGACACGATAACGTAGAGGGCAGAACCAATCTGAAGAACGCCTTTATCACTGTATTTTCACCTTTAGGAACAAATCAAAAAATACAGGGATAACAGCGGTCGGAAGATGGTACTGCAATCGTAGTTATAACGTGCAATCATTTTCCTGAACACACTGGAGGAACTTATTTTGAATCAGCAAGCAGGTACGCAAGGGAACAAACGAAAGTTCAACAAGCTGTACGCCATGCAGCTGGCAACGATCTTTCTTGGATTTATCGTATTCGGTATATCGGAAAATATTAAGGGGCCGGCCATTCCGCGCATTCAATTCGACTTTAATCTGGATGAGAAACAGCTCGGGACGTTATTGTCCCTGAACGCACTGGGTTATCTGATCGCCTGCTCCTTCACGGCTATTCTGGTTCGCAAATGGGGCATCAAGGCGGTTAGCATCATTTCGTTTACATCCATGATCCTATCGGGTGTGTTCATTTATGTGTCTCATACCTATCCACTCTTTGCTTCATCGTACTTCTTCATGTACATCGGTAACGGCATGCTGGAGATTGCTTTGGCGATTCTGGGTGCACGGATTTTTGTGAAAAACACAGGCACGATGATGAACCTGTCCCATTTCTTCTATGGGCTGAGTTCAACGGTAGCACCTTTGCTGGCAACAGGTGTCATGTCCTTGAAGGTGTTTGGACACGAACTGGACTGGCGCGGCATGTATCTGGTGATGTTGTCACTCTGTCTGCTGCCGATTATTGCGGCGCTGCGCAGCAAATTCCCGGGGGACGATCTTCCCCATGAAGATCGGACTTCACTGAAGACGTTAACACGTGATCCTGCCCTTTGGCTGATGGTGCTCATTCTTTCTTTTGGCGTGGTGTCGGAACTGGCGGTTGGGGGTTGGCTGGTTAATTTCCTGGAAAAAGCCTACACGTGGGACACGGTCAAAGCCTCAGGGTTATTATCTGCATTCTTCCTCACGTTCTCGCTGGGACGACTGCTGCTTGGACCATTGACGGACCGGATCGGATTTGTATTGTCACTGATTCTGTTCTCGGCTTTCTCGGGAGTGTGTACGTTCGTGGCGCTTGCAGGGGGAGAGCGACTTGCGATTTTCTTTGCGATATCTGGCGCGGGAATAGCGATGATCTATCCAACAGTTATGGCGTTTATCGCACGCAGATATCCGAACGGCAGTGACACCGCGATTACATTCACGGTTACCTTGATGGGGGTTGGCAGTGTCATCGGTAACTATGTGATTGGCTGGGTGATTGAGGGCGTGAAGAATTTGTACGGTTCAACGACTCAGTTGGGACTGCTGCGTGGACTTCAGGCGGGATATGGATTCATTGGTCTATGTGCTGTGATCTGTGCGGCATCTGGCGTAGTGTTGTATATGTATTTGAAAAGACGACAGGAACTGATTTAAATACTTAAGGCATAAAAATATTGAAGAAACATGCGAAAAAAATAATTTAGGATCTTTAGATGAACTAATTACCTGCAGAGAAATAATTATGGATTGTTGTATAAACCAAAGCAATGAATAATTTTTATTGGCTCTTTTCTCACTTAAACATTAGAGTGGGAAAAGAGTTTTTTTATGAACAAGGAAGGAAATGCAAAATGAAAAGGATAGTATTATTGTTTTTAATTTGTTTATGTCTCCTTATCATTGTAGCTTGTAATCAAAAAAACAATGACGATGTTGTGGCAGAGATAGAATATCATAAGGAAGGAAATGTAATCAAAATCACTCAAAGAGACACTGTTAATCAAATTCTAAATATTTTAGAATCTGCTCAAAAGAACAAGAAGGTTATTGATGTAGGGAAAACAGACGAAAAAATAGTTGTTAATTACAGTAGCAATGATATCAAAATTTTTGATCTGTACATCGATTTTGATAAGAGTGTCGGTATGGTCGTAATGGAATCTGACAGCAATTATGCTTATGAGCTATCAAGTCAGTCTATAAAAGACTTAAAAACAATTCTAAAAGGGACTTAAAATAGAAATTAATTTTTCTATCAGTATCTTATTAGTTAGATACTCATTAAACCGATAAAACCCCACTGATCCTTAGGATCGAGTGGGGTCTTACATATAATCAGATGAATTTTAGCATACGACTATTTCAAAAAATCATCAAACTGCGCATCTCATTTCCTTACTTAAACAAGCCTATGACTTGTTCAAAGCCGTTCTTCTTTTCCAACGTTTCAAAAGCACGTAAAATCCAAAAGCACCTAAGAAAATAACCGCTGCCGGAACGATATAAGGCTTAACAATCTCGTCCACGTGCTCCCATTGAGAGCCTAATTTGAAGCCTAAGTAAATGTACAATGAGGTGATCGGGAGCATGGCCAAGAATGTAAAGATACTGAACTTAAACACATTCATCTTCGCCATACCGCAAGGGATGGAGATCACAGTCCGAATGCCGGGCACAAAACGTCCATAGAAAGCTACCCCGCTGCCATACTTCTCGAAGAACTTATCGGAAGCGTCTAGATGGTGGGGGCGAATCAAGAAATACTTGCCGAATTTTTCGACCATCGGTCTGCCGCCGTATCGTCCCAAGGCATATAACGTCAGAGGTCCAAACGTACCTCCTACGGTACCAGCGAGTATAGCCAGCCAAAGTTTCATATCCCCAAGATACACCCAATATCCCGCCATGGGCAGTACAAGTTCAGCAGGTACGAATTCAAACGACAAGGCAATAACCAGACCTGCGTATGACAAATCTTTAAAAAAGAGTATAAATTGCGTGATCCATTCTGTCATGCTTTCCCTCCATGAATCTATCTTTTTTATATATAAAAGAAACACTCCTGTACAAAGAGTAACAATAGCGAATAGAGCTTGTCAAAGTTCACATGAATGTCCATTTCAGGACACACTGCGGCAATATGTTTACCCGTACATAAGGCCTGGATTCATTGACACTTCATACAGAAGTGGATACCAGCTGTTTTTCATTGTTGGGGATGATCTGACGGGGAACCCTCGTTTCGACCAAACGAGGGTTTTTATATGTTCATTTTGCTTTATAGCAATGGTATATCTATTCGTAATCATAGGCTGTACAATCATTATTTTATGGTTGAATACAATGTATCCTTTTATTGTTTCATGTATATCATATAGATATACAACTGTAGGGAGGTGAGGTATAATTGGAGCATCAATCAAACGAAAGGCGTGGGATTGCCATGACTACAGCCACACTTAGCAAATGGGGAAATAGCAGTGCAATTCGCATTCCTAACCAATTGCTTAAGCGTCTTAATCTGGAAGAAGGCTCGGAAATCGAGATTTTGGTGACAGAAGATAATGAATTGTTGTTGCGTCCAAAAACCAAGCCTGTAGAGTCCAATGAGGAACTACGTAACCATCTAAAGACTTTGCTCTCTAAAGTGAAACAGGATACAAGACATGAAGAAATAGACTTTGGTACTGAAGGGAACGAGTTACTTTGATTATTCCCAAACGAGGCGATCTGATATGGCTTGACTTTGATCCTCAAGCGGGTCACGAGCAAGCCGGGAGACGACCGGTTATTGTTCTATCGGAACTTGAATTCAATGAAATAACGGGTTTTGCCGTTGTATGTCCCATAACGAGTCAAGCCAAAGATTATCCTTTTGAAGTTACACTACCAGAGGAGCTGCCATTTTCAGGTGTTGTTTTGACGGATCAGTTGAAGAGTCTTGATGTGCGGCAACGACGTATCCAAATTGCGGGGCATACCGAACCAACCTCTGAATTTATGAAATCAGTTCTACGCAATGTCCGTTCTATATTGGCATAATTGAAAATTAGTAGCTGATCATATTCCTAAATCCACGTCTAACTAAAAGACGTGGATTTTTTCTTTCATGCCTAAATAGATTGGTCCATCCTTGACGCTTCTAACAAGAGCTTCCGAAAGGCACATATAAGTTGGAAAGAAAGATTTTTAATTCTCTGAAAATGCTTCCATTTATAGTATGATAAGACTATCGCTAGCTTCTTCAAACATGGCATGTATTATCTCTGCGGCTATCGGGCAAAGGCCATATCGAAAGTTCACAAAGACCATCCTATAGATAAAGATAAGGAGATCCAAATATGACAGTAACTTCGATTATTGATCAAATCCATATTATTGAATACGACCCCTCTTACGCTGCCGCACTTGCGGATATGTGGAACCGTAGTAACGAAAGCTGGGGAGGTGGCACCAACCTTAGAACAGAGGAAACAGTTCGCCGGGAGATGGAGAGTTCGTCCAATCTTTATGCATTTCTAGCTGTTCATGAGAAAGAGGTTGTTGGCTTCTGCAGTTTTGCTCATTACCGCTATGACGAGAGAGCCCTATATGTACCGCTGCTTAATGTACGTCCTGACTATCACGGTTACAAGGTTGGACGCAACCTGATCCTGAATGCTGTGCGCAAGACCGTGGAGGCCGGATGGCCTCGCCTGGATCTGTTCACGTGGGCAGGGAATACGAAGGCTGTACCGATGTACAAGAAATGTGGATTCTTCTGGGAGAAAAAAGATGATAATGTGCATCTGATGAATTTCATCCCTACCATCTTGCAGACCGAAGCACTCGCTCCTTATTTCGAGGATTTAGATTGGTATGCAGACAGCACGCGTGAACTCGTGATCGAGCCGGATGGCCGACGAGAGCGTGGTTTTGATTTCTTTGACTACACGTGGAAAAAGGGAGATGTCTCCCTGCGGGCTGAATTTGAAAAGTCGGGTCGCGGACTGACTGCTCTCGAAACACCGGATTACGAAATCTCAACAGAAGTCGATGATCATGATCTGGTATTCGGTTCCAGCTATAAGGTTTGCTATCGCATTAAGAACAATTCAACTTCCGAACTGGCGATTGAGATCAAGGGTGAAGATAACAAAAATATTCGATTTGCGCTGGACGTTGCACGAGCAGTGGCTCCGGGAGAAACCATCACCGTGGAAGGTGAGTTTCACCTTGATCCGATTACAGAGGAACAGAATAACAATAAGACCCATCCCGTTGTTGCCACCACATGGTTGATCGGAGGGAAGAAAGCGGAGTTTCGATTGGGTATTGCCCCGAAATTCCCGGCCAAGATCAAGACTATCTTGCCTGTGAAGGAGCTCTATCCAGGTATCCCGGCGGAGTTGGTTTTGAACGTGGAAAATAATGTGGATGCAGAAACGGAATTCAGCTTGGACCTGCCTGAGGATGAATTCCTTGAATGGGCGGAGCGTGCGGTGCGCTTTACGGTGCCTGCCAAAGGCAAAGTATCTGTGCCAGTACCTTTCACCTTGCGTTCGTATGGTCTCTATTCCCAAGAAGTAGAAGTGACGGCAGTCCCAGCGGGGAACCATGCGATCTCTTTTACAAGCAAACTTTCTGTACTAATGAAGGGAATCGAAGGGAAATATGGCGGGCAGATTGAGGATCAATGGGTGGCTGTTAATGGCGCATTCTCTCTTCATATGAGCAAACAAGATAATAACATGTGGATTGAATATCCGGGTTCCCGTCATTCGTTCTGGTGGACTTATCCGAAGCTGGGTAAGCCGTTTGCCGAAGAGTTATCCAAGAAACAAGCAAAAGAAGTGAATATCTATCCCGAAGGTGAACGTCAGGTTCTTGAAGCACTGTATGATTCGGAGGATTTCCTTGGCTTGCAGATCAAGTCGGTGGTCAAGCTGTCTGCGAATGGAGTCGTCGAATTCCACCACGAGGTTGAAAATACACGAGACACCGCCTGGGAAGAGGACCTGTACCTAATGAATAACTTCGGTTTCTACGGAAACCGGTTAATCCTCCCGTACCAAGATCGTTTTGTGGATATGGGGGATTCTTACGCTGGCGATCCGAGTCATTGGGACAGTTCACAGATTACGGAAAACTGGCTGTTTTGCAAGGAAGAGTACGGCGCGTGCGGCATCTATTGGGACCCTTCTCTGAAGCTGCTTCGTCCGGAATACACGCTGGGGTTGCAGCATGAGCTTGGACGTTTGGAAGCTGGGGCCGTTGTGCGGACCAAGGCAACTGTATATGCTTTGAACACGTTTGCCAAGTGGCAGGATTTCCGTGCGTTTGCCCGGAAGCAGCGTAACCCGGTCATTGAGTTGCTGGACAATCATCTGGATCTGACACTGAGTGAGGGGAATCCATTTGCCCCAGACGTGCTGCAAGCAACGTTGACTGAACATAAACTGGTTTCGCTTGCGGGCAAGCTGGAGCTGTATGTACAGCAGGGTGGCAAACCGGAGGTTATGGCCAATGTGAAGGAATTCAATCCGGAGCACAATCTAAACTCCGCCGAGCTGACATTTTCACCAGACGAAGCGGACCGAGACCAGCACGTGAGTGGTTGGAAAGTTCGTGGGCTATATCGGGGCGAAGATCGGATTCAAGAGCGAACGGCCCTTTGGTTCCCGCAGAGCAAAACAGAGATTAAGCAGATAATTGAAGAAGGTTCATCTGGACCAGTGTACACCGTAGACAATGGAGTATTGTCGATCTCCGTTGCCCCTGACTTCGGAAGTGTAGTACACTCTCTGAAAGTTGCAGGAGAAGAATGGCTTGACAGCTCGTACCCTGAACCGGCTCCACGCTCGTGGTGGAATCCGTGGTACGGCGGGCTGGGTGTTGGGGTTCCAGGCATGAATGGCTTCAGCCGTCAGTTGGAACAGAGAGCCGCTTCCTGGACAGAGCAGAAGGATCAATACGGCAACGTCTGGAAAGGCATAAAGCTGACCACCCGAATTGAGAAGCATGAAGCGAATCGTGGGATCACGATCCACCAACATTATCTGATGCTGCCGGGTGTTCCTGTGCTCTGCACCCTGCTTGAAGTGACAAACGAAAGCGGCCTGACGCTGACGAATTACTCGCTTGCGGAGGAACGTTTCCTCCAGCCATCCTCTGTCTTTGCGGAAGGTTGGATTGAGCAACCGGGTAAAGATCGGTTCCCGCTAGGCAAGGTGGATGTGGGCCTGCCACTTGAAGACCTTTTGCGAGTCGGATCGGTTTCGCGTGAAAACATGCTGCATGCGGTCCATCGTTACCCGAATCAGAGTGCATGGGCTTTTGCCAATAATCAGGTGACGGGTCTGCACGTGAATCATCATCTGACAATCAAGCACGGGGAAACAGTCTGGACGGAGCCGAGTTATCTTGTCCTGGGACAGATTCCACTGAGTTCACCGGATGTACGTGACCTTCTCAAACTGAATTTTGCAACTTCTACCGATGAAAAGGAGGCTCCACATGCCGATCATTGATATTCATATTCACCTGTCGGACATAGACAGCTTTCACCAAACAGCGATTGATCTGTCCAAAGTGGATTACTCTGCCGCTGGTCTTAAAGCGGAGTTTGATAAAAACGACGTCATTCTGGGCATCGGAATGGGGGTTACGGAGCAGACAAAGGGATCGTTCCCGGATTCCAGTTCCCCTAACCCGATGGGACTGGACCTGGAAGAGAAGGTTCCGTCATTCCTCATGGAATGTGTGGGGATCAATCCCAATGCGCTGGACGGTAAAAACGCTCAGGACGAGCTTGACCGGATTGAAGCTAGACTGCAATCCCCGGAGGTAGCCGGAATCAAACTTTATGCCGGATACTATCATCACTATGTGTATGACAAAATCTATACTCCGGTCTATGAACTCGCAGCCAAGTATAACTTGCCTGTCGTGATTCATACGGGCGACACGTACTCCATGAATGGATTGCTCAAGTATTCGCATCCACTGACGGTGGATGAATTAGCCTTGCAGCAGCGCGGTGTGAACTTTATGATCTGTCATCTGGGTGATCCCTGGGTGATGGATGCAGCAGAAGTAGTGGCGAAGAATCCGAACGTGTATGCGGATTTGTCTGGTCTTGTGGTGGGGGATCGGCCTCATTTTGAACGGTTCATGAACGAACCTTTGTTCATGGATCATTTCCGCCGGGCTTTGGTCTATTCGGATCATTACGAGAAAATGCTGTTTGGCACCGACTGGCCGCTTGCGCCCATCGATCTGTATGCCGAATTTGTCCGCCGACTTGTACCGGAACAGCATCATGATAAGGTATTCTACGAGAATGCCTTTGGGCTGTTTCCACGTATTGGACAGCGGATTGCCGATCTGGGTTAGAACCTAAGTACCGAATTCTTAATATCTGAGGGGATGTAGACCATGTATGTCACGGAAGCATGTGATGTTTATGTTGAATCCCCGTGATGTAAGCTCCTGCCACTTTGCTGGCAGGAGCTTTTTTTGTTCAGGAGAACAAAGGTTGAGTAACCATTTTCATATACTTTTTTAAGTCGTCTTTTGCATGTGGGTATTGTTCCCAAACCCCAAGGTTCCAACTCATATAACGGATCCCGAGATATCGGGATGCCTGGGAAAAGTACTTTTCGAATTGATCTTGTGGAATATCGTATCCGTGAGAACCTAGGGCCTCCCGATAGATCTCAACTTGTCTCAAATGTGTACAGCGCAGAGGGATATCAAAGAATAGGGAGCCATACCTTGCTTCCTCCCAATCGATAAAATAAACATCCTCGTTGTTGTGTACCAATACATTGCCAGGATTCAGATCATTATGAATCATCGTATGTGTGTGTTCATCCTTAATGAGAATTTCAAGATCATCTACAATATGACTTGCTACAGCTTCAATTTCCGAAATGAGCGGTGATCCGAATTCCTCAATGAATGATGGGCTTTTTATGGCGGTGTTCCACAAAGGTCTCCAGCGTCTTTCCATCATTTCGATGATATGAGATCGATCCACAATAGGTACCCATGGCAGTTCTTTTTTTGACCCCATATTCGTTCCATGTATGTAAGCCAGTGCTCGTAATTCTTTATTCTGAAGCAGGTCTATATCCAGATGACTATAATCGGTTTGGTAGTCCACATCCTGAATGCAGATCAGACTGCGATCTTGAGTGTGAGCTTCATTCGATAGATGATAGGGTACATTGGCGCCCTGTAAAAATAATCTGGACAAGGCAGAGCGTTCAATGAACGTGGCCTTCTTTGTCACGAGAGAAATATCCCTGTTCACTCCATTTACAAGGAATTCAATATGATGTCGAAGCAATTCAACGGCTTGAAGTCCCGCACCGACAGGGTTACTTTTGATACTTCGAATGTGAATATCCGAGGATACATATTGATTAATGGTTTGTTTTATTAATTGTTGTAATGTGATAGACTCCATACTTATCTGTTATCTCCTTCTTGCCTGTATTTGTTTTTACGAATAAAGAGAACTATAATGGTGGATGCACAAAATTTCAGACTTCTTTGGAGGAACATACGTTATGAGATCTTTTCAGTTTTATAATCCGACCCGGCTGATTTTTGGCAAAGGGCAACTTCAAGCACTTCAAACCGAAGTTCCAAAATACGGAAAACGTATTTTGCTTGTATATGGTGGTGGAAGCATCAAACGTAGCGGGCTGTACGATCAGGTAATCAGCCAGTTGAATGAAATCGGAGCAGAGGTTACGGAACTGGCTGGTGTGGAACCGAACCCTCGTCTGTCTACGGTTCATAAGGGTGTAGAACTATGCAGAACACATAACATTGATCTGGTTCTTGCGGTTGGCGGCGGCAGTGTACTTGACTGCGGGAAAGCCATCGCAGTAGGAGCCAAATACGATGGAGACATGTGGGATGTTGTTGTGCGCGAAGCAACCCCGGAAGGCGGACTTCCACTGGGTACAATTCTAACGATGGCAGCGACAGGGTCCGAGATGAACAACGGTTCAGTAATAACCAATCAGGACACACAGGAAAAATGGGCATGGTTTAGCGAGTATTCTTTCCCGGCGTTCTCCATTCTTGATCCGGAGTACACATACACCGTACCACTGGATCAGACTGTATACGGCATGGTGGACATGATGTCTCATGTGTTTGAACATTATTTCCATCTGGATACGAATACGCCGGTTCAGCTTGGGTTCTGTGAGACGATTCTTCGTACCGTCATTGATACGGCCCCTCGTCTGATTAAAGATCCAGAAAACTATGAACTGCGTGAAACCATTCTCTACTGCGGAACAATGGCGCTTAACGATGTCCTGAATATGGGTCTTGCCGGAGATTGGGCTTCTCACAATATAGAACATGCCGTTTCGGCCGTGTATGACATTCCTCATGGGGGAGGCCTTGCAATCCTCTTCCCGCACTGGATGAAGCATAATCTGGATGTGGATGTAGATCGATTCAAACGTATGGCCGTTAATGTATTTGATATTAATCCTACTGGAAAGTCGGACAAACAAGTTGCTGAAGAAGGCATTGAAGCGCTGCGTACATTCTGGACTTCAATTGGTGCCCCTAGCCGTCTGGCGGACTATGACATCGACGACAGTCAGATTGATGTGATGGCTGATAAAGCGATGCGATTCGGTCCGTTCGGATTCTTCAAAAACTTGCAGCGTGAAGATGTAGTACAAATTTATCAAGCTGCACTGTAATTGTAAATCCCACAATCACTTTGTATAGTGAGTCACATTAAACAAGGACCTTCCTTTAATACTAAGGAACGTCCTTGTTTTTTTATTATGGCATCATATCTTGTGCGCTCTACCTTTTTTTCTGGACTTTAATGTCATGTGATCTCCTTTCGAATTAATCCTTCGGTTCAACTACGGCTTCATTGACAGGGGTATCCTTTCGTTGCAGATACATCTTGCTTGGACGATGCAAGAGCACGATGAGCAGGGCGAAGAGATGAATCAGGGTAAACAGGTTACTCTCATTCGGAATGGCAACGAATAGCGCCAGACTCAGAAACGTCACGGTGAGCTTGAACTTTCTTTTGGTGATGAATATAACAGCAAGCAGGCTGGGACCGATGATAAACAACATTCTGGCTAAGATTACGCCAGAGGCGTAAGCCAGATCATCTCCTTTGCGTAAGAAACCCAGATAGGCCTCCATGTTCTGGTTGAAGCCAATGAGGAACACGATGAAGGACACAATCACGTAGATCAGTTTCACACTCAATAAAATGCGCACGACATTTAATAGCGTAGGTAATGCTGTTTTTGCCATATCACTTCTCCTATTCGACATTTAATAAAGTAGGCATTTTCGGATTCAATGCGTTGTCCCTTTCCTGCACGATATGTATTTCATATATTATACGATGTTGATGTCATATTTTGTATTAACCCAAAGTCTTCATTTTCCAATCGTTTGCAGTGGCCTTTGACCTAGAATAACTGGGGAAACAGCTTACAGATTATTTGATATCGACCGATATAAAGTAGATACATAGAATTTGGACTTCATAATGACGAAAATGAAAATGGATGGTGAATGTAATCATGGTATTTAGCAAGGCAAGAGAACGCATGCGCAACATGTCGTTCAGAGTCAAACTGCCACTTATGATCAGTCTGCTGGTGTGTATCGTACTGGCGGTAACTGCGGTAGTATCCTATACTGTAGCGGCTGTTATCACACTCGACAAAAGCAAAGATGAGATTAAAGCAACCTCTGACCGGATTGGTGCGGGGCTGTTTACCTCACTGAATCTGGAGGAGCAGTCTACGTTTCTGATTACGACACATCGCACATTCCGTGATTTGCTGGAGATTCGACATACGGCAGGACAGAGTGATGAGTTATTTTTTTCTGAAAATAGTGAATTGCTGGACAAGGCCAATGGGATATTGGCAGACAGCCTGACAGGAATGGAGGGCAACAGCGTTCTTATTTTGCTGGACCGAAAAGGCGTCGTTGTTGCAGCAAACAATCCTGAAGTGGTCGGGGGAGAACGCGCCAGTCGTACGTATTTCCAACAGGCGCTGCAAGGACAGAGTGTCATCAGCGAAGGTGTGATTTCCGAATCTCTGGGGACGCTGGGAATCGTCTTTGCCATGCCGATCTACAATGAGAATCAAGAAGTACAGGGCGTGCTCGCGTCTACTGCTTCTACCTCTTTCTTCGTCAATCAGCTACAGAATATCAATATTAATGATGAGGGAAAAGTGATCATTCTGGACCGTGTAGGTATGGTCATCTACGATTCAGCGGATGAGAAGTTGGCAGGCCAGAAGATGGAGTCCGGCGAATACCAATCATTGATTGATCTTGCTCCTGGCGCTGAACTACAGCAAGGGGATATTAGCACAGATGAGAAAGTGGCGTATTACTCCAAAATCCCAAGATCGGACTGGACTGTCGTTGTTGAAGATAAACTGAGCGATGTGCAGAAACCTTTGCGTGCGATGGCCAAACAGATGTATATTGTTCTGTTTAGTGCTATTGCGGTTTCCGTCGTAGCGGGTATTCTGATCTCTTTGCTGGTAACCAGACCAATTACAAGACTAACTGTGTTGTTCAGACAGCTTGCGGGCGGCGACCTGACGGTGCAGGCTCAAGGTAAATATAGCGGAGAATTCAAACAATTGGTGGACAGCTTCAATACCATGGCAGCAGGCAATAAACAGCTGATCTCCAGCATGAACCATTCCATCGGCATCCTGAAAACTAGTACATCCGAGCTGGAACAGTCCACTCAGCAAACTTCGACCACGATTGCCGAAACAACGACAACAGCATTTGAGATTTCACGAGCGATGGAGTCCCAGGCGAACGATACAGAAGCCATTGTGGACAAATTCATGAATGTTGGTAACAAGATTGCAAACGTGAATGGAATGTCGCAGGCAGTGAAGTTCAAGGCAGATGAAATTACGGATGCATTCAAAAATAATCATGCAGTTATTGATGCGCTTATTGCTGTGAACGGGCGGAACGAGATTGAAGTTGGTAACATCTCCAAAACTACAGTGCAACTCGCCGAGAGTTCCTCCGGCATTCACCAGATCACGGGTACGATTGCTGAAATCGCAAATCAGACGAAGTTACTGGCATTGAACGCTTCGATCGAGGCAGCGAGAGCTGGTGATCAGGGACGTGGCTTCGCAGTCGTTGCTTCCGAGATCCGCAAGCTGGCAGAGCAGACGACAGCTCAATCGGAGGATATCAACCGAATTGTGATGCAGACCATTGAACATGTGGAGCAGAATAACCGGAGTGTTCAGGCTATTGAAGCGATTGCGGAACAGCATAAGAGCAGTGTTAGCCAGACGAAGGAGACATTCAATTTTGTCACCGAGAATATGAATGAGATGATGAGCCAGGTTCAGGCTATTGCCACGGAGATCGAATCCATTGAACGTGATAAGGATGACGTCATTGGAGCTGCACAGAACTTGTCCGCTTCCGGTGAAGAGGTGTCGGCTTCTGTTGAGGAAGTCACAGCAACAATGCAGGAGCAGTCCGGCATGACGGAACATTTGACAGATATGGTGCAGAGAATCGATGAACTGACCAAACAACTTGCCCAAGAAGCATCTCGCTTTAAAACAAAATAGGAATACGAAAAGAAACCCGTTTCTCCAAAGAGAACCGGGTTTCTAGAACAAAAAGAGCACTTGTACCCATCTATGGCTACAGGTGCTCTTTGGTGATGTGTTACTCTCCTCGAATGGAAGGCGCATACGCCAGCACTTCCATTTCAATTAAATAAGGGCCTAACCCGCTGAATACGGTAATACGGGCAGGATAGGGCTGCTTAATCATCTGCGCATATACTTCGTTGTATTCGGGCTGATCCTCGACTCTGGCCAGATGAGTGGTTACCTTCACAATATGATCGAGTGTAAGTCCGGCTTCTTGCAGGATCACCTCAATATTACGAATGCACTGCTCCGTCTGCTCCTTAATGCCGCCGATGGGCTCAAGCGTCTGTGGATCGACACCTACTTGACCTGCGACGTAGACTAAATCTCCTGCACGGACAGCATGGGAGAAAGGAAGCGGGAACTTGGGTGCTGCACTTGCATGTATGATGGTAGACATCGTAGCTGTCATTCCTTTCCTAATGAATGTGTATATGGTGTTAACTGATGCCAGCTCGTAGCCTGCTGATAATGATGAGCGATGGACAACAAGCGGTCTTCTCTCATGAGTGGACCGGCAAGCTGCATGCCGATAGGCAATGGCTTCCCTGAGGTGGTATCAAACCCGATGGGAACGGTGATGGACGGTAGACCAGTATTGGTGAACGGTCCGTTGAAAATCGGGCTGCCCGTCTTGTAGCCATATGGGGCCACATACGGTGTTGATGGAGTCAATAACACATCCACTTCATCGAACAACATCATCATCTCGCTCCGGAATATCGTTCGGATGCGCTGTGCCTGCAAATAATCGACGGCACTCGTCTGGTAACCGAGTTCGAGCTGCTCCCGCATCGTGTGGCCGTAACGATCAGAGGCTTCCGCGAAGCGTTCCTGATGGAAGGCGGCAGCTTCTGCCCGCATTACCGTACGATGAGCAGCAATGGTCTCTTCCATATAAGAAGGCAAGTTAACTTTCTTCCATTGCATGCCCAGCTTTTCAAGTGCAGCGATTGCCGACTCCACCGCTAACAAGATCGCCGGTTCATCAGTCTGGAAGAAGCTGCTCGGCAGACCGATCACCATTCCTGAAATAGGATGCTCAAGAGCACTTGTTAAGTCTGGCTTGCCATAAGGAAGCGTGAAGGAGTCCAGCTCATCTTGCCCGGCCATCGCTTCCAGAACGATTGCGTTATCTTGTGCGGATCGAGTGAAGGCGCCAATATGATCCAGGCTCCAACTGGCTGTGATGACACCGTTACGGCTAACCCTGCCGTAAGTGGGTTTCATACAGGTTAATCCGTTGTATGCTGCGGGTCTAAGCAGAGATCCAAAGGTCTGCGTTCCGAGTGTGAAGGAGGCCATGCCGGCCGCTACAGCAGCGGCGGAGCCTGAACTGGAACCGCCCGGGGTATGTTCTAGATTCCACGGGTTGCGGGTTGGTGGTTCTCCTCCTTGGAAGGCGTATTCCGTCGTTGTTGTCTTGCCGAGCAGGATAGCGCCTGCAGCTTGCAACTTATTAATCACAGTTGCATTCGTTCCGGGTACGAAATCAGGAAAGGTACTTGATCCGGCCGAGGTGCGTATGCCGGCGGTATGGATAATGTCTTTGGCTCCATAGGGAATGCCATGCAGAGGACCGAGATATTCGCCATTCATCAGTTTTTGTTCAGACTCTCTCGCGGCCTGCAAAGCCTGTTCGGCGGTGACCGTAACGAAGGCTTGCACAGCAGGTTCTACTTTCTCAATGCGATTCAAATAGGATTTTGTAAGCTCGACAGGAGATATCAACTTATTTTTTATCAGTGTTGCGGCTTCAGCAATCGTCAGCTCGTTCAGTGGTTTGGTAATCATCGCAGAGGCACTCTCCTATGCGGGGGATTGGGCCCTACTTCTTCTGGCAACTTGAAGTTTCGAATCAGCTCCAAGTCTGTTGTAAATAGGGCAAGCTCCTCGCTTGTAATAACTCCGTCCGCATATTTGGCGCTTTCTGTACGGCGGTGTGTGAGATAGTCGTCCTGGTTCAGAGTAATCACCCTTTCTCTCTCTATTTGGTGGTGAAGCTTGAATCGATAATCTCCTCGTAAGCGAGGTCTTCCTTCAGATTGCCGATGAAGCGCTGCATATCGATTGCGGTCTCGAATGCTGATTCATTGATGAGTCCCTCCGCAGGATAAACCTTGCTGTCGATCATGCGTTGTACCGCTTGCTCCACGACGTTTTTGTCCAGATTCGGGAATTCCTTCACGGCAACTGCTTTTGCGCCTTCAGGATTCGATTGAATGTAGTCCAGGGCTTGCTCAATAGAGGTGACAAAGCGCTGGGTGAGATCAGGATTCTTTTCAATGAAGCTTGCGGTTGTATTCATCGTTGCAAAGGCAAAGTCAGGGTAATCCTTCGTAAAATCATGGACAATATGCAGTCCTTCTGCAATGCCTTGATCCAGCTGAGGTTCGTAAACGATAGCAATATCGGCTTTGCCGGCTAATACAGCACCAAGCTCGGAGCCATTCTGAACCTCAGTAATCGTCACATCCTTGTCAATATCAATGTTGTTGTCAGCGAATAGTTTCCGCAGTAAGCTGTTCGAGCTTGTAGGTGCCAAGCCCACCACGATGGTTTTGCCTTTGAAATCCGCTGTCGAGTTCACGGTTACTCCTTCTCGCGCAACTGCCCATACTGGAGCACTGCCGGATAGAAGGACCAGTGAGCGAGCATCTCCGCCCTTTGCATTAGCAAATGCGACATGCTCAGGACCGTGGAAGGAGAACGCAGACTCGCCTGAGATCACCGAAGACAATGCTGTTGGGCCACTTCCGGCAGCACGAATGGAAGATAGCTCAATGCGATTCTCCTCTAGGAATCCTTGGTTATTCGCTACATACAGCGGAAGGTAGAGCAGGTTGTGATACACCTCGGACACCATAATTTTGTCTACCTGCGTATTTGCTTGCCCTCCGCTATTAGATGCACCTGCACCACTCGCGGGTGTTGTGGCATTGCTTCCGCATGCACTGAGCAGTGTAGTCAATATAACCGTCATCGTTGCTAGAAAAGCTATCTTTTTGAATGTACGCATTAGTCATCAGTCCCCTTTAATGGTTGTAGGTCAGCTATACAGATGTGGATTTGCTGCTGTTCTTGTTGTCATTCCATGGAAGGAGACGGGATTCAATATAACCGACACAGGTGTAGAGGAGCATGGCGACCAGCATAAGCATGAACACGCCGACCCATACGGCCGGAAGGTTGAACAGGTTACCTTCGACGAATACCATATGTCCAAGTCCTTTATCTGAAGAGATGAATTCTCCACCTACAACAGACACCAATGCCAAACCGATATTGATACGGAAGGCTGAGATGATCCATGGCAGAGAGGAAGGAACGATAATTTTGCGGAAAATTTGTGATTTCTTTGCACCGAAGGATTTCATCAGATTAATCTGGGATTCGTCGATTTGATGAGTCGCTTGGTAGGCGGATAATAGCGCTACGATAAATGTTGCTACGGAGGCCAGAGCAATCTTGGAGAAGATGCCTGAACCAAACCAGATGATAATCATGGGAGCAAGTGCGATCTTCGGAATACCGTTCATCGCTACAATGAATGGATCGAGCACACGGGCAACGGACTTGGAATACCACATGAGTAGTCCTGCCAATGAGCCGATTAAGCTTCCGGCTACGAATCCGATAACGGTGGCATTCACCGTTGCAAACGCGTCTGTAAGCAGTTGCCCTGAGCTGGCCATCGTGATGGCGGCATCAAGAATGGCGCTTGGTGATCCCATGAGGAATCCGTTAACAAGTTTCAGACGAACGGCGGATTCCCAGATCACCAGGATGACCGCTACAATAATGAACCGCCACAGCATCGTCATCAGCCATTCTTTGGAGAAGGTGGACTGTCTGCGTTTGCTCTTGCTCTTCGTAACTCCAGCAGGCTTTCCGGCAAGGGTAACTTCAGGTGATGTGATCTTCATTAGCTGATCCTCCCCATTTGGATATCAAGCTCTGACCAGATTGATTCAAAATACTGCTTGAACTTCAGGTCGGAGCGGGCTTTCAGTGCTGAGCCATATTGCGAGGCGAGACCAATGTTATACACCTGCTTCACGGTTGTTGGTCTTTTGCTCATAACGGCAATGCGGTCGGAGATGGCGATGGCTTCCTCAATGTCATGCGTGATCAGGACGCCTGTCTTGCCCTCGGATTTCAGGATAGACAAGATCTCATCTTCCAGAATGAGTCTGGTCTGATAATCAAGTGCGGAGAAGGGTTCATCCAGTAATATAATATCGGGCTGGGTAACGAGGGTACGAATGAGGGCTACACGTTGGCGCATACCACCTGATAGTGTGGAGGGATAGGCTTCTGCGAATGAGGCCAGGCCATAGCGATCCAGATAATCCATGGCAATATCGCCGCGATCCTTTTTGGACATGCCCTTCACTTCCAAGCCTAACGTGACATTGTCCAGGATGCTTCTCCAAGGAAGTAACAGGTCCTTCTGCATCATATAACCGACATGTCCGGTGGTCTGATCGATCTCTTCGCCACAGACGATAACCTTGCCATTTGTTGGCTTAAGCAGACCTGCGATAATATTGAAAATCGTACTTTTGCCACAACCGCTCGGTCCCACGATACTGAAGAATTCCTGTTTCTTGATTTGCATCGAAACCTCAGCCAGGACCTGAATATCTTCTCCGGTTGCACTGACAAATGATTTGGATACGCCTTGTATCTGTATAGCCATGATAGGTAGCCCCTTTCCTACAGCCTGATGTTTTTTCGTTTCTTGATGTGATTTGATGTTAATTAACATGACATTAATGAATATATTCCTAATCATATAGACTGTTTGCATAATTGTCATTAGTTACTCTGAACATAAAAATAGAATTAAATCAGTTAAAATGCACAAATGAGTTTGGGCTGGAAAAGAAAAAAAAAGAACGTGTCATTATACATGACACGTTCTCGGTTTAAGACGTATGATTAGCTTCGCTAGGGGCTGGATTAACATTCAGAAGGGACTCAAGTGCGAAGGCAAGTCGGAAGCGCAGGCTTTCCATCGGGTCCTTGATGTTCCTGCCGGTCAGTTTCTCGCATTTCTCCAATCTGTAGATCACTGTATTGCGATGTACGAATAGCTCTTTCGCTGTATCGACGATCTGGCAATGATTCTCATAGAAGGAGGACAAGGTTTTCATAAGCTCGTTGCGCTCGTTTGGATCTCGGCCTTCGAAGGGTTTAAAGGTTTCTTGATGGAACTGCAGCATCTCATCGTGAGGAATCATGCGCAGCAGACGGCTTATATCCATGGTTTGATAGGAATGGGCGAAGCGGGTCTTTCGCATCTGATAGCCTAATTGGAGCGCCTTAACTGCTTCATTATAGGAGAGTCCAATATCCAATACATTGGTATAGGGATTACCTATTCCGAAGGATAGGCTGAGCTGCGACTCCGAATACAGATTGTTCGCCATCCGCTCAAGCTGCTGAACAACGGTGTGTTCGTCCCAAGACGAATCGGCCAAAAAGACAAGTATGCCGAACTGGTCGTTCTTAGTGAACATGACAAAGGAGAGATCCAATCTGGCGAATTCCTGTTTAATCAACTCGTAATTAGCGTCTCGTTCCGAGATGAACCGCTCTTCCCCGGAGGAAGTAGAGTTCTGCTTAGGTATGCCCGCTAAGGATTCATCCTTTTTGGCGATGATCAGAACGGAACTTCCTTTGGCTTGCAGCCCATATTTCTTGCCGCGATGCAGCGCTTCTTGTTCCGAACGAATGAAACCCTGAATGAGATCGGAGAAATATTCATTTTTGTAACGGCGGGAGCGCTCCTTGACGGCTTGCTTCTTGGTTAACTCGAGACCGATCACATTAACGGCTTGCTCCAGTGCCAGAGTGGAGAGCTTAGAGCTTGTGGAACTGTCGTATAGTGCGATCAAATAACCCTCGTGCCGATCCGTGAAGATGGGATGAAGCTCAGCGTGTCGATATTTATCAGCAGTAAGCAGGCAGATCGAGATTGCGGTGTGGAAGGAAGGGTGCTCATCTATAAAAGTCAGTAAGGGCGCGGCGAGAGACTGGTGATCCATCTGTTGTGCATAGTGGGAGCTTGCCGTAATCTGTTTCTTCGAACCAAGTAGAAGTACAGGTGAGGATAGCAACTGAGACAACGTATCTACGATGGATGGTATGCCTTTTCCCTGCATCACCATCGTGGAAAATTGCTTGTGAATAGATAAGGCGTAGTGTAGCTCATGGGTTTTGTTCTGAAGGATGGCACTGATCGAATGTTGAAATATTTCACCAAGTGTATTGTCTATCTCGGATAGTTCGATGATTGGGAAGCCCAGCTTGTCGGCCGTTTCAAGCAGTTGCGGAGATAATTCAAGAGAGAAACGCTGTGTCTTGACCGCAAGCGCTGCACAACCAATTTCATGCATGTCTGTAATGAATCCAAGATGAGCATCAGGGCGGTCTTTCAGGATATAACCGTTGGTCAGCAGCATATCTCCCGACTTCAGGAATTGGACAATATCTGGTGCGTCCATAATATTAATCGATTGCACCAAGCGATCAAGGCCACGATGTCCGGCAATAACCTTTGCTTTGGAGAGAATGGGGATAGTCAATAACTGTTGCAGATCCATCTTCAACCCACTCGCTTTCATAATGATATGTTATAAAATCTAACATTAAGTGGAGTGGGCGTAAAGAAGAGTTTGGATAAAGAGGCTGAAAGATAGATGTAAACAAATTTCTCATAAATATAAAAACTTTCCAATAATTCAATGCGTTATACTAAGTAGATCTAAAGAAAATTTGATCACTATTACCAACACTATCACTAAAAAGGAGTTCTCAATCAATGAAAGGAAAAAGAATAGTATCGCTTTTACTTGCTGGTGTTGTTGCTGGTTCTATTTTAGTAGCATCGACTACTACTGCAGAAAGAGTTGTAGCCCAAACTCCGATGGAAGCAGCAACGGAGTACTTTCAGGCTTACATTGCTAAGGATGTAGAGGGAATGATGTTCTATTCTGAAGATACCAATTATTTGGATGAGAAAAGTCGTGAAGAAGGATATGTAAAGGATCTTAAAACTAATCCAACTATAGGGTATGAAATTGTGGAAAGCAGACAAACCAACAAGGATGAAGTTCAACTTTATGTGGTTCAAAAGTATGCAGGACAAGACTACGAACAGTCACCACCACTCCCGTATAAAATTTTTAAAAGCGAAAATGGATGGAAGGTTTTAGTAGAGCCACTAGAAATCAATACATTGACAGGTGAAGTCACTAAAGGTACACCGATTCACGCTTTGCAGTATACAGATCATTAGTTGTGATTTTGAAAAGCGATTCCGAGGAATAAATTTATCAGAAAATAAGCTCGGAAAGGCGGTGTAGAAATGCCAGCGACCTGGACATTTAGTGCAAATAGGAAAAGAAACATTATCCCTTTTAAGAAATAATCTTAGACAAGGGGATGGTTATACAATGAAGATTTCAGACCGACTATTAAGAGAATATTTAGATCATGTTTATTGGATATGTGGAGGCCCTTGCGGCGGCAAAAGCACGATGACAAAGTTACTTTCTTCAAAATGGGATATGAATTATTATTCCTCAGATGACCATACTTTCGATTATCAAAAAAAGGCTAATCCACAGGATCATCCAGCAATATTACGACACTTCATTGATTGGGAATGGTTCTTTTTAGGGCGTGGGAACGATAGAAGTCACTGGTTAAATTCAGTGTTTGATGAAAGTGTTGAGTTTATTATTTTGGATTTGTTACAGATGGGGAAAGAGAAGCCAATCGTAGTAGATACTTTTATGGAACCTGCTTATCTAAGGGAGATTGTTAACCCTAACCGCGTTGTTTATATGTTTGCAGAAGATGACCTAATTCGAGCGGAGTATCTGGATCGAGATCATCTGAGAGGCATGGAGGATGTGTTCCCTAGTTTATCAGATTCACAACGTGCACGGGACGAAACATTAAACACGGTGGTTAGAGCATCGAATCATTACCTGCAACAAGCGGAGCAGTATCAATTAAAATGGTTTATGAGAACATCTCAGTCCAATAAAGAGCAGATGTTATTAGAAGTTGAAAAGCATTTCGGTTTTCGATGACTGAAGTGTCAAATTATATTAGTCGCCATTTGTTACACTAAAAGTATACGATAGCTCAATAAACCTCAGAAAGCAGTCGATCAGCTTGTGAACTGCACCCCATTTGTTAAACACGACTAACAATGGAGGTGCAGTTCACGTGATCGGTTGTTTTTGTTCAGCTAACGGGCAGGTTAACTTAGCCTTAGCTGAAAACCTCCGCTCCAATACTTATAATTCAACGTAATGACCGACGGTACGAATTGATCCTCCTTAAGTGCTAATCTGATTCTCATAATGTTGACCTCATTTTCCTGGTTATTGGACAGGAGCGATTACTAAAGCTTTAAGATTTTCTTCCTGGTGTTTGTCCACCCCAAGGAAAAAAGCCGTATAATAAATACCGTCTTGCTTCCACATGTAATACGTTTGAGTTTTGAACTTCAACTGATTGTTATCCGAATGGATAGGCTCCCAATAGATATGATCTTTATCTGCATATGCCGATATTTCGATACCGTTAATCACCAATTTGTGCATAAACGACAACTTGCTCACATCTACAATAGGCGCTTTGCTCTGATAATAATCAATCGTGTCATTTATTTCATAAATGGAGGAATTGTAAGGAACACGATAACTATTCTTCAAGGCGTCTGCGTCCGGTCTAATGTAGAACCCGGTGTTCTGATCATCAGCCTGCTGCATAACCGAATCGGAAACTTTAAGACCATAGTCTGACAGGGCAAACGGGAATTTCACTGGAAAGCCAAGAATATGTTTTGCTTCCTGCAAATCCGTCTCATCATATAAAGGGAATGAATTGCCCTCACCCTTATAATCGACATATTGAACTTGTTCTGGCAAAGCAAATGACTGAACGACTTTCACCAGTTCTTCTTGTGTAAGATCAGCGCTATAATAATTGATCGAATATGTTACACCGTTTTCCTGCCATACAAAACTTTTGGCTGTTTCAGGTTTTTTCTTATACTTGGGCCTTGTAGTGGTGTACATAATACCTTTCATACTGGCTATTGTCAGGTCTTCTTGCCGGTAAGAAGGAACACGGCCTGGTTCTTGGGAATACGAAGCCCCCCACAATAATTGATGTTCCAGCAAAGTGCCGTTTCCTTTAGAAGCTTTTATCTCAAAATTTTGCTCGTCTTGTTGGCCAAAGTTCGATACGAATGTGATCGTAACGAATTCAATCCAGTCTGCTTTATTGGCTTTACTGAAATTCTCATTTAAATCCACATTTTTTAGGCGATACCCTTCGGGCAGATAATCAGGCAGTTTAAAGTCAAACGTTGAAAAAGCGAGCGCCCGGTCCAGATTATGAAACCATTTGGAAGATGGAATCAGTCTGTCGATCTGAAAGGAGGAAACCGTATTTTCTTCCTTTGAATCCGTTGCTTGAGAAGCATTTGAATCGACAATGGCGTTGGTAACCAAAACTGCGCTTAAAACTAATATCAGCAAAATAGCCGTGGCAAATAGTTTGTATGAACCTTGTTTAAACTTCGTAATCATTGTAACTCTCCGTTTCGTCTCATTCTTGTTGTTGAAGAAAAATGAAAGATTAATAATCCGTGGATGAGAGCTTTGGAAAAAAACGAGACAGCATAAGAAGTGTCATGCCATATGAAAAAGATTCCCGCTCACCCAGCGCTTCAAGGACGACCTCATCACAGGTAATTTTTTGCCGCACCAGCCAAACAAAAGGATTAAACCTATTTAGCTATACCACAAGTCCATAAAGGATTGAACCCATTTGGTTAAATTTTGGTTAAATCAGTTAATAATTTTTCCATACTTTAAATTATACAACAATATATTCTAAAAAAGTAATAGTACGTTCGATACAACATTGATAAGATATCGAGGGACAGAACTAGAAATTACCTTTTTAAGAGAGAGAAAATAAGTCCGAGTTATTGAAACGTATCATTCGTTAGAGTAGGAGAGAGGTGATACGAAATTATTAAAATGAGTAATAGCATCTTAATGTTGGTATTAGTGGTATCCATGATAATAGCTGGATGTTCATCAACCGAAAAAAATGAGGATAATATTACTGAACATGTAGTAGCATCTGATTTTATTCTCGAAGTAACAACACCAACTGTTTTAGGTACTGGTGAGGCACTGAAAGTAAAAGGAATTTTAAAATATACAGGTATTAAACCAGTTGAAGTATCTCATGGAAAACCTATCATTCGTTTTTCCTTCTCCGGTAGTAACGAGCAGCGTAATTATGCGGATGTGGGATATGTAACTGAGTTTAAGTCAGGTCAAGTGGTTGAGGTTGAAGATGAGTTTATAGTAACCAAAAAAGGGAAACAAAATCTCATTGTGGATATGACCGCGGATATCTCTATGACCATGAACCCAATTGAAATTGTTGTGAAGTAATCTTAGTAAAATTGAACTGACAACAAACGTTAGCTCACATGAAATGTTTACGAAAATAATGCCTAATGAACTCATTAAAATCTTAAAAAACCTCCCGTCCCACGGAGCATCTGGGCTTGGGAGGTTTTGATTATAGTGCTAATTAAACGTTTATCGTACAAACCATCCAGTGGGCTGAGGGGCTACGTCTGCGGTATCTCGTAAATCATGGACTTTGACATTACTGCCATAGATCATGGAATCGCTGCTCAGTCGGAATGAAGGGAAACTGTGCTCGGATTGCAGACGCAGAGAGGGCTCAAAGTAAATCTGCTGCTGTTTGTTGATTACAAAGGGAAGCGACCCCGCTTCTACGGTAACATCATCGCTATCCGGTTCGTTCAAGATCAGAAGTACCGCAATTCCGTCACAACCGCATCCATCGGTATCATAAAACAATTTGAAATAGCCTGGTCGTTCTCCCAGCTTTTCAGTAAGTCTTGCTTCTGCCAGCGGACTGACTTGAATGATCATGACGTTGTTCACACTCCTCTAATCTCCAATGAATTCGCTTACAATTTAATATATGGACCATAAACGCAGATTAGAAGGTGAAATAAAGAAAAGCAAACATGTCCTGTAAAAATATTGACGCTAATGCGTAATGCAACGAACAATTCACGTATGAATGTTATACCCGGAATTTCTATGGGTTCAGTGTGAAATCATTCGCCCGTCAATGAAACCCATTTCATCGCCATACCTTATCTGGTATGATAAGCAGGGAAAATAGGGAAAATTAGAGAAAAAGGAAGGTTCCGCTATGACACCGATCACCATATACGACATCGCCAAAGAAGCAAATGTATCTGTAGCGACGGTCTCCCGGGTACTGAATGATACGGCACCTGTGCGTGCAAGCACCCGAGAGAAGATTATGTCCATCATTGAAAAACACCAGTTTCAGCCCAACGCGCAGGCGCGCAGTCTGATCAAAAAAGAGACGGGCACCATCGCCATCATCCTGCCGGACATCACGAACCCGTTTTTCCCGGAAGTGTTCTGGGGTGCGGAGAATGAGGCTCGCGGATTGGGGTATACGTTCTTTCTGTGCAATACAGCAGGCGACTACAACAGGGAATCTGAATATTTGTCCATCCTGCGAGAGAAGCGGGTAGACGGGATTATTTTTCTCGGCGGGCGAATCAACATGCAGGTCTGTCCGGATGACATGGCTCAGGAATTGATTGATATGGGCAAACGTATGCCAATCGTGCTGGTCAATGGCAATATTGCCAAAGGCGGGTTTCACCGGGTGTACACGGATGAAGGTGCGGGGGCAGCCCTTGCAGCTGAGCATTTGCTTGAACTGGGGCATCGCGATATCGCCTTTGTTGGCGGCCTGAAAGAGTTGTCCACCACCATGGTCAAGGTCAGAGCTGTGCAGAAGAAACTTCGGGAGCATGGGCTCGAAATACCAAAAGAACGGCAATTGCTCGGCAGCTTCTCCATCGACGATGGCAAACGGGAGATGTCCAAACTGCTGGATCGTGACAACCCGCCCACCGCAGTCATCTGCGTCAATGACAACACAGCGATTGGTGCGATCAAGTCGACGATTGAGCATGGGCTCTCAATTCCGAAGGATATATCCATTGTAGGTTTTGATGATACACCTCTCGCCAGTGCCGTTATACCGGAACTGACAACCGTATCCCAGAACACGTATCAGCTTGGCAAACAGGCTGTGGATGTGCTGCATGAGTTGATTAACCAAGGCAAACCGAAGAAGCAGATCATTCTGCAACCGGAGCTGATTGTGCGTCAAAGTACAGGACCTGCTGCAAGATAAAGGGCCTGTAATTGGAAAAGAAAGCGTTGACATTTCCTCGAAGGGTGAAATATAATGAGTGCGTGAATGAAACCCCTTTCATAAAGTGGAACGGGTTTTATGTTTCAGCTTAATGAAACCCATTTCATGAAACGGGTTTCAGTGTAGTCATCCATTCATTATATCAAGGGGGCGTAACGTATGAGAAGAAGTCTAAAGGTCATTTCGTTATTGATGCTGGTCATGGTAATGGGACTTACAGCCTGTAGCAGCGGGAGTAAAAACGGTTCTTCCGGCGAGTCCGGTGGCAAGGTTGATTTGAGCATGACAATCTGGGGCTCGGAGGATGAGAAAAAGATTTATCAGGAACGACTCGACATTGTGAAACAGACGTATCCCGATATTAACGTGAAGCTGAACGTGGTTGCAGGGGATTATGACCAGAAGGTACAGACCATGATCGCCGGAGGAACGGCGCCGGACATCATGATGATTGCCGAGAACTATCAGGCTTACGCCTCCAAGAATCAGATTATACCGCTGGATGACATGATTCAGGCGAACAATGTGAACATGTCCGAGCGTTATTCCGATGATATCGCAAACCTGATGAAGTATGATGGCAAACAATTTGGTTTGCCGGATCGGGCAGGTGCGATGGTCCTCTTTTATAACAAAGATCTGTTCGACAAGGCTGGGGTGGAATACCCAACCAAAGATTGGACGCAGGATGATCTGATGGCGGCAGCTCAGAAGCTGACGGTGAAGGAGAACGGCAAAACGACTCAATGGGGTTACTACCCAGGCAGCTGGTGGCCGCAATGGATGCAGCTCATCTACCAGAACGGTGGCTCATTGTTCGATGAGAGTGGCAAACCAACATTCAATACAGAGCCTGTGCGTAAAGCATTACAATTCATGAATGATCTGACCTTCACACACGGTGCGGGACCAACGCCAACCGAGATTGCCGACATGGGGAATATCGGAGCTGATCCGCTGTTCGCTCAAGGCAAGATCGCCATGGAAACGACAGGGTTCTGGAACATCGGTTCACTTGCCAAGGTGGAAGGCATTAATTGGGATATCTCTCCGGTATGGGGCGAAACGAACGCCTTCTTTAACGGGTTAACCATTACCAACGCATCCAAACACAAGGAAGAAGCATTCAAAGTAATCGAAGCACTGACCACACCGGAAGCACAGATGCCAATGGTCAAAGCGGGTCAGGATGCTCCTGCAACCAAAGCCGGTCTGTCCAGTGATGAATTCCTGAATGCTGAATACGGCGGCAAAAAAATCAACATGGCTGCTTTCAGTGAATCGACAATCTATGCAGAACCATTCAACCCGCAATGGAACGAAATGATGAAGCTCATTAACGATAAGCTGGGTGTGTACTTCAACAACAAAGCCACGCTTGATGATACCGTAACCGAAATTCAGAGTGGACTGGAAAGACTCTACAAATAGAGGGTTTTTCTGAACATGCACAAATAGCAGCGACAGCAGGACAGGTGGAATCGGCGTGAATGCGGGTTCCATCTGCTCTCTGCGTCATGGGAGGGCTTAACGTGAGAAAAAAGGACGGGAAATGGTTCTACATCTTCATCTCGCCTTGGCTGATCGGGTTTCTGGGGCTGACCCTGGGTCCGATCCTGTTTTCCATCTATATGAGCTTCACGAATTGGGATCTGTTCCAGTCCCCTGAATTCATCGGTATCGACAACTACAAAACGCTACTGACCGATGATCCGATCTTCTGGAAATCCGTCGGCAATACATTCTTCTATGCGCTGATATCCATTCCGCTGGGCATGTCGATCTCGCTCTGGATTGCCTATTACCTGAACAAAAAAATCAAAGGGATCACCTTCTTCCGTATTCTGTTCTACCTGCCTTCCGTTGTTCCGGTGGTTGCGAGTTCATTGCTCTTCATCCACTTGCTTGCGCCGACGGAAGGTTTGATCAACCAGGCACTTGCGATCTTCGGTATTCAGGGTCCTGCTTGGCTTCTTGATCCGAACTGGGTTAAGCCCGCATTGATTCTCATGTCCTTATGGGGTGTGGGTGGTGGCGTGGTATTGCTGCTTGCAGGGATGAAAGGCATTCCACAGGAGCTGTACGAGGCCGCTGCCATCGATGGGGCGAAAAGTACACAATCGTTCTTCCATATTACATTCCCAATGCTGACTCCCGTCATTTTCTTCAATCTCGTGACTGGTATGATCGGAGCGCTCCAGACCTTCGCGCAGGTATTCATCGTTACTGCCGGGGGACCTGACAATTCAAGTCAGATGGTTGTTCCCTACTTGTTCCAGAATGCGTTCCAATTCTACAAAATGGGATATGCATCGGCGATTGCTTGGGTATTATTCATCATCATCATGGTGTTGACACTCGTTGTATTCCGTTCATCGGCGCTATGGGTGCACTACGAGGAGGGAAAAGCCAATGAGTAATCCATCCACTGTGGAGAAGACGATATCCTATATTTTTCTGATTCTGGTCGGGGTGCTGCTTGCTTCGCCTTTCCTGTACATGATCTCTATTGCACTGGCAAGTGACGCAACAACCGTCAAATCAGCCTTTACCTTCGTTCCAATGGAGTTCCAATGGTCGAACTTTTATACCATCTTCACGAATAACAATCTTGGCACGTATCTCAAAAACTCGGTCATCATTACCGTCTTTACGATTGTCGGATCGGTATTATCAGCTTCGATCGTATCCTACGGCTTTGCCCGAATCAAAGCAAAAGGCAGCCGTTTCCTGTTTATTGTTTTGCTCAGTACGATGATGATTCCGGGTGAGGTGACGATGGTACCGCAGTTCATCATCTTCCGTCATCTGGACTGGATTAATACATTCTATCCGCTGATCGTGCCGAGTTTCTTCGCCGGAGCGTTCAACGTATTCCTGATTCGGCAGTTCGTAATGAGTATTCCAAAATCACTGGATGAAGCCGCCATGATCGATGGTATGGGTCACCCGGGAATCTATTGGAAAATCATCATGCCACTGACTTATCCGATACTTGCGGCCATTGCGATCTTCTCATTCTCCTATAACTGGGGCAACTTCATGGGACCGCTCATCTATATCAATGATCCGGAGAAAATGCCGCTGGCACTTGGAGTGCAGCTGTTGACTACGGTAGGTGGCGGGCAGATGCCACCATGGAACCTTGTGATGATTGCTTCCCTGTTCCTCACCATTCCGATGGTGCTGGTATATCTGTTCGGACAACGTTATGTCTATGAAGCCAACATTAGCGGCGGAAGCAGCGGAATCAAGTAACCGAAGTGTCTGTAGTGATTGTATGTGCTGAACCTGATGTTCAAGGTCAATGGAGTAATCAACGTACATGGAGAAAGGATTGTATAGCCCATGGCGCATAAAGAACAACGCAGCAGAGGCAAACGGAGTTATATCCTCATGGGTGTCGTCCTGATTGCTCTGCTGGCAGGAGGAGGAATTGTTATCAATCATTTTGCCAATGAATCATCCAAAACAATTGAGTTCCAAGGGGAACCAGTACGTCTGAAGCTGGATCAGTCCTATAATCATTTTGAAGGTTGGGGTACGTCACTTGCCTGGTGGGCCAACGATCTTGGCGGATGGAAGGATCAGACAAAGGTTAGTGAAGTGATGGATTTGGTCTTTGATCCGGAGAAAGGATTAGGTCTGAACATCGTTCGTTACAATATTGGCGGTGAGGAGAATCCAGAGATGAAAGCTCTTCGTCCCGGCGGGGATGTACCTGGCTTCCAGCCTGAACCTGGTGAGTGGGATTGGGATGCTGATGCAGGTCAGCGTGCTGTATTACAAGGCTCGATGGAGCGCGGCGTGAATATTGCTGAAGCATTCTCCAATTCACCACCTTACTGGATGACGATCAGTGGATCAGTTACCGGAGCCGTGGATGGCAGCAATAATCTGCGTGACGACCAGTATGATGCGTTTGCAGATTATCTGACCGAAGTTGTGAAGTATTATCGGGACGAGTGGGGGATTACCTTCCGCACACTGAATCCGCTCAATGAACCTTCCTCCGACTGGTGGAAGAAGGGCAATATGCAGGAAGGCAGTCATTTTACGAATGAGAAACAGGCCGAGATTATTAAGAAAGTTGCTGCATCGTTGAAGAGCAAGGGACTGGATGGAACCGTCATTAGTGCCGCGGACGATAACAGCATTGATGAGACGGTGTTTAATTTCAATCTCTATGATCAGGACACGCTGGACGTAATCCAGCAGATCAATACTCACTCCTATAATGGTAGCAAAATGGAAGAGCTGCGCACGCTGGCAGAACGCCAAGGCAAGAAGCTGTGGATGTCCGAGTACGGAACCGGCGGCAGCGAGCCGCACAGTCATGAGGATATGACCTCGGTGCAAGAATTGGCGGAGCGGATCATGTTTGATCTGAAAATCATGCAGCCATCCGCCTGGGTATACTGGCAGGCCGTTGAAGATGAGGGCGCCAATAATAATTGGGGCTTCATTCATGCCAATTTCAACGGAGAAGAGCAGTACGAGATGACCAAACAGTATTACGGCATGGCCCAGTTTACAAAGTTCATTCGTCCCGGTGCGACGATTATTCCAACGGATGGTGGACGCACACTGGCTGCCTATGACGCGGAACGTCAGAGACTGGTGCTGGTGATTCGTAACGAATTGTCAGCGGGAACAACGGCGTTTGAACTGCAAGGGTATACGTATGGAAAATCAGCCACCGCTCAGGTGTATCAGACTTCACCGGATCGGAACATGGAACAGCTTGAAGACATCCCGGTGTATACCAACGGACTTGAAGTACCTACCGCAGATAATTCCATCACAACGGTTGTACTGGAAGGCGTGACGTTGCAGGGGAACTGATGATTAAGGAATATAAGTTCAACTACAGATTTACACAGAAAACGGAGAGGACAGAAAGGACCTGAAAAAGCGGAGCGGTCGCCTTTATCCCCGGATTTTCCCTTTGAGAAAAGGGAATCAAAAAATCTGGGGATAACAGCGATTGGAAGGTTATTCTGTCATCGGAGTGCCAGTGTAAATATTCATTAGTTGAACTCATATTTTTAAAAGATTACAGGACATATGAACCTATATAAATTGAACTAAACATTTACACCGAACGGACAGGACAGAAAGGACCTGAAGAAGCGGAGCGGTCGCCTTTATCCCCGGATTTTCCCCTTTGAGAAAAGAAAATCAAAAAATCTGGGGATAACAGCGATCGGAAGGTTGTTCTGTCATCGAAGTGTGCAGTGTAAATAATCTTTAGTTCAATTTATATCAATAAAGAGAAGGAGGGGATAACTTTGACAGAGAAAGCATCCCTTTTGCTGCAGGAACAGGAGAAGAACATCGCAAGGGCTGAGAACGGTGTTCTATCTGAATTAACATACGATGCACGCAGCTTTTTCCTAAATGGAGAGCGTGTATTTCTGAACAGTGCCACGATCCATTATTTCCGTATGCCAAAGGAGGAATGGCGTGAGGTTCTGCTGAAGGCGAAGCTGGCAGGCATGAATTGCATCGACACCTACTTTGCGTGGAATGTGCATGAACCGGAAGAAGGACAGTGGTCCTTTGAAGGGGACAACGATTGCGGAGCATTTCTGGATCTATGCGCAGAACTGGGCATGTGGGTCATTGCGCGTCCAGGTCCGTTTATCTGTGCAGAATGGGATTTTGGCGGTTTCCCATACTGGCTTGGTACGAAGGACGGCGTAAAATTCCGGGAAAACAATGAGACGTATCTGCACTATGTGAATTTGTATTTTGACCAGCTTGTGCCGATTATTCGGGAGCGCCAGTTATCCGCCGGGGGCACGGTCATTCTTGTGCAGGTGGAGAATGAATACGGGTATCTGATGGATGACGCTGCTGCAAGTGACCATATGAATACGCTGAGAGATGGATTGTTGCAACGTGGCATTGACGCTACGCTGATCACTTGCGTTGGCGGGGCGGAAGGCACGATTGAAGGGGCTAATTTCTGGTCAGGTGCTGACGGGCATTATGAGAAACTTCGAGTCAAACAGCCGGACACCCCGAAGATGGTCACGGAATTCTGGACCGGATGGTTCGAGAATTGGGGAGGGCCTTCGGCTATTCAGAAGAAGGCGCCTTTGCTGGAGAGACGTATCATGGAGATTTTGCGTGCCGGGTATACCGGAATCAGTCACTACATGTTCTATGGTGGCACAAACTTTGGTGGATATGGCGGCAGAACGATGGGTAGCAGTGACATCTTCATGATTACGTCCTATGACTATGATGCACCGCTGAACGAATATGGACGGGTGACACCGAAATATGCAGTAATCAAGAATTTGTCCTATTTCGTCCATGCTTTCGGGGCCCTTCTGATGGAAACAGAGGGAATTCCAGAAGAACAGATCGTTGTACGTCATCCTGAGGGCATATCTGTACGAGGCAGACAGGCTGACAACCAGAAGATTTGGTTCTTGGAGAGTCACAAGGATGAACGGGAGACGATGCACATTACGCTGGAGGAAGGCCGTACTCTTCCCGTATCGGTGAATCCGGGTCAGATTGTTCCGTTGCTGGATCGAGTACAGATTGCTGAACACGTATACCTGACTGCGGGTACGATGATTACGGGCAATGAAATGATAAACGGAGAATTGAACCTGTTCATCGTGGCCGCTGCCGGGCAGCGTTCTGTTCTTGAACTGGAAGCAGGGGCATTGAACGTCACGGGCAGCACAGTGCAAGTGCTGGTCGAACATGATTCAGCCAGGAACGTATACCGCTTCGATTTGTTCCATTTCCAAGAGCCGGGAACGATCCAGCTGGAAGCAAACGGCACACCGATCCGATTCATCATTCTGGATCAAGAAACGATGAATCGAACATGGCGATTGGAAGCAACAGATCAGAAGGGACTTCGTTATGCGATCGGCTTCGATGACGTAGACGTATTACCATCGGGTCAGGTCAAGGGCATGATTACTGACCCAGATCGCACAATTACGCTGCTTGGTGACTGGACCGATGGAGAACGGACGTTAACAGGTCACGAGTTTCTCGTCAGTCAGGAGTCCATCGCTGGAATACAGCAGCAGCTTCCGTGGACGTTACCGAGTGCGCCGACGTTGTCTGATTCTCCTGAGCTGTCACGTGTTACGTTAACTGCGAAGCAGCGTCCGGCGAGTGGACAACCCGAAGACTTTTCTCGATACGGACAAGATTTTGGTTATTTATTGTACGAATGTGATTTCGAGAGTCCAACCGAAGGGATCACTAACCTCATTTTGCCGGATATCCAGGATACTGCCAGAATCATTGTTAATGGTGTTCAGCAGGCATTAGTGCGTCAGGTAGGTGCCGCTGGAGTGCAGTTGCAGGTGGCCAAAGGGAAGAATACACTTCAAATTCTGGTACAACATATGGGCAGATTGAACTTCTCCCCGTATTTGGGTGAGAGCAAAGGTCTGGCTGGTGCTGTGTATCTGGGCGGCAAAGCTCGGGATATTCGTCGGGATTGGCGTACGGAGAGTGGAAGTGTTCATCTCGATGAGGTGAATTCTCTCCAAGGGGCTCCACTTCTGAGCAGAAGCTTTACTCTGGATGGCATGGATCGGGCGATTCTTGTGGGTGCCTTGAGCAAAGGTCTTCGTATCAATGGCATCGAAGTTCCGATGGAAGGATATCAGGATTGGTTTGCCTTCCAGACGTTAGACATATCCTTGTATATCAAGCCCGGAGAGACAAATACACTGGAAATGCCGTATAGCCGCTCTTCGCTGAATCGACTGGAACTGATCACATATCCGAGTCAGGGAGAACTAAAGGATTGGCGTATGGCAGGGACGGATGCATTGCTTCCGCAACAATGGGAGAGCTACGAGGTAGGACAGGAATCGATCCATCCTGGAGCACAGGGGTCAATCCAGCGTGCAGGACAGCTTGGTATCGCCGCAGGTGGCAATTGTACTGCCAATCTGGTGCCCCACCCCACAAATGAATCGGTTAATCGTGCTACATTGAGTGAGAAGTCTCACCCTGTATCCAATCATACTCCAGTCCGAGGATCGTATGGTCAGCCGGTCTGGTACCGCTGGCGTTTCGCGAAGTCTGCGGTTTCAGAGCATCATAAAGTGAACCTGATGCTTCGCCTGACCGGGATGAGCAAAGGAACGATTCACCTGAACGGACATCATCTGGGCCGTTACTGGCAGATTGGTCCGCAAGAGGATTACAAAATTCCAGTAGCATGGCTACAGGAAGAGAATGAATTACTTTTGTTCGATGAAGAAGGCAGAACGCCAGAACGGGTACGATTCCTGTTGGACGCATTATCCCGTTATCCGTGGGTTGTGGTGGAATAGTTCATGTATGGATCGTTAGCTGTCTTACTGATCCAACTATGGTTGAGAACAAGAACTGGATCGAGATAGTTCGAGTTGGACGCAACATTTCACCTTTTACCATAGTCACACTACCTCATTTTCTTAGTCAAATAACCCGAGCTTGTGAATCTTTGGATTCAGTCTTGTGCGTGAATTAGCTAAGGGAATGGGGGACTGTGGTGATCAAGTCCGTACAATGAACCTAAGGTAACACTTGTAGCACAATCAATTGTAACCGTTTACATATATAAAGAGTGTTCATCCATGATCTGTGAAGGGAGTGATGCTTCATGTAATTGGAATTTGAACAGGTAGTCGTGAGGTGTTGATCTTCAGGGGCAGTCCCAGGTACGCTTTTTCTTTGGTAATACAGTAAGGTATTCCTCTGTTCATCACTCATGGATAAGGAGATGACCCAATGTTGACGAAGAAGGAAGAGGGAATAGGAATAGGAATAGGAATAGGAAAGTCCAAAGGTTTCAAGGCCGGAATGATTCTGCTGCTCGGAACATTACTTCTATTAACGATGTTATTCCCCAATACAGCCAGAGCAGCGACAAGTGTTTATACGATATCCGCCTTTACGAACACAAGTGAGTCCAATATGTATATCTATGAATCGTATAATGCAACCCACTATGGTTTGCTAAAAGGGCCAGCCTATACACCTCCGGCAGATCTGATTCGCGATCCCAGCATCATGAAGCACACAGATGGTCTATATTACGTCGTCTACACCACGAACTGGTCGGGTAACACCATTGGGATCGCCTCCAGCCCGGATAAGGTAAACTGGACATTTGTCCGTAACATTACGTTATCCACACCGACCACAATCGCACACACCTGGGCACCAGAATGGTTCAAAGACAGCAACGGCAGTCTGAACATTATCGTGTCCCTCTCACCAGGCAACTATCAGAATTTCAAACCTTATGTACTCACAGCTTCAGGTAGCAATCTAACATCTACCTCATGGTCTGCACCTACTGAATTGGCAGGCATTGCTCCCAATTATATCGACACTTTTATCGTGAAGACAGGCTCAACCTATCATGCTTTTACCAAAAACGAGACCACCAAATACATTGAATATGCGACATCCACTTCGCTAACGGGCCCTTATACCTTCAAAGGCACAGGGGATTGGGCAGGTTGGGGATCTTGGGTGGAAGGTCCGGCGCTTGTTCAGCTGGATAATGGTTCATGGCGAATCTACTTTGACGGCTATGCGACACAAAAATATTATTACAGCGACTCTGCTGACAACTTCCAGACTTGGGGTGCCAAACAAGAGATTGCAGGTCTTACCGGACTCGTCCGGCATATGACCGTATTGAAAGAATCCGGACAACCGGGGGATATCCGCAAGCTGGAGTCATTCAATGTGCCTGGCAGCTTCTTACGTCACTATAACTATCAGGCACGGATTGATGTCAATGTCAGTCCGGCGGAGGATGCACAATTCCGTATCGTTCCCGGGCTGTCAAATGCAACAGGCATTTCGTTTGAGTCCATGAATTATCCGGGTTATTTCCTGCGCAATAATAATGGCAACATTACACTTGTGAAAAATGACGGCAGCGCTACATTCCGAAATGACGCCACATTCAAACGTGTAAATGGACTTGCTAATGCTAGTTGGACATCGTACGCGTCATTTAGTAACCCGAACCTGTATCTGAGACATTACAATAATGTGCTGAAATTGGAAGCTGTCGTTACTGCACTAGATAAGTCAGACGCGACCTTCAGAGAGGTTGCACAATAATAGGTGTTTATTTTCTAAGTTAAACTATACATTTACACGATAACGGAGAGGTCAGAAATAACTTGAAGAAGCGAAGCGTGCGCCTAAAAAGCTTTCTAAAAGAAAGCTGCATCGGAAGCATACGCTATCCCCGGATTTTCCCCTTTTTAAGAATAATTAAAAATCAGGGGATAACAGCGATCGGAAAGTTGTTCTGACATCGGAGTGCAAGTGTAAAATGATAAGGAGTGAAGCGGATGAAGTGGTTAAAACGAATGAGTTCGCTGCTGCTGGCAGGAAGTCTGCTAACAGGCAGTTTGGGTCTGGGCACAGAGGTATCTGCTGCAGGAGCTTACACGGCTGTTGCCGATCCATCGAAGCAATATCAGACGATGGAAGGATGGGGAACATCCCTCGCGTGGTGGGGCAAAGTGGTTGGAGAATATTCCAATCGGGATGAGTATGTGGAGAAAATGTTCAACGCAAATACCGGACTGGGGCTGAACATCCTGCGGTACAACATTGGAGGCGGGGATAATCCATCGTCCAATATCCTTGAATATCGCAAAGCCGTTCCTGGTTACCAGCCTTCTCCCGGCGTGTACGACTGGAATGCAGATGCAAACCAACGATATATGCTGCAAGCTGCCAAAGCTCAAGGCGTGAATGTCATCGAAGCTTTTGCGAATTCCGCACCTTATTGGATGACGATTAGTGGTAATGTGTCCGGTTCGGCCAATGGTGGTAACAACCTCAAGCCTGATTACTACGATGATTTTGCCGATTACTTAACCGAGGTTGTGAAGCATTTTCGGGATAACTGGGGGATCACATTTGATAGTGTAACTCCGCTGAATGAACCGATCTCGACGTGGTGGAAGCAGGGCAATGACCAGGAGGGCATGCACTTTGACCGGGCGGATCAGAACACAATTCTGAGTCAGCTACAAGCTTCGTTGAATGCGAAGGGCCTGTCCACGAAGCTGAGCGCACCGGAAGAATACAGTATCGATGATACCAATGTGTCGTTCAACAGCTACAGCAATGCAGTTAAATCAGCGATCACTCAGATCAACACCCATACGTATGGCGGAAGCAATCGTACTGCTTTGCGCAACACAGCGACTTCTGCGGGAAAACATCTGTGGACCTCGGAATATGGAGATGGGGATGCAAGTGGACTTACGATGTCACGGACCATCCTCAAGGATATTCGTAATATGGGCGCAAGTGGATGGGTGTATTGGCAAGCCGTGGATAGTGCAGAAGGATGGGGATTCTTCAAGAACGTGTTGAACAATACGCAAACGACCAGTTACACCGTGAACCAAAAATATTATGTCATGGGCAACTACAGCAAATTTATTCGTCCTGGGTACAAGATTATCGGCATGAGTGATGCCAATACCCTTGCAGCCTATGATGCAGCTTCCGGCAAAGTGGTACTGGTTACAACCAATTCGGAATCGACAGATACAACGGTAACCTATGATCTCAGTCGTTTTACTAACACAGGAACGTCTGCTCAAGTATATCGGACCTCTTCAACGGAGAAGTTGCAGCAACTGACCAATATTTCGGTGCAAAACAAAACCTTTACCGCTACGGCCAAGGCCAATTCGGTCACAACTTACGTCATTTCCGGTGCAACTTACAATGGCGGTACAGGATATGAATCCGGGGCCATCTACAAATTAATCAACCGCAACAGTGGACTTGCACTCGATGTTAACGGTGCTTCTTCTACGGGTGGGGCAACAATCATTCAGTGGAATGATAATGGAGCAGCCAACCAGCAGTGGAAGCTGGAGTCCGCAGGTAACGGATATTACAACATCCGCAATGTGGGCAGTGGGCTTTTGCTGGATGTAAATTCGGGTTCCACACAAGGCGGAGCCGCTCTGATTCAGTGGCAGGATAACGGGGGCAACAATCAGCAATGGCTGCCAATTGATGTGGGAGGATATGTGGTACTTGCGAATCGAAACAGTGGCCTGACGGTTGACATCAATCAAGGTTCTCTAACCGCAGGTGCCTCCACGATTCAGTGGGCCGACAATGGCGGAGCCAATCAGCAATGGAGCCTAGTCAAAGTTAATTAGTGTGAGTACCCATGAATTAAACGTTGTTACGTGTCCTTCTTTCTTGGAGGTGCAGTGCTCTAAGCAACACTGCACCCTCAAGGAAAGTAGCTATTTTAGACATACATATATTCATCCACCCAGCTGGTACTTAACAAAAACGGGATAGGGCGAACCTGCTAATATCCTGATCCGTGTGTCCCGTTTGCACCAAGTCGGATAGAATCTGCCCAATGGCACTTGCGAACTTGAAGCCGTGACCGGAGAAACCGCCTGCGAGCCACACACGTTCATGGGCAGGGTGTCGGTCGATAATAAAATCTTCATCCGAAGTGAATTCATACTTGCACACACTACCACGTTTCAATTCCCCAGCTGCCTGAGGCATATGAAGTTCGAGCAGCCTGCGCAGATCCCCCTCGTCCGTTTCTTCCGTACCAAAAGGAGCCATTGGACTTCCTGGTGTCCACATTTGGCCCGTATCATGACGACCCATCTTCAGACCTGATCCGCCAATGCTTGGAAATCCATAATATGTACCTTCTTTTCCTGCCAGTGTAAAACCGGGGAAGTGTGCCTCGCCATACAATGCTTCTGGTGCATCAAACCATCCAACCGTTTTACGCACTGCCTGAATGGGGAGATCCACAAAAGGTTTTAATGTCTGAAACCAGGCGCCAGCGCTCAGGATGATTTGATTTGCATGGTATGTCTCACCACCTGAAGTCTGAACTGCAACGGAATGTGGTCCGTATTCGATATGCTCCACAAGCGTGTGCGTTAACAAGGTGGCACCGTGAGTCTCGGCTGCCTTGCGAAAGGCACGAATACAGGGTTCACTATACAGATAACCCGCATCAGGCTCATACATACCCTCGTAATGTTCAGGTATTGTAATACCTGGCCAGCGTTTCATTACCTCGGTTGCGTGCAACGTTTCATACCGAATACCTGCATCATCTGCATGGCTCAATCGGTTGTGGAAGGAATGAATCTCCGGATCAACCACATTTAGTACACCGGAAGGAACAAACAGTTGGTCTCCGGTCGTTTCTTCCAGCTCGTGCCATAACTTCTGTGCTAATAATGCCATGGCAATATAGTCAGGCCCGCCACTGTACACATGGCGCATTAGTCTGGTATCCCCATGATGGCTTCCTTCCGTGTGCGGAGGATCAAAGGCATCAATTAATAAAGTTTTGCATCCACTGCGCGATAGATAATATCCTGCACTCATACCCATGGAGCCGGCTCCAACGATAATAACGTCATATGATTGTGTGATAATAGCACGTCCTCTCCTATGTATCCTTTTCTACAGTAATGCCTTAATAGAACATATTAATAGTAAAAGCTTGATGAAGGCAAGTGTAGTAAAATGGACTTCTACAATGAATGTTGCAAAGGAGACCAAGCATGAGTGAGCAATTTAGGTTTGATCTATTTGTGTTCCTCTTTCTGGGGCCGCGGTGTTATGACTGAAGTGGCCCATGCTGTGTTACATTTTGGATTCACATGCATGCAGCTTAACAAGATCGAAGCAAAGGTTGAACCAGAGAACGAGGCGTCAATTCGCCTGTTACATATACTTAATTTTCAACAGGAAGGTGTACTGCGGCAGCATGAGTTTGAGAAAGGCAGATATATTGACCTTGCGGGTGTTCTCTAAGTTACGAAGCGAAATATAGGCAAGCTCGCCCCATCAGGATTCCAATGACTCCATCTCATTCCAGAGCCGTAAGGCTTGTCCCTCTGAATGAGCCCATGCTATATTGGAGAGATGTGAGGAGATGAGGATATGAAGCTGGTGTCCTGGAATGTGAATGGCTTAAGGGCATGTGTGACCAAAGGATTTATGGATTATTATCAAGAGAGTCAGGCGGACATTTTCTGCCTTCAGGAGACCAAATTGCAAGCCGGACAGATTGAGATGGACCTGGGGGAAGATGTTTATCAATATTGGAATTATGCGATCAAAAAAGGATATTCCGGTACGGCTGTATTTAGCCGAATCAAGCCTATATCCGTTCGTTACGGGATGGAGGAGGACAGCGAGCCGGAAGGACGGATGATTACACTGGAGTACGATGAGTTTTATCTGGTGAACGTTTATACCCCTAACGCAAAGCGGGATCTGACCCGGTTGCCTTACCGTCTGGAATGGGAGGATCGATTCCGGGGGTACATTCTGCAACTGGAGCAGACCAAGCCGGTTATCATCTGTGGTGACCTGAATGTGGCTCATCAGGAGATTGATCTGAAGAATCCGAAGCCCAATCTGGGCAACTCGGGATTTACCCTTGAAGAGCGTGGCAAGATGACCGATTTGCTTGCTTCTGGTTATGTGGACAGCTTCCGCCATCTATATCCGGATCGTACGGATGTATACAGCTGGTGGTCTTATATGCCGAAGGTTAGAGAACGGAACGTGGGCTGGCGCATTGATTATTTTCTGGTATCCAATCAATTGGCACCTAAGGTAGCAGATGCGCATATCGACTGCCACGTGATGGGCAGTGATCATTGCCCGGTGGGTCTTACGTTGCAACTATAGGTAAGGATCATCGTTAGATAGATTGAGGTAAGAGTTTTAGAAAACAAGTATAGATGAACTGCAAGTTTCCTGAATGGGAGATTTGCAGTTTTTTTTTGCGTTACAGGTAGGGGAGGGACACTGGACTTTGGTTGGGGAAAGAACTGGACTCGGGATTGTTTCAATCTCGCTATTTCTTGGGTACGATTGAAGCATACATATATAGATGAACCTTTGGGGTAAGGGGTAGAGAAGATGAAGAAGGGGTTACGGAGAGGGTTAAAAGTGCTGGGAGGCATCATGCTTGCCACAGGACTTTTGCTGCTGGCAGGTACAGCGTATGAAGCGTATCAATCCACGCAGGATATGAAGTCCTATCCCCCGCCAGGCAAGTATTATGAAGTGAGTGGTCGCAACATGCACCTCTACACCGCCGGCAAAGGAGAGGTAACCGTGGTGTTTGCCTCAGGCTGGGGTACACCTAATCCGTATGTGGATTTCAGTCCGCTATATGACAAGTTGAAATCACAGGTGAAAATTGCGGTATATGATCGGTTCGGGTACGGATACAGCGACTATACGGATGACCCTCGTGATGTTGATACCATCTCGGAAGAGATCCACCAATTGCTGCGCACTTCCGGTCAACGTCCACCTTACATCATGGTTGGTCACTCCCTGGGGGCGCTGGAGACACTGCGGTTTGCGCAAAGGTATCCTGATGAGGTGGCCGGCATGGTCATGATCGATGGCGGAAGCCCGGAATATTACAGTCGTACGGACTTGAATACACCAGAATGGATGATGGATTGGTCCCGTTTTCTGGTGAAAACAGGCATCGCACGAACATTGCTGCAATCGGATCGCATGATGGCATCTCTGGTCATTGACCCAAATCTGGTAACGGAACCGATGAAAAAAGCCGTCACGATATCAACGCTGAGACATGCGTACAATGACAATGTCATGGAAGAGGTTCGGAATTCCAGAACAAATGCAGCGTGTGTGCTTGAGAACAAAACGAAGTTTGGCTTCCCCCTGACGATCCTCACAGCCGGTTCGGAGGAGTCGGATGAGGTCAGTCAGGCTTGGCAGGCCGACCAAGCGAATTTTGCTTCATGGTCAAGACACGGAACACAGCTGACGGTTCCACAAGCGACACACAGTATCCACAACAGTCAACCGGATATTGTCGCCGCCGAGATCATGAAATTAGTGACACCGTCCAGTGACCTATGAGTAACATGATTCCACAAACACATGATGAACAGGATGAGGAGGAGGGATGGATGAAAAAGTTTAAAGTAATCACCCGCTTCCTGTCCATTCTTGTAGCCAGTTGTCTATTGTCTCTAAGTGTATTATCTGTATCTGTGATATGGGTTAAGAATAACGTTCATGCGGTGCCTGTGATCCAGCCGTTTGAACGTGATTAGCACATGAAACAAAGATGAAGGGGTGGTAACAGATGGTGAAGAGAAGGAAATATGTATTGGCCTGTGCGGCACTGGCGATGATGGTAGCCTTGCCAAAAAGTTGACGGATGCGGGACAGGAAGGCGTCATTGAACTGACGTTGACCTGGACAGAATCATAAGCAGAAGAGAAGGGCTATTTTTCTTTCCTGCTTTTTTTCTTCATAAAATAACGAATGAACGCCATAATACCTTGCATACGGAGCCGCATTATTGCTGCACCGCTGCAAGGTATTTTTATTTCGAACTGGAAACCTGACAGGTTACATGGTATGTTATATCATTATAAACAGAGTAATAGACAACTATAGAAGAAGACAGGAGAGGATTGAACATGATTAGAGTGGGTATTGTTGGTTACGGTAACTTGGGTAAAGGTGTAGAGAAAGCCATTTCCCAGAACGAGGATCTGGAACTGATTGCTGTGTTTACACGTCGTAATCCGGAGCAGATGGTCGCTGAAAGCACAGAAGTACGTTTTGAGCATATCTCTGCAGCGGAGCAGTACATAGGCAAGATTGATGTTATGATCCTCTGTGGTGGTTCTGCAACCGACCTTCCAGAGCAGACACCAGCCATCGCCAAGTTGTTCAATACGGTAGATAGCTTCGATACACATGCGAAAATTCCTGAATTCTACAAGGAAGTTAATGCTGCGGCAGAGCAAGGCGGTCACGTAAGTGTCATTTCCACAGGTTGGGACCCAGGCTTGTTCTCCATGAACCGTCTGCTTGCACAGTCCATCTTGCCAGAAGGAAAAGAGTACACGTTCTGGGGCAAAGGTGTGAGCCAAGGCCACTCGGATGCTATTCGTCGTGTTCCAGGCGTTAAGGCGGGTGTACAGTATACTGTACCTGTTGAAGAGGTAATCAACCGCATTCGTGCAGGGGAGACACCAGAGCTGTCTACACGCGAGAAACATCTGCGTCAATGTTATGTGGTAGCAGAAGATGGTGCTAATCAGGATGAGATCCGTGAGACGATTGTGTCGATGCCTAACTATTTTGCAGATTACGATACAACTGTAACATTCATTAGCGAAGAAGAATTGAAATCCGAGCATGAAGGTATGCCGCATGGTGGATTTGTAATTCGCAGTGGGGTTACAGGTGCTGGTCAAAAGCAAATTATTGAATTTGGTCTGAAACTCGACAGCAATCCTGAATTTACAGCAAGCGTACTTGTGGCGTATGCAAGAGCCGCACAACGCTTGAGCGTGGAAGGACATAAGGGAGCGAAAACGGTATTTGATATTCCGCTCGGTCACTTGTCTCCAAAATCGGCTGAAGATCTTCGCCGCGACTTGTTGTAATTCTGATTCGTTCCAATGATTTTATAGAAACAGCTCGTCCTTGGATGTATAGGACGAGCTGTTTTTTTTGGCTGTTGCTGTATACGATTCATACATTCATATGAATTGGCAGGTCTATCCTACCTGTATTCCTGCTCGTGTTCTTGCGGAAATGGCACCCTACACCCAGTGTGAGGGAATGTTAAGATGATCCGGCAACTTGGTATTCACATTACCTTTGGCTGCATTAATCTGGGATTGCGTCAGGAAGATGCCACCTCTCAGGTCTGCATCGCCCAGATCCGTATCCCGCAAGTCCGCGCCAATCCAATCCGCATTTCGTGTATCTGCATTTCGGAGATCGGCTGCGATCATTAAAGCCCCTCGGAAGCTTGCGCCCCGCAGGTCAGCTCCTTTTAAATTGGCACCAAAAAAGTCACTTCCGGTACGTTTTTTACTCTTCTTCGACTTCCCTTGTCCATGAGCGGTGGGTGGCACATTCGCGCGTACCAACTCACTTGCCTGAACCAAGAGTTGATTCACACTGGACCGATAATTGGCGATGTCCAGACGGAGGAGTGCCGCAGGCTCCAGATTGCTCAAGCGCTCAATCTCCTCATATAACTCACCAAATGCCGAGTGAAGGGATGACGTCTCCGGTCTCATCATCATTTCCTTCATATAACTGAGCAACTCGTGAAGTTGTCGCAAAGCAGGCAGACAATCGAACATCTCGTTTGCAGACTCTGGATGATCACGCCAATCTTTGCCCGCGTAGGTCACTTGGGACAGCTTCTGTCCAGCTCCGAAACAGTCATATACCGTGCAACCTTTGAACCCTTTCTGCCGAAGCTGAGTATGGATACCGCAGCGATTGTCCGTGCGCAGATTGGGACAGGGTGTGCCGCTGGCTTTATCAAAAGCAAAGTCAGATGACTTGCCATAGGGCAAGGCAACACAGCACAGGCCAAAACATTGCTCACAGTCTGCGCTAAGATGAGGACTCGCAGTGCTGGCAAATGGTTGGTTAGACAATGTAAACACTTCCTTATAATAGTACAAATAGATGGAATTACGTCAGTACCACTTTACCATTGCCTTGCGATTAGAGCAATTGAAGACAAGGAAAAAAGGGCAGTTACCCAAATTGATGGGAACGCCCTTTGATCGTGGAGAATCACGTATTTAAATTAAACTACACCTTGAGCGATCATGGAATCCGCTACCTTGAGGAAACCGGCGATATTCGCTCCGGCTACGAGGTTGCCTTCACAGCCATACTCTTCAGCAGCTTCTACACAGCTGGTGTAGATGTTCTTCATGATGTCATGCAGCTTGGCGTCTACTTCTTCAAATGACCAGGACAACCGCATGCTGTTCTGTGACATTTCAAGAGCAGACACGGCTACACCGCCTGCATTAGCTGCTTTGGCTGGACCGAACAGCACGCCTGCACCGTGGAAGACGTCAATGGCAGCCAGGGTGGAAGGCATATTCGCGCCTTCGCCAATGGCCTTCACGCCACCTTTAACCAGCAGGGCCGCAGCTTCTTCATCGATCTCGTTTTGCGTCGCACATGGAAGAGCAATATCACAAGGGATAGACCAGATGCCTTCACAGCCTTCGGTATATGTAGCATGCGGGTGTTCTTTGATGTATTCGCTGATGCGAAGACGATCAACCTCTTTCAGACGTTTCACGGTATCCAGGTTGATGCCTTGTGGATCGTGTATGTAGCCACCTGAGTCACTACACGCCACGACTGTAGCTCCAAGCTCCTGTGCCTTCTGAATGGCATAGATGGACACATTACCAGAGCCAGAGACAACGACTGTGCTGTCTTGGAAGCTGAGTCCCTTGGATTGCAGCATCTCCTTCACGAAGTACACACAGCCGAAGCCAGTCGCTTCCTTACGTGCCAAGCTTCCTCCGTACAGCAGTCCTTTACCTGTCAAAACGCCTGCCTCATGCCCGCCATGGATACGTTTGTATTGGCCGAACATGTAACCGATTTCCCTTGCGCCTACACCAATGTCACCTGCCGGTACATCCGTATCGGAACCGATATATTTGTACAGCTCTGTCATGAAGCTTTGCGTGAAACGCATGACTTCCAGATCCGATTTTCCTTTGGGATCGAAGTCAGAACCGCCTTTACCACCGCCAATGGGCAGACCGGTCAAAGCATTTTTGAAGATCTGTTCGAAGCCAAGGAACTTGATGATGCCCGAGTATACAGAAGGATGGAAGCGAAGTCCGCCTTTGTAAGGGCCAATGGCACTGTTGAATTGCACCCGGAATCCACGGTTAACCTGAACTTTGCCCTGATCATCTACCCATGGGACACGGAATGTGATTACACGTTCGGGTTCAACAAGCTGTTCCAACAGACTATGGTTCTTATACTTGGGGTGTGCTTCAATAACAGGAATAAGGGAATCCAGAATTTCTTTGACAGCCTGATGGAACTCGTCTTCGTGCGGATTTCTGGCGACAACCGACTCATAAACGGAATGAACATATTCTGCGGCAGTAACTTGAACGGACTCTGTAGTTTCTTTTGTTATCGTGGACACTTTTTCGATGCACTCCTTTATTGTGTTAAAGTCTGTAGAGGCTTATTTGCATAAATTGAATAAAAGTTTGTAGTTAAATATACAGGAAAGCAAATAAAAATACGAGATGAAAATTCATAAAATGTTTTTTATGCAGTAATTAAAATGTTCTATGGATCTACCATATGATGTGAAGAATTAAGTTATTAAATGGAAGATATGACCACAAATGATAATAAAAAAGCAAGTTAGACGAATATACTGGATTAAAATATTAGTTTTGGTAAGATGGTAAGAAGGTCTCGTATCCCGGGATCTTTTTAAAATATAAAGGAGGAAAACAAGATGATGAAGAGAAACATGCCAATCAACATGGAGAACAAGGCTTGTATAGGGGGTGAAATTTATTATGAACCATAGGACCTCCCGCCATAATTGCAGAGAGAAGCTGGTGAGCCAGCTATTTACATTCGGTGAAGAGAAGAGAACATTTCTCGACGCCTATTTCGACGCGCGTGATCCAGAGCGGATACAATTGGAAAAACAATTGTCCGCATATACAGAGTATGTGGAAAAACTGCTCATGGGTCCTGATGAAGGTCTGGACTCAGCTGTATTGATCGGCAGTCATATTGATTTTGAATATCTCGATTTTCATACGTCAGATTCGTTCATGATTGTCATGCCAGAGGATACTAATCCTGATGAGGGTCGTATTTCCTTCCTCTCTCCAGTTGGGAGTCAATTACTGCTTGGCAGTAAAGGGGAAGTTAGGTCTGTTCATACACCATCAGGTTCCATGAGAATCCGCATTACGGGAATCGAGCTGAGGAGCGAAACCTTGAACGAGCCGGCGCTAGGGGGTGCAGATCATGCACTTTAAAGAGACGGACTTACCAGGGATTGGACGTAAATACTGGCTGCATACCCGTAGTGGTGAGCATTTGGTCATTGTGATTCATAACGACGAGCGACGTGACCTATTCCATATGGAGTCAGGGGATACACCTGAAGAGGTGGGTGATATGGTATCTCTTGTCACCCTGGATGATGATGAAGCCCGGGCGGTAGCCGCTATTGTTGGTGGTATGACCTATAAACCGAAGTTTCAGGATGAGCGTGAAGTGATGCTTGAAGGGCTGTTAATCGAATGGCTGCGAATTGAGCCTCACGCCGCAAGCGTAGGCATGACGATTGGTGAACTGGATATCCGTCAGGCTACGGGCGCCGTAATTCTCGCTGTTGTGACCAAGGATAAGGAGAAGCATTTTAATCCAGGCCCGGATTATGCTTTTACCGCTGGAGCTACAATTGTAGTTGCCGGTGAACGGAATCAGATCAAACATCTCAAACAATTGTTGACTGATGGACGGACTTAGCCTATGGATATGCTCATATTCGAAGTGGGAATTGCCGTTGCGCTGATTACACTTACTGGGCTGATATCTTCACGATTACGATTTTCAGTCATTCCTTTCTATATCCTGATTGGTATGGCTGTTGGACCACATGCACCACAGATCGGCATAGTGGATTTACGTTTTATCGAAAGTTCGACCTTTATTGAATTTATGGGCAGGCTTGGCATTCTGTTTTTGTTATTTTATCTGGGTTTGGAGTTCTCGGTCTCCCGTTTATTAAAGTCTGGTAAAGCCATTCTGACCGGGGGCATGTTCTATGTTGGTCTGAATTTTGTCTCTGGATTGCTGTTGGGGTGGTTCATGGATCTGCCCCTTCAGGAGACACTTGTTGTCTGCGGGATCATGACCAGCTCTTCTACAGCCATTGTAGCTAAAGTGCTCGTTGATCTGAAACGCACGGCAAACCCTGAAACAGAGATTATTATGGGCATGATCATGTTTGATGACTTGTTCATCGCGATTCATATCTCCATCCTGACCGGGCTTGTGCTCAGCGGGGCAACTTCATTCTTAAGTGTTCTATTAGTATCGCTGTCTGCCCTGCTGTTTATTGTGCTGTTCCTGATTATTGGCAGGAAAAGCATCAAATATATTGATAAGGCACTGAATATCAAGTCATCAGAGTTGTTTCTGCTTACCGTCATGACACTGCTCTTCCTGGTAGCCGGTTTCTCAGAGACGCTGCACGTAGCGGAAGCTATTGGAGCGTTGATGATGGGGCTTGTGTTGGGCGAATCAAGACATGTGAGTCGGATTGAACATCAGATCATGCCTTTCAAAGATTTTTTTGGTGCAATTTTCTTCTTCAGTTTTGGCCTGACCATCGAGCCGGCTTCACTTGGCGGAGCTGTTGGGATGACGATTATTGCCGTTATTCTGACGATTGCCAGTAACTATGGTGCAGGTATGATCGCTGGCAGACTGGCTGGAATGAGCCCTAAAGCATCATTGAATGTGGGCTTTACCCTGGTCTCGCGGGGTGAATTCTCCATTATCATGGCGAACATCGGCAAGGCCGGAGGGTTGATGGCATCCATCCAATCGTTTGCCGTGTTGTATGTGTTAATTCTGGCTGTGCTGGGGCCTATACTGACCAAAGAATCTCCGCGGATCTATGCTCAGTATGCGCGGCTAAGGAAGCGGATGAAACGAAGGGAAACAGGTTGAGTCAAACGCTAGCTGTCCTTGGACAGACTGGGTATTCTGACCGTAGTGTTTAATAGGCGCCACACCATTCGGAGAGAGGAATTACTCCGGGGTGTGGCGTTTTTTTATTACGGGGAACCCATCGAATACAGCCTTGTTATTATACATATTCCACCAAATTATGGTATGTATCCATATCTTGTGCGTGGTCGTGAATGTTCAAGTCCAGAGGCAGGACTATAGATGTGATTTGGTAGAGAGGGATTGAAAATAAGAAGTCATTATGTAAAATAATGTTATATTCAAATCTAGTAGTTGAACCAACCATTTACACGAGAACGGACGAGGAGGAATAGCTTATGAACAAGAAAAGTAGATTTCAACGGTTAAAATGGGCCGGTACAGGGATGTTGCTCAGTCTCGTATTATTTGCTCTCCCTGCATCTGCTGCATGGAACGATACATATCAGGGTTACGCGACGTATACAGGCTCAGGCTACTCGGGAGGTGCGGTGTTGCTTGATCCCATCCCGGCGGACATGAAGATTACTGCACTTAATCCGTTCCAACTCAATTATAACGGTGTCAAAGCCGCTTTAGCGGGAGCCTATCTCGAGGTGCAGGGTCCTAAAGGCAAAACAACCGTCTATGTAACAGACCTCTATCCAGAAGGCGCCAGCGGAGCACTGGATCTCTCACCGAATGCCTTTAACCTGATCGGTGACCCAAAGGCAGGTAAAATCGATATCAGCTGGAAAGTGGTCAAAGCTCCAATTCAAGGCAACGTCTCCTATCGGATCAAGGAAGGCAGCAGTCAGTGGTGGGCAGCCATTCAGGTTCGTAATCACAAATATCCGGTGCTGAAGTTCGAAGTGAAACAGAAGGATGGCACGTGGCTCAATCTTGAAAAGCAAGACTATAATCATTTCCTCGGAACTGGACTGGGCAAAGAAAAACTAAACGTTCGTATTACCGATATTCGCGGTCAGGTATTAAATGACACGATCCCGGCTCTGCCTAATGATGGATCGGGTGGTGCATATATCGTACCGGGCAATGTACAGTTCCCCGATTGACAGATATACGAAGGTGTTATAAAAAGAAGTATGGTCATAGACGTATTCTTAACGAAAAGTCGTACACTGTACGGCTTTTTTTGTATAAGAAAAGAGGAGAATGTAACGTATGAAAAAAAGTTTGCCTTCATATCAGACAACACATCCCTATTGGAAACAGTATCAGGCCTTTTTCCCGGAAGAAGTGAGGTTAGGGGAGCATACAGCTCCTGAGGAAGAATGGTGGGAGTCCAATGGGGTTCATCTGCATATCGATCGTTTACCTGCGCCGGAGTCTTCAATCAAAATTCTGTTCATTCATGGTGCGGGAGGCAATGGCAGGTTGCTCGCTCCGTATGCCCGCATGTTGCAGCGACATGGATACGAGGTGGTATCGCCAGATCTTCCGCCGTATGGGTTAAGTTATGCAATGTCTGGTACACGTATTAACTACGAACTTTGGATAGAGCTGCTTGTGTCACTCATTGAACGGGAACACAAAAAAGATGGCAAGCCAATCGTTGTATTGGGAAGTAGCATCGGAGGTATGCTTGCCTATCACACCAGTGCACGCAGCAAGCGTGTTAAGGGTTTGATCGCAACTACATTTGTAGATACGAGTAATCCGAAAATGCGTGACCAACTTGCGCCGAATCGTCTGGTGAGCCGGGCGGGAAAACGGATGATGGATCTGTTCCCTGGTCTGCTGGATCATGTACGTATTTCGGTCAAACAGGTATCCCGAATGCAACTGATTACTAATAACAAGGACTTAACCCGGCTTATTATGAATGATCCACAAGCGGCAGCTACACGTATTCCGTTGGAATTATTAAGAACATTCCTTAATAAAAAACCGGAGGTGAGCCCGGAACAGTTCAACCAGTGTCCGGTCCTGTTGGTTCACCCTGAACTGGACCCCATGACACCAATCAGGTTCAGCCAATCTTTTTTTGATCGTCTGGTGGTGGACAAGGAATGTGTGATCTTGGAAGGGGCAGGCCATTTTCCTATAGAGCAGCCAGGACTGAACCAGTTGGAGGTAGCGGTACTACGATTTTTACAACAAATTCAATGATGACCACAGGCTACTACACTGTTTTCGCATAAGATAGTTTACATATCCTAAGTACGTAAAGGGGCTGTCTCAAAAGCCCTTAAAAGCGTATCGGCAAAAAGAAATAACACTCATAGGTTCAAAAAAGGACAAAGCAGAGGTTTATCCAGCTTTGTCCTTTTTGCGTTTTTCCGTCATTGCGGCTTTTTTAAGCAGATTGTGGGCAAGGCAAAGCCACCCGACCTCCAGGCTTACTTTTTGCAAGCCGCGAAGCAGGAATCTTCGGAATCCCCGGTTGTTTTTGATTTGTCCAAATACACTCTCTGGCTCCGTCATGCGCTGAACAGAAAGGGTGTATCCTTCCTCGCTGCGCAGTCGTTCCCGCATCTCGTTTTTTTGCCGCATATAGGTCAGACTGATCGCGATCTCCCGATTGCCTTTGGCTTTGGTGCATGTTGCTTTCAGAGGACATGTACTACAATCTTCACTTCGATAATGGCGGGTACGAATCGTGTAACCACTTTCCGTGACCGTCTCGCTTTCATACCGAAAATGTAACGTCTTCCCAGCCGCACAGGTCCATGCATCTTCCGTTTCGTTATAGCTCCAGTTGTCCACCTTGCCAATCGCTTGCTTCCACGCCCTGGTTTTCTCCTTGTGGTACGTCCCATATTTGACGATTGCCTGGATGTTTTGCTCTTCGAAATAGCTGTAATTCTCTTCACTTCCATATCCTGCATCCGCAATGACGGCCTTCGGTCTTTTGCCGAGCGTTTCTTCGAAATGATCGAGATGGGGCTTCAGACATTTCGTGTCTGTGGGTCGCTGGTGCACCGTGTAACCCAAAACAAACTGGTTTTCCGTTCCAATCTGCACATTGTACCCAGGCTTCAATTGACCATTTCGCATATGATCTTCTTTCATTCGCATGAACGTTGCGTCTGGATCGGTTTTGCTATAGCTATTCCGCTCCCCTGCGGTTTGGATCTGGTGCTCATACTTTTGCAGCCGCGGTAGCAAGTCTTTGCGTAACTGGCGTACGGTTTTCTTTACGATTTTGTTTTTCGGTTTTTCTTGTAAAGATTCCTCCAGTTGCTCAACGGCTTTTTCTAGCTTTTCTGCCGTGAGTACAGACGCTTCCCCGAGCTCAGGGAGGTCTGTACCCGCATGGAGCGCATCTTCTTCACTTTCGGCCGCTTCGATGGTTTGGAACAGGGTATGTACTTTTTCTTGCAGCTTGGCCTGGTACTTGACGACAGCCTTTTTCCAGACAAAGGTGTACCGATTCGCATTCGCCTCAAGCTTGGTTCCGTCCAGAAAGTAGTGATCCATGGACACGTATTGCTCCTGAACCAGCAGTTCCAGCACATGGGTAAACACCGTTTCCAGTACCTCTTTCATCCGCTCGGAACGGAAGCGATTGATGGTCCGAAAATCCGGTTGTTGCCGCCCAGCGAGCCACATGAACATGATATTTTCGCGAACAGTCTTGGCGATTTGCCGGGATGAATAGATGCGTTGGGTGTAGGCGTAGATGATGATTTTGGTGAGCATTTTGGGATGATAGCTATGGCGGCCTCCGCCAGGATACGCCGAGTAGAAAATGGAATCGCTCAGGCGATTGACTGCGTCATTTACAACACGAACAAGGTGATTTTCGGGGATATCTGTCTCCAAATCCATTGGCAAGAAAAGTTGATCCATGGTATATTGAATGTACAAAAGAAGCCCTCCTTAGAAATGGTTGCTCGACACTTCCATTTTACCAAGGAAAGGCTTCTTTTTGTTTTACAATTTGGAAAACAGGTCTGTCCCTAGCCATTTTTATGACTTATGAGACAGCCCCATTTTAATGTTTTTGATATGAACTGCGCTACCGCCAACCTGAATCTGTGTGATTTCATTAGAGCTGTTCAAAGTTAATCTGGCTCGGATCTCAGAGGGGCGGTTCATGGTATACCCTTGTCTGATCGTGTACGTGTGATGATGAGGATCTGTGAGTTGGTTGTACTTGTATAAATAACAGAGCATTGCACCATTGGATGTGCCCGTTGCGCTCTCTTCCGGTATATCATAAAGCGGTGCAAAATTACGGCATTCTGCCAGAACGTCCTCAGCATCTGATTCGAGTGTAAACACATGATAACCTACGGCATGATGAGCCTTGCATATTTCAGTGATACGCTGGAAGTCAGGATCAATTTTGGTCAGAACATCAACATCTCTAACAGCTATCAGGATATCGGGTAGCCCGGTAGACACAATCTGTACAGGTAGTTCGGAATGTAAATCCTCCATAGAAATGCGTAATGAGTCAGCAATCTGCTGACGGTCCACGATCTCCCCAAACTCCGGCAATGTCTGTGACAGATAGACTTCTCCATTGACTGCGATAACGACTTTAAGAATTCCGGCCAGTGTCTCCAGTGTATATGTACCAACATCAACGAGATGTTGTGTCTTCATTAGATAAAATAAAGCAATCGTGGCATGCCCACAGAGATCAACTTCATCACTTGGAGTGAAGAAACGCACTTTGAAATCAGCCTGATCCGACGGCATTACAAACGCAGTCTCTGAAAACCCGACTTGTCGGGCAACCTCCTGCATCTGGGATTCAGACAAATGCGCAGCTTGTAAAACAACACCTGCGGGGTTACCGCCAAGAGCCTTGTCCGAAAATGCATGTAATGTACTTACTTCAACTTCCATATCGTTACCTCGCTTGTTCAAGTATTGGATTCAGTATTGGATTAAGATTTAACATAATCGATAATCGACATTATATCACGATTGTTGAACTGGATCGTGAATCCCAGATTGCTATGATTTTTGGAATGAATAGGTCAAGTGACAGCTGGGAAAGGGTAATGAAGGAAGAGAGAGCATAACGATAATCCAATGGAAAGGCTGGGATCTCTAATGAGAGCAATTGTGATTGAGGAATTTGGTGGAGCGAAACAATTGAAGGAACAGGAAGTAGCCAAGCCAACATGTGGAGTGAATCAGGTATTAATCCAAACGTATGCCACGTCGGTGAATCCAGTAGACTTCAAAATCAGACAAGGTTATATGAAAGAAGCAGCGGAGAATTTTCCGTTGATTCTGGGCGGCGATGTTGCCGGTATTGTGGCTGAAGCAGGTTCAAATGTCACGAGGTTCAGAGAAGGTGATCGGGTATTTGCACGTCCGCGTCAATTCGGGACCTATGCAGAATATGTTGCTGTTGATGCAGACATTATTGCCCGTATACCGGAGAACTTGAGCTTTGAGGAAGCGGCAGCGATCCCGCTGGCTGCGATGACGGCATGGCAGGCACTTGTGGATCACGGACGTTTAGGCAAAGGGCAGAAGGTACTCATTCATGCGGGTGCAGGTGGTGTGGGAACGTATGCCATTCAGATCGCCAAGTCCCTCGGCGCTGAAGTGGCTTCCACGGCGAGTGAATCAAACGAAGCGTTGCTTCGTTCGTTGGGTGTGGATCATTTTATCAATTATAAAAAAGAAGATTTCTCGGAGATTCTCTCCGATTATGATGTTGTGCTGGACACCATGGGCGGTGATATTCAACGCGATAGCTTCAAGGTGTTAAAGTCTGGCGGGCATCTGGTATCCTTGGTAGAACAACCGGATGAGAAGCTTGCCAAGGAAGCCGGAGTAACGGCCAACGTCTTCATGATGGAGCCCAAAGGGGATCAACTGGATCAGCTGGCTGAACTGGCTGCGGAAGGCAAGCTCAAATCGATTATTGATGGAACGTACCCGCTAACTCAACAGGGAGTAAGGGAAGCACATGGGAAGAGTGAAACCCATCATACCCGCGGGAAACTGGTTATTCAGGTGCAATAGAATTCATTAACTCGTAGAAGTATTTGGACTCATGAGTCTGATATAGATTGTACCAGGCCTGTAATGTTTCTGGTGCAAAGACATTCAACAGCTTCAACACATGTATTGTAAATTCTAACGGAGCTATTCCAGATGCAGTAACTAGATTTCCATCGGTTACTGCAGGCTCCGTTACATAATAGGTTTCTCCAGTATAATCTGGGCATATCATCTTCAGGTATTCTAAATCATTGCTTGTATGCTGTCTGGAATCCAGTATTCCTATTTTTGCAAGTGCAACTGTAGCACCGCAAATCGCCGCAATAACCGTACCCTCTTCTATAGAGGCAGCAACTTTTTTCAATAGAGGATCATGGATGGTGTCCATCCAGGTGTTTCCTCCTGGAAGAATGATGAGGTCGTCACCTTTCAATGTACATTCATCAATAGAAATATGAGGAAGGATGTTCAATCCGCCCATGGTAGTTACCGGATGTTTATCCACGCCTACGGTTACGACCTGTAAAGCCTGGATCTCTTTCCTGAAATACCTTCCCGAGTTCAATTCAGCAGTTAGATATCCTACCTCCCAGTCTGCCATCGTATCAAATACATATAGATATACGTTCTTCGTTTGCATCATACATGCTCCTTTTGTTTTCATGATTGAATGGATTACTCTTGTATTATAAATAAACTTCACTGACAACTACGGTCAGTGAAGTTTTAAAATTTGAAATTTATAGCCCTAAGAACTAATATAGGGACTGCTCCCCAATTGCAGTGGAATAAGATATAATAGGAGAAATTTATTCCATTTTGTGCATGAGGTGATAAGGATGTCCAACGAACTCATTCAAGCCATTCAATTGTTAAAAGAAAAGAAATGGGTAGATCTGACCCATACGTTTGGACCGGACTCTCCGCATTTTTCAGCTTTTGAGGCAGCACAATTCGATACACTGTTTGATCACGATCAAGGTTTCTATGCCCAGAGCTTCAAGTTCCCGGGTCAATACGGGACACATCTTGATGCGCCGATCCACTTCGTTCGGGATACCCGGTATCTGGATGAACTAGGTTTGAAGGAGCTTGTGCTCCCGCTTGTGGTCATTGACCAGTCTGCCGAAGTAGAGAACAATCCGGATTTCACACTGGATGTAGAGCATATTCTTGAATTTGAAAGAGAGCATGGCGTGATTGAAGCTGGAAGCTTTGTAGCCTTACGTACAGACTGGAGCAAACGCTGGCCTAACCATGAAACATTTGATAACAAGGATGCGGAGGGCAACAGTCATGCACCCGGATGGTCGGTTAGTGCGCTTATGTTTTTATTTGAGGAGAGAAAAGTACAAGCCATAGGGCATGAAACCTTTGACACGGATTCGGCCGTGGATTATCAGAAGAATGGGGCACTTCTGGCAGAATATTATGTACTTGCCCAGAATACATACCAGGTCGAGCTGTTAACAAACCTGGATCAAGTGCCGGCTAAAGGCGCTGTTATTTTCAATATTGTACCGAAGGCGGAGAAAGCTTCTGGTTTTCCAGTCCGGTCTTTTGCCATTCTGCCGTAAAAACGGGGTAGATCATAAGCTGAAATAGATAAATAAGGCACAGAACTCAGAATACTCAAGTAGACAGCCGGCTAAATAGTCGGCTGTTTTTTAGTTAAGCTAACGGACAGGTTAGTGGCAAGGTAGCTCTTTGATACGGCTCATCGTAAATCATTCTATAACTTATTGAAATTGCTTGCAGATTTAATAATGACGGTAATTGCAATTTAGCCTCACGTAATGTAAAATTACTTGACGGAAAAACATGGAAGGGGTGGGGGTATGAGGTGGAAAAGTAAGACTTATATTCAGTCGACTTGTGTAATTTCATATTTCCATTCCATTAGGACACTAAAGCATTTATTGCTTTAGTGTTTTTATTTTATGGGGGTGTATTAATTGTCAAGGTATAAAAGAGTTCTCGTTAAGCTAAGTGGCGGAGCAGTCGCCGGAAACTCTGAATTTGGTTTTGAACCGGAAAGATTGGACCAAATCGCTGATGAAATTATGTCAATAGTAAACTTAGGAGTTGAAGTATCATTAGTTATTGGTGGGGGGAATATTTTTCGAGGTAATATGGCGGAAAGCTGGGGAATAGAAAGGGCAGAAGCTGACAACATTGGAACACTTGCGACTGTAGTAAATAGTTTAATGCTTCGTGGAGTTCTTAAAGCCAAGACCAAAAAGGAAGTACGGGTAATGACCGCTATACCTATTACTTCAGTTGCAGAACCATACATCCGTCTAAAAGCAATTCACCACCTAGAAAAAGGCTATATTGTAATTTTTGCAGGAGGGAACGGTCAACCTTACGTTACAACAGACTATCCTTCAGTACAAAGAGCCATCGAGGTTAATTGTGACGCTTTATTAGTTGCAAAGCAAGGTGTTGATGGTGTTCTTAATGCAGACCCTAAATTTGATAAAAATGCAAAGAAATTTCGTTCGCTTCATTACAACGACGTTTTAGAACACAACTTAAAGGTAATGGACCAATCAGCTTTCATTTTGGCAAGAGACTACAATTTGCCAATGCATGTGTTTAACTTCGATAAACCAGGTTCGATGAAAGAAATCTGTGAGGGTAAGAATAATGGTACGATAATTAGTGGCGAATCAATTTTAGAGTTGGAATGAAGTATGTTACAAGTACTACTCTTCCTTGATTTAGCGGAACGATAGTTCCGCAAAAGAGAAGTTCTATTCAAAATCCCACTCGGCCATGGAGTGGGATTTTGTTTATGTTGATATGTATATCTTGTGATTAAAAGATACTTTATGTTTTGATTCATTACGGTGATCCGTATCATAGGTAGAAGTACAGAACATTACTCTAACGGGAAACGATAGCTCAATAAATCCAACAAAGCAGCAGACCAACGTGATTGGCTGCTTTAGTTCAACTAACGGGCAGGATAGTTCTGTTATGGTATTATGTGGGAGTTATACTATCGGCGAGAGTCTGAAGTATTGGGGAGGTAGGTGGGTATGGAGTACAGTATACGCTTGGCAGAGAAAGAAGATATCAGAGTTTTACTTGATGTGAGAAATAACAAGGATTTATTTACAACGTATTTGAATCAACAAGAAAAAAAGGAAGTGTATCTCCTTGTTGCTGAAATGGATAGATCAACAATTTTGGGGTTCGGTCTTCTGAAACTTAATAGTTACTTATCACCCAAATTGAGTGACTTATATGTAAATGAAAATTATCGTGGCAATGGTATTGGTTCCGGTTTAATTAGACATCGTGAAAAACTTGCAAGGAAACTCGGCTATTCTGAAATATTCGTTAGTGTTGACCCAATTGGGAATCCGAAAATGATAAAGCTTATAACCAAGCTTGGATATAATAGAATTACTGAACCATACTCAAGAGCAGCTCTATTCCACAATGAAGACGGGACAACATATGAGAAAACTTATACAAGGGTTGATTGGAAGAGGTCATTGAACTAACGGGAAACGTTAGTTCATAAAGCACGGGGCAGACTGCAGGTTGGCAGGCTGCTCTTTTTTCATTTAGCTAACTGGCAGCAGGTAAGTAAGCTTATCAGGAACCAAGTCAAACTAGGATTTGACACATTAGAAAAATAAATGTGTATTTTGGCAAACTTATGGATTAAGTCACAACTAACTAATCTAAATGATTCACATATGTAAATAGCAAGGGAGGCGTATTCCGCCTCCTTTTTATGTTTTTACTTTTGATCCGAGTGAGGATCTTGATTAAATCTTTGAGAGATTTTTTTCTCTGTTTTCTTACGCCGTATCCAGCGCTTGAGTATGCCTTCTTCCTTGCGTTCTTGCAGTGTTTCCTTCAAACCTTGAATCATAAATTCCGATCTTCGTCTGTCATCCCGACTAATCTCGCGTAATTCCTTAATAAATTTGTCGTCCATATCTGCCTCTCGCTTATTCAGGATAATTTCATTATACCGAACGTACGTTCTTTTATCAAGTTTTTCCATTACGAATGATTTTCGAGATCAATATAGTGAAAAGAAGCACAGGAACAATACGCGGCATGTGTGAGAATGGTACTAGAGGGTTTGATAATAATCCGCCTATGAATGACTGTATGAGGTTGAGAAACGAGAGGACGGAAGGAGCAATTCATGATGAAGCAGAGTGAAGGCAGATCGTGGTTACTCATTTTGATGCATGGAATTCTGGGGATTGGGGCAATCGTTGGAGGGAGCATTTTAATCATCGACCCAACTGGAAGTATGGTGAATTTGCCCGAATCTTTGTTGGGGAACTCCCCGTTTTCCAGTTTTTTGTTCCCGGGGATCATCCTATTGCTGGTTCTTGGCGTGATGCCTACAACGATTGCTATTTCGCTCATCTGCTACATTCATTGGGGGGTGGGTGAGAGACTGAATCTCTATCCTGATCGCTATTGGGCTTGGACTTTTTCGTTGTATACGGGGTTTGCTCTCATCATCTGGATTATGGCGCAGGTGTACTGGATTCAGGAAGTCTCTATCATTCACTTGGTCTATTTTGCATGGGGAGTGGGTATTCAAGTTGTGACCTTATTGCCCGGGGTACAGCGAATCTATTCAAAATAAACTGCTTGTATATTGAACAAACAGCTGCCGAAAGAATCGTTGAATGATTCTTTCGGCAGTTATTTTTTATGGGCATCGAGATAATACGCGTTGTTGTAGTCATGTTGTCCACATGTTCCTTGGACTGAAAAGTGCTCGGATAAATCTAAATCATATTGACAAAGAACTATTATCCTCGCATACTTACGTAATATACTTTATAAAGTTTGTTTATTAACTAGAGGGATAGTCACATGTGGTATCGCAAAATCATAATCCGCATGAAACAGGGAGGTAAGTATGGATGGTCTACGTTATTATGGCAGTTATAATATGGGCAGGTACTTATGCAAGTATGGCCTTGTCAAAGCAACCGATGGAAGTGAAACCTGTGAAGTCGATGGATGATTTGTTTGAGTGAACAAAGTAGCTCTGCCTATTTCGATCCATTGCCAGCACGATGGAACTCATGTGTTCGAGTAAGGCATTATGTTATGATATGGTGTGAATGACATCCATACCATTGCTTTGGCTCAATTGAACCAGAGTAGAAACGAGAGGGTTATGAAAAAAGCCAACGCTACAATGATGAAATACATCAATTTGAATAATGTGCGTGAAGTCATGCAGCAGATCGAGACGGCGACCAAACCGCAATTAGCTTTATTAACCAATCTTAGTGTTGTGACCATTAATGCGCTGATTCAGGAATTATGTGATGGCGGAGAGTTGTTCCAGGATAAAGTGGTTCCCTCTAACGGCGGTCGTCCTGCTCAGGCATATCGATATAATTATAACTTCAAGCTTGCTTTGGTTCTTTACATTAAAGAGATGAAAGGCCAGGAGTTGATTTCGGCAACGGTCATGAATCTGGAGAATAAGGTTGTGTTGAAGGAAGAGAGCATTTTGCCTGCTTTCGATAAACAGCATGTGCTGCAACTTATCGCGCGTTTCGTTACGGAGTACCCCGCCATTGATATGATCGGCATCGGTATTCCGGGGCAAGCCGTAGATGGGGACATCACGGTGAGCAGTCATGAAGAGCTTATCCACTCACATCTGATACGGGAGATCGAGAGCGAGTTCCAACTGAACGTTCTCGTGGAGAATGATGTTAATGCAGCGATTAGCGGATACTGTACACAGCATGCGGATATGAAGGAACAGAGTGTAGCGGGAATTTATTTTCCGAACCGATACCCGCCGGGTATGGGCATGATGTTGAATGGACAGATGATCCGTGGGAAAAACGGGATGTTTGGTGAGATCAAGTATCTTCCTTATTCACCTGATTGGCACCGTGACATGAGCAAAAATGATTTTGTAGTGAACGTATGTCACATCCTGCAAACGATTAATGCCGTCGTTGCCCCGCACCAGATTGTCATTTATCAGGAACGGGTGGAGAGAGAAGAGCTGGATTTGGCGTGGAAACAGTACGGGAAGGATCACCCCATGCCGTCTTTGCCCGAGATTGTACATCAGGACTCGTTCCAACATGATTTTGATGCTGGGTTACGAGGAATGGTTCTTCAGGCGTTGAAGTCAGGCATTCTATCAGAAGCCTTATAACCCACAGGTCATGTCTGTGGGTTATATTTTATAAGCTAACTCTTGTAAAGGAGGATTTATGATGCGTGAAGAAGAGAGAATCATGAAGGGCGTGTTGTTCAGTCCAAGTGATCCCGAATTAAAGGTCATCAAAAGGCGGGCCCATAATCTCAGTCAGCGTTACAGTCAGACCTTTGAAGAACAGACTGAGGAAAGGAATCAGATATTGCAACAGCTACTGGGAGAGATTGGAGAAGGCGGATTCATGCAAGGCCCCATCTTTTTTCATTATGGTGTGCATACCCGGATAGGCGAGCATTTCTTCGGTAATTACAATCTGACGATACAAGACGACGCGCAAGTGACGATCGGGGATTATACCAGTTTTGGACCCAACGTTACGATTGTTACCCCCATTCACCCCATGATTGCCAGCGAGCGGAGACAGATGGTGGACCAGAACGGTGATGTGAAGTCACTATGTTATGCCAAGCCGGTCACGATTGGTAATGATGTATGGATCTCGGCAAATGTCACAGTGTGCGGGGGCGTAACGATTGGAGACGGCTGTGTGATCGGAGCAGGTAGCGTGGTGACTCGTGATATTCCACCGCATTCTTTTGCAGCAGGCGTACCGTGCAAAGTTATTCGCAAAATTACTGATGCGGACAGCATCCGAAACTACCCCGATGTTCTGGCAGATTGCCGTGTGCTGGAAGAATAACAAAAGGCTGCCATCAGGATCAAACACATGATCCTGATAGCAGCCTTTTTGTTGGTATACGTTTACTTGGAGGCGTTGTAGTTACTCAAGAATTCTTTTACTTTTGCAGGATCGGCTTTCAATTCATTCCCGGTCTGAACGAGCGGGCTTACTGTGGAGTATGCTTTGAGTTTGTTGTTCTTGTAGAAACTCAAAATCTCATCCTGATTAATGGAGTACAGCACGGCTTTTCTCAGGTCACTGCTCTTGGCAACTTCACGATTGGCCGTATTGAACAACAGATAGGAGACAGCGTTACTTGGCAGACTTTGCAGTTTCAGTTTGCTGTCATTTTCGATGATGTCATACTTGGTTTCAGGTACACCGTAGTATAAGTGAATTTCACTGCTGCGAAGAGCAGAGAGGGCGCTGTCTGCATCCGCGATGAATCGAACGTTAACCTGAGCAATTTTTGGCTCATCTTCCGTGCCTTTACGGTAAGCCGGATTTTTTAAGAATACACCTTCATAGTCATTTTTATAAGACAAAATGTAAGGTCCGCTAGTATAAAGGGTGTTATTGTATGCTGCGCCTTCAGTCACCGTGTTCTGATCACCGTAAGGAATATCTTTGTTGACGTCAAAGGAAGCTACATCATATGTGTTGATGCTCTCCACCTGTTTTTTGGACACGATACCCGCAGATTGGTGAGCCAGGTAGTTCAGTACTTGCGGGAAAGGTTCAGTTGTGGTCAGTTTAACGACCTGATATTTACCTGCACTATTATCTGCTTTGGTTTTGTCAGTCACAAGTTCGGTAATTTTGCTGCCCAGTCCTTGTTCCAATGCTTCGAGGATTGTGCCGTGGCCACTGGATTGTTTAACGTTTTGCAATGCACTCAGATCTGTTACAACTTCAGCTTCTTTGATGTGTTCATGCAAACTGTATGTCCGGTGATCCGGAACGGAATCTTTGTTTTTAGCGCGATCCAGGGAGAAGATAACATCATCTGCACCGACACGTTCTCCTGTATCTACAGCTTTTTTGTTATCAATCTTCGCAAAGTTGATATCGTCTCTGAGAATGAAGTAGTAGTCTGAATTACCTTCAGCAATACTGAAATTATGGGACAGTGATCCTTCTGCTGTCAGCTGATCGTCATCTGTCAGGTTAACGAGACGTACATACATATTGGTGTTCAACTGGTTGATGGAACCGTCGTTTCCTTTGATGGGATCAAGGGAAGTCAGTACGGATGCGCTTTGCGTCAGAATCAACGGATCTTTGGCATTTTTGGAGCTGTCCTTGAACTCAATCGGTTCCCAAGCCATGGCGCGGGATTTGGAGAGACGAACGGTGTCGACATTCAGAATGTCTTTGTTCACAGCCTGACTTTTCAGGGAAATGTACAGAGGAGCGATATACGCCTGATCCGTTACCAAGCGATCTTCCAATTGTTTGTACGTGTCTTTGTACTCATCTGGAGTTTGAGTAGCTGCCTGATCGATGAGTTTATCAAGTTCCGCATCTGCAAGGATACTGTAATCTCCACCTGTTTTGAAAAGGGAACGCACTGCATAATCGGGATTTCCCGTTACCGTTGTCCAGCTGGACAAGGCAATGTCATAATTCCCTGCATCCTGCTGGGATTTGAAGCTACCGTAATCCGGCTGCAGGTTCAACTTCACATTGAAGCCGTTTTTGGTCAGCTGGTCGCGCACAATGTTTACATCATTTTCGGAAGAACTCATGGCGAGCAGTTCAATGTCAGCCGGTTTTTGTGCAGTTTCAGTTGTGTCCGCAGGTGTGGTCTCCGCCTGGGATTCGGTTTTCGTTTTTACGCTGCAGCCGGAAATCACAATGACGAGAATTAATAGCAATGAGATCAGTGTACGTTTTTTCATGGGATTACCCTCCATATCTTGAATGTGTGATGTGTGATTTCTTTTTTCTATATCATTCATTTCAACAACTCATTTAGGCCTTCTCCAGCTTGGGATCAAGCGCATCACGCAGACCGTCACCGAGAAAGTTAAACGAAAGAACCAGCAGAATAATAGCCAAACCTGGATAAATCGCCAGATAAGAGTGGGTCTCCAGGTATGTACTGCCGAGCTTCAGAATGTTACCCCATTCCGGAATATGCGGCTCCACGCCGAGTCCCAGATAACTCAAACTGCTGGTAGCGATAACAGCTCCACCAATCGTGAGTGTGGACTTGATAATCATGGGCGCAAGGGAGTTGGGAATAATGTGTTTGAAAATAATCGTACGATTGTTGTACCCCAGTGCACGTGCAGCTTCCACAAATTCAAAAGTAGATACATAGAGCACACTGGCTCTCATCGTACGGGCGTAAGTTGGGATCGAACCCAGACTCAGCGCCAGAATGAGATTGACTGTATTGGCTCCAAACGCCGCAATAATGGCAATAGCGAGCAGAATTCCCGGAATCGCATAGAGAATATCCAGCAGCCGCATGATGATGTTATCCGTATGCCTTCCGTAGAAACCGGAGAATGCTCCGAGGACTCCACCGATCAACACAGGAATGATGGTCGACATGCAACCTACGATCAAGGAGATCCGGGCACCAAATACAATCCGGGAAAATAAACATCGTCCGAAGTCGTCCGTTCCCAACGGATACGCAAGGGAAGGCGGTTGAAGCAGCGCCGAGTAGTTATTTTCCACAGCCATGCTGTAGTCAAAGGTAAAGAAGCTGCAGATCGATATCGAGAACAGAAAAATGATAAAAAACAAACCGGACATGGCAGTCATATTTGGAGCAAGTCGCTCCCACAGATCATTCCAGAAGTTTGATTTTTGTTTCCCCTGTCTGCGAATGCGTCCAATAATGGAAATGCCGAGCAATAGGGCAAATACATTACCTGTGATTGAGGTCAGAATCAGCACTACACTGACACCGATCATCCAGCGAGGGAGGATAGAGGTCGCGTTATATCGGGATACGATAATCAGTACGACCAGGTCGATGACCAGAATAAATATCAGCACCGCCATGGCGGGCAGAAAGTTGTCAGCCACATAAGGTTTGAAAACATTTAACGCAGATACACCGATGACGAACAGCTGGGTTAACAGCATATATACCGCAAAGGTGTACTCCACATTCTTGGCTTTTCGCATCAGATGAAAGGCTGCCGTTACGATAAATATATTGCCAGAAAGGATAGCAAGCAGTTGAACCCAGGCGATCCTGCGGGTCAAAGTAGAGATCGTACCCGTACGGATCAAGTCTTTTCGAATCCGAAGGGTGATGACACTTTGGACCAGTGTGAAGAACACATAGATCCCAAGTATCGTTAGCAGAAATGGTTTGAACGTCTGCCCGCTCCAGTCATAACTGTTGAACAGCAACAAGGCAGTCAAGAGAAGGGACGTGATCCAGGCGAAGCTCGCCTGACTGTATTCTCGAGAAGACTTAAGCCGGAAACGCATTTCTTGTGTTAAGGACGAGTTTGTCATAATACACCTGCTTTAAGAGGTAGTTCAACACCACTTTAATATTGTTTCATCTTGGAGCGCACTCTTGGATCAATAAAAGCGTACAGCAGATCAACCGCTACATTGATAATGGAGATCGTAATTGCTGTGTAGATTACTCCGCCCATGATACTCGGAATATCGGGGATGAATTGTTTATCCACAATATAGCTACCGAGACCGCTGATATTAAACACTTTCTCCGTCACTGCTGCCCCGCCAAGCATGGCTCCGAATTGAAGTCCAACCACAGTAACGATTGGAATCAATGCATTACGTACAGCGTGTTTCAGCATGACCTGACGTTCGCTTAACCCCTTGGCGCGGGCGGTCATCACATAATCCTCATGAATGACTTCCAATGTAGAAGACCGGGTCATCCGGGCCACCGCAGCCGTGAGTCCCGTGCCCAGCACAATGGTTGGCATAATGATCGACAGCCAGTTCTGCGGGTTGAAGGTGGCGGGAAGCCACTGCAATTTGATCGAAAAGTTCAGAATGAAAATAAGTCCTTGCCAGAAATTCGGGATCGATAATCCAATCAGAGCGATGAACATAAACGTATAATCGAACCATGAATTAGGCTTAATCGCTGAGATGATACCGATGGGTAACGCAATGACAAGTGCTAATAGCAGGGAGATGACCGCGAGCGTCAATGTAATTGGAAACTTTCTTGCAATCGTTGCTGTTACGTCTTCATTTCCTGCAAAAGACTTGCCAAGATCGAAGAGAGCAACTCCTTTAATATTGTTCCAAAGCTGTGTAAGATAAGGCTGATCCAAGCCATACACCTGATTAAATGCTGCAATCTGTTCCTGCGTTGCTGTCTCTCCGAGAATGTTAGCTGCCGGGTTGAACGGAGACAGATACAAAATCGTAAATACGAGTGTTGCTACGCCCAGAATGACAAATACCGTCATCAGTATTCTTTCAAATATGTACTTTAGATAAGGATTTCCATACAAAAAGAGGATGCCATACATCAGACAGCCAGGAATAATCGATATCGCGAAAAACCACGGTTTGTCGATAAGGGTGTGGAATGTATCGGCCATCGTAAGACGGTGACTTCCCTGTTCCTGAAGTATGCGAGAAGTCCGCTCCTTCAACTCTTTCTGAACCGTTTCTTCCAACCATTCCTCTGTCTGACGTGTGAATTCTTCCTCACTGACCTGTTGCTGGAAAAAACGATGTTTGCGCCGCAGCTGTTCTTCCACTTCCAACTTCAGCTTGTTCCGATAGGAAGAAGCGAGCAGTTCTTGCTCAGCCGTCTGCCTGGCAGCTACCCAGCCGTCATTTTTTCGATTCGAACGCCATATTAGAAACACGACCAGATTGATCGGTAATCCAAGAATGAACAGAACATATCGGTAGGAAGGATGAAGCAGCATTTTGCCATAAATAAAACTTAAATTGTGCACCAACCGCGAGAGTCTGCTGCTTTCTGCAAGATTCAAACCAAGCGTGCCTCCTTTCATTCAGGTTTAAATTGCATTATTCCGATTGATATAGTATATATTATTTAGGGTCTAAACAATTGTCAAGGAATTAAATGGTATACATATGAGATGAGTGAATGTGAAAAACGGATGAGAGCTGGTGATAACATGGAACCTTTATTGAAAGTTAATGATTTATCGGTCTCTTTTCATTCTGGAGAGAGTGAGTTTCAGGCAGTGCGAGAAGTAAGTTTTGAAGTGCGAAAAGGCGAGACACTGGGCATTGTAGGAGAATCGGGCAGTGGAAAGAGTGTAACAGCACGTTCCATTATGAGGTTGCTGGCGTCGCCGCCTTCACAGATGAAAAATGGAGAGATTCTGTTCAAAGGGGTCGATCTGGCGAATAAAACGCAGAAAGAGATGGAGAGCATCCGTGGGCGTGATATTGGTATGATCTTTCAGGACCCGATGAGTTCTCTTAATCCGACCATTAAAGTAGGGAAACAGATCTCCGAAAGTCTGATCAAACATCAGAAGGTGTCCAAAAGGGAAGCCAAGAAACAGGCAATTGCCATGATGGAGCGGGTGGGGATAACTCGTAGTGAAATACGCTACAACCAATATCCGCACGAATTCTCCGGAGGCATGCGTCAGCGGGTCATGATTGGTATTGCACTTGCTTGTCGTCCTGAATTGCTCATTGCCGATGAGCCGACAACCGCACTGGACGTTACAATTCAAGCTCAGATTCTGAATTTGATGAAAGATATGCAAGATCAACTGGGTACATCGATTATTCTGATCACGCATGATCTGGGCGTAGTGGCAGGCATGTGTGATCGGGTTGTTGTTATGAAAGAAGGACAGATTGTGGAAACTGGGACTACAACAGAGATTTTTGCTAATCCCAAACACCCGTATACGATCAGACTTCTGAATGCATTACCACGTCTGGATCAGAAGAAAAAGCCAAAACTGGTATCATTGGTCCCGAGAGATCTGGAGGATGATCAGCCGTTGCTTGAGGTGAAATCGCTCAGACAACATTTTAATCTGGGGAAAGGCAACACCTTAAAGGCTGTGAATGATATCAGTTTCCATATTCGTCAAGGAGAGACACTCGGCGTTGTAGGGGAATCCGGCAGCGGAAAATCAACCACGGGGCGTGCGATTCTGCGGTTGCATGAGCCAACAGGTGGAGATGTACTGTTTAAAGGAGTCCCGCTCAATCGTCTGTCAGCTTCAGAGATGAAAACGATGCGCAGACATATGCAGATTATTTTCCAAGACCCCTATGCATCTTTGAATCCCAAAATGAGGATTATGGATATCATTGGAGAAGCGCTTGATATTCATCAACTTGCAGGTACAGCATCTCAGCGGGAGAAGCGGGTGGAGGAATTACTAGAGATGGTGGGTCTTGATCCTACCCATGCGCAGCGTTATCCACATGAATTCTCGGGTGGACAGAGACAGCGAATCGGTATAGCGCGGGCTCTGGCTGTGGAGCCGGAATTCATCGTATGTGACGAACCGTTGTCTGCACTGGATGTGTCGATACAGGCTCAGATCGTACAATTGCTTGAAGAGTTACAGCAGCGACTCGGATTAACGTATCTCTTCATCGCGCATGACTTGTCCATGGTTAAACATATCAGTGATCGAGTGGCTGTCATGTATAACGGGAAAATTGTGGAGCTGGCCGAGAGTGAAGAACTCTATTCCAACCCGCAACATGCCTACACCAAGGCATTGCTGTCTGCTATTCCTGTGCCTGACCCAGCGGTAGAAGCGAAGAAAAAGAGACATGTTGTGAAAGAAACAACAAGAGAAAATATTGAAGTAGAGGACCGTTATAATCTGGAACATTCCAAGTGGGTAGAAGTCACGGAAGGGCACTGGGTAGCCATATCTAGCTAGTGCAATATATAGTCTTTTTAACTACAAAAGAACCCCGACGATGATCTCCACAGATCGTTATCGGGGTTGAGTTATATGTTCTTCGTATAATGGCAGTAATCGAAAGCGATTATTTGAATTGAACCGATTTTTTGATGGTATCAATCTCGGCTTTGGTCTTATCATCCATGTAAGTGAAGATGAAGTTGAAAGCATATCCTTCAATAATTGTACTATAGTAATCTTGAGTAATTGTTGAACCGTCACCAGCATCCATCGTGATTTGCATCAGATCCATCTCTTTACCACCGATGGTTTCCGTTGTGATTTCCTTATAATCGTAAGGGAACTGGCTATCCACCATGAATTTTTTGGTTGCTTCCAGGTAGTCTTTACCTGTACGGATGCCTTGCAACAAGCTCACTTTCTCAGCAATGGCCATAGCGGAAGGGCCAACTTGACCGCCGTCCAATGGGTACTTTGAAGCCATAAGCAGATTCAATGTTTTGGTCTGAGACAGTTCAATCTGTTTTTTCTTTGTTTCATCATCACCAGCAATCGCTTCGGATGAAGCACTTGTCAGCTCATTCATGCCTGCAGCATCCTGGAACTCCCATGCTTCCGGGAATTTCAGAGATACGCCAAAATAGTCATTGGTGTAAGAACCTTTTTCCGTAGTCCCCAGCTCAACGTCTTGGGAATTATCAGTTTCCTTGGACTCTTCGCTTGCTGGTTCTGTGTTCTCTGTCTCTTCTGTAGTCGCTGTATCAGAATCAGTACCCGTCGTTGTTTCTGTCGGGGTAGGCTCTTTTGTTGCAGCTGTGTTATCTGCTTTGTCACCGCAAGCAGCTGCAACCAGCATAATCATAATGAGCATGGCGAATAAAGAAGCTTTTTTTGGAATTGTCATATTACCCTCCTGAAATGTGTGTGTGTGTTTCTCTCTCTACATGGTGCCTGCTTCCTAAATTGTAGCACAAACGTTCTCATATACTACCTATAGGAATCTATAGGGGTCTTCTATACATAAGACATTCGGCTGGCAATTGAAACAGCTTCTGTGCTGGATTGCACACCTAATTTGTTAAAAATCACTTTTTTGTGATGATTCACGGTGCATTCCTTGATCTTTAATTTCAAAGCAATGGCTTTTACCGTGAGGCCTCCGGCGATCATCTCCAGAATGGTTAACTGACGCTCGGTGAACTCCACCGCCGGTTTGTCGCACACTTCAGCAGTCTGTTGACTCTGATAACAGTTCTGCATGTACGCTGGAATTAGCTTGGCAATGGCAATCAGTTCACCTTGCATATCTGCATTAATGGTGGACACATCCAGATAACCGACATGTTGCGATCCCATGGACAGAGGTGCGGCGTAACAATGCCAGCTTTGAAAAAAAGGACTTTCATGCTGCTCGGGCAGTAGCACTACAGGCTTGTTGCTGTCCATCGTTACAGATATGGCGTTAACTCCACAGCTCTGTGCTGTGAAGAACATGCCCGGACGAATGGGGGAATGTTCTACTACAGTTTTAAGATCTGAACTGTAATTCATGGAGAGGAGCACACCGTTGGTATCTGCGAGTAGAAAAAGATAAGTGCCCGTTAAATTCTCTTTGATAACCGAGATGCTGCTCTGGAATGCATGAATGAGGAAATGATTGATTTTACGAAGCCTGTCCAGACTGGATTTTGGTAAATAGTCGAACGGTGCCGTTCCTGCTGCATGTGAGCAAGTCGGAGACTCTTCGTGTCGTGAGGTAAATGTAATGGCAGGCATGTTGTTTCCTCCTTGCTGCACAGTTCTCATCCAATCGTTTGAATGACGTGTCCTTCCTGGTCCTTAATCTCTGTTCTAACAATCTGAACGATAATATGATCCAATGAAGTTATCTCGAATGTCCCTTCAACCGGACGAAGGTTCTCTGCCAGCTCATTAACAATTTGTTTGTTCACCGTCAGGGTAACTTGTCTGTCCGATTCCAATACAGCTGGCTGTTCACCTGCTTCAAATAGAATATTAGTATCAGGTCCGATCAAGGATAGAGAGGCACCTTTCGAAATTCGGCTACGAAGGATGGTGCCAACTAATACGGCTTGTTTGGCTCCAAGCTGGAGTTTGGCCGGAACCGATTTTTGCAGCAATTTTTTGCGAGGAGACTCCCAAGCCAGTTGTTGTATGAATAAAAATGCTGTGCTGGACCCGTCCTGTTCCATTCCATCCTCAACCGCTTGTATAACCGAAGGAATATCTGCGTACGAATTTCTCATCAGATCCGTCACATATTTGGGCATGAACATAGAGGAGGCAGACAGGAATCCACGAGCATTCCAGCTTTGAATCATTTCCAGTTCCCGACCTGTAATACCAACCATCTGAATAAATTGCACTGAACCATTAGGCGTAGAGATTGCGGGTAGATCCGGGTCTTCAATAAACGAGAGAGCTGTCAGCAAAGTATCGGATTCCAGACAGATGGGGCCATTGGCGTCCATGTAATCTCCTGGCTGAAAGATATTTCCGCTAGTGAACACGTATCGTCCTACATTCTGTAACAGATTCAGCGCCCAGGCAGGCGGTTCAGTTTCTTCTTCAGTGCGTGTAAGACGAAATGTGAATTCGAATCCATACCCGCTTTTGGATGCATCCTGCATCTCTTTTTCATATAATTCAGAGAAACCGTAGGTAACAAAATGCCAGTGAGGCATAGGTGTGTTCACCTCATAAACGCTAATGCCATCGAGTGGATCGGGACCTCCGAGCATATACGGAAGGGCAGTGCCGTAGTGTTTTGGCTCTTGTTCCCCATACAATTCACGCATGGATTGATCAATCGCATCCCAACCAGATGTGTTTTCTTCCTGAGTCATTATTGAATCCTCCTTGACTGTTCTTTCCCCCGAAAAACATTTAAAATTAAGTCTACCTGTTACAGAAACGGATTCAAGCGGCTTAAGGATGAATTGTGTCAGATAGGACCACAGGGTTACAAATGGCGATATGGGGAGTGAAATTACATGAGTATGAAAGGTATCTATTTAAAGGAGTTTAATCAGGCAAGCTGGGACTCATTTTCCGAATTGTTCGAAGAACTTGGACAAAAGATGGACCCCGCGTGGGTAGAACGTGCGCGATTACAAGGAATTCCAGCAGATATAAGTCGGGTGCTTTTGTGTGAAATGGGGGAGTACGCTTTTGAATGGATGGCGAAAGATATCCCGGCTTTAGGGGACCAAAGTCCCGCTGTTTACCTGGAAACGGAGGAGGGAGCGCAGGCATTAAGGGCAGCGATTATGCGTATGCCACGTTAATTTTTTCGATGGTGAGAGTGTGCGAGCGATCATATGATCCAGTGAAGTTGATTTTGCAAAATAGATATGTTACGCTTACATTACAAGAGCAAACACAACAGAATATGCAATAACATCTTTTGATGGATTGTAACTGTGAAGACAGGCAAAACCTAAACTGATGGTGAAATGAAAGCTCCTTTTTTTGGAGCTATTTTACCTTGAGTTTAGGTTTTTCTTGTTTTCTGCTCTAAATTACAGTTTTTTACCTGGAAAAACCAAAATAAATTTCGAAAAGAGGTTGTTGTTCATGACCACGGCAAAAAAAGGATTCCCCGAAAACTTCCTATGGGGCGGCGCTACAGCTGCCAATCAATTGGAGGGTGCATTCGATAAGGACGGCAAAGGCCTCTCCACAGCGGACATGATCGCTCATGTTCCTAAAGAGAAGCGTACAGGCGGACATGCCATGGAAATTTCCTCTTCCCGAATTGAAGAGATCCTCTCCGGCAAAATTGAAGAACGTTTCCCGAAACGTTTTGGTATCGATTTCTATCATCACTTTAGAGAAGATATCGCTTTGTTCGCAGAAATGGGCTTCAAAGTATTCCGTTTGTCCATTCACTGGGCACGTATTTTCCCGAACGGTTATGATCAAGAGCCAAATGAAGCAGGCTTGAAATTCTACGATGAAGTATTTGACGAGTTGTTGAAATATGGCATCGAGCCGCTTGTTACATTGTCTCACTATGAGACACCGCTTGGCTTGACGCAAAAATATAACGGCTGGGCTGGCCGTGAAGTAATCCAGCACTATGTTCGATATGCAGAAACGGTGTTTAACCGTTATAAAAATAAAGTGAAATACTGGCTGACGTTTAATGAAATTAACGTCATGCTGTTCAGCCCGTACACTGGCGGCGGCATTCTGATCGATAAAGTGGACAACAAGCTGCAAACCACTTATCAAGCGCTGCATCACCAATTTGTAGCAAGTGCATTGGTAACGAAGCTTGCACACGAAATTATCCCTGGTTCCCAAGTGGGTTGTATGCTTGCTCGTATGGAAACTTATGCAGCAACATGTAATCCGGTAGATGTTCGTCTGGCTCAACACGAGAATCAGATCAACCTCTTCTTCACGGACATGCATGCTCGTGGTAAATACCCGAACTACATGGCTCGTTATTTTGAAGAAAACGACATTGTGATCCAAAAAGAAGCAGGCGATGATGAGATTTTGCTGAACAATACCGTTGATTTCATCTCCTTCAGCTACTACATGTCCGTAACCAAATCTGCATCTGCAGACAAGGAAGAAACATCGGGTAACCTGACTGGCGGCGTGAAAAACCCTTATCTGGAAGCATCCGACTGGGGCTGGGAGATCGATCCGATCGGTCTGCGCGTAACCTTGAACAACTTCTGGGATCGTTACCAGAAACCATTGTTCATCGTAGAAAATGGTCTGGGTGCATATGACCGTGTTGAAGAAGACGGTTCGATCCATGACTCCTATCGAGTGGATTACCTGAAAAAACACATCGAACAAATGAAAGAAGCCATCAAAGACGGCGTCGATCTGATTGGATTTACAGCATGGGGCCCGATTGACCTTGTGAGCATGTCCACTTCCGAAATGTCCAAACGTTATGGTTTCATCTACGTGGATCTGGATGACGAAGGTAACGGAACACTCAAACGTTCCAAGAAAGATTCGTTCGATTGGTACAAAAACGTAATCTCCAGCAATGGTGAGCAACTGTAGTTCTCTCGTTTCCAGGATTGTTACCGCATAAAAAGAGCGGGCAAAACCTAACGCGAAAGTTGGCATTCAAGGAACCTGATGTTCCTGACTGCCCTTTTAGTTGGAGATTGTCCGCTTTTTCCTGTCGGCAAAGGATAGAGTAATGCGTTTAGACAAAGAATGAAAATATCGTTAATTAGAGAGGAATGATTGACATGACTACACCATTTCCGAAAGACTTCCTATGGGGCGGCGCTGTAGCAGCCAACCAACTTGAAGGAGCTTATAATACAGATGGCAAAGGTCTGTCTGTTCAAGATGTAATGCCACACGGGATTACAACGCCTAGAACGGAAGCACCTACAGAAGATAACCTGAAACTGATCGGTATCGATTTCTACAACCGCTACAAAGAGGATGTTAAACTGTTTGCTGAAATGGGCTTCAAAGTATTCCGTACATCTATCGCTTGGTCCCGTATCTTCCCTAAAGGTGATGAACTGGAGCCAAACGAGAAAGGTCTGCAATTCTACGATGACCTGTTCGATGAGTGCCACAAATATGGCATTGAACCACTCGTAACGATCTCTCACTATGAGACACCGCTGCATTTGTCCAAAACGTATGATGGCTGGGTTAACCGTAAAATGATCGAGTTCTACGAGCGTTATGTAACAGTGCTGTTTAACCGTTTCAAAGGCAAAGTAAAATATTGGCTGACATTCAATGAGATTAACTCCATCCTGGAGGAACCATTCATGAGCGGTGGCATCTATACGCCAAAAGCAGAACTGTCCAAACAGGATCTGTACCAAGCGATCCATCATGAATTGGTAGCCAGTGCGTTAGCTGTAAAACTGGGTCATGAAATTATGCCTGAAGCCAAAATCGGCTGTATGGTACTGAGCATGCCTACCTATCCGTTGACTCCGAACCCGGATGATGTGGTTGCAGCGATGCATGCTGAACAGCGCAATGATATCTTTGCTGATATCCATGCACGTGGTTATTATCCGAAATACATTAATCGTTATTTCAAAGCAAATAATATCAATATTAAGTTTGAAGATGGCGATGCTGAAATTCTGAAGCATACCGTAGACTTTATCTCGTTCAGTTATTATGTAAGTATCTGTGAGACTGGTGATCCCGAGAAGCGTATCGAAGGAAAAGGAAACCTGTTCGCTGGTGTGCAAAACCCTTATCTCAAAGCGAGTGAGTGGGGCTGGCAGATCGATCCGCAAGGACTGCGCGTAACCTTGAACAAATACTGGGACCGTTATCAAAAACCATTGTTTATTGTCGAAAATGGTCTGGGTGCAGTTGATGAGCTGATTACCGACGAAAATGGCAATAAAACGGTGAACGATGATTACCGTATTCAATACTTGAATGACCATCTGGTACAGGTTGGCGAAGCTCTTGAGGACGGCGTAGAAGTGATGGGTTATACGTCATGGGGCTGTATTGACCTGGTAAGTGCTTCAACAGCAGAGATGAAGAAACGTTATGGTTTCATCTATGTAGACCGCAACAATGACGGATCAGGAACATTGGATCGTTACAAGAAAAAATCATTCCATTGGTACAAGGAAGTTATTGGTACAAATGGCGCAAGTCTTAAGAACAACAACGAGTAAATACTAGTTCTATAAGCATAGTTGTGCAAGCACCTTCTGATGTCACATTAACGCACATTAACCGCTTTCACAAAAACATTGTCATATGGATAATTATATGGTAAGATGGGCCTAAGGCTAATGAATACTGGATTGTTACTGTTCAATCAGGCAAAACCAGAAGCGGGGCATATTTCGTGACCTGCTTTGGTTTTGCCTTTTACTACTTTGACGGTGCAAGGTGATGTGAAGAAATGAAAATTGAGAAGGTGCTGAACAACAACGTAGTTACCGTAATTGATCCGGGAGGAAACGAACTGGTCGTTATGGGACGTGGAATTGCCTTCAAAAAGCATACTGGTGAATCGATTGACGAGAGTCTCGTCGAAAAAATATTCTCGCTTGAAAGTAAGGAAGTATCACAGAAACTTAAAACACTTCTGTCTGATATCCCGGTTGAATATGTCGAGTGCTCGGATGAGATTATCCGTTATGCCGAGACGGTGTTAGGTGAGAAGCTGCATGAGAGCATCTACATTTCACTGACGGATCATATTCATTTTGCCATTGATCGACATCGTCAAGGATTGCAGATCCGTAACGCATTGTTCTGGGAGATCAAGCGCATGTACCGGAAGGAATATGCCATTGGACTCAAGGCGCTACAGATTATTGAGGAAACATTAGGTGTCCTGCTACCCGAAGACGAATGCGCATTCATTGCAATGCATCTGGTTAATGCCCAGATGAACGGTGAGATGAGGGAAACGATCAGTATTACGAACATCGTTAAGGACATACTTAACATCGTAAGACGTAGCTTTGTGATTGAACTTGATGAAGATTCATTGAGTTATTATCGATTTTTAACTCATCTGAAGTTCTTTGCCCAACGTGTGTTGCAAGGAACGGCGATTGAAGATAAAGAAGTAGATAATCCGCTTCATGACTTGGTGAGCAAGCAGTATCCGGAGGCACATGCATGTGCAGTAAGGATCAGTGACTATACGCGTAAGATCTATAATCGGGTGTTGTCCAAGGAAGAAATACTGTATCTGACCATTCATATTGAACGAATTGTCAGAAATGAACAAACAATTGAATAAAGTTGGGATTGTTACTGCTAAAAAGGCAAAACCTAAACGTTGAATAATGATAAGCTTTTCTGCTTTGTCATTATTCAGTGTTTAGGTTTTTTTTTAACCTTCATTACACATAAAAGGAGCAAAACACAATGGATAAACAACAATTGTCCAAGGATATTTTGAAGCTTGTTGGTGGCGAAGAGAATATTGATCAAGTCACTCACTGTATGACAAGACTCAGATTTAACCTGAATGACAACCAAAAAGCGGACAAAGCGACGCTGAAAAATACACCAGGCGTTATGGGCGTGATGGAGAATGGTGGACAGTTCCAGGTTATCATCGGTAACGATGTGCCTATCGTGTATAACGCATTCGTTGGCAACATGTCCAAATCACCAAACGCAGATAATGCAACCTCAAGCGCTTCAACTGGGGAGAAGAAAAAGAGAAATCCGGTAAGTGCGTTATTCGATTTCATTTCAGGTATATTTACACCGATTCTGCCAGCGATTACAGGTGCTGGTATGATCAAAGGGATCGTGGCTATCCTGGTAGCCCTGGGTTGGTTGTCCGATACCAGCTCGACCTACATCATTTTGTCAGCAATCGGTGACGGTGCATTCTACTTCCTGCCAATCATTCTGGCGATCAGTGCTGCACGTAAACTGGGTAGCAATATGTACATTGGGGCAGCACTCGCCGCGGGTATTATGCATCCAACGATTACCGCGTTACTTTCGGAAGGGGATTCGACATTCGCAGGCATTAAAGTCATTGCCGCAACGTATTCCTCCACAGTAATTCCGATCATTCTCGCCATCTGGATTGCTTCTTATGTAGAGAAAGCCGTTGATCGTGTAACACATGCTTCACTTAAACTCTTGGTTGTTCCAACAGTAACACTGTTAATTATGGTTCCACTGACGTTGATGACTGTAGGTCCATTGGGTACGGTTCTTGGTAACGGTTTGTCAGGTGGTATTTCATGGTTGTTCGATAACATGTCCATCTTCGCAAGTATCCTGATTGGTGGTACGATGTCACTGCTGATCATTACAGGTATGCACTATGCGTTGCTGCCAATCGTTGTTGGTTCAATGACAACACTGGGTTACGACTTTATCATTCCACTGATGTTTGCAGCTAACTTGGCACAAGGTGGCGCAGCATTTGGTGTAGGTCTCAGATCGAGAAATAGCAAAACCAAATCCCTTGCGTATTCCACAGGTCTTACAGCTGTCATGGGGATTACAGAACCAGCGATGTACGGTATCAACATGAAGTTCAAAAAACCGTTTATTGCAGCCCTTATCGGGGGAGCGATTGCCGGTGGGTTCATGGGTATCTTCAATGTTAAATCGTACGTTATTACAGGACTTGCAGGTCTGCCGAGTGTGGCAGCATTTATCAGTCCAGCAATCAGCACACTGCTCTATGCTCTGGCTGGTGGTTTGATTGCCATCGTAGCTGCGGCAGTACTGACGTACATTCTTGGGTTCCAAGAAGAAAATGCATCGGAGCCAGTAGCTGCACCAGCAGCTGAGCCGGCAACACCAGCAGCAACAACTTCTGCTGCTGTAACTGAAGAAGCAAAAGCACAAGATGAGCAAGTATTCAGCCCGATCACTGGTGAAGTTAAACCGCTGAGCGAAGTGCCAGACCCTGCGTTCTCTGAAGAGATTATGGGTAAAGGATTCGCGATTCAACCATCTGAAGGTCGCGTCGTATCTCCGATCAACGGAACCGTGTTCTCGTTATCGAAGAGTGGACATGCCATTGGCCTGGTAAGTGATACAGGCGCAGAGATGTTGATTCATATCGGGATTGATACCGTGAAGCTGAAAGGTCAGTTCTTCTCTCCTAAAGTTCAAGCAGGTGCGAAGGTTGCCGTAGGTGATGTACTGATGGAGTTTGACCGGGAACAGATCGAAAAAGCCGGTTACACAACGATTACACCAGTCATTATTACAAACATGCATCAGTATGAGTCCATTGAGTCTGCTGGTCGCACTACGATCAAAGAAAAAGACTTGTTGTTCACAGCTAAAGCTTAACCATAAAAATGAAACAGCAGCTTCACCGGAATGAATCCGGTAAAGCTGCTGTTTTTTTTGCTTATAGCCTTTTACACGGGAAGCATACCCTGCACCAGTTGCACAAAGTGTTGTGCAGGCTTGGACAGATAGCGGTTCTGCAGCCACACCAGCGCCGAGCCAACCGTGGAATGCTGATCCTGGATGCGATATACGTGGAATGGGTGCTCGTGATATAGCTGTAGTACCGTGTGAGGCACAATGGAACTGGCGAAGCCGAGTCGGACCAGCTCCAGCAACATATTAATGTCCGAGCATTCGCCCATGATGGAGGGGGTAACCAGGTGCTCCCGGAACTTGTCCAAAATTAACTCGAACATACCAAGTCCTTCTGTACTTGGAAGCAGTAGAGGGATTCCTGTAAGCTGCTCAAAATAAGTCCCCATTTCCGCTCCTAATCCCAATTCCGTCGGGCTATCCAGGGGTGTTGAAGAAATATAGAAAAGGGGCTCCTGTGGCAGATGCAGCACCTCATAACGTTCAGTCTGGACAGGCATGCGTACACAGGCTAGTTCAACTTTGCCATCTTCCAGCAATCGGCATAATTGCGCAGATTCATTTTGTTGAATTTTATAGGTAACCTGTGGGTGGGTGGTGCGAAACTGTTGCAGTGCTTGCGGGATCAGGCGATCCGATATGGTATTGATGCCGATGGCGAGTTTGCCCCGTATGCCGTGACGGAAACTTTGCATCTCCATTACAGCTTCCTCCATATATTTGGTCAAGGTAACCGCATAATCATAGAAGCTGCGACCCGCCTGCGTTAGTTCCATCATACGCCCTTTGCGTTCAAACAAAATTACGCCAAGCTCTTCCTCCATTAACTTAAGCTGCTGGCTTAAGGGTGGCTGAGCCATGTGAAGTCTTCGGGCTGCTGCTGTAATCTGTTTCTCCTCAGCAATGGCAATGAAATAGCGACACTGTTTGATATCCAAGTGGTTGTTCTCCTTCGCCTGCAATGTATATGTAATTCGTATGGAAAGGCAACAAAACATGTATTTTTAATATACTACGATCTTATGTTACCATACATTAGATTTGCATACCTGACTAACAGGGTTTGGTTTCTATATGAATATTACTGCATGAGAACGACCTTGAATTGGAGGAAAAAAACAACGTGGTTAGAACAATACATGATGCTGCTCAAGCGGGCCATACCGATGAGGTCATTCGATTTATCACACAACAGGGTAACCGGTTGAACGAACGGGATACATTGGGGCGGACACCTCTGCTGGCAGCGGTGCACGGTAACAAGATAGACACGGCAAGGATGCTAGTGGACGCCGGAGCGGACATTAATCTTCAGGATGCACGGTTGGACAACCTGCTGTTATACGCGAGTGCTGAGGGTATGTATGACATGGTCGAATTGGCAATTACAGCAGGTGCAGATACGAGGTTAACGAATCGTTTTGGCGGCACAGCCCTTATCCCAGCAGCGGATCGGGGCCATGTGGACATTGTGGAGCTTCTGCTGACACGCAGTGATGTGGATGTGAACCATATCAACAACCTGGGGTGGACAGCCTTGCTGGAAGCGGTCATTTTGGGAGATGGCGGGCCGCGTCACCAGCAGATTGTTGCCTTGCTTTTGCAATATGGTGCAGATCCAAAGATCGCGGATCGGGACGGGATTACACCGCTTGCACATGCAAGCCGGCATCGGTATGCCGAGATGGAACGACTATTAACCCAAGTCTGAAGAGACTTATACATTTATGATACAGAACAGTGAAAGGATATTCCAAACGAATGAACAGACATCAAGAGCATTTTTCACAAAAGAATATGAAGGACGTATCTTCACTGATTTTGGCAGGTATACAGTGGTTTTTCTTCCTGTTTACCAATACCGTTGTTGTTCCGCTATCCATTGGACATAATTTTCATCTGTCTCCTGATGCTATAGCTGTGTCGATGCAGCACGCATTCATACTTACCGGAGCAGTGTGTATTCTGCAAGCTGTATTTGGTCATCGATATGCGATTATGGATGGTCCGTCAGGATTATGGTGGGGATTGACGCTAAGTTTGACGGTATCTGCTTCATCGGCCGGTATGAGTCTGGAGCGTATTGGCGGTGGACTGGCTGCAGGTTTTCTGTTAGCGGGACTAACGATGGTGATTCTGGGTTGGCTGGGAGCAGCGCAAGTGCTGCAAAAGCTGTTCACACCTATGGTGAAGAGTGCGATGTTATTTCTAATGACGATTCAATTAACCATGAATTTTTTCAAAGGCATGATTGGATATACGGAGTTTGGTCGCTTCGATCTGCCTGTTGCCGCATTGTCCGTTGTCATTGCATTTTTGGTGGCATGGATTCAATTAAAGGGCAGGGGGAAGCTGGGGAACTACGCGATCCTGATTGGGATTGTGGCAGGCTGGATCGCTTATAGTCTATTGTTTCCTGGACAGCATGGCGGACAGCCGAATCAGACAACAACAGGCCTAACGCTGTTTCCATGGGGAGCACCCAGATGGGAACCGGGCATTGTCATTACTGCATTTTTCGTGGGGTTGGTGAATATGACGAATTCGATCACCACATTAAGCACAGTTGAGAAACTATACCGGACAGAAACAACAAGCCGTCAGTATAGGCATTCCTATGCACTAACGGGTCTGTTCACGATGTTGTCAGCCTGTGTAGGTGTGCTGCCCTTTGGTTTATTTGCATCATCGATCGGGTTCCTGGAGAGTACTCGCATTCTGCGTCGTGCTGCCTTGATTATTGGAGCGGGGATGTTATGTGTGATAGGTCTTACACCTTCAGTGACAGCATTTTTTGCACAAATACCACCAAGCGTCGGCAGTGCTGTTTTGTTCGTGGCTTATCTTCAGATGTTCGGCACGGCACTTAGAACGCTTGAAGGTACGACGTTTAATTCTAAAACGATCTATCGTGTAGCGCTGCCGGTCCTCACGGGAGTTGCTGTCATGAATATTCCTGCGGAGGCCTTTCAAACCTTGCCCATGTATCTTATTCCGATCATAAGCAACGGTCTCGTCATTGGGGTATTGGTCTCACTCGTTCTCGAAAAAACCGTGAACTGGTCCAAAATGGAACAACCAATGACAGTTAGTAAAGCAGCTTAAAGAGACTCATCTTGCGACAGTCCAATTTGATTGGGCTGTTTTTTTGTTGTTCTTTGTGTTATCAGGTTATATGGCTAGTTCACTATTTCACGATGATTTTACCTTGTCCTGCAAGCATTCGCATCTCTCTAGAGAGACGGTCCTGGTTCCCATCCTGCATTTCGAGTTGAACCCCATAGTGCCATGAGGTATTTTTTTCTTGACCCCAGCGGAGAGTGCCTTCCATATATAGAGGGTCTTCAAAAAGCAGCATATTCATTCCAATCCGAATATCGTTATTCTCGACAGGCAGGGACAGCGGAAATGACAGCTGACAGCCAGATCGACTGATATCGCAGAGTTCGGCCTGAATGGGTTTGGCTGGTGCGTTAACCCCGTTGATGCTGAGAATATAGATCTCAAAGTGGATCGGTTCCTTCAATGTGTAGCGAAAGGGTTCTTTTCTATTGTTAATTGACATGGCTTGGCTTCCTCCATCAGGTTCAAAAAAAGTCAGTTATGCTTATATCGACCATTTGGAGCGAGAAATGAAGAGTTGCGAAAGCAGAGATGGACCAGGGGTTCCTTTTACACGTGTACCAGGCTTGATATAATGATGGAATATATTTCTGAGCTCAGACCTGAATCAGACAGAAGGGACGGTTGAATATGAGAGGGACATTTCAAATGGTTACAGATACGGCAACAATGTGCTTGTATGATCTGGCTGCGTTAAAACATCGTGTCGAGGATACTTCGGACTGGTGGTCCATTCCGGCGGACGAGCTGGCTGAGGTGAATGCAGGCCATTGTCTGTTCCTTAACTTGGGTGCGGATGGAGTGTATGAGGTGGAATGGAGCATGCAGGATGTAGATGCAGATGTAGATCCAGAACGGGTAGCAGAACGTGGAAAAGTGTATCATTTGCAAGTTCCGTCGGGCAACGTCTATCTAGGAGCAGCAGATGATGTCAGTGGCGGTGATTTGGAGCCGGATGAGTCGTGTGAAGGGGTCTTGTTTCAGTTAAAGCCCGGAAACTATGCGTGTATCATATCCAGAGAAGCCAGTCGGATCGCGATTATCATGACACCAAGTATTCAGGGAAATAACACGCTGGATGAATTAATTCGGATGTAGTGTACATATGTGAACAGGAGGAATTTGATATGCAGGATTGGAACGAAACAACCATGATGAATGCAGATAGCTTGCGTAAACGGATGAGAATACTTGCTGCATTGGATATCATCTTTTCGGAGGAAGAATGGCTACGCGTTCATTATTATGAAGCTGAGCTTCAGCCAGGTGTGGCGTGGGGAAGCATTAATAACGGTGCAGGTGATCATCTGCATGTATTGTTTACGAATTCAGGTACCTTGATCAAGGGATTCGATCATGAGTCACCTTTAAGCCCGCATGCACGTGAGGATGGTGAGATCTACCCGGGCATGTATGATGAAGTGCCAGAGGCCTTGATGGCTGTTCTGCGAGATCATGAGGAAACATTGGATATGGAGGATGTGACCTTTTGCCTATGGCAGGAAGGGAACGACTTGTCATGGAAGGTTGGTAACTGGATTCAGCTGGCGATGACCGAGGAAGACGAAGTGGATGCCAGAGGTGGCGCAGAATTTTTACTGGGATATTTGGAGAAGAACACGGAAGATTACGTTGACTGGGCCAAAGGCTACTATGACTTGCCGGATCTGCCGTTGGAAGCCGTAACTGATGTATATGCAGAAAAACCGGTGACCGCCAGCCTGATTAAGCAGTTGTGTCCTGAGCGAGATGTGGCAGCAGCACTGGATGAGTTGCAGCAACGCGGGTATGCCGTGGAACAAACGTAATAGAGTAGCGAAGGGAGGAAAGGTAGATTATGTACACTGTACAACTGGAGCGGATGCGTGAAAAGTTGAGCACTCTCCGAAGTCTGGACCCGGATCTGGACCTGTTTGGCGCAGAAAACCATGAATATGAAATGGAGCCTGTGTGGACGCAGGAGGATATCACGCAATTTGAACAGAAATGGCGAATTGAGTTGCCGGAGGAGTATAAGGCATGGCTTCTTCATATGGGAACGGGTGGTGCAGGACCTTATTATGGTCTGGAAAACCCGGATGACGGCGTATACGCTGTGCTTGGTTATGATGATGAGCTGAATGCAATCTCGGACCCTTTTCAATTCACAGAATCATGGAACTGGAACTATGACTGGTTCGAAGACAGCAAGGAAGAAGAGGAATGGGAAGCGTTGGAACATGAATATCTTGATCCAAAATGGTCGGCAGGCATGCTGCGCATCAGTGATTTTGGTTGTGGCATCTCCATGAATCTGATTGTTAAGGGAGCCTCCTACGGAGAGATCTGGGTTGATGACCGGGCTAACCGCAATGGAATCTATCCTGATCAGTATTGGGGCAATACGAATCGATTACATTTTCTGGACTGGTATGAGTTATGGTTGGATCGTTCAATCCATCAAATGCATGAACAAAAGCAACGATCTGGAGCGAACGAAGTCTGAAGGAGGAGGTTGTACATATGGGCTGGGAATATGGCTCTGATCGGTAAGAGATTTGCCTGAAACAGGAGGAGCATATATGGCTAAAAAATCAAAGAGAACAATTCCTGCGCTCATATATCAGTATCAAGGTCCACAGCGGAATGTGGGTTTTGTTGTATCCCCTTTATACATAGAAGAATCGGTTGAAGTAGAGATGGAAGACATGCTGTTCATATATCATGAAGACTTTGACTATATTCGCCCTGCATTGGATCGCGCATTTCCCTTAATTGACCCGCGAACTGGAGAAGAGATGAAGGAGCTTGATCCCTGCTGGGAGAATCCGATTACGAAGGATGTGTGGGTGGGGATTTTATCAGAGTTGGATCACCAGGTGGTTGCAGAGCCTGAATTACGGAATTTTTTGAATCAGTTTACAGCTTGGGTGAAAAACCATCTGCAATTGGCCGACGGGATCGAAGTCACCGGCAATTTGTAAGTTAGTTGATCTTGGATTGTTCATTCGTGTACGTAATTCAGTATACCGGCGGCCGAAGTGCTATGTAATCAAGCTCCCTCATAATGATGGCGGAGCTTTTTTGATGAACAAATATTAAAAACCGTTTGCTTCACTCACCCGTCTTATACCACAGAAAGAGAGAGAAGGAGGGATGCGGGGTGGAAACAAAAGCAGAGATGAACCAGAGGATATATGTACAGACTGAAGACGAGACGGCATTTGTGCAATCCATTATGGAACATCAAGATACGCTCATTTCCATCGCCTACAGTTACCTGCGTAATCGGCAAGATGCGCTGGAAGCTGTGCAGGAGATGACGTGCCGGGCTTGGATCAAACGTCGTACGCTGAATAATGAGAAGGCGTTCAAGTCGTGGATCATTCGGATTCTCATCTATGTCTGCATCGATGAACAGAGGCGCCGCAAGCGGGCGACACCTCTGGCGAAGGAGGATATAGAGGACAGCATTCCGGCGTCTTGGATGATTAGCGTTGATGATAATCGAATCGCTATGGAATCTCTTTTGCAAAAGGTGAAACCGAAATATCGCCATGTATTATTGCTGAAATATTATAACGACATGACACTGACGGATATTGCCTCCATCCTCGGCAAACCGGAAGGTACGATCAAGACCTGGCAGCACAAGGGACTCCAACAGTTGCGCAAGTTGATGAGGAATAGGAGGGATTGGCATGACCACTAACCCGGAGGAGAAAGCACTTCTTGCAGACGCATATCAGGTGAAAAGAGAGAAACAGCAATGGAATCCGGCGGACACGACTGCGGCAATTCAACGTGGTCTCGCAAAGGCCAGAACAAAACGATCAGGTAGGACTGTTCGTATCAAATGGATCACGGCAGTGCTAGTCACGGTTCTGGCTGCGGGTTGGTTTCTTATAGGCCCGCTTGGAAACTATGGGCAACAACCGGCAACATATACTGAGCCTGTGACCCATTGGGGAGTACTTGAACCCTTTCGTGGCCTGCTAACTTCGGATATGGACCGTGCAACGATTACTTCAACGCTCAATAATGGTTATGTGCAACTCGTGGATCGGACGGTGACATCAGGAATATATCAGTTTACCGTGAACGCGGTTATGGCGGATGAGAACAGGATAACCGTATTGTATACCGCCAGAACGGATGCTTCGCAAGAGATTTATTCGATAGTCAATACCAAGATGACGGATGCAAAAACAGGTTATGTCCTTGATAACGGAAATATAGGAGGTATGCATTTTTCGAATGATAAACATACCATTTATGGCCGGAATACAATTGAGCGTAATCGAAATAAACCACTGCCTGAGCAAGTGAATCTTCAATTCCAGCTTTCTTCCGTTGTTCCAGATGTGGTGGGAAATTCAGAAAAAGGGGAAAAGGAACGAAAATATAAATATTCCAAAAAAATGAATCTTTCTTTTGCACTGGATCCCAAGTTCTCTATCCCCAAAACGGAAATCATCAACGTTAATCGGACCTTTACCGTTGGGGGTCATGAAGTTACGTTGTCCGAAGTGGAATTATCACCGCTTATGACTCGGGTTAGAATTGTTTTTGAGCCGGAGCAAGAGATCGATTACAAAACGAAGTTGTCGATCAGTGAAGTCGTTCAGCCTCTTGAGATTGTAACTACCACTAAAAACGGGAAACAGACCAAGTTATCCATGGTAGGCGGGAGCGGAACGGAAGACGGAATGATGTATTCTTTCAGTAGCAATCTGTTGGACCATCCGGAGTCCATGGTATTAAAACTTCGTGGTAAACCAGATAAGGTCTATGATGATTTGCAGGAAGCCAAGAATGATGAATTGGAAATCAAAATCAAATAAGATGAACTAACTGGCAATACTCTTATTCAGATTAGGTGAATGTTAGTGAAAGCAGAGAAGGGATGTCCCTCAAGGTCGTAAGCCTTGTGAGACATCCCTTCTTAAATAAGAAAAGCTGCTGATCTTATACAGTTATAATATCTACTCCCATAGCTGGAAGAGTCAACTTCTGATCCAACCTCTCGCTGGTCAACAAGCTGCGAAAAGGAACGTCCAGCGTAATCTCTCGTTGCTCATTCGTCAAATTGATCAGGAAGAGGAAGTTTTGCTCCCCCTTCGTTCGAATCGACAGCTCAACACCTTCCGGCAGCTGGATTTTGGGCGCCAATTCCTTTTCCTTCAATATGCCTTCAAACAACTGATAGAAATACGATGGCTCCGGCCAAGTGCCAACATAATACACTTCACCTTCACCAAACTTATTGACAGTAACCGCCGGTACACCCTCGTAAAAGTCGTTGTCATACCAGGCGATCGGCTCTGCGCCTCGCAGTTCCAGTAGATCACACCATTGCTTCGCAGCGAATGTCTTGCCCTCCGCGTTCCGTATCCGATGCTCACTGTTGCCGATGGCATCATATTCACTTACGACAACACCCGCGGCTTCGGCCAGTAGCCCCGGCAGAGGCAGCATCTCACATACATTCCTCATGTTCTTCACACCGGTCCGATTTGTGAGGACAACCGTCCCCCCTTTAGCTGCGAATCGCTCCAGTCGCTGTGCTATTTCTTCACTTAACAGGAAGAGAGAAGGGACAATGACCAGCTTGTACCCATCGAGCTCCTCGGTCCAATTGATAACGTCTGTACCAACACCCATTTTCAGAAATGCATTATGCATAGAGGACAAGTTGTCTATATAGTGCATTCCTCCTTCCGCCTGTGGCTGAAGGGAAAGTGCCGTATGCTGATCATGCGAATGCAGAATCGCAACCTGGGTAACAATGGTTGAGTCGGCGAGCATTTCTCCTAACCGGTTCACCTCGCGAGTAAGCTCAGCAAACTCCCTGAACCTGCGTCCAGGAACATTGCTGTGGTCGATTAGCCCATGCCAGAACTGTTCCGCTCCGACGGTAGCACTCCGCCACCGGAAATGGACGACCATATCCGCACCGCGAGCGATTGTCTGCCAGGAGCGAGCTCGGATCAGTCCAGGATACGGGGTGCGCTGAATCGGCATCCAGGCACCCTGTGCTCCGCTGAGCTGTTCCATTACCCAGAAATTGCGGCGTTTGATGCCGCGAACCAAGTCCAGCGTAAGCGCTCCGTTCCTCGGAAACCGATCGCCATAATCGCGATACAGCTCATTTGGATAATAATCAACAGAGACGAAGTCCAATTCGTTGTGCATATCATAATAGTCCAGACTATTCGGATACTGCCACATGTTATGCGTCACAAATTGGCCTGGACAGTTACGGCGTAAAATCTCAAGCTGCCATCCCAGCAGATAGCCTACGCTGTCAGAACAAAATCGTTTGTACTCCAGAAGATAGGAAGGATTCATTGGTTTGCTGGGTCCGAGTGGTGTTGTTACCTCAGCCCAGCTGCTGTACTCACCACTCCAGACGACCGTACCCCACTCCCGGTTCAATTCCTCCAGATTGGAATAACGCTTTTGCAGCCAAGCGACAAATGCACGATTACATGTATCACAATGGCACTCCTGGTAGTGCATCTCGTTATCGATTTGCCAGCCAATGACGGCGGGATGCTTACCATAGCGCTGTGATATCGCTTCCACAAATTTGGAGCCCAGCATTCTCAAGGAAGGGCTGTTGTTGCAACGATGTCCACGCACACCTGGCCGAATGATGTGGCGTTGTTCATCCATGGGCAGCACATCCGGATAACGTGTTGTCATCCAGTTTGGCGGGGTATTGGTTGGGGTGCACAACACAATTTCCATGCCGCGCGAAGCGAATACTTCTATAGCCGCATCCAGCCATTCAAACTGATAATTACCCTCATTCGGTTCCATTCGGCTCCAGGCGAACTCCGCCATTCGCACAACAGCAACCCCCGTCTCTCGCATAAGTACAGCATCTTTCTCCCATAACTCCGGGGTCCATTGCTCTGGATAATAATCAATTCCGATCTTAATTGTCATCCTGTGATCTCCTTTATTTATCAATATATTGCGATTATATGCTATATTAATTCGAGTGAATATCTTAAATAATTAATATGATATAACAATATTAAGATCAGGAGAGTTAGTCTTATGCCGCATCCCAATCGTAATTTTCCGGTATTATCTGCCCGAGACAAGCTGCTCCCTTTTTATTTACTTGGCATTGGCCTGCATCATGAACAGGAGCATATCCGCCGAGACCAAGGCATTGAGGATTATCAGTGGATACAATGCCGCAGCGGTGTGGGTAAGCTCAAGCTAAGTGAAACGGAACATATCGTCAAGCCAGGTATGGGCATGCTGTTATTCCCTGGACAGAAGCATGAATACTATGCGCTATCCGACAGTTGGGAAGTCGACTGGATCATTTTCGATGGCAACGGGTCAGCAAACTTGTTTGAAACCGTGGGCATTGTCGACACATGCGTATACACGCTTGTACAGCCTGAATACCTTCTATCCCGGATGCGGGAGTTGCTGCAAGCTGCCTTAACACCACAAGAGCAGACATTAAGCAATTACGCCTGCTCCGCCATTCTCTATACCTTATTGACAGAGATTATTCAACGCGTATCTGTGCAGGGCAGCGATACCGTCGGGCAGCAGTATGAGCGATTAAAGCCGGTTCTGGACTATATTGAACAGCATTATGCTGAAGAGATTACTTTGCCAACGCTGGCTGGATTGATCTGTGTCACACCAGAATATTTCTGTCATTTGTTCAAGAAGACGACAGGTCTTCGTCCCATCAGCTATGTTAATCAGGTAAGAGTCAACAAGAGCAAGGAACTGCTGCTCGACAATGTGCAGCGCGGGATGGAGGATATTGCTCGTCAAGTCGGCTTCGAATCGACCAGCTACTATGGAGCCATCTTCAAGAAGCTGGAACGACTTACACCCGGTGATTTCCGCCGCAGCTATCAGAAGTCGTAACATATTATTATCCGCAAGCACTGGTTTTCGTTAGAGGCTTTAAGAACTGATCCGAGGGCAGATCAGTTCCAAGTTGGATCACATAGTACTCCTTAATAGAGACGCTAATTAGCGTCTCTATTTTGTGTGAACGAATGGCTGGGTTTACGTTTTTTCACTATATCTGATCTGCTGTTGCGAAAAAGATAATATTGTTGTCTTTTTGCAATTATTGTATTGTCACAACCAAAGTTACACGATATAATCGAGTTGTCTTTGAGGATAATATTATAAAGGATGGTGAAATTTTGAAGAAATTTTCGATGCTTTTACTCGCTGTAACTCTATTGTTGTTAACTGTCTCTACAGCCCCGTCTACATATGGTGCGGCTAGTTATCCGAACACAGGTACGAATGGGTTGACTGGTTTTGCAGGCAGTGCCAAGAATGAAAGTGGTGTATCGAAGGCAGCCACGACAGGTGGCAAGAACGGTCAGGTAGTTTACGTTAGTAATCTCAATGACCTGAGAACACATATGGCGGGCTCTACAGCCAAAATTGTCGTCATTGAACAGAATATTTCTTCCTCCACGCTGCAAAAGGTTGAATTCGGAGCGAACAAGACACTTGTAGGTTCCTTTGGCAAACATACATTAACGAATATTCATTTCAGATCCACAAGCAGTTCAAGCAATGTGATTTTTCAGAATCTGACTTTTGAACACGCTTCCAATATTAATGCCAATGATGATATCCAGATGTATATCACTTCAGGCTCCAATTACTGGATTGATCATGTGACGTTTGCTGGTCACAGCTACAGCACTGGCGGTAGTGATCTGGACAAACTTCTGTATATTGGTGATCGCGCCGACTATATTACGATTAGCAATTCCAAATTTGCGAACCATAAGTATGGCGTCATCCTTGGTCATCCGAATGATGGTAACAGCAGTTACAATGGAGTGCCTCATGTGACGATGTCCAATAATTACTTCGAAAATTTATATGTACGTGGTCCTGGACTTTTAAGATATGGTTACTTCCATCTCAAAAACAACTATGCAAACAACTTTAATCAGGCCATCACAATTGGTGAAAAAGCACGGATTTATTCTGAAAACAACTACTTTGGTGCTGGCGCTGAAAAGGGTGGCATCCTGGATGACAAAGGAAAAGGTGAGTTTACGGATACGGGCAGTACACCAGCGCTTAATAGTCCAACTTCTCCTAAAACGAACTGGAGACCAAGCTCCAATTACAGTTATCAGGTAGAGAGTGCCAGCTACGCGCGTGAGTTCGTCACCAAGTATGCAGGCTCCTCCAATACGACACTTGTATTCGGAAAATAAGAGCTGCTGCACATCCTTTCACGACCCAAAAGGCCTGTCTTGTACGTCATAACGTATAAGACAGACCTTTTTTGTTTATAAAATGATATGCTTACATATCATTTTATATTTCATATTCATTTTAAATGTTGAATACCGATATACATAAAGTAGCGCTGATTTCATACTTGTGAAGTTAATATGTACTATGTTAAGGCGCTGCGTATTTGCGATTTGCACATAAGCAGGACCAAAGACTACTAGATGTAGTACAGAAAGGCCCTACAACTTACATTTAACCTACATAAAAGGACGGGGTATGCATGGATCGTATGGACGAAATTATTTGGAAAAGGAACAAATTAATTGGTATCATTTTGTGGATTATTATTGCCATTGGTATGGGGCTTGCCTTTACGATGCCGAAGTTACTTGTGTCCAATGGAGTAGCTCTAGTCTTTGTAGTTTGGATTACATACGCTAATGCGAAAAAGAAACATATTCATCTCATTCCATGGCTGATTACCGTATTACTGACAATATGTGGCGTCTATGTCGGTTGGGGAACGGTCAATTTTGCGTTAAGTTTGGTTATAACCGCAGTTCTACTGTTATTTCCTAACAAGAAATTTTTTGTGGTTGGATTTTCGGTATTACTAGTCAACAGTGTTCTGCAGTTATTTGTTATGAATACCGTTGACTCCGTTGAGCTAATAGGTAATATCGTTAATGTGGGACTATTCGCTCTCACGGGGGCCATTCTGATGCTGGTCTCCCAGCTGAATCAAAGGCTTTTCCATGAAAGTGAAGTACGCCAAAATGAGGTGGAGCATTCTAAGCAAAGAGTGGAAACCATGCTGGAACGTGTGAAGGAATCGGTCGAAGGTTTATCACGTTATACGGATCAATTGAAGCAAAAAGTGAATGCGACTGGCTCCATCACCAATGAGGTGACGCTTGGGTTCAGTGAGGTTGCAAAAGGTGTTGAGTTCCAGGCGACCAGTGTAGCCGAAATTTCAGAATCCTTATCTGTATCGGATCAGCATATCAAGGACGTTGCTTCGTATTCCCAGCAGATGAAAGAGTTGTCCGCAAGTATGGCAACGAGCACGCAAACTGGAAGCACACAGATGGACCAGCTAAACATCCAGATGCAAGATCTATATGAAACGATCAATACAACTGCAAATGACATGCGAAAGTTCAACGAGGAAAGTGAATCCATGACGCTTATGCTGAACAGCATAGCGGATATTGCGAGTCAGACCAACCTGCTCGCACTTAATGCAGCCATTGAAGCTGCTCGTGCGGGTGAGCATGGGCGCGGGTTTGCCGTTGTATCGGAGGAAGTTCGCAAGTTGGCGGAGAACTCGGGTCAGTCCGCAAGTGATATCGGAACCATCCTGTCTCGATTAAAAGGGCAGACGCAGGCACTGACGGATCGATTCGAACGCATTCGTCAATCGTTACAACAAGGAAGAGATAGCGTCCATACGGCAGAGGAAGTATTCCGTACGATCAACAGCAACTCTCAGCATGTGTTGAATCAAGCGACAGATATAGAGACTAGTTCGGCGACCATGAAGGCATCTTCCACCAGAGTTGTGAATGAAGTTTCCGAGATTTCGAGTGTGACGGAGCAATCCAGTGCAGCGACAGAAGAGATTCTGGCGAGCATGGAAGAACAACGTAACCTGACACAGAAGATGGTAGAGAGTTTTGGAGAACTGGAGCAACTGATTGTGAACCTGAATGAGTTAGTCTCGGATCATCAGGCTTCTTCCGTTGAGAATAAACTTTAATATTAATAGTTGAGGGCCTGTCGGTGCGAATTTAGCGTACTGGACGGGCTTTTTTTCATCTGTAAAACAGCTTGATGCCGACATTTTTTTCCTATACAGTGTGTTGTGTAGAGTATGAAGAGAGTAGAACTAAAAATGTAAATAGTAGTCAAAAGAAGACGTTACCTCATGGGGGAGTAAAAGTTTGAAGAATAAATTAATGAAAGACAGCTCGGCCTACGATGACCTTACATATGAGCATAGGAATGATAATAGCGTTGCACGCGTGCGTCTTTATGATCAGCATTCGTTCAAAGAGATGGACTGGCCCGATACAGAGGATGGCAGATATGCCAGAGTCTATCTGGAACCTATGATGCTGGACGGAACCCAAAGCTTTATGTCCAATGTGGAAACGACATTGTTGCTCGCCCGGATTGATAATCTCGTTATTCCGCTGACGGTGAATGATACAGAGTATGATAATGCTTACGTTTGTTCGCCATATACGCATTATGTGAGTTACGCCAAGCAGGAACTGAACATGTTGCAGAAGCCAGTGTTGGAAAAAGGTCTTTCTGTGCTGCTCAGTCTAATAGGTTGGGGAATGAAGCAATCGAAGATCAACAAAGTTGTGCATGTGAACAACTGGTTGTTGTCCACCAATCTGTATCCAGCCATGTCTGGTGATCAGGCAGCTTGTTTGCTTGCAGTGGTACAAGAGCGGTACCCTGAGCATGTCATTGTGTTTCGCTCCTTGTGTCCGGGACTTCATCCCGATCTGACGGCGAGGCTACCAGAAGCGGGGTGTCGATTGATTCCGAGCCGACAAATCTACCTGTACCAAGCGCATGATCCGAATTTTGGCAACTCCAAGTCGCGCTGGTTGCTGAAGCGGGATTTCGAATTATTGGCCAAGCACGATTACGAACTCGTATCCGAAGCAGATATGACAGATGCAGATATTCCGCGAATCGTTGAGCTGTACAAGCTGTTATATCTTGAAAAATACTCCTATCACAATCCGCAATTCACCGAGCAGTTCATTGCTGCTGCGATGGCATCAGGGACACTCAGGCTCTATGGATTGCGGAAGGAAGGGCGCCTGGACGCGGTCATGGGTTATTTCTGCCGCAATGGAGTTATGACAACGCCGCTGTTCGGTTACGATACAGCGGTGCCCCAATCCGTCGGACTATACCGCATGTTATCAGCTTGTCTGATCGGACAGGCTCGCGAGAACGGTCATCTGTTACATGAGAGCGCCGGGGCTGCGCAGTTCAAGCGCAATCGCGGTGCTGTGGCGGATTTTGAATATTCGGCTGTGTATGAGCGCCACCTTCCATGGGGCAGACGCTGGTGCTGGCTGCTGCTTGATCGGTTGTTGAATCGCGTAGGTGTGCCGCTGATGCGCCGCATGAAGCTGTAAACAGACAAAAAACGTGCTTGCGCTGCCCGATGTAGGTGTGAGCTTACATCTGATTTGACTGCACACTTGCACACACAACTGATCATCGTGATACGCACAATTATGTGCTCTCGCCTAATTAGACATGCTCTGCGAGTTGTACCTCGAAGCCGTCTGGATCTGTAATGTAAATAAACCGCAGATGCGGATTGGGCTGGATGGGGCCGCGCACAATCGGAATATTCAGTTCTGTCAGTCGTTCCATGGCCTCATCTAGCGAGTTCACCTCATAACCGATCGACACGCCGGCCTCTGGTTTAAGAATGGACTCACTGCCCTCAATTAGTTCCAGCTTAGCTTCATTCTCCTTGCCCAGCATGGCAATCTGCCGTCCACGGCTTTCGAATCTGCGCTGAATGGGAAGTCCAAGCATGTCGTGGTAGAACCCGAGCGAAGCTTCCAAATTACTGACCCTCAGCGTGATCCAGTTTAATTTGATCAACATGGGTGAATCTCTCCTTTTTCTTGCATGATATGTATTTTTGTTACGTTCATTATACGATAGGTGTTAGCAGGAACCTACTCCTTAACAATAAACAGTAAAATAGCTGCCGAAATATTCGGCAGCCAGATGGTGTAATCTCCTTGTGGTTCCGTAGCTCTAACGAATCATTGAATCAGATCAACGGCCGTCTGTGGTACAAATGCCTCTACACCGTTATACACAATGACACCCTCCAAAGTTGTCTTTTTGCCGTTCACCAGTGCAATATTTTTGTAGATTTGCAGTTCCATTTTGGTGTTACCTTTTGTTACGAGGATCTTCGGATTTTTGGTGTCCGTCAGGTCCAGTTTGTACGTCGCGCCTTTGGCTGTAAATGCCTGTTTGGCAGGTACAAACAATTGTTTGTTCACGCTGTCGAGATCCAGATCCAGTACACGTGCCATATATTTAGCGATATCCGTGTTGTCAATCACACCGAATGGACGATCATTGTTCGGAGCATACGTGTACAGCACGACATCTCCACCTGTATGACCACCGGTTGTCCAGCCGATCCCTGCACGTTTGCTGATCATTGGACCGATTGCATAGTTAAGACTGCCCGGCTCAGCCGCTTTAATGGTGGCAACCTCCTCGGAAGTCAGATCGGTAATACCATAATATTGTTTCATCACTGCTTTGATGTTTGTGCGCTTGGCATTCAACTTCGCTTCAACGCCCTCACCAGTCAGCTTGGCCTTTTTCAAAGGTCCGATAAATGTGGACAACGGCTCTTTGTCATAAGTGCCAGTTGTGGAGGCATTACCGATCGTGAGTCCACCGTTCTGATGGTCAGTTACAGCCACAACGGCAGTTTCTCCATCTGCTTTGGCAAAATCCATGGCTACTTTTACGGCATCATCAAAAGCCAGCACGTCACTGATAATACCAATCGGATCATTGGCGTGAGCTGCCCAGTCCACTTTACTGCCTTCGACCATCAGGAAAAAGCCGTCTTTGTCTTTGGACAGTACTTCAATGGCTTTGGATGTCATCTCGGCAAGGCTTGGCTGTTTCGCAGGATCACGGTCCATATTATAAGCCATGCCTGCGGGTGCAAACATACCCCACAGCTTGTTCGAATCGGAAGCTTTCATTGCAGCTGGTGTAGTGACGTAATCGTAACTCAGTGCCTTGATGGACGAAACCAGATTTTCGCCGTCTTTACGTCCGGCTGGCTCAAGGTATTTGCTACCTCCACCCAACACAACATCCATGCCGTTGTAGACTTGTTGTTTGCTGAGTGCATCATAGTTTTTACGGTCCGGATAGTGAGAGGAGAAATCCGCTGGTGTGGCGTGCATAATCTCGGATGTAGCGACAATGCCAGTTGCTTTACCCGCCAGTTTGGATGCTTCCAGCACGGAAGCAACAGGTTTTCTTTCGTCTCCAGGCGCAATAGCCTTTTGCCCAGGCATGGTAGCCTTGTCCGGCAGTACACCGACAAATCCGGTATGAGATTTATAACCTGTTGCAAAAGCGGTTCCGGCAGGGGCCGAGTCGGCAATCGGCGCATCGGCGGAGTGTGTCCGAACCATGCCGCTTGCCATGGAGTCCAGTGTCAGGGACGAGCCCTTATACCAACGAGCCAGAGCGGTAGCATCATTAGCCATACCGTCAGGAATCAGAATAATCACATTTTTAATCGGTGATGCAGATGTCGTTGAGGTGGTGTTCTCCACAGCCCACGCTGCACTGCTTCCTCCGAGTGTAGCCGTAACAATTGTTGTCACCGCGAGCATCATTTTGGCTGCACGGACATTAAACCGGTTTAACATGAATGCATCCTCCTAGAATATATGTATAGTTGGTATCCCAGACCAAGTGTATACAACAATTGCTAAACTAACGTATGAAATGGGTTAACTATATGTAAAATTTACGATTAGTGAAGGATGTTGGAATTCAGGTGAACTGGACAAAATGAGTACCACTCTTGTATGTTAAGGAGAAAATTGGACCAGGGAATGACCCTCGTCTAGTGATCGGCTTTGAGGTGGTTTGTAATGAAAGAATGGTCAGAAGCCATTCAGTGGTGGAATAAAAATCAGGTGAAGCTCATGGACATTCGTCATCTGGTCTTGAAGCCGGGACAGGCAATTAAGCCGTATGTTTTGCCAGCCCATGCTTTTTTGGTGATGGTCAGAGGAGAAGCCATTGTTCATTTGGGCAAAGAAAAGCTCAGGTCCAACCAGACGCAGGTTCTGCATGGTGGCAAAGGCACAACTATACATATCCATTGTCTGGATCTCCCCTTGGAATATTATCTTATTTTATATAAACCCCAGCCAAGCTCCACTGGTACCGACCCGTCGAGAGTAGAAAACGTACAACAGGAGTATGAATTTTCCCCGCAGCAGTATTATTTTACAGCAACATATCCGCTGTCGCTAATTCCTATAATGGAGAGAATGCATGAATGCTGGGTAAGCGGCGAAGAATTGGACAGGTTGCAGGTTACAGGACTGTTGTATCAGTTTGTATACAAACAGTTTCGTCAATGGAAGCAGGCGAGTGATCAGGTAGCTGATCCTCCAGAATTAGCCGAGCAGATTGCAGCATACATTCAGGAGCACTACGCACATCCCGTGTCCATGGAGGATATGGCGGCCCAATTTCATTACAGCAGTCATTATCTGGCACGGGTATTCAAGCGCAAATTCGGTTGCAGTCCGATGGAATACGTCATCCAAACCCGGATGAACCAAGCCAAAGTATTGCTAACAGAGACAGAGGCTCAGATTCGTGATGTGGCTGAGAGCGTTGGATATAAAGATTTGTACTACTTTAGCCGAATCTTCAAACGAATGGTGGGAGAAACTCCCGCTCAATATAAAATGCACAGTCATCTGTTTAAAGGTTCAAATCGTACCAATAAGAAGTCGGAATCGTTCATTGCTGGAGAACTCACACAACGCTATATTGATAATAACGATAATCATTATCAATACAACACTTGGAGCGTGAATGACTTGAATGTTCGTTTTAAGCCTACTTTGGCGGTCAGTTTATTATTTAGTTTATCCCTGCTATTAGCAGCTTGCGGGGGAGGAGCTGATCCACAGTCAACAGCAAATGAAGATGCTTCACTGCCTGCAACCAAAATGTATACCGACGCATCGGGGAGAACGGTTGAGATTCCAGCCCAATCTGCCAAACCGGTTGTGATCACATATGGGGGGTATTTGCTGCCACTCGGAATGAAGCCGGCGGGTGCCAACAAGGAAACACTGGATCTGTACCCGGAAGAGATGGCTAATGTACCTGATATCGGATCAGGAACGGGGAACGTAGAAGTGGTCTCGGATCTAGAGCCAGATCTGATCATCGTACCTGATTATACAAGCACGGAAGTGATTGGCACCTATGAGAAAATTGCGCCTACGATTACGGTAGCCTGGGGTGGTGACCCAGATGTCATCAACACCCTGAGAACGATGGGTGAGATTATGGATCGAAAAGAGGAAGCAGAGCGATGGATTGCTACTTTTGAAAGTAAATTGAATGGGATCCGGGATGAACTGAACATCAATATTGAACCGGGAACCACGGCCATGTCCTTCGTTATCTACAATAAGGAGGTATTACTTGGGGGAGAAGGCGGCACATTGGGCAAGTTGATATACCAGGATTTCGGATTTGATATGCCTGAACAGTACAAAGCTTATGCAGATGGTGGAACCGTGCTCTCATTGGAGAAGCTGGCGGATAAACCTGCAGACTACTTCTTCACCCAGATGGACGATGAAGAGATGGAGCAGATGATGGAACTATTCAATGAGCCGGTGTATCAGAGTATTCCTGCGATCAAAAACCATCGGATCATTAATGTGTCTCGCAACTATTGGAATTATGGACCGTATCTGGTCGACAAGGGGCTGGATAGTCTGATTGAACAAGTGAGCAAGCTGCAGGAATAAAAAAACATTTCATTCTACAAAATTGACGCAAATCACGTCATACCAGAGCAGGCCATAGGTTAAATTACCTATGGTCTGTTTTGTTACATCGTCGGTTCTGTATAATTAAAGCTTATAACCGACGGAACATTCGGAGCGATATGATGTTATATATTGAATTGTGTAAAAAATATATTGCGAACGCTTACATTATGTGCTAACATCACCATAACAACAGGATTGTAACCGTGTTTAGGGCAATACCTGTGTCAGTTCATTCGTTGGTTCTTTGTTCATCAAACGATTGATTGCGTTTACATTTTCATATGGAATGAACCTCATTCCTCAGGGTTGTTACTGATTGCAGGCAAAACCTGAATTGAGGGCAGTAGACCACGCTAAAGCGATGTCTGTTTGCCTTCGGTTCAGGTTTTTTTATATAAAAAAATGCCTGATGGCATGACCGCAAGCGCCGTAGCAGATATTTCGAGCAGAAAGGAGCGCAGCAGATTTAATTTTTTCATAAATAGAGATATAGACTCATCCAGACATTGGAATACTGATTCTTAGATACGCAATTCAAATGGACATTCCAATGAACTTATCCCATCACACACTATTCGACAGCGAGGAGATTTATGACATGAAAACCATTAAACGTTCGATTGCTGTAGCAACAATTCTGGGGTTATGTGTATCCGCTCTACCAGCTTATGCAGCAGGCAATACAGGACCTTCTTCTTCAGCAGCGATGGACAAGCTGATCCAATCCGAGCTTATTCGCGGTAGCGGTCAAGGAGTTAATGCAGCTTATCTGAACAAAAAGGCTACACGCATTCAGGCCGCAGTACTTTACTTGCGTTTGTCCGGATTGGAGAAAGAAGCACTCGCTTATCAGGGATCGGAAACGTATGACGATGCGGCTCAGGCAGGCAAAGTATTGCAACCGGTCGTTGGTTACTTGAAGCAGCATCCGTATGTGTCTGAGATCGTAACAGGAACGGATGAGTTTGAACCTAATGCACCACTTACAGCGGAAGGTTATGCCGAAATGCTGCTGAAGGTGCTTGGATATGAAGCGGGTTCGGATTATGAGCAGGGAGCGGCTTCCACCTACGCGGCTGGGAAAGGAATCAAGGCACTTCAAGGGAAGGGCGCGAGTCAACTTACCAATCGCCTGATGGCAGAGGCAACCGCACAGGCTTTGCAGATACAGCTCAAGAATGGCAGTGGAACCTTGGAGCAGAGTTGGTTAAAACATAAAGAAGCTGGAGCGTTCCAACCTCAAACGGTGCAACAGACCAAGTATGGCGCGATTGATGGCAAAACCTATGAGCAATATGGCACGCTCGGCTGGCTTGGTGTTCCTTACGCGGCACCTCCGGTAGGGGAACTGCGCTGGAAAGCCCCGCAAGAACCAGAAGCATGGACAGGAACCAGATCGGCTAAGGAATTTGCAGCGAACAGCTTGCAGATCTCCGGCAAGACTACAGCAGGAAGCGAGGATTCGCTGTATCTCAATATCTGGCGTCCCGACACAACCAGTTCGAAACTTCCGGTTATGGTGTTCCTGCACGGCGGCGGGAATATGACCGGATCAGGTAAAGATTTTCAAGGTGAACAGCTTGCACGGAGCACCAACAGCATTATCATCTCAGTGAATTACCGTTTGGGAGCCCTTGGATTCTTCGAGAATGCAGCACTGAAAACAGGCAATGCCCTGGATGACTCAGGTAACTATGGTCTGCTCGATGCATTCCGTGCACTAGAGTGGGTACAGGATAATATCGAAGGATTTGGCGGAGATACAGGCAATGTTACATTAGCCGGACAATCTGCTGGTGCACGTGATGTTCTGGCAACTCTGATCTCGCCACTTAGCAAAGGATTGTATCAAAAAGCAGTTGCTTTCAGCGGAGGATTGACGACAGCATCACCGGAAGAAGGCGAGCAAAAATCCGAGGATGTACTTGTGAAGCTACTCGTGCAAGAGGGGAAAGCGGCTAATGCAGAAGAAGCAAAAGCATGGATTGGCAAGCAATCTCAGGCACAGCTGGAGAGTTACTTGCGTGCACTGCCTGCGGACAAGTTGGTCACAGCGTTTGGTGCAACGGCAATCCGGATGGACCCATTCCCGCATCTGTTCCGTGATGGCACAGTGATTCCAAAAGAAGGATTTGACGCCATCAATAATGGCAATTACACGAAAGTCCCTGTATTGCTCGGCAGCCTGGAAACGGAGTTCTCTGGTTTTGCCTTCGGTGATCCAAACTTCTCTCCATCCATCACGGATGAGACTCTGTTTACTGATAAAACCAAGGCGGAACAATATGCTGCTGCGTTGAAATACGGTAGCGAAGCTTATGCAGGCTTTAATGCAGAGCGTGTAGCGGAGCAATTGACCAGTGAAGCAGGTCAGCCACCGGTATATGCGTATCGTTTTGCATGGGGCACACAACCTGGGGTCATCTCTGAGCGTTTGCTCACGTTACTGGGCGCACCACATGGTGCGGATATGGACTTCTATACAGGACACGCAGACGGAATTGCTGCCTATTTCCCTGATGGGTACTTTAGCGATACAAACAAACCAGGACGTGATCAGTTGTCTGCCGCGATGGCAGCATATCTGAAGCAGTTCCTGTACACAGGCAATCCAGGCACGGGTGGATCACCTGATCTAGCGGCATGGACATCTTGGACGAAAGATGCTCAAGCCCCAATCATGCGTCTGGATGCTAGCAATACAACGGCAGAGATTGGCATGTCCACACAATATAATCAAGGCAAAGACGCCGTTATGGCAAAGATGAAAAAAGAATTGCCTGAAGAAACGTATAAACTGTTGACGGAAAAAGTGTTCGCAGGTCGTTTCTTCTGGGAATAAGGATCACCGGATAGGAAGGTATATATAGATAAATTGAAGCCAAGGGAGCATGCTCTCTTGGCTTTTTATACTGTTCGTTATGCTTAATTATGGTATTGTTGTAAATATAAATTAATAGAATGTCGGAAGGGGAAACGTAAAGTTATGATTAGCTCTATAGGTATTGCAGGTATTATAACGCTATTAATTTTCTTTATTATGATTGGTCTTGTATTATATCTGGTTTTCTATCTTGGGATGAAGAGGTCTGGCGTCAAAGAGGAAGTATCCGCATTAAGGATGGAAGTACGAGTGTTGCAAGAGGAAGTCGAGCGGAACAGGCGGGAATTGGAAAATATGAAGCGTCGATAACCTTTGCAGCATTACATGTGGGTACGTGGAATAGCGCGTACAATAGTATGAGAGGATAGGGGCTTTTCGCCCCTACCTACTCAATACAACGTGAAACCGCTCATTTCAGCCTTTACATACCAATAATACTCGGATCTATTTCTTGGCAAAAAAACTAAGCGTTCCGGTGCTTTCATCTGCACTCACAAACAGGCTACGTCCGTTAACACGATGAATTCCCTCTGGTGATTCTCCGGCTGTAGGAATCAGACCCAGGTAGTCCGGATTGACCGGATCAGCAAGATCAAAGAACAAAATGGCATCTGCCCTTTCGGAAGCTACGGCTGCATACGTAGTGCCGTCTACAGTAGCAACGGTCAGGTTCTCCACTTCACTTCCCTTGTTGGGACTGCGATCATCCGGATACAAGCCGACCATAGCGGTTGCCTCGTCAATGAGGTTCTGGCTATCGTACATCCGCTGTCCTTGCAGATTCCAGACAGCGATATTACGTCCGCCTGCTTTTACACCATCCTCAAATTCATTCTTGCCCAAATCCCCTTCATTGGCTGTCAGCAGGTATTTGCCATCTGCCGAGAAAGCAATCCCATCCGGTTCATAACGAGCGGTCAACGTCTCTTTAAACTGAACGATACCATCATCTTTCAGATCCGCTTGATGTGAAGTGGTACCCAGAGCGAAGATTGAGCTGATTTTTTTTGTCTCCAGATCTACGATGGCAACGACATTGTTTTCCTGTAGCGTGATGGCTGCTGTTTTACTATCTGGACTAATGGCAACATACTCTGGTTGTGGATCATGCGGATAGATGGCACCTTCTACATTTTCGAGAGATACCGGTAAGTTGGTGATTTCGCCCTCTAATACATTCCCATCAGCAAAAGATACAACCATAATGCTACCCGGACGTTTGGTGTTGGCATAGTCAATTTCATCCGCAGCTTTATTCAGCTCTTCATCCTCTATCGCGATCACTGCATGCAGACCGTCAGGTGACAGTGCAATCGAATCAGGACCAATGCCCAGTTCATACGTTTTGACGGTTTTGTAGGTTGTCAGATCCACAATGGCAAGTAACCCTTTGTTTGCTTCGCTGTCTGTATCCCCTGTACGAATAACAGCAAGACCGTATTTACCATCTTTGGACACGGTTACGCTTGTAACTTCAGCTTTGGCGGAGAGGTCATGGAAGCTTACCGTCTTTAATACGTTGATGTTTTTCAAGTCAGCAATGTCCAGCACGGAAATGCTGCCATTGTCTGCTTCGGTTACGAGCAGGCGCTGCCCATCTGGCGTAGATGCTGATATTTCTGCTTTTCCTCCAAGCATCTGAAACGATGCGGTCTGTTCAAAACCGGTTTTATTTTGTTTCAGGATCAGTTGATCCGTAATTAATTTTAGCGTTTGTGGAGATACATACGTTGTACCTTTGGTGATGTAGCTTTTACTGTCCAAAGGAGTTTTCACACCGTTGATGGTGGCTGATGACGTTCCTATAGGAAGTTGTACTTTAGTATCTGCGATCTGGATATCAACACTGCGACTGCTTCCGTTCCATGTGACCGTACCCTGCATATTTTGGATGGCTGTACGCAGTACGACATGATCGTTGGCGGGTTTAGTTGCGTCAGCGGCATGAATCATTGATGTGTAGCTGGTTGCTCCTGCGGTAAGAATGGCAGTCATCGACAGAACGGCGAGCCATTGATTTCTCTTTTTCAATGTTCCAGATCCCCTTTATCGTTTCGTGTGTAATGAGTTGTACAATTGTTTTAGTATAGGGAGCTTATGTTAAGGTGAGGTAAGAGAAGTCTGCGATTTGTGTAAAAGGTTAGATAAGAGATATTTCTCCAAATTGGATATGTAAGTTAGCGTATAAAATGATGTTGCCACATGAAGAAAAAAGCAGACCTGAACCTTCATATATATAGGACTGGTCGAACGGGAGAAAATACGCTAGAATCATAATTGAGAATCATTATCAATTAATTCGGACTTTCTTTACTGACAAGTCTGATCAAGATATAGGCGAGGTGAATACCCATGCGCACGGATGATGCATTAGGCGTAGTATATCAGCATTACCTGACCCAAGAACCTTACAGTCAGCAAGATGAACACACGTATCTGCTCTCTCCCAAGGCGGGTAGCGGTAAGGTCAAAAGAGTGACAACATACAGTGGCATTGAGATTTTATATTCCCAGGTTGAATATCATCAGCCTTATCCTACGTATTTTGCGTCAGAGACACCCATTGTGGAATTGCAATTTGCCTTATCAGGAGAGCGACATGTGGATATATCAGGTCAGGATTATTCATTATCGATAGGGCAAGGGGCCCTTATTTTTATGCATGATTTCGAAGCGTGGTTTCATCCTCCGGCAAGGGAGCTGTATACGTCCTTTTCGCTGGGGATTCCGGTTTCTCTATTCAATTATGCCGCGGCGCAACTGGGCAGTTTTAAGCCAATTGCGTTTAATCAGGTGTTAGGACGAAAAGTGTTCAAGCCAATTGTATTTCAATTGGATAACCGGATACGAACAATGATCGACAGTTTGATTGTGGAATTAAACAATAGTTATCGATCATCCTTAATGATGGAAGCGACAGCCTTGGAAATCTTGAATCGATTTATGATCCAATTGTTTGATCTGGCGCCAATTCCCGCGGGATTCTCCAGAGAGGACATCCGGAAGTTACATACGGCACGGGAGATTATGGAGGCCTGTATGGTAGATCCTCCATCTTTGCTAGCATTGTCCAGACAAGTAGGTCTTAACGATTTTAAATTAAAAAAAGGATTCAAGGCACTTTTCGGAAGCACGGTGTTCGAATATTTGCGTCAGGTTCGTCTCGACAACGCCATGAAGTTGCTGCGCAATCAGAATAACAACGTCACCGAGGCCGCCATTGCGGTCGGTTACAGCAATGTCAGTGCCTTTTCGCAGCAATTTTATCGCAAATTCGGCGTGAAGCCTTCCGAGATGAAAAAGATTTATTAATAAATCCGTCTTGCCGTGAATTGTTCCGTATAGAGGCAGTGGGAATTCTCTCAGCCTTGTATACTCCAGGTACAGTGGGTACTGTACTGAAATATAGAGGAGTGTACAAATATGAATAGAATCAGAGGAAGTATTTTTTTTAGCGTATTTGCAGCCATGTTGGGTCTGATGCTAATTGCACCCATTATGCCACCACTTATTCGCGAGTTGGGCATGAAAGAAAGTCATTCCGGTCTTATTATCTCGCTTGGGTCCATTATGATGGCTGTCATGGCTCCGGTATGGGGCAGATGGAGTGATCTGAAGGGTAGAAAACCCATCATATTGATTGGGTTCATAGGCATGTCTGTGAGCTGTGCATTATTTGCTCTGGCATTGTACGGGGGATTAAATGCATGGATCGGAGGAGGGCTCCTGTTAACCCTTCTGATTGTGACGCGCAGTCTGATTGGCATGTTTATTCCTGCCGTACTTTCTTCTGCCCAGGCCTATATGGGTGATGTGACAGAAGGGGAGGAGCGGGGAAGTGGGATGGCGATTATCAGCGCTGCGAATGGACTTGGCCTTGTATTTGGACCTGCGATTGCAGGAGCATTTACCCTCATCGGTCTGCTCTGGCCGCTTTATTTCGGCATTTTTATAGCGATAGCTGCGTTTATTATTGCCTTGCTGTTAATCCCGTCAGCCAAACCGGTCATTCAGGCAAAACCGCCTAAAGTAAACCCGTTCCAACGTGGTTTACGAATGTACCTTGCTGCCGGCTTGGTCACGATGATGGGTATCATGACATTGCAGGTTGTCGGGGGATTTTATTTTCAGGATCAACTGGCTCTATCCTCAGCGGCGACGGCCCGAATGGTTTCGTTTGGACTCATGTTCTCTGGAGCAGCGATGTTGATCATGCAGGTCATTCAGATGAAGTGGTTGAAATGGCAGCCCCGCCCGATGATTTTGCTCGGGTCCCTTTTCCTGATCGCAAGCATGATCCTGTTTTTAGTCTTCAATGTGTTATCCATGTATTATTTCTCGTTTTTCCTGTTTGGCATGGGTTCGGGTCTGATGATGCCGGGGTTCATGGCAGGTGCTTCGCTGGCAGTTAGCAAAGAACAGCAGGGAGGTGCAGCGGGATTGGTAGCAGCGATTCAGGGGATATCCGCCGTCATTACGCCTTTACTTACAACGACACTTTATCAGGTGGACAAACATGTTCCATTTATGCTCGTAGCTGTTCTGGTTGTCTTGCTGGCAATCATGATGCTGGGAATGAGGAAAAATGAATCCAATACTGTAACGGACCCCATTCATTCGTTATAGTCAGACAAAGTCAGAAGATCAAATAAGGTCAAAATAAAAGAAAAAAGGATCTATTTTAAAATAGTGAACCATGATGAAAGAAAATCGGTTTTTTTCGTCTTTTACGGACTTTGAGCCTTATTTGCAAGGGTATTATAATAATCAATGTAAGCAACACCAATAAACCAACCACACAAAAGGAGCTGATTTTCATGTTTGATCTGATTCCGTTTCGTAAACGAAATGAAGACCCGTTCGGACACATGTTGAAATCCTTCAATGACATGGTTGAGAACTCATTCCTCTCCCCTTTTGGAACTGGCTCCCAGCCTTTCCGGACCGACATTCGTGAGGAAGAAGACAAATATTCGGTAGAAGCCGAGCTTCCGGGCATTGCCAAAGAGGACATCGACATACAGGTTCAAGGTAATGAATTGATTATTCGTGCCAAACGCAATGATGTGGTGGAGCAGAAGGATGACTCCAATCGAATCATACGGCAGGAGCGCCGTTCCGGCGAATTTATCCGGCGATTCTATGTTGATCATATTGATGAGGAGCACATTAAGGCCAAATTGGAAGAAGGTGTGCTGAAGCTCGAGATTCCGAAACGACCTGGTGATGATCAATCTCGCAGACGCATTCAAATTGACTAAACCAGATGCAAAATATGTAGCTGAAGAAGTTGAGCTATCCCTTTGTGGTAATAAGCATGGAAGAACATCTGTAAAGATGTTCCTCCATGTTGTCCCATGAAGGGATTTTTTACATAACCGGGTTAATGGAATTGAATATGAATTGTGCTGCATAGGAATGTAGCGGAGAAGCCGGATACGGCATCCAAGTTAACACGAATCTGATCGGCTGCATAAGTGAAACTTAGCTGTAAACAAACGTTAGATGCCTCCACAGGGGAGAACATCTCTTGCTGAATATGTTCAAAATAAAAGTGCACCTGCTGTTCCCATTCCTGATCAGTATTATGCGATAGCACAAGAGAGAGGGATTGTATATTTTGGACTGTTTCCAGCTGCACATCCGTAATTTCGTCATAATGGAAAGGAGGGAAATAGCCCAGAGTTTCGATTACATGTTGCGCTCCGAGAATGGAAGCCAAGGGAGAAAATTCACGTTCCAACCTCCGAATATCCATTAACTGTGCCTCGTACTGAGGACTTGTATAGAGCAGGAGAGAGTCTGGTTCGCATTCCACGACTGTTCCGATAAAAGCAGCCCAGTTCGCGGTACCTTCCTCACCAACGGTAACAAGCAGTCGATCTTGAGCAAGCAAGTCGATTGCCCTATTGGTATGGAATTTCACTCGAAAACCTTGTCCCAGTATCTGCCAGGGAGTCTGGGGTGCATACCAGAAAGGTTCCCGTTCTACGGATCGGACGCTGACGTTTAATGTCCATGCTCTGTTCATTAGACTACCTCCAATTGCGACAAGCTGCGTGACATCATCTCCACCTGTCTGTATTATTTGTCTGCTGCTGCTTGCATCAGGGCATAGATCTTACGTGTGGTATTCACATTTCTAACCGTCATATAAGCATAGACTTTGGATCCCACAAGCTTGTTCATGCCACTTTTGGATGCATCTTCTCTGCTGACTGAGTATAAAATCGCTCCGGGAACATAGATCAGTGTACCGATTTCCGGTTTGATGGGCAGTTGGTCCAGCACGGAGGGATCATTGATCTCATCCCATAGGAACATCACATCACTTTTGGCTGTGTCATCATTAACCCATTCTTCTGGCAGCGCCTGAATAACGGATTGAATTTCATCCATATTCCGCACCATTACCCTGATCTGTAAGCCAAAATCGGCGGCGATGGCCTGTTCTAACATATGGGATATCTCCACATTCGCATTGGCACGTTCCTGATGATCGGCAAAAATAATATTGCCAGAGTTGATATAGGTAACGACATCCAGCATGCCTGCTTGTTCAAATGTTTCTTTCAGCTGCTTCATATTGATTTTATTATTTCCGCCTACATTAATGCCTCGTAGCAAAGCCACATAGATCATATGGGCGCCCCTCCAATTCCTTCAATTCACTGTTTTAACAAAAGGACAGATACTCGAAAAGATGAGAGGTATACTCTTCTCCCAACAGATCTTGCAATAAAGGTTCCATATGCTCCAGATACTCGGGCTTGGTTTCATAGGTTTCTTCATCTTTTACTTCTCCGGCATAGGTGCGCGCCGCCTCAATCAGGATGGCTAGTGCACTGAAAAAGTCTGACAGCGAATCAGCAACACGGTTTGGTTCTCCACCTGTAAAAGCGGCATATACGGGAGAGTTTGGTGCTTCCACATCTACAATTAACGGATCATCGTTAAAGTTTGCGATGACGACGTGATTTTTTGGCCAAGTGGAGGACTCCTCATAAGGTTCATTCATGCCAATCCAGCGGAACCCCAGTTGCTGACGAAGCAGATGTTCAGGTGCGACAAAGGAAATCAGTGCGGCATCACCGATTTCGATGGCGGCATTTTTCATTTTGAGTGTACCTTCCGCATCCGCATCCATCATTTCATAATGACTGTACAGATACTGAAGTTCTGGAGAAAGAGGTATTCGTGTATCCACTTCCGGCTGGTGATGTTGTTCGCGGGGACGCAGATCATGATTTTTGAAAAGTCCATAAGCTTCATTATATAAATCCTGCTGTTCCACCAAACGGCTCAAGGCCGCATCCAGTTGTTGCATGATGTCAGAGTCCTCCTAATAACATTGATATAATAACAGGCCGATTCGTTTGATTCTTGGCTATAAGCATTATACTATATCAAAGATAAATTCAAAAAAATATTTGAATACGTTTACATTCATGAGTGGACATGATATACTTTCACTCAAATAAGGATTGTTACTGCTTCGGGCAGGCAAAACCTGAACATCACTATGCGTGGACTTTGTTCCATTCATAATGTTGTTCGGGTTTTTTTGCATTCTACGGTCCATATTAAGGATAGAAAAACAGAGGACGTACTTATTCCAACCCAACAATAACATCATGCTACAGAAGAAAGGGGAGCATTATGAACAAGAGAAAATGGTTAAACGGTTTTGCCGCAGGTTGTCTCAGTATAATCCTGGTGATTAGTGGGTGTGCATCCAAAGCGCCACAAACCGCGAGTGACACACCGAATCAGGCGACAGAGCAGACAGAGAATGAAACCCAGGAACCTGCAAACAACCAAACTGCCAAAGGCAGAACAGTGATTACAACCGACGGTGAAGTGGATGATATGAACTCCGTCATTCGTTTCCTCTTATATTCGAATGAGATGGACCTTGCCGGAATTGTACTAACCAGCTCGGTGTATCATTATGCTGGAGACGAGGAAGCAGGGATCAAGCCGTTCCGCTGGACAGGCACACAGTGGGTGTACGATATGATCGATGCCTATGGCGAGATCTACCCGAACTTGTCCAAACATGCGGAAGGTTATCCGGAGCCGGAACAGCTTCGAGCGATGACGAAGATCGGTAATATATCCGATAAAGGGGAGATGGAGAAGGAAACCGAAGGTTCCGAATTCCTCGAAACTCTTTTCCTCGACGATGATTCCCGAGACCTGATTGTTCAGACATGGGGTGGCACCAATACCACGGCCAGAGCGCTAAAATCTATTGAGGAACAGTACAAAGACACAGCTGAGTGGGAGACGATCCGCAAAAAAGTCAGCGACAAACTGGTCCTGTATATCATTCTGGATCAGGATGACAGTTACAACGAATACATTGCGAAGAATTGGCCGGATATCCGCATTCTTAACGACCAATCGAACTTCTGGCATTTTGCCTATGCATGGAAGATGCATGCCGAAGAAGTGAACAGCAAGCTTCATGGCGACTGGATGGTCAAGAATATTCTGAACGGACATGGCAAGCTGATGGATATGTATGCATCGATGGGTGACGGTAAAATGATCGAAGGCGAACTGGCTGAAGAACAGCGGGGAAGTGCTGAATATCTCAAGAACAATCCGCAATATGACAAATACGATTTTATATCCGAGGGTGATTCTCCATCCTTCTTTTATCTGATTGATAATGGGCTGCGCAGTATGGAAGACCCTTCCTACGGCGGTTGGGGTGGACGCTTTGGAGTTGTGAACGACAAGCTGTTTAGAAACAATGTGCTTGATTACGATCCGTACACCAAACGCTATGAAGCCGAATACTCTCTGATGAGATGGTTTGACGATGTGCAGGATGATTTTGCAGCACGTTCAGACTGGGCAGTTGCAGACACTTACGAAGGTGCCAACCATAATCCGTCTTTAACGATTAAGGAAGGGCTGGATCTGAGTGTAAGTCCTGGGGAGGAAGTTACTCTTCACGCGGAGGGTAAAGACCCGGATGGAGATCAACTGACCTATACGTGGTGGAGATATTTCGAAGCGGACACTTATGAGGATTCCAAAGTAACACCGAACAAAGTTCAGCCTGAAATGGCGGGTGACCTGCAGCTTGGATTACATCGTGAACTTGCCAAGGATGAGCAGGTGGATACGATAAAATTGCAGGGCAGTGACACTGAAGCGGTGACATTTACCGTTCCTGACGATGCCAAATCGGGTGATACTCTTCATATCGTTGCCGAAGTACAGGATGATGGAGAGCATCAGTTGAAGCATTATCAACGTGTGATCCTAACTGTGAAATAGAGGAATAGAGGGGTTGTCCCAAAAGTCATCAACATGGCTGGCGGGACGCCCCTCTTATTTGTGTAGTCTGATCGTAATTGATCCGTTAACGCTGGATGCCTGACCAGAAGACATTCCAGGTGATCGCCAAAGCTTGTTCATAGGATTGCCGTGTCTCATACACGAGCTGTACATCCAATCCATCCATCACGGTGACAAAAGCTACGGTGGCTTCTTCCGGACTCAGGCGTATATCGGAATGTCTGGTAAATACGGCTGCCAGCTCTTCCTTCAGTGTCCCGAGGTACGTTCGATACTGGGCCAGCACAAAATCATGCACCTCCAGCGGTGTGATAAAGGACAATATATACATAAAAGCAACGTTTGGGTGAGTCAGAAAGCGATTTTTGTGTTCATGCAAAAAGGCATATAACTGCTGATCCAGAGTTTGGGTAACAGACTCACTGAAAAATTGGCGTACAAACTGCTGTTCCTCCTGCACAACTTCCTCATATAACTCCAGCAATAACGCTTTTTTGGATGAATAGTGATAAGCCAGGGATTGTTTGCGAATGCCTGCCTCTTCGGCAATCTGCGCCATCTTGGTCCCCTCGTAACCCAGACGATTAAAATGTTGAATGGCAATTTCTTTGATTCTTTTTTTACTCAATGTCTACCTCCAGTTGGCGAGCTGTATACCTCTGCTGTTTTTGGGAGTATACCAAATATAACAAGATATATACCACAAAAATGCCTATAGAGATAGCATACACCACCGTATAGGAAAGTGCAGAAGCCACCACGCCTAGAATCAACGAGCCACCACCAATCCCGAGGTCAAAAAAATTAAAGAAGGAAGCCATCGCACTTTCGTGCTCATGTTCTTCTACAAGATTCACACACCAGGTCTGAATCGCCGGGAATATGGCACCAAAACCAAAGCCGTATAAAGCACCGGCGATCAGGAATTGCACATCACTCTGGGCGATAATCAGAACCAGTAGCCCCGCGATTGCAAACACGGCAGAAGGTAACAACACGGAACCTGGTCCCCATCGATCAAACATTTTCCCCGAGAACAGTCGAACGGCGAAGCTTGCGATGGCGACTATGAAGAAAAACCAGGCTATATTCTCGAACCCTCTTTCGGCGGCGAATAAAGCCACAAAGGACATGATTGAACCCGCTGCAATACCAACGAGCATAATGAGAAGGGAAGGGAAGAGTACCTTCTTTTCAATCAGTTTCACCGAAGGGACATGAGTTTGCATAGACTCGCTACTACCTTCTGTTTTCGGCTTTCTGGATACAAACACTGTCATCAGGAGAGCTAACAGCAAAATGCACATACCTCCCATAAACAGGCTCTGGTAGTCGTACCTAAACAACAGGCTTGTTCCAATCAAAGGACCGATGGATATAGCGACCGTCTCCCCTACGCCGAAATACCCCATACCTTCTCCCCGGCGATCTCTTGGTATGTTTTCAGTGGCAATCGTTGCAAAATATGTCGTTGCCAAACCAAATCCGAATCCGTGGATCACTCGAAATACAAGAATCATCCAAATACCTGACGATAGGTAGTATGCGCCTGTCATTAATGCACAGATAGTGATGCCGATAATTAACAGATACTTCTTATCTATTCGAGCTGCTAAAACAGATGTGAAGGGTCGAATCAAGATGGCGGAAAACATAAATACGCCGGTAACAAGCCCAATTTGGGAGGCTTCGCCACCAAGACTTGAGACAAACAAAGGCAAGGTGGGAAGCAACATTTCAAAGGCCATAAACAATAATGCGTTGGCTAACATGATAAATAGGAATGATCTTCCCCAGAGTTGCTGAGGTGTAGAGCTATGTGTTGAAGTACTCATGGTTTTCCTCCGTAATGTTAATCTCTGTCGCGCGACATGTTGGACTGATTTTACCTGACGATGGTCAGATTGTAAAGCGCATATTCAGAGCAGGGGTTCATGATTTTTTGGTGGATGAGAGAAGTTATTAATAATTTTTAATTCATATCCCAACATTTTCCGGTATAATAATCAGATAAAATGATTCAAGTGAATACTACCTCGGAGAGGTGATATGCAATGACGGTTGATGTACTTGTAAGAAATAATGTTAAGGTACTTGGCTCGGGTAGCCAAACGATTGTATTTGCTCATGGTTTTGGATGTGATCAGGATATGTGGCGTTACATTGTTCCAGGTTTTATGGAGAACTACCGTGTGGTGTTGTTTGATTATGTTGGATCTGGCGAATCTCAAATTAACTATTATGATGCTATCAAATATAGCAATCTTCAAGGATACGCCCAGGATGTGCTGGAAGTTATGGAAGCGCTTGAGCTAAAGGACACCATATTTGTCGGGCATTCCGTCAGCAGTATGATTGGTATGCTGGCATCGATTCAGAACCCCAAATATTTCAAAAAAATTATAATGTTAGGGCCCTCCCCACGTTACGTGAATGATCTGCCGAATTATTATGGAGGTTTTGATCGGAATGATATCGATGAATTACTTGAGATGATGCAGATGAATTTTATTGGGTGGGCGAGTTATCTGGCACCCATTGTGATGAACAATCCGGAACGGAAAGAGCTGACGGAAGAGTTGGAGAAAAGCTTCTGCTCCAGAGATCCGCATATTGCGAGACAATTTGCTGAAGTGACGTTTTTATCTGACTGTCGTATTGATCTGGAGCAGGCAACTGTGCCAACATTGATTCTTCAGTGCTCGGATGACAGCATTGCTCCGGTTGAAGTAGGGGATTACTTGCACGCTCATCTGAAGAACAGCAGGTTGCAACAGATGACGGCCAAGGGACATTATCCGCATCTAAGTCAACCGGAAGAAACGATCCGCATGATTAAGGATTATTTAACGAGTGCATAAAACTCGGTAGAAAGGCGTTATTCCATGGATATACAATTAGATCTGGCTCCCTGTGGATACTTCTCTATCTCAGATTCAGGCATCGTACAATCGATTAATCAAACCTTGCTTACGATGCTTGGATATGAACGCGATGAGCTTGTGGGGCAACATATTGAGTCCACCATGTCGGTGAGCAACAAGGTGTTTTTCCATACGTATTTCTATCCCTACATCCAGTTATATGGACATGTGGACGAGATGTTCTTCACGTTTCGTACTCGTGATCAGCAGGCTGTTCCCGTGCTGCTTAACGGTGTTCGTCAGACCCGTAACGGGGAAAGTGTGGTAGATTGTGTCGTTGTAGTCATGCGTAAGCGAATCGAACATGAGAAGGATATTTTGCATACCAAAACCAAACTACAGGAGCTGTATCAAGCGACGCAAGAAGCGAACAAGGAGCTTGAACGACTGCATGAGGAATATAAAATTAAAGAGCAGGCGTTAATCAAAGTGAATGATCAGTTGGAGACACTGGCCTCCACCGACTTGTTGACAGGATTGAAGAACCGCAGGTTTTTCCAGGAAAAAATGCTTGAAAGTTTAATGATGTTCCAGGAGAAACAACGTTATTTCTCCCTTCTCGTTGTAGACATTGATCATTTCAAAAGCATTAATGATACGTACGGACATCCGATCGGAGATCTGGTGCTCGGCAATCTGGCAGGGCTGCTGCAAACGGTATCGAGAAGTACGGATGTGGTTGCACGTTACGGTGGAGAGGAATTTGTTGTCATTCTTCCAGATTGTGAAGAGGAGCAGGCGATCGGTATTGCAGAACGATATCGTTCACAGGTTGCTTCAGCCGACTGGGGTGAATATAACATTACTGTGAGTATCGGTGCGGCCACTGTAGTAGAGGAAGATACGGAAAAGTCCTTGTTCCAAAGAGCGGACAACGCCCTGTATGCCTCCAAAACCGGAGGACGAAACCGGGTGACACATGCAGCTCAGATGGTAAAGAGTTAAGAATTGGTTTGCATCAAAAGAAAGCAAAAAGGAGCCTGTGCATGATGAGGGAGATGATCCCACATGCACAGGCTCCTTTTATTTGCGTGACACAGATTGACTAAGTTGAGATGGGCAGACTCAGGGTTAATTTATCGCGGAGCAAGGTAACCATACGCCTTAGCCGGAGAATTCGCCTGAGGACGAAAATCTTCGCTCGGTTCATCCATAAATGCCGGGTTCACATATATGGAGTGTGCATCATTGCCAGATCCCTTGATGTAGGCAGCGACGCCGGAGTAGGCTTTACTTTTCCAAACCCACAGGGCATCTTCCTGCTCACCTGGTGTGTAATAGACATTATGGTCAAACACATTGCCGGTATTGCTAGTATATTCGTTGTATATCAGTACTTCCGAGCTGCCCGATACGAGAATGTTACGCATGAACGTATTGTTCTTTGTCCGTGACTGCATGAATAACTGTCCATTGCCTGCATTCAGGGTATCATTCCCCACAAGTGTATTGTACATAATCTTGCTATCCTCGGTAGCTCCTCGTTCCTCGTCGTAACCTCCCATGGCAATACCCGTCAATCTGTTGGAATAAATCAGGTTATCACGCACGGTAATGTTGCTGGTTGAACGTCCGGCATGCTCTGAGGCAATCTCAATTCCGATATCGCTCCGATATACCCGGTTCTGGTCGATGATATGATCCTTCCCGCCATCTACATAGATGCCGCCCGCCGAGTTGGTATCATTGGGCAGGTCTGTACCGTAGGAGGGATTATTATTGGACGTAATATCGTATACTTCGTTGCCTCGTACAATGCCGTTCCGAGCTTGATCGTATGTATCATCCTCGGACGTACCCTCGTACCCGATCAGATCAATACCAATATTATCGGAATCATGGATGATATTGTCCTGGATGGCAAAGGTATCAACATTACCGTTGACTGCGAGTGACTCGCTTGAACCAAGTGTAAGATCATACAATTCATTATCCTTGATGATGATATCGCGTAATGCTCGAGGGTGCTCTGTGCCATAAATGGCAATACCATGGGCATCCCTGCCCCGCAAATCGGGACCTTCAGGAGTTGCGTAACTAGCGATCGCGTGTATGGTGTTGCTCAACAGCTGAATATGCTCACCTGCTCCATGGACATAGATCCCGGTTGGAACTTGGCCCCCAAGTGTAGTTGTGAAATTACGAATTTCAAGATTTTGAATCGTGATATAACTGGCATTTTCAATTTCAATTAACCCTTCAATGCCCCGGACAGATAAACCTTTACCATCAATGATAACCTGCTCCTGAGGATAACTTGAAAATAGGGTTGGATTAGCGGAAGAATTACCGCTCCGGGTGATTTTGACTTTCTGATGATAAACACCTTCACGCAAATAAATCGTGCTTCCTGGCGAAGCATGGTCGGCTGCGTGCTGCAACGTTTTCCACGGAGATTGAATGGTTCCTTTATTCGAGTCGTTTCCTTGGGGTGATATGTAATGGATGACCTGGGGATCAGACTTTTGAACAGAAACGGGTTCCTTCATGGCAGATGTATGATTCTGACAACCGGATACGAGCACCATCAGAATCGGAATTATAAGTATAACTACGCGAATCAAATCGTTTCCCCCTTGAATTTAGCTTTGAAGATAGATTATAGCAGATTTGAACGGGTTAATAAGCCATGATATGCTCTTATAAAATCAGCGAGGAGACTGCTCATGAATACATTAACGATAGCTGAATTAGTAGATCGGGAGAATCACGCATGGGAAGAACTCAAGGAACTCCTGGATAGCGGGCAAAATACATATGTGTATGTTCCAGCAAAACAAGAGGCTGGAGAGGATACCCTCTATCGTCTGCAAATAAGCACCAAATCCTATTTGGGGGCTGTTGCTTATGAGACAGAAGGTATTGTACTGGACCATGGCTGGATCACGCTGCTTGGTGCTGGTGGTGACAGTACATCGGGGAGTCTCACCAGTTGGAATGGTGTGAGTGAGCAACCTTGGGTAGATGTACTGGAAGGCATGATGGTCGTTGCATACGATGCGGCAGGCGGTTTCTTCGGACTGGATACAGGCAAGTATGGCCGCACGGGTAACATTTATTATTTTGCACCGGATACACTCGAATGGGAATCGACAGAACTTGCATATTCAGGTTTCATCAACTGGCTGGCGAATGGCGATCTGGAGCAGTTCTATCAGACCTTTCGCTGGAAAGGCTGGCAAGAGGATATGTCTCAGCTACAGACAGGTCAAGTATTTGCGTATTACCCACCACTTTGGACGCAGGAAGGTGACGGCGAGAGCAGTAGTAAAGCCCCAATTAGCATAATGGAGGCCTGGAAGTTTGCACTGGACGGTAAATAGTTGGCATGCTGCTGTAGGACGAAATCAGGAAATTAACCGGTAAATTCAAGTTCATTGAGTGATCCACTTTTAAAAAAAACGGCATTTCTGTTCCAAACTAAAAAAGGCTCGCGCTTGGCGCGGGCCTTTTTGGTTCTGAACTTTAAACATCAATTATCAATTGTCCAATGTAACAGGTTTAATGCTTGAGCGTGAAGCTCTGCTATGCCAGATGGTCAGCCCGAGTGAAACAACACAGATGATCAACAGACAAGCATACACTACATGATAAGCTTCCTCGACCGAGACTCCCGGAATGCTGTGCAGCAGCAGCCCACACACGGCTACAGACACCGAACCACCGAAGAATTGGATCAATTGTAACATCCCCATGCCTGAACCAATCTGGGCTTTGGGAAGCACACGTGACGCTTCATTATTCAAGGAAGCCATAGATGCTGAGAGTGCCGGTGAGAAAAAGAGATAACCACTGGTAATGATCAAGGCGGACTGATCAAGTCCAAGCATGAATAGGGCAAGTACAGCGGCGAGCAGAATGTGTCCGATGATCATAAATCGCATATTGCCATAACGGTCGATCCACCGTCCAACGAAACGGGTGCAGAATGCTGCAACAATGGCTCCGGGAGCAATCAGCAAACCAATGGCGAGCGAAGAGCGCCCATATAGATCAGCAAGCACCAGTGGCATCAAAAACAGATTGCCCAGATTCACCACCAGCACGCAGAATCCGATAAGGATTAACCGGGTGTATCCTGGCGTTCGGAATACTTGTGGATTCACAAACGGCAGATTCGCTTTACGGATATACAAGAGGTGTGCAATAAGCGAGATAACGCCTATGGCGAACCATAACCAGGATTGCTGGGTGATCGCTACCAGAAGTGTAGTGGCATTAATGACGGTTAATATGGCACCAATAACATCGAACGGCTGATCTGTTTTGACGGATTCACGTGGGAGAAAATAGAGTAATACAGGCAGGGCGAGCAGGACAAGCACGGTTATGGCAAAAAGTCCGTTCCAGCCCCAGTACTCGCTAATGAGTCCGCCGACAATGGGGCCAAGTCCAAAAGCCATGGCGCTACCTGATGAGATGAGAGCGATGGCAGCTCCGCGTCGTTCCAGCGGGATGTAACGACTCGCAATGACGAGGCCCAGACCGGCCATCACCCCTGCACCCGCAGATTGCAGAATGCGTGTCAGCAACAAGATCGCGAAGTTATGCGCGAACAACCCCAGCAATGAAGATAACCCCAGGATCAGGAGCCCGACCGTTAGCAGTTTGCGTACCGGGATACGGTCTGACAATCGACTGTAAATCACCGTCGACAGAGCGTAACCAATCGAATAACTTGAGATGACCCAAGACCCCAGGTCCGAGGTAATCTGCAGATCATGAATAATGACTGGCAAAGAAACATTGAACATGGTGGTATTCATCACAACGATGAACAAACAGCACGTCCAGAGTGGCATGACAATTTTATCTTTCACGGTACCATTCCTGTCTTTGGTATGAATATGAATTCGGATTGAGCTTTGATGAAAATATGATGAAAAGCAATATATCATTTTACACTCAAATTTATCATATGGCAATAATGTCATACTGTATATTGCGCAGTATAAGTGAAATTTAAGAGACGTAGAATCGGAATTTATAGACTAGTTCCCTGAAATTGGGTAAAATGATGGTTGGAATACATCAGTTTGAATACATAACTGGATTTGATTATATTTTAAGGAGTTTACAGTATGAATTATTTATTATTAATGTCCCACAGCGTATTTCCGACTCTGGATATGAAGCGAACGGCGCAGTTTTATGAAGAAAAGATGGGCTTTCGGGTGGTCGAATATCTCGATGCCGCGGAACCTCATATCTGCCTGTATCGTGATCTTACCGAGATTATTTTAACCCAAAGCAATGGGCAGAAAGTTTACCCAACAGAGAATTATATGGCTATGGATATGATGCATACTTTATTACCAAGAACCAGGAAGAGCTTCAACAGGAATTGATCAACGCTGATGTGAAAATCGTACGTGTCCTTAATCACACAGACTATAATAACAAGGAGTTTGTGATCGAGGATGTTGATGGACGATGGATCGCTTTTGGCATTAAACAGGGATAATTAGATACAGTTAGAAAGCGGACTTATTAATTGCTAATGATGTTCAAATTAATAGCGTATTATGTGAGGGAGTTATCTACATGGTAGAAGGAATTTTGTTATTGTTTGCCCAGATCGGCTTAATTATTGGAGTGGCTCTGATAGCATCTGGATTAACAAATGGTTCAAAAGGAAAAGAAAAGTTCAACTGGTCGGCGACCATTCCCTCGGTATCCTGGGGATTATGTATCCTTATCTTGTCCATCTGTTGGTTGGTATATAGACACCAACTTAATGCTTAACCATTTTGCGAGGATGCCTTAGAAAACATCAGTATGCATGAGAAGTGTACTCTTTGTATGTGTGAAAAAATGTAAACAAACAGGCGCTCCGATAACGGGCGCCTGTTTGTGCATGTTATGACTGCAGATCTTACGCCGCAGTAACTTGTTTGCCGCGATTGCGAATCCACTTGATGACATCCATCAGAATGACGGCAGCAAGAGCAAGTCCGCCTGCAATCAGGAACTCATTCCAGCCGAAAGTATCCGGGATGGCGAAGACGCCGCGAACACCTGGAATCAGTGTAATTGCATAGAGACAGAGACATACCAGAATGGAGCCAAGCACGAATTTATTGGTCATAAAGCCCACCTGGAAGATGGTTTGTGTATTGGAACGTGCTGCAAAAGTTTGCAGACTGCGTGCCAGAATCAAGGTTGTGAAGGCCATAGCCACACTGATTTCCTCCGAAATACCAAGTCCAATATATTGGGATACGATAACAGCTGCACCAATCAGGACACCGCGTGTAATCACAGCTTGCAGGGTTCCGCCTGCGAAGATGCCTTCGTTGATATCGCGCGGTTTACGCCGCATGACATCTGGCTCGGGTTTCTCTGTACCCAAAGCAATGGCAGGCAGGGAGTCGTTCACCAGATTGATGAACAGCAGCTGAAGGGCCGTAAATGGATTAACCCAGCCGACGATCAAGGCAAACAAAATGGCGATAATGGCGCCGAGGTTACCGGCGAACAGGTATGCGATGGCTTTTTTGATGTTATCAAATACCATCCGTCCAACACTGACCGCATTCACAATGGAGACAAAGTTATCATCCGTCAGAATCATGGCAGCCGCATCCTTGGCGACATCTGTTCCGCTACCCATCGCTACACCGATGTCGGCTTGTTTCAGCGCAGGTGCGTCATTAACTCCATCTCCGGTCATGGCAGCCACTTTGCCTTTACGCTGCCAAGCACGAACAATCCGGATTTTGTTTTCAGGAGATACCCTTGCGTAAACCGAGATATGTTCGAGTTGTTGATCCAGCTCCTCATCGGACATTTTGTCCAGTTCAGCACCGGTAATGGCGAGATCATCCGGTTCGGCAAGGCCGATATCCACACCGATGGCCTGAGCCGTCGTTTTGTGATCTCCAGTGATCATGATGGTGCGAATGCCCGCTTTTTTGGACTCTTCAATAGAACCGTATACCGCTTCACGCGGTGGGTCAATCATCGCTGTCAGACCAACAAGTGTCAGATCATGCTCGTCATCAATGGTGACCTGGTTTTTATCATCGAATTTTTTGTACGCATAGGCCAGCACACGGAAGGCACGTTTGGAGAAGGCCTCATTTTTTTCTTCAAACTGTGTGCGAATCTCGGGTGTAAGGGGCTGAACCTCACCGTTGATAAATACATGACTACAGCGGCTGAACAGCACATCTGGTCCACCTTTGGTCAGCAAAGCCGTCTGTCCCTCGAAGGTATGCACCGTACTCATGAGCTTTCGATCCGAGTCAAAAGGAAGCTCAGCTTCACGCGGGAACTGGTCACGGATTTCATTGTAATCCTTGTTCACCCGGTTGCTGAAGGCAATGAGGGCCACTTCGGTTGGATCACCCAATTCCTTGCCTTCCTGGTTAATATTCGAATCATTGCAGAGCACTGCAATATGTAACAGACGTCGTTCCTCTTCCGACCACTGATCGGGATCATCGGGGAATTCGTCCTTGGTGCCATGGGGAATGTAATAATCCACGACAGTCATCTTGTTCTGAGTTAGTGTTCCTGTTTTATCGGTACAGATGATACTGGCAGAACCGAGAGCTTCCACGGCAGGCAGTCTGCGAATGATCGCATGTTGTTTGGCCATCTTATTTGTTCCGAGTGACAATACGATAGTCACAATGGAGGATAACGCCTCAGGAATGGCAGCAACCGCAACAGCTACGGCAAACATCAGTGCATTTACGATGGAAGGCCCGATATTCTCCGTACCTTCGGTCAACCATACACGACCGGCTTCAATGCCAAAGATGAGAATCGACAAGCCCAGGATGAAAAAGCCCAGTTTTTTGCTGAATGATTCCAACTTGCGCTGTAATGGGGTGTTCTTGGCTTCGGCATTTTCAATCAGTTCGGCAATTTTGCCGATTTCGGTTTTGAGGGCCGTACCTGTAATGACAAGCATGCCCCTTCCATATACGACCAATGAGCCACTGAAGGCCATATTGCGACGATCTCCAATAGGAGCTTCATCCGGGATGGTATCGGCGTGTTTCTCCGCAGCTTCGGATTCGCCGGTCAACATGCCTTCGTTGATTTTCAGACTTCCTGATTCCAAGATACGTCCGTCGGCCGGGACATAATCACCTGCATCCAGCATAACAATATCACCGGGAACGAGTTCCCTCGCTGGAATGGTTTTTTTCTGCCCGTCACGAATGACTTTGGCTTCAGGTGCAGACATTTGTTTCAGCGCGTCAAGCGAACTCTCGGCTTTTTTGGTCTGAACTACACTGATCACTGCGTTGAGCAAAATAACCAGGAATATGATCAACGATTCAATCAGGTGTCCAAGGACAACCTGTACCGCGGCTGCAATCAGCAGCACGATGACCATCGGATCTTTAAAATTTTCGAGGAACAGTTTCCAGACTGGTGTTGCATCTTTCCCTTTTAACTCGTTATATCCTTCCGTTTCAAGTCTCTTGGCAGCTTCGGATGTCGTGAGTCCCTTGGAGGAACTCTGTACATCCTGAAGGGTTTCCTCCGCACTGTGTCTGTAATGTTGCAATTGACCAGCTCCTTGAATATTAGATTTCTCTGTGTATTACCCTTACGGGCAAAATCTAGAATCGTTTCATTTCCGTATTTTTTTAAGATTATGGATTTATACGTTTTTAGCTGTACACAGTATTTTTCATAATGATCCGAGATATGCCTTTTTTCGAATGTTATTATTTCCAGTCAGTTTGGATGATAGTCTGGAGAACCATATATAGATATTGGATCAGAAACTGTGTGCACCATCACACTAGCTCATATCAGGGTCTGTTACGCTATTACATAACGAACCGCGTTTAATCTAAGTTTGGAGGGGAACCCATATGTTTTGTTATCAGTGCGAACAGACGCCGAGTGGCGGGTGCACCGTGGTAGGGGTATGCGGTAAAAACGAAACAATCGCAAGTTTGCAGGATACGATGATTTTTGCGTTAAAAGGCATCGCTGCTTATGCGACACATGCACGCCAGTTGGGATATCATGATCCTGAGGTGGATCGGATTACACATGAGGCATTATATATGACATTAACGAACTCGAATTTTAATGTACAGGAACATCTGGAGATGGCGATGAAGGTAGGTAATGCAGCAATCCGCATTATGGATGTGCTGGATCGTGCGCACACGGACCGTTTTGGTGTACCACAACCAATTACGGTTAGCCAGAATCAGATCGAAGGACAGTGCATCGTGGTGACGGGACATAATCTGTATGCATTGGAGGAGTTGCTTCGTCAAACTGAAGGGAAAGGAATCAACATCTATACCCACTCGGAAATGTTGCCTGCGCACGGGTATCCGGCGCTGAAGAAATATGCCCATCTCAAGGGCAATATTGGCAAAGCCTGGTATGATCAAAGAAGACTCTTCGAACAATTCCCGGGTGCTATTCTTGCAACGACCAACTGTGTCATGCCGATCAAAGGCACGTATGCAGACCGTTTTTTCTCGTACGAAGTGGCGGGTCTGGAGGGGGTTGCCAAGATTACAGAGGATGACTTCTCACCTCTGATTGAACGTGCATTGTCACTACCTGCGGCTAATGTACAATCGGAGCAAGTCTTAACGACAGGATACCATCATGAGACCGTGATTGGGCTTGCGCCCGAGATTATTCAAGCGGTGAAAGACGGCCATATCCGTCGTTTCTTCGTTATCGCAGGCTGTGATGCACCAGGCAAAGGCGGTAACTATTATCGTGAACTCGCGACATCCTTGCCTAATGATACTGTAATTCTGACAACCTCCTGTGGCAAGTTCCGCTTCAACGATGTGGATTATGGTACGGTTGGAGATACGGGCATACCGCGTTATATCGACCTGGGTCAATGCAACAATTCCGGTTCTACGGTGAAAATTGCCATGGCTTTGGCGGATGCTTTTAGCTGTACCGTGAACGAGTTACCTGTCAGCATTGTGCTGTCCTGGTTTGAGCAAAAAGCAGTTGCGATCCTGCTTGGCCTGTTCAGCCTTGGCATTCAGGACATTCGAATTGGACCAAAACCGCCTGAGTTCATATCGGAAGGTGTCTTGGATTTACTCGTGGATATGTTTGGTCTGAAGTTAATTACAACAGCAGAAGAAGATATGAACGCGATGTTGGCACTGTCATAGGATGTATATTTACGTGCAACGCAATCTGATGACTGTGAATGTCGGTTGTGAGTATGAAGAGTATGACTCATAAGTAAAGATGGATAAGAGCCTACATAAGAGTAGGCTTTTTTGCTACGTAAAGAATGTCATAGGTCCATATACCTTGTATAAATGAACATGCAATGTCAGGGAAATTAGTTTTTTTATCCTATTGAAGTTTTTTCATGGAAATGTGTATATAGATAGAGGCATATTAGATCATAACACATCACAAAACACGGGTTTACCGTAACATGAGGAGATTGTACATAATGCATGACACACAGGTTGAAGATTGGTTGAAACTCGCAGGTGGCAAGGAGAACATCAAGCTCGTAGAACACGATAAGGGTACAACGACGTTGGTACTGAAGGACAGTACCCAATTGAACATGTTGGTTCTTGCCTCCGCAGATGTTGTAGCAGATATTCGGGTAACAGGTGAGCAGTGCCATCTGGTAATAAGAGATGAATCTTCCCTGATCTACAATACGTTACTGGGCATGGACGCTTGGGAATCTACAGGGACAGCGTTGCAGGAAGAAGGACACACGAAGAAGAACAGATTCTCGATCTTACATTTTGTATCCGATGTGTTCAGGCCCTTGATGCCTGCAATTCTCGGAGCCGCTGTTATTAAAATTATAGTCGCCATTATTGCGTTAATGGATACGTACAGTTCTGCGGACTCTTCTGCGTTGATGGACAGCCAGACCTTTACGATCTTCAGGATCATTGGAGACAGTGTATTTTATGTACTGCCCGTATTGTAGCAATCAGCACTGCGTATCGGTTGAAGAGCAACATCTATGTTGCTGCATCGATTGGCGGACTCATGTTTTATCGAGAGATGACTATGCTGATGTCGGGGGAAAAAGAGGTGCACTTCCTGGGTTTGCCACTGGTGTCCCAGCCTGCTTTTTACTCTACGGCCATCTGGGTCATTCTAACGATCTGTGCAGCGGCCTACCTGGAAAGAGCTATTGAACGATGGAGTCCAAAATTATCCAAAGGGATGGTTGCTCCATTCCTGACGTTACTGATTCTTGTTCCGCTAGTATTGATGATACTTGGGCCAGTTGGCACCTGGGTTGATGAACATCTGCCGGAGGCATTGGATTCACTAGTAGCTAATGCTCCAGTGGTATCGGTCATGTTACTGGGAGCAGTCTTCTCGCTGATGTTAATTACGGGATTACACTACTGGATGATTGCCATCATCATTAATGATATGGTTATGAATGGTTCTTCCATCGTGATTCCTGCGATGTTAGTGGCGATTGTAGGACAAGCGGGGGCCGCGCTCGCAAACGCTTTGCGTTCGAAAGATTCAGCTTCCAGAAGAATTGCTTTCTGGGCAACGGGAACAGCACTCCTTGGAGTGGTAGAGCCTGCATTGTATGCGGTCAACATGAGAAAAAGATCCTCTTTCTATGCGGCATTGCTGGGTGGAGCAGCGGGTGGGCTGTATTTTGGATTGTTATCTGTCAAGGCATTTGCTATGGTGGGGAATCCGAACTTGATCAGCCTCCCGCTCTTCATCGAAGAGGGTAGCCTGAATCTGTTACACACATGCATTGGTGTGGTTATTGCTTTCGGCGTCTCTGGTGGACTGACGTATTGGATGGCAGGAAAAGGACAGAGACGGGGACAGGGGTCACCGAAAGCTAGCATTGAGTAATACGTAAACGTAGTATTGAAGAAATAACATTAAAGAAGAAAGAAAGAGCTTGTACCTAATGGTGCGGGCTCTTTTGTTGTGTTTTTCTGAATAATACAAGTATGAAATGCTCAGTAGCTGTCCTCCATTTTATTCAAGCCATAGCTTGTTGGTTATGGAGTTGTCATGTATTTTGATATAGTGAAACCTATAAATCTGGATTACTAATCCCTTTGAAAGGATAACCTATGTCTGACAACATGGAATGGATTGCTCAATGGAAGTCAACGAATACACTAAGCAACGCTTGGATAACAAAAGGCGAGCTGCATCACTTTTTCAGTCACACCTTGATATTTATCATTGATGGAAAAGCGATCTGGAATATAAATGGATACCGAGTTCACGTCTCCTATGGAGAATTAATTGCGCTTGAAGAGAATTCCGTAATGGAGGTCATTGAAGGTGGCAACCTGGATCTGGCAGGCTGGCATGTTCAGTTCGATACATATTCGGTGCTGCATGATCGACGGGAAGCTGAGAAGTTCGAATGGCATTTACCATCAGGAGAGGCGTATCAGAAAGTGCAACTGTCCGGTGGAGGTCTGGCAAGTATCATTCAGCATTGGAGTGAAGTGCATACACAGGATCAGAGTGCAGAAAGGGTTGGCAATCAGCATTTGTTATATGAGTTGTTAAGTAATCTATATCGGAAACAGCCGGATAACGAGTTGAAGCCAGAACACGCTATACTTCGCTCTATTGACTATATGCAGCAGCATTATGATCAGGTCATTACACGCACACAGCTAGCTCAGATCGCTGGTATTAGTCCATGGCATTATTCCCGCAAATTTAGCGAGCGATATGGTAAGCCACCTCTGGATTATCTGGCCCACTACCGGATCTATCGCGCACAGGAAGAACTGTTATTAACCGCTGCAACCTCTCAGGATATTGCCAAAAAGACTGGATTTGAAGATGCTCATTATTTTAGCCGACGATTCAAACAGTTGACTGGCGTATCCCCAAAGATATATAGGCAGACGATGACGCAGCGCAAGATCGTATCACTTTCTCCAATCTGTGCAGAAATTATGATTCATCTGGGTGTCATTCCCCATGCCGTAGTGGTAACTCCGATCCTGTTGTCTCCACATCACCGTGAACAATTTACAGCTCATGGAGTGAAGATGCTGGAGGTGACACAGTATGAGGTGGAGATAGAACTTGTTCGACAAGTTCAACCGGAGATGTTGATAGGAAACGTATTGACGGAAGAGGTCAAAAGGGAGCTGCGCACAATTGCACCGATTCTTACCGGACTTCATCAAGATGTAGAACCAATGCTCGATCAATTAGCAGCCTGGTTTCTTAAAGAAGATGAGGCTTATAGACTGCATCAGCAGATGAAACATGAAGTCAGCGTAGCTAAGCGACAGTTGCAACCCATCATCCAATCCGCGTCCACAGTCATGCTGCTGAGGGTAGAAGCGTTTGGTTATCGATATCTGGGTGGGCATTCACACGGGGTATCACACTTGTTATATGAACAGCTTGGATTAACACTGCCGCAAGCACTCGATTCAGGTACAGCCTGGTTTAATCCTTGTTCGCTTGACCTGCTGACGCAAGCCAATCCCGATTACCTCTTTGTTGAGAAGCGGATTATGCAGCACTTCAGCGCTGAAGAGAATATGAGGAAACTATGGGAGAGTCCGCAATGGAATGACCTCAAGGCTGTGAAAAATAATCGGGTATTTTACGTAGATACTCACCTGTGGGTAGACGGTCACGGAATTACGGGACACACTCTGATTCTCAATCAGATCGTTCGCAATCTTACGGAACCTTTTCATGAGAGAGCACAATAGTCCAACTGAATACGCACGATATGCTATGGAAGCAATACTTCTTATTTGATACTATTTGATAATAATTATCATTATCAATATACATAAGGGGCGAAGTATATCATGTCACGAAGATTTAAAGGGTTGGGCATCATGCTGTTGGTGATTAGTGTAATGCTGGCGGCATGTTCCGGTGGAACCAAGGAAGAGAATGCTACAGCTGGAACAGCAGGTGCTCCAACTGAAGGAGCAGCGAGTACTGCAAAAGAAACAGCGACTGAAAGTGGGACTAAGGTGGTGAAGGATCAGTTTGGAGAAGTAACGATTCCAACTCATCCTCAAAACCTGGTTGTGTTTGATTCGATCTATGCCGAGTATCTGATTGAAATGGGTGTTACACCCCAAATCGTTTTGTTAACTCCGGAGGTTGAAGCGGAATACCGCCCTGATTATTTGAAAGAACATGGAGTCCAGATCATTGAAGTCGAGCAATATCAATATAATTATGAGCAGTTGCTTGCGTTGTCACCGGATATGATCCTTGCAGCTGGCGAAGGTATGGAACAGGGTGTATATGATGAATTGTCCAAAATCGCTCCTACGGTGGCACTGGATGCTAACAGTGAAATGAAACGTGCTATGCCAAAGCTGGCTGCCATATTCGATAAGACCGAAGAATCTGCCAAAGTACTGGCTGAATTTGATGAGAAAGCCTCACAAGCGAAAGAGAAAATTGCGGCAGCCCTGGGAGACAAGACCGTATTGGTTCTCCGGGTAGAGCACAATCGTTACCGTTTCATGGGTCCCAAAGGAGGAAGCAGCAGTGTTTTCTTCTATGATATCCTGGGTCTGAATAGTCCTGAAGCTATCAAAGAGTCTACAGATTGGTTTAGCCAGTTCTCCCTGGAATTCTTGCCTGAGATGAATCCGGATTATATTTTCCTGGAAGACAGAACCCTCGTAGGTTATGACACGAAGAAATCCATGGAAGATCTGAAAGCAAGCCAGGTGTGGTCGAATCTGGAGGCTGTGAAAAATGATCATGTCTTCCCGTTGAAGACAAGCCAATTCGTATCGGGTGTGGGTCCGATTGGATCTGTAAAATTGATGGACTATGTTGTTGAAAAGTTGGTGCCTTAAATGACAACGGAGACACAATTGGATATCTACGATATTACCATCGTTGGTGGTGGACCTGCTGGCATGTACGCCTCCTTTTATAGTGGCATGAGAGCCATGCGTACCAAGATCATCGAAGCAAAGCAGGAACTGGGTGGATTCATGCGTACGTACCCGGAGAAGCTGATCTGGGATGTGGGCGGGATTGATCCGATTCGCTGTGAGAAGCTGATTGAATCGCTGGAGAGACAGGCGAGAACGTTCGATCCAACGATTGTGTTTGGGCAGGAAATTGCTGAGCTTGAACGACGTGAGGATGGTGTATTTATACTCATTTCCAAAACAGGGGAGCGTCATTACACACGTACCATCCTGTTATGTGCGGGCAGAGGCATGACTCAGGTGCAAAAGCTGGATATCGAAGGTGCCAATCGGTATGAGCTGACCAATCTGCACTATACGATAACCGATCTGTCCCGATTTGCCGGGAAGCGTGTTCTGATCTCGGGTGGCGGCGATTCCGCAGTCGACTGGGCGAATGAAATGGGCAAAATAGCAAGTGAAGTCACGGTAGCACACAGACGTCATGGATTTACCGGACACGAGTCGCCAGTTGCTCAGATGAAAGCTCAAGCGAGCGTCATGACGCCATTTAGCATCTCACGTTTATACGGTACCAGTGACAAAATAGATCGTGTCGAGCTAGCCCATGTAGAAACCGGTGAGATCACACATGTTGAAGTGGATGAAGTTGTAGTAAGCCATGGGTATGATCGTGATTTCGGTAACCTCGTGCAATGGGGACTGGCGCGTGAAGATTACGGTGTGTCCGTTGATCAGCGCATGCGAACCAACATTCCAGGCATCTTCGGAGCGGGTGATTTTATCACCTATGGAAGCAAAGTCAGGCTGATTGCAGGTGCTTTTAACGATGCGGTGCTCGCAGTCAACAGTGCCAAGACGTATCTGGAACCTGCTGCTTCCGATATGGCGGGTGTATCTTCTCACAATGCCCGGTTCTATGAGAAAAACAAAGCTCTCTCCAATACGTAGATAGGTTTGCACGGATGGAAGGCAATCTGAAGAAGCCCGAACAACGTCGAGATTTACTCGAAATTGCGTCGGGCTTCAAAAAAAGTTTACACAAACAGCGCCCACCAGAGCGATTCAGGTGGCGTTGTTTTATTTGGTTTGAATATGTCACTATTATCAATAAGGATACACCGAGCTGGATAAAGAGCCTTAAATCCCAGACTGCCGATCTTGGCGAATGGATAGATGATTTTCTAAGGAACTCAGGACATCTTAATGGGCCTTCGGAACCTCTTTTCAAATTCTAAGGAACACCAGACACGTTATCAATGAAAACTCCCTAGTAAAAATACTGAAAACTGCCTTTTAATCTGATATAGAGTGTCTCAGGTTCCTTAGATTTCTGTATGCGCTTCAAACCCTTGAATAAGACGCCTCAGATTCGTTAGTGCTTGCTCGCACTTGAAGGGCACGTTCTCACACATTCAGGATTCAGTGCGCTTGCCTGTTCCGGACACGTTCAGGTTCGGTTTCGGGTCTCACTAGATTTAAGACTTGTTCTAATTCAGCTCAGTCTGTCCACTTGCGAGTCGATCTGCGATCTCTTCGGCTTGTAGAATGGAGGTGTAGGGATCAGATGTGAAATATTTATGAATATCCAGTTTGTAGATATGGTCGTTCTGCACCGCAGGCAGATTGTCCCAGACGTTAGGCAACAGAGAGTGATCTTTCGAGCCTTCTGTAACCATCATCAGCAGGTAATCACCTACATACTCTCCAAAGACTTCCGTGCTAGCTTCCAGATTTTCTTTGCCTTGGTCCAGAAGATCTGATTTTACCTTGGGTGCCGGATTTAGTCCAAGCAATTCATAGGCTGCTCTTCCACCACGATTGGCGCTGTTGCCGATAATGGCTGGGTTCTTCAAAAAGTTAAAATCGGCAACGGTGAATGTGGCACCGTCCGGAATCACATCTTTGATTTTGGCCTGAGCTGCTGCGATCCGTTGTTTAAACGATTCGTTCCAAGTTATGGCTTCTGCTTTGCGGTTCAGAATCTCGCCCATGGCTGTCACTTCTGCTTCCATGGAATCATACTGATCGGGTACGAATACGACAGTCGGAGCGATTTTGGAATAGGTCTGAAATTTCTCCTGGCCCCATGTGATAATCAGGTCCGGTTCCAACTCTACCATTTTCTCAAGTGAAACCTCACTGTGGTTACCCAAATCCGCGCTATCCACAAGTTTGTCACGCAGGAATACTCCATAATCCAGCAGGCTACTCGGCACACCAACTGGTGTTACGCCGACAGCCAGAACATGTCCTATATTCCAATCAACGACAACCCGCTCCGGGTTGAGGGGGACTGTAACGTCTCCCATCATCGTGGAGAGTGTTCTTGTTTGCGGTGCGGTGTTTCCTGTTTCTGTCGCCCTAGGTTTCACGGTCTCTTTCTGGGTACAACCACTAATGAATACGGCCATGATCAGCAAAACAGGCAGGGTGATACGATACCAAGCTTTCTTAAACAACATGACGAACCCTCTTTCTAATTGATAATGATTTTCATTCAATATAACTCTAGAGACAATCTAACGATTGCACAATAACCAATTCGGAAGCGGAAGCATAACCATTTCAGAACAGATCGACAGGTTGAATTGAGAATAGTTATCATATATGATGAGGCGAAGCTTTGGATGTAGTAACGAGGAAACACAAAGAAAGGTCCATGACGATGAACATAGAAGAATACGGGGCATTATGGGAGCATATAACAATCCGATTACTGGATATTCGAATCATTACTGTTAACATCAGTGAAGATCCTAATACGTGGACGCTTCCCTCGAATGCTTTTTTATTAATAACGGATGGCAAGGGGCAGATCTGGCTTGGTCAGGCGATGCATCACATTAAAGGGACATATATTCTGCACGCCTCCAAAGGAACGCGCCTGGATTGTCTGGCTAAGAAGCCGATGGAAATACATATGTTGTCTTATTCGTCACCAGAGTCAGAGAAGCCAAATGCTGAAAGATCCCAAACATATACTGGGGTGGAGTCTCTGCAATTCAGTTTTGGTTTTGAACCAGCGTGTCCATTGCCATTAATTGAGATTATGCAGTTGATATACAGACAATGGAATGAACTACAGTCAGCAGGCCGGATTCAAACCAAGGCGTTGTTCTACCAATGGCTCGCCGAGATGCTGAAACAAATGCAGGAGCAGAGGTTTAACGATGCTAAGCTGGATCGGGTAGATCAGGCGGTGCATTATATGAAACGTCACTACGTGGAACCACTCAAGATAGAACAGGTAGCTGAAATGCTGAATTGTAGTCCAAGGTATCTGAACCAATTGTTTCAGCTTCAATTAAATACGAGTCCCAGCCGTGTGCTGTCACAGATTCGGATGGAACAGGCATTAAAACTACTGGTGAGCACGAATGGGACCTTACAAGAAATCGCGGAGAGAGTAGGCTATGAGAACGGCTACACGCTAAGTCGTTATTTCAAGAAACATTATGGTGTATCTCCTGAGTTTTACAGAAAGCGTCGAGAGTGCAGTGCTCCAGATGTAGCCCTGCAAACTTCCCAACCACATGCCGCTCTGGAAAGTCATTATTCGGGATGGAGCGAACGAACGGTACCTATAGTTGAAGCCGACAAAAACCAGCCAAAACAGAAGATTATAGATCTACAAGGAGTCCAAGTGAGGAAACCCCCAGCGCCCGCGGTACCAAGAGCCAGAACTCGAAAACTTGCCACAAGCATGGGCGAGATTACGATACCGATCAAGCCTAGCCGTGTTGTCGTGGACTGGAATTTGGGAGAAGTGCTGGCATTGGGAGTGACGCCTCTCGGAGCGCCGCATTCACTCATTGAAAGTAACCAAATGCTGGAGCCTTATATCAATGATCAAGTACAGGATATCGGCAATCATAATTTTATCTCACTCGAAAAAGTGCTTGAACTGGAGCCAGATCTGATTATCACCTGGAATCGTGCTGCTTACGCTTCCTATGCCAGAATTGCACCAACGGTGGTCTATGGAGGGACTGGTTACGGCTCTGTCGCGGAGGAAATTCGAGAGATGGGACGTATTCTGAATCGCCAGACGGAAGCCGAAACATGGATTAAGGAATACGGGCGGAGAGTACATACTTTGCAGCAAACGATCCCGGGCAAGGTCTCCGCAGAGAAGACATTTACCGTCATTGATCCGAACTGGGGAGAACATATTATCCTTGTGGGAAATACGGGAACTCGTGGAGGTAAGGCAGCCTACGGGTTACTGAACTTGAAGCCAGCAGGCAAGGTTCGCCAGGAACTATTGGAGCCGGGCCTGGAATACCTGGATATTGCGCGGAGTGCGGTAGGTGGGTACCTGGAGGACTACCTGTTGGTGTTGGATAATGGTCCAAGACACGGATTTGATCAAGCTTCAGGCAAACCATGGCAGAAGTCCATCGAGACAGATCACTGCCGTGTTATTAGCCTTGACTGGAATAGATATTTCCTCTCCGACCCGTTGTCTGCGGTGCTGCAAGCCGAGGAAATGGTAGACCGGATTATGGCATATTAATTATCGCTCACGCAATGAACTGTAAGACTTATCGACCAGATATCATATATGCATATCCCGAAATTAGCGAACCATATATGTGAATATCTGGTGAATTTCTCGATGTTTAAGTCCATCATAGTTTATTCTCTATTATACTTGATGAAAACGGACGAGGAGATGGACTTCAGATGAAAAAACAAATGTGGATCATTGCAAGTGTTGCAGTTGTAATTGTAATCGGAACCTATCTGTTTGCAAGCAATACGGGCAAGGAAGAGACGGGTACAGCCAATGCGCCCAACATCCGAAAATTGGTGGAAGATATCAGCACAGGAAAAGAGACACCGGAATCTGCCTCCATTAATGCCAAACAGTTAATCGTCACCGATCAAGATGAAAAAACCATTACATATGATTTGCCTGAAAATGAATTTTTCCTTTCCATTGCACCCTATGTGGACCAGACCCATCCCTGTGCAATTCATAGCTTGACCGGTTGTCAGGGGGAAATGAGCAATAAGGAATTCAGTGTTACCATTCACGATTCTCAAGGCAACACTTTTATGAAAGATGAAGTAATTAAGTCTGGTGCGAACGGATTTATGGATTTTTGGGTGCCTAGAGACAGAACCTATCTGATTCGTATTGTTGGAGATGGAAAGGTTGCAGAAACGCAATTGTCTACATATGAAAATGATAATACATGCATCACTACGATGCAGTTGAGTTAACAGCAATCAATAGAAGGGAAGGATGGCTTTTGAGCTATCTTTCCCTTTTTTTATTTGATAAAAGAATGGGAATAAGGTACTTTCCATTGACAAAAATCCATTCCTACGGCATAATCCAATAGTGATAATGATAATTGTTATCATATAAATACATATTAACAGGGGAGAAAAGAGATATGAAAAAAGGGTTGAATGGACTGTTGATTATGCTGGCCTTTGTGCTGGTTTTGGCGGGTTGTGGTAAAAGCACGACTACAACAGATACAAGTCAAGGTAGTGACTCGGGTAGTGCTCCGGCTGAAGAGACAGCAGGTCCTGTTACCGTGAAGCATAAACGTGGAGAGCTTAAGCTGGACAAGCCAGCAGAACGTGTCGTTACGCTTGAATGGACATATACGGAAGATGTCGTTGCCCTGGGTGTTCAACCAGTAGGTAACGCAGATAACGCTAACTATAAAGTGTGGGTAACATCCGAAGCAGCACTGGATGACAGTGTAACGGATATCGGAACACGCAGTGAACCAAATCTGGAAGCTATTGCTGCATTGAAGCCAGATCTCATCATTGCTAATGCAGATAATAACACGGCGGTCTACGATCAGCTTAACGCGATTGCGCCAACGATTGAATATGATCCGTATGATGGTGACGGCTATGATTATGACAAGATGACAGAGATCTTTAATAACATTGCAACTGCTCTCGGTAAAGAAGACAAAGCAAAAGAAGTTCTGAGTAATCTCGATCAGCACTATGTAGAAGCCAAAGAAAAACTGGCTGCTGCGGGGAAAGAAAACTTCAACTTTGCACTGACACAAGCGTTCACATATCAAAATGCAGTTAGCCTGCGTATGTTTACCGATAACTCCGTTGTGATTGGAACATTGGACAAAATCGGACTGGTTAACGATTGGCAGCCGGACAAAGTTGAAAACTATGGCTTCTCTACAGTAGGCATTGAGTCCTTAACCGATGTGAAGGACAGTAACTTCATTTACATTACACAACCAGACGATGACGTCTTTGGCACAGCCATGAAAGATAACTCGGTATGGAACGGACTGAACTTTGTGAAGGAAAAACGCACATATCAACTCGATAGCACAACATGGACATTTGGTGGACCGATCTCCTCCAAAGTATTGGTTGATGGGGTAGTCGAGGCGATTACCAAATGAGTTCGGTTCAAGGATCTAAGCCAGCTATGAATTGGCGCACAATAAGCATATATGGGGGCGGTCTAACCGCTCTCATCGTGCTTTTTTTTGTAAGTCTGTGTTATGGAGAAGCTTCCATTCCTTTGCATGTCGTTTGGGACGCTCTTACAGGCAGACAGGATTCATTAGAGCACAATATGGTTTGGGACTTGCGCATGCCGCGTACAGTGATCGGTATTCTTGCGGGTGGCGCACTGGCTGTTGCGGGCGCTTTGCTGCAAACGATTACTCGTAATCCATTGGCTGCTTCAGATACGCTGGGAATTAATGCAGGAGCGTACTTTGTGGTGGTGCTGGGAGCTATCGCTTTTCCAGGTCTATTAAGTCAGTCGCCTTTTATTTTCGCAGCACTAGGTGGTTTGCTGGCAGCATTTGCGGCTTATTTCATGGGCGGCGGACGAACATCAAGCCCGGTTCGACTTGCGTTGTCCGGTATGATTGTATCGATGGTGCTTGGTTCATTTACGAGTGCATTACATATTTTTTTCTCCATGGAGACACAAGGGTTGTTCCTTTGGGGTTCCGGAACACTTGTCCAGAATGACTGGAGTGGAGTGTTTTATGCTTTGCCTTGGGTGGTTGGTATTACCCTTCTCGCGTTAATCCTGTCCAGACAGTGGGATATGCTGGAGTTGGATGAATCAACGGCTTCTTCCTTGGGACAAAAGGTTACATTGGCTCGTGCAGTAGGGTTAATTCTTGCTGTATTGCTGGCCGCTGTGATTGTCAGTGTAATCGGACCGATTGGCTTCGTGGGACTGGTTGCACCTCATCTGGTTCGATTGAGTGGTGTACGTTCTAATCGATTACTTTTACCCGGTGTGTTCATATGGGGCGCAGCGCTCCTGGTTGGAGCAGATGTCCTCGCCAAGATGGTGCATAACTCCAGCATGGAACTGCCAACGGGTGCCGTTATGGCGATCATTGGTGCACCGTGGCTCATCTGGCTTGTTCTTACACGCATGAAGGCTGCAAACGGATCAGGCATGTCAACTTCAATGAGCACAGGAGGAGCTGCGCGTCGCTTTGCATTTGGCCCGATGGCTGTATTATTCTCAGTCATAACGGTCGTGCTTATCTTGCTCAGTACGATGTTTGGCGGTATGCGAATTCCGCTGGCCGATTGGTTACCAAGTCTGTTCCAATCGGATGGACTGTTCTCCGCGCTGATTCAGCTTCGGATTCCGCGTACACTTGTTGCCGCAGGTGCAGGAGCCGCACTGGCAATCAGTGGTGTGCTCATTCAGATGGCGGTACGTAACCCGCTGGCAGATGCTTCAATTGTTGGTGTTTCCTCAGGTGCAGGGCTTGGAGCGATGATGGTCATCATCTTATGGCCGGGTCTTCCGATATACTTGCTGCCAATTGCGGCAATCATCGGTGCAGCCATTGCTGCAGTGGTGGTGTTCTCCCTCGCCTGGAAGAAAGGACTGAACCCTTCGGCGGTTGTGTTGCTGGGGATTGCAATGTCTGCCATTGCTGGAGCAGGTATTCAGATTCTGATTGTCCGTGGTGCGGTATACGGTAGTAGCGGATATATCTGGCTGACAGGAAGCACCTATGCTCGTACCTGGGAACAGGTGAGGGTTATCGGATTATTTTTAGTTATTTTGGTACCGGTGGCTTGGTGGCTGGCACGCAGATTCGAACTGCTGGTATTTGACGACAACAGTGCATCCGGGCTTGGTCTAGGAGTACGTCGTACACGATTATTGGCCATGACAGTGGGTGTATTACTTGCAGCAGGTGCGGTTGCTTGTGTAGGAACCGTTGGTTTTATCGGCCTGATTGCACCACATATGGTACGGCTACTGACGGGGAATAAGTTAAGACGTTCGATGTTTTTATCCGCATTAGCGGGTGCAGTCATGCTGGTGCTCGCCGATACAATCGGCAGAACCGTCATGGCACCGACAGAGATTCCATCAGGCATACTCATTGCGATCATCGGAACACCGTACTTCCTGTATCTGATGTATCGTTCTAACTGGCGCAAGTCTGTATAAAAAGTTCAAACAAAAAGCCTGCTCTCCGAGCAGGCTTTTTGCTGTAACTTGGCACCATTCAGCCGCAATCTTAAATCACCCAATGAATGTCTACTCCCGCACCAAATGACAAAATCCCCTCACGTCTACAAGAAGTAGAGACCACATTATCAAACGTGAAACTCTTACTCTCTATGGACCTTGAGGGGATTTTTGCTTGAGCACATTCGAATCGTACTCCCGTTAGCTGGATTTCAGAATCCCGCTGTCATCAACTGATTGTACCGCTTGTTGCAATATTTCATTATCCTGAACAAGCGCGAATCGAACGTAACCTTCGCCTGAAGGACCAAAGGCACTGCCTGGGGTTGCGATGACTCCTGCATGTGTAACCAGATCCATGGCAAATTGCTCCGAGCTGTCGTAGTGCGCTGGAATCCGGCTCCAGACGAACATCGTTGCTTCAGGTTTGTCAATCGGCCAACCCAGACTGCTGAAGCCTTCACAGAGGATGTCTCTGCGCTGTTCATAGATTGCTCTGACCCGTTCAACCTCGGATTGATCACCGGTAATGGCGGCAATTGCTGCTTTTTGGATCGGAAGGAACATCCCGTAATCCATATTGGATTTTAGCTTTTTCAGCATGGAGACCATGGTTGTATTGCCCACACAGAAGCCGATTCGAGCTCCTGCCAGTCCGTACGTTTTTGACAGGGAATTGAATTCCACACCGACGTCCATGGCGCCAGGGAATGCGAGGAAGCTTCCACATGACTTTCCGTCAAATACGAGCTCGCTGTACGCGTTATCGTGGAGCACGATAATATCATACTTCTTCGCAAAGGCAATCAGGTCAAGATAGAACTGATCCGGTGCCATCGCAGTTGTCGGATTGTTGGGATAGGAGACCAGCATGAATTTTGCTCGATGAGCGATATCTTCCGGTATATCCCGAAGCTGAATAACATACCCGTTTTCTTCTTTTTGTGGCATATAATACAGTTCTGCACCTGCCAATAACGGTCCATCCGCGAAGACGGGATAGCAGGGGTCAGGGACCAGCACCAGATCACCTTCATCGACAATGGAGAGGGATATATGTGCCAGTCCTTCCTGTGAACCGAGCAAGGAACAGATCTGTGTTGCCGGGTCTAACTCGACCTGATAGCGCTGCTTGTACCAATCGCTTGTAGCTTGCAACAACTCACTCTGATCATTCACAGCATATATATAATTAGCCGGATCAGCAGCGGCCTCGCATAGTGCAGTTATAATATGCTGCGCAGGTGGGATATTCGGCGTACCCACACTGAGATCAATAACGGGCTGCCCGTTCTCCAGTCTGCGGCGTTTGATCTCCAGCAACCGGGTGAAAATTCCTTCGTTGAAATGATCCATTCGTTTGGCAAAGTTCATGATGATGATTCAGCCTCCAATCCTCTTCGTACGCATATTCATTAATAATAAATGGACAGCGACTAAAAGAGAAGAGCAGGGGAAAGCTTGTGGATCATGACACTACTTTAAACTGGCTTAGTTCGTCTTGCAGTTTGCCAGATAGCTGGTTCAACTGTTTCGACAGATCCGCTACCTGTTCGATACTATCCAGCTGATCCTGCGTGCTGGCGCTTACTTCTTCCGTCGATGCCGAGTTCTCCTCTGTGGTGGATGAGATAATCTCCAGTGCCTGGAATATCTCATCTTTGTGTTTGTGTACATTGGCGGTATTAGTGGTAATCTGCATCATACGTTGCTGTAGATCTTTCAGGTCTTTGTTAATACTGAAGAAAACATGTTTGGTATCTTCTACGGATTTGGCATTCTCCTCCGCAATCTTCATACCGCGTATGGTATGTTCAACAGACAGGGTTGTTTTCTCTTCAATAACATTCACCTTTTTGTTGATTTCCTCTGTTGCCTGAGCCGTCTGTTCTGCAAGTTTGCGGACCTCTTCGGCAACGACGGCAAATCCTCTTCCATGTTCGCCAGCTCGTGCAGCCTCAATAGAGGCATTCAGGGCGAGTAGGTTCGTTTGAGAGGCAATCTGTTTGACTGTATCCACAAAACTGGATATTTCATTCCGACTCAGGTCAATCTCCTGGATAATAGAGGACATTGCTTGGGTAGACTGGTGGTTTTCCTCGGACCATTTCGATAATTGTTCCACGACCGCAAGTCCTTGGCTGCTCTGATCAGCAGATGTCTGCACGACCGTTCCCATAGCCTGCGCATCGGTAGCAATTTCATCAATTTGGCTGGATAACGAGCCTGTTTTGCGTAAAATATTTTCCGTTTCGATGGACTGATAATTCGTTGCATTGGCAATCTCGTTGATGGCTGTTGATGTGTCATTCATGGTCACAGCCGTTCGTGAGGAGATGGCTTGCAGATCATTCGACGACTGGTTCAGGATTTGCGCTGAGCTGCCGACCATTTGCAGCATGCCCTGAATTTTCTGCACCATGGAATTCAAACCTGTGGCGATCTGTCCAATTTCATTATTAGATTTGATATCCAGTTTGACCGTCAGGTCACCTTGTTCAATCTGTTTAATTTTAGCCAGCAGCTGTGGTATGGAGCGTAACAGACGGCGAAGGGTAATGTAACAGATAATCACAAGCAGAAGGGTGGCTGCAGCAAAACCGCCAAGTGTAATCCACGTGAATGTTTTTAATTCCGCGAGAACTTCTTCTTCGGATATGGTCAGACCAACGGACCATCCCGTATCTTTGCTGGTAGCGTAGCCGATATATCGACGTTCCCCATTGTCATTCATAAGCTGTACGCCGTTTTCACCGGCAAGCATTTTCTTGCCGATGTCCCCCATGTCCCCCGTACTGTTCAGGATGTTCTCCTTCAATACCTTTTCTTGATCCGGATGGTACAGAATTTCCCCGCTCTTGGACAGCAACATGGAATAGCCCGTGCTTCCAAGGGAATAACTCTCCATAATCGCTGGAATATCCTTGAATGCAATATCCGCTGCGGCAAAGCCGATCGTGTTGTTGTTTTCGTCTTTGATCGGATAAAAGATACCCATGAGTACATCGCCTGCTGCAATATCAATGTACGGATCGGAGAAATAAAGTCCGTCTGCGTCGGTGACCGGCTTGTAGTATGGACGCGACTGGATATCAAAGTCCGGTGCAGATACCACACCATCATTTTGAATCCAAAAGCCTTTTCCATCCAGGCCCGCGACCCAGGCATCGGCGAAGGAAGGCTCTGCCTTAACGATAGCGGCCAGTGTCGCCTGTGTTTGCGCAGCGTAGCTAGAACTTGCCGCATCCGCAGCAGATGCTGTTGTTTCTATGTATTGCTGAAATAATGTATTAGTGGACATTTGCTTGACCAGCGCACCTTTTTCCTTGAATAGTGCATCAAATTCACTAACAATGGCTTGTGTTTTGGTCTGGAGCATGGATTCCTGCTGTTTCACCAGAATGTTTCGTGTACTTGCAAACATAAATGTTCCCAGCACGGCAAAGACAACTACGATAATGACCAGCAGCACAATGGACAACGTATTTGCCATACTGGATGTCCGTGCTCCCGTTTTCCCCCACTTGTTCAACATGTTCGACATATTCCATCTCCCCAGATGATTAATAAAAAGCTCAAAACGTCTAAGTTATTTGTCGGCATGATCTATAGTTTTATGTAGATTTCTGTCGAATAATCCTGAAAGCAACGGGAAGGAAAGACATGAGTATGAGAAGGATGAAAGGGGAGGGATGAAAAAGAAGAAAGGAATGAAAAACGGGGATCGGTAGTGGTTCATCCAGACGATCTTGTTTATAATGGAATGAATTGGAACTATGGATGGAAAAGGGGGATTATCTGTGAGTGAGTTATGGCATGCTTCAATACAGGGGGTTCCATGGAATGCCGAAAAGATGCACCAGGCGGTGCATCTGTTGCGCCGCAGAGCAACGGTTCATTTTCGCGTTGACGCGGATACATACGAGGACCTTGCCGAGCTCGATGCCAAAGTGTTCTTTGCCCGGCCGGATCTGATCCTACACATATCACATAAGGACCCTAAAGGGGTATATTCATCCGGATTTTTGGGGCGACTGGCACAGTTGAAACATGTGTCTGCCTTGCAGCTTGATCTTTCGCAGGCACAGGATTTGACGATTCTGGGTGCGATGGAGCAACTGCAGTTTCTAAGATTGAATTCACCTGCAAAGGCGACCGGGCTCGATTTTATTAAACACTACAAACGATTGACCTTTCTTGAACTGCGTGGCAAATTCAACGGATTTGCTTCCATTGCGGCATGTCTTCAACTGCATACGCTCATTCTGAACTGCACGGTCGAAAGTGTTGATGTGTTGGCTGAACTGCCCATGCTTCAGTATCTGTCCCTGGATCACTGTGAGTTAAAAGGGGGACTGGACGCATTGACACAGTCGACCATCTCAATGTTGAAGCTCAGCTCTGTTCGCAAACTGACGAGTATTCAGGGACTCGAACAGATGCGCGGGCTGGAATATCTGCATCTGTCCTTGCCCAAGCTGGAGCAGTTATGCGACTTTTCCCATATGACCTCTCTCAGACAGCTCGAACTGGACTATATGAAATCGTTACGGGATACCAAACATCTATGGATAGCCCGTGCTTTGGAGTCTATTGAACTGAAAGAGATGAATACGGCGCTCAAGGCGGATTCGTTTGCTGGACTGACCGGGATGGAGCACTTGCGTCAAATCGATTTTCGTTTTATTGATGTTAACAAAGGACGAATTGCAGCTATGCGTGATCACCTGGCCAAGGCTGGAAAATCCCATTTGTTATATGAAAATATCCCTGAGCATGAACGCCTGAATTCCATAGGTATTACACACTTGTCGCATGTATTAATGTAAACGAGCTTCTGTCCAGCGTGTGTATACAGAGCGCACTCCGGTGAACGGACCGATTGAGGCGTGTAGATGTCATTGCTATCTAGGTGTTCGTATCCGTTAAGGCGGGCATGTTGATCTCTTTCACGCAGGCCGCTTTGGACAAGCTGATAATACATCGAACGATGGAGACCATATCCTGCAGGGGAATGCGGGTCCCATCATACTCGGCCAGTGCACGTTCCATCCCGTCTTCATACGGAATTTCTGCCGCCAGTTCTCCCGGGTTGATGCATGTCACCGCGATGCGGTCATTCCTCGTATGTTCTCTTAGAGCTTCCGTAATACCCCGTATGGCAAATTTGGAGGCGACAAAAGAAACCTGGCTGCTGCCTGCATTGCTCAAACCGGCTGTTGAACCAATCAGGATAATCTTCCCTGCTTCAGACTGGCGGAGCTGAGGCAGTAAAGCCTGTATACATACAATTGTAGAAGTCACATTCACATGGATCAGCTGACTGATATCTGCGGGTTCATCCTTATCAAACGTGTAATGCTCTTCAAATCCTTCCTTTTCCCAGATCCCCACGTTATAAATAAGCACATCCAACGTCTCGCCTTGAAGTTGGCTGGCAACTTGCTCTGCGGCCCGAAGCTCGGAAAGATCAGCCTGAATCCATATTCGCTCGACGCCATCCTCCACGGACAGACTTTCCGGCTTGCTGCGGGAGACCACCCAGACCTTATCACCGGATTGTGGCACACCTCTGACAAATGCATCGCCCAATCCCTTGCTTGCACCAAAGACAATTATATTTTTCAAATAAAGCCCTCCTTATCGATTAGAAATTAATAATATTTACATTAATCTATATCTTACTATAGAGGTGATATATGGAACATGAAGTTTACATGAGGTATGCTTCATCCTTATCAAGATTCGGGATTTTTGAGGATAAAAGGTGACTCTCTTCATAAAAAATGTACTGAAAAAGACCTGGCTCCACACATGGTGAAGTCCAGGTCCTGATCAATAAGTGAAAAATTAATAACCGAATAAAACTACATTTATTCTACGCGGAAATAATCGAAATCTGCATATCCTCCGGTAGACTTCGTTGCATAATTGAATAGTGCAAACCGGTATCCCATAAAGTGTGGCAGGGTGTAAGACATTTGAAGTGTATTGCCAATGGTTGTCCAGTTGCTGCCATTCAGGCTATAAGCAAAGTAGGCTTTGTCGGTCTGGTTCGTAAAATCACAGATGACGCGGAGATAGATTCTGTTCTGGTTTAATGGCACAGTTGCTACTTCGGTCATGGTGCCGGAACTGGCATTAGTCATAATAATGGATTTGTTGCTGCCTGTCATTTTAACGCCGACAAAACCATATTTGGCCTGAAAAGCCGCGAGTCCAGCATAATCACCATCCTTCATGCCGGCTGTATCCAAAGCGGTCATCCCTGTGCTTTTTGGACCAAAGGTTCGTTGTGTCAGCGTGTTGCGGGCTTCTAACAGGTTTTTGCTGATTTTGCCTGCGGTTAACCGCATGAAACCGGGCCGCTGGAGCAGGGACCAGTTGGCAGCATCAGGGTTATGATTCCACTGCCAGAAAGTAGCGAGACTGGATGTACCGGAAGATGAATTGCTCGTCAGGGAGACGTCATCCACATAAAACGCCATCAAATCATTGGTCGGGTCCGGATTCGAGTTATACGGTGTTTCCACAAAAATAAAGCTTTGGGACAGGTCTGCATTCGACGGAACGGTATACGTACCTTGAATGGTACCCCACTGTCCGCGGGTTAACGTCGCACTGCCCATAATGGTAATTCCGGTATAACTTGCACCGTTCTGGATGCTAAGATTGAACGATTTGGTTGCAGGACCAGTAGTGTATTTGATCTTTGCCGTAAAAGAGTATGTTCCTCCCGGTACCAGCTTGCCTGTAACCATCTGTTTGGCTCCGCCTGCTGTCTGCTGTCTGCCGCTGACGAGCAGGCTTTTTGTACCGCTGAACGCTTCGGCATTCGTTAAGTTGATGGTTGCCGTATTGTTGCTGGTCCACGGCTGAATGTTACTTTCCTCAAAGCCGCCGTTCACTAACAGTTGCGTTACTGAGGGTGTGCCTGATGTGGTTGCGTTGAACTCATCAGACCCGTAGATTTTGGCAGCAGGCTGACCTTCAACAGGCATATTCATGTTAAGGGGAACCTTGCCGTTCACCCCAAACACAGGCCAGTTATCCGACCACGTCACAGGAACGAGATAGGGGATGCGTCCAATGGCCCCGCTATCACGAAACAGCAAGCCGTACCAAGCGCCGGATGCGGTATCCACGATGCCTCCTTGGGCGATTCCCGAGTCTCTGAGTACAACTTTACCTGTGTATGGACCTGTCAATGTGTTTGCACGATAGGCAAGCTGAATGCGACCATCACCCGAAGGCCAGGCAATCAGGAATACATAGTACATACCATTGATCTTCTGAATGTGTGCTCCTTCTGCCTTTACAATCATGTTGGAGCCGGCAACACTGCTTGCGTTTGGAATCAGGACCTGATTGAGACCGCCAGACTTGACGGACTTGGCATCAGGTGTTAGCTCAACAATACTGATGTTATCACTGCCATGAACAAGAAAGGTTCGATTCCCGTCAAACAAAAGGGAGGGGTCATGGTAATAACTATTCAATGTGTAAGGTGTCCATGGCCCTGTTTCAATATTGCTGGTTTGGTAAATATACGTCTTGCCCGTAGAAAGCGAGCCAAAGGCCACATAATATATACCGTTGTTGTACCGCAAGCTGCTCGCCCAGGAACCACGCCCATACTCGTTTTGTCCATTGTTCAGATTCTGTATATCCCCGTTTCCAAGCGTATCGTATACATAGTTTACGATGCTCCAGTTGACCAGATCATAAGACTTCATGACGGGTACTCCCGGATTCATATGCATCGTTGTGCTTGTCATATAAAATGCATTGCCCACCCGAATGACATCACTGTCAGGAACATCCGCGTAAATTACCGGATTGCTGAACGTTGCTGCGGAAGCAGATGGACTTGTCAGAGGGAGTGATGCTATAAGCAAAGGAAGAGCGAGCAGAAGAGTACTCATTTTTTTCCACATATTCTATCCTCCCGAACGATCATGTCTCTAGAATTATTGCGAATGTTCAAGGTAATCAATATAGGCATCCCATGTGCCATTATCCGTTGTTACGACTAGTTTAACTTCCTGATCGCCTGTAGCATGTGTAATGTTCGAGAGGGTCTGTACGGTCGGTTGTGTTCCGGTAAAGTAGAATGAACCTGCAGTTACACCCCCGATGACAAGATCGACACGTGCAGTATTATTGTTGTTGGAAGCACCGCGGACAGAAAAATTATGGGTCGGGAAAGCATAATATTGATTGTAGGCTGCATAATCATTGTTCCCGTAAAGAGCGACTCCATTAAAAGGGGAACTGACTACGCCAGCGTATTGACCGCCAAGCGTCATGTTTTCCGTTTCGATTCGAGTAACGGACGGGTTAGGATTGGGGTTACCGCCCGAACCGGATGTGAACTGCCAGTAGTCCAGTTTGAACAGATTTCCATTGCCCGAGCCTGTAAACACCAGATACAAACGATGTACCCCTGTAGCGTTGGTTACATTGGTCTCCATCTCGCGCCAAGTTTGCGAACCGCCAGTTGAACTTACGTTAAGTGTTCCAACTAGTGGGCCTGTCGGACTGTCCAGTCGAACCTCGATGTTGCCATTTCCGGTAGAAGCGACATTAGCCTTGAATTTGGAGGCTCCAGCTGAGCCAAAATCAACATTGCCGACCGCGATCCAATCCCCGTTATGAATATTAGTGACATTCTGATTGGCTACAGGTCCACCGCTCGCTTGACTCGGTTCAGTGTTAATTCCTGCTTGCCAGCCAATGGTTTCGGCTTCCACGCGGACATACGGGTTGAGGTTAGTGGTCTGAGGTACACCTGTCATATTCCCCTGAACTTCCTGGATTGTTCCATCCGCATTATGTGTCAGCTTGTTGATATGTGTGGAACGGTACCCTTTACCATCACCGAGGAATGCCTTACTCACCGTTTGTGCATGGTACGCCACATACCATGCGTTGTTGAACTGGAACACGGCATGGTGGTTATTGCCGCCTACACCGAAGAACGTACCAGGATTTTTCAGAAAGTGTCCTTTATACGTGAAAGGCCCCATCGGGCTGTCGCTGACCATGTATCCGATCTCACCTTTCGGATATGCAGTGGGGTGTGTTCCCGCGAAGTTGATGCAGTAGGAGTAATAATATTTGCCGTTATACTTGTGGATGCCAGAATCTTCGAACATATAAGGAGAATCAATAGTCACAGCACTGCCCACCACACTGGTCATGTCGGCACCGAGACGAATGACCCGAGCTGTTTTGGGATTGGCAATGGAAGCAGCGTTGGTATCGTTCGGAATGCCGCCGCCAGCATACAAATAGGCAGAGCCATCATCATCGACAAGTACAGCCGGATCAAAGAGCCAGGTTACACCGGACATACCTGGTGTTCCGTGTGTCAGGAGGGCACGTCCGATTGGGTCGGACCAAGGACCGATGGGAGAATCTGCTGTGAGTACCCCAATACCTCCGCCTGAGTTGGCAAAATAGAGGAAAAATTTTTCTTTGCCAGCAATGGTTTTCTTCGCCATGGCAGGAGCCCAGGACTGGGTAGCCCATTTGGCAATTCCTTGTCCATTATTGGCATTATTCGCACCCGCTACCGGGATGGAACCATGGTCTGTCCAGTTCACCATGTCAGCTGAAGAGATGACGTTAATTTTCCCGATCGTGCTGTACTGGTTCTCTCGGACAGAGCCGTCACTGTTGTACAGATATGCATCACCTGTCATGTAGACATAGACCCGATTGTTATGGACGAGCACATAAGGATCGGCTCCCAGTTTATGATCGATGAGGGGATTAGAGTTTCCAGGAAGTTTGGCAACGGCTGCATTGGCTGCATGGCTCGATTCAACGGGCAGGGTGACAAAGATTAGCAGACACGACAACAACAAAACTAGCGGTTTACGGATCATACGTTTCGCCTCCATGAAATTGGATTAGTGGTGAACCGAAAGTCAGAATAGCTGAGATGAAGAAATGCCGAAAAAATGAAGAGTTGTCCCTCATGTCACCCCCTTTTTGAAATAATGGTTAGGTTGGCTGTTAGGTTAAATCTTCATGTTGTTATATATGGTTTAAGCCAGACGGCCACCTGTGCACCGTGTAACTGGTCACGGCGACAAGGGAGTGGCTATAACCCGAAGTAAGACTGCATCTGTGTGTACGATTAGAAAAGCTATAATCTGTCAGGTTTCTTTTTGTAATCGCTTTCAATAAAATGGGTTAGAACACTGAAATTTGGCGAAGAAAGAGGTTTAGTCTCATTTAAATGTAATTATTTTTCATATTTTCATTTAAATGTTTATTAACTTGACGATATCATATCACAATTTTAAGATAATACAATCTTTTTCTATTTTTTTAGTAGAGGATGAAGAAGATCATTATTCTATGTGTTTAACATTGGGCTTGATGGTAAAATACGATCTCGTATTCTATAAGACTACATTTTCAAGCACAGCTTTATCCGCCCCATCAAATAGATAGCAAATAGAGAAGTCTTAAGCTGTGACCGTTTCCCTGGAATCTACCGGGGGAATGGTCATTTCGTTTTTTTTCTGGAATCGATCCGGGTTATATAACAAAATACTCGATTACTTGCTGACCAACTTTGGCTTTGCAAGTTTCTTCTCTTTGCTGTACATATCCCTGTTTTTGTGTAGCTAAAGAGCGCAGAAGGTTGTTGTGTATTGATAATGGTGGGGTGCCCCCTGTGTTTTGTCCACACCGTTGGTTGAGTGTTTGAATATTACTATCGAGTGAGCTTATGCCAAATACTGCTAGAGTCAGAGGTTCATAAAGGTGGGATGGGAAAATGGCTGTTTTGTCAACTGGACCGATTGAAAACAATCCGGTTTCCGGGGTTAGACCGACCCAACAGGTAACGATTAGATTGGCAAGTCGGGCTGAGGTGGATTCTGTAACAGTGTCCATTCAGGGTTATGTGCTAAGCACAACAAGAACGCTGTATGTGAGTGAAGTGATCAGTATTGCTCCTAATGAAGCAGTGACCAAAACTTATTTTGCAGATTTAGATGCTTTTGAGTTTGTTTTTGGAACAGACGTGGAAGGTGTGGAGGAAGTAGGGATTTCAGTGTGGGGCAAACAAGCCTCTGGGCAATTGGTAGATGCACACCGGGTGGTGGAGCACGAAAAAACAGTTAATGACATCTAGGAGATCAAAAATCCCCAAAAGAGGAGATGTAGCGATGAGCTTTTTATCAACAGGGCCAATAGAAAATAATGCTGTTAGCGGTGTAAGGCCGACTCAGACAGTTACAGTTAAAATTGATAACCGCAGTGATGTGACTACCTCAACCATACAAATACAAGGGTATTACATGAGTGGTGGAATGAGAGTTCTGTATGTCAGTGAGACTTTCGACCTTGCACCCAATCAAATAGTAACCAACAACTATTTTGCCAATTTAGATGCCTTCGAGTTTACTTTTACAACAACAGCGACGGTTAATGATCCTGTTCAAGTATCCGTATGGGGTAAGAGCAGCACAGGCGCTTTGGTAACAGCCCATCGTTTGGTTTCTTCCGAATTGCTGGGTGAAATCCCAGGCATCACGGGAGTCACGGGAGTCACAGGTGCAACCGGAGCAACGGGAGCAACAGGTACAGCAGGGACAACCGGAGTAACGGGAGCGACAGGTACAGCAGGGACAACCGGAGTAACGGGAGCAACAGGCACAGCGGGTACAACCGGAGTAACGGGAGCAACAGGCACAGCAGGGACAACGGGAGTAACGGGAGCAACAGGTACAGCAGGGACAACGGGAGTAACGGGAGCAACAGGTACAGCAGGGACAACGGGAGTAACGGGAGCAACAGGCGCAGCAGGGACAACCGGAGTAACGGGAGCAACAGGCGCAGCAGGGACAACCGGAGTAACGGGAGCGACAGGCACGCCAGGTACAACGGGAGTAACGGGAGCGACAGGCACGCCAGGTACAACGGGTGTAACCGGTGCGACAGGCGCAGCGGGAACAACTGGAGTAACAGGAGCGACAGGCACAGCAGGTACAACGGGAGTAACAGGAGCAACAGGCGCAGCAGGTACAACGGGAGTAACGGGAGCAACAGGCACAGCAGGTACAACCGGAGCAACAGGAGTGACAGGCGCAGCAGGTACAACCGGAGCAACGGGAGCAACAGGCGCAGCAGGTACAACCGGAGCAACAGGAGTGACAGGCACAGCAGGTACAACTGGAGTAACAGGAGCGACAGGTACAACTGGAGTAACAGGAGTGACTGGTACAACAGGTACAACCGGGGCCACGGGTGCGACAGGTTCTGGAACAATTATTCCTTATGCATCAGGACTTCCAGTTGTCTTGACTACAGTTTTGGGTGGACTTTTGAATACTTCCAGTTTAGTTGGTTTTGGCAACAGTGCTACCGGAGTAAGTGTTAACGGAGGAATTATTGATCTCACAGGCGCTGCAGGCACATTGCTTAACTTTGCTTTCTCCGCATCGCGTGCAGGAACGATTACTTCACTGGCCGCTTATTTCAGCACAACAGCCGGACTTAGTTTGGTTGGATCTACAGTAACCTTAACTGCACAATTATTCCGATCCACTACACCTAATAACTCCTTTACAGCTGTACCGGGTGCATTGGTAACCTTAGCTCCTCCACTGACCGGCATTTTGGCACTGGGCACAATATCCAGCGGAGTGACTACAGGACTGAGTATTCCGGTATCTGCCGGTGACCGCCTGCTTATGGTGTTCTCAGCATCAGTAACAGCCGGAATTGATGTGGCTACAACCGTAGCTGGATATGCAAGCGGCGGCCTTACCATCACTTAACGGAAACTGGGCTATATAACAAGTTTAAAGACAGGGACCCTCGCCAACATGGTGAGAGGTCCCTGTTTATGTGTGTGCTTTTGTTTTCAAACTCTCTTCAAATGAAAGATAAGGACTATACAAAAACATAAAAAGACGAGGATTGCTCCCCGCCTCGTACCTACCGTGATCTACTAAACTTCACTCTGTTTTGGTTAGGCTGTCTACGACAAATTTAAGTTGGGCTTCCAACGAAATTGGGTCACTAAACACGAAGCCACGGCTTTCCTCACGATAAACGTGATTGTTCTGGACAGCAGGGGGTTATCCCAGATAGGACCTTCAAAAACAGAATCCCCACTCTCATCACCTGTCCATCCACTTTTGAGTTTTTTTTGGATTTGTACTTCACCGTTTCCTTTACAGTCTTCCAAAGGCTACGATCAATGCCAGAACTATAAAAAAGATATTTACGCCGAGCTCCCGGTACTCTTTACGCCAAACATGAAACAGCATCCCGAACAGGGTGACAACAGCCAAAGCGATTGCGGCGATAGGTGTAAGCACCGGAGTGATGTTCAGCGCCCAAGGCAAAACAAGGCCCAGCGCTCCGAGTAGCTCCGCGATTCCGATCAAAATAACTAGACTTTTTGGCACATCATTGACCCAGGCCCAGGTCTTTTTTGACGACTCGATACGAATGGTTTTCATCCATCCTGAATATATGAAACCTAGGGCCAATATGATTTGCACGATCCATAACGTTACATTCATCTTTTCTTATCCCCTCACTTGCTCGATTTTAATATCTGCCTCTATACTAAAGTGAGAAGGCCCAATCTGGAAGTAGGCACTTAAACCTAACAAGGTAACCAAAAGTATACCCGGGTATGATCAGAAAGTGAGGAATAAGAATGACGGTATATTGCAAATTCGGAACGGCCTTGGATATCCTCACGGGTAAATGGAAATCTTTGATTCTTCTACGACTGCTGAGCAACGGTACAATGCGGTTCAGCGAATTACAAAAAGCCATTCCGGATATTTCAAAAAAAATGCTGACCCAGCAGTTAAAAGAACTGGAGTATCACGATATTGTGCATCGCGAAGTATATGCCCAAATTCCGCCTAAGGTCGAATACTCGATTACGGAGTACGGACAGCTCATGAAACCTGTGCTCCAGACAATGAGCGACTGGGGAGCCGGCCATATGCAGCATATGGAGAAGCTGTACAGCGAAGAAGACGAAAAAGGAGCAAACCCATCCGAACCTCGGAAAATCGATTCCTTGGGGTGATAGGGTGACAAGGGAGAGTTTTTTTTGAATAAACAAAAAATTGTGATCATTGGTGCAGGGATTGTTGGGGCGTGTATGGCCTATCATCTAGCCAAACGAAATCAAGATGTAACTGTTATTGAACGGCACTCAGCCGCGGCACGTGAAGTCACGGAAAAGTCATTTGCCTGGATACATACGACGCATAGAGTGGCTCCTGAATACTGGCATTTGTACGATGCAGCTGTGGAAGAATATCACACACTTCAGCAAGAGTTGTCCGAACTAAAAATTAATTGGCATGGCGCGCTAACTTGGGACACTCCGCCTCTAAGGGAGCAACACTTTCAAAAATTAAACCGGGAGCAGCTTGAGGCATTGGAGCCCAATCTGAAGGAATATCCGGATGAAGCCATGTTTGTCAGCGAAGAAGGTGCGGTGGACCCTGTAGCGGTAACGGAGCTGTTGTTGAGCAAAGCGCAAGAGTACGGAGCAAAGATTCAGTTCGACACCAACGTCATACAGCTGAAGCAAGAGGGTTCCCGTCTGGTTGGTGTTCATACATCCAAGGGTTTTGTGGAGTCGGATGTTGTGGTATTAGCCGCAGGAACAGGTACACCCGAACTTTGTAACCCGTTAGGTTGTCACGTGCCAATAACTTCGTCGCCTTCAATTCTGATTCGGATGAAAACTGCTAATAAACTGATACACACATTAATCTCCAATGCGCAATTTGAAGCGCGTCAACTGACAGATTATACGCTGCTGGCTGCGGAAGATTATATCGACGAGTCGGAGGAAAACGGACCACAGGCGGTCGGTAAGCGAGCTTACGACACATTGCGTCGCAGTCTCAAGCACGGTAATCAATTGGAACTGGAGAGCATAAAGGTTGGATGGAGACCCATGCCTGAAGACGGTTATCCGATTGTGGGCTTCCATGATCACATGAATGGACTTTATCTGACGCTAATGCATTCTGCAATTACGCTGGCGCCGCTGATTGCGAATCTGGCTGCAAGTGAAATTATTGATGGCAAATCAAGAAATGAATTAGACCCTTGTCGCCTCTCACGTTTCTAGGGTCACTCCACAACGAAAAGGACATCGCTCAAGTGGCGATGTCCTTTTCGTTGTGTATAATTGTTGGAGTCTTCTACACTTCCCCAGTGGCCACCATATTCTCCTCATAACTGTATTCGCAGCGGCTGGCGATTGGCAATTCCATGCTAGCTATTCATCTACCTGTGAATCTCGCTAGCGGATTTGGCACCTTGACTTTCAAGCCACGGGATCAGTTCGGATGAAAAATTACGTTTTGCTGTATCCAGTGGAGTCATTCCATCCCAGCTGGCTATCCAGTTCAGTTCGGCGCCTTGGTCAAGAAGGCATTCGGCTGTTTCTCTTTGACCTCCATGGCAAGCACACCAGAAGGCAACGGTTACTGCTTCGGGAGGAGAAGGGGAGGTGCTTGTTCCCCAAGGATAACGTTCCGGGAGTTTGGCTCCTTTAAAATGTTCTTGTATGGCGTGAATATTTCCAAGGGCGGCCGCATGCCAAAGGGCAAAGATCGCACCGCGCTCAACCAAGCGTCGTGCTGTATCCCATTGTGCGAAAGCAATAGCATCGTCCAGCGGCGTGCCACTGGCGATCACCGCGCCAGGCGTTTCAATGTCTGCGCCAGCATCAAGAAGGGCATCGAGCACTTGAACGTCATTGGAGCTTGCAGCCCAATGCAAAGGTGTCTCGATGTTTGGACCGACAAAAGGAGCGTTCACTTCCGCACCGAACTTGGTCAATACTCGCACGGCATCCGCTCCATTAGGGAAGTGCCCCGGCCAATCCGTCACCACGTGCAGCAGCGTTCGAGAGATACTGGAGTCTGCATCTACGTTGTCAGGCTTTCTTTCCAATATTCTTATGTTTGCCAATCCCGGATTCTCTGCCAGCAGTTGCTCTAACGTTGGAATATCTCCAGTGTGAATGGCTTCAATAACGCTAATTGCAAGTTTTTCATCTTCGTGAATAAACTCCATGCTCAAATCTCCTTCCAGGCTTATATCCATATTCATGTATACGGCTCTTATCACAGTTTGATTGAGAAGCATAATTAAACTTTTTAGGTAAGCATCTGAACTGCACATCTGGCATGATACTCTGCAAGACCCCTAGCGAATTGCTGATCGGGGAATTGTCTGTGAAGCAGTTTCAGTCCTCCTGATATCAAGGACAAATGATGGCAAAATTGATAAAATGTCATCCGCTCCGGGTCGAGATCATTATTTTTTAAGTAGTGATAAAAGTCTCCAAATCGAAACTCCAGAAAGCTATGCTCATATTCGAGATCGAAGAATCCTGCGCCCTCAATATCAATAAGGCATGGTTGCATAGCATGATCTATCCATATATGATCCGGACCTAACTCTCCATGAATGAAACTATAGAGATCTCTGGGTTGAATGGCTGCTTCCAATTCGCAAAGTTTCTCAAGCAACCTTTCGTCATTTTTCCTTATATCTGTCATGTGTTTGGATGCATAGGATAAGGCTGTTTCGGCATCCAACCGCTGAACTTGGTAGCAAGGCCCAGCCTTTTTACTGTTATCGTTGGCGTTTCCATAAGTATTTCTTTGGATTCCATGCATATTAGACAACATATCCCTGATCCGTTGAAACATCTCATCCCGATCTTTGTGATTTTTATGCTTGAAATAGGTTTCGGCTTTCTGTCCATCCACATACTCAACAAGAGCAAAATCATAAGAGTGCTGGTCTCTATCGTTATTTAGATCATATAAGGTCGGCGTTCGGATTCCATGTTGAGCGAGAAAGCGAGTATTCAAAGAGAAAAGTTCGCTGCCATAGGAACTGTGGAAAGTGGGTTCATTCAAGATCTCTTCCTGAAAATAGTTGCTGGAAATATCCCAAACGTACAGCATACAAGTGAAACCATTAGTGCAGTCAATTTTGTAAATGACTTTTTGTGCGCCTCCATGTATTCTTGCGCTCTGCGTTATGAGGTAACTGGCACCAAATACATTGTGCACATAATCCTGTAATTCTTCACGAGTAAGATGGTTGTTGGACATCATCGACTTAAGCTCCGTTTCAACTGTATTTTGCCGGCCAGCAACCTAAATATATAGAATATTTTCCCAAAAATATAGACTGTTTCTTTTCGATCTGTTAAAGTGTTGATTAAGGTCTGAATATTCATATGTATATCAAAGCAAGGGGTCGGGTACTCACGTTAGTGGGTGATCCGGCCCCTATTTTGCATGCAAGTTGACTCTCTGTTGACTATATATGACCAATGATTTTAAGGAGCTGGGAAGCCATCTTACATTTCAATGAACATCTTTTATTATGGAACAAGGCATCTATTAAAATAATGGATATTCGCCATATAACTATGCAAAGGAAGGAGGGACTTCACTCCTATCGATTCCCTGCGAGCTGTTTCTTATACACGGTGCGTGGCAATGCTGTTATACGGTTGGATGGAAAAGATCATCAGGTCTCACGATTCCATGTTTTGCATGGTGGGAAGGGCTGTTGCCTGAACATTTTGCCTGTTGAAGAGGACCTTGAATATTATATGATTTATTACAAAGCCATCATCCCGCTACCTGAGCGTCAGGATATTCTGGCCTTGATGGAGCACCGTAATCCCTTCAAGCTTCAATACGGCTTTGCACCTGATCAGCCTGTTTCCTTGTTAAGCAAAGTACAATACATGATGACAGCTTGGGAAGAGCAAGAGGCACTGGAACAGTTCCATGTAAAGTCATTATTTTATCAATTTGTATACGAGTTGTTATGGCAAATCCACAATGGGCGCGTGCCAACAATAAAGCCAGATCTGGTAGCGCAAATGAAATACTATATGCAGGAACACTACGCTGAACCCATTACAATGGACTTGTTAGCAGAGCTTATGGACAGCAGTCCACGTCATTTATCAAGGCTATTCAAACGCCAGACTGGTTGTAGTCCGATTGATTTTGTCATTCAAAATCGAATGAACAAAGCGAAGGAACTGCTGCTTACTACAGATGCTACTTTACAGGAAATTGCCAAGGCTGTTGGTTATCCGGATGGTTATTATCTTGCTAAAATATTTAAAAAATATATGGGGATTGCACCTATTCGTTATCGAAAGCAGCATGAAAGTCCTAATGTACCATCGACTGTGGCACGATTAGGCATTGTACAGGATCTAACTTCCTTATATATTGATAATGATTATCATAATCAGCATATATTTGAGGAGGAATTATTGATGTACAGAAGTAGAAAGACACCCTTGGCTATCACATTATTACTTTGTTTAACCCTATTGCTCAGCGCTTGTTCAACTGGTGGGGTAGGAAGTCCTGCAGCCAATGAAGGTTCTCAGAAGCCAACGAATCAGGTAGCGGCCAACAACGCTAACCATACAGATACACAATCTCAAATGAAGACTGTAACCACCTTAAAAGGGGATATTGAAGTACCGGTTAATCCACAACGAGTAGTTGTCCTGTATTTAATGGGTGATTTGCTTGCTTTAGGCGTTAATCCTGTGGGGATCTCTTCTGTAGAAGAAGGTGCGGCTTTTGCGAGCGAGCTGGAAGGTGCCACCTCATTAGGAGCATTTAATCCGGACCCGGAAGCAGTAACTGCGCTTAATCCCGATCTCATTATTGTTACCAATGAAGAAATATATGAAGGACTTAAAATGATTGCCCCTACAGTATATATTCCTTATGACCTGCCAGTAGAAGAACGTATGAATTTGCTTGGAGAAATTCTGGGTAAAGAGGGACAAGCTCAGGAAATGTTAGATAACCTTCACAAAAAGGTTGAGCAAAGCAAGGAAAAACTTGAACAAGCAGGTATCTTGGATAAAACCGTCACAATTATGGAAAGCAACAAAGGTTCCATGGCTGTAATGACAGGCTTGGGTTATGGCCGGGGGTCGCAGATTATTTATCAATATTTAGGGATGAAAGCACCTGAAGTCTTGCAACGTGAAATTGAAAACGCAAGAAACGATGCGACAAGCAAGGACGTTTCTTATGAAGTATTACCTGAATATGTGGGTGATTATATATTCCGTTCTTCCTTTGAAGGAATGGTTGATCTGTCAGACAATTCAATTTGGAATAACATCCCCGCAGTCAAAGAAGGACGTTTGATTGAGATGAGCTTTGGTTTATTTTTCTACAATGATATTTATTCGTTAGACAAACAGCTTGATTTTATTGTGGATAACTTGCTTAAAACCGTGGAGTAATTGGAGGGGCCGTTTAACCTGTATAATTGATTGAAAGGCACTTTATTTGGAAAGGAGACATCATTCTTTGAACTATTATTTTCTGGAATCTCAATATCCACGTAGAGGGTTTATTAGTGGCGGAACAACCTTCACTCCCCAATTAGATATGAATTATTTGGCGATAGAGAATCCGTTGCCCGAGGGGACAACAGCAGAGGTTGAGCTACTGTCTACGGTACGCAACCTGAACGTAGATTATTTTGAGACGATCACAGGAACGAGACACGTATCAGATCGTTTTAAAACGCTGTTGGAGGAAGCGAAAACAAACACACAGTTTATTCCGACAACGGTCTGTTACCACGACGGTCGTGCGGTTGAAAAAACCTATTGGACTACACATCAACTCGATCGTTTGGATGTTTTTGATTATGAACGTTCGGAATATGGGCGCAAAGCGGTCATTGCGGCATCTGTACAACAGCCTCCACGTAAGATCGTCAAAGTTGTATCTCAAATCTGCCTTCATGAAGAGCGAATTGGCGAGCATGAATTTTTTATGCTGGATTATATAAATATCTTCAAACCCATTGTTTCAAAAGATTTTTACGAAGTATGCCGAAAACATAGGCTGAATCTGAACGTGACAGAAGTCGAAAATGTAAGCATCTAAAATGCTACATGAATATAATGAAAACACAAAGAAGCCCACGTTTGACGTGGGCTTCTTTGTGTTTATTTTTCCCCAGTAGCCACCGGATTCTCCTCATAACTAATCCAGTCACTCCTGCTTCCGGAATACAACTTCACATTTGAGTATCCCACTTTTTCCAGTGCAATCACGTGCAGACAGGTGATTAAGCCTGAACCGGAGTGCAGTAGTATTCCTGGGGCGGGTTCATAAACATCAAAGACATACATAGTTTTCCTGTAACTTAATTTCGTTTGTTCAAATCTCTGAAGAAGGATCCTTAAGTTAACTAAATATATTTAAGTTTTACATGACTTAGTTGTGGCAAGTATATTTACAGTTTTTTTAAAAGTTATAAGTTTATTCTTGAAATGTAGCTCGTTAATGTTATGTTTGTTAACAAAAAATATTGTTGTAAATGTATTTATATGTTATTGTGTTAGAAAATATTACATATTATAGAGGGGGAGCGTAATGTTTATTAACCGAACGATTAGGAAATTTGGAGTTTCAGTAGGGATTATAAGTATGTTTACATTTGCTCTACCTTCAGTGGGCTTTAGTATGCCACTGCAACCAACAACCCTTGATAAGGTAGAAGGTGATTATTATGTAACGTCTGCGATTGAGAACATTCGCTGGGGATCACTGCCTAATCGAGACAGCTCTCCGCTTCTTACTGTGCCATCAGGAAGTGCTGTAACATTTGATACGGTATCGCATGAGGGACTGATAGAGGATCAAGGGAGAAATCCAGTGGAGTACTTCGGCAAATTCGGTATCTCACCCGATGGAGTGTTGGATGATGCGAAGGCAATTGCGGCTTCTGAGATTAAGCATGATTATGTAAAAGACGGACCTCATATTATCACTGGGCCAGTAGCGGTTGAGGGAGCAGAGCCAGGAGATGTTCTTAAAGTAGAAGTCCTTTCGTTGCAAACTCGCGTTCCATATGGTGTCATTTCTAACCGCCATGGTAAAGGTGCCCTTCCTAACGAATTTCCAGAAAATACGGGCCCACAAGAGGGAGCTAGCGCAACAAAACCGGAATTATATAATAATGTATCTATATTTACGCCTATTGAAGAAATCCACGGCATTTGGTATGGAGTATTACCAACAAAAGCTGGCAAAAATGTACGTTTCCCAATTAACCCGTTTCTAGGTGTTATGGGGGTTGCACCAAATACCAGTGAAGTTGTGAGTTCTATCCCACCTATTGAAACAGGAGGGAATATGGATATTAATGAGTTGGGTGTTGGTGCAACTATTTATTATCCGATTCAAGTTAAAGGCGGGCTATTCTATACTGGAGATCCACACTTTGCTCAAGGAGATGGGGAAGTAGCGTTAACTGCATTGGAAGCTTCCTTAAGGGGGACAGTTCGGTTAACGGTGTTAAAGAAAGGTGATCCATCACTACCACATAGTGGAGAATTCACGCAACCCTTTGCTGAAACAGAGGATTATTGGATTCCAATTGGACTGGACCCTGATTTGGATGAAGCAATGAAAGAATCAGTACGTGAATCGATTCAATTCTTATCTGATAAGCTTGATATGGATAGAAGTGTAGCTTATGCGTACCTATCGGCCGCAACGGATTATGAAGTATCTCAGGTCGTAGACCGAACAAAAGGGGTTCATGGACTCATTCGAAAGACCGATTTCCTTGAATATGTTGATGTTGCAATGAACGTAGGTGGTACGTTAATCAAACCGGTTGTTCATAACAATGAATTCTACGTACCGATTCGAACAATTTCCGAGCTATTTGGCGGTACAGTAATGTGGGATAATAAGACGCGTACAACGCAAATAAAATTAGGTACGAAAAATATAAGTGCTCAAATTGGTTCAGATGTGTATTCAATTAACGATAAACTAGTGTTCAATAGTAACGTACCAAAGCTTTTAAATGGCGAAACCGTAGTTCCGGTTTCTGTTATTAATGAAATACTAGGCGCTTATGTCAACTGGACGACGATCGACAAGACGTTAACAGCAAATGTATCGTTAAGTAAAAAGTAATAATAGATTTCATTATTCAACCGTGGTGGACAGATGTCCATCACGGTTTTTTTTGTTATCATGAATCAAAAAAACTGCCACTTTATCTCTACTTCTGTATGCTTGTAAATACTTACTGGGTTGTGTTGTTGAATTGATGTTGACTCCGAACATAGAAAAATACATCGCTGGGGCAGATAAGCCGCCTGGCGATGTATTCAACATCGATACACTGCTATACGTCTTTGTGCACATCCGCATCGCCTATAGCCACCGGATTCTCATCATAACTAATCCAGTCGCTCCAGCTCCCTGAATACAACTTCACATTTGTATATCCCGCTTCTTCCAGTGCAATCACGTTAGGGCAGGCCGAGACGCCAGAACCGCAATACACGATAATCGCGCCATCCTTGTCCAGCTTACTGAAACGCTCTTCTAACACTCCGGTATCTGTCCAACGTCCATCCCAATCCAACACATCTTTCCAAAAATAATTCACCGCACCCGGAATATGTCCGGCCTTGGCATCAATCGGTTCCTCCAGACCCGCATAACGGCGAGCATCACGGGAGTCAATTAGCATGGCACTGCCACTTGCCGAAGCCTGCTGAATATCCTCAACACTTGCTAGCATCGCGGGCTGTACGTTCACCTCAAAGGAAGATGGGATCTGAACGGGCACATCCACGGTCACCGGGAACTTGGCATTTTGCCAAGCGGAGAAACCTTCGTCCATGACATACACTTGCTCATGCCCCATGTAGCGAAGCAGCCACCATAGCCGAGATGCATTCATCCCGCCTTGATCGTCATAAGCAACAATCCGACTATTGGAGCTGATGCCAGCTTTGGAGAGACGACTTGCGAGCACAGCCGGATCAGGAAGCGGGTGACGTCCTCCGTGCGCAGACACAGGAGCGGAGAGATCTTTTTCCAAATCGAGATAGACAGCCCCTGGAATATGTCCAGCTTCATAGGATTGTCTTCCAGCCTCCGGCTGACCGAGCAAGAATCGGCAATCTGCAATAACTACATCCGGTTCATACATTCTGGCGAGCAGCCAGCGCATGGATACAATATTTTTCATCAAAATACACCGCCTTATGAGAGTGGTAGAGTCGTTTATAACTATGCATTACGAAAAAATACGTTATACCGTTGTAGGTTCAATAGGCCCTTTTCCCGCAACAGAGGCTTCTGCTGAAGCAATCTGAGGTTTGGTTTTTCCATATCGAATGAAGATCCATACCCCGAATATGATGACGACCCCGGCAGACATTTGTAATGCACTGAGGGATTCGCCGAGCAGCATCCAGGCCAGTAATGAAGAGAATACGGGTTCCCCAAGTACGCCCATGGATACCGTTGTGGCATTCATATATTGAAGCAGCCAGTTGAAGAGATAATGTCCAAAGATCGTTGGCACAATGGCGAGCAGCAGGAAGATTCCCCACTCTGACGCAGCGTAACCTCCGAACGGGTGGCCCATGATCAGATTATATACCGCCAGCGTGCAAGCAGCCACGAAGAACACCCAGAAGTTATACGAAAATGCACTAAGTCCCGCTCGCAAAAATTGACCAAGCAGCATATGAACGGCGACTGCGATTGTGCCAAGCAAAGACAGGACATCACCTTGCAGGGCAGTACCTGCCAACTGGAAATCTCCTGCGCCAATGACGATTGATCCAAGCAGGGCGATGCCCATGCCGATGATCATCATGCGATTAATTTTGGCTTTGAACAGCCATACCGAACCGGCAAGAATCAGTATAGGCTCCAGCGCGAGAATAACTGTGGAACTGGCAACACTGGTGAGCCGCAGCGAACCCATCCAGAGCAGAAAATGAAGGGCCAGCATCACACCGGATGCAAGCAGCAAGCCCCACTGCCGTAAGCTCAGTCGCATCATCTCATGTCTGTATTTCCAGACAAACGGGAGCATTAGCAGGTTGGTGAGAAAAAGACGGTACATGGCAATGACCGCAACATCTGCGGTAGACCAGCGTACAAAGATCGAAGAAAAAGAAATGGCGATAATGCCGACAAAGAATAACAGATAGATGGATCTGCCGGCACGGTTCAAGCTTGTCATGGGTGTAGCTCCTTCTTGAAGTCTGATAGCGTAAATCACTTCATTATACAGGAGAAGGTAACCGCAGGAAAGATAAAGAGAACGAAGAGATAAGTAGATTGTAACCGGGCTTGTAACTATTCTGTCATTCTCCCGATCCATTTTTCTATTAATCTTCTATATAGAGACATGAAACGAGATAATATACCAATAATCGGGAAAAAATGAAAGTAAGGAAGTGGCATGACAGTGAGAGTTCAACAAGAGAGAGCGGGAGAGCGTGGCAGTATTCCGCCTAGCACAAGTCGCACGAAAACACATAAACGAAGAAAAATCCGGTATGGAAGGGTAGTCATAGCTCTAATGCTCCTGGTACTGTTCGTTACCGGTATTACATATGTATTCTTTGGCATGACGCATTGGATCAAAAGCGTTGTGGCGCCGCCTCCGATTACTGTAATAGAACAGCCGGCCAAGCTTGGCATGATACAAGTTACTCCGGATGCGAAGGAGGAGCCGGCACGGTTCCAGGGCCAGGTTCGCAAATTGGCATACATAACGTTTGATGATGGGCCAACTGAATATACAGAACAACTGCTGGATATTTTGAAGCAGCATGAGGCGAAAGCTACCTTTTTTATGATCGGACGTCAGTTGAATCAGCATCCAGAAGCAGTGAAACGGCTGTTGAAGGAAGGCAGTTATCCTGGACTTCACAGCATGACGCATAACTATAAAAAGCTGTATAAGAGCGGCAACTCGGCAAACTTTGTGAAAGAGTTCAAGAAAGAGCAGAAGATGGTGCAGGACCTGATTGGTTTTACACCTCATCTGATTCGTGCACCTTATGGCAGCAGTCCACAGATCGGTGAAAAGTTCAGAGGGGACATTGCGGCGGCCGGATTCAAAATGTGGGACTGGACGACAGATTCACTCGATTGGAATCTTCCCGGTCAGCCGGACAAGATTGTGGCCCGGGTGAGCAAAAGTGTACATCGGGATAAGGAAGTGATTCTGATGCATGAGCGGGAGCAGACGGTGCAGGCTTTACCACGCATTCTGAAGTTACTCGAAGATCGGGGTTACGAGTTCGAAGTATACGATCCGGATGCACACTGGGTAGCCAATTTTAGCGGAGATACCCGCTTGTAATATAACAACAAGATGATGCAAGAGAGGAAGGACTTTGGTGCTAACGAGTAAAAAAGTGGCGCTTGCGGCAGTTAGTGTATTGCTAATTCTGCTGGTGAGTGGTTGTGGAGATCCGCAGGAGCCTGCGGCAAATCAGATAAACCAATTGGTGCTCAGCGGTCAGGAGATTGATCAGAGTTTGAAGACGCTGACCAGTCATGAGCAGGAAGATATGAAGTTATACAAGTCTATTTTAGACAAAGGCAAGAACAAAAACAGTGATCTCGAAGCACTGCTGGATCAGGCAGCAGATCATATTCATGAACGAAGAACGTTGTTGAAACAGGCGGAAGAGGCCATGAAACAGACCAACGAGAAGACGGTGGCCCTGCGCGGTTCATTGAAAGAACTATCATTTGAAAAAGAAGAAACGTTGGCACAGGCTGAAAAGGTGCTGGATCAATATGAAGCAAGAGCACGTGCATTGGAAAATTTTGTTGCTTCGTATCAGTTGAGTCTGAGTGCCGATGAACAGTTGTATGATCTGATGAGAGAAAGTGCAGAACCTAATCTGGTTAAGATTAAGCGAGCCATTCGGGTACGGAATAGCGAATATGCGAAGCTTGCTGAATTCCGAAAGCAACTTAACCTCCAGACCAAAGCATTTAACGGAGCCAATGCCAAACTGGTACAGATGGATCAGGCCAGCTGAGCAGAGGATCTGAGCAACCATTCAGACATTTTGCATGATTGAGCTGCCTGTCTCCCGTGTAAGTACTAGTATACAGCCAAGCCAATGGATGAGAAGCAACATGGACAAGCATCATTGCGTATAAGCTAACGGAGGTGTTCATATGCGAAAAGGAAATACAATGAAAGTCAGTGCATCACTCCTGGTTTTACTTATGGGATTCTCGCTTGTGGCCTGTGGGAACAGTAATCCTGCTGCACAGCCAACAGTGAATAATACGGAAGAACAGTCACCAGCACCGGAGCAACAACCAAATGAAAGTGCTGCAATAGAAGCAGAAGGTATTCTGACTGGATGGGCTGATCCGCATACCGTTGAGATTCGAGTGAATGAGAAGCCGATGTCATTTCAGGTGAGCGAAGATCTGCAGAAGTCTCTGGATGATATTGATGACGAAGATTCCGTTCGTTTCAAATATGTAGAGAAAACGATTGATGCAACAACGAAACAGTTGGTACTTACAGAGATTGCAAAGATTGAATCGAGTGATGATAATAACGGTTCCAATGCAGGCGGTACAGTAACGTCCGATCGTCCGAAGACATCAGAGCTGGAAGTGACGGTAGAAGGAATGACCGAGAAACGCCCAGTCACACTGGCACAAGCGAAAGGTTATTCACTTTATGTGTTTGAACCGATGGCTTTTGACGCGGAAGACCATGAATTAACAATGAAGATTGATCCGGATTATGAGGTAGAGATTGAGAAGCTGCCGGCGAATTACAATCTGGATGCGCTGAAGATGGATGCCAAGGAAGAGTTGTCCGAGACCGGAGAAGTGAAGCAGTTAACGGCTGAACAACTCAGCAACGGTCCGATGAAGGATGCAAGATTGTATATGATGTCCCAGAATGATAAGAAAACAGAGTACTTTATTGTCAAAGAACTGGATGGCAATGGTTTCATTTTCCACATCCAAGCACCTATTGGTGAACCTTCGGAAGGTTTCCTGCCCATGGCATATGCATCCCTCAATTCCATTATGAATGAGTAGAAAAGGGATGAGCCACTCGGTTAAACCAAATGATGTATTAAATTAAAAAGATTCCCCAAACAGCGTGTTTCCTTGAGAGAGGAGATACGCTGTTTTATTAACGTTACTACAATATAGATAGATGTACCGTGCCGTGCCACGCCGTGCATAGACAAATAGCCGGAAGGAGCGATGCTGCTGCATAGGTTCCTCCCGGCTTCTTGGCCGTGCTTCTATTCAGTTTGCAGGATCGAACCCATGCCCTGATCCGTTACTCAGGTTAGTATAGTCGATTCCTTGCGCCCTCTGAGTTCTTGATAACGGGTGATTACATTCTGATGAACGGGATGTTCGTCGGGAATTCCCATGCGTTCACGGATGAAGGAGGAGACGCCATCTTCGCTAATCATGTGTTGTAGCTTCATGGCTTCCTCGTCGCGTTTGTCATTATACAGCATTGCGGCCGCCATAGCAGAAGTTAAATGAGGAATTTCAATTCCGAATTCACTGGCCTGCAGCGCTGGGCGAACAAGCCGATCATGAGGCGAAAGCTTGCGAAGGGGGGAACGTCCGACCCGGTTGACCTGATCCGTCAGGTTGGGATTGGCGAAGCGTTCCAGTATGGTATCGATATATTTGTTATGCTTCTGAGCGTTGAATCCGTGCTTCTGGATAAGCATCTGACCGGTCTCTTCCATAACATGGCGCACTTTGGCCCGCAGGGTGGAATTACTCATCACCTGTCGGATCGTCTTGAATCCTTCGAGATAGCCGAAGTATGCGGCGACACAATGGCCTGTATTGACCGTAAACATTTTACGCTCGATATAAGGTTCAAGCGAATCCACATAGTGGACGCCGTCTATTTTCTTAAATCCATCCAGAAGTGCTGGACGATGAACGACCCATTCGTAAAAAGGTTCAACAGTGACCTGCAGCGGGTCTTTGTGGTTTTGAGCCGGAACAATCCGGTCCACAGCTGCATTGGGGAAAGAAACATAACGTTCGGCTTTTTTGCGAGTTTGTTCATCCAAAAATGGATAGATGCGTTTCTTCAGCCTGGTGCTACCACCGATGGCATTCTCGCAAGCAATAATATGCAGTGGAGCCTGATTATTGTTTTTCATGCGAAGTTGAATGCCTTTGGCGATCGGTTCGGCGATATCTCCGAGTGCAGATACCCCCACCGCGGTTGTGATCACATCGGCTGAAGCGATCTCTTCAGCAACGAGATTCTGCTCACTCACATTGATAGCCGTCACGTTGTTGACAATCGTAGTGTCCTGATCTCTATTGGCAAGTGTAATCGGATATTCCTGCCTCTCTTGAAGCATGGAGATTTTCTTCGGGTTACGTGCGACAAAGCAGACTTCGTAGTCGGAAGCGGACAACATATGACCGATAAAACCGCGGCCTATATTGCCCGCACCAAAATGTACAGCTTTCATGTGTGAACTCCCCCTTTAAGGATTAAATCGCGAAATTCGTGCAGACCTTAGACGGTAGTGACGAGTGGCTTCGAAATCAAATCATTAAATGTAAGGTCGGTCAAGCAAGACAGCCGTTGGTGAGGCATATCGAATTCCAGTGTTCCTGTGATGGTATTCGAGATGACTACGCAGTGCATACCAGCCGCAGCAGCTGCACGCGCGCCGTTAGGTGAATCCTCAATCGCTACGGCTTCGTCTGCAGTTACTCCAAGGGCTTCAAGCGCTTGATTGTAGAGTTCTGGGTCAGGCTTCACATTTGCAACATCATCTGCCGTACGAATGACTTCAAAATAATCTTTCAGTTTCAGTTGTTCCAGATGTTGTTCAACCCACTCCCGTTTGGAGCTGGATGCTACAGCCAGTTTCAGTCCGGCTTCACGTGCTTGTTCAAGATATTCCTGAATACCAGGACGCACCTTTTCTATGTTCATCAATGCAGCGTGCTGCAACTGAACGGATTCCCTGAACGCTTCCCGATCGATCGGAAGATTCAAATCTGTGATGAGGTACTCATACGGATTAAATGTTTTCAGACTGGTACCGATGCATTGTGAATACATCTCCAGGGTTAAATCTACGCCGTGTTCCTTGTAGGCATCACGAAAAGCAATATACCATGCTGTCTCTGTATCAATAATCGTTCCGTCGAAATCAAACACCAGTGCCTTAATCATAAATTTGTTCCTCCTGTTTCAGAATTAGTTTGGGGATAAAATGAAAATGAAAATTTTCTGCAAATTCATTCCCTGTATTCATTAACCTGCGGCATATTAGTTGACGCAATAAACCGAAAATGAATATTAATTTGGGAAAAAATATGCGTTTGAAGCTAATAAAACCGTAACATAGGACAAACCGAAGGGTCAAGCGCGTCATGATTGTTTACATTGAAAATTTTCACATATATGATTTGTTTTCAGAAAATGATGAACGTTGCAAACCGTTAACCCTTTTGCATGTAAGCGGTGTACTGAATAAACTGTATTTTCAGCTCAAAAAAATAAAACTTTTTTTATGAAAATTTGCTATTCTGGCCGTTCTACAGCTTTCGACACTTTTATAATAGAAGAAATGGAGCTGAATTTATTGGATTTTATTAGCTTTACGCCAGATCAGGCCCTGTGGGAAAATGGAAGAAAGATTCTGAAAGTATATGGAGTAAGGGAGGAAGACAAGTATGCTGCAAAAGGACCGTTTCAATGGCTGCTTCATCGGGCTTGCAGCGGGTGATGCGTTGGGAACCACCGTGGAATTCAGTAGCCCGGGCACATTTGAACCGGTAACGGATATCGTGGGTGGCGGCGTATTCGGGCTGGAGGCAGGGCAGTGGACAGATGATACATCCATGGCTCTGTGTCTGGCAGAAAGTCTGGTACGCAATGAGAACTTTGATCCTGCGGATCAGATGCGCAGATACACCAATTGGTACAAGGTCGGGTATATGAGCAGCACAGGCGATTGCTTTGATATCGGCGGGGCCACAAGAAGTGCCTTGGAGAGGTTTGAGATAACTGGAGAAGCCTACAGCGGATCAATTGACCCGATGACGGCGGGCAATGGCTCTATCATGAGGCTTGCACCTGTCGTGATGGCTTATGCTAATCAACCAAACGAGGCGGTCCGTTATGCCGGGCTGAGCTCCCGGACAACACATGCTGCAATGGAAAGTGTGGAAGCATGTGAAGTGCTAGCCGGCATAATTGTTGCCGGTCTGCGCGGAGCGGACAAAAACGTCATGCTGATGCCGGAGACATACCGACAGTGGAGGGAAGAGGTTTCTTTTTCACCCGCTATTGAAGAGGTTGTTAGGGGTTCCTATCAGAGGAAAGAACCGCCTGAAATTAAGGGCAGTGGTTATGTGGTTCGTTCACTCGAGGCAGCACTATGGGCGTTCCATAAGTCATCAAGCTTTGAAGAAGGCGCGTTGTTAGCTGTTAATCTGGGTGATGATGCGGACACTACGGGCGCGGTGTACGGACAGATCGCAGGTGCTTATTATGGACTGAGTGGTATTCCGGCACACTGGCGGGACAAGCTGGCCATGCGTGAAACGTTCGAACAACTAACAGATGCCTTGTGGTTGAAGGCGACAGAAAATCGTTGATTAAGAGACAGGAGAAGAGAACATCTATGAGCACGACTGGACACACAATACAACCACAGGTTTCACCGTCAGGTAAACGAGGGGCGTTTCCATTATCCCTGTTATGCCTGACGATAGGAGCTTTTGCGATTGGTATGACCGAGTTTATTATTATGGGCTTACTGCCCAATGTGGCAACAGACCTGAATGTAAGCATTCCACAGGCTGGACAACTCATTACGGGATATGCGCTTGGTGTAGCGGTAGGTGCGCCGATTTTGACCGTATTTACACACAAGATTCCACAGAAAAAACTGCTGGTGCTGCTGATGTGCATTTTCATTATCGGTAACGCATTGTCTGTCATTGCTCCCACCAATGGGTTGTTAATCTCGGCACGGATATTAACGGCATTTGCCCATGGTACCTTCCTCGGTGTAGGTTCAATCATGGCGACGCGGCTTGTTGCGCCCGAGAGAAGGGCAGGAGCGGTATCGGTTGTTCTCGCGGGGCTAACGATTGCGAACATCATTGGCGTTCCATTTGGTACATTTATCGGGCAACAGCTTGGGTGGAGATCATCCTTCGGAGCCATTACAATTCTGGGCATTATCTCATTAATGGGGATTATTCGTTTTATTCCGGTTATTGCGCAAGGACCGCCTGCAAACCTCGGTCAGCAATTCCGAAATCTGGTACGTCCACAAGTGTTGCTGGTTCTGCTTATTGGGGCGTTGGGGTGCGGAAGTTTGTTTACAGTCTTCACCTATATTACGCCGATGCTTGTAGATATTAGCGGCTTTGCGGAGCAAAGTGTGACCTGGATTCTGGTGTTGTTTGGCTTCGGTGTAACCTTGGGAAATTTGGTTGGCGGCCGTCTGGCAGACTGGAAGCTTATGCCTTCGTTAATCGTCAACTTTGGTATCCTTGCTGTTCTTCTGGCAGTGCTCACGCTGACGCTGGAGAATCCGTATCTGGCAGTGCTCACGATATTTTTCTGGGGGGTTGCCGCTTTTGGTATTATGCCGGGACTTCAGATTCGGATTATGAATATGACTCGTGAAGCACCGCTGCTTGCGACAACCTCAAGTCATTCGGCATTTAACCTGGGAAATGCCGCTGGTGCCTATATGGGTGGGTATGCAATTACGCATACGGGACTTATCTCAGTGCCTTTGTATGCCGCAGTAATTGCTGCACTGGGTTTGCTGGGCTTGTTCATCAGTCTGTTCATGGGGCGTAAACATCATGGGCCAGAGGTTGCCCAGGTTGCAGAGGCAGCGTCGGCAAGTTGAAAATGAAATCGTTTGCCTCAATTCTTCCATTGAAACGGAGAATTGAGGCTTTTTTATATCATGATGAGATCCGGAGCAGGGGAGCGAATAGACGGTCTGGTGGTGTGAAGAAGTATACTTTTCAAACTATAAGATATAGTTATTTAAGTTTTTTGATGATGTACAGGTCTTGTAAGGTGATATAATAAAGATGTAATTGGAATTGATTGTAAATTATGGATCGCGGATGTTTACTTCCGTATTGGGAAAGGTGAAGGATAGCGGTCCGTATTCATGCGTGGAAAGGAGGAACTTCGTTTTGAAATGTAAGGGCTTTCAATTGGGGTTTATGTGTATCTGAAAGACCTGTTATGAGGTTCGTACACGGTTTAAAATCATATTCCAAAGGAGATTGATATTAATGAAAAAACGTCTGTCCAAAATTCTGAGTCTCTCCATCACAGCAGCACTCCTTGTACCAACGATGGCGTCTGCAGCCGATATGCAGGAAACTGCGGCTCCAACCCCCATTCAGGCGGTTGTAGATCAGGGAGCGACCGGCACCATGGATAATACCGGGCAAAATGCTCTTGCTAATACTCCGGTAGTGCCGGCACCACCGGGTTTTGATGGCTATCGAAACAATATTCCGCACGGAAATACCAATCTGATATCCTATTACTCCACAACGGTAGGCAATACACGGAAAGCGACGGTGTATACACCGCCAGGATATTCTCCGAATAAAAAGTATAACGTCCTGTATCTCCTGCACGGCATCGGCGGAGATGAGTATGAGTGGGTTAATGCAATGAAACCAAAGAACATTCTGGACAACCTGTATTCTGAAGGTAAGCTGTCCCAGATGATCGTTGTTATGCCAAATGGCCGTGCCATGAAGGACGATCGTCCAGTCGGTGACATTTTTGCTCCGGACAAAGTAGCTGCGTTTGAACGGTTTGAGCAAGACCTGATCAAGGATCTGATTCCTCATATCGAGGCCAATTATCCGGTGTACAAAGACAAGAATAGTCGTGCGCTAGCCGGACTGTCCATGGGTGGTGGGCAGTCGCTTAACTTCGGATTGAAAAATCTGAATACCTTCGCTTGGGTAGGGGCCTTCTCGGCTGCACCGAATACGCAATCTGTATCGCAGCTGGTTTCCAACCCGGGACAAGTCGCTAGCCAACTCAAATTGCTCTGGATCTCCTGTGGATCGAGTGATGGTCTGTTATGGGTCAGCCAGAATTTCAAAAACGGCTTGAGCAGCATGAACATTCCGCATACCTTTTATCTGGATGTAGGTGGACACGAACCATCTGTCTGGAACAGCGGCCTGTATCAGTTCTCACAACGAATCTTCAAGTGATTAACCGGTATTCCTAGGGATTCTCAGATATTTAATGGGATTCATATTGGATATGCCGCAGCCTCAGTTCTGTTTCGTACAGAGCTGGGGTTTTTGTTGTGAATCAAGTCATCGGAAAGGAGCATATGGGTATTTTTAATTTTGGGGATGGGGTTAATGAGAGTATAAGTAATGGTTTAATTTATTACATAGGTAGTTTTATGAAGGAGAGGAATATGATGTTTTATTACAAAGGTGCGTTCCGTGAAACGGACAATGTGATCTATTTTAAAAGCGATGTTTCGTTAGCCCAGAATGATGTTGTCCTATTTGGTGAAAAGAAGTATTTTATCGAAAGTGTGGAAAAAGAATTTCTCCTGCTTCAGCGGGTGGGCTCCATTGTTTCCGTGAGTCTGTGAAATCTTCGCAAGATCTTATGAAAATTTATTTAGTGTGAGATGGCCCTAGGGTGTCGTTTTTTTAAGTTTTCTTGAAAATAGACATTTAGATTGAAGAAGGATAGAGATGAAAAATAAATTTATTCGCGAAAACAACAAGTCTTATTTATGTAACCAAAAGAGTAGATAAAAGTATACTCCCAAAAGAAGTATAATCAGATGTGACTTAAGGAATCTAACACCACTTATAATGGTGTACTGGGATCTATCCACTTGACAATAGCACTGATGAAATAAAAAAAAGCCCAGTGAGGGCTTAGTTCATTAAAAACATCGTAAGTATTGTACCTATTATTAATAGAAGCATAAGAACCAATGGGATTGCGCTTATAGTAATTGCCGCAATAGCCAACCCTCTTCCCGATGTTGAGCGTCTAGCACTCATGCCAAGAAAAAAACTAGTTGCGTTAATTAATAAAACCAATGCCATTGTGATCATTATTCCGGTTCCATTTGTATTGTAGCTCGCATTATTGGCTTCCATTGCCATATGGAATAAAGCTAGGGAGGCTAATCCAATAAAACTAAATATAAAGGATACTACTGCTCTGCCAAGTCTGTCTACTTTCTTGATTTCCTTTTTCGCTTTCTGTTGTGATACGGTTCCCATGGCAACCTCCTGAGTCTTATGTACTGATTCGTAGTTAAAAAGTAGCGCTTCATTATGTTAGCACGTTTACATCTTTAATGGAATAAATTCCTTTTATCACATCTTAATAAATTTGATAATTCATTAAGAAAGGAGAATGGCAATATTAAAAGGTTGGATATGCGCTGATGTAGAGGATAGAGATGAACTTGGGCAATTTGGAATTAAGTTGGTACAGTACAACTACGAAGATGGTGACTTTACAGAATGTATGGTGAGCGAAGAGGCGTTTTCTTTACTTGAACCTCAGTGGGGAAAGTACATATGGGGACTCCATTAGATAAGTACAGAAAGAAGCTGATCGGTTGAACAAAATTGTAGTCCGATAGTATTACTATAGCTGCTCAGATGGTTGTTGTGGTGAATGGGGAACAGAGTTAATTGTTAAGGAAAAGTTGGTTGGTACATATACAGATGTTGCATGGATGTTGTAAGGAATTTATTAGAGGCATTAGGTTTGGAATTTGAACTCGAATACATATATGACCAGGATTAGATGAAATCGATCTTTCTTTGAAAAAAGGAGAGTGAACCGAAAACAAGAAGAGTGTGAAGAATGCAAAGAAACACTAAAACACTACGCAAGAGAATAGCGCAGTGCCCTAGTGATATTATGTGATGACAATTATGGGATCAGAAATTTATTCAAATGCTGCTTTTAACGAGGATAACATAATATGTATATACTCCATTACTGTATACTCTAAGTTTGGCTTGTCCCGGCTTGATTCCTCTAATAGTCGTTGGGTATGTCACAGCTATCACATTCTGTATATTATCAACCATGGAGATTGTGCCGCTAAAATTATAGATTTCACCGACGCGCAAGACTAAACTTTCGTCAGCAAATGGAGATACAGAGTTTGTATCAACAGGTGCAGCACTAGCACTCACACTTCCAAGTAACATAGATACCCCTAACAGAGCACATATTGTCAAAGATTTGAATTTCATAATTTAATTCCTCCTTAAATTTGGTATAATTTAAAATTAACATATTATGGAATGTTCCTCTTGAGGATTAGGGCTCATTTTAAAATTGAATTTCTTGCATAATCTAAGGGATTATGTCGTTTTGTATCTTTAGAGGGGAAGGAGAGGGATAGTATTTAATATAGATATTAGTTTAAAAAATGGAAGCATTCTGCGTAATTGCTCAATTTTCGAGGAAGTAGTAGAAGAGCTCAGAGTAAAAATGGTTCATATCGCAGACAAAGAGAAGATTGAGCAATAGTTTTCAAAAATGCCTCAAGGGCAATGAGCACCGATTTTATATATTTTCAGAATGAAGACATGAACGGAAAAGTAAATGTGATGAATGTAGAAGGGTATAGCTAAAATAATGAAAGAGGCAGATATTATGAATGGTGCATTTGCAATATTATGTAATGAAGGCTGAATTGAGAAAAAAGAGAGCAGAAGTGAAGCAACTAGAGGATACCGAAGACAGTTCAGTTGCTAGAACTATCACAAAGGTAAAGCATCAGATTTATGACTTGAATTATGTAATCGAAATTTTAGAGGAATATAAAGATCAAGACTGGTAAATTTAACTTTCTTGGGAAAGGTGATTTAGATATTGAATGACAAATGCATTAAATGTGATGGAGGAATTTATGAGTCAGAAATTTTAAGTAGATGTTCGAGATGCAGAAAAGTAACAACGAAAGAGATTTCTGGAGAAGAATATTTTAAGGATAAGCAAGGGAGAGATGTAAACTGACTTACACAGCAGAGAAAGAGAAACAGTATTTACTTCAAATGATGAAACTAAACTTTGGGACGTATTCATCTTTCAACAAACTGTAATTACAAAACTACGCAAAGCAGGAGCAGAACCATACAAGGTTGATTCCGATAGGATTGAGAGGGAATTGAAAACAATGGAGTGGATATGCTACACACTCCATTTACATAAAATAATATTTTTTAAAGCTTTATAGCCCGTACCTATTTCCCCGTACATGCACTTCTGGGCCTCTGCCTACATACAATAGATCGACCCTGTTCCCACATGTGCTCAGGCCAGATCGTTGTAAAACTGCAGGAGGTGTCATCTGTGCCCGGATTGTTTACCGCAATTGCTCTATTCATTAAAGAGTTAACGTTACTCGTCTCGTATGTCAAAAATAATGCGTTCCCCCAGCCACTGGCTGAGGGTGATGAAGCCAAACATTTGCGCCTTATGGCTGAAGGCAATGCCCACTCTCGCAATCTGCTCATTGAACACAATCTGCGCCTCGTCGCGCATATCGTCAAGAAGTTCGACAATACGGGTGAAGATCAGGAAGACCTGATTTCCATCGGAACCATTGGTTTGATCAAAGCGATCGAAAGTTTTCAACAAGGCAAAGGCACGAAGCTTGCCACATTTGCGGCGAGATGTATTGAAAACGAGATACTTATGCATCTGCGTTCCCTGAAGAAAACACGCAAAGACGTATCCCTGCACGACCCTATCGGTACGGACAAAGAAGGCAATGAAATTACATTAATCGACATCCTTGGCACAGAAGCTGATGATGTTGTAGATCGGGTACAGCTCAAGATTGAAAAAAGCAAAATTTATCGCAATCTAGATATCCTGGATGACCGGGAGAAGGAAGTTGTAATCGGTCGATTTGGCCTGGAAGCAGGCGGGGAGGAACGAACTCAACGCGAAATTGCGAAGGAACTGGGCATCTCACGTTCTTATGTATCACGGATTGAGAAGCGAGCGTTAATGAAGCTGTACCACGAGTTTTATAAGCAAAAGTAGTTGTTGGATAGATAGCGCTTTTCGTTAAAAAGATGGTGCTTTCTGAACCTTCCGCATTTGTAGGGAGATGCATTAAGATCGAAAATTTGATACACTGCGCTCTCTGAAAATGGCACGGACAAAGAGGGCAATGAAATTACACTAATTGATATCCTCAAAACAGATTGGAAAAGAAAAAGGAATAGATTAACAGACCAGAGGGCGCCTTTATCGGGAGCCCTTTTTACTGTGAAGATACTTAAATTGGATCTAAATAGTATTGATTATTTGGAATTATAACCTAAATAAAGGAATTTTAATCCCTGTTGAAGAATATCTTGTACACAGACTAATTTAATATTTAAGGAGTAAATCATAATGAAGCAGCTTTTTCGGAAAACTCCACTGTGGTTTTTGTTAATCTGGATCGTAGGATTTATGATGATCGTTTTCAACTCGTTTCAATCGTATTCGAGTGTTATTAACTTTATTGCGTTATTGATGATTAGTGTTGCTAATGCTATTCGAATTTGGCGAACCGAACGTTCATTAGCGATTACCTTTTTAGTCGTTGCCGCTCTATGCTTGGCTTATATTTTAATATACTTCTATAGATATGTATAATCAGCATGACATGGCATGAGGATAACAAAGGAATGTACATAGGCTGATGATAGTATGGATCTAATGCAACTCAAGATTATAAAAGCCAAGGGCATGAAATACGAGCGTATCAATAGGTCACCTCTTACAAAGGTGGCCTCTTTGCTGTGCAAAAAAATATATAAGGTAGGGATATGTATTCTGGGCAGATTATTATATGATGAGTAATAATATTTTGCATCGTAGAGAGCATTTGCAGAAAGAGAGTGGTGGTTGATCATGCAGCAAGAAACGTTAACAAGGGGATTAAAGAACAGGCATGTGCAGTTGATGGCGATCGGAGGTGCGATCGGTACAGGTCTGTTTCTTGGAGCAGGCAAAACGATCCAACTGACAGGGCCGTCCATCTTGCTGGCCTACATTATTACGGGTGTTGTGTTGTTCCTGATCATGCGTGCATTGGGGGAGCTGCTGTTAAGCAACTTGCAGTATCATTCCTTTGTCGATTTTGTGCGTGATTACCTGGGCAATATGGCGGCATTTATTACAGGCTGGACCTATTGGTTCTGCTGGATCTCCATTGCCATGGCTGATATTACGGCCGTTGGATTGTATACACAGTTTTGGTTTCCAAATGTACCTCAATGGATGCCAGGGTTAATTGCGTTAGTCCTTTTGCTAATCATGAACTTGGCAACGGTCAAGTTGTTTGGGGAAATGGAATTCTGGTTTGCACTGATTAAAGTCGTGGCTATTCTGGCACTCATTATTGTTGGTTTATATATGATATTCAAAGGTTTTACTACGGATCAGGGTCCAGCAAGCTTCACCAATCTGTGGAGTCATGGGGGATGGTTCCCGAATGGACTGCATGGATTCATCATATCGTTCCAGATGGTGGTGTTCGCCTTTGTAGGCATGGAACTGGTGGGACTCACAGCAGGGGAAACGGAGAACCCGGAGAAGGTTATTCCAAGAGCAATTAACCAGATTCCGATCCGGATACTGCTCTTCTATGTTGGCGCACTGCTGATTATTATGAGTATTTACCCGTGGAACGCCATTGTGCCTACTGAAAGTCCGTTTGTACAAGTGTTTGCCGCTGTGGGTATTGCGGCTGCTGCAGGCATTGTGAACTTCGTGGTACTGACGTCCGCAGCGTCAGCGTGTAACAGTGCCATTTTCAGTACAAGCCGTATGGTGTTCTCCATGGCAAAGGATCACAACGCACCCGAGTCGTTTGCACGACTGAATAACAGGAAGGTTCCTTCCAACGCGCTGTTTTTCTCCACGATTGTTATTCTGATCGCGATTGTGCTGAACTATATCATGCCAGAGGGCGTATTTACGCTGATCACGAGCGTGTCGACCGTGTGTTTCATCTTTGTATGGGGCATCATGGTGATCTGTCATTTGAAATACCGCCGTACTCAGCCGGAACTGGCGAGTCGCAGCCGCTTCAAACTTCCACTATATCCGTTTTCGAACTATTTAATTTTGGCTTTTCTGGCATTTGTGCTGGTGGTATTGGCATTGGCCGAAGATACGCGTGTGGCACTGTTTGTCACGCCAGTGTGGTTTATTCTTGTTGCGGGGATCTACCTTCTCAAAAAGAAAAATTTGAGTAATAACAGACAGTAGTCTTACCATCGTTGCCAAATAAAGCCGCCCAATGATCTTGGGCGGTTATTCGTATTTATATCCTTGCAGCCTCTTTGCCTTCACGAATGCCTGCGTAGATTGCACCACAGATATCGGTGGTATACTGGCCCGACATCCCTTCAAGTGCCGTGTTGGTGAATGCTGCAACACTAAGTTCTTCTTTTGGATCAACAAACCAGGAATGACCGTAAGTTCCACCCATCCGCCACGTACCCGGGGATTCCGGTGTACCGGCTGCGACAGGATCTTTAAGTACGGTAAAACCAAGGCCAAACCCTCTGCCTGGCCAGTATGGCATCACGAGATCACCGATTTGATTGGTAGACATCTCAGCCGCAACGGCTTCTGTAAGGAGAGGCTGTCCTCCTTGTCGCAAGGCTTCAAGTAAAGTAAGAAAATCTCCGGTACTTCCAACCATACCCGCTCCGCCCGATAAGTAAGCAGAAGTACGATTCGCACGATTGGGTGACAGTCGGAAGCCAGCAGTACCCTCAATAAAAGGAATCTGCTCCAACTCCTGATGAAGGAGACGCGGTTCTTCAGAACCGTTAGCGTATGCGGCTGTTAATCGATCCAAATCCACCGCAACAAAGTCAGTGTCGGTCATGTGGAGTGGATGAGTAACCAGCGTTTGAACAGCTTCTCGTAGTGACATCCCAGTTACCTTTTTGATAACGGCACCAAGTACATCTGTCGCAATGGAATATCTCCACATGTTGCCTGGCTCATACAAAAGAGTAGCAGAGGCCAGTCTCTGCAGATTCTCCTCCAGACTAATTTCAGACCAATCCATTCCGTCCGATACTCCTGCAAGCTCATAGGTTCCCTGATCTTCTTGGAAGAAACGGTATGTTAAGCCTGCGGTGTGCGTCATCAACTGATGTACTGATATTAAAGCGTCCTGACCATTGGCAAGTTTGGGCCGGAATGCAGGAAGCCAGCGTGTCACCGGATCATGCAGACTCAGCTTTCCTTGTGAGATTAATGCCAGAGCTGCTGTCGAGACAATAGGTTTGGTTACGGAAGCAAGTCGAAACAGAGCGTTTTCCGACATGGTACGTTTTTGCTCCCTGTCTGCGAAACCAGCAGCCCGGCTATATACCAGTTCCCCTCCTAATGCAACCTGTATAACTGTTCCTACGATTCTTTTTTCGCTTAGAGCGCGGTCAATGGCTTCATCCACATAATTATGCAATGCCGTCATGTCTTCTTTTCTCATGCTTATCTTCCTCTCACCAACTGATGTATTTGATTTCTCGTGATAACTGTGTTTATTATATAAATGATTGATCTTGTATTACATGGTTTGTTAAAGGCATTATAACGAATTAGCGAATATACTTAAGGTAATTTCTGAATATATCTTATGTATTTAAAGGGGTGGATTACATGGACGAAATAGATCAGCATATTCTGTATCACTTGGAGAATCAGGCGAGATTATCCATGACCGAACTAGGCAAACTGGTGGGGTTATCTCAGCCCGCCGTTACTGAACGTGTCAAACGAATGGAAGAAAAGGGAATCATCGAGGAATATCGAACCGTTATCTCCCCTTCCAAATTGGGCAAGCAGAGCACGGCCTATGTTCTTTTTCGTACGCGGGATTGTTATCCTTTCCTGGATTTCTGTCGTGCGTCACCTGAAGTTGTGGAATGTTATCGGATAAGCGGGGAGTACAATTACTTGCTGAAAATTCTCACAGACACCATTCAGAGACTCGAAGAGTTTGAGAACAAGTGTGATCCGTACGGTACTTACATGACTTTAATCACCATGTCTTCTCCAATTGCGCATAAGAATCTCGTAGAAGGACCAAATCTGTTGGCGCAGGCAGAATAAGATTACAGTCTATAAAACTTTGAAATGTAATGCAAAAGAGGAGTCCACATCAAGTGAACTCCTCTTTTGTCTTACGTTTAACTCATGCAAAATGCCTTCCTGTTATTTTACTTACTTGGGAAATCCATATTTATAAGCACGCATAGCTACAAGCAACGCAGGAATGAGCAAGATAAACAGCACCCCAGAAAGGTATCCTGCTCCAAATACTTCAAGAAGGATGCCCCCGATGATGCCTCCTCCGCCAATCGCCAGATTCCATGCTGTAACCAGCATCGATTGGGCGACATCTGTGCTTTTGCCTCCGGCTTGAGCGATGGCAGTCTGTAACAGTGTCGCAGCCCCGCCAAACGTAAGTCCCCAGATCATGACGCCAAGGATAATAATCACAGGTTGATGAGTAGCGATTCCCATCACGACAGAGGCCAGAGCGAATGAAGCCAAGCTAATGATAACCAATCTCCTCAAAAATCGGTCAATGAGCATTCCGGTTAACCATATTCCAACAATGGAAGTAATACCGAAAATGAGCAAAATCAAGTCGACTCTGTTAGCAAATACGGTCTGGGCAAGGTAGGGAGAAATATAGGTATATAGGATGTTATGGGCAAGCATCCAGGCCAGAACAACAAACAGAATAGGCCTAACTCCCGGAATTAAAAACACCTTATGCAGCGGAAGACGTTCACCAGCTGGCTCTCCGGCAAAATCCGGCATTTTCCAGAGTACCCATACGATTAAAGCTACGGTCAGAAGAGATACCATCCCGAAGATGAGGCGCCAGCCGACATAAGAACTGAGAAAACTACCGATTGGAACACCCAGGGCTAATGCTACCGGTGTGCCGACCATAGCCACGGCCATGGCTTTACCTTTTAACGAATCCGGGACCATTCGACGAGCATAACCAGCTGTCATGCCCCATAACACACCCGCAGAGACTCCAGCCATGAAACGAGCAGCAAGTGTCAGGATATAATCCGAAGATAAGGCGGTAACGGTGTTAAAGACAAGAAAACCACTAATGCATACTAACAGTAGAGGTCGGCGTCTCCATCCGCGTGTAGCAGCAGTCAAGGGAATGGCAGCAACAAGTGATCCAATGGCATAAAGAGTCACCAACTGTCCTGTGAGGGCTTCTGTGATCCCCAAGTCTTTTGCAATTTGTGGCAGCAGTCCCGCAGGCAAGCTTTCAGTGAGGATGCAAATAAATCCCGCCATGGCTAATGCAAGAAGCCCAGCCCACGGAAGGCGTTTTGAAGATATGGAAGGCAGCTCCCTTTGTTTTGGGAGGGGTGTTTTAATGGCCATGAATAAAAAACCTCTTTTCTTATCGTTTAATCTTATCCAGAACTATGCATATAAGCTTATCTGAAAAAATCAAACTTTTGCATACAGGATTAAAGGTAAGAAGGAGGTTTTAACATGATATTTAATTTAATTTGTAAGTTTATCCGTTAATTTAATATGTTCTAAAGTGAACTGAAAAATGAGCAGTGAGAATGTCTTCTCCTGCTCATTGGCTCAAGTCATTACTTGATTGGATTAGCTTTCATTTCCTGTCCCATTTTCTCAACACCATCCAGAATTTGATATCCATAACCCCAGAACTGGCTAAAATCTGTGACATAGATCTGTTTGTTTTTGATTGCGTTCATACTTTGCAGGGCAGGATTGGCATATAGATTCTGAATAAGCTTGTCGATATCCGGTGAACCGGCATACGCGGACAAGAGCAGGTAGTCCGGGTTCGCTGTGATCAGTTGCTCAACACTTACCTCACCTTGCACACCATCAAACGTATTTTTCAGCTTCAACAGGCCAAGTGCATCAAGCTGATACGTATCGTTCTGCATGCTGCTTACTGTAATGGTGTCTTCTGTAGCGGGTACGATATAAGCAAAAGTATGATCAGGCTGATCGGCTACACTTGCCTTAATGGCTGCAACACGAGTCTTCAGACTTTCCGTGAAAGTTGCGGCATTTTCTTGAACATCGAAGATCTGCCCAAGTTGTGAAATATCGCTATACAGGCTATCAAGTGAGCCTTTGTGATTTGTCGTTTGCAGGAACGTACGGATATTCATGTCATTCAATCCATCGACGGTACCCACGCCCCAGTCTGCATCAGCGAACAGGTCGCCCCGTCCGAGTACCAGATCCGGGCTTGCACCCACAACCAGCTCTTTACCTACATAATCCTTGGACAATACCGGAATTTGGGCGAAATCATCAGCCACATCCGGTGTAACGGAACCGTATAGAGCAGCAACACCGACCATTTTATCGGTCAGACCTAATTTGATGAGCATCTCAGCCGCAGACTGGGTATTCGCAACAACACGTTCAGGTGCTTTATCGAATACTTGCACTTTGGGTTTCCACTCGCCGCCCTCACCCGAGATCGTGAAATTCTCAATGGTGAGTGGGTACGTCGTTTTATTTGTATTCTCAGCAGGAGCTGAAGTTTCTGTCGTGTTAGTAGTTGAAGTTGTTTCTTCGGCAGGGGAAGAAGTTGAAGCGTTCGAACAGGCTGCAAGCAGCAGTAACAGGAGACTTAGAGCAGCGATGCCAATGGTTCTGGATGTGAATTTCATTAAATGATGAACCCCTTTTCTATGTGTTTTAAATTGACAAAGATAATCATTCTCAATTATAATCCGAGAAAACACATTGTAAATAGCTAAATTTAATCTGTTCTACATTTTACGCGAATTGATGGGGGAAGAGATGGCACAGACGGTTCAGGTTCAGACACAGCGTATGGGGAAAAGAGAGTCTCTGATTCATAGTAAATCCGGGTTTGCTTTACTGATTGCAGCTTTAATCATGATTACGCTTATATCCGTAGGTATTGCAGTTTCCATTGGACAGGTTCGTATTCCACTGGCGGAGTCATATCGTATTCTTTTATACAAATTAACGGGATTTCAGTGGGGGACAACACCCATTGAGGCAGGTTCCTTTACCGATATCATTTGGCAGATTCGTTTCCCGCGTGTGCTGATGGCGATGTATATCGGTGCAGGCTTGGCCTTGTGCGGTGCTGTTATGCAGGCTGCTGTGCAGAATCCGCTGGCTGATCCTTACATACTAGGTATATCCTCAGGCGCTTCACTTGGAGCAACCTTTGCAATTCTTATTGGATTCGGTGCGATTGGGTGGCTTGGTCAGACGGGGGTGGCTTTCTGGGCCTTTGCCGGTGCGATTGGTGCGTCCTTACTGGTCCTGACTTTGGCAGGGATTCGGGGGAAAATGACGTCGGTCAAGCTGGTGCTTGCCGGAATGGTGATTAACGCGTTATGCAGCGCTTTTTCGAACTTTATTATTTATTTTGCCAACAATGCTGAAGGCATCAAAACAGTGACGTTCTGGACCATGGGCAGCCTGGCGGCTTCCGGATGGAACAAGCTTCCACTCGTGGGTATCGTCGTGCTGGTGGCGATTCTATTTTTCCTTTTACAGTCCAGAGTTCTTAATACGATGTTATTGGGGGATGAAGCAGCGGTTACGCTGGGCATTAATCTGAGTGTGTATCGCAGACTGTACATGCTGTTAACCGCTTTGGTGACAGGCGTTATGGTGGCGAGCTGTGGCATGATTGGTTTTGTCGGACTCATTATTCCGCATATTGTCAGAGGACTCGTGGGTTCCGACCATCGTAAAGTGATGCCTGTATCCGTGCTGTTTGGAGCCATTTTCCTCATCTGGACGGATGTTATTGCACGATCCCTCATATCCAGCGTGGAGTTGCCAATCGGGATAATTACAGCCATGATTGGTGCGCCGATGTTTATGTATATGCTGGTCAAAAAAGGCTACGGTTTTGGAGGAAATTAAACATGAAGCTGAACGTAGAAAATGTATCCATCTCTGTGCTGAACATGGACATCATCAAGGATATTTCATTACAGGTGAACGGAAAACAGTTCGTAGGACTGATCGGACCCAATGGTTGTGGCAAGTCAACGCTGCTCAAGAGCATCTATAAAGTGATAAAACCGCAGCAAGGTAAGGTTTTTCTGGACAATACCGATATTCTCAAATCCAGTCCAAAGCTTGTATCCAGACACATGGGCGTTGTTGGCCAGTTTAATGAATTGAGTTTTGATTTTACAGTACGCGAGATGGTCATGATGGGCCGTACCCCACACAAAAAAATGCTGGAGACGGATAATGAACGGGATCACGAAATCGTCGAGCAGGCTCTGGAAAAAGTACATCTGACTGGACATGCAGACCGCAATTACGTGTCTCTGTCCGGTGGAGAGAAACAGCGTGTGGTCTTGGCACGTGTGCTGGCACAGCAGCCTGAATTCCTGATCCTGGACGAGCCGACGAACCATCTGGACATCAAATACCAGCTACAAATTCTAAATATTGTCCGTGGACTCGGCATTGGTATATTGGCAGCACTCCATGACCTCGAACTCGCCGCAGAATATTGCGATTATCTCTATGTGGTGAAAAAGGGCCAGATTGTGGTTCATGGCAAACCGGCAGATATTCTGACTCGCGAGATGATTGGTGAGGTATTTGATGTCGATTGTGAAATCTATACAAATCCGGTTACGGGCGGCCTGGGTATTGCTTACCTGAGTACACGTTGATTAGGACTATATTTTCATTTGGATGACGTGGAGAAATCTTTCGAAATAATCAATTGAAGTGAACATAGACCGTACCTGTTGAAGCGATGTTGTTGAGTGCTCACAGGGCCGGTCTTTTTTTTGGTGGTGGGGGTAGGGAATATCTATTGAAGCTTAGGATCAACGGGATGAGCATGAGCACCTTTGCTGACTTCTTGGAAAATATCTGTGGAGTTATCGTTAGGCGTTGAAGACTTGCTGCTGTTGTGTTGTTGCGGCTGATCTCCTGTTGTTGGACTACTACCTGTAATCGTATAGTTTTGTAGTATCTCTTCCAGATCTCCAATCGTCACGGGACGAGCATGTCGTTTCAGTACGTAACCTAGTTGACCATTGGGCTCCACCGTTGCTGTCTCCAGATCGTCTACACTTGTAATTCCGTTCTGCCGCATATGCATCTCCAGCTGATCGATCGTATAACGCATACTTTTCAGATTCGGGATAATGACCTTTCCGTCCTCTACCACAATTTTGGAACTGCCACTCATTAGCCGTTCAAAAACATTAAATTTCAATTGCAGCTGTTCCACCACAAGCAATGTCGCGATGAATACCGATGCCGATCCAATCGCTTTGCCAAGCTCATGATTCGCGATGGGCTGCACAATCGTTGTTCCGATGGAGATCATGATGACGGTTGTGGCGACACTCATCTGTGAGATCGACTTGCGTCCTGCAATGCGCAGCAGAATCATGCCGATAAGTACAAGTAAAACAGATTTCCATATCCAGTCCATACGTATATTCCTTTCTATTCCAGTATGCGCTTTGTTTCTTAGGCTGTTCTTGAGTTGGAGGAATTATGCAGATGGCTAAATCCATAGCTTTCATTCCGCCCACCGGATCGTATACAATAGGGTATTAATGAAGTGAACAAAGGAGCGGGTTACAGTGGCAAAACAGAAATACTATGTTGTCTGGGAAGGCAAGAAGCCGGGTGTGTATAACACATGGGCAGATTGCAAAGCGCAGACGGATCATTATACTGGAGCAAAATATAAATCCTATGAGTCCAAAACAGCCGCCGAAGAAGCGTATCGTGCTGGATGGAAAGGGAACTGGGGTTCAAGTGCAGGCGGAGCGTCAAAGACCAAGTCGGCTGGTAGCGGAAGAAGTGCTGGCATGGAAACGTCAGAGGAAGTGGATTACGACAGCATCTCTGTTGATGTGGGCACACGTGGTAACCCCGGACCTGTAGAATACAAAGGGGTAGACACCCGCACTGGTGAGGTTATTTTCTCCGTCGGACCGATCTCCAAAGGCACGAACAATCTGGGCGAATTTTTAGCCATTGTACATGCCCTCGCACATCTGAAGAAAGAAGGCAGTACCAAAACGGTGTATACCGACTCGGTCAATGCCATGAAATGGCTAAAGCAGAAAAAAGTAGCCACGACCTTACCAAGAGACAACTCCACGGAAGAGATCTGGTTGATGATTGATCGTGCGGAGCAGTGGCTCCAGACGAATACGTACAGCAATAAAGTGCTAAAATGGCAGACCAAGCAGTGGGGCGAAATCAAGGCCGATTACGGCCGAAAGTAAGTATTTATCCGTATTAATTTCATAATACCTTTCGCTGCTTCAATCAAGGCTAGATATAGATTAAAGCGGTTTAATTTGTCTATATCTAGTTACAAAAATCCATTTTTAGTGAGTTATGAAATTGATTTTTCCAAAGGATGCCTCCTTTATTTCTGGTCTATTAGAATCGTTATTTACAATTTCCAGTTTCCGCTCTATAATCATCTGAATATGATTAGTTAAACATATGGAGGAGCCTGTCATCTGCAGGCCCTCTTTATCTTTTTGGTCCACTGATTAGCAAGTCCATTCAATAGAATGAGGTATTTGAGTATATATTGCAGGAGGCAGACATGAGTTCCATTTATAGAAGTGAAGAAGGCAAGAGCAGCATACTTGAAGAGTATGAGATTTATTTGAACGAGTTGGGTGAGGATTTTACGCGTGAGTATGTAGAGACGCGTTTTGGCAAGACGCATGTTTTACTGACGGGTCCTCTGGATGGCAAGCCGTTATTTATTCTCCAGGGCGGGAATTGTGTGAATCCGATGACGTTGTCATGGTTCTCTTCTTTATTTAAAGAATACCGGATTATTGCTCCTGATACGATTGGTCATCCTGGTTATAGTGAGGAAGCGAGTATCTCCACACGGTTTGATAGCTTGGCTTTATGGGTGTCGGATCTGCTGGATCACTATGATATCGAAAAGAGTGCGTTTATCGGTCCATCGTTTGGAGGAGGCATTATCCTCAGACTGGCTACCTATATTCCGGAACGCATCTCGTGTGCCGTATTGGTTGCTCCTGCGGGTCTTGCGGTCAATTCCAAAATTAAAACAGCTCAGGATATCACGCTGCCACTCGTCAAGTATCGTATGACGTCTTCACCATCTTCTTTGCAAAAAATTACGGACAACATGTCGTGCAACTGCATGAAAGAAATGGATAAAAACATTATCGGCAAACTTTTTAAATACGTCAGCATAGATCAGGATCTGCCCAAGCTTACGGAGCGGGAAGAACTGGTGAATTATACGTCACCAACCTTGTTATTGGTAGGGGAGAAGGATGTCTTTTTCCCAGCGGATAAGTGTATTGAGCGAGCTCAAAAGATTATTACGAATGTAAAAGCCATCAAGTATGATACAGGACATTTCCCTTCACAGGACGTATTGGTTCAGATGAACGAGGAAATAGGACGGTTTTTACAGAATAATTATTAATAAAAGCTGCAAATGAAGGATGAGAAATGTTTCTCTCCAGTTTAATTAAGTAATTACATCCATCTGTCGATACTCTATATAAGAGAATGCTTTTCTTCTATAGAGTAGTGTGGATAGGGATTAGCAGTATATCGCAGAAGGCTTGGTATCATTAATATTTAAATATTTCGCGTTAAGGTGTTTCAAATTGCATCATTTGGTTTATATGTATAGTTGGCGATGAATTGCTGACTGGTTGAACCAAGTGATGCATTCACGCGGAAAGTCTTCCGATCGACAAGGTTGAAAAGAGGTCTGTTATGAGAAAAGACAATTGTAAAATGGCATTGCAGCGCAATGTGATTATAAATGATACATATCAGGTAAGACAGGTATTAGCCAGCAGTGAGTTGGCTATTGTATATGCAGGGCGAGATCGTAATACAGGTGCCAAAGTAGCCATTAAGGAATTTTACCCACAGAGAATGGCTGAACGGCAGGCAGACAAGCGAGGGGTGTTCTGCTCTTCACGAGGATACGGTGGGCAATATCAGGAGTTACTGGCTGCATTTCTGCTCGAAGGTGAACTGTTATCGAAACTGGATCATCCTCATATTGTATCGTATTTGGATCATTTTGAAGCGAATGGTACGGGGTATCTGGTTATGGAATACTGCACGGGAATCACATTGACCGAGTATTTGAATGAACATAATCATGCTCTTGATGCTGCCTTCATAACGGAGACGCTGCTTCCACTGGTGGATACATTGGATTATATACATAAGCAAGGCATTCTTCACCGGGATGTGAAACCTTCCAACATTATGGTTATGGAGGATGGTACACCCAAACTTCTGGACTTTGGCTCAGCTACCCGTTGGCCTATGCAATCCGGAGAGAAACAGGTGATATTTACATCGGCAGGTTATTCTCCACTGGAGTTTTATTCGGAGAAATCCAGTCAGGGACCGATGTCGGACATCTATAGTTTGGCAGCTCTGCTCCATTATTGGACATGCGGGAAACCCCCTATGGACGTGAAACAGCGGTTGTTCCAGGATGAATTGCCATCTGTTCGCTCACATAATGAGTATGTGAATCCTTGGCTCGCTCGTGTTATTCATTGGGGGTTGACGGTTCGTTCTGAGAAACGCTGTGCTTCCTTAGCTTGGGTCAGAAGCTCGCTACGAGTTCAAGCCTGGGTATGGAAAGTGCGCAAGCCAGGTACAGTGGAATGGTCTTTAGCCGAGAATCAACATACGCAGGTCTATGAAGTGGAGTCGAAAAAGCAACATGAGACGGCGTAAGCAGTCATGACCTAAATTAGATACGCTTAAATGAAAGCAAAACTGTTAAATAGGTTTAAAACATAAACAAGCCAGTTCTTACCCTTACATATAAGGCGAACTGGCTTGTTTCTTTATAGTTTATAGAATACATCATGGTTTACCAATGTCATCTATTCGAGATATACGTTAAAAAAGCTCACATGCCTCGTTCTGTTTAGAACAATTGTGTGAGCTTTTTTGCGTTTTTTATAAAGATTTTAAATTGAATCCAATCAAAAAATAACAAAAAAAGTAATTTATTTTTGAAAAAACTCTTCATTTTCGAAAGTGATTTTAGGTCTAAAGAAACTTGTTTATCAAATTCAGTTGTGAATAAAAGAATAGAATCCTGAATTCGTTAAATAAAGCCACTAAATTAGATAATTCGGTCTATTTATATGTAAATTTTTCCGAAGGGTAACAGAGTGATTCATCTATTAACATACTCAATTACCCCAATTTACATCCCCTACGCTGCGGAATACGATAAGCCTAATCTGATCGTAAATCGCAGGAGGTATAAAATGAAACGAAAATCAACCCGATGGTTATCCGGTTTAGTAGCAGCGGGAGTCATGTTGTCTTCCATGTTCTCCTTACCTGCTTACGCAGGACCTTCTTATGGTCCTCTACAGCAGAGTGAGAGCGCTAAGTCCATTCTTCAATCACTGACGCCAGAGGAAAGACAAGCTTTGAATCAGCTTCAAGTCATGGATGGTGAAGTGATCGACTCCAAGGTGAATACCAAAAGTAACGATTTGGTCAAAGTGATCATCCAATTCAATAGCGAACCCGCTGCCGTTGCCTTGAAACGGGCTGGACTAAAAAATGAGAAGTTGTCAGAGCTTACGGCCGCAAGCAGAGTAAAACAAAATCATCAGCAATTCAAGCAGCACATTAAGTCTTTGCAGCAGAAGAGAGGGCTATCTTATGATGCAGCCTCGATCCAAATCACTCAGGAGTACGAAACCGCACTAAATGGTGTTGCGTTAACAGTCCCTGGCGTAGCCGTAGAAGATCTGATGAAATCTGGAGTTGTGAAAAAAGTATGGGCTGACCAGGAAGTGGTACTTGATCTGCCAGAGACAGCCACATCAAGTGAATTTGCATCTGCATCCGGAATGCAACCTCGCATGGCTGATAGTTGTGCCATATCTTGGAATCGACAAACTTCATGAAGAGGGCATCACTGGTAAGGGAATCAAAGTGGGTGTACTGGACACCGGAATTGATTATAATCATCCGGATTTAACAGGGGCGTATAAAGGGTATCGCGCTCATGCGGGTGAGGATCCAAAGCAAGTAGATCCAACGACAGTTAAAGGATGGGATTTTGTTGATAACGATGCAGACCCGATGGAGACGACCTATAAAGATTGGGAAAATTCGGGCTATAAGGAGCAAGGTGTATTAGCAGAAGCTTATTATACTTCCCATGGAACACACGTATCGGGAACCATCGCTGGGCAGGCCAAAAATGACGTGGGGTATGCGGTAAAAGGTGTTGCTCCAGACGTAGACTTATATGTGTACCGTGTACTTGGCCCTGGTGGAAGTGGTGAGATGAGTGGCATTATTGCCGGAATTGACAAGGCCATTGAAGATGAACTTGATGTTATCAATCTATCCTTAGGGGCCGCCACGAATGATCCGCTGGATCCTTCTTCAATTGCACTGAATAATGCGATGCTGCAAGGCGTGGTGAGTATGGTTGCGGCAGGTAATGATGGACCCAATGAAGGTACGTTAGGTACACCAGGCGCGAGCGCGCTGGCCATTACGATTGGTGCTTCCGATGTCCCGTTAACTATTCCTACGGCTACAGTGACTCTGGATGTGTATAACAATCCAGGTGCGGGAGAGACAGAGGAAACACCTGTAATTGAAGAAGAACCTATTCGGGGTGAGGAAACACCTGCAGTAGAAGAAGAGGCATCGGCAGAGGAAAAAGAAACACCTATAGTGGATGAAGAAACTCCACCAACAGTAGAAGAACCATCTGCAGCAGATGTAGAAGCATCGGCAACAGAAGAAGAGACACCAGCAGCAGATGTAGAAACTTCACTATCAGTAGAAGATGCACCTGATGCAGAAGTAGAAGCACCACCAGCAGCAGGAGAAGAAGCGCCAACAAAAGAAGCACCTGCTTCAACGTTTACTGAGGTGTTACCACTGTTTGGTAAAGATTTTGCTGACGATCTGACCACACTTGAAGGCAAAACCTACGAACTTGTGTATGCAGGGCTTGGTAATGCTTTTGATTTTGAAGGTATTGATGTACAAGATAAGGTGGCCCTAATCGCTCGGGGAGATATTGCACTCGATGCCAAGATTGTCAACGCAAGAAAAGCAGGGGCGGCAGCAGCAATTATATATAAAAAGTTGAAGGAACAATCCCTAATTATTTGGGTGAAATGAACGGGTATATTCCTACATTCCAAATGATGAGAGAGCTTGGAGAAAAACTAAAAGAGTTGAACGGTGTGACAGTCACCTTTGGCGCAGCAGGCCAAACCGTTACGGAAGGGAATAAACTGGCCGATTTCAGTTCCCGAGGCCCAGCCGCCGTGAATGATGATATTAAACCCGATATCGTTGCACCGGGCGTAGCTGTTTTTTCAACCTATCCTGTATTTGTGAATGATCATACGGGTGAGAATTATAATATTGCCTATGCACGAATTTCGGGTACTTCCATGGCAACCCCGCATATGGCAGGTATTGCTGCACTTATGCTTCAGGCACATGAAGAATATACACCTTTTGATGTGAAGACGGCTCTTATGAATACAGCTGTTGATCTGAACGGGAATTATTCCGTATATGAAGTAGGTGCAGGCCGAGTAGATCCGTACCGGGCAGTCCACACATCTGTATTTGCCAAAGTTCAGGATAAAACGATTCACTTCTCGAATGACGAATCCATCCTGATTGATGAAATTACAGGTTCCATCGTATTTGATAGTGCATATTTGGAAGAAAACGACCAGGGAATCGTATCTGACAGCCGAACAGTTAAGATCGAGAATAAAGGGGACGGTGCCAAAACGTATAACACTTCCATGAAGCTGTTAAACGATATGAACTTAAATGTTCATCTTCCAGAATCCATTACTGTAAGTGGCGGAAGTACGGAAGAGATGACTGTTTCAGTGGATATACCACAGGACACGCCAAGTGGTCGATATGAAGGATATGTATATCTGGATACGGAAAATCCGGTGGATCATATTCAGATCCCATTCTCCATCCGTATTAGCGAAAAGGGTATTAATTCCGTGGAATTGATTCCACCATCCATCACAAACGATACTCCATTTCACCAGTTCCTGAATCGTATTACACTGAGTGCTATTCAATTGGGAAGTCCCATTGATTCTGTGGATGTATTACTAAAGGATCACGAAACAAACGAGGAAATCGGGTTTGTAGGTACCTTGAATTCGCAGTCCATGCTTCCGGGAGTGGAATATCTGATGCTGAATGTGTTTAGAGGTTATGCATTTCCGATTGAAAACGGGGAGATCTCCAACGTTGCGCGATTTGTCCCTGAGGGCAGCTACACACTTGAATTCATCGGGACAGATTCGGACGCCAAGCAGTATTCATCCGAAAGATTGGTAGTTGTGGACAATACAGCCCCCGAGATTGATTTGGGTATTGAGCCTGGTGTACACGAACTCAATGATAGTATGCTGACGGAAAGGGAAGGTGGACAGGGCGTCTGGTATGATGGCACAGCTATCGATTCAACCATCCAAACCTTTGTTGATAATGGGATCACGGCTTATGATCAATCTTCCAATCGTGTCATTTTCTACGAGAATGGCAGTCCCTTTTATTCCGGTGATTTGCCTGTTTCCAAAGAAGGAAATATATCTTTTGGTATTACCAAAGAAGAATATGATAATGGTTACGAACTTCGACTCTTTGGATTGGATGTGGGTACAGCGGCCAATCCCGTCAAGGACCACCGCTATGGCTTTATTTCCGAAGGTAAACCTTATGTGACCAGCAAATATGACAAAGAACAAGTGCGTAAAGGAGATACAATTACCCAAACTATTCAATTGAACAATGTCGAGAAGTTAAACGGTATTTCGTTTACCCTGGAATCGATGTATGACTATAAACAATTTAACCGGATTGAGCCAACGCCTGAGCTGCAGGCATTACTGGATGCCACAGGTGCTCAAGTGAAAATCAGTGAGCCTGTAGTGGACCAAAGAGAACTCAGCTTTGAGGCATCCATCTCAGGTGGGTCCTTTGAAGGAATTACAGGTGATCTTGATTTGTTCCATGTTGTCTTTGATGTACCGAAGGATGAATTCTATTTTAAGAAAAGCGACGTACCATTTCTTGAAGTGAAATACACGACGGTTGGCATGAAAGAGAACGAAGAGAAATTGGCATTAACCGCGTTTAACACAGACAGTTATGAAGTGATCTCCAAATCCTCAAGAACATATGGTTTTGTACGTCCGGAAGCTTTTATGGTCGATGGAGAGTATCTGGATTTTGAAAATGACTATTCGGCAATGGGCATTGAAGTTTATGCCGAGACGGCTTCCGGTGAGAAATATGAGGGGACTGTGCAAAATTATGGTGAGTTCCTGATCGATGGGATTCCGGCAACAGGAGGAATGACGACCATCTACACACGAGTTCCGGGTCATTTACCTTCCAAGCTTGCAGTGGTTCTGAGCAAGACGATTGATGGCGAATATTATGGCATCAATCAACTGAATTCGTCCGACTTTACGTATGCAGGAGATATTAATGGGGATGGAGTCATCGATATCTATGACATGGAGCTTGTAACGAAACATTATCATACTTCGGATGAGATCGCCGATATTGACCAGGATGGCTCTGTAGGAGACGCCGAAGTGAATTATATTACGAATAACTTTGGAATGACGGCTAACTATTCTACCAAGAAGCCTGTTTTGCAAATTGGGGACAAAGACTTAGGGTACTTCCTCAATAAAATTCAGGAAATGAATAATGGTGGTTCTGGTAACAATGGGGGCGGTTCGGGAAATAGCGGTGGCGGCGGATCTTCTACGACCCCTGCACCTTTCCCAACACCTGCACCAACCACAGACCCAGATCCAAGCCAAAATCAGGTCATTACAGAAAAAGAATTGAAAGCTGTGACAAACGGTACCGCAGATGTGGATATTACAGTTGGTAAGAAGATTGAGTTGCCTGTTAATGCGGGGGACTTGTTGGGTGCGAATTCACTCACAATTTCTCAGCAAGGTGTATTATCGCTCACCATTCCATCTAGCGTATTGAAAGAACTGCAGACCAAAGGAGGTTCTGGTGCTGCTGGGGGCAAGATCATTTTGGATATATTGAAACAAGATGTGAAAGCACCAGAAACGAAACAAGGTCTTACGTGGACAACCGCAGGTGCTGCTTATGAAGTTGAACTGTATCTCCAGGTTTCCAGTGAGAAATTATCTCTGTCCTCGCTTCCTGAAGATTTTTCACTGACACTCCATTACGACAGAATGTTAAACAGCGATCTGATTGGAATGTATCATGAACATTCATCTGCGGATCAATGGGATTACGCAGGTGGGATCGTAGATGAAGAGAAGGGTACCGTTACTTCCCAATTGTCTGATATGGGCATGTATGCACCGTTCGTTTACGATAAATCCTTCGAAGACGTGGTACCAACGCATTGGGCAAGTAAAGCAATCAAGTCTCTTTCGGCGAAACATGTGCTGACAGGCAAAACAGAGACCGCGTTTGATCCACAAGGTCAAACGACTCGTGCCGAATTCGCTGCTTTAATCGTGAGAACTCTTGGTTTAGAGGTGAAAGGTAACGAATTGCCATTTGGTGATGTGAGTAAGGATGCCTGGTATGCAGACAGCGTTGCAGCTGCATATCAAGCAGGTTTGGTTCAGGGAATAGCGAATGATAAGTTTGCTCCGACCCAAACCATTTCACGTGAAGAAATGGCAGTGCTCATGATGAGAGCATACGAATATCAATCCCAATCAAACGATACCCAGTCGGCTGTTGCCGGTTATACGGATGAAGCAGACATTGCATCTTGGGCAAAAGAAGCTGTGGCGAAAGCTTCCGAGCTTGGTGTAATGAACGGTTCTACTGGTGGGCAATTCAGACCGAAAAATAGTGCTACACGTGCCGAAACGGCCCAAACGGTACACAATTTACTTTTATTGCTGAAATAAGAAGTACAAGGATAAGAGGTTCTTCCAGTATTAGGAGGCCCTCTTATTTTTTTTGTTGTTTTACCTAGGTGAGCTTCTAAAATTCTCTTCCCAAGTACATCAGACTCCAATATATAACTGGCAGAGTCCATATTCGAACCCTATAATTAGGAATAAATGATGGATTAAAACGAGGTGTAGTGATGATTGAAGGGAAGATTATTAAATTTTACCGGGAGAAGAATAAACGAACTCAAGGCGAACTGGTGAAAGGAATCTGTTCAGTCACACATCTGAGCAAAATTGAACGGGGAATGACAGAGTATTCCCAAGAAATTATGGACATGCTCTGTGATCGACTATGTATTGATATGGCAAGGGAAGTAGCGAGATATCATCAAATGAACGATCTGCTGGATTCATGGCAAGAGGCCATTATTATGCAGAGAACAGCTGAAGCTATTCGTCTCAAAGACAAGTTGGAAGAAGAACCGTTAAAAGGCATACCTGATTTGCGTTTATCCTATGACTTGCTGCGGATCCGATTTTACTTGTTTATGAATAATATCAATGAAGCCGAGAGACTTATAGCCGAAGTGGAGATTCCGGATGAATCGGAGCATTCATATGAACATTATTTTTATCACCATGTGATGGGGATTTATTATTTCCTTACAGGACATTATCGCAAATCCATCCAGACGTTAACTTCAATCAATCAGTCCAAATATACGAATCATGAGTACTTCTATCATTTGTCTCTGGCATATCACTCGATATATTCGAATATTACGTCGTACTATTACGCCGAGAAAGCTATCCAGCATTTTCGGAAAACGCTCAATATGGTGCGAATCATTGACACCGAAACCATTATGCTGGTTCAGCTCAATTCCCGCGAGTATCATGATTTTCCTGAGACGAAACGCAGATATGAAAATCTGATTCGGATTAGTGATGATTGTGGGCTCCCTGACCGAAAAGCCAAGCTGTTGAACAATCTGGGTTATGAATATAACCGGCGGAAGCAATATGATGATGCTGCTCACTGGTACAGGCAAGCGCTTGATATCATTCCGGAGAAACAACCGTTATACCTGATGGTACTCAATAATTACATAGAATCGAATAGATTGGGTAACCTCATTCCTGCAAACAAGCTGTTGGACATGTCTCTGGAAACCTTGCACAATTCTAAACTTGTTTCAGACGCAAGTTATATGGAATTGGAACTTCAGTCTGTCATTTTACAAGGGCAGGAGCAAGCGTATTATGAAATGATAGAAGAGCGAATTCTTCCTTATTATCGTGAACTTGGTTCCCAGTATCTCGCTGAACGTTATGAAGGGATATTGTTTCAATACTATATGGATCATGGTAAAAAGGACAAGGCGCTCAGGCTCGCAAAAAATCGTTTCGAATCACAATTGACTTCACTTATATAAGATTTGAAACGAACACCCCAACTCCGATACAATGTTCTCATAGAGTCTGAGAGAATGGATCAAATACGGTGCAGAAATGGAGAAAACCAATATGACTGATTTTATCAACGCTGACGATATTAATGACGTAATTCTGGCTGCGGCAGCAAACGAGCTGGAGCAGATGGTGGACATAATGTGTGAGCTGATTGGCACGCCTTTGGAACAGACGACAGAACTGGAGCGTCAGGTCATGGCTGCTTTTGGTTTTGGCGCGGTGTATGGCATCACTCATCGGGATCAGCTGGCGGAGCCGCAGGCCCATGCCTTGAGCATTCGGATGCTGATTAAACCATTTAATTACAGTGAACAGCAGGCGGTTGATTTTGCCGATGATCTGATTCGGGTGGCTTCCGATCGTGAGGTTCATCCGGTGATGAATACGATTATCCAACGTGGGATTGATGGACACTTCCAATTCAATCAGGAAGACGATGAGGGATTGGAACGTAACATTCAGGAGATTTTAACAGCGGTTCAATCGCAAAATTAGACGGTTTTATTAGATGTAGGAGATGATTGCATTGGATCTGATGAAATTAAGCAAAGAACTCTCATACGCTCTGCGACATGCACCATGGGAGTATGAGTTGGAACTGGATGAAGAGGGTTGGGTGGAAATCTCGCAATTGCTGGTGGCTTTACATGAAAGTCCGCAGTGGAAGGAAGTCACGCAAGCCGATCTGGAGCAGATGATTCAAGCCTCGGAGAAAAAGAGACATGAGATCAATTCCGGCCGCATCCGGGCATTGTATGGACATTCGACACCCCATAAGATATCAAAGATATCTGCTGAGCCACCGGAAACCCTGTACCATGGGACCCCGGCACGCGCAGTGCATTCTATTATGGAACATGGCTTACAGCCGCGGCAAAGGCAATATGTACATCTGTCCGCAGATATCGATACGGCCAATCAGGTGGGACGAAGACGAGATGATCAGCCTGTCATTTTGAGAATCAATGCTGCTCAAGCGGCGACAGATGGAATCCTCTTTTATCATGGAAACGAAAATATCTGGCTGGCCGATCACATTCCTGCACGTTATATTCTTGAGCAGTGAGCAGTGACTGGTGAGCAATGAGTGATGAACTGTTGTGGACAGCATAAATACCAATCTCAATCGCAGCAGTCCCAATTAATGGGTGAGTTTACGGTCATCCGTTCAACGGGTATATCGTTGTATTGATCGTTAGCTACACCAAACCAAAAAAGGGACACATCCAACATTTGTTGGTGTGTCCCTTTCTCATATCCAAAACTTACTTGCCTACAATTGCTTTAATTCCTTCGCTAAGTGGCTGAGCCGGACGGCCAAGCAATTTCTCTAAAGTATCACTCTCTACAGCCAATGCGCCTTCACGGATGGCACCTTGCATATCAACAAGCATCGATACGACAAAGTCCGGTAGACCTGCGCCTTTCATGATGTCAGCGTAAGCGGCATCGTCCACGTTTTGCACGTTGATTTCCTGCCCAAGCACTTCACCAACAATGGCAGCCAGTTCAGCTTGCGTGCGTAGTTTGCCGGACAATTCATATACGGTATTCTCGTGTCCTTCGCTTGCGAGTACAGCTGCTGCAGCATGGGCATAGTCACTGCGGGTAGCCCAGCCTACTTGGCTGTCATTGGTGGCATGAACCCAAGGTGCGCCTTGCGTAGCTGCTTGCACACTGCCTGCTTCATTTTCCAGGTACCAGTTGTTGCGCAGGAAGGAATACGGAATGCCGGATTCACGAATAGCTTTTTCTGTAGCGCGGTGAACTTCCGCCAGGGAAAGGGTATTTTTCTCTGCATTCACAACGCTTGTATAAGCGATGAAACCCACGCCTGCGTTCTTGGCAGCGTCAATGGCAGCCTGATGTTGGCGAATACGCGTTTCATTGTCACCATCAGTCGAGATGAGCAACAGACGGTCTACACCGGCAAAAGCTTTCTCCAACGTCTCCGGTTGATCGAAATCACCGTGACGCACGTCAACCCCTTGAGTGCGGAGTGCTTCCGCTTTCTCTGGATTACGTACACTTACTGCCACATCCTTGGCAGAATTGTTTTTTAACAATGCCTCTACAACCAGTGAACCCAATTGACCTGTTGCGCCAGTAACCAAAATTTTCATTTTCTTTTCCTCCTAGGATATGTGTTTTGTTTGCATATGGTTGTAATCAAAAATGTTATAACAGTTGTGATTACAACGAAAGGGTTAAAAAAAGCTCATAATGAGCTTTTTTATTCAGAGACATGAATCTGATCCATCATCTGCTGTATGGTTACACGGTTCAAGCGCTGTTCCATGGCTGTCTGAGCCTCAATAAGTTCGGCACGCAAGGTGTGTTCAATCATGTTGCCGACCGGACATTTCGGATTCGGATGTTTGTGAAAGTTAAACAATTCCCCATCCTCCACGACCTCAAGCGCTCGATATACATCAAGAAGGGTAATGTCGGCTGGATCTTTCAACAAGGAAGCACCACCCACACCGGGTCTGACATCAATCAGACCAGCCTGTTTCAGCTTGGACATAATCCGCCGAATAATCACGGGATTTGTATTCACACTCTGAGCGATAATATCTCCGGTGCATTCATTGGGCATAACAGCGATCAGGGACAGGGTATGAACCGCAATGGAAAAGCGACTGCTGATTTGTCTCATGGGATAATCACCACCGTTGTAACTATAATAGTTACAAAGAGATCGGATGTCAATTCCTTTATATTATATTTTAATGGATAGTTGCTGTTGTTCTGGAATCGTAGATAATCAAACAGATGATAATTGAACTATCACCTATGTCAAATAAATGAGTTGTGGTTCTTTTGAAGCGTTAAAAAAGAAGTAGGTTTCAAACCTTTTAATGTAATAATAGGGCTAAATTCCTATTATTTTCAAGTTAAATGGAACTATATGGTTTTCTTGTTTGCGTACAGAAGAAGAAAAATGACAAAAGCTTCGACAAAATAGAAAATTATGTATGAATTGACAAATGTAAAAGCGATTATATAATGTGTTTAACTACAAGATTGTACATTTAGTTACAAATGATTCCAAATAACAAACGGCGGGAGTGGGACAGGCATGTGGTTTTTGGTTCTATGGTTGTTAGGTCTAATTTCAGGGGGAGTACACCTATATGTGTTAGGTTTTCCCGGGGAAATGAGCGAGATTAGCAGAGTGTTACTGCTTCATCAGTTTGTGGTTACGTTTGGATTGGTTGGAGTGATTGGTTATGTTGTCAACATTGCCAGAGCGGATCAGACAGCCAAAATGTTAGGATGGCCTGGTGGACCATTTCAGGTTAAATACGGTTTTTCCCAGGTAGGGCTTGGAGTTATGGGGATTATGGCCATCTGGTTCCAAGGGAACTTTTGGGTTGGTGTATTGGTAACGATGTACATATACGGATTAAGTGGTCTTTGGTCACATACTTATGTCATGATTAAAAATCGCAAGGCAGATGGAGACAGTATCGGGAATCTCATTATGGATGTGGTGTATCAAACGTTTATCACGGTTCTCTCCGTATTGGCTGGTGGAATCTGGGTAATGCACTAAGCTGTAACTGATTTTTTGCCTTACACAGCTTGAATCTCAATTAAACGATGAGGTGTGGTCGTGATGGTACAAAAAACCGTTGAACTTTCCGAAACACAAAAGGGAATCTATTTTGATTGTCAGGTGAATGATCCCACTTCGTATAACATCTCAGCTTCAATACAATTTAATCATCTTCAAATGGAGATATTTCGCCAGGCCATCGAATTGCTTATGTATGAGCAAGTGGTGCTGCGTACTCGGATTGAGATTCAAAATGATGTACCCGTGTTATCCGTTCATGAAGATATGGATTACTCACTTGCCTTGTGGGACCTAAGTAGCGAGAATCAGGAGAATCCAAAGGAACAGCAGTTAGAAGCGCTGGTGGATGAATGCATCGGGACACCTTTTGAGCTGGAGAAGGGTCCTCTGTTCCGTATAATGATTGTTCAGATGGATAAAAGCCGATATATTCTGACCTTATGTATTCATCATTTAATATGTGATGGCATGTCGCTTGAACTGATGAAAAACAAACTTATCCAGTCTTATACGTGTCTTCTTGAAGATCAGCCTGTGGAGATCAAGATGGATGAAGGATTCATCTCTTATGTTGAGGCAGAGAACAAGAAACTGCACGAAAACAAGTACTCCAAAGAGCGGGAATACTGGTTGAACAAAATGAAGGGAGCGGAACCTCTTTCTCTAAAACATGACTTTCCAGCAGGTTCTGTACAAGAAGGAATTGGTCATGAACTGCGATTTGATATTTCGGAATCGTTAATGGCTGATATTACACAGATGTCCAAAGATAATGAAGTAACCGTTTTTATGTTCTTTATGGGTGCCTTTGGCATTCTTATGAGTAAATATGTCGGTACAGACGATATCACCTTTGCCTCCCCATATTCTCATCGTCCCGGTATGGACTTGGAAGAAACGATTGGATGTTTTGTCCATATGCTGCCTATGCGATTCCATATTGACCTCGAATCAACTCTAAAACCTCTGCTGCAACAAGTAGCCACAACCTGGATGGATACGTACAGGAACATCGGATATCCCAATAACCTCATTGTCAGAGACAGTATGTTACAGGCTCAACCCGGATCACCATCGTTGTTTGATATCTCCTTTGTTTATGATTCCTATGAGGAAGATATGCTAGGAACTCGTATTCTGGATCAGGATAAGGTTACGTTTCCAGGAGATCTGATGGTGGTATTGAGTCGTTTACCGCAAGGTGCTCAGTTGAAGCTGCAATATAAACCGAGCTTGTTCCGTGAAGATTCAATGGAGCGAATGGGCCAACGATTTCTATACTTGCTGAATCAACTAGTAACCAATTCTGATCAAAAAATCAGTGAGTTCAGCCTCCTGATGCAGGATGAGAAAGAAAACCTACTGTATCAATTCAATCAAACTTCTTATTTTCCCTACACTCCACAACATATTATGGATATATTTCACGATAAAGCAGCACGTTTCCCGGAGCGGGTAGCTCTAATGGAAGGCAAGCAGCATCAGACCTATGCGCAGGTCAACGCAAAAGCGAATCAATTGGCTAGGCAGATCGTTGCGAGTAAAAAAAGTGATAACGCAGCAGTTGGCGTGCAGATGCCACGTTCCTCGGATATGGTCATTGCCCTATTGGCTGTATTAAAAGCCGGATGTGCTTTTGTGCCTGTAGACCCTTCCTATCCTTTGTCCAGAAAGGCCTATATTATATCGGATGCAGACATATCCATAGTGCTGGCTATGCAACCCGAAAAAGATGACGAGACTCTGGATGTCCAGTACATCTACGTTGAGGGAGATCAGGCCTATACGGGGGATGTCTCAAACCTCGAAGAGGCGCTGAATCCGCATAGCCTTGCCTATATCATGTACACGTCCGGATCAACAGGCAAGCCAAAAGGAGTCATGGTTGAAAATCATAGCGTAGTCAATACACTGCTTGATCTGGAGCGTCGTTTTCCAATGCAGGCGCAGGATGTTTACTTGCTGAAAACGGCATATACCTTTGATGTTTCGGCCACGGAACTTTTCGGCTGGTTCATGGGTGAAGGCGCACTAAGTATTCTTGAGCCTGGAGCAGAAAAAGACCCTGCTCGTATTGTGTCTACGGTGGCATCACATAAGGTGACGCACATCAACTTTGTTCCAACGTTATTCCGTCTTTTTCTGGAAACGATGGAGCTTCGCTCCGATCTGTCAGCATTGGAAACGCTGAAATGGATGTTTGTTGGCGGAGAGGCAGTTACGCCAGACATCATTGAGAAATTTAACAGGTTAGGCATTAGAGCAAGTCTTGAAAATGTATATGGTCCAACCGAATGCACCATATGGGTTTCTCATTATCCATTAAGCCATTACGAAGGCTTGGGAAATGTACCGATTGGCTACCCGCTCAATGAGTCCAGATGGTATGTCGTCGGAAATCATGATGAGCTTCAGCCTTTAGGTATTCCAGGGGAGCTTTGTCTTAGCGGTGTTGGGCTTGCACGTGGATATCTGAATCTGGAACAGATGACCCGAGAGAAGTTTGTCCCTAATCCTTTCTATCAAGAAGGACAGGACGCAGAGCATTTCAGGTACATGTACCGCACAGGTGATCTGGTACGTTCACTCCCAAGCGGTACGATCGAATATCTGGGACGCATTGATTTTCAGGTTAAAATTCAAGGAGCCAGACTGGAGACAGGCGAAATTGAGAATACCCTGTCATCCTATCCGGGTGTCATCCAGACCGTGGTAGTCATGAAATCATTTGAAGGTAGGTCCGGCTTACTGTATGCCTACTATCTTTCAGAGCAGGAGCTGTCTTCTGTCGAATTGAGAGAGCACCTGTCTCGTTTGTTACCGGCATATATGATACCATCCGTTTTTGTACATAAATCCGAATTTCCATTGAATAGCAGTGGGAAGATTGACCGGAAGGCACTCATGGCAGATATCACGCATACTCACGCTTCCAGTACGTTCTATACCGCCCCGTCTTCTGAGCTTGAGAAGGTTATAGCCGAAGTGTGGGCCGAAGTGCTCGGTGTTGAGAGAGTAGGGCGCGATGACCATTTCTTTGAATTGGGCGGAAATTCATTTTCTGTCATTCAGGCTCACAATAAACTTAAGCATTATACCGATGTGGAGTTCCCTGTTCCTCGTTTTTTCGAATGCCCGACATTGCGTCAATTTGCCGCGCTGGGACCAAAAGATGAGGGAGTTCGGATACCGACTGAAAGGGAACAATTGTTTCAACGAAAAGACGGCATTATGCGTGAGGACATTGCAATTGTGGGCATGGCGGTGAATGTGCCGGGCGCTGAGGATATAAGGGAGTTCTGGAGTAACCTTGTTGAACGGCGGGAAAGCATTCACTTTTATAGTGATGATGAATTGAGGGAGCTTGGTGTGGAGGAAGCACTGCTGCGTTCACCTCGTTATGTCAAGGCAAAAGGACGTGCCAACGGCATCGATGAGTTTGACGCAGGGTTCTTTGACTATACTCCCGGTGAAGCCAAAATGATGTCTCCCCAATTCAGACTTTTGTATCAGGGAATATGGGAAGCGCTGGAGGATGCAGGCTGCAGACCGGATGAAGCGGGTAAGGTGGGTGTGTTCCTTGGCGGGTCCGATGACTTCGAATGGTACCGTCAAGTGCTTTTTAACGATGCTAACTATAGCAGTAAATACGAAGCATTTACCCTCAGCACCAATCATTTTCTCGCTACCCGAATGGCTTATAAGCTGAACTTAAAAGGGCCGGCCTATACCGCTCTTACGGGATGTTCTACTTCATTGGTTACACCTCATCTGGCATGTCAATCTTTGATCGTTGGAGAATGTGATGTGGCTGTGGCTGGTGGGATCACCGTGGAGTTGCCCAATGAAGGGGGTTACATATTTGAGGATGGCATGATGTTCTCCACAGATGGACACTGTCGTCCATTTGATGCGGCAGCCAGTGGAACCGTCTTCTCCAATGGTATGGGAATTGTGGTGCTGAAGCGGGTAACCGATGCACTGCGGGACGGAGATCATATCTACGGGGTCATCAAAGGCTCAGCAATTAACAATGACGGACAAGAGAAACTCAGTTTTCTTGCTCCTAGCGTAAGCGGACAGGCTGAAGTCATTCAGGATGCTTATAAGGTAGCTGGAGTAGACCCGGAAACGGTGAGTTATATCGAAGCACATGGTACGGGAACGTTGCTTGGTGATCCAATTGAAGTAAACTCGTTAACTCGGGCCTTTGCTTCCGACCAAAAGCAATTTTGCTATTTGGGTTCGGTCAAAGGCAATGTGGGACATATGGATACAGCCGCAGGTGTGGTTGGTTTAATCAAGGTAGCGCTCAGTCTTGGACAAGGCTATATCCCTGGAACAGCGAATTATGAGCAGCCTAATCCCAAAATTGATTTTTTGAATACGCCTTTTAAAGTTAATGCACAAGGGGTGAACTGGAAACAGGGCAATGTTGGAGTCATGCGCGCAGGAATCAATTCATTTGGTGTGGGGGGCACGAATGCTCACATGGTATTGGAGGAGGCTCCCGAGATGGAGAAGTGTAGTCCAGATGATGACGTAAATATATTGCTTTTTTCCGCCAAAACAGAGTACTCGCTGAACCGCACCGCTGAACGGATTATGGAACATCTGACTCAGCAGCCGGATCAATCTGTATCCAACGCAGCGTGGACCTTGCAATCAGGTAGATCTGTTTTTGCGTATCGTAAGGCACTCATTCTGGATAAGACATGGAAGGATAATCCGGACAAGCTGATACAGCAGCTGGGGAAAGCACGCGTATACCATTCGGCTCAAGGCACTCGTCCCGTATACTTTATGTTCCCCGGACAGGGCAGTCAGTATCAGGGAATGGGTGCAGAACTATACAGATCTACAGAGCAAGCAGGCCTAGCTCCAATCTTCAGAAGTTATATTCAGGAAATATTGGACCTTCTGCCTGCGGAAGAACGAGAAGATATGTTGTCCGTTGTATACGGGGATCAGCAGCCTGAGCGAATAAACCAGACAGAGTACAGCCAATTCGCACTGTTCATGACAAGTTATGCGCTGGCCAAGTCGCTGCTGGATCTGGGCATCAAGCCAGATGGCATGATCGGGCACAGCATTGGTGAATTGGCTGCTGCAGCGGTAGCGGGTGTATTCGAACTCGGAGATGCTGTCAAGTTAGTTCGACTTCGCGGACGTCTGATGCAGCAACAACAACCCGGGGTTATGCTTGCCATTATGGCGGATGCACAGCAGGTGAAGTCACAACTGGATGAAGACGTGTGGCTTGCTCTGGTGAATACTACAGGTTCCAGTGTAATTGGTGGGACAGCTGAAGCCATTTCACGGATGGAAGCCAAGGCTGAGGGACTGGGCTGGAAGTGCATTCGTGTGAAGACTTCCCATGCATTCCATACGCCAATGATGAATCAGGCCGCCGAGGAATTTAGACGTTATTTAGCAGAGCATTCACTTCATAACCCACAGATCCCATTACTGTCCAACACCAGTGGAACATGGGCGCTTGGCGATGAAATCACACAACCTGACTATTGGTCCCGCCATATTTTACAGCCGGTGTTGTTTGAATCAAACCTGGCTGAAGTGTTAAAGGATGAACGGGCTGTATTAATTGAAGTAGGTGCAGGACGAACGCTAAGCTCCTTTGCCAGACAGCACAGTCTATCAAGAGATTCCCAGACGGTACTGAATATGCTACGTCACGTAAGGGAGACGGAGCAGGACAGTATCTATGTGAACCGCAGACTTGCGGAGTTATGGTGCGAAGGCATTGAACCGGACTGGAAGGTGCTCAAAGGGCAGACGGTACGACGGAAATGCTCTCTGCCTACTTATGTTTTCAACAAACAATCCTATCCTGTCGGTGTTTCTCTTTCTGGCTCATCAGCAGTGAAAGGAATGGGTACCGGGGATGATAGGCAGCATGCAGATCTGGGTAAGGGAAGTGGCTCTACTCTAGTAAAAGGGACAGTTTATACTGGTGGTTCAGACCAACTGAAACAGATTGTCCTGGACGCATATCGAACGATTTTTGGCATCGATGATCTAGATGAAGAGGTTAATTTCTTTGCGGTTGGAGGAGATTCTCTCAAAGCAGTCAGCTTGTCTGCATGGATCCGATCTCATTTAGGAATTCAGCCTGAGGTAGCAGATATTTTCAATCATTCAACGCCTATTCAACTGGCGGAGCATCTCTATGTCATGGCGAAACCAAAAGTGGACCAACAGACCATTCAATCTGCACCCACTATGGATGCGTATCCAATCTCTTCTGCACAGATGCGTATGTTCACACAAGCGATGCTTGATCCAGGCAATACGGCCTACAACCTACCGTCTGCAACCATTATTGAAGGTGAATTGGACCGTATAAGAGTTGAGGCTGCTTTGCAGAAGTTGATGCAGCATCATGAGGCGCTCAGAACATCGTTTGAGATACGGGGTGGTCAGATCGTTCAGATCATCCAACCTTCGGTTCGCTTAAGTATGGGTTATGCAGAGCAACATGTGGCAGATGACCAAGAGTTGCCTGCGATGATCGAGACATTGATTCGTCCTTTTGATCTGGGGAGTGCTCCGCTTATGCGGGTTGAACTGATTAAGATAGGCGAGCGCAAGCACCTGCTATTCTTTGATATTCACCATATTATCGCGGATGGTACATCTGTCGAAATCATCACTCGTGACTTCAATGATTTATATTTTGGCAAAGAGCAAGCAGTCCGATTGCAGTACAAAGATTACGCGGTATGGCAGCAGCAGCGTCTCGCTTCACAGGAATACATTTCACATCAAACGTACTGGCTGGACCATCTTGGCCCTTCTTTACCTGTGCTGGAACTTCCACTTGACCAGGAGCGTCCATCACAGCGATCCATGCAAGGGGGACGTCTTCATTTCACGTTGAATCGTTCGTTAACACAAGACTTGCACGAGCTGGCTTCCTCATCGGAAGCATCCATGTATATGGTAATGCTAAGTGTGTGGAATCTTCTTCTTGCACACCGCTCAGGTCAGCAGGACATTGTGGTAGGAACGCCTGTTGCAGGAAGGATGCAAGAAGAGTGGAAAGAGACGGTTGGCATGTTTGTCAATATGATTGCGATGAGGAATTTTCCAACGTTTGATCGTACGTACACTGATTTTTTACGCGAACTTAAACAACATACACTGGATGCTTTTGCGTATCAGGAATATCCGTTTAATGAGCTTGTGGGACAACTGGGCGTGACACGTGAGTTGAACCGAAATCCGGTATTTGATGTTTGTTTTGATTATCAGAACATGGATTTGCATGGACTTGAACTTCATGGTTTGCAATTCAGTTCTTTTCCGGTGGAGACGGGTACGTCTACTTATGATCTGTTAATGACCTGTCAAGAAAACAGGGAGAAGCAGGTGATTGAAGGATATATCGAATACTCGCTGGATCTGTTCCGCCGGGACACAGTTGAAGGTATGATGCAGGAGTTTATCGGACTCTGCCAAGAGGTTGTAAAACAGCCTGACCTGTCTGTGAGCGAACTGTTTGAGAGAAACATTTCTCATGAGCACCCAGTCCATCGTCTTGCTGGTCCACGTCTGGATTACACTCCTGCGGTGGGTCTGCATCGGCTGTTCGAGCTGCAGGCAGAACACACACCAGACAAGAAAGCTCTCCTTGTATCATCCGGAGCCTCTTTTACCTACAGGGAGCTTAATGAAAAAGCTAATACGCTGGCTTGGAAGCTGATTGATCAAGGTGTGCGCCGGGATGAACCTGTGGGCATATTATCCAGACGAGATGAATCATTGATCATTATGCTATTGGCAGTGCTGAAAGCTGGGGCGGCTTATGTGCCTCTGGACCCTGCTTTTCCGTCGCAGCGCATCGTGAATATGATCGAAGACAGCCGGATGAACGTACTGCTGTGTACGCCTGATGAAGAAGAAACAGTGACTTTTAGCGGAGAGCGATTTGTGTATGATCCAACTGCCCAGGATGTGCGTTCATCCGTTAACCCGGACATAAGCTTCCTGTCTTCGGACCTGTCCTGTGTGATTTTTACCTCAGGATCAACGGGGCGTCCCAAAGGGGTCATGATTACTCATGAGGCGATGGTCAATTTTGTTGAGGACATCAGGCACCGACATATTTTTGCACATGAGACAGATCGCATCATCAGTGTAACGACCATATCTTTTGATATTTTCGGATTTGAAGTGTGGACACCATTATGCACCGGATATTCGCTGTATCTGGCCAATGAGCAGGAGCAGCTTGACCCGGCTCTTGCTTCACGTCGAATACGTGAACATGGTATTACGCACATTCTTAGCACGGTCTCACGCATTAAGGCATTTGTAGAAAACCCGGAATTCGCTCAGGCGCTGGGCAATCTGCGGTGTGTTCTTACCGGAGGGGAAAATGTCCCTGTGGGACTCCTCACCGATCTGAAGCGGCTTACGCCTGCTCGAATCTTTAACATGTATGGACCAACGGAAACTACGATCTGGTCAACGACCAAAGAATTGAATGACACAACTGCGATTACCATTGGCAAGCCCATTACCAATACAGAGATTTATATTCTGAATGATGAAGGTGAAATACTGCCACCTGGCAGCTATGGAGAGCTGTGCATTGCAGGAAAAGGATTATCCCGCGGTTATCTGCACAATGCAGCTGAGACCGATGCCCGATTCATTGCAAACCCCAATGTTTTGGGAGGCCGTTTATACCGAACTGGCGATCTGGCCCGTATACTGCCGGATGGGGATGTTGAGTTAATGGGACGGTTGGATCAGCAGGTGAAGATTCGAGGCTACCGGATTGAACTGAACGAGATTGAGCAGGCGGCGATGAGCCATGAACGTGTAAAGGAGGCTGTCGTTAAGGTAGAAGGGGCCGAGCCACATTCATTGCAATTAATCCTTTTCTACAGTCTGAAGCCTGGGTTTGGGCCTTCCGTTATGGAAGATGAAGACGTACAGCTTCGGACTTGGTTAAAGCAGCGGCTTCCACACTACATGATGCCTTCTCGCTTGATTCGTCTGGAAAATCTGCCTGTGCTGCCTAATGGCAAACTGAATCGCAATGCCCTTCGTCTGGCTGATTTTGAAACGGGAGAGAAAGCTAATCCGGCTCTGGTTTATGGCTCATCCATTCAAGGAATCGAGCGGGCAAAGGTTGATCTGGAGCAGATGCTCATTGCAGCGTGGAAGGAAATGTTGAATCTGGATACGGTTAATATCCATGATCACTTTTTTGACATCGGAGGCAACTCGCTGGGGCTTATTCTGATCAATAATCGCCTGAATGCCTATCTGGATAAAAGCGTTCCGCTGGTGCAATTGTTTGAGCATTCCTCTATTGCATCACTGGTCAATCATCTGGTGGCTGAGCAGATGCTGCCGACAGTTACACAACAGGTACAAGAGGAGAGCGGACATATCGCTTCGGCTGGATATCCTGTTACGAACCCTGACCCGACAACAGCTCCAAAAGAGTATGTAATGAGCACAGTTGAACACAGCAAAGTGGAGCAGAGCAGACCGGAACAGAGTATCCCGTTTGCTTCAGAACACAGTAGCAGAATTCCTTCTTCGTCGGATATCGCAGTCATTGGCATGGCAGGGCATTTTCCCGGCTCAAGAAATATTGATGAGTTCTGGAATAACCTAATGGCAGGTAAGGATGGTATCACCCGTCTGAATGAGGAGGATCTAACCGCTGCGGGTGTACGACCGGAAGACTTCAAACATCCTGATTATGTACGGGCCAAAGGTGTACTGCAAGATACTGAGTATTTTGACTCCGGATTTTTCGAATATCCGCATCAGGAATCCAACATGATGGATCCGCAAATACGGCTGCTGCATCAGTGCTCATGGGAGGCGCTTGAGCATGCCGGGTGTGATCCTTACAGTTATGAGGGATCTATAGGATTGTTTGCGGGAAGTGGACTAAGCTTACCATGGATGGTGCAATTTCTCGGTCGTTCCGGTAATTTGCTACAGGCTTTTGAAGCCATGACTTTAAATGAAAAGGACTATATTACAACTCGGGTATCTCACAAATTAAATCTGAGAGGGCCGAGTATGGCCGTACAGACCGCATGTTCGACTTCTTTGGTCGCTATCCATCAAGCTGCTGAATCGCTGATTCGGGGGGAGTGTGATGTGGCACTTGCGGGAGGTGTTTCTATCTCCTATCCGCTCAAAGAAGGTTATCACTGGCATGAAGGCATGATTTATTCAAAAGATGGTCATTGCAGACCGTTTGATGAGCAGGCATCTGGTACGGTGTCTGGTAATGGATGCGGAATGGTTGTGCTCAAGTCACTCCGCGATGCTCAGAGAGATGGAGATCATATCTATGCAGTCATTAAAGGTTCAGCGATTAATAATGATGGCATGGACAAAATTGGATATACGGCACCGAGTGTGGCCGGGCAGGTCAAGGTTATTCAATCAGCCCTGCATCGTTCGGGAGTGTCTCCAAAAGAGATCTCCTATCTGGAGGCGCATGGAACAGGAACCAAACTGGGGGACCCGATTGAAATTGAAGCGCTCAGGCAGTCATGGGGAACAGATCGTAGAAATTATTGTGCTCTAGGTTCTGTGAAAGCCAATATTGGGCATCTTGATGCGGCAGCAGGTGTCGCCGGTTTTATTAAAACCGTACTGACGCTTTATCACCGGGTGGTTCCGCCACAGATTCACATGAATCGGACGAATCCGATGTTGGAGCTGGAGCATAGTCCCTTCTATATCAACAGGGAGCCACAGCCATTAGAAGACGCGAAGCGCATCCTGCGAGCAGGTGTCAGTTCGTTTGGGATCGGGGGGACCAATGCTCACGTCATTCTGGAGCAGCCTCCTGTTCAAGAGAGCCAAGCCAATTATGAGTTATTGCTTCTGCTGCCCTTCTCGGCCAAAAGTGAATCTGCGCTGGAACGCACGTACGATTCGGTTCTACAGGCGATGCATGCATTGCCGGAGCAGTTGCCCAATGCTGCGTGGACGCTACAGAAGGGAAGAAGCAGATTCATTCATCGTAAAGCACTAATCGTTGTAGACGGTTATATTCCGCCAAGCGAGCAGTCTGTAGAGTTCGAGACACAGGCAAGTGTGATGAATGGGAAGCCTAAGGTCATGTTTTACCTCAGCGGAAATGCAAGTTGGGAAGCGCGCAAGATTCGGGAACTATATGCTTCTGTGTATCGCAGCCAGGTCTCAGAGATATTCAAACAGCACTTTGAAGAGATACTGAACCTCTTTGAGTCCAAGGAACAGTATGCCATTCGCCAAGGCATAGGGCGATCGTTAACTGATTCAAGGCTTGAGCGCATGCAATGCTTTGTTGTGCAATATGCTCTTTATAAAACCGTGATGCAGCTTGGTATCAAGCCGGATGCTGTCTGTGGACAAGGCGTTGGCGAACTGGTGGGGTTGGTTATTAGTGATGCACTTGATCCAGTACATGCCGTGGGGCTTTTATACAATCTGGAGCATTGGTCACTAGAAGAAGGAGCATTGTCAGATGCTTTGACAGGAAGGATGACAGATGCAACTGTAACAGACCATGCGTCGAGTATTGCACCACTGTTATCTCCAAATTTCCTGTTTACACTGTTAAATCGCAAGACGCTTTCTGAATCTGCTGGGCATGCGCTGTGGATCGTTTCGAATCAGCAGCAGGATACAGAACAAATAGCCCCGGATTCATTTTCAGAGCCAAACATCATAGCTCTTACTGGAGATCGTCAGAGCTTGCTTGAGGCAGACGTGTATTTAATGAAAGTACTTGCTTTTTGCTGGTGCTCTGGCATGGAGTTGGATTGGGAACAGTTAAACGGAACGGGGCGTAGGCAGAAAATCTCGCTGCCGACGTATTCCTTTGACCCCATTGTTCATCAACATGATGTTGCGTTGTATCAGCTTGCAGGTATGTCGCAGGTTGCAGCGGGTTCTATCGCAGCATTAGACCAATCTCCATCCGGGAAAGTCAGGGTTCAACGGACTGATGATGAGATAAGGCATGTATTATCGCAATTGTGGCAGGAGTTGCTTGGTAATGGAGCAGTCGGCCTTGAAGATGATTTCTTTGAGCTTGGAGGTCATTCTTTAAAAGCGATTTCCTTGGCGTCGAGGATTAAAGAAATGTTTGGACTGAATTTGGGGCTGGAAGAGGTTTTTGATCATTCTGTATTTGAACACATGGTTCAATGGATTGCTGAACATCAGGCTACAAGTGACTCTGATTCAGTGGACCCAATCTTGCCTGTAACTAAGAAAGAGAAATACAAGACCACTTCTGCACAGCGAAGAATGTATGTGGTGCATGAGTGGATGAAAGGTGAGAGTACGGCGTACAATCTCGCCACCTCTTATATGGTAAGGGGAAAACTTGACCCTACCCAATTCAGAGTAATAATGGATGCACTGGTAGAGAGACATGAAGCATTCCGTACCAGGTTTGAAATGATTGACGGTGAGCTTTTCCAGGTTGTCGAGGATCAGGTTCCAAGCGTGGTGGAGTTGCTGGAATTAGAAACGGCAGGGTTAGAGCAGGTCATGGAATGGATCAAGCCTTTTGATCTGACCAGCGCACCATTGGTTCGTGTTAAGCTCATTCGCCTTTCTCAAGAGGAACACATCTTATTCATCGATATGCATCATATCATTTCGGATCAGAGTTCCATTGCGATCCTGATGCAGGATTTTGCACGCATGTACAGAGGAGAAACATTGCAATCTCTTGACATCCAGTATAAGGATTATGCGGAATGGCGTGATGAAGTTGCGTCACATGGACAATCTGTTGAAGACGCCGAGTTTTGGATACGGGAATTCGAGGACATGCCTGCCCCGGTTGAATTGCTAACAGACTTCCCGAGACATGGCGCGTCATCCTACAGCGGAGACAGACGTTCCATTGAACTGGGTGAGTCGTTAAGCACACAGGTCAATGACTTCTGTACTCAACAAGGGCTTACACCCTATATGTTGTTCATGGCAACTTTGAATCTATTAATCTGGAAGTATACGGGTCAAGACGACTTGGTCGTAGGTACAGCGGTTGCGGGGCGCGAGAAGCCAGAACTCAATAACGTTATGGGTATGTTCGTGAACATGCTTGCCATTCGCACCAGCATGGACAGAGAATGGTCCACAGAGACGTATTTGAATGAGATGCGTGGCAAGCTGTTATCCTGTTATGAGCATCAGCATTATCCTTATGAAGCACTGGTGGAACAACTTGGTCTATTCGGTGATTTAAGCCGCAACCCCCTATTTGATGTGGTGCTAAATTACATTAATATGGGAACCGATGATCCTGAAGCCGGGGAACTGATGCTTGAACCATGGGTCGAAGGTAAGGTGGATGCCAAATTTGATCTGACTTGGACACTGGTCGAGCATAAACAATGTTACACGGTTGAACTTGACTATCGCTCAGATTTGTTTAAAGCGGAGTCCATGGAACGGATGCTGGATAAATTCCGGTATATCCTGTCTCAGATCATAACAGGGGATAATGAACGAATTGGTCAGATTAAGCTCACTACACCGGAGGAAGAGGAATGGCTGCTGTATGGAGTCAACGATAATGCCGCCCAGTATCCGCGAGATGCGACCATTTCCCAATTGTTCGAGGAACAAGTTCATGTGGATGCACAGAAGACAGCATTGGTCTGGGAAGACGGTGAATGGAGCTATGCGGATCTGTATGAACGTGTTCAGTGGCTGGCGTTCAGATTGCTTGGACAAGGGGTGAAATCAGGCTCCAGTATTGCTCTCATTCTGGACCGTGGACCGAACCAGATGATCAGTATTCTTGCTACACTCCAAGTGGGTTGCAGTTATGTCCCGATCGACCCGGCTTCGCCGCCATCGAGAATTGAATTTATTTTGCAAGATTGCGATGCGGCTGTGTTATTGACTGAAACGGCGTATGCCTCGACATGGCAATCTGTAGTTCCTTGTATCGTGCCGGCAGATGAACTGGCAGCATTTGATTCAGGAGACATGCAGGAGCCCGTTGAACATATGAACAAGACTGCTCTTGACCCGGCTTATATCATTTATACATCAGGGTCAACAGGAACCCCAAAAGGGACTGTGATGAGTCATCGCAATGTGACCAAAGTCATGAAAAATAGTAATTTTGTCACCGTCGTGCCAGAGGATCGTATCCTGCAAATTTCTAACTATGCGTTTGACGGTTCTATTTTCGATATTTTTGCTTCATTAATAAATGGCGCTACTCTTGTATTAATCTCAAAAGAGACCATTTTGGATATGGCTCGTTTGGCGGATGTCATCCGACAGCAACGGATTTCAGTATTTTATATTCCGACATCCTTGTTTAATATGCTGGTGGATTGGGATGCTGATTGCTTGAAGAATGTGCGTATAGTGATGTTTGGTGGTGAAGCTGCATCGGTGAGTCATGCCAACAAAGCGCTTGCATGCGTGGGGCCGGGCAGGCTGTTAAATGGATATGGGCCAACGGAAGCAACCTTTTTTGCCTCCTACCACTTATTACAGCAAACAGAGCCTTATACTGGCTCACTGCCCATAGGTTCCCCCCTGTCTAACACAGCTTTGTATGTTCTGGATGATGAGCTGAAGCCTGTGCCACCCAACGTTCCAGGGGAACTGTATATCAGTGGGGATGCGGTGGGTATTGGATATCTTAACCGTGAGGATCTTACCCGAAAACACTTTCTTGATGATCCCTTCCGCAAGGGAGAACGAATGTATCGGACAGGTGACATCGTCAAACGTCTGGCTGACGGCAGTCTGATTTTTATTGAACGTTCGGATTTCCAGGTCAAAATTAGAGGTTTCCGCATTGAGTTATCGGAGATAGGCAACTGCGTGGAGCGTCTTTCGGGAGTTCGTGATGCCTTTGTCATGACAGCTACAGAACCATCAGGAAGTCTATACATTGCCGCTTTTTATACAACCGATACTGGAGCAGATGCTGAGTATATTCGAAGAGAACTTCACCAGCAGCTGCCAGAGTACATGGTGCCTGCACGAATTATTCGAATGGATCATCTTCCGATTAATGCCAATGGCAAAGTGGACCGAAGGGCATTGTCCGAGCATTTGGTTGAAGAGCAGCAGAGGTCTCTGGAGATGAGTTCACCTCGGACAAAAACAGAGCGTGTCATTCTTGCCGCCATGCGACAGATCCTGGGTAATCCAGGCATTGGTGTGGAAGATCACTTCTTTCAAAATGGGGGGCATTCGCTCAAAGCGATTGCATTCACTCAAATTTTGGCAAAAGAAGGAATTGCCATCAATGTGAACGAATTATTCCAATATCCGACAGTTAGAGGACTTGCCAAATTGGTAGATATTAATCCTCCGGCGTCAGTTTGGTCCGAAGATAGCCTGCATATTCAGTCCCCGATAGTCATACCACAGGACATAACACTTCATGAGAAACAACTGGACAGCCTGGTCCTGCATGTCTTAAACAGCTGCAATCAGGTTTCATCTTTTATGGCGGGCATGCCCCCTATGGGTCAATTCCCACTATCTCCAATTCAACAAGCACATGCTTCTACGACTTCACGAGCAAGCGGATTTACAACAACGCTGGAAGGCGAATTGAATGAACAAGCTGTAAAACACCTGATTCTTGGGGTTATATCCCGGCATCAGTTGCTGCACAGCATGATATATGAGGAAGAACAATTGTATTGGCATCCATGTGATATATCGTTAGCGGCGGACATGCTGCAACAGCTTATCCCGTATCTTGATATTCGTCATTATGCTTCGACTACGATTGAGCAGTTGGAGTACAAACTGGTTCAGTCTCTGTTACACAAAACGTATACGTTGAAGGAACTACCTTGGCGTCTGTGTATTTTGCGTACAGGAGCCACGGAGCATAAGCTGATTTGGAGTTTTGATCACCTTGCGTTTGATGGTATGAGTGCCCAGATCATCAAGCAGCAACTTGAGTCGAAGGCATTATATAGACCGCAAGGTATAGAGATCGAGAGTGATCTTCTGTACCAAGTACGAAATTATGAGGATTATGTAAATTTTCTGTCTCATGGCCCTTTAGGGGTATCAGAAGATGAAATGAAGAAACAATTTTCGCTTCAGGCATGGAATAGATGTAACGCCATCGTCATGAACAAGTTGAAGGAAACAGAAACATTGTTGCCTTCAGCGATGACTGTCGAGTTGTCCCTTGCAGGGAAGGAGCCTGCAGATGTTTGGTGGACATGCTTTGAAACTTTTGCCAACATCATTGCGGCTTATCTGAACATAAGCCAATTGCCAATAGCCCTGGTGCATTACGGAAGGGAGTATGGTGAAGAATCCTACTATGATTATGTGGGAGAATTCCTAGATCTGATTCCAGTGCTGGTAGACAGTGAATTCACACAGGAAGATCTGTTGGAACGTCTGGAATTTACGAAGCAACACAGCATTAACTTTATGGCACTTACACATGATTCTTCCCTCTCGGCACAATATGATGGCATACAGGAACAATTGGGAACTGCCTACAGGCAAGCAGAACAGGAGCCGCGTCAGATAATTCTGTTTAATTATCAAGGCTTCAGCTCCAGCAGCGAAGCGATCCCAATGTCGTCTCAGTCGTCGGATGACCAAGATTCGAATTCGGGACTCGCCCAATTCGAATGGATTATTCGCTACGACGAAGAGTGTCTGTACGTACATCTGACCTGTCAGACTGGTCTGGACATCAAACGTATGAAACAGCTGATTGATGACAAGCTTGGTAGCGATGTGAAAGTGGTAGTTCACAATGAGGCAATGGAGGTGCAACATGTCCAGTAAATCCATACAGCGAGGACCCGAGCTGATTGTGCCAGAACATTATTCAACAGTGGCTGAGATGCTAATCTACATTGCAGATATTCATCCAGAAAAGGGAATGACCTATATCAGTTCTTCAGGTGATGAGCAGTTTGAATCATATCCTGAATTACTGATGCAGGCGCGCAAGTACCTGCAGTCTCTTCAGGAGCAAGGCATTCAACAAGGACAGGTCGTTATTTTGGAAATTGACCAATCACAGGAATTTTACCGTACCTTTTGGGCTTGTATGCTGGGGGGCATTATTGTCGCCCCGGTTAGTCCTCCGGCTGCCTGGGAACCAGGCTCGGCCGGTCTGGAGAAATTCACGAAAGTGTGGGAGGTACTCGGCCGTCCGGTCGTTATCGTCGAGGAAGCCTACATGCCCAAGTATAAGCAGCTTGCGGAAAGTCCGGTATTCAAAGGTCTTATGTTGATTAGCGTGAACCAGCTTCAAGCAGGCCAGCAGATGGCTGATCTATGCCCAACCTCTCCTGATGACATTGTGTTCCTGCAATTCTCATCAGGAAGCACGGGAATTCCCAAAGGTGTGCAGTTAACAAATCACAATATTATCGCCAACAGTATTGCATGCAAGACTTTTCTTGGAGCTGAAGAAGGAGATAATGTGTTTACCTGGTTGCCGCATACGCATGATATGGGGATATTTGGACAGCACCTGACACCCGTCCTGAGTGGAGCCAACATCATGGTGATGTCACCTTATACCTTCGTACGGTCGCCTTATCTGTTCTTGCGCAAGATTACGGAGCATCAGGGAAAATGGTTTTGCTGTACCAATTTCGGTTTCGAATGGATGGTTCAGAAGATCCCGGATTCCAAGCTCTCAACGCTGGATCTGTCTTCACTGCGTATGACCTTGAATGGTGCAGAGCCTATATCAACGTCTGTTATCGAGCGATTTGTCAAAAAATTCAGTTCTTGTGGCTATCGTTCCAATATGATGTTTCCTGCGTATGGCATGGCAGAAGCGACAGTAGGTGTATGTACCTCCAGACTGGGTGAAGAGCCGCGAATTGAACGTATTTCGCGTTCGCGGCTGGTGCAGGAAGGACTGGCTGTGCCAGTCCAGCTGCCTAGCAGTGATAGCCATACTTCGGATGTGATCGAATTTGTCCATGAAGGATATCCCATGACAGGGATTCAAATCCGGATTGCGGATGAACAGGGTGAAGTGCTGGATGAGCGGGTTGTTGGCGAAATCCAGATTCGTGGGGAATCGGTAACCTCCGGATATTACAGTCTTCCCGAGATCAATCGTGAAATGTATGTGGATGGGTGGCTTCGCACTGGAGACTTGGGTTATATGGCTGATGGTTCCCTGGTTGTAAGCGGACGAATCAAGGACATTGTGTTTATTCGGGGACAGAACCATTATGCGCATGATCTTGAAGAAATTTTGTACCAGAATAGCAGCATTCCGAGAGGGAATTTGACGGTAGTCGGGCACTTTAACAGCCTCAAACAAGTAGAGGAGCTGCTTGTATTTGTTAAATACAAATCGAGCGCTCCACAGTTTCTGGAGGTACGACAGGATCTGATCCAACGTATGAGGGCTGGATTGGGTATTGAGATCACTCATGTTCTCCCAATCAAGGTCATCCCCAAAACGACGAGTGGCAAGGTCCAGCGCTTCATGCTGAGAAACGATTATGAGCGTGGAGTATTTACCAAGGACATCGAGGCCATTGAAGAGCTGATTCGCAAAAACACACAACAGCAAGGACACGAGACGGTTTCCACATCGTCTTTGGAATATACCGTACGTAAAGCCTGGGCCGAAATTCTTCAATTGCCCGCAGGAAAGATTGAGATGGATACTTCTTTTCTCGCACTTGGAGGCAATTCCATCCTCTCCTATCAATTACTTGACAAGCTGTCTGCACATATGGGACGTGAATTAGGACAAGAACTACTTGTTTTTTGCAGTACAGTACGTGAGATGGTGGAATATCTGCAGGAACTTCCAGCAGAAACGAAGGACTTTGAACAAGCTGAAACCACAGATAATCACCTGAATGTACATCGTGCTATTGCTATTACCGGACTGTCTCTGCGTCTGCCTGATGCCGACACCCAAGAGCAGTTCTGGAGCAATCTGGTTAACGGGTTAGATAGTGTTGACCGGGTTAGCCTAGAGCGTGCAACACGTTCCAAGCAACCCGATTGGGATGACTGGATTGGGGAACTGAAGCAACCGGATACGTTTGATCATGAGTTCTTTGAAATCCCGTCTGAACAAGCTGCATTTATGGATCCGCAGCATCGCAAACTGCTGGAAGTTGCTCATGAGGCGCTGGAGGATGCGGGTATGCTCGTGGACCATGAGGATAAGCGTGATGTGGGTGTGTACGTAGGGATTAATCCAAGCACTTACTTCGATCTGGTTGTTGATTATATGAACCGGAGTCTTGGAAAGGCTGTTCATTCTCACGCTATGGTAGGCAATATGTCCAATATTGCAGCAGCCTCCATTTCACACATGTACAATTTCACAGGACCGGCACTGTCCATAGATACGGCATGTTCTTCCTTTCTGGTAGCACTGACACAAGCTGTGGCGGCCATTCAGGACAAGCGTATCTCTGGGGCAGTTGTAGGTGGAGCGAACATTTTGGCTACACCGCATGTTCATCAACTATCACGCAATGCTGGAATCTGTTCTTCCACTCAACATACGAAGGTATTTGACCGGGAAGCAGATGGTTCAGTCCTGGGGGAAGGTGCTGTTGTTGTATATCTGGAGCCGCTAACAGAGGCAGTTCGCAACAATAAGCATATTTATGGTGTGATTCGCGGGACAGCGGTGAATAACGACGGATATTCCCTGGGCATTATGGCACCCAACCCTCAGGGGCAATATCAGGTACTCCGTGCCGCTTATCGCGATGCCAACCTAAACCCGAGCGAGATTTCTTATATTGAAGCACATGGATCGGGGACAAGGATTGGAGATCCAATTGAGGTGAATGCCTTGCTCCGACTATTCCGGGAAAAGGGATATACAAGCGACAATTCAATTGGATTAGGTTCAGTCAAAACCAATATTGGTCATTTATTTGCAGCCTCCAGTGGAGCCAGTCTTGCCAAGGTTCTGCTCAGTATGCAGCATGGGGAACTGGCACCAAGTCTGCATATGGATAATCCGAATCCAGCCCTCCGACTGGAGCAATCGCCGTTCCATATCGTTAGCGAGCGTAGACCATGGGATGTGCCTGAAGGAAAAACACGGAAGGCAGGCATTAGTTCGTTTGGCCTGGGAGGTACGAATGCCCACATTGTGCTGGAAGAATGGAAAGCCCCTGTCCGTGCAGAAGCCCCGGCACGAGGCCAATTGTTAACGTTCTCTGCGAAATCAGAGCAGGCTTTAAAAAAGCTGATTGATAACACGGAGCAATATGTGAAGAAACATGCGGACCTGGCACCAGAGGATCTTTGTTTTACCCGGAACAGATATAGAAAACATTATCGGTATCGTGCAGCAGTAGCTGTCAGCTCCACCGGAGAGTGGAACATCGAAGTGATGGAATTTGGCTTCAAGCCTAGAAACCGAGCTGCTCGTGTCAATATTGTGGTTGGGGGGCAGGAGATTCGCGGAGAAGATGAAGCGGAAGCACGCCAAGTAATCAGGCCAGACGTTTCTAATGAAGATACGGTATCTACCTTGAACTACTGGGTGACCTTGCTTGAGACACTTGTACGTCTGGTCCCTTCCATTCAAGAGATTCGAGGAATAGCTTCAGGAGAGGAGCTTGTATCCCGTTTACATCTGGATGGCGAGGAATATCACAACGCTCATGCAAGCCAATCCATTCCAGTGAACAACAGAGTGACGTTAGAGAGTCTGCAAGACACACCTGGCAAGATGGCAAACGCCGACATTGTAATTATGATTGCTGCAGATCAGACAGTGCAACAGATTGAATACAGTGGCAAGGAGAGCTTCATCCGCCTGTCTGCCGAGCCGACACTTACCATGGAGGATCAGCTTGCTGTATTGCTGGGACAGCTTTATGTACGTGGTGCTGCGCTGGATTGGGAACAGTTACATCCGAATGGCTCTGGCCAGATTGTACATCTGCCAGCACACCCATTCGAGCCGTATGTACATTGGATAGATGTGAATCAGGGAACGGAGGTCATGATATGACAAAAGAAGAAATTGAGCTTTTTCTCAAAAGCGAGATTGCTGCAGCGTTGAATCAGGAGCCAGAGGACATCGATGAAGAGATGAATTTTTTGAAAATTGGTGTCTCATCTGTGCAGGCGCTCAAGATCATTAATCGTGCGCGTAAGCATCTTCAAGTTGACATCAGTCCGGTTGCGTTGTTTGAATACAAAACAATTGCCGAGTTCGCCGCCTATCTCAATGAATCTCTTCTTCAAGAGGGGGTTGCCGAATGATTGAAGTGGATGTAGAGCAAGAGATCATTCATGAAGCTGAATTGTTTGCTGCCCGTGAAATTCGTCCTTATGCTCGACAGATTCAAGAGCAGCAAGCCATTCCCAGAACATTGATCCGTGCCATGGCTGAAAAAGGTTACTTGGCTGCCTCGATCCCGGCTGAATATGGCGGAATGGGTCTCGGTCCTAAGGCGTACGGGCTGTTGACTGAAGTATTTGGCAAGGCTCTTCCAGCCGTTCGCAGCTTGTTAACGGTACATACTTCACTTGTAAGTGAAACTTTGGTACGTTTCGGAACGCCTGAGCAAAAATCGTCCTGGCTACCCAAGTTGGTGAAGGGAGAATGGATTGCTGCCTTTGGCCTGACTGAACCGGAAGTTGGTTCAGATGCCAAAAGTGTAAAGACCGAGTGGAGAGAAGAATCGGACTGTTATGTTTTGAATGGAAAAAAGAAGTGGATTACGTTTGGACATCTGGCAGATGTATTTATCATTATTGCCTCGAATCAGGGACGAAGCACTGCTTTTTGGGTCGAACGCCAGTTTGAGGGTGTACAGACCAAACCTATTGAAGGTGTCATGGTTGCGGGAGAGACAGGTATAGCTGAGATTGATCTCCATGAGGTGCGTGTACCAAAGAATCACATTATTGGACGTCTGAATGAAGGTTTTGAGTACATCGTAACCGGGGCGCTGGACCAGGGGAGATATAGCATAGCCTGGGCAGGGCTGGCGATTGCGCAGGAAGCGCTGGATGCCATGGTGACTTACTCAAGAAAGCGGAAGCAATTTGATCAGAAGCTGAGCCATTTTCAGCTGATTCGCGGCATGATTGGAGATGCGGTGACAAAAGTCCATGCAGCACGAGCATTATGTTTACGGGCAGCCGAGCTGAGAGAAGCCAAGGACCCGCAGGCCGCCATGGAGACAACGATCGCCAAATATTTTACGTCCAAAGTTGCTGTTGAAGTTGCAAGTGATGCGCTACAGGTTCATGGTGCGAACGGAATTAGTAACCAATATCCTGTTGCCAGGCTGTATAAGGAAGCCAAAATTCTGGAGATTATTGAAGGTTCTTCTCAGATGCAGCAGGAGATGATCTCGCATTACGGATTAAAAGTCTATTACAAGCGTGGCGGTAGCGTATGACGTTCTGTGCGCTATTTCCCGGCCAGGGAAGCCAGTATATCGGAATGTGCAGCGAGTTGTTGCACAGTGAGCCGGAGGCGAATCAGATCTTTGCGGAAGCGAGCGAGGTGATCGGATTTGATTTGAAGGCACTGGTTATGGAAGGGACCCTGGATCAATTGACGGTCTCTGAATATGCTCAGCCTGCTGTACTGACAGCAAGCTACGTTTTATTTGATTCATTTGTTCGCCGAACAGGAATGACTCCAGATTATGCAGTAGGTCACAGTTTGGGGGAGATTTCGGCTTTAGTAGCGGCGGGAGCATTGCGATTTGCTGATGGAATCCGTTTTACAACTCAGCGTGGTGCGTTGATGCATCGCTCCATTCAGGAGCAAAAAGGAAGAGCGGGTATTGTTGTTGATGTAACCCAAGAAGCGCTTGAAGAATTAGTCGAGAATATTCGTCAGAACGAGTATGCGACGATCTCCGGTTATAATTCACCGGGACAGTTTGTCGTCGCAGGTACTGCGAAGGGGCTTCAAATGCTGGATGATCAGGTGGATGGCTACGGTGGGGAATTCATTCCTTTTCGCATGATGCCAATGAAGGCAGATGCACCTTATCATAGCGAGTTGATGCAGTTCATTCAGCCTGAGCTTGAAGAGATGCTTGCAGGGATTTCCTTCTCTGCACCGGTGTTTCCCATCTGCTCTACAGTACATGGGGAGTTCATTCGCGGAGCCGAGGACATTCCTAAGCTGCTGAGTAGCCAGCTTTTGCAACCCATTCGCTGGAATCAGGCATTGGCACGCATTCAAAATCTGGGAGCGACGGTATGGATCGATATCGGTCCAGGCCAGAGCATAAGAAATATGCTGGCTGAGAATAAGACCTTGCCTGCAGCCTATTCGCTGGATGATCCGCAAGATCGGTCCAGGTTACTGGAGCGATATGAAGCAGTAAACCAGACAAGTGGGGGAGGCGATAAGGGATGATCACGGAGATGATGCAGTACAATCAGCGGGTGAAACAATGGCTGCCTGGCGGTGTGCACTATAATTTTCACCTTCCTTGGGAAGAGACGCCGCTCCATTTCAAGCATGCTTCCCGAAGCAGAGTGACGGACATGAACGGCAACGAGTATTTGGATTTATATGCCCGCTTTGGTGCCCTCATTGTTGGCCACGGCAACGAGGAGTATAACGAGTGTCTGAAGGATACCATTGACCGTGTTCTTTCCGTAAGTCATTGCGATCTGGATGCAGAGGCTCTGGAACTGATCCATCAATATGTACCTTCAGCAGAGATGATTCGTTTTGGGTTATCAGGTACGGAGATTGTCCAGAATGCACTTCGTCTTGCCCGGGCGTGGACAGGTAAAAATCGCTTTGTACGTTTTGAAGGCCATTATCATGGCAATGCGGACAATATTATGGGTGGTAAGACTGCACGTACAGGTTTGCCGGTACCTTCAGACTATCCTGGTGACATGAAAGGAACAAAGGGGAGGGCAAGGGATGCCATGGAATCTCAATCCTACCTCGTGCCATGGAATGACGCAGCCCGTCTGGAGGAACTATTTCGCCAGCATGGAGACGACATTGCAGCAGTAATCATGGAGCCGGTTTGTGTAAATGGAGGCGGAGTCATGCCTGCTCCGGGTTATCTGCAAAAAGTCAGACAGTTATGTGATCAGTACCAGGTCGTGCTCATTTTTGATGAGATTATAACAGGATTCCGTATGGGTCTCGGTGGTGCCCAACAGTTATTCGGTGTAACGCCCGATCTGACCACACTTGGGAAGGCAATCGCGGGTGGCGGAGTTCCGGTGTCAGCCCTGGTTGGCCGAGCGGATATCATGAAGTTACTTGTAGACAAAAAAGTAATTCATGCGGGTACGTTTAATGGCTATCCATTAGGTACAGCTGCTGTAAAAGCTACGCTGGAAATGTTGGGACGCAATGGAGGTCAGGCGATGCACAGCATGAACCGCCACGCTGAGATGATGCATGACATACTCTGCCAGGAAGCAGTGAAGGTAGGTCTGCCTTTAATTGTTCAAGGGCCGTCTGGCTGTGCTTCTTATCACTGCTGTACGGAGCCGCTTACGGATACGGCTGAATATACGTTTGAATTGATGTCTTTTGATATTTTGTTAAATAGCAAGCTTGCTGAGCACGGTGTTCTGGTATCTACGCTCTCGCGGATGTATCCGAATATCCTGCTTGATATGCAAGATGTTGCCTGGTTCGGTGAGCGTGTCCCTGCAGCACTTGCAGAAATGAAAGAGATCTACGACGAGCTGATCTAATGGTAGCTCAATAAGGAGGTGATTAGGTATGCATAATCGACTCATTGCAATCATTGGCGCAGGGGTGATGGGATGCGCCACAGCACTGGATGTCGCGAGGGCTGGTTATCGTGTGATTTTGCAGGATATTTCGGCGTCGGTCATCGAACATGCCCCTGATGTTATACGTCGTGAATATCGTTCAGCTTGCTTTCTGAAGCAAGGGTACGGTCAGGTGCCCCTGGATCAGATCATGGAACGAATCTCGTTCCAGACACAAGATGAAGGTGTGGAAGAGGCAAGTATCATTATTGAAAATGTAACCGAAAACCTGGAGTTGAAAAAGGAAGTTTACGCACGACTATACCACAGGGCTCGTCCGGATGCTTTATTTGCGCTAAATACAAGCTGTATTTCCGTGACAAAGCTCGCTTCATTTTTGCCTGACCCAGGCCGAGTCATTGGGGTGCATCTGATGAATCCGGTTCCCGTTAAATCCATGGTGGAGGTGATCAAAGGACATCATACAACGCAGGTTACGGAACATGAGATGGTAGCGTTTTTGGAAACTCTTGATAAAAGTCCAGTTGTCATAGAGGATCTGCCCGGGTTTGTCTCTAATCGCCTCTCGCACTTGTTAATGAATGAAGCGGCGTACATTGTACAGGATGGAATCGCTACACCCGAGCAGGTGGACGCCATTATGAAGAAGGGCTTCAATTATCAGATGGGGCCGCTGGAGACGGCGGATCTGATTGGTCTGGATACGGTCGTGCATTCATTGAAAGTATTGTACGACAGCTATCAGGACCCCAAATTCCGATGCTGTCCGATGTTGCAGAAAATGGTTGATGCAGGACAGTGGGGGCGGAAGACGGGTCAAGGATTCTATGCCTACTAAGATGAAGGGTGGCATGACCATGGAAAAGCTCAAGGATATCAAGTGTATTGTTTGGGATCTGGACCACACCATATGGGATGGGGTTTTGCTTGAATCTGCAGATGTGCAACTGAAGCTGGGCTTAAAGGAGGTGATTGAAAAACTGGACCAGCGAGGTATTTTGCACTCTGTTGCCAGTAAAAATGATGCAGAGCTAGCTTGGGCGAAACTAAACGAACTGGGCATCGCCGAATATTTTCTGTATCCCGAAATCCATTGGGATGCGAAGTCCGTCTCTGTTCAGCGGATTCAGCAGAACATTAATATCGGCATGGATGCCATTCTGTTTGTGGATGATCAACCTTTTGAACTGGAAGAAGTGCAAAGTGTACATGCTGACATCCAGGTACTTCATGCGGATCAATATGAAACCATGCTTGATGACCCAAGGCTGATGCCCCGATTCATTACAGCCGACTCTGCGTGCAGAAGGCAGATGTATCAGGCGGATACGCTCCGTAAACAGGCTGAAGAACAGTATGAAGGACCTTCAGAACAATTTCTGGCTACGCTCGGCATGAAATTTTCCATCTACGAGGCTACTGAGGATGATCTTCAACGTGCAGAGGAACTTACCGTTCGCACCAATCAACTAAATGCAACGGGAATTACCTACAGTTACGAGGAGCTGCATCAACTGATGACTTCGCAGGAGCATATGTTATTGGTGTGTGAACTCGAAGACAAATACGGAACGTATGGCAAAATTGGGCTTGCACTAATTCACATGCAGCAGAAGGTATGGCGGCTAAACATGCTTCTGATGTCTTGCAGAGTGATGTCCAGGGGAGCAGGGAGTGTACTGCTAACGTATATCATGCGTGAAGCTCAGAAGCAGGGCAAACAAATGCTTGCGGACTTCAGGGATACCGGAAGGAACCGAATGATGAATATCAGCTATCGCTTTGCCGGTTTCAAGCAACAATCTGCAGATCAGGAAGGAAGAGTACTGTTTCATCATGATTTACAGCAGGCTGTAGAGTTTCCAGACTACATTGAGGTTTTAGTGCCCGAGGGGCAACATCAATAACAAGGGGGAAGGGCAGTGGATTATCGTCAGGAAATTCGGGAGTTTATCGGGAACAACCTCACCATGGATCATGAGGACACTCAAATTAATGATAATGACAATTATTTTGAGCAGCGGTTCGTCAATTCGCTCTTTGCGATGCGTTTGGTGGACTTTGTAGAGCGTAGATTCCAGATTGAGATAGCAAATGAAGATCTGGATTTGGCTAATTTCTGCACGATTAACCGTTTGCATGATCTTATTGAGAGAAAGTTGACTGAGAAGGAGGCGGCACTATGATTACAGCTAATCAGGCATCCATTCGTCCAGTCACAAGTCCGGCAACCAGCCCGTCCAACAAATATATGTATTTGTTTTTGGGAATTTCCTTTGGCACATGTTATGGAATCGCAAGTTTGTTCATGTTCTTTGCGGATTTTATTGTACCCATAACAGGTGAGTTAACCTTGATGCATCCACTTGCGATCGTTGCTCTGTATTCACCTTCCATTGCCGGATTAATTACATGTTATGTGATGGGCGGAAAGGAAGCATTAAAAGGAATGTTTATGAAGCTGGTTCCGCGCAGACAGGACCTGTTCTGGATACCGCTCATTATTGGAATTTCCATCATCTTTGCATCAACAATGCACTTTGGTTCCTTGTTATTCGGCATACCGGTCCCTGAGCTGACATATAGTGTACCTGAAATGATCTGGTTGGGAATTGTGAATCTGATCAAGGAGACGGGGCTGATTGGTGGGCTGTTTGGCTGGATCGGATTTTTGCTTCCATTCTTGCAAGGGAAGTTAAAAAATAATATAACAAGTGGTCTGATTACCGGCCTGTTGTTCGGATTATGGGTGCTTCCGGGATACTTGATTTCCTCTTTTGGCACCTCAACCACTTACATATACTACGTTGTTCAGCTTATGGCATTTATCGTGTTCCAAAGTTATATCTTCAATGCAACCAAAGGTACACTTCTGTTTTATCTGCTTGCATTCTGGCTTGTAGCTACAGGAAGTCAAATTGATTTGTACTACTTTAATCCGCAAGTTCAAATTATGCAATTTTTCTTTTTTGCAATATCGGCTATTGTCATACATGTCATCTTCAAGCGTAAAAATGTGGATACTTCACTTCAGACATTCCCTGCATATGTTCTGGAAAGAAAGTAAGCCTGGTTATGGTGGTGGATAAGTGATGGAACCGATCTATTTGGAGCAGCTACAAAAGGGGGAGGGAAACAGACAAATGGTCTGTTTTCCTTATCTCGGTGGCAACTCCAACAGTTTTCAGCCCCTAGTGCCGTACCTTCCTGACACGGAAATTTGGGCGTTTACGCCCCCGGGTCATGGTCTGAACACCGAAACACCCCTGGAGCATATGCAGCAACTCGTAGAACTGTATACCAGCAAGCTCCTGGATGTTATACAGCCCGGCAGTCTGTTATTTGGACATAGTCTGGGAGGGATTACAGCCTACTTCGTTGCGCAGCGCTTATGTCAGGAACATCCAGATGTAGCTAAAACGCTACGGCTTGTGTTATCTGCCTGCAACACGCCTGACGAATGCGGGATGCAGAATTATGATCGGATGTCAGACGAAAATCTGATTGATCATCTGTTTTCCTATGAAGCTCTCCCGCAAGAACTGATACATGAAAAAGAATTATTGAATTATTTTCTGCCCGTCATCCGGGCGGATTTCAGGATGCTGGAATCTGCAGCAACGCTTGAATATGAGCCGCTCTCATTGCCGGTGTTGTATCTGTGGGGAGAACGGGATCGTACCGTTACCCTTCAATCAGCGTTGAGATGGGGCCGATATTTTGGCACATCCATGAAGCTTCAAACCATCAAAGAGGGTGCTCACATGTTCATGATGCATCAACCTTCAACGGTGGCGCATTGTCTGACAAGCTTTATGACTCCAGATAAATAGGAACAACTTGTAGATGAGAGGAGCCATGTTCGTTTATGCTGCTACGAATGCTGAGAAACGATATAACGAGAAAAAAAGGGATTACGGCTGCGTTGTTTATTTTTGTACTGCTGGCCGCCTTGCTGGTATCTTCTGGGTCACGAATGATTATGGAACTGACGAGTTCCATCCAATATCTATTTTCTGAATCTAAAACACCACACTTTGTGCAAATGCATGCCGGAGAACTCGATCAGGTCAAAGTAAACACGTGGGCTGAAGAAAATGCCATGGTCCAGCAACATCAGATTGTGGAAATGGTCAACATTGACGGCTCTAATCTGTTTCTCGGAGCAGAGTCCGAAAAGAACAGCGTTATGGATATTGACTTTGTTACACAGAATCAGGGTTTCGACTATTTGTTGAATCTGGACAGTGAGATTATTCAGGTGAACGATGGCGAGATCGCGGTTCCGGTATATTACATGCAGCAAAAAAAATTGAGCGTGGGCGACCAGGTTCGGATCGATAATGGTCAATTTGAGCGTTCTTACACCATCGTTGATTTTGTCCGTGATGCTCAGATGAATCCATCGGTTGTGCACTCCAAACGTTTTATTGTGAGTGCAGGGAATTTGCAGGAACTGAAGCAGAGCGTCGGAGAGATGGAGTATCTCATTGAATTCCGGTTGACGGATCCCGGACTGACGAGTGAATTTACCCAGGTTTACCAAAATGCCGGACTTCCCAACGCGGGTCCAGTTGTAACCTATGGGCTGTTCCAGGTATTGAATGCGATGACCGACGGAGTCATTGCAGCCGTTATTATTCTGGTCAGTCTTGTGCTGATTCTGATTGCGATGCTCTGCATCCGATTCACGATGCTTGCGACCATCGAAGAGGATTATCGTGAGATTAGTGTCATGAAAGCGATTGGAATCGCAGAGAAGGATATTAAGAGACTGTATCTGATGAAGTATGTATTTATGGCCGGATTTGCATCCGTGCTTGGTTACATTGCATCACTTGGCGTTAACAGACTATTTGTTTCCAACATCATGTTGTATATGGGAAAAGCACCTGCAACCCTGTTGCATTTCGCGATTCCGTTATTAGCCGCTGGAATCATATTTGCCATGGTTGTTCTGTTCTGTCGATCGGTACTGCGACGTTTTCGTTCCATCTCCGCGGTGGATGCTCTCCGTACTGGGAGCCTGGGAGATACACAGATCATTCGAAACCGGCTTAGTTTGTCCCGCAATCGCTGGTCTTCCGTACCTGTCTTTCTTGGTCTGAAGGAAGTCATACAGCGAATCAAGATGTTCCGATTATTGTTATTTGTCTTTGTAGTCAGTTCATTTATCATGATTGTGCCGGTCAACTTCCTGAACACTTTGCAGGCGCCAAGTTTTATCTCTTATATGGGTGTTGGACAAAGTGATATTCGCATTGACTTGAGGCACACAGATGATGTGGAGCAGCGTTATGACAATCTGGTTGCCCAGATCCAAAATGATAAAGACATCAAAACGTATTCCCCATTGGTAACAAGCCAGTTCAAGATTAAAAATGCGGAAGGAAGTTACGACAATCTGAGTGTAGAAACTGGGGATTTCAGTATTTTCCCATTGTCTTATGTTAGCGGTAATGCGCCAACAACCGAGAATGAAATTGCGTTATCTGATGCAAACAGTAGCGAGCTGCGCCTGAAGACTGGTGAGCAACTTACCTTGCTGGTTAATGGCAAGGACCAGATGATGACGGTCAGCGGAATATACCAGGACGTTACGAATGGTGGCAAAACGGCGAAGGCCTTATTGCCTTACAACAAGGATAGTGTGTTGTGGTATGTGGTCAGTTTGGATCTGAATAATCGCGGGGACATGGCTACCAAAATTGCTGAATATGAGGCGGCTTTCTCGCCAGCCAAAGTAACCGATCTTCAAGGTTATCTGGATCAGACGTTAGGCGGAACCATCCAACAATTGAAAATGGTGACGATGCTGGCCTTGGTCATCGGTGTCTTCATATCTATTTTAATTACAGCACTGTTCCTTCAGATGTTAGTAGCCAAGGACAACAACGACATTGCTGTACTAAGAAGCCTTGGGTTTGCCTTGTCTAAAATCAAGTTCAAGTATGTCGTGATGTCACTTGTCATATTAATCTTAGGGGTTGTTACTGGAACGATATTGTCCAATACGTTGGGTCCGTTACTGGTTAGTGCCATTATGTCGACGTTCGGTGCTTCCAATATTGTTTTTGTTGTTAACCCGTTACAGGCATATGTTTTGTGTCCATTGTTACTTGCAGGCACGATTGTACTGACAGCATGGATTAGCATCCAATCGATCAAGGAAACGAGCATATCCAAAATGATTGTCGAATAGGGAGGATCAACGATGACAACTATACTTGAGGCTAAAGACGTGAATAAATCCGTAGCGATCGGCGAGAATGAAGAACATAACATCTTAAAAGATATCAACCTTCAATTAAAAAAGGGAGAATTTGTTTCTATCATGGGGCCATCTGGCTCAGGCAAGTCTACCTTACTGTACAACATAAGTGGTATGGATCAGATTAGTGCTGGAAGTGTCTATTTTAATGGCAAAAAAATATCGGCATTTGAGGAGAGGGATCTGGCAAGTCTACGTTTGACCAAGATGGGATTCATCTTTCAAAATATTCATCTGCTCAAGAATCTGAATCTATTAGACAATATCGTACTTTCCGCGTATCTGGCCAAGAATAGCAGCAGAGAAACGATTAATACACGGGCAATGTCATTAATGAAAAAAATGGGGATTGATGAGCTGGCTGGGCATAACATCACCCAAGCCTCAGGCGGACAGCTTCAACGGATTGCCATCTGCCGTGCGCTGATCAATAATCCAGATATTTTATTCGGCGATGAACCAACGGGGGCGCTGAATTCCAAATCAACGTATGAGATCATGGATATTCTGGGCGATATTAATGCAACGGGTACAACCATTCTGCTGGTGACCCATGATGTGAAAGTCGCTGCCAGATCGGAACGTGTACTGTTTATGATGGACGGTAAGCTGGTTGCAGACAGAAATATTGGAAAATATGCAAGAGAGCGTCAGGATCTAAAAACAAGGGAAAGCCATTTGGCGCAATGGTTGACTGAAATGGGGTTCTAAAAAAGGAACTCCATGACTACAATAGACCGACAGTCGGTCGAACGTATCGGAGGCCAGGATATGAGACTGATAAAAAACCCGGAAGAACGCAGGAACGAGATTTTGGATGCCGCCGAGATTCTGTTCATAACAAAGGGGTACACCAAAGCTACGGTCATGGATATCCTTCAGGCGTGCAACATTGCCAAGGGTACATTTTATTATTATTTTCAGTCCAAGGAAGAGGTTATGAACGCCATCGTTATGCGTTTTATTCTGAGTGGGGAGGCATCGGCCAGGCACGTGGTGTCCGATCTCAAACTGAACGCCCATGACAAAATTTTTCGCATCATGATGGCGCAGAATCAGCCAGACGGCAGAAAACATGATCTCATCGAGCAATTACACAGTGTTCATAATGTGGAGATGCACCAAAAGAGTCTTGTAGAGACGGTAATACGATTAAGTCCCATCTTGGCCGAGGTGGTAGAGCAGGGCATTCAGGAGGGGGTATTTCATACACCTAACCCAAAGGAATCCATCGAATTCCTGCTCGTATCTTCACAATTTTTGCTGGATCGAGGCATCTTTCAATGGGAGGAGGAAGAACTCCAAAAAAAGGTTGAAGCATTCACACATATTATGGAACGTGTGCTGGGAGCAGAACAAGGAAGCTTCGCCTACGTCACTCGTCTCTATTTTCCGAATCAAGGTTAGCCGAGAAAGGAGTATCATCCATGGAACATACCGTTCAAAAATCATTTAAAAAGTTTCTGGTAGTATGGTTCGGTCAGCTCATCTCCATGATTGGGATTGGACTTACAGCCTTCTCCCTGGGGGTGTATGCCTTCGAAAAAACGAATACAGCAACAAGTGTTGCATTGATTACCTTATTCACGTTTCTGCCGAATATCCTGCTTCGACCTATTGGAGGGGTACTGGCAGATCGATTCGACCGTCGAACGATGATGATTATCGGCGACCTGGGGTCGGCAGCCGGTTTGATTTTCATTCTGTCCATTATGCTCACAGGTGATATCCAATTATGGCATATCTATGTGGGAGTAGCCTTTAGTTCCGTGTTTTCCGCGTTGCAGAGCCCGGCATATAAGGCCTCTGCTACGGACCTGCTGGATAAGGAGCAATTCTCGAAAGGCAGCGGACTTGTACAACTGGCTGAATCCTCGAAGTTTCTGTTTTCACCCATCATTGCGGGCATTCTGCTTAGTATAACAACCATTGAAGTCATTCTGGTCATTAATATTCTGACATTCCTGGTTGCCATTCTGGCTGTGCTGGTTATTCGGAAGAGCATGAAGGTGGAGCGAGAGGATCGAGAAGGAAAAAACTGGATCACCGATATTCAAGAGGGCTGGAGAGAAGTTGTAACCAACAAGGGAGTACTGTTGCTGGTGGTGATTATTTCACTTGTCACCTTTTATCTGGGATTCCTGGAGACACTCATTGGTCCGATGCTTCTGTCATTCACGGATGCAAAGACACTTGGAACGTTTCAGTCTGTTAGTGCCATCGGCATGCTGATTAGCAGCTTGTGCATCGGCATATTTACAATAACAAAGAGATACGCAAGTGTGCTTGTGATGGGTCTGATTTTGTGCGGTTTGTCCTTTTCACTTCTGGGCATATCCACCAACATTTATTTTATTATCTTCGCAGGTTTTCTGTTCCTGTCATCACTGCCGTTTGTCAATATGAGCGCAGATGTACTGGTGCGAAACAATATCGCCAACGATAAGCAGGGCAGGGTATGGGGAATCATTGGTATTCTGTCACAACTCGGGTTTATTATCGCGTACAGTTTGGCTGGTTTTCTGGCCGACCATGTGTTTAATCCGTTACTGATGGAGGGGGGAGCACTGGCTTCGTCTGTTGGTCAAATTATTGGAACTGGACCAGGCAGAGGTATTGCCTTTCTGTTTATCATCGCGGGTCTGTTTGTTATTCTGATCGCAATAATCACATCCCGGTTGAAAATGATCAAATCTCTGGAGCAGAGCCCAGATATAGCGGCTCCATCCGATGTTGGCGGGTTGGCGCACGATTAATTCGAATCCAACAGCGTAAGCCCTTGTCCGCAGCAGCGTGCGATACTTCTTCTGTACGAAGAAGTTGTTCACACGATGAGCAGACAAGGGCTTTTTGTGCTAAGGAGTCAGCAGATGTACTTAGACAAGATGCGTTTGTGTATTTGGATTGTCGGTGGAGCTTACCCTTTAACCGCCCCTGAAGTTAGTCCTCCTACAATATACTTTTGCCCAATGAGGAACACAATCAACACAGGCAATGACGTGAGCACGATATCGGCACTGACCAGATTCCACTGGGCACTGAATTGTCCAAAGAAGTTATATACAGCCAGCGTCATCGGCCACATCTCCACTGTATTCAGCATATAGAGTGGGGCAGTAAACTCATTCCAGACACTCAGGAAATTAAGAACAAATACCGTTACCAGCACCGAGGTTAACAAAGGTACAATGATTCGCAGGAACAGCTTGACCCCATTACATCCGTCCATGATCGCGGCTTCATCCAGCTCCTTCGGGATGTTAGACACAAACGCATACGTAATGAACAGCGAGATTGGAATACCCATAGCCGTATAGAGCAGAATCATGCCGACATGTGAATTGATCATACCCATGGACTTCATGACTTCCATCAGCGGAATGTAGTTGAGTGGCAGCGTGATACCAAGAATCAGGAAAAAGTACAGAAACTTGCTGAGCTTCGAATGGTTGCGGGATAACGTGAAGGCCGAGAATGCCACAACAAACACCAATAGCAGGGAAGAGACCCCGGAGTGCAGCAGACTGTTGAAAAAGGAACCGCCCAAATGTCCCTGTTCATAGACAATTTTGTAATTTTCGAAAATAAACTTCTCGGGCAACGTCAGTTTAAGCACTTTGGCCTCGGCGTCCGACTTGAATGAATTCAGTACAATGACGACAAAAGGAATCAGAACCACCAGGCTAAGCAGCCAGGCGAGAGCATTTAACCCGATGGAAGCCAATCTTTTTCTCAATCGCATGTTAGTATTCCACCTTTCGGTTCATCAAACGAATGATGAAAAAGGAGATAACCGCCATGATGACAAACAGAATGGTAGATAGCGCACTCCCCAGTCCCCAATACCCTTTGGCAAAAGAGGAATAGACCGCCGTGTTAATCACATCCGTTGCGTTTCCGGGTCCACCATTGGTTAGCACGTATACGGCATCGAATACTCTCAGCCCGTATGTAATATTAAGCACCGTGGCAATGGTAATGGTAGGCATCAGCATCGGAATGGTGATCCGGAACAGCTTTTGACCGAACCCGGCGCCGTCAATGGACGCTGCCTCATAATAATCGCGGGGGATGGCGAGCAGTCCGGCGATGAATAGCACCATGATGTACCCCATGCCTTTCCACGTGTCCACTGCCATGATGGATGGCATGGCCCAGGTCAGGGAGCCCAGCCAGTTCTGGGCGAGAACGTCCAGTCCCATGGAACGCAGGGTTACGTTTACGAACCCGTTGTTGGGGTCAAGCAGACTTTTGAACACAAGCCCAACAATCAGGAACGACAGCACCTGCGGGGAGAAAATGATCATCCGGTGCAGATTCGCGGCCTTTACACCGCTGACCAACAGCAGGGCCAGAAACAAGCCGAGAACCGTCTTGGCGATGGATGTAACGAGGGTGAACAGGACTGTATTTTTGATAAAAAGCAGATAGGTCGGATCACCCGCCAGAATGGTGCGGAAATGCTCCAGACCGATAAAGTTCTTCTCCGAACTATAACTGTTCCAATCGGTAAAAGAATAATAGATGCCCAGCAGGGCGGGAGCGACAATGAACAGCAGATATAACACAATCGCTCCAGATGAGAAATACCAGGGGTAGATTTTGTTTGCATTCATAATCCGTAACACCTTTCCTTCCTGCCAAAATACACAAGCGGGCAAATGCCCGCTGCATGTAACGCTGTTCAGCGTTTATGTTTATCTGTGATTTACGCTGTTACTGCCACTTCTCATCTTTCAGCACTTTGGCTTGTTCAGCACGACGTTTATCAATATTTTGCAAAATCTGATCCGGTGTCATTGCGCCAGCGAACATACCTGACAAGTCCTTGCCAATATCCATCCATTGTGGATCAATGTATTTCACAGCGGCCTGCATGACCGTACCTTTTTCATGATTTTTCTCATAATCAATATAGTCCTGTGTCAGCTTTGGTTCGATTTCCGGCCAGCAGATCGTTAGATTACCTTCACCTTCATCGAACACACGTTGCAGATGATCATGCTCTGTAATCCAGCGGAAGAATTTCAGCACTTCTTCAGGATGTTTACTGTTTTTGTTACCAAACATCGCAGCCGATCCGCCCGGATTCACACCAATCGTTTGATTATCTCCCCACGGCATGACGAAGAATCCCATATTGTCTTCCATTTCCGGATACGCTTCGGACACTTCCTTTTCCGTCCCTGGAACCCGCAGCAGCATGGCCGCTTTCTCCTGACCAAACGCCTCAATTCCCGCTTCTACCGTATTGGACAAGAAGTCTTTGCCGAAATAACCGAGATCCGCAAATTCCTTCAATTGTTCAATGACCGTCTTGAGTTGCGTCATATCTGCGACCTTCATCTCATTGTTGTTTAATTTCTCGTAGGTTCCCGCTGTTGTTTGCTCATAGTTAGGCCCCGTTTCGAACAAAGGCAGAACCTGATACCAGCCGCTGGCAGGTGCTTGATAGAACGGAATAATGTCTTTATCCTTAATTTTCTGGCTGATTGCCTTGAATTCGGCATAGGATGTAGGAGGCTCTATGCCGAGCTCTTGGAAGATACGTTTGTTATAGTACACATACCAGATTTTCGTTGGCGCAAAAGAAACCCCGTACACCTTGTCATTATGACTAACGGTTGGCAAAATCTCTTCAGACATCCGACCTGTGAATTCCTCATTGGTCAAGTCAATGGCATTTTCCTCCGGTCTTACGTTGGCCGGCATGCTCAGTGGGTCCACATCGACATTGAAAATGTCAGGTGCTTCGCCAGAGGCCAGCTTCACCTTGATCAGGTCACGCCACTGTGCGTCAGGTACGACCTGGAAGTCAATTTTGACACCCGTCTCCTGCTCATATTCCTTGGCCATCGTCTGCATGATGCCTGTACGCGGAATACCGGATTGACTTGTTCCAAACGTGAGAGTCACCTTACCCGAACCTTCCGTACTTTTACCTGAGTTGCACCCGGCAAGCAGCAGAGTGGAGAGCAGGAGCACACTTGCAAGCGAAAATAGAAATCGTTTTCTCATCATTGAACCTCCCAGAATATAAAGAAAATTGTCACTTGCCGAAACGCTTAATGTAAGCGTATTCTTATGTGGATAACTTTACTGTGAACAGCGGATGTGCTCAATAGACAAAAGCGTTCTGTTGGGTGGACATTTTCGAATGGTGTGACAGATATCATCATAGGACGAGGTGTGTGGGGATTGCGATATCAATTTGGAACGCTTCAGCAAAGTCTGTTTGCCTATTACTCTGCGGTATTTATTATCTTTTCGCTGATTGTGGCGGGGCTTCTGTATGTTTTTCTTGCAAGTGACATTCGTCAGCGAAGTGAAGAACAGCAGAGACAACTGGGGGTATCAATCGTCAGTAATCTGGATCAGGAAGTGGTGAAAATGAACAACTTCTCCATGAATATCGTGTACTCCAATCTGGTCAAAGAACACTTCAGTCACTACTTGGCACCAGCGGAGGATAGCGAGCAGACAATGACGAGTGATCCGGCATTGTATAAGGATACAACCACACTAATTGATGTTATTCTCGCGATCATCAGCAGCTCCAATACAGCCAAACAGGCCAATATCTATGATGTGAATGGCAAGATGCTGGGAGCGGGTGCATTCAACGGTCAACTGTCGGTAGACCTGACTCAGCGACCGTGGTACAAGGAAACCTGGGAGCGGAGTGGCTGGCGAGTGATCCAATTGTTAGAGGGCGGAGCCTTGCCCATACCGACCGGTGAGGGGAAATCGGATCAACCCTACATTTCGCTTACCCGGGTATACAAAGATGGCAATTATGTCAGCCAGGGTGTCGTTGAGATTTTGCAGGATGCCGGAACCCTGTTTCAGCATTTGAATGAATTGCAGACCAATAACAACGATCTTCGGATCTATGTAGTGGATGAACAAAATACACGGTTGTATCCACTTGCTTCGGATGCTGATGCTTCTCAAGCAGGCCATTTCGATGATGTGGACTTGATTCAAAATCTTTCATTTCCGCCTGATACGATGCAGGAGATTACCGATCCTTTGAGTCAGTCCAAACAAATGATGACGTACATGACGTCACAGGAGACAGGATGGACCGTTATTGTCATGCAGTCCAAACAGTCCCTTTTTGCTAGTCTCAACCGGATGGCTGTGATGTTTATTGGTGCCACATTAGCTACTCTCATGCTGATCCTGGTTCTCTCGTATCTGATCTCCAAACGGGTTACTTTGCCGCTGCATCGCTTGCAGCGCATTATTCAGAAAACGGGTGAGAATGATCTGGTATCGGGTCAGGATTCAGGTCAGTTGTTCAAGCTGGAGCATCCCGGTTCTATTCGGGAGATGGATGAGCTGAATGATACATTTATCCGGCTGAATCAACAGCTTGTGCAATCGTTTCAGGACAGGCTGGCGATGAAATCTCAGGAGACAGAAGCGAGATTACTGGCGCTGCAGTCCCAGATGAACCCGCATTTTCTCTATAACAACATCACAAATATTAGCATCATGGCGGAGGAAGGCATGAATGAGCAGATTGTGGCGTTCTGTGGTCATATTGCGTCCATGCTCCGTTATATCTCTACCCCGGGTAAAAACGGGGTTCCATTGTCTCAAGAACTGGATTATTGTGAGCGGTATCTGGAGTGTATGAAGATCCGGTTTGAAGATGATCTGCACTACGAGTTTCATATTCCGGATGAGATGCAACATATCCAGGTTCCGATGCTGATGGTACAACCACTACTCGAAAATGCCATGAAATATGGACTAGGTGATACCCCTCCATGGAAACTAAATATCACTGGAGATATGGATGCAGTACAGCAAACCTGGCAGATCCACGTGGAAGACAACGGACCTGGCATGGAACCCGAGGCACTTGCCAAGATCATGCATTACATTGAACAGTCACAGGAGTGGGAGCGGATGCCTGACCTCGAAATTAACGGCATGGGACTCAAAAATATATGGGTCCGATTGAAATTATGGTATGGCACGGCAGCCCACATGCAGATTACGAACAAGCCTTCCGGCGGTGTCCAGATTACAATAGGTGGTTCCATTCGAAAGGAGCATGACTGAACCCATGACAATCAAATATAGAACGATTATTGTGGAAGATGAAGCCCTGATTCGCCGGAATGTCTCACGCAAATTCAGAGAGTTGGGCACCCGGTTCGAGGTGATCGGTGAGGCGAGGAACGGTCAGGAAGCGTTACAGCTGATCGAACATTCCGTTCCTGATCTGGTTGTAACCGATATTCAGATGCCGGTGATGAACGGATTGGAACTCGCCAAACATCTGTATTTTGCCTATCCGCATGTTAAAATTGTCATTCTGAGTGGTTATCATGAATTCGAATATGCACGGCAGGCGATCAGTTACAAGGTGGAGGATTATCTGCTCAAACCATTATCGGAAGAACAGCTTCGTACACTGCTGGATGCGATGGAATTGAAGCTTGGGAGCGCTGTGGATTCGCTTGCGCATGTCAGTGCCGTGCTGGATGAGCAGGTGAAGTCGGAGGATATCGCAGAGGCCGTTAAGTTGTATTTGAAGCAGAATTACATGCATGAGATTACACTCCAGGACATGGCGGGACAGATGCATTTTAGTGTGGACTATCTGGGGAAGTGTTTTAAGAAAGTAACGGGTGAGACTCCGCTAAAATATATGACAGGTCTGCGGATTAATGAAGCAAAACGTATGCTCGTCACGCACGAGAATATGGATATCAAGACTATTGGTGGAGCGGTAGGGTATAGTGATTCCCACTATTTCAGCCGGATCTTCAAAAACAAAACGGGCATGTACCCTAGCGAGTACCGACTGCAATTGCAGGAACGAAAAAAAGCCCTGTCCATGGATGATGAGCACCATGTTGACTTGAGCTGATTACTGGGCCAGAGCTTCTTCGGTTATTTTGCGAATATCAAACGGGGAGCGGATACCTTCTTCGATCATGTCGGGGAGAATCTGTTCCAGGAAATACTGCACACAGTGGAGGTCGATATTTTTGATTTTGACCAAGGCATAACGGTACATAACGATAAATTCTTTCTCCGTATTGCCACGTTGGAGCTCAGCAAAGGCTTCATATACTTGATCCATCTTGTCTGCGACTTCGAGTATCAGTCCTTCAACCGACTGGTCTTTACCCTCACGCAGCTGTCTGCGGAAAATAGGCTGGAACTCTTCAGGAATATTTTCATTAATAAAATGTTCAACCATGCCTTCTTCCACCTTTTGCAGCATCGAACGCAGCTCCAGTGAATAATGTTTGACGGGTGTTTTGATATCACCGATGAAGATTTCGCCATAATCATGACTGCTCGTAATTTCGTATAACTTCTTCCAATCGATGGTGGTTCCATGTTGCTCCTCAATATCTGCGAGCGTTTTGGCGTACTGTACGACTTTCCAGGAATGGGCGGATACGCTGTGTTCTTCGAATTTGAATTTGCCAGGTGTACGAATAATACGTTCAAGATCGTTTAGTGACCTGAAGTACGTGTGAATTCCCATATAAGCGTTCATCCTTTGCTGGTTGAGTATAAGTGTGAGTATCCATCGACTATACGCCAGTTATGTCAACTGTGGATTAACGCGGATAGCGACGAAGGTAAAATGAAGTTTTAATTCTCTATAGAAGGACGAGAGGATTACGAGAGGATTAAAGGGAACCTTACGAGAGAGTACGCAGGTTATCGACAAACAATAAAAAGCCACGATGTGTGACTGAACGTGAGTTCGGCATCCATCGTGGCTTTAGTGTGCAGTTACTTAGCGCTACATAAGTGCAGTTGAATCAATAATTATGATTTTTTACGTACCGGTGAAGTATACCAGTAAGCCATTCCAACAAAGAGGGCACCGCCGATAATATTACCAAGCGTTACCGGAATCATGTTATGGAACCAGCCTGCCATCGTGATTGTATCCGGGTGGTTTGGCAGCAACCAGGATAAAGACAGCAAAGTCATATTGGCAACACTGTGCTCATAACCACTTGCGATAAATGCGTACAGACACCACCAGATAAGAACAAGTTTGGCGATATCTTCTTTGGTGCGAGCAGCCATCCAGATCGCCAGACAGACGAGCCAGTTACAGAGAATTCCTCGGAAGAACAACTCAGACACGGGCGCCGCCATCTTTTTGGCAGAGACGACAAACAGCAGATGTTCCGGTGTGGCCGTTTTGAACAGACCGCTACCTACAATGAGTAGACTTAATAGAATTGCGCCGAGCAGGTTACCAACAAAGACGAGCCCCCAGTTCTTCAGCGTTTCGTTCACTGTGGTTCGGCCTGCCAGTGTACTCATGGTAAAGAACATATTGTTACCTGTAAACAGTTCTGATCCGGCAAAGATGACCAGCGTGAGAGCGAGTCCGAAGGACATGCCCATCAACATGGTTTGCAGTGGTGACTGTGCCGCAAGGAGCGGAGCACCAATACTGAAGATCAGAACGATGCCAAGCCCTACATAGGCACCAGCCATCAAGGCAGCAACCATATAACGTGGCAGGCTTGCGTTCATTTGATCCCTTTTTTTAACCGCAGCTTCAATAATTCCCTCAACACTTGGTGTATACATCACGGTTTCCCCCATTATTTTGCATCAATCTTTGAATGTTTCAATGGAGCTATATTTCAATCCAGACCTGGCCGTTCTCTACCTTCACCGGATACATTTGGACTTGACCGTTGTCCGGTGCTTGCACAAGACCTGTAGTCAGGTCGATCTTCCAATCATACAGCGGATCGTACAGATAATGCCCGGACACGATGCCTTCAGCCAGCGGCCCACCCTTAGGGTGGGGGGTGTGATTATCCGCAGCGAAGATGGTACCATCCGATGCACGAAAGACAGCAAGCTGATGGTCCTTAATCTCAACTACTCTTCCGATTCGTGGCAGGAATTCTTCAACTACTCCGGCAGGGAAGTAGGTGCCTGATTGTTTTGTCGTCATCTTAAACCACTCCTTATCTATTTAACATTCTCCAGTATTAATCCTGCAAGCTTGCTTATGGACGAGCCGATACTTCGATGCCATGGAACATTTTGCTTTGGCCTTCCTCATTGCGAATCGCTTTTTGCCAAGGTTCTTCAACATGCTCAAGTGCAAATTCAATCCGCTGCATCAACGCTTTGCGTTCCTCCAGGTTATCCACGACAACCGAACGAATATGCTCCAGACCCATGCGTTCCACCCACTCGGACGTCCGTTCCAGATAGTTACCTGTCTCGCGGTAATATTGCATGATGGCGCCGCACAGTTCTATCAACTCTTCATCTGTTTTCACTTTGCATAGGGAATCAGCCAGTCTAGCTTTAATACCGCCGTTTCCACCGATAAAGATCTCCCAGCCTCCGTCGTTACCAACGATACCGATATCTTTGGTACATGCCTCTGCACAGTTCCGCGGACAACCGTTGACGGCATATTTAAACTTGGCTGGCAGATCCAGACGTTCGAATTTACGTTCAATGCGAGCACCCATGGCCATGGAATCCTGTGTACCGAATCGGCAGAATTGGGAGCCGACACATGTTTTGACCGTACGCAGCGATTTGGCGTATGCATACCCTGAAGGCATATCCAGTTCAGCCCAGACTTTAGTCAGATCTTCTTTTTTAACACCAATCAAGTCGAGACGCTGACCACCGGTAACTTTGACTGCTTTCACATCATATTTGACTGAAACGTCAGCGATACGTTTGAGGTCCGCTGGTGTAGTCACCCCGCCATACATCCGAGGTACAACCGTATACGTTCCATCCTTTTGAATATTCGCGTTCATACGTTCGTTAACAAAACGGGATTCTTTCTCATCTTCGTGAGTATCCGGTGCAATCATGCCAAGGTAATAGTTGATCGCCGGACGACATTTGGAACAACCTTCAGGTTGACTCCAACCCAGTACATTCATGACCTCTTTGGTCGTTTGTAATCCATTTGCACGAATCTCGGCTACAATCTCATCCCGTCCCATGGAAGTACATCCGCAGATGCCCTGTTTGGCTCCAGTACTGAAACTGTCTCCAAGTACATATTGCAAAATCTGTTCCACAACCGGTTTACATCCACCGCAAGAGCGGGTTGCACCGGTACAGGCTTTGATTTCATCTACGCTGGTAAGTCCTTGATTTGTAATGACATCAACAATGGTTCCTTTAGTTACACCGTTACATCCACAAACAATCTCGTCTTCCGCCATCGTTTCTACAGAGGTGGTTTTCTTATGACCCCCGCAGCCTGTACCCATGAGTGAACCATACAATTCTTCGGTCATTTCAGTCTGTTGTTTGATCAGTTTCTGCAATTCGGCAGAATCCGTAATGTCACCGAAGAGAACGGCGCCGACCATTTTATTATCACGAAGCAGAATTTTTTTGTAAGTCCGTTTCCAGTCATCTTTGTGCGAAATGACGGTGTGCTCTGGGCTGTCGATGAATTCACCAGTTGAAAACACGTCCACACCCGAAATTTTCAATTTCGTGGATACAACTGAACCTTCATAAGGAGCGGTCTCCACACCGCAGATATGTTTCGCCAGAATCATACCTTGCTCGAACAATGGGGCAACGAGGCCGTAACATACCCCGCGGTGCTCTGTACATTCCCCAACCGAGTACACATTCTCAAGTGAAGTCTGCATATAGTCATTCACGACAATGCCCCGATTCACTTCCATACCGCTTTCGCGGGCTACAGCCGTATTGGGTTTAATGCCTACAGCCATGACCACAAAATCAACATTCAGAACCGTATCATCTGCAAAACGAATTCCTTCAACCCGTTCGCCACCCAGCAGTTCGGAAGTCTGCGCACCCATTTTGAACCGGATACCCTGACGTTCGAGTTCTGCCTTCAACATGGCTGAAGCTTGCGGATCAAGCTGACGCTCCATCAGATCTTCCATCAGATGCACTACGGTAACTTCCATGCCAAGTTGTACCAACCCTTTGGCAGCTTCAAGACCAAGCAATCCGCCTCCGATAACGGCCGCTCTTTTATACTGCTTAGCAGCTTCCAGCATGACATTACAATCGGCGATATCGCGGAAACCGACAACACCTTCTTTGTCATGTCCAGGTACGGGGAGAATAAAGGAGTTGGAGCCTGTTGCAATGATAATTTTGTCATAAGGAACGCGAGTTCCATCCTCAGTCACAACTTCGTGTGTCTCGGCATCGATTCGTGTAACCGTTGTGCCTGTGTGCAATGTAATGCCGTAATCTTCATACCAGTGAAGGTCGTTCAGCACGATATCGTCCAGCGTTTTGCTTCCTTCCAGTACGTACGACAACATAATGCGGTTGTAGTTAGGATAGGGCTCGGTGCCAAAAACGGTAATATCAAATCGCGTAGTTAATTTCAGAATTTGTTCAACGGTACTGATTCCTGCCATACCGTTACCAATGATGATGAGGTTCTCTTTTTTTCCGTTCATGTGTGTATGCCTCCTTGAATAGACGCTGTACATTACTCAAAATTTAAGTGGTTTATATTTGAAATTATACAAGTAGTTGACGACAGTTTATGTGATTTAATTCACTAATAAAGATAGTTCAGTCAACTATTCGTTGGTGTGATCCCGGTCACAGATTTTTATATATATTTCCAGAGCGACATATATACATATCCAAATGGATATTATACAGGCTGATTAATCAAGGCATATACTACGAGGCATAACGACGCGTCGATATGATCTTTTCAAAATTTGGTATTTTTTTTGCTAACACGAAACACACTACTAGGGCTTAATGAAGTTTCAGAAGTGAAGATGGGGACGTGAATTCTCATTGTGTTGACATGGCTGAAAGGAGATCACCTATGGGTGTAAAAAGAATGGACGATACCTCACCGGCTGCAACACAGCCGGAGATTATTAAAGCGGTTGCAGTAACTGCTGTGATGATGCAGCTGATCCTGTCGGTTCTCTTAAAGCAGTTTCCCGATGTATCTCACAGAATAGAGATTGGCATGTTGTACAATCTGGCGAAGTTCTCGGCACCTGCCTTTATTTTTGCCATTTTGTATGATGTGGCACAGCTGCGAGACGTAAAGTATGGACACTATGTATGGCATAAAGCTAAAGAGATCATCGGGCCTTATCTCTTCTGGACTACCGTATATATATTAACGGTGAATGCAGGCGGATATGAGCAGGTGGGGGATGTTGTACAAGCCTTTCTGCTGGGAACGGCAGCCCCGCATTTGTGGTATACGGTCATGATGTTCCAATATCATTTGCTCATTCCGCTGGTGACTGCACTGGCTCTGCTCATGATTCGGAATCGAAAAAAAGCAGCTGTGGCATGGGTGGTATCCATCATCGTGTATGCCATTCTGATTCTGCTCTATGACCGATATGTTCTGCTGGATCTTTTGCATCCCGATCTGGTCTACACGGATCGAATCTTTGCCATGTATGGACTATTTGCATTGCTGGGAATGGGTACATCCATATATAAGGAAGCTTGCCTTGTCTGGTTGGACAAAATGAAGTGGGCGCTGCTGCCCATCGGTGTGCTGTTGTTTATTTGGGTGAACCGGGAACTATTTGCGTATGGGTTTGAGGATATGAATTTGTTGAAGTCTTCGTATCTGAAACCGTCGATGGTGCTGTTTAACATGGCGCTCATCTTGCTCCTGTACGCTGGTGCAACGGGACTGATTCGTATGAAAGTCCGATTCCTGCCTGCTTTTCGCTGGATTGCCAAATATGCGTTTCGGGCATATCTCGCCAGTTATTTTGCACTGAATCTGACGATCTGGATGATGGGCAGTTATGTGAAGGAGATGCCGCTCGGCATCAGCATCGTGCTTTTGCTGATTTGCACTGCGATTCTAGCCTTCACGATGGTGTATTACATTGAGAAATTGTGCAAGGCAGTGATGCGACTTCTCAGACCGAGGAATCACCAGGGGCATCAGCCAGCGCCAGCTCACGGAAATAAGCGACCGTAAACTCGCGAAAAATCAGACAAGCTTTGGACAGGTAATGATCTTCCAACCAGGAAATCCCAATCGTTCGTTCGCATACAGGCTGTTCAATCCGAATCAATCGTACATGTTCACCCACAGATCCATCCCAGGACACCGCAGGAACGAGTGCAATACCAAGGCCAGCGCGAATGAGTCCGCGTACGGTTGCCGGATCATCACTTTCGAAAATACGCTTTGGATTGAACCCGGCAATTCGGCAAAGGCTGTCGGTTCGTTCACGAAGGTCGTTTCCTGCACGTAGCGTGACAAAGTGTTCCTCGGATGCATCTTCCAATCGGATGGATGTTCTCCCAGCCAGTTTGTGGTCAGCGGGTACAGCCAGGAACAGTTCCTCTGTAAGAAGAGGCAAGCTCTCCACTCGGGGAATCTGCAAGGGCAGCGAAGAGATGCAGAGATCAAATCGGGGAGGCTCAGAAGGACCAAAATGCTGGATTAACGTAAATGTGATATCCGGGTATTGTTGTCTGAATCGGGATAACAGGGCGGGAACCACGTGAGAGCCTACAGGGAATGCAAGACGGATATCGCCTGCCTGACCAGATGACATATCCGCAAGTTCCCGTTTTCCATTTTCGAGTGCCTCAAGAGATTGCTCGGCATATTTCAGAAATACACGACCATAGTTGTTCAGCCGGATGAACTTTCCTGTTCGATCGAATAATTCGGTTCCTAATTCCTGTTCAAGCAGTTTCAACGTTTTGCTCAAAGCTGGCTGGGAGACGTGCAGTTCTTCTGCCGCTCGTGTGATGTGCTCCAGCCTTGCAATTTTGCAGAAATAACGAAGTTGCATTAAATCCATGCCAATCACCATCCATATCAATTTGGTTATGTATATATGTATAACTATATATTATACATTATTAATGTGAGGAGTAAAATAAAACCTGTACCGCATGTGAATGAACGAATTTCAGATTGAATTAGAGAACATGATAATGAAACCAAATGGCAGATGAACATTAAATCATAATTAAGGGAGGCTGGTCAGAGATGAGTACGACCAAACAGCAGCAACAGCCCTTGGGCCCATCAAGCTGGACGACCAGAAGAGATGAGAAACATAGCAGAATGCAGAAGGTAGAGTCTTTACTCAAGGGAAAGGTACTGCCGACAGAGCAAATTGTAAATGCACTTGAGTTGCTCATCCGACCGGGTGATCGTGTTGTACTGGAAGGAAATAATCAGAAACAGGCCAGTTTTTTGTCCGCTGCACTGGTTCAGGTCGATCCGGAGAAGGTCAATCAGTTACACATGATTATGTCGAGTATTTCACGTCCGGATCATCTGGACATCTTTGAAAAGAAGATCGCTTCCAAGCTTGATTTTTCCTATTCGGGTTCACAAAGTCTCCGCATGTCGCAGATGATTGAGGATAACAGTATCGAGATTGGCTCGATTCACACCTATCTGGAGTTATATGGTCGACTGTTCATTGATTTGATTCCAAATGTTGTGCTCGTGGCGGCGGATAAAGCAGACCGTCAGGGGAACCTGTACACCGGAGCCAATACGGAGGAAACGCCAACCATTATCGAAGCAGCGGCCTTCCGTAACGGAATCGTCATCGTGCAAGTGAATGAACTGGTGGATGAGGTTCCACGGGTAGATATTCCCGGCGCATGGGTAGATCTGGTTGTTGAATCGGATCGGCCTTACCAGTTGGAAGCTCTGTTTACACGGGACCCGCGCCAGATCAAAGAGACTCATATTCTCATGGGCATGATGGCGATCAAAGGTATATACGCCAAACATAACGTTCAATCGTTGAATCACGGCATTGGATTTAATACGGCGGCCATTGAATTATTGCTTCCGACTTACGGGGAGTCACTTGGACTGCGCGGCAAAATATGCAAACACTGGGCGCTAAATCCCCACCCCACATTAATTCCGGCAATTGAGAGTGGCTGGATTGAAAGTATCCATTCTTTTGGCGGCGAGGTAGGGATGGAGAAGTATACAGCCGCTCGTCCGGACGTATTTTTCACAGGACCTGATGGTTCCATGCGTTCTAACCGTGCACTCTGCCAAGTGGCAGGTCAGTATGCAGTAGATATGTTTATTGGTTCAACATTACAAATCGATCCCGAGGGCAACTCATCAACGGTGACCTCGGGTCGTCTCAGCGGATTCGGCGGCGCGCCCAATATGGGACATGACCCACATGGACGCAGACATGATACCGAAGCCTGGCTGAACATGATGAATGGAGAGGGACCGCTGGTTCGGGGTAAAAAATTGGTCGTACAGATGGTGGAAACATTCCAGAACGGAGAGCGGCCAACCTTTGTAGATTCCCTGGATGCCATTCATGTTGGTCAGGAAGCCCATCTGCCCATTGCACCTGTCATGATCTACGGTGAGGATGTAACACATGTGGTGACGGAAGAGGGAATTGCCTATCTGTACAAGGCACAGAACATCGAAGAACGCAAACTTGCACTCGCGGCGGTTGCCGGTGTTACTCCGCTCGGACAGGCTCATGATGCAAGCTTGAATGAACGTCTGATCAGTGATGGACTGATTGCGTTCCCGGAACAACTGGACATTCGCCGCACGGATGCCAAACGGTCGCTTCTGGCGGCCAAAAGTGTCGAGGAGCTGGTGGAATGGTCCGGTGGACTATACAATCCACCATCCAAGTTCCGCAGTTGGTAAGCCCTAAGAGGGATGCACCTGTCCCTATGTGGCAGGACTTGAAGCCGATGAAGCTGGCTTGGGCCAGTTCGGCAGCACAGAGATGCGGAGTGCTGCTCGGTGAACTGGCCGTGCAGGCGTTGATTGATGAGGCGGAGTTGACGCCAAAACCGGGTCTTGTAGATTTGCGTGACAATGGCGCACATACAGATCTGAACGTGGAGCTGATGCGCCGCTCGGCACGGGCGCTGCGGCCTGCCTTTACAGCGATGGGTGAGGCAGGGTGGGCACAGCCTGCGGATCAATCGCTGCGTGAACGCCTGGCTGCGATTGGGCGTGACGGCGAAGCCAGTATGCTCGCAGCCACAGGCGGAACCAACACACATCGCGGAGCTGTGTGGGCACTTGGGTTGCTCACCGGCGCTGCCGCGGTGAGTGGGCCCGGCACTAGCGCGACTGAGATTGCAGCCGTCGCTGGGGCGCTTGCCCGGCTGCCCGACCGGCATGCTCCGCAGCAGCGGACGTCGAACGGGCAGCGTGTGCAGCGCCGCTACGGCGCACGCGGCGCGCGGGAAGAAGCCGAAGCAGGCTTCCCGCACGTAGTGGACATCGGGCTGCCAGCGCTACGCGCAGCCCGGAGTGCAGGGCGCACAGAGACGCAGGCGCGTCTGGATGCGCTCCTGGCCATCATGGCAAGTCTCGAAGATACTTGCCTGCTGCACCGCGGCGGGCACGATGCCCTCGCCGCCGCAAGAAGCGGTGCCGCCACCGTGCTGTCACGGGGTGGCAGCGGCACCGCGGAAGGCATGGCTGCCCTGGAGCAACTGGGCAGCCGCCTTGTCGGGATTGGCGCTTCCCCTGGCGGAAGCGCGGACTTGCTGGCTGCGGTCTTGTTTCTCGACCGCATAGATCAGAGTGCGTCAACCGAGCTTGATGCATGTCCGCTCGCAACGAGTCAGTTATAACAGAAACAATTTGGAGGTGCAGGACACCATGGAAACCATGACTTTTAATTATAAAACATCACGTAAGCTGGAAGGTAAAGCCCATGTCGGGGTGGCTGGTTCAGGAGATCTGGAGCTGTTGATGGAACCGTCTGCGGATGGTCAGGCACATGTCGAGATCCGAACGACAGCCAAAGGCTTTGGCGATATATGGCAAGCAGGATTGGACCGTTTTTTTCAAAAGCACGATGTGGCGGTTTCGATCCAAATCAATGATTTTGGTGCAACGCCAGGTGTTGTGAATCTGCGTTTGGCCCAAGCGATGGAGGTGCTGACCCATGAACAATAAGGCAGAGTGGATGGCGGTAAAAGAGAGCTTCATTGAGCTGCGTGCGCGTGATCGTGCCAAGTCGGTATTGGACGAAGGCACATTCCGCGAATTGATTGATCCGTTTCAGCGTGTGGAATCCCCCCATCTTCCGCTTCAGGGCATCGTCCCGCAAAGTGATGATGGTGTAGTTACCGCTCGGGGAACCATTGATGGACAACCTGCTGTTGTGATTGCGCTTGAGGGTGCATTCCAGGGGGGCGGTATCGGCGAGGTATGTGGTGCCAAAATCGCCGGGGCTCTGGAGCTGGCGTTGCAGGATCATGAACAGGGTGTGCCGACACGTCCAGTGTTATTGCTTGAAACCGGCGGGGTACGTCTGCAAGAGGGGAATTATGGTCTGCTGGCTATTGCCGAGATTGGCGCAGCGATTGTAGCTTTGCGTCCTCATACACCTGTCGTCAGTGTGATCTCGGGGATGATTGGCTGTTACGGCGGGATGTCGATCTGTGCAGCAGGTTTGTCCAGTCATCTAATCATGACACGTCAGGGCCGGATGCAGCTGAACGGGTCCGAGGTTATTGAACAAGAGGCAGGGATCGCCGAACTCGATTCGGGTGACAAACAAAAGATCTGGTCCATGGTGGGTGGCAAACAGCGTGTCGAAGCCGGATTTGCAGATCAGTTGGTTGAAGATGACATCGGCCAGATTAAACAAGCCATTCGGGATTCATTCGAGCAAGATGTCAAAAAAATAAACCGGAGCGCACAAGTGAATCTCTACCAGCATCTGCTTGCCGAGATTGGCAGCGCAGAGAATCTCAAGCCGGAAGATGTGCGCGAATTATGGAAGAATCGCAAGGACGAAACGGGCGCAGAGCAGCTGGAGCAGCTTCGTCAAGGATGGGTCTCCAGTTCCAATTCGTCAGGGACACGAGGAGAAAAATGGTTCAACCTGCTGGCGGATCATGGAGACATCAGACAGGGAGAAGCCCCTTCTGTGCTGTGCGCAGATGGACGGATTGGTGAGGAAAACGTCAGATTTATCTCGGTTGTTCCTGATCCCAATGCCAGATTTGTTCGTGCCCGCAACGGCGAAGTGGGGCTGGACGAGGGCTGGAGTATTGCAGCTTACGTGCGTGAAGCCATAGAAGCAGATCAAGATGGTCAGCGCCGTACAATTGTAGCGATCGTTGATGTACCAAGTCAGGCCTATGGCTATCGTGAGGAACTGTTAGGCATACACCTGGCTTGCGCAGCAGCAGCAGATGCTTATGCATCGGCTCGATTAGCAGGCCATCCGGTGATTGCCCTGATTGTGGGCAACGCGATCTCCGGTGCTTTCCTGGCACACGGAATGCAGTCCAATCGCCTTATCGCATTCAATGACCCAGAGGTTACGGTTCAGGTCATGTCCAAACAATCTGCCGCGCGCATCACTCGTCGCAGTATTGATGAGCTTAATGAAGCAGCGACCAAAGTGCCAGGGGCGGCATATGATGTGCAGTCTTTTGCCAAATTGGGTGCCCTACACCAACTGGTTGATGGGATTAACGCATTCTCACCCGATCCGTCTGATGTAGAGAAGGTTCAGCGTATTCTTACGGATACCATACAGGAAATACGTCAGTCCCCGGTGGACCTCCGTTCCCGTCTGACCTCCGAGGCGGCTCAGTCTGGTCGTGCAGCTTCCGTTCATGTGCGTAAGCTGCTGAAGGAACAGTGGAACCAATAGCTAGATCTTTTCAAGTGCATGACCTGTTAAAGATTCACGGGAATGCCGTGCTGAGAGGAGAGCAGCCGGTTCCAGTGTGGGTCACCACTACGATGAGGAAAAACCCTTGGGTTGTAGTTCGCAGGGCAGAACAGACGGCGGGGAACATTCCAGTTGGTGTTCGGGGGCCAGAGCGGCATTTACGCTGGGCCGCTTCCATCTCGCCGGACGATGTAATTGCCAGGGTAAGCCCTGAGCAGCTGGTGGCAGATCAAGCATGGTATAACCTCCCGGAGGAACGTTGGAATATTGCTGCGATCGGTATGATACAGCAGGTTGCTGAACTCTGGAGCAGGACGGAACGGATCTGGGGTCCGGGAGGCAGTGTTGGATTTGAGCTGGCTACAGGGCAAGAGGTCACACGTCCAGAAAGCGATCTGGATCTGATTCTTCGTTTACCCGAACGACTTACACCTGAGCAGGCAACAGAACTGCTGGAAAAGCTAAATACTCATTTGAGCATCTCTGGTAAATGGAGCGGAGTCCGGCTGGATCTTCAGGCAGAAACTGCAGCAGGATCGTTCTCGCTGGCGGAGTGGGCCAGAGGGGGCTCGAAGGTGATGTTAAAAACATGCTCAGGTCCTATACTTACGAATGATCCATGGGAGATTTCGAAATAAGGGAGGAGAAATAGAATGAGCGTAGTCTTCTTATTCCCTGGTCAGGGAGCCCAGCGTCCAGGCATGCTCCATGAATTACCCTCTCATCCGGCAATTCAGGCGACACTGCATGAGGCCAGTGAGATTTTGAACATGGACGTGCTGGAACTGGACACACAGGCATCGCTGGAAACAACCGACCACGTACAACTGGCATTATGTATCAGCGGCGTTGCTGTGGCTCGGGCCCTATTGGAGGAAGGCGTGAAGCCGGCCTATGTTGCGGGTCATTCCGCTGGGGCTTTTGCGGCAGCGGTTATATCGGGCGCAATAACGCTCAAGGACACGTTGCCGTTGGTCCGGTTACGAGGTGAAGGCATGATGACAGCTTACCCCGAAGGTTATGGCATGGGCGTTGTGACCGGACTTCTTCGGCGTGAGGTAGAGGTTGTGGTGAATCAGATTCATACTGAAGAGAATCCGGTGTACATCTCGAATCTGAATGCACCTACCCAGATTTCGATCGCAGGCAAACTGGAGGCGATCGACACCGTTCTCGCTGTATGCCTTAAAAATGGAGCCCGTAAAGCCATACGGCTGAATATGAACGTACCATCCCACTGCAAGCTGCTGGACCCCGTTTCCTTGAAGTTAACGGAAGCCATCGGTCATATCCAAATGAATGAACCTCGTATTCCTTACGCGGGCAACGTCAGAGGACGTGTACTGCGGACGGCCAATGACATTGGACAGGATCTTGCAACCAACATTGCACATCCCGTTCGTTGGGATGAGGTGTCCACGCTAATTTATGAACTGGGAGGAAGACTTTTTCTGGAGATGCCTCCGGGACAGGTTCTGTCAGATTTGGCGAGAGAGGCTTTTGCTGAAGCACGTACTGCTGCACTACAAATGACCAGTCTGGAATCTGCCGTTCTGTTGTCTGAAAGATACAGCGATGGCGTGTGAAGCCGTGTTGTATGAAAGGATAGGCATTCCCGTATCGTGTTGTTGACAAATTGATCGTCACTAAAATAAGAAATGCGAACTATTGTTCTTATTTTGTTTTCGTTGTAAAATCGGAACAGGGCCGTATGTTCCCGATTTCTTCGAAAGGACGTTTTTGCATCATGATGGGAAGATCCCACCTTATTATCGGGACAGGCGTGTCGCTTTCTGTTCTGCAGTTGGCCGGTATGCCGGTGACTGCGCCGGCCGTTACGGTTGCTCTGATTGGTTCGTTATTGCCTGACATCGATGAGCCAAATTCGCTGCTGGTATCCAGAGCCTTGCCTAACAGTCTGATCAGGTTGTTACAGACGATTCTGTTGCCTACAGCTGTCTTTGTGTACTTTTATGTTCATGCCAAACCATGGAACCTGTTGCTTGCGCTCCTCATTGCGCTCGTGTCATTCCTGCCTTCGCGTTCGCTTCGCAAAGTGTTGATGTTTGCGATTGGACTCGGACTGGTGTTTTACGGTCACGCATTTGCGCCGTGGAATCTGATTGCAGGTAGCCTGCTTATGCTGTGCACCACGCTAACTCATAGGGGATTGACGCATACCTTATATGGAACTGCGATATGGGCCGGCTTACTTTACAGCACGACCCAGCAGCAGGGACCGGAGATCTGGGTAGCGGGAGGCACGGCATATGCGATGCATCTGTTGGCCGATTCACTAACCAATCGGGGTATTCGTCCGTTACCTCCGCTCAAGTGGCGCATACGGGTGAATCTGATGAGTACAGGGACCAAGCGTGGGGCCGTTGTAGAGAATGTCTGCATTGTGCTTACCCTTATTTTGGCCTGGATTGCATTCTCGCCGCTATTTCTATAGCCATACCTATAAACGCCAGCCTGCATATTGTAGGCTGGCGTTTATAGGTATGCATTTCATAATGAATGGATCGTAATAACCTAGCCAATTCAGGATTAAGATGGTGAATCAGTAAGGTCGTCAATATCGGAAGAACCAAATACAAATAAAACAACAAGAATGACAATGATCAGTAGCTCAGCGAATCCATTTCCGTCAAAGTCAGACATCACTTCAACCTCATTTCTTGGCGTTTAAGAATTAATTCTCTGTTGAAATGCCTGTATAACATCATTAAGCGTCATATCGCCGCCAGTTTCATCCAGGAATTGTACCAGTTTGTCTGAATTGGAGGGTGTGACCTTTTGAAGTGTTTTATATTGACCAACTAATTCTACAACCAATGTAGCCTCACGAAACAACGTGACTGCATCCACTCTCAACTTTCCGCTCACCAATAGCGCTGCTACAATCAGTTCGAGATTTTTCCCTTTGAGGCTTCCATTAAGGAGGGTGTTAGCAGCGTTTGGTTTTTTGTTAGAACCTTTATTTGATTTTCCGTTCCTTCCCACTGCCATAACAGGTCCCCCACTGGTTGGTGTTTGGTTATTGATCTTCCATTATCGTATATCTTATGTGGCATTCTCCATAATGTTCAACCTATTAAACTAGTTGATTAAACCAAAAAAAGAGACATCCCGGTCTGACGGGACATCTCGTTCAGGTACATCATATTTAAGGACTTTTCTTTTAACCGAACTACGCGTTATTAATAATGGTATTCATTGTTGTCCGATCCAGACCTTTGACCAGTTTCACAATCAGTTCTTTGGCCGCATCGTAGTCATCCGTATGAATAATGGAAGAAGAGGTGTGGATATAACGTGCGCAGATACCAATAACTGTTGATGGTACACCAATTCCACTCAGGTGAACTTGACCTGCATCGGTACCACCTGGTGAGATGAAATACTGCATTTTGATCTGATTGGATGAAGCCGTATCTTGAACATATTCCACCATTCCGCGATGGGTGAACATGCCCGGGTCAAAAATACGAAGCAATGCGCCTTCTCCGATATGTCCAAATGACTGTTTGTCACCTGTCATATCATTCGCCGCGCTACAGTCAAGTGCAAAGAAGATATCAGGCTGAATCAGATTGGCCGCCGTACGTGCACCGCGAAGCCCCAGTTCTTCCTGTACTGTTGCACCAGCATAGAGTGTATTGGGCAGTTTTTCCTTGTGCAGTGCTTCAACCAGTTCAAGTGCAAGTCCTACGCCGTAACGATTATCCCACGCTTTAGCCATAATTTTCTTCGGGTTCGCCATCGGCGTGAATTCACAGATTGGTACGATCTGCATACCTGGGTGGATGCCCCAAGATTCTGCTTCCGCACGGTTGTCTGCTCCAATATCGAGATACATGGAATTCAGATCAACAGGTTTATTCCGCTGGGATTCGTCCAGCAAGTGTGTAGGTGTAGAACCTACAACTCCGGTAATCCGACGATCAGGTGTGATGATTTCCAGTCGCTGAGACAGTACAGCCTGACTCCACCATCCACCTAGAGGACGGAATTTGACCATACCTGTTTCCGTAATGCCTGTAGTCATGAAACCAACTTCGTCAAAGTGTCCGGCTACCATAACTTTAGGACCGGATTCCTCCCCGCGTAATACACCAAATAGACTCCCCAGGCGATCCTGGACGAACTCATCGGTATAAGCGGAAAGCTTATCTTTCATCCAGCCGCGAAGCTCACGTTCAAAACCGGATGCGGAAGGAAATTCCGTCAACGTACGAAACATATCCATCGTTTTTTCATTCATGTGTCAACAACTCCTCTGTTGGTATGTATTTCAGGTCACAGTAGAACGGCTACCCGCCTGTTGTCCTTTTAAGATGTAGTTCAAAAGTCTTTTATCTTTTTGAACATGCACTTTAATATGCTGAGGACTTGTTATTTAACCACTGGTCACATTACAGTATGAACCTTGCGCAAGTGATTGTCCATGTTTATGTCACGTATTTAAGGCATATTTTGGGCGCTTACCGTGTCCAAGTTTCATGATTCTATCCGCTGTAGTCGCAGTCCTGATGCCACTTCAATGAATATGAATATATGGAGGAGATGTCATCATTTTTTGAAGTTCTTTATTTCAATATTTGTTTGTCTGTTTAAAGGAAGGAGCTAAATATACAATGAAGCCTCCAGAAGAGGGCACGGAAAAAGTACTGTTTATCGTTCTTTTTATCTTGCTCGTGATTGTTCTTCTTTATTTATAGACGTATCTAAAAGTCCTCAGATCCGGCGTATTCCCATCTTGTTTTCACAACATAATCTTGTTGGAAACATATGCTGTCTGTCGCCGGATACATAACCTTCCGATTATTAACAAACAATGAATATAGGATTACACACATTGGCATTCAGCCGTAGCTTTGAACCATTTTCACATAGAGGAGGTCTTGTATCTTGCCAGCTCAATCTGCATCCGGAAGCGAAAAAAAATCGTCGTCCCTGTCCATGGATGAAAAGGAGTACAAAAAAGTCGCAAAAAAACATGAGCCGCCTCGTCCAATCCTGAAAAATTGCCTCAAAGCATTTCTGGTTGGGGGTACCGTCTGTTTGATTGGACAGGCCATTCAAGAGGCTTTTATGGCCGGTTTCGACATGACATCGAAGGAAGCTTCCAGTCCTACGGTAGCGGTCATGATTCTCATATCGGTTATTCTAACGTGTCTCGGCGTTTACGATAAAATGGCTCAATGGGCAGGAGCAGGAACTGCTGTGCCGGTTACCGGCTTTGCCAATTCCATGTGTTCTGCTGCACTGGAACATCGTGCTGAAGGACTGGTGCTCGGTGTAGGGGCCAACATGTTTAAACTTGCTGGTTCCGTTATTGTGTTTGGTGTCGTGGCAGCATTTGTCGTAGGGATCGTTTATGCCTTTTTGGGATTTGGAGGTGGGCACCTATGAAGCGATTGGGTCGTCAAACGTGGCAGTTTGAAAATCGTCCGCGGATCATCGGTAAAGCCGCAGTTGTAGGACCAGAAGAAGGCGAGGGTCCACTGTCATCTGATTTCGATTATGTCTATGACAACCTCGAAATCGGCGAGAAGACGTGGGAAAAGGGAGAACGCAAACTGCTCGAACAGGCCTCCCAACTGGCCTTGGTAAATGCAAATATCACCAAGGAAGAGCTTCAATTTTTTGTTGGTGGAGATCTGATGAATCAGATTATCAGCAGTTCCTTTTCAGCACGAAAACTGGGTGTACCTTATCTGGGTGTCTTTGGTGCTTGCTCCACATCCATGGAAACATTAGCTCTGGCCTCCATGATTGTTGACTCCGGAGCTGGAGATTATGTCCTTGCAGGAACGGTGAGCCACAACTGTACGGTGGAAAAACAATTTCGTTATCCGACGGAGTATGGCTCCCAAAAGCCGCCTTATGCGCAATATACCGTCACAGGAGCAGGGTGTGGTGTGGTCTCCCGTACTGGTGATGGTCCCGTTGTTACCAAAGCCACCATTGGACGCATTATGGATTTGGGCATCAAAGATCCCTTTAATATGGGTTCAGCGATGGCGCCAGCAGCAGCCGACACTATAATCTCTCATTTCAGGGATACGGGATTGGAACCCGGCTATTATGATCTCATTGTGACTGGGGATCTGGCTTCCGTCGGTCTGCCAATTACGAAAGAGCTTTTGCAAAAAGAAGGCATTCCCATGGAACAGACGGTATTTAATGACTGCGGCCTGATGATCTATGATCGGGAGAAACAGCCTTATGTTGTTGCCGGGGGAAGTGGCTGCGGATGTTCAGCCACCGTCACCTATGGTCACATTTTGAACCGGATGCAGAAGGGTGATCTTAAACGGGTTCTCGTTGTTGCTACCGGGGCGCTGTTATCTCCGATTTCGTACCAGCAGGGTGAAAGTATTCCTTGTATTGCACATGCCGTAGCCATAGAAAAGGAGGGATAAAGGTAATGCAGTTCTTGTGGGCATTTATTGTTGGTGGTTTAATCTGTGTTATCGGACAGCTTCTAATGGATGGGGTTAAACTGACGCCAGCTCATACCATGAGTACACTTGTTGTGACAGGTGCGCTTGCGGATGCATTTGGCGTGTATGACCCCTTGGTTAAATTTGCAGGTGCGGGTGCTACCATCCCCATCACAAGTTTCGGTAATTCCTTGGTGCACGGGGCATTGACGGAGCTGGAAAAAGAGGGGTGGTTAGGTGTGATTACAGGGATTTTTGACCTGACTGCGGCGGGGATTTCGTCAGCGATCATCTTTTCTTTTCTCGCGGCATTGGTCGTTAGACCAAAAGGCTAACATAGAATGGGAAATCTACTTGAACATAGTGCGATTCAGCAGAGGCTTCGGATAACTTTTATCCGGGGCTTTTTTGTCGTATTCATGCGAGAACTGCGGTGAATCTGACGGGCTGGAAACAAATTGTGAGTTCCTTCGAGTGTACTCGTGACTCTGGATCATGTACAATAAAAGGAAATCTGTATGCTTTTTTAGGAGGTTAGACCACATGCCTGTGCGCAAAGAGTCGATCCAAATCATATCCGCAGTTCGTTCTAATCTGGAATCCTGTATTATGGGGAAATCCTTTGAAATTCAACTTTTACTTACAGCTTTGCTTGCAGGCGGGCACGTTCTGATTGAAGACGTACCGGGAACTGGCAAAACGCAGTTAATCAAGGCATTATCGAAATCCATGCGTGGTGAGTACCGGCGTATTCAATGTAATCCTGATATTTTACCTAGTGATATTACGGGCGTATCGGTGTTCCATCCGAAGGATGAGCGTTTTTATTTCCGACCAGGTCCTGTGATGACCAACATTTTGCTGGCTGATGAGATTAATCGGGCCACAACAAAAACCCAATCGGCTCTGCTCGAAGTTATGGAGGAGCGCAGCGTAACCGTTGATGGTGATACGTATGATCTGCCACATCCATTCATGCTCTGTGCAACTCAGAATCCGATTGATTTTGAAGGTACGTATACTTTGCCGGAAGCACAACTCGACCGGTTTATGTTGAAAATAAGTCTAGGTTATCCCGATAAGGAAATTGAGAAAATCCTATTGAAACAGCATCAGCTCGGTCAGCCTGTAGATCGCCTTGAATCCGTGACTCATATGGACCAGATCTCGGCAATCCAGCAGGAGATTAAAGAGGTCTTTATCGGTGATCCGGTTATGGACTATTTGCTGGATGTTGTTCGTCAAACCCGCTCCCACCCATCTGTATTGCTGGGTGCCAGCCCACGGGCAGCCATATCGTTCATGATGGCCGTAAAAGCCTTTGCTTTCTTGCAGGAACGTGATTATGTGCTTCCGGATGATGTGAAAACGATGGCCCCTTATGTGATCTCTCATCGTATTGTGCTTCGTCCCGAATCGAGACTGGACAGTATGAGTTCCGAGGCCGTTTTGAATGCCGTACTCCAGCAAGTACGCGTGCCCGTCTCCATGGGGCAATAGTTCATGAAGCCGCTTTTGAGAACAGTTAATAGAGGGTTACGCCACCCACGCGTATGGAGCATCGCAATGGTGTGGATGTGCTGTCTGGCTTATGTTTTGTTTCAGGGCGGGAAGACATCCCTTATGTTGCTGTCGATGGTGACCCTGCTCTGTGTGTATCTTGCCATTGCTGGATTTAGCGGGGTAAGACGTGCTCAAGGAGTTCGTAGGTTATCTTCTGGTCCAGACCACGAAGAATTGCTGCATGCGGGTGACCAGGTTCAAGTACAGCTGAGTCTGACGATTCCGGGATTCCTCCCGCTTCCTTATGTTGTTGTGCGTGAAATGCTGCATCGGCATAACGGAGAATCGTGGTCGTTCAAGGAAAGTTTGATTCCCAATATGCGAGGTAATGGCGAGTTGTCTTTTCAGACACCGCCACTTGAGCGGGGGAAGTATGTTTTTTCAGAAACGGAATGTGCCAGCGAGGACATATTTGGACTGATTGAACATCGAGGAAAGTTTAAGGCCAAAGGTGAGTTTCGCGTACTGCCAAGAACGGTATTTATTCCATATTGGCAGCTTTACGACCGCAAATCACGGTTATCCGGTCCTCAGACGGCGTTAACCCGCTCACGGAGAGAGACCACTCAGATCAATGGTGTACGTGACTACGTATACGGAGATCGACTTTCCCGCATTCACTGGAATGCAACGGCAAAGACAGGGAACTGGAAGTCCAAGGAGTTTGAACATGAGTCTGTGCCCAAAACCGTTCTGGTTTTGGATGCGCTGGCATCAAGTTATGATCATGGGGATGCATTTGAAATTGCCGTTTCCACGGCTGCCTCTCTGCTGGAGTATGGTGTCAGGGAACGAATGGGGATGGGGTTATTGACATTGTCAGACCAGACATCCTTCATGGCCCCCAGTGAAAGTCTGATGGAACGACAGAAGATGATGCATCATCTGGTGGATATTCAATATAACGGTCAGGATACCCATCTGTTGCCCAGCGTGGAAAGAATCGCACGTCAACTGCCTCAGGGAGCTTACTTTGTCGTGATTTCTCCCCAGAAGGATGAAAAAATAATGGAACTGTTGCGCTGGGCCGATACGCGGGGCATGACGCCATGTCATATTCTGATCGATACCAGTGAATCCCGCCGGAGTGCCGAGTGGAATGCCATGTTGAGTGGAAGAGGCACGAGGTCATTCACTGTTTCTCACTTGCAGGAGCTTCCAACGGTGATGGGGGGAGGTTCTGTATGAGTACAAAAGGAAATGAAAGTGTTACAGGCAAACGATCCTGGTATCATGCAGCGTCATTGCTCTGGATTTTCCTGATTGGAATGCAGTGGATTTCATTTACGCAGGAATCGTGGTACACGGAGACAACTTCTCTGGTGTTATGGACACTTGCAGCGGTCAGTGTGCTGGAGGTCATTCTGCCCTTCAAAACGATCTATCGGGCGATCATCAAGGCGGTCGTTGTTGGTTACATTTTGCATAAAACGCTAATTGATTATACGGTGTACATCCCTTATGGCTCTTTAACGGACCGAGCGGAACAATTCATATTACACATGACGCCGTACATCTGGTTCTCCCTGTGTGCATGGGTGATGCTTGAAGCTGCGCTTCGACTCGTGACCACAACACGTCGCATTCTTGTTTTTCTGGGTGTTAACATCATTTCGATGGGGATTCTCGATTCTTTCACCCAGATTCCACTCTGGATTGAAATCGCGTGGGTGATGTTTGCGGGGATGGGATGGCTCGTATGTCAGCATTTCCGTAACTATCAGCTTCAGTATCCACAAGGTTGGAAACGAATCATCCGGTATCCTTATAAAGTCCTGGCCAATATTGCCATTATCTTTTCTTTGATTATTGTAGCCAGCGTTAATATGCCGGAGATTCCACCCACCTTGACGGACCCATATACGGCGTGGCGTAACTATACCGGAACTTCCACAAGTCAGGCTGGTAACGGAAACCTTGATATTCCCTCAGCTACCGAATCGGGATACAGCAGGGAAGACAATCAGCTTGGTGGAGGTTTTAACTTCGACTATACCCCTGTCATGTCTGTCACGACCAATGAGCGCAGTTACTGGCGCGGTGAGACACGTGCAGAGTATACAGGCACAGGTTGGGATGACCGTGGACGGGGTTCGACAGAGAATGTTCAAGCTGGACAGCCTCTGGAGAACCAAGAATCCGGTAATGTGAATACCAAACAAGTGACTCAGAATGTAACGATGCTGAATGATAATGTCTATCCGATTCTCTTTGGTGCTTATTCGATCTCGGAAGTGAGCTCAATTAATGGTGAGGACAGAACGGAACGGATGTTGTGGAATGCTAAACAGGCTGAACTGCATGTGGTGACAGACCGTCAGCAACCGCAGTATCCCAAGACGTATACTATCGTATCCGAAGCCCCAGTGATTGTGGAAGATGAGCTTCGTACGAAGTCATTTGAAGATCTGTATAACAGTAATCCGGCAGATGATATGTACTTGCAGTTACCATCCCGTTTCCCTGACCGGGTTTCGGATCTGGCGGCCGAGATAACGGCATCTGCGAATACTCCGTATGAAAAAGTGGCATTACTGCAAAACTATTTACAAACTAACTTTGAATACACAAACAATCCGGATTTATCTCGAAAAGTAAGCAGCGACTTTGTGGAAGGTTTCCTGTTTGATATCATGGAAGGCTACTGTGATTACTTCTCCACTGCGCTGGTGATGATGGCGCGCTCGGAGGGCATTCCTGCAAGGTGGGTTAAAGGTTATGCGCCGGGACAACTGTCCCTGAATTCGGACATGCAGGCCCCACGTCAACCTGGTGCGGAGATTGAGACGACCTACACCGTTACCAATGCAGATGCACACTCCTGGGCAGAGGTTTACTTTGGTGAGTATGGTTGGATTCCTGTTGAAGCAACGCCGGGCTTTGATATGCCTCTGCTGACGGAACAGCCTGATGTACAACCTGTAGATGAGCCTGAAGAAGAGCCAGAAGAGGAGCCGGTACAAGAGGAAGAGCAGACCCCTGCACCTGAGCAGACATCGTCTGCCATCCCGACTTTTGTTATCTGGGCTGCAGGAGCCATTATTGTATTGTGGGTAGCATATATGTTCTGGCGTAATCGTTTCTCCATGCGATTCTTCCTGCTTCGTTTACGGACAGGTGGACCGCTCACCCCTGAACAGAAGGTCGTGGCAGAGACCGAGCGTTGGATTCAGTATGTGAAACGCAAAGGGTTGACCCGGAGCGGAGACGAGACACTTCGTGAATCGGTAGCCCGCTGGAGCCAGGCAAAACCTGCTGCAGAAGCAACATTGTATGAGCTTCTCACGAAGTTTGAACAGACTCGTTACAGTCCGGCGTCCGTAACTGCCGACGACTGGAAGGGCGTCTATCAGACCGCCTTGAAGCTGCGGAAGGAACTGAAAGCGGAACGGGCATAGTTGTTGCCCGTCCCGTTTTTCCTTTTTTCCTATGCCATCAGGCGCTGTATGCATTTTCAGGAAAGACGGATTTGTGATATAGTGTGTCGTATGAAACTGAGGTGACTTCTTTGTTTAAAATGTTAATGCCCAAGCTGCGTGTAGACACGGTTTTTGACATTAATCTGGAAGAGCTGTACGCTCAAGGCTACCGTGGAATTATAACTGATCTGGATAACACACTCGTTGGAGCCAAAGCCCCTGACGCTACGCCCGAACTGATTGAATGGTTTGCACGTGTGAAAGAGGCAGGTTTCAAGCTGATGATTGTGTCCAATAACAATTTGAATCGTGTATCCCTGTTTGCGACCCCGCTGGATATCCAGTTTGTGCATAGTGCACGCAAACCATCGAATGTACCGTTTCGTAGAGCAATGAAAATGATGGAGTTATCTCCTGAAAACACGATTGTAGTAGGCGATCAGATGCTTACGGACGTTTATGGAGGGAACCGGATGGGGTTATATACCGTTCTGGTACTGCCAATCTCCATTGGGGACGAAGGATTTATGACCCGCTTCAATCGACGCGTGGAACGGATTGCTCTAACGAGTTTACGCAGGAAAGGCTTATGGCTTGAGGAGGAAAAGAAGAAATGACAGAACCGCATAACGGCAATCTTGCCGTAAGGTGCAGCGGATGCGGCGTGCATCTGCAAACAGAAAATTCGGAATTACCAGGGTTTATCCCCGAGAAGGCATTGGATCGTGAACCGGTTATATGCCAGCGCTGCTTCCGCATCAAAAACTACAATGAGTCATCATCCGTTACGGTGGATCAGGACGAATTCCTGGCGCTGCTTAGCAAAATCGGGGATAAGGATGCACTTGTCATCCATATCGTTGATTTGTTTGACTTTGATGGCAGTATTATCTCCGGTCTGCAACGTTTTGTAGGCAACAATCCGGTATTGCTTGCTGTGAACAAAACGGACTTGCTTCCGAAAGTAACCAACTGGAACAAGGTTCGCAACTGGGTACAGAAGCAAGCCAAAGAACAAGGTTTGCGTACCGTCGATGTAGTCTTGTGCAGTGCAAAGCAAAATCAGGGCTTCGACCGACTGCTTGAGCTTGTAGGAACGTATCGCGAAGATCGTGACGTGTACGTGGTAGGCGGTACCAATGTGGGTAAATCCACACTGATTAACCGTCTGATTCGTGATTACAGCGATCTGGAGCAGGAACTGACCACATCCCGTTATCCGGGAACAACGCTGGATATGGTGAACATTCCGTTGGATGATGGAAAATATATCATTGATACGCCTGGAATCGTGTATCCATGGCGTTTCAGCGAGATTGTTTCACGTAAGGATCTCGCTGCCATCATGCCGGAAAAACCGCTTAAACCGGCTGTGTATCAGTTAAACTCCGGTCAGACGTTGTTCTTCGGCGGCATGGCTCGATTTGACTTTGTGGAAGGTGATCGCCAGTCGTTCACTTGTTTTATCAGCACTGCGCTTGATATTCACCGGACGAAGCTGGAACGTGCAGATGATCTGTACCGCGACCACCTGGGAGAATTGTTGTCTCCGCCAACCCGTGAGGATGCAGCAGAGATGGCTGAATGGACCAGACATGAATTCCGCATCAAACGCGGCAGTCAATCGGATGTATTCATCTCGGGTCTGGGCTGGATTAAGGTTAATGGCGATATTGGAGCGCTTGTTGCTGTTCATGCTCCAAAAGGCATTCGTGTACAGATCCGCCCATCCTTGATCTAGTAAACTCAGAAGCTGTACATCAGATGGATCGGAGGCGGACCTATGTCTGAGCAGAACAAATTCAACTCTTCACTTCCCGTGTTGCTTGGTGTTATGGGTGATCCTATTGCTCACTCCAAGTCTCCGGCAATGCACAATGCGGCTCTGCATGCTGCAGGAGTGAATGGAATGTATATGCCACTGCATGTTCATCCGGATCAACTGGAAGCGGCCGTTCGCGGAATTGTGGCACTGGGCTATCGTGGTGTTAATGTCACCATCCCGCACAAAGAGCAGGTGATGCAGTATCTGGATGTGATCGATGAAAGTGCTCGCCTGATTGGTGCGGTGAATACCATCGTCAATGAAGGTGGAACACTGACAGGGTACAATACGGATGGTATAGGCTATGTCCGCTCCCTGAAGGAAGAGGCTGTGCCTGAGCTTGCTGGTAAACGTATTGCTGTACTCGGAGCAGGAGGAGCAGCGAGAGGTGTCATATATGCACTTGCACTGGAGAAGCCTGAGCGGATCCATATCCTAAACCGTACAGCGGACAGGGCTATTGCACTTGCTTCGGATTTGCGGGGGCATGGCTTGGGAGAAATCTCGGGCAGTGGCATGGAAGACGTTGCGACGGTACTGGCTATGGCTGATATCGTGATTAACACAACCGCTGCAGGAATGCACCCGTATGTTGATGACGTACCGGTTGATCCCACACTGATCCGTGAAGGCGCAGCGGTGAGTGATCTGATCTACAATCCGCTGGAGACCCGTCTGCTTCGAGAATCGCGGATGCGAGGATGCACGGTGCACGGTGGTCTGGGTATGTTTGTATACCAAGGCGCAGTGGCCTTTGAACATTGGCTCGGCATTCCGGCTCCTGTGGAGACGATGAGACGAGCAGTACTAAACAGTTTTGAAGTGTGAAAATAATAATTGAATGGTCAGGTCCGGACAGTTTTTGCGCTGTCGATCAGGGCCTGCTCAACATAAGGAGTATGGAGTATTCATGTTAAACGGTAAACAAAAGCGCTTTTTGCGGTCACAGGCACATCACCTGACCCCTGTATTTCAGATTGGTAAAGGTGGAACCAATGAGCACCTGTTCCGTCACATCGAAGATGCGATTGAGAAGCGCGAATTGATGAAAGTGCAAGTGTTGAACAACAATGACGAGGACAGAAAAGAGATGGCAGAAGAAGTTGCCCGTGAAACGGGAAGTGAGCTTGTACAACTCATCGGTAACACAATCATCCTGTACAAAGAATCGCGCGATAACAAACAAATCGAACTACCTAGATAAGGGAGCGTGACGTAGGTGAAGATCGGCATCATGGGTGGTACGTTTGATCCGATCCACATGGGACACCTCCTGGCAGCTGAAGCGGCAAGGGACTCGCATGCACTGGATGAGATCTGGTTCATGCCTTCCCATGTTCCACCTCACAAACGCGGAGCCGGAGCTTCGGGACAGCAACGTCTCGATATGACGGAAGCGGCTGTGAAGGGTGTGCAGCAATATGAGGTACTGGGTATCGAGATGGAATTGGGTGGAGTGTCTTATACCATCGATACGATGAAGGAACTGTGGCGTCGCCATCCTGAACATGAATTTTATTTCATTATCGGGGCGGATATGGTGAACTATCTTCCCAAATGGGAGCAGATTGAAGAGCTTGCAGAACGCTTAACCTTTATTGGAGTTGGTCGGCCGGGCTTCCAGTTACATCTGGATGATTTACCAGACGAGTTACAGGATCGGGTCCTGCTGGCCGAGATGCCCTTGGTCGATATTTCATCGACAGCCGTACGCAGACGTCTGGCCAAAGGACATTCGGTACGCTTCATGATTCCTGATGAAGTACACCAATACATTGTAAGGAGCGGTTTATATGGCACTAAGCCGTGAGGAACTGATTCAAGCCGTATCCGGACAAATGCCGGAAAAACGCTGGAAGCATACACTGGGTGTAATGGAATCGTCAGTGATGTTGGCTGAAAAATACGGTGCTGATCCTGTGAAAGCAGATCTGGCAGCGATATTGCATGATGTGGCGAAGTACTGGCCCGTAGCGGAGATGGAAGCGGTCATCCGTGATAACGGATTAAACCAGGAACTTCTGCAGCATGACAAGCAACTCTGGCATTCCGAAGTCGGTGCTTTTGTAGCCGAGCGAGATTACGGTGTAGAAGATTCCGAAGTTATTAATGCCATCCGGTGGCATACCTCGGGTCGGGTAGGCATGAGCTTGCTGGACAAAGTGGTATGTCTTGCCGATTACATTGAACCGGGACGAGATTTCCCGGGAGTGGATCACATTCGCGAACAGGCTGAACGTAGTCTGGAGGAAGGTTTAATTGCCGGATTCGATTCGACGATCAGCTTGCTGATCTCGCAACGACGTGTCATTTATCCTTTGACTATGCTGTCGCGGAATGACTTAATTGCACAATTATAGATTATGGAGGTTGGTTCATGACAGTATCATCGAAAGAACTTATGAATATGGCGGTTGCTGCCGCTGACGACAAAAAGGCATCCAACATTGTAGCGTTGGATCTGATTAATGTTTCTCTGGTGGCAGATTATTTTGTTATTTGTCACGGGAATTCCGATACACAGGTACAAGCCATTGCCACTGAAATTCGCAAACAGGCTCATGCAGCCGGAGCGACGATCAAAGGTATCGAAGGTATGGATTCAGCACGTTGGGTATTGATGGACATGGGCGATGTTGTTGTTCATATCTTCCACCGTGACGAGCGTGAATACTACAACATTGAACGACTATGGTCTGATGCCAAAGTGGTGGAAACTGTATGAGTTTGATTGCTGGAACAGTCGTCTCTTTGCCGGTTTCACGTGAAGTGTCTCCGTTTGGCTTCTTTTTGACGACAGGATCGGAAGATGTACTGCTTCACTATACCGAGTTAACACGGGATATTAAAATTGGTGAGACGCTTGAGGTATTTGTATTCTTTGATACAGAAGATCGTCTGGCCGTAACGATGAAAAAGCCTTATCTCATGCTTGGCGAAATGGCACGACTGGTTGTGGCTGATGTTCACCCACGACTGGGCTGTTTCCTGGAAATGGGCCTTGGACGGCAATTGCTGCTTCCTATTCGTGAATTGCCTGAACTGGAAGAACTGCGTCCTCAAGTGGGGGATGAAGTCTTTGTAATAATGGAACATGACAAGCAGGGACGTCTGCGTGCCAAATTGGCCGGGGAACGTGAGCTTTCACCATTGTCTTTCCATGCGCCAACTTCATGGTTAAACGAGTGGGTTGAAGCGACGGTATACAAGCCACTGCAGATGGGTACTTTTGTACTTGTAGAGGGCGGTGTACTGGGCTTTGGCGCAATTGGTATGATTCATTCATCCGAACGTAGTCATATGCTGCGTCTTGGTGAGAAAGTGAAATGTCGGGTGACACTGGTACGTGAAGACGGACGTGTGAATCTGGCCATGACTCAACTCAAACAAGTTGGACGTAACGAAGATGCAGACAAGCTGCTCGCTTTCATGAAAGAACGCCCTATGGGCGGCATGCCTTACTCGGATGCAACTCCGCCGGATATCATCAAGCAGCGCTTTGGCATCAGTAAGTCTGCTTTCAAGCGTGCCTTGGGGAAATTGATGAAGGACGGACTGGTGGTCCAAAAGGAAAGCTGGACATATCTGTCCGAATCTGCTCCTGCGGATCAAAGTGAAAATAAGTAATTTTCCTGATTAAATAGTTGTAATATGGAACTCGGATAAGGCAGGGATAGGCTGGGTAAACACCGGATGCCCCTGTCTTTTCTTTTGTTAACAGGATTGGAAAATGAAATTGAAAGTGCGGTGCCTGACATGTCTTACCGGAAATTTGCCTATGTGTATGATGAATTAATGGAAGATATGCCTTATCCGGACTGGATAAGGTTTGCAAGAACAGCATGGGAAAAGCATGGAATGCCCAAAAGTGTCGCTGAACTTGGCTGTGGAACGGGCTCCATTACGATCCCGCTCGTGAACTCCGGTTTCGAAGTTACAGGCATTGACCTCTCATCAGATATGCTGTCGGTTGCACGCAGCAAGATGGAGGCTACGCCTCAGGGTCATCGCTTGTATCGCGAGGGCAGTGTCCGTTGGGTGCAGCAGGATATGCGGGAATGGCGAGTTCCGGAACCTGTGGATTCGGTGATATCTTTCTGTGATTGTGTCAATTATTTGCTTGAACAAGAAGATGTCGTTCGTACTTTCCAGCGGACATACGAAATGCTGAAGCCTGGTGGAACGTTCCTGTTTGATGTGCATCATCCCAATACCCTTATTCGTTATGATGAGGAGCAGCCTTTTGTACTGGATGAGCGCTCCGTATCTTATATTTGGACTTGTGATCTGGACCAGGATCGCTGTGAGATTGAGCATCATCTCAGTATTTTTTCGCGTGTGGATGATGGTAACAAGGATATGTACCAGCGGTTTGAAGAAGTTCATGTCCAGCGTGCATATAATCCGGACTGGATGAAGCTGGAGTTATCCAAGGCAGGTTTTAGAGACGTGAAGGTATATGCGGATTTTGAATGGAAAGAGGCCGGAGACAGCGCACAGCGCTTGTTCTACGTTGCTGTGAAGTAAGAGCGAATAATGAGAACTGTCCTTATGTATGGTGCATAAGGGCAGTTTTTTTGTTTGATTTTTTTGGAGAATGAATAAAAAGCTTCTGCAATCCGGCAAGGAACTGCTAGGAAAGACTTACGAGCATGACAAAAAGTATTGCCAGTTAAAGTAAAGGAGGCGATAATAGTCGGATAGAAAGCGTTTTCTAAGGAAATCAATAGTCGAGGTGAGGTGTAGAGGTGGAAAGTACATATAAAACAAGACTTACGTCAGAACAACTGAATGCCATAATAGAGCAGCATTTCTCTGCGAGTATACAGGACTACAAGGAAATGGTGGATGGCTGGGCCAATCATGCATATCTCATCACACTTAGTGACGTACAGCGAGTGGTACTCAAAATTGCACCTTCGGCTTCGACCAATGTGATGCGTTGTGAGCAGGATCTCATGATTGCCGAGGTTGAGGCACTGCGACTCATCAGCGAGCTGCAAGATGTTCCCATACCCCAAGTACTAGCTTATGATGATTCGTTAACTATGGCTTCAGCGCGTTATTTTATCATGGAGTACATGTCTGGAACACCCTATAATCAGGTCAAGGATCAATATTCTGCGGAAGAGCAGGAAGCCGTTGAACAACAACTGGGGCGCTATAATCGTCGAATTAATGAAATCAAGGGTGAGAAGTTTGGATATTTCTCGGAGCACAAACAGCGATATTCCACATGGAAAGAAGCATTTATGAATCTGATGGATGACATTCTTACCGATGGGGAAGAAGCCGGAATTACATTTTCGATCGACTATCCTGAATTGAGACGCTTGATTGAAGATAAGTCGGATGCGCTTAACGATGTCAAAGAACCTGTGCTTGTCAGTTGGGATCTGTGGGATGGCAATGTGTTAGTAGACAAAGGTCGCATCACAGCGATTATTGATTTTGAACGTTCACTGTGGGCAGATCCTCTGATGGAGCATTATTTCAGTCATTTTAACTATACGCCCGGTTTTGTGAAAGGGTATGGGCATGCGATTACGACTGAAAGTGAGCTGAAAAGAAGAAGTCTCTATGACTTGTACTTTGATCTGGTGCTGCGCATTGAGTGCGCTTATCGTCAATATGATAATCAGGAACATGTGAATTGGACCATTCATAATCTGGAGGAAGGCATTGAGCGTTTTCGGTTATCTTGAAAAGAAACCAGCGTTATGAACGGTACGAAGCGTAGACTTCAAGATAGCGATTATAACGTGTAATATTGACTTTGGGCTTGCTTTTTTATATAATGGTCCCGATATTGTATACATATTTCGATGATAAGGATCAGTAGTAATTCCTGTACATAACAGAGAGCCGGCGGTTGGTGCAAGCCGGTTGACAGTGATTTGCGAACTCGCCTTGGAGAAATGCGGTGATTACACCATTCTGTTTAACCTGCTTGTATAAAGCTTGGGATCAGGAATGGAAATCCGCATCGGTTAACCGCCGTTACAGGTCCAAAGGGAGTGGATGACGAAGCACGTTCGTCCGCTAACTAGGGTGGTACCACGGGAATTCAACCTCTCGTCCCTAGCGCTGCAAACGCTACGGGATGCTGAGGTTTTTTTGTTGCAATTAAAGCTAAAGTGAATAACCTGAAGGAGGAACAATAGATGAGTGAGAATAACCAGCCGAAACACGGCTATCAGCCACAAGTCATGGAAAAAAGTTGGCAGCAATATTGGGATGCAAATAAAACGTTTAAAACGGGTGAGGACCCTGCTAAACCGAAATTTTATGCACTGGATATGTTCCCTTATCCATCCGGTTCAGGTCTGCACGTAGGTCACCCGGAAGGATATACGGCAACGGATATCGTTTCCCGTTACAAACGTATGCGCGGTTACAACGTATTGCACCCAATGGGTTGGGATGCTTTCGGTCTGCCTGCTGAGCAGCATGCACTGGATACAGGTGAACATCCACGAGATATTACATTCCGTAATATTGACAATTTCCGTCGCCAGATCAAATCGCTCGGTTTCTCTTATGACTGGGATCGTGAGATCAGCACAACGGACCCTGAATACTATAAATGGACACAATGGATCTTTATCCAGCTGTACAATAAGGGCCTGGCTTATGTGGATGAAGTTGCAGTTAACTGGTGTGAAGCCCTTGGAACGGTACTTGCTAATGAAGAGGTTATTGATGGCAAGAGTGAACGTGGTGGACATCCGGTTGTACGCAAACCGATGCGTCAATGGGTTCTGAGAATTACCGAGTATGCAGAGCGTCTGTTGGAAGACCTGGAAGAGCTGGATTGGTCTGAAAGCATCAAGGATATGCAGCGCAACTGGATCGGTAAATCGACAGGTGCGGAAGTTGTATTTGCCATTGAGGGTCGCGAGGAAGTCATCAAGGTGTTCACTACCCGTGCGGACACATTGTTTGGTGCGAGCTTTGCAGTACTTGCTCCGGAACATGAATTGGTAGAAGCAATTACAACCGATGACCAACGTGAAGCGATTCAGGCTTATCAGGAGCAGGCTTCTCGTAAGAGTGATCTGGAACGTACAGATTTGGCCAAAGACAAAACAGGTGTATTCACTGGCGCTTATGCAATCAATCCCGTTAATGGTGCAAAACTGCCGATCTGGATTGCCGATTATGTTCTTGCAGGTTACGGTACAGGTGCGGTTATGGCAGTTCCGGGTCATGATGCACGCGACTGGGAATTTGCGAAGCAGTTCGGTCTGGATATCATCGAGGTTATTCAAGGCGGAGACGTTACACAAGAGGCATATTCGGGTGATGGCGCGCATGTGAATTCCGATTTCTTGAACGGACTGAATAATGAAGAAGCGGTTGCCAAGATGATTGCTTGGTTGGAAGAGAACGGTAAAGGACAAGGTAAAGTAACCTATCGTCTGCGCGATTGGCTGTTCAGCCGTCAGCGTTACTGGGGTGAGCCAATCCCGATTCTGCATCTGGAAGACGGAACGATGAAGACAGTACCGGAGGATCAACTTCCACTGCTGCTGCCTGATATCGACCAGATCAAACCTTCGGGTACTGGAGAATCACCGCTGGCGAATGTTACAGAGTGGGTGAATACGGTAGATCCGGAAACGGGAATGAAGGCACGTCGTGAGACTAACACCATGCCACAATGGGCGGGTAGCTGCTGGTATTACCTGCGCTTTATCGATCCACACAATGACAAGGAACTGATCTCCAAGGAGAAACAGCAACAGTGGCTGCCAGTTGATCTGTACATTGGCGGAGCAGAGCATGCGGTGCTTCACTTGCTGTACGCTCGTTTCTGGCACAAAGTGCTGTATGATCTGGGTGTTGTGGAGACCAAAGAACCTTTCCACAAATTGGTGAACCAAGGTATGATCCTGGGTACGAATAATGAGAAAATGAGTAAATCCCGTGGTAATGTCATTAACCCGGATGAAATCGTCAATGAATTCGGTGCAGATACATTGCGTCTGTACGAGATGTTCATGGGACCATTGGAAGCGACAAAACCGTGGAATGCAAACGGGGTTGAAGGCATGCACCGCTTCCTGTCACGTGTATGGCGTCTCTTCATTAACGAAGACACAGGAGCCATCAATGACAAGATTACGGTGGACGGTGGAACGGATGAGTTCAAACGGACTGCTCACAAAACGATCAAAAAAGTTACGGAAGATCTGGAACATCTGCGCTTCAACACTTCCATCAGCCAGCTGATGATTTTCATCAACGATGCATACAAAGCGGACACACTGCCTCGTGAAGCGATGGAGAAATTTGTGCAGCTGTTGTCACCACTGGCACCGCATATGGCAGAGGAACTGTGGAGCCGTTTGGGTCATGAAGGTGGAATCTCTTACGTGGCTTGGCCTGAATATGATGAGTCCATGACAGTGGATGCTGAAGTGGAAATCGTTGTTCAGGTAAATGGTAAAATTGTAACTCGTGCTACGATCGCGAAGGATCTGGATGCACAGGGTATGCAGGACTTTACGATGGAGCTGGCACCTGTTAAGCAGGCGCTGGAAGGCAAGACCATTCGCAAGGTCATTGCCGTTCCAGGCAAACTCGTTAATATTGTTGCCGGTTAATCTCACCGGCTCGGAATAGTTCATCCAGCTTTAACAAATCTTCATCATATTTGTCATGTGTCGTGTGGATCAGACTGTCGAAAACACCGTCGAGACTTACCTTCAGCAGTGCAAGTGCCTGAGCGGTAATACCGCCGGGTACAGCGACACGAGCCTGAAGCTCTTGAGGGGTGTATCCTCCTTCGGTGAGCAGCTTGCCTGTTCCCAGGAGCATTTCGCCAGCCAGAGCGCAGGCATCTGCCCTTTTAATGCCTGTCAGCTTCACTGCACTTTCGATCCACTGTTCCAAAAAGAACGATATGAATGCAGGTCCGCAGCTGGAGAAGTCGGATGTGATTCGTGTACAGGCTTCATCCACTTGGTACGGCCTGCCTATATGACTGAGCAGACTTTCCAACACAGCGCGGTCTTCACTGGTCATTCGTTCGCCATGTATGCAGAGGGATGCTCCACTGCCGACTTGGTGTGTGACGCTGGGAATTACCTTGGAGACTTTGCAAGGAAGTGAAGATTCCAGATGTCGCAGCTGCACGGGACTGGTGATCGAGACAATTATATGATTGGGGTTCACGACAGGCAGGATGTCGTCAATAACATGTTTGAATTCAAGCGGCTTCACGCACAGGAAGATGATATTACTTCGGATCACCGTTTCCCGATTGCTCTGGGATTCATGCAGACCGGGGTAACGGAGGGATAACTGACGTACTTTGGACGGGGTTCGATTGCTGGCCGCGATCTGCCGGGGCTCAAGTGCACCCGATTGGATCAGGGCATAGATTAGCAGGCTGCCCATGCTGCCGGTTCCGATAAATCCAACCTTCATTGTTTCAGGCCTCCTTTCATGCTTTACGGTACTGGCGCAGTTCATTCCCTCTATTCTATGCGTGAGGACCTGTTTCACATGACATGAAAAATGAACAACTTGTTTCATCAGGAAAGTACAACGGTTCGGAAGCACCGCCCGTGTTCGAAATGAATGATTTTGAATTTAGGGAGAGGTGTGGAAGAATGAGATGGAACAAAGGGATGACCATTGCTGCTGCGGTGGTTGGAAGTATACTCATATTATGGTCGGGCAAAAGTGAACAACCACCTAGTGGCTGGGAACCCTTGCAGCTCGGCACCGAGAAGCCGACGATAGAGCAGGAACTCCCTGCTGTACAGTCGGCTAATTCGGTTCAGGGCAATACAGGAGCATCTTCTTCGGGAACCGAGGCAAGTGGGCTGCAGACTGGAAATGATGCAAAGGCAGATGAGTCTAAAGAGCTTGCGAGCGTTGGGGTTGAAGGTGATTCAGTTGTTCAAACTACAAGTCAGACGAATGACAATCCACCGGACACCTCAAATTCGATTGAACCAGTGGCGCAAAGTACGAATTCGAATCCTTCGGTTACCTCCGAGACGGGCTCGAACAGTAATCCATCTGTAGTTCGTGAGGAAGTTAGCGACAATGGCAAGATTGATGTGAATACAGCGCCTGTCTCCAAGCTTACGGAGCTTCCCGGAATCGGAGAGAAGAAAGCTCAGGCTATTGTGGATTATCGGAATGCACATGGTCCTTTTGCAAAAGTCAGTGATCTGACAAAGGTCAAAGGAATCGGTATGAAGATGCTGGAGAAGATGGCACCGTATGTGCAGATCCGGTAATATTAGAATAAAAAATGTGTTGAGCGGGAGGAATGCAGCATGAGTACAGAGGTACGCAAGGACTGGGATACGTATTTTATGGACATCGCGTATATGGTTTCCACCCGTTCCCGCTGTTCGCGTCGTCATGTGGGTGCCGTTCTTGTTCAGGGAAAGAAACTGCTGGGAACAGCCTATAATGGTGCACCCACCGGCGTCCCGGATTGTTCTGAAGCAGGTTGCATGATATCGGAAGAGTATGAGTTGGTCGTGACCGATGGTCAGGAAGAAATGGTCAAAAAGCAACGATGCATTCGCACAATCCATGCGGAGCAAAATTTGCTTTTATTCACAGATCGAATCGACCGTGAAGGCTCGTCCGTGTATGTGACCGACGAACCTTGCTGGACATGTGCCAATATGCTGGCGAATAGCGGGATTACAGAAATCGTGTTTCATCGTTCTTATCCTAAAGATACCGGCAAGGTTACCAATATGATGGAACAGAAGGGCATAACGTTCCGCAGGCTGGAGAATTATCAGCCCCCGCGGGAAACGATGATGACTGTGAGCAATTAATGTGAATATGGTCGAATACGTGAGGGAGAACCTCCGGCAAGCCTGAATTGGCTTTCCGGGGGTTTTTCTGCGTTCAACGGGTGAAATGAAGGAGGGGTAGAGATGAAAGGCAGACCATTATTAAGTTTTACGATTTGTTGGTTGTGCGGGAGCGGGATAGCTTGCGCGTTAACAGGCTGGACGTTAATCTGGGGGTTAATTGGAGCTATGGCATGTTTGCCACTTTTACTTCGTTTTATGGATGTGCGTGGATGGTCTGTTTTATTTTTACTCGCTGCCTTTATTGGAGGTGCTGCACATTGGGAGTGGAATGACGCACGCAATCATAGTAGTCTGCCGGAGACCATGCATATCGCTGCTCATGAGTTGGACGGATGGTCAGCTGAAATTCAGGGTGAGCTGGTGTCAGATGTACGTATTGATGGAGATCGGGCTGACTTTAAGATACAGATGTCTTCATTATTGCCAATATCGAATTCGTCAGCAGTTACAGATCTTGCAGTATCATCTGCATTCAACATAGATGAACAATTGATGGTACAAGTCAGACTGTTGGAGGAAGAAGAACAACAGGTAGCAGCGGGCTGGAAGAGGGGCGATACAATCACGCTTAATGGTTCTTTTGCCCTTCCTGGCGAAGCAAGGAACTTTGGCGGGTTTGATTATCGCAGTTATTTGCGAACCCTGCATATCCACTGGTTGTTCAAAGTGAAAGGAGCCAGTTCGGTAACAGCAGTTGCTCCTGAGGGACTTGGACAATATAACATACTAAGGTGGACGGATTGGATTAGGCATAAGTTGGGCTCGGCGGTTGAGCAGTTATTTCCTGAGCCTCATGCTGGATATATGAAGGGTCTTATTGTCGGGATGGCTACTGATATCGATCCAGGTACATATGGTCAGTTTTCACAATTGGGTTTAACGCATATCCTGGCAATCTCCGGGACCCATGTAGCTGTATATGTCGCTTCTCTTCTCCTTATTCTATCCTGGCTAAGGCTTACCAGAGAGACGGCACTCACGATTGTTCTGATCCTGGTGCCAGCTTATGTACTGTTATCAGGTGGTTCACCTTCAGTGATTCGGGCAGGAATTATGTCCATGATTGGGTTGTATATGGCACGCCGTGGCCTCGCCAGAGACGGTCTTCAGATGATCAGTGCAGCAGCGTTGGTGATGATGTGGTGGGACCCGTACTTTTTGCTGAGCGTGAGCTTCCAGTTATCCTTTCTTGTGACCGCAGGTTTGATGATCTACATGCCATTGATTAACCGGCTGTTCAGCGGCTGGCCGAAATCTCTGGCAGCAACGGCATCCGTTACCGTGACCGCTCAGCTGATTTCGTTCCCAGTAACTATTTTGTATTTCAACCAGTTCTCACTACTCTCATTTGTAGCTAACTTTCTGCTGGTTTCTTTGATCAGTGCTATTGTATTACCTCTGGGGACGGTCGCCATGTTATTGTCATTCATATGGGTTCCCTTGGCGAAACCTCTCGCATGGATTGCGATGCAACTGAATCAACTGACATTTGTAAGCGTGGAGTGGATGAACAGTTTGCCAGGTTTTGTATTGATCTGGGCAACACCGCCCTTGTTATGGATCGCCGCATATTATGCTGTGTTGTATGCCTTACTCTACCTGTTGCATCGTGGCAATGGTGAGCAGCGAGAAACAACGTTTATTGAGGAGGATACGGCACCTCTTGTGAGGCGACAACCTTCAGTTTCCATGGGGAATATGGGCATTCGCTCTTCGATGTCTACCGTGGCACAGGATCAAGGTAAGAACCATGTAGGTGGAAAAGAAACTTCATTAACGACATTAGGAGCCAGTATTGCCTGGCCGGAGTATACAAGTGCATTTACCGCACGAGGTGCAGGGTATTATGCACATGAACGAATGAGTATAGCTCAGCAATGGTTGTGCGGGTTGCTCGCAATCAGCTTTATTGCTGGATTATGGTGGGCATATCAGACTCCGAAGCCTGCTGGAACCGGCATCGTGCAGTTTTTGGATATTGGACAAGGGGACAGCACATTGATTACAACCCCGGAAGGCAAACACATTCTGGTGGATGGCGGGGGAATGGTTAGTTTTGGGAACACCGAACAATCGTGGAAAACAAGACGTGATCCGTATGAGGTAGGTGCCAAGGTCGTGGTTCCTCTATTGAAAAAAAGAGGCATCCATCAACTGGATGCTGTAATTGTCACACATGCTGATCAGGATCATGCCGGAGGACTTCAGGCGGTGCTGGAACAGATTCCGGTTAAACGTTTCATGTTTAATGGCACGACCAGCGGTAAGGATAACTTTGAAAAGTTACTGGACACAGCCATGGAACGGAAAATTCCTCTGTACGCCATTCAGCAGGGCATGTCCTATAAGGCTGATAAGGAGACAATTTTACATTTTATAGCTCCAGATCTGGCACATATGGATGTAAGTGTATCGGGCAGTTTGCCTGTGTCTGAACATCAGAATCATGATTCGGTTGTCTTTTTGCTAGACATGGCTGGGACTTCCATGTTGTTCACCGGGGATATGGATGCAGCAGCCGAGCAGGACCTGCTCTATATGATTCAGGATGGATCGTTAGCTGCCCATTTTGAACAGAAAGGTGCAGATATTGGAGTTACAGAGGGAGTTGTACAAAGGATACTTACACGACCGTTGCAGGTTGATTCAAAAGATGCTTCAGCATCTGTCTCCATTGACGTTCTAAAGGTCGCTCATCATGGTAGTAAAACGTCGTCCACTGAAGCCTGGCTCCAATACTGGAACGCCAAAACCGCTTTGATATCTGCAGGAGTTAACAATACATATGGGCATCCCAATCCGGGAGTGATGGAACGTCTGGAGGCTACCGGGTCAGATATTTATCGGACAGATCAGATGGGTGAGGTACAGATGAGGGTGAAAGATGGGAAGATTGATATCCGGTACAAGTTGTTTGGAGTTGAGTGAAGGCAGGCAATCTATTTATCGGTGTGAAGATGAGTGAAGAAAACTCCGATTTAATACCAACTGGAAGGTTAAAAAGACAAGAGAACATACAACAATGTGGATAGTTTGAGCAGAAAAAGTAGTGAAGTTACGTGTAAATATCGAGTAGATGATCCCACCTATGCAGCCTAATAGAGCATATGCGGCAATAGCAACGAGCAATCTCATATACGTATTATCTTTTTTTCTGTATAAAAGTAATCCATCCACCAATATAGAAAGTGGCGTAATTAAGAAAAGTAAAATAGCGAGGTTAATCAATAATCCAACTGCAAATTCATACCCGAATGAATAATAGTAAGTATTCTCTAATCTTTCATCTATAGGGACATAGTGATATATCCCCATTGCAAGTGAAATGAACACTGCAGTTAATACAGCTGTAACTATTTTTCCGCGCGGCCTATTGATTCTATGGGTTTTTGTCATTCGAAAATTGACCTCCCTAAATAACTATATTTAATAAGAGATAGATTAAGGCGTTACTATATTTTAACATACAGAGGTTGAGGGAAAGTGGGAATTAGAGAAAGAAAGTACTTAGTTGACCTATAAAAGAAAGAAGTCGTTTCGCTGCGAACGACTTTTTTCTTAATTTCATGGTGGTGACATATATTTTTTGGTAGTGGCATGGTAGGAAATGAGGGATGGGATGCCCATTTATTATTGCATTTGGACGGTTCAAGTTACTGAGTATCATTTGATAACGAACAAAATTCAGGAACTTATTGAAGCGGTCATAATTGAACACGTCGCAACTTTTGAAATGGATATTCCTTCTATTGAAATTTGCAGCCAGCGCGAAGCAAATTAATTCAATACGCGTGGTTCCACCGGCACAGATCAGAAGGAGACGAATTAAAAATATGAAATATCGTTACATAGAAAGCCTACAACGACAAAAGCGCTACAGACTACCAAACAACTTTCGGTTCCGAGTGATACATTGTTTTTTCGGAAAGAAACCTTCAAAAGTTTCAAATGAATTCGGTCATCGGTAGTAGACTGGTATTCGGCAAGTGTAGGAAGGGAAGATTATTTTTAAAAGGACGGGGTGCAGCATTTAATAGAGGCGCCGAGGTTTACGCTGACCTGCTTGTGAGGGCCTTGAACGGTTTGCAGAATTAAAAAAAATTTTGGATGCGAAAACTTTTTGGGAACCCGTATACGTCTTACTTCTTGTTACGACAAAAGATTTATATAGAAAAGGGATAATCGACCATGTTCAATAGGAAAACTGAAAAAATTCTTACACACTGTATTATCGAGCATAAGGAGAACGTATACCGACTTGCTTATAGCTATGTCAAAAATAAGGAGGATGCCCTAGATATCGTACAAGACTCCATATACAAAGCGATGACGCATCTCGAACTTTTGAAGAACCCAGATGCGGTAAAAAGCTGGTTTTACCGGATTGTGGTGAATACCGCCCTGGATTTTCTGCGCAGTAACAAAAAGGTTCAGGCGATGGATCATGAAATGATCGAAACCTACAGCCCCGGGACAGAAGATACGTATACGGACATTGATTTGAAGCAAACGCTCGAATCCTTGCCGGATAAATACAAGAGCGTCATTATACTGAGATATTTTGAAGATATGAAGATCGAAGAAGTTGCTGCTGTACTGGATGAGAATGTGAATACGATTAAAACAAGGCTGTATCAGGCGCATCAGCTATTGCGAATCAAAATAAATGATGAAACAACCAAAGGAGATCGAGTAAGATGAACAATAATATGGAACAGCTACGAAAAGAATATCAAGAAATACCCATTCCTGATGAATTGGATAGCATTGTAAACCAATCGATTCATAAATTCTCTAAGGAGGGAAGGAGGGGCCGCGGCTCAAAGTACAGATGGTTAGCCGTTTCCAGTGCGGCTGCGTTCATGTTCCTTGTTGCGATCAATGTCAGTCCTCCTGTAGCGAAAGCCTTGTCATCCATACCGGGTGTGGACCGGGTTATCCAGGTGCTCACGTTCAAGGAATACGTGGTTGACGAGTCTAATTACAATGCGAATATCAAAGTGCCTTCCATTACCGATATGGAGAATGAGCAGTTGCAAAGCGGGTTGAACGAGAAATATATGAAGGAGAACAAAGCGCTTTACGAAAAGTTCCAGGCGGAAATCAGCGAATTGAAGAAGCAAGGCGGAGGCCATCTGGGACTTGATGTCGGATATGAAGTAAAGACGGACAACGACGAGATTTTATCTATACAAAGGTACGTAGTCAAGACCGCCGCTTCATCCTCGGAGGAGCTTCAGTTTGATACGATCGATAAGAAAAACCAAATCCTCATAACTCTGCCGATGCTGTTCAAGGACGATCGTTATGTGCGGCTCATCAGCGACAACGTTAAAGAGCAGATGCAGGTGCAAATGAGAGAGGACCCTAATAAGATTTACTGGACTCCGGGAGCTACCGACGTGCCGACCACCAGTGAGTTCCAGAGCATCGCGAAGGATCAAGGCTTCTATATCAACAACGACGGCAAGCTGGTGATTGCTTTCAACGAATATGACGTCGCGCCAGGCTATATGGGTTCTGTGGAATTCGTCATTCCCACGGATGTGTTGAAAGACGTTCTAATTAATAACAAATACATTAAGTAATGGAAGAGACCGGTGATCGGGTACCCCGCGCCGGTTTTTTTTTGTTAGTACTTTGGTCGAAGAGACATTGTTCTATTTTTGATTTTCTAAAACTTTCTGTGCCATCTCATGCGTCTAGCCAATGAGTGTGCGTGATTAGACACTCATACAAAGAGATGGAGGATGAAAGCTATGAAAAAGAAAACGATAAAATACATGAAGATGGGGGCCATGGGCTGTGTAGCCATGCTCGGCGTCGGCGCAGCGAGCTTATCTGCAAATGTGCTGGCCTCGGCACCTGTTTCAGCGAACGTAACTGTCAGCTCTAAGGTACATTCAACCGTCCCTTTGGCTACAGGAGTAAAAATCGTGGAGAAGGTACTGAGCACAACAAGCAAGAACCTTATTGTGAACATCAAGGTACCGCAGCTGCACGGCATGCTGGACACCAGATACCAGAATGAACTGAATGGTATCCTTTTATCCCGTGCGCAAAAGGATCTTGCTCAGTGGGAGAAGGATGCCGCAAAAACGGCCAAAAAGGCAAAAGTAAATCACCAGAAGTTCCACCCCTATGAATTTTACGTCAGCTATAAGCTAAAGTCGGACGGAACTGGAAACCCGGCAGGAGTAGTTTCGCTTGAAGTAATCACGGAAGGTTACAGGGGCGGAACAAGCATGCCCCGGATCGATACCTACAATTTGAAAAATGCCTCTGCGGCTCAGCGCGTGACACTGGAGGATCTCCTCGGTTCTAACTATAAAGAAAAGCTTGATGCAGATATTCTTGCGCAAATAAGAAAGGATCCCGATCAATACTTCCTGGAAGAATTCAAAGGGACGTTCACCGAACAGTCGTTTTATATTGAAAAAGGCGAACTGGTTATCGTCTTCCCGAAATACAGTATCGCGCCGGGATATGTGGGTTCACCGGAGTTCCGTTTCAATTTAAAGAATGCCAGCCTCTGAGGCAAAGCCGAATGATATGAAGCCAGAAGTCGCAGTAAAGTTGGATCTGAAAAAGGTGGCAGCTTGCTACTTCTCGAAAATGGCTCCCAAAGCGCTCGGCGCAGCCACTTCGATTCATAAAAATCAGTTTTACGTTATTCTGAATATGGCATCCCGAAGACTCTCTTCTTACGGGATGCTTTTTTTAGTTTTAAAGGTAGAAGTTCCATGAAATTGTTTTGTTCTCTTCATTGATTACATTAATTGGAGAAAACTTTCTTTACAACCTCGGCGTCCTGCCTATGAGCGACAAATCAAAAAGGATAGGGACGAAAGCAAAATGCATGATAACACGAATCATTTCGGAAGTCGGAACTTTGCACCGGTACGAGGCGACGGTAAGCGTTATACGCCAGGACTTGATGGCTTCAGGGCATTATCCGTCATGGCTGTCATGGCCTACCATCTTAATATCAATTGGGCTCAGGGGGATTTGCGTGGCTCCTCATTATCGATCTGTCGAGAGTGAAGGCACTCAGTGGTGCTTTTCTGTCATCGATGTTTTATTGTGAATAACTGGTGGTTGATTTTTCATCAGGTATCGTATTTCGAGAGTTTTGGGCCACCCTTGCCGGAAGAAATGATAGACAATGACTTGCAGTTTTATGACTAGAATAAAGATAAGGATGATTTGAAATGACCAAAAGGAAGAAAACACGGTGGCCCGTTTGGCTGGTTGGATTTATTGTATTAGCTGGCGGGATTCTAGGAATCAATCTAGTGGTGCAAAATGTTCTGGCTGGAAACCACAGCGTTACAGAGAACGTTGAAGTGTCGCCCAGTGCATACCCAGGCTTAAATATCGAAACAAGGACGAAGAATACGAAGCATTATATATTGTCGATTAGCAACGTTCTCACAAACAGCAAGGAGATTAATACTCCTATTCAGACGTGGGTCAATGATCAGGAAAAGAAATTCTTAACCCAGATTAAAACCGGTGCAAAAACGCTTCAAGGCGATTATCGTGCTGAATTGAATATTACAGTAGATACGAATAAAATTAGTGACCATTTATATAGTTTAGTGTTCACTTCCTATCAAATCACCACAGGCAGTGCTAATGGACAATCGATAATAAAATCTTTTAATATCGACACAGCTGAAAATAAAATTTTGAATTTATCCGATATCATGACTTATGACAAAGCAGCTGTTGACCATATTATGTCCATCGTGAAGGAAGAATTGAAGAAACAGAAAAACGTCCACTCTTATGTATTCGAAGCAGAACTTCAAAAATCTATAAAAAATACATCTGAATGGAAATGGTCCATAGGTAACGGAGTCTTTACTTTATACTTTAATAAATACGAGATCGCTGCTGGTGTAGCCGGAACGGTCCAAGTGAACATTCCACTGAAATCCTTGCATTCCTACTTGAAAAAGGACCTCACCAAAAAATGGAATATCACTTATGAAAATAACGAGAAGCCAAAAGGGAAGAAGCCAACTCAGCCTCCGCTTGATCCTAAAGGGAAATATGTGGCTCTTACCTTTGATGACGGGCCTCACCCAAAGGTGACACCTAGAGTTCTAAAGACTTTGAAGGAGTACAACGCGAAGGCTACTTTCTTCATGCTGGGCGTACAAGTAGAGTATTATCCTGATATGGCTAAAAAGGTTGCTGAGGCTGGCCACGAGATCGGCAATCACTCCAAGAGTCATCCGAATCTGGCGAATATGAGCCTGAGTGAGGTACGCAAACAAATCATAGAATCATCGCACCGAATCAAAGATGCGACTGGAGAAAAACCAACCCTATTCCGTCCGCCTTATGGTGCTATGAATGAATCAGTCAAAAAAGTCACCAAAGAACAGAAAACACCCATTATTTTATGGTCTGTGGATTCGCTGGATTGGAAAAGCCGGAACGCCCAAGCTGTAAATAAAGAGGTTGCTAAAAACATCAGATCAGGTTCGATTGTACTTATGCATGATATTCACGCTTCTACAGCTGATGCGCTGCCCCAAATGCTTAAATCACTAAAAAAGCAAGGCTACCAATTCGTAACGGTTTCTCAGTTGTTGTCCTTGAATGAATCCAAAGGCAATGCCCCTTATTATAATCAATAAGTTCATCTCACAAAAAGAGGTACAAACCTTCGTTTTTCTAAGGTTTGTACCTCTTCTATAAGAATTTGGATTTGTACTATCCTATATAAACCGACCTTCATTTATTTGGATTTAAAATCATTCCTTGCTGTTTCATTTGATTGCAGGTTACAGCACAGCACAAAAAAAGCCCGCTTTCCGTTACACTCCGCGAGGGAGAATATCGGAAAACGGGCCATTTTTTCAAAATGTAGAAGAAATATAAGAACTACTCTACGCCATCCTTAAAGTGTTTGCTCCAGTGTTTGTCGCCTTTGTGCAACAGATCTTCTACCGTTTTCTCAAGAGTCATCAACAGCTGTGCTCTGACATCAAGTACGGTTTCTCTGTACAAGCGTTCTTCCGATCCAACGATTTTATCGCCGTACAATGCCTGTGCAGCTACGTACTTCCGATGTTCCTCGACCAGAGTATCAATGGACTCCAATGCATGTTCCACAAAGTGGGAAATACTTTGGTATTCTTTGGGCATTTGTTCTTTTAAAGCTTGGATTTTCGCAAGAGCTGGCATGCTCATCACCTCGTGTTTATGAATGTAAATTTACAATACACCATTTTCATGAAAATTGCATTAAAAACAGCTTAAATTTGGACAAATTTCGACTTTTTTTATTTTCGGAACCAAAAAAGTGCTTATCTATAATGTATGCCATTGCATTTGAATTGAGTCGTGTAAGTAATGGAATCCCTTTTGGATACGTTTGGTGACTCGTTATGCAATTTCTGTTATTCTAAGAGAAGATTTCAGCGGCCCTAATACATACGCCGTTATTTTGTTATGGCAAATTAAAAAAATACTTAACTTTGCAACAATTTTATTGATGATCACGTCTGTAAGGTTGCAGGGAGAGGGGGATCCTTTGTGGTAGAGCCGGAACTCATCAGAGCCGCTCAATCGGGCGATCGCGACGCTCTAATTACCCTATTGCGGGAGATTGAACAACATGTCTATCGGACCGCATATTACATTCTAAATAATGAACAGGACGCTTTGGATGCTGCTCAGGAAGCGTTGATCCGAATTTACACCAAAATCAATTCATACGAAGAAAAGGCCCAATTCAAAACATGGGTACAACGCATCGTCACGAACATCTGTATTGATAAATTCAGAAGAACCAAGCCGTCCGTCTCCATTGACGAACATGACATGGTTTTTCAGGATAATCAGGATGTGGAGTACGAGGTCATGTCTACATATGTGGCCCAGGACATTCAGGATGCGATCAACAAGCTTCCCGAGCATCATCGTACCGTTATTGTTCTAAGATATTTGCAGGACTTATCCTACAATGAAATTGCGGATTGTCTCGATCTTCCGTTGAATACGGTGAAATCTTATTTATTTAGAGCCAGGCAGCAATTACAGAATCTACTACAGGAATATCAGAAAGGTGGTGTGACAGGATGAAATGCGAAGAGGTGGTGGAATGGATGCACCGCTATCTGGATCATGATCTGGGCGAGGCGGAAACCGCGCAGATGCTACAGCATGTGGCAAAGTGTCCGGAGTGCGCCGAGAATTTTAGTTTACTCAGAGCTCTTTCCAGAGAACTGGAAGAATTACCGCAAGTAAGCCCGAAATTTAGTCTGGTTGATGCGATTATGCCACAGCTTGATGCCATTGACGAAGCGCGGAAGGAACAAAGTAGCACCATACAGGAAATGAATCCTGTCCCCGCTGCATTTGAGAATTTACAACGTTCAAGTGAGCGGAAAACGAAGCAAAAATGGCTTAACTCGATGGCAGGACGTATGTCCATGGGTGCAGCGGCTGCGGCAGTTGTATTGGGATTCGCCATCTGGGGATATCAGCCTGAACAGATCGAGAATGCCGATTCCATGCTGATGAGCTCTGGGGCTTCTCAAGAGAGTGGCAATGTGGATGAGAATCCATTAAGCAAGAGTATTGAAAATTCTGATCCGGCAACTTCATCCCAACCAAGCAGCAACGATGTATTTGTGGGTGAATCGAATGCTTCCTCAACGGAAGGGGATAACTTGGGATCAGAAACAATTCCTGAAGAGAACGGTGGAGATGAGGTACAGGAGCCTGAGGTTAAGTCAGATCCGACTCCTCAACAACCGGCTACCGAATCAACCCCTGCACGGAATAAAGGAGCTCAGGATAATTCGTCTAAAACTTCTTCGACCGATAATCAGCAGAGTCAGGTTCAGAACCAAGATTCTGAGCAGAGAAATCAAGGATCAGGAGATTCTCCTAAATCTTCTGCAGATGGGGAAGAGAATGGAGTAACAGAAACAGAAAATGGAGATTCCTTCACTTCTCAGACAATCGTACCGAATGTAAATGAAGATGCTCCGGTGGAAGGCAGTTCTGCTCCTGATTCCAGTGCAGGTGCAGACGCTTCTGGAGGGAACAAAGGATTCGCAGCAGGACCGGATCAGGGAATGACTACAACAGCAGCACCAAAAGAATGGAAGTCACCTGACGGCTCTTATGTAGTTATGCTTATTGGTGATCAAATCAGCATATACTCCAAACCTGTGAGCGAACCGGATGTTCTAAATTTGGTTGAACAACGCAGTATAGAGGGGACACTGAAGTCAGCGAGTTGGTCGAAGGATGGTACCCTATTTAATTACGAAACGGACAAGGACGGAACAACGGCAAAGAACTCGTTTAATGTACCTGCTGTTTCAGGTGGAGCTTCTGCGAAATAATTAAAAATGGGGAGTGCGCTCTTCTAAACGAAAGAACATTTTCAGTATGACAAGCATATAGTGGAAGTAACAAAACGTCCTATCTCAGTTCAAACAACTGACGTCGTATGACCGCGCACCGGCTTTTTCTAGAACTGCTGGTGTCAGCGTTTATATAGATGTAGGACAGGGGGCCTTCATCCATAACTGGATGTAAGGTCCCTTTGTTGTCTTGCGCTTTTTCTGGTAGGATAAGAGGGATAAGGAGGCGCCGTGAATGGATGTAAAAAGTGCAACAAAGGCAATACGTAATGGAGAAACGGCACCGATCTATGTGCTGTACGGAACGGAGAAGTACCAGATACAGCAATTTACGGATATGTTAAAAGAACAGGTTATTGAAGAAGAACATCGTGATTTTGCGATTATTCCATATGATTTGTCTGAAACGGCTGTGGAGGTCGTTATTGAAGAAGCAGAGACCGTACCTTTTCTGGTTCCACGCAAATTAATTATTGTAAGGGATGCGAGCCTGTTCACCGCAGGTAAAGAATCCAAGATTGAACATCAGGTTGATCGTCTGCTTACATATATGGAAAATCCGGCAGATTACAGTACGATTGTTTTCCTGGCCCAAGGGGATAAGCTGGATGAGCGTAAGAAACTGGTGAAAGCTGTCAAGAAACAGGCAGTAGTTCTTGCTTTTGCTCCACTCAGTGGAGAAGAGTTATTGAATTGGATAGTGAAACTTGCGAAGCAGCGGGATGTTTCCTTGGAGACGGGAGCGGCGGAAACGTTGATCAGCTATGCAGGAACGGGTCTTCAGACCCTGTCTGCTGAAGTAGATAAGTTATGTTTGTTTGCGGGTAATGGGGGGACAATCAAACGTGCTGATATCGAGTCACTGGTTGCCCGTAGTACAGAGCAGAATGTATTTTCACTGGTGGAGGAACTTGCTAATTTGCGACTGGAGAAAGCGTTGTCTCTTTTCTATGAGTTGCTGAAGCAGCGGGAAGAACCAATTAAAATTGCGGCTTTAATCGCACGCCAGTTTCGGATCATGATCCAGGTGAAAGAGTTGGGACAACAAAGTTACTCCCAGCAACAGATTGCCAGTCAGCTTGGTCTGCATCCGTATGCTGTTAAGATTGCAGGTGAGCAAGCCCGTAAATTTCAGCCGGAACGTCTGAGAATGATTTTGAGTCACCTCAGCGAACTGGATTACCAGATGAAAACAGGAGCGGTGGATAAAGTGCTTGGTCTGGAGCTGTTCTTATTGAGACTTGGTGCATGAATGGATAAGTAAACGTAATAGATTACTAGTGTGAATAACAAACAAAGCGACCTTTGCTCCAAGATCGTTAAATCATCGGAATAAAGGTCGCTTTATCTTTGTCTTATACTTATCGAATCAGATACTAAAAAATCCTGAAAGCCTATGCTGTTCAGGATTTTTCCATTGGATCGTATAAGTAACGCTTCTTACGCTTGTGCGGAAAGAGCGTTCAGTTTTTTCGCCAAGCGAGACTTTTTGCGTGCTGCAGCATTTTTATGAACCAGACCTTTAGTTACAGCCTTGTCCAGCTTTTTGGAAGCAGCTTGAATCGCAGCTTTTGCAGTATCAACTTCGTTACTTACCAGAGCAGCATCAGCAGCTTTAACAGCTGTACGGAGTGCAGACTTCTGGGAAGCGTTGAGTGCGCGGCGCTTGTCGCTCGTTTTTACGCGTTTAACAGCGGATTTGATGTTTGGCATTACATTCACCTCCTGTAAGGCATTTGCATGAATACAAACGTTTCACAACTTAAAATATTCTATCACGCTAGCATGTAAAATGCAACAGATATTCCTACGATGTTCGACATGCTGTATAAAGAAACCCTTTTTCCCACACAATATGCTCAAATGCGGTAAGGGAGGCAGGGACAGAATGACACTGGATTTGCAAAACTATACAGTTCGTACCGATTTGGCGATCGACTCCAAGGAAATGGCGCAAGGTGGACAGAAACAGACGATTCCCGGACTACAGGAAGATGTAGAGAAAAAAGAGGGAATTACGATTACACGTATTGATGTCCTGACTGAAGAAGCAGCCACGGCTATTGGTCGGGTGAAAGGTCACTATGTCACCTTGGAAGTACCTTCACTACGGAATGGTGATACCGAGTTACAGGAGCGAGTTGCTGCCGAGTTCACACGTGAAATGGAAAATTTTATGGTTAAGGCCGGAATTAACAAAACATCCAAGGTCTTGATTGTTGGCTTGGGCAACTTAAATGTCACCCCGGATTCACTCGGTCCACTTGTTGTGGAAAATCTGATGGTGACGCGTCAGTATTTCGAATTGGTGCCAGATCAGGTTGCGCCAGGGTATCGGGAAGTCAGCGCGATTGCTCCCGGCGTGTTAGGTACAACGGGCATTGAATCCAGTGACATCGTACAGGGGATTGTAGATCGGACCAAGCCGGATGCCATTATTGCGATTGATGCGCTGGCCTCCCGTTCCTTGGAACGTGTAAATACAACGATTCAGGTAGCGGACATTGGTATTCATCCTGGGTCCGGTATTGGAAACAAACGGCGTGGCCTGACCCGGGAGATATTAGGTGTGCCTTGCATCGCCATCGGAGTACCAACCGTATGTTATGCGTCCACCATTGTGAACAATGTGATTGAGATGATGCGCTCACACTTCCGCCAGGAAACGGATCAGACCAAACAGATCATGGGTATGCTGGACGACATCGGTGAGCAGGATCGCTTGAGTCTGGTGAAAGAGGTACTGGAACCACTGGGTCATGACCTCATTGTTACCCCAAAGGAAATCGATGAGTTTATTGAGGGAATTGCCAATGTTATTGCTACAGGACTTAACGCGGCACTCCATGATGCTGTGAATCCAGATAACGTAGCGGCCTATACACATTAAAACTTAAAACTGCTGAGAAGAAGGTCCGAATCTATCGGACTTTCTTTTTTTTGTTTTTGGAATCTTTCATTTTCCTGTTCTATCAAATTGGGCGGGCTCATAGAGTTGAAGTATAAGAGTTGTCCAGCAGGGAAGGAGACAGCAGAATGAACAAGATATTGGCCTGGAATATTGGAAAGTGGAAAAAAAGATGTCTGCACGTGCTGGCCATGGGCCGTACGTTGTTGTTGCTTATGATCATATCTGCTTTGTTTTTTGTCGTACTTGGTCTCGGGGGAATGGCAGAGAAACGCTTGAATAATTCACCCGTTTCTTCCATGAAAGGATTTGCGAGTGCCGTATCAAGCCGCTTTTTCGTCGATATGCTCGGTATGGAGATGCCCCATCTCACCCAGAAGGAACAGACGTCTGCTATATCCGGTGAAAATCTCACCTCATTTGTTTTCCAATTACTAACGAATGTAAATCCTCAAGATCCGAAGAGCCTGATTGCGAGAGAAATGCCGGGTATGGGTTCCAACCAACCTGTTCTGCTCCGTCCTGGATCTGGTAACGAAAAAGCCGAGGCTCCCGAAGATTATCAGCCCGGCCCCGGTCTTACAGATACGGCTTCCGCAGGTGGAGGAAAACCCGGTAGTGAGCTGCATGTTCCACCAGGTCAGGACAATACGGATCCACCTGAGTCGAGTGAGCCTGGAGATGGAGAAGGTAAAGAAGATCCCCCAGCGAAGAATGGCGAGAAAGACAATTCAGGCTCACCGACAACAGGCCAAAAGTCAATTCTTATCTATCATTCCCATCCACGGGAAGGCTACAATCCACTGCTAGGTACGAAAAGTGATAATCCATCATCAGGCAAATCAACAGGCAATGTGTTTCAAGTGGGAACCTACCTCTCAGACAGTCTGGAGAAGCTGGGAATCGGCGTAGAACACGCCAAGGATGATTACCCCACTAAAGTTAAGGACTATAACTGGAACTATTCTTATAAATACTCCCGTCAAACGGTAAAAGCGGCACTCGCTCAAAATGATGATCTGACACATCTCATAGACATTCATCGCGATTCACAGCGTCATGGCAAAACAACAACCACTATTAATGACTTGGGCTACGCCAAAGTGTATTTCATTATTGGACATGAAAATCCAAATTGGCGGCAAAATGAAGCCTTTGCAGCGAAAATTCATAAGAAACTGGAAGCCAAGTATCCTGGGGTATCCCGTGGTGTGTGGGGCAAAGATGGTGGAGGAGCCAACAATGGAGAGTATAACCAAACCCTTTCACCCAACAGCATTTTGATTGAGATTGGCGGCATCGACAACACAGGAGCTGAGCTCCAACGGACATCGAAGATTCTAGCAGACATGATTGCCCAAGTATATTGGGAAGATCAGAAGGTGGACAAAGCCAGTGCAGAAACGTCATCACAGGGTGGATAGGGACTATATATGGTATGAAGCACAAAATAGTAGAGAGTGACAGGAGGCAAAGCATATGTCCAGATTCGGTAAAAGACTGTTATCCATCGCTGTATTAATGTTGCTGGGTGTGCTGTTTGGAATGCAGCTGGCTGGCAGCAACTTTCATATGGGCAATCCCTCAGGAGGCACGTCAACCGCTGTGACAACAGAGCCAACTTCACAGGTTACCGAATCTGTCCCGACTGCACCTGTCCAAAAGGAAATCAAAGAACCACCATTTGTACCTGTTCAGTCACCAAGCCAAGTGCTTGGGGCAGATCAAAATAAGGCTCCGGTTGATGTGTTGGCAGACAAAACGGCTGGACTACTGCAAAATCTCTCACACAGTGGAATCAAATGGGTGGTCTCTCTTTTTAGCGGCGTTGCTGAATAAAATACTATAATTTTAAGGTACAATATAACCTCTGGGAGTGCATGATGACACTTTATTATAAAGTTGAGACATCACGGGATTGATGCACTGTGCTTCAACTGTTATAATGAAGTGATTGACACTAGGCTGTTTCTGGGGGTAAGGAATGACTGACATTCGGGCAAGACAACGTAAAATTCGTAACTTTTCTATTATTGCACATATAGATCACGGCAAATCAACACTTGCGGACCGGATCTTGGAGCACACAGGTGCGCTCACTTCACGTGAAATGCAGGAACAAGTTCTGGATAAAATGGACCTTGAACGTGAACGTGGAATAACGATCAAGCTACAAGCAGTAGCCTTGACTTACAAAGCGGATGATGGTGAAGAGTATTTATTGAATCTGATTGATACACCGGGACACGTAGACTTCACGTATGAAGTATCACGCAGTCTTGCTGCATGTGAAGGTGCTCTGCTGGTTGTGGATGCGGCTCAGGGAATTGAAGCCCAAACACTTGCCAACGTGTATCTGGCATTGGATAACAATCTTGAAATTTTACCGGTTATCAACAAAATTGACCTTCCGAGCGCTGATCCTGAACGGGTGAAGCAGGAAGTGGAAGATGTTATTGGTTTGGACACAAGTAATGCGGTTTTGGCTTCGGCCAAATCAGGAATCGGAATCAAAGAAATTTTGGAACAAGTGGTGAAAAGTGTTCCAGCACCAACTGGTGATCCTGACCAGCCTTTGAAAGCGCTGATTTTTGACTCGCACTACGACCCGTACAAAGGTGTAATCGTATATGTGCGTGTTGTTGACGGCAAAATCAAATCCGGTTCCAAAATCAAAATGATGGCAACGGGTAAATCATTTGAAGTCATTGAAGTTGGAGCGTTCAAACCTCGTATGACCATCGTGGACGAGCTGAACGTCGGGGATGTTGGATTTATCGTTGCAGGTATCCGGCATGTTGGCGATACACAAGTCGGGGATACAGTAACGGATGCCAAAAATCCAACACTGGAACCTTTGCCGGGTTATCGTAAAATTAACCCAATGGTGTATTGTGGTCTCTATCCGATCGAAACATCGGACTATGTTGATCTGCGTGAAGCGTTGGAGAAATTGCAGTTAAACGATGCGTCTCTGAGCTTTGAACCGGAAACATCCAGTGCACTCGGTTTTGGATTCCGTTGCGGATTCCTTGGACTGCTTCACATGGACGTTATCCAGGAGCGGATCGAGCGGGAGTTTAACATTCCGTTGATCACAACGGCACCAAGTGTAATCTATCACGTCACCTTAACGAATGGTGAAGTGATGAAAATCGACAACCCATCCAACTATCCTGAGGTGGGACGGATTGATTACGTCGAGGAACCATACGTCAAGGCAGATATAATCGTACCGAATGATTATGTAGGTACGATTATGGAGCTGTGTCAGACTAAACGCGGTGAATATGTAAATATGGAATATCTGGACACAACCCGGGTTACCATTACCTATGAGATTCCGTTGTCCGAGATTGTATATGACTTCTTCGACCAGTTGAAATCCGGTACCAAAGGATATGCATCTCTGGATTATGAGCTGTCCGGTTACCGTCAGTCCAATCTGGCGAAAATGGATATTGTACTCAATGGCGAACAGGTGGATGCTCTGTCTTTCATCGTTCACCGTGACCGTGCCTATAATCGCGGACGCATTGTCTGTGAGAAACTGCGCGAGCTGATTCCACGGCAAATGTTCGAGGTGCCAATTCAGGCATCTGTAGGTACCAAGGTCGTTGCTCGTGAGACGGTAAAAGCAATGCGTAAAAACGTACTTGCCAAGTGTTATGGCGGTGACATCTCGCGGAAACGGAAACTGCTTGAGAAGCAGAAGGAAGGTAAGAAGCGGATGAAGCAGGTTGGTAACGTTGAGGTGCCACAAGAGGCATTCATGGCGGTACTGAAAATTGATGATTAATAATTCATTTTCGGGTACAACACAGATTGTGTGTATCGAAATTGAATTGTAGGACGTTTGCTTGCAAACATGGTTACAACACAGAATATTAAATAACTAAGCTGAAAGGGAAGCCGGATGGCTTTCCTTTTTTCAAATAGAGGGGGACTTGCCATGACATTGGCAGCACACAGCCGGAAGACAGGTGCGCCCCAAGCGGTGTATCTTCACATTCCCTTTTGCACGAATAAATGTTTTTATTGCGACTTTAACTCCTACGTTCTGAAAGATCAGCCCGTGATGCAATATCTCGAAGCGCTGGAACGGGAGATGGAACATACAGTTAAGGCCAATCCACCGGGTGAGATCAAGACTATATTTGTAGGTGGGGGTACGCCAACAGCTCTGAAACCGGATGAGATGGCAGTATTTCTTCGTTCCGTGAAGACGTATTTCCCAAATTGGGCGGACGATATTGAATTTTCGATGGAAGCCAACCCGGGAACAACGGATGCGGAGAAACTCGCTGCGATGAAAGAAGGCGGCGTCAACCGTGTCAGCTTTGGCGTGCAGGCTTTTCAGAATGATCTGCTGACAGGCATTGGCCGTATTCATAATACGGATGATGTATATCGCAGTTTGGAGAATGCTCGAAAAGCAGGCTTGAATAACCTGTCCATTGACCTGATGTTTGGTTTGCCAAACCAGACTGTTGAAATGTTGAATGAGAGTATCGACAAAGCGCTGGAACTGGATCTGCCGCATTACTCCATCTACAGCCTGAAAGTGGAAGAGAATACACTTTTCCATACCCTGTATCAGAAGAACCAGTTACCACTTCCTCATGAAGATGATGAGCTGGAGATGTATCTTCTATTAATGAGACGTATGAAAGAAGCAGGTTATGGACAATACGAGATCAGTAACTTTGCCAAGCCGGGCTTTGAGAGTCGTCACAATATTACCTACTGGCGTAATGAGGACTACTATGGTCTGGGTGCAGGTGCACATGGATATGTGGGCCGCGAACGGCATATGAATATTAAAGGTATAAATCCTTATGTTGAAGCTTCACGAGCAGGGCTGCCTCGTCTGGATCATTTTGAGATTGCTCGCCCGGAAGCCATGGAAGATTATCTGATGGTTGGACTGCGAATGTTGGAGGGAGCTTCGGCCTCACGCTTTAGCGAACAGTTCGGAGAGTCCATGGAAGAAGTGTTTGCGAAGCCTTTGGGCAAAATGTTGAACGCAGGGTTGCTTGAGCGGACGGCAGACGGCTTCCGACTGAGCGAGCAGGGTATCCTGTTCGGAAATGACGTTTTTGCGGAGTTTATCGGGTCCATATCGCTGAATTCATAGCTTGAAATTCTATACGCTCTGTTGTATATTTATTCATATTGATTTTACAGAGCGTGTTAATTTAACAACTACGAAGTCAGCTTTCCTCTGGAAAGCTTGGTAATAGGAGGAGAGCAGGATGTCGGTAATATGCAGAAAAGCCGTGCCGGAAGATGTTGAACCACTGTATGAAATGATTAAGGGCTATGCAGAGCGTGGGATCATGCTTCCGCGATCACGGGAAATACTGCACCGACAGCTGGAGCACTTTGTTGTAGCCGAAGTTGATGGTGGAGTGGTGGGTTGCGGATCGCTTTGTCGTCTGGGGAATGATTTGGTGGAAGTCAGATCACTCGGTATCTCGGAAGGACACAAAGGGCTCGGTATTGGCTCCCGATTGCTGGACCGACTGGTAGAAGAAGCGGAGAAACTACAGATTCCTAAGGTTATGGCGTTGACATATGAAGTATCCTTCTTCCTCAAAAACGGCTTTGCCGTAGTGGAAAAAGAGATTTTCCCTGAGAAAGTATGGACCGACTGTGTTCATTGCAGCAAGCAAGATTGTTGCGATGAGATCGCGGTATTAAAAGAGCTTAACGTTTCAGCATAACAACTGAATGGACTGCATGGATCGAGCCGAGTCAGCCTCTGCCCTACATGCAGTCTTTTTTTACTTCAAAGTATGTTCAATAAAGTTGTTAGGACTCGTTGACATTGGTCTATACTATAAATAGATGAGCCCACTCATCAAACTCACTTGACAATGTTCACGTCAGTTTGGTATTTTTGTATTACCGCTTAGCACTCATCTAACCGGAGTGCTAACGACATGGGACAGTACAGTCAGAAGGAGGGAATACTCACCATGTTAACAGAGCGTCAACGAATGATTCTGAACGCTATAGTGGATGACTATATCCGTTCAGCTGAGCCCGTAGGGTCCCGGAGCATTTCCAAAAGGGGAGATGTTGGATACAGTCCGGCGACGATCCGTAATGAAATGGCGGACCTTGAAGATATGGGTTTCCTGGAACAGCCGCATACATCGGCAGGACGCATTCCTTCTCATAAAGGCTATCGATATTATGTCGATCATTTGGTCCCTTGGAATCAGGTGGAGCCTCAAGAGTTGGATGATCTGAAGTCATTCTTTGCTGAAAAACTGAACGTCATGGAACAAGTTATTCAGCATGCATCCAATATTTTGTCACATATGACGAATTATACTTCGATCCTGCTTGGACCGGAAGTATTCCATACGTCCTTACGTCACTTCCAATTGCTTCCGCTGAACGAGAGTGAAGCTGTGGCGATCATTGTGACCAATACAGGTCAAGTGGAGAACAAGACGGTTCAGATTCCACCAGAAATCTCGGTAGCCGAGATGGAAAATGTGGTTCGCTTGTTAAATACCAAGCTTGTGGGCGTACCAATCTACAAATTGAAATCCCGTCTTTATACCGAACTTGGGCAAGAGATGGAACGGCATATTACACGTTACGAGGAAGTTATGCAGGTGCTGAACAGTGCCTTTGACAATGAGCATGATAATCGTCTGTTCCTCAGTGGTGCCACCAATATGTTGACTCAACCGGAGTTTAAAGATATCGAAAAGGTAAAAGATATTCTTGACCTGCTGGAAGAGACACCAACACTCATGAAATTGATGATGCCCGTGCCGGGTGGATCTGGTATTCAAGTGCGAATCGGCACTGAAAATGATCATGAAGCCTTTGCCAACTGCAGCCTGATTACAGCCTCCTATTCATTGGACGGTGAGGCTTTGGGTTCGATCGGTATTCTAGGACCCACGCGGATGGATTATGCACGTGTCATTCATATTCTAAATACACTATCCCGTGACTTGACGGCGATGCTGACACATCGTTTCAAATAAGATTCGGGAATGAACCATTTCATTCGTATAAGGAGGTGAACATCTTGAAAGAGGAGCAATCATTTACAGAAGAACAAGAGGTAACAGCAACTGAGCAGGAGCCTATTAATGAAGCTGGCGCTGCAGAAGCACAAGCTGAAGAGATGGCTGGTCAGGAGCAGGATGAGCTTGCACGTCTGAAGGCAGGAGCTGAGGAGCAACAACAGCGTTATGTCCGTGCACAGGCTGATTTTGATAACTTCCGTCGTCGTACGCAGAAGGAAAAAGAAGAATTGGCTAAATACGCTTCGATGAAGCTGGTCACCGAACTGGTACCGGTTATTGATAACTTCGAGCGCGCCATGGCTACTGTACCGGAAGGAGCAGAGGTCGAATCTTTCTCCAAGGGCATCCAAATGATTTTCCGTCAATTGGAAACCGTGATGAATAATGAAGGTCTGACGGCTATGGAATCGGTAGGACAACCGTTCAATCCTGAATTCCACCAAGCAATTATGCAAGTGGAGAGCGACGAGTACGAAGAAGGTATCGTTGTTGAGGAAGTCCAAAAAGGCTACATGCTGAAAGATAAAGTGCTTCGTCCAGCTATGGTTAAAGTCAGCTCATAAATTCCTTATAGGAAGGAATGAGTCGGCTCCATGGTTGAACAATGTGGGCGAAGTTTAATATAAAGGTTTGTACACATAGAGCACGATTAGCAACATGAACATCTAAATAAGGGTCAGATCAGACCCATTCATTTTAAATTGTTGAGGGAGGAAATTTTCGGATGAGCAAAGTAATTGGTATTGACTTAGGAACAACAAACTCATGCGTAGCAGTAATGGAAGGCGGCGAGGCTGTCGTAATTCCAAATCCGGAGGGCGCACGTACCACTCCATCCGTAGTTGGTTTCAAAAAGGATGGAGAGCGCGTTGTTGGTGAAACAGCAAAACGTCAAGCGATCACCAATCCGGATCGTACCATCATGTCGATCAAACGTCACATGGGTACTTCCCACAAGGAAACAATCGATAGCAAAGACTACTCCGCACAAGAGATCTCTGCAATCATTCTGCAAAAATTGAAAACTGATGCTGAAGCTTATCTGGGTCAAACGGTAACTCAAGCAGTTATCACTGTACCAGCTTACTTCAATGACAGTCAGCGCCAAGCGACTAAAGATGCGGGTAAAATTGCAGGTTTGGAAGTTCTGCGTATCGTCAACGAGCCAACAGCAGCAGCTTTGGCATACGGTATGGAGAAATCCGAAGACCAAACGATCCTCGTATATGACCTGGGTGGCGGTACGTTCGACGTATCCATTCTTGAACTGGGTGATGGCTTCTTCGAAGTTAAAGCAACTAGCGGGGACAACAAACTAGGCGGGGATGACTTTGACCAAGTAATCATTGATTACCTCGTAAGTGAATTCAAAAAAGATCAAGGCATTGACTTGAGTAAAGATAAAGCAGCGGTTCAACGTTTGAAAGATGCAGCGGAAAAAGCGAAAAAAGAACTTTCCGGCGTATTGACTACAACGATCTCCTTGCCGTTCATCACAGTTGCTGATGGCGTTCCTCAGCATTTGGAGTTGAACCTGAGCCGTGCGAAATTTGAAGAAATCTCTGCAGGTCTGGTTGAGCGTACGCTTGAACCAACTCGTCGTGCATTGAGTGATGCGGGTATGACAGCTAACGATATCGACAAGATCGTATTGGTTGGTGGTTCCACACGTATTCCTGCAGTACAAGAAGCAATCAAAAAACTGACGGGTAAAGAGCCACACAAAGGTGTTAACCCGGATGAAGTTGTAGCTTTGGGTGCTGCTGTACAAGCGGGCGTACTGACAGGTGACGTGAAAGACGTTGTATTGCTCGACGTAACGCCATTGTCCCTGGGTATCGAAACAGCGGGTGGCGTATTTACTAAAATGATCGAGCGTAACACTACGATCCCTACAAGCAAATCTCAAGTGTTCTCCACGTATGCAGACAATCAACCAAGCGTTGAGATTCATGTTCTGCAAGGTGAGCGTGAGATGGCAGCGGGTAACAAATCGCTTGGACGTTTCATGTTGGGTGATATTCCACCAGCTCCACGTGGCGTTCCACAGATCGAAGTTAGCTTCGATATTGATGCCAACGGTATCGTTAACGTATCTGCAACAGATAAAGGTACGAACAAAACTCAAAAAATCACAATCACTTCTTCCAGCGGTTTGAGCGATGCTGAAGTGGAGCAAATGATGAAAGATGCTGAGTTGCACGCTGAAGAAGATAAAAAACGCAGAGAACTCGTTGAAGCGAAAAACAGTGCAGATCAATTGATCTACTCTGTTGACAAAACGATCAAAGATCTTGGCGAAAAAGCAGATGCTGGCGAAGTTGAAAAAGCAAATGCTGCCAAAGAAAAACTGCAAGGCGTTCTGGCTTCCGACAACCTGGAAGATATCAAAGCTGCTACAGAAGAACTGACAGAGATCGTTCAACAACTGTCCGTGAAACTGTATGAGCAAGCTCAGGCGCAAGAGCAAGAAGCACAAGGTGCTGAAGAGCAACAAGGTTCTGCTAAACGTGACAACGTCGTAGACGCTGATTACGAAGTTGTGGATGAAGATAAAAAACAAAACTAATTCGTAATTCTACGCGAATTAAACATCGGTGACGTTCGAATTAGAGGGAAAGTCATAGCCGGGGCTCCCGCGCTTTGGCTTTCCTTTTGTCACGATGTGCGATATGGTGAATGATATGGGGGTGGAAGAGTGGCTGAAAAGCGTGATTATTATGAGGTGCTTGGCGTTAGTAAAACGGCTAACGACGATGAGATTAAAAAGGCTTACCGTAAGCTTGCCCGTCAGTATCACCCTGACGTAAACAAGGCTGCTGATGCGGAAGCTAAATTTAAAGAAGTTAAAGAAGCTTACGACGTAGTGAGTGACGGTCAGAAGCGTGCACAATATGATCAATATGGTCATGTCGATCCGAATCAAGGTGGATTCGGTGGTGGCGGTGATTTTGGCGGCGGCGGATTTGGCGACATCTTCGATATGTTCTTTGGCGGCGGTGGCGGTGGACGACGTGATCCAAATGCTCCGCAACGGGGGAATGATCTGCAGTACACGATGACAATTGAGTTCAAGGAAGCTGTATTCGGTAAAGAAACCGATATTACGATTCCGCGTACCGAAGGCTGTGATACCTGTCATGGCTCAGGTGCCAAACCTGGAACGAAACCGGAAACCTGCTCGGTCTGCCAAGGTAGCGGTCAGCAGGAAGTCGTGCAAAATACACCGTTTGGTCGTATGGTTAATCGTCGTGCATGTTCGAACTGTAGCGGTTCGGGTCAAATTATCAAAGAAAAATGTACAACGTGCAGTGGCAGCGGTAAAGTTCGCAAGCAACGTAAAATCCATGTCCGCATTCCAGCGGGTGTAGATGATGGCGCGCAACTGCGTATGACAGGCGAGGGTGAAGGCGGCCTGCGTGGCGGACCAGCGGGAGATCTGTATATTGTCATTCGCGTGAAATCACATGATTTCTTTGAGCGTGAAGGCGACGATATTTATTGCGAAATCCCACTTACCTTTGCTCAGGCAGCTCTGGGAGATGAAGTTGAGATCCCGACGCTCACCGAGAAAGTGAAGTTGAAAGTACCAGCTGGTACACAAACGGGAACGTATTTCCGCCTCAAAGGCAAAGGTGTACCACGCCTGCGCGGTATGGGGCAAGGGGATCAGCATGTGAAAGTGGTTGTGGTTACACCTAGTAAGCTGAATGATGAGCAGAAAGATCTGCTTCGCCAAATTGCTTCGCTGGATGGAGAGCAAACACATGAGCATGAACAATCTTTCTTTGATAGAGTGAAACGCGCCTTCCGCGGCGACTGAGAATAAAATAAAGCAAGTTCAAAAGGACACCACAGCGGTTTTTACCGCAGGGTGTCCTTTTTTGTGCGCCTTTTTTTGTGGTTCAGTGGTTTTTGTGAAATCCATGGATCTATGCTACGAATAACGACAGCAATTTGTGGGAGCATTTCGGTATATTCTGAGCGAACTTGCGGAAAGATAGCATGGCGAGAATGATATGCATAGCTGATATGCGAGAAATTAGGAAAGCAGGTGAAGCGGATGACCGAAAAAAATATTTTGGCGTACTTTCACAGCCCGGAGCAGGCTCAAGGGGCGGCCAAAAAACTGGAGGCATTGCGAGTGGAGGACCTGTCAATTAATCGATTCAGCCGATATGCGGGTGTAGGACCAAGCGGGGCTTCCTACAAGCCGGGCGTTTCCGGCAGTTTTTCATCATGGGTGCCCGATTCGATGCAAACAAATGTCAGTGCTGGAATCATGGCTGCGGCGGACCCTTCTGCAAGCGGCATGAGTGATGGTGGACAGGGTGGACCTACAGGAAGAGATGTATTACTAACTGTCATCGTAGATGAATCGGTACATCACCGCGCCATGTCCATAATCGAACAAGCCGGTGGAATGATCTAGTTTCAAGAAATCCATATAAGATGGACAGATAATTACACTTTAACGGAGAGTGTAGAACCAATCTGAAGAAGCGAAGAGTTCGCCTAAAAGCTTTCGCAAGAAAGCTACCTCGGAAGCATACGCTATCCCCGGATTTTCCCTTTAAGGAGGGAGTTGAAGAAATCTGGGGATAACAGCGATCGGAGGATGGGACTACAATCGGAGTGTTACAGTGTAACACGTATTAGTTCATTTAATTTAAAGGAGGAACATTACAATGGCAGAACATGAACGTCCAGGCAAGATTTTAACGAAAACGGAAAAGATGAAACGTATGCAATCCGCAAAAAATGAGGACGTGGAATTCAGCGCTGAAGCTGCGGATCATGAAGATATTGAAGCACTACGCCGCAGTGAAGCGGCTGATCGACGACAGGGACGGGAGCTTCATGACTGAAGATCGCTCGGCAGTGACCCTCGAAGCTGTTTTTACAAGCTGGACTGAGGCCGAGTCTGCACGCAGAGCCCTGGAATTGCTGCACCCGAACCAATTGAGTATTGAGAGCCTTGGCAATGAAGCGTCTGCATTGGACTCGAACGATGTTAAGGGCTCCGATAATTCTCCTACGGCCGTCGTTGGAGGATTTAGTGGCGAACTGAATGTACTTGCCCTGATTAGTGATGAAACGGAAATGTTGTCCAATGGTCAGGTGTATGATACACCCAAAGAGGACTCGGCCAACAGGCTAAAACAAGAAATTTTGCTGACCGTGTCCGTATCCAACGATTCGCTCCCGCAAGCCGCAGAGATGATCACGCAGAATGGTGGGCGTTTTTGCTAACTGAGATGCAAATTATGCAAAATGCTGAAGTAAATGAAACAGATATGTATGAATAGATGACAGGATATTCGAGCAGTCAGGCTGCGGATATCCTGTTTTGCTTTTCTTTTAGTGGTCGGCTTTGTGCTCCGGCTAGCTTGTGTAGTACAATAGTTGGGATGTTTGAATAATGAGGAGGAAAAACCAAGTATGTTATGGCATGAACTAACAATACATACCACAGAAGAAGCTGTGGAGATGATTTCGAATTTTTTACATGAAGCGGGTGCTGGAGGGGTTTCGATTGAAGAGTCCGGTACTTTAAATAAAAAACGGGACACGACATATGGTGAGTTATACGACGTTCCTTTGAATGATATTCCGGAAGGCTTTGCAGTCATCAAAGGGTACTTCTCTGAAGGTACGGATATGGTTGTATTACAATCCGAAGTTCATCCGAGAATCGAGGAACTCAGCGATTTCGGAATTGATACAGGTGAGGTTCGTTATGAGACGCGTACAGTGGATGAAGATGACTGGGCAACAGCCTGGAAGCAATATTTCAAGCCAGTACGTGTATCGGAACGTCTGACGATTAAACCAACGTGGGAAGAGTATACGCCAGAAAGTCCGAATGAGAAAATTATTGAGCTTGACCCAGGCATGGCTTTTGGTACAGGAACACATCCAACGACCTCCCTCTGCTTACGTACACTGGAAACGGTTATTCAGGGCGGCGAGGAAGTCATTGACGTAGGTACAGGTTCTGGTATTTTGGCTATTGGAGCGATAAAACTTGGGGCAAAACATGTACTGGCGCTTGACCTTGACCCAGTTGCGGTAATCAGTGCCAGGGAGAATGTGGAACTGAATGGGCTGGAACAACAAATTACGGTTAAAGAGAGTGATCTGTTGTCCGTCCTTGGGAGTCAGGACCCTGCACTTGGTGTACAACTGCCGGTTAAGGTTGTCGTGGCGAACATTCTGGCTGAGATCATTTTGTTGTTCGTAGACGATGTCTATAATGCACTTGAGTCTGGTGGGACCTATATTGTATCAGGCATTTGGAAGAACAAAGAGCAGGTTGTACATGATGCACTGGTAGCCTCCGGGTTTGAAGTGAGTGCGATCCACCGTGATGAGGATTGGCTGGCGTTTGTAGCCAGAAAGGGGTAACGTATGGACTTTTGGAATTCGTTCTTTCGTTATCCGATCGATCAGCTTCCGTTTTTCCTGCTGACCATCCTGATCGCATTTACGGTGCATGAATTCTCGCATGCGTATTTTGCCAACAAATTCGGTGATCCGACAGCCAAGCTGTTGGGTCGGGTCACGCTGAATCCGGTTGTACACTTTGACTTGTTTGGTGTGCTGTTGCTCATTATTGCCGGCTTTGGTTGGGCACGTCCAGTTCCGGTTAATCGTGCTAACTTCGACAAACCTAGATTGATGGGCATCATCGTATCCGCAGCAGGGCCTCTGAGCAATCTGTTGCTCGCGATCATCGGTACAATCATCTATGCTTCACTGGTTGGTTCGGGAGCACTCGGCGGTATTGATAATGAGCGGTTGCTGACAGCAATCACAACGTTCTTCGCTATCTTTAACTTAACCAACTTTTTCCTGTTCCTGTTTAACTTAATTCCGTTGCCACCACTGGATGGTTATCGGATTCTGGAAGATGTAGTGCCACCTTCAATCAGCCGCAAGCTACAAGGGGTGGAGCAATGGTCCATTTTTATCTTCCTATTGATTCTTGTTATACCTCCGTTGCAAAATGTGACGATTCAACCTTTGTATGAGTTTGCACAAACGATGTATGTGGATCTGGCCAAGCTGGTTATTGAATTATATCGCTAAAAGCGCATCGTGTTTTGGCTGATATACTGGTCAGAAACACGTAAAAGTTGTATGATCATCTGTGGCGATTGGATTCACGCCTGTCATCAGGCGGGGTGAATTCCAGTCATAACAGGACAGAATGGGTGGATTGACTAATGCAGCGATATTTTGTATCTGCAGAACAGTTTAATGAACACGCTGTGATCATCACAGGTGATGATGCACGCCATATTGGCAAGGTCATGCGTGGTAAACCTGGAGATAAACTGATTGTCAGTGACGGAAACTCCAGAGAAGCACTCGTGAAAATTGAGAGTATTGAAGTTGGCCAAGTTACAGCCAATATTGTAGAACCTCTCGAGATGGACCATGAAGCAAGGATTCGTGTAACCGTGGCACAGAGTTTGCCCAAGGGTGACAAGATGGAAACAGTCATCCAGAGATGTACTGAGATTGGGGCGGTATCATTTGTACCCTTCCTATCAGAACGTACGATTGTGCAATATGATGCCAAGAAAGAAGGCAAACGGTTGGAGCGGTGGCGGAAAATTGCCAAGGAAGCTGCCGAACAGAGTCACCGGAATCGCATTCCAACTGTTGAGCAGCCGCTTTCCTGGAAAGGGCTGTTATCTTCTTTTGAGGGCTATAGCCTGGTATGTTATTGTTATGAGAAAGAAAACGGTAAACAGCTGAGAGATGTACTGAAGCCGTTTGTAGAGCAGCTTGCACCTGATGCAAGTGCAGAAGTTTTGATCGTGGTTGGACCGGAAGGTGGATTTTCTGAGAAGGAGACGGCAGAGGCTGATCAGGCAGGTGCTGTATCTGTTGGACTGGGCAAACGCATTTTGCGTGCTGAGACAGCTGGAATGGCAGCACTAACTTGCGTGCTATATGAATCCGGAGAAATGGGAGGAATGTAATTATGCCATCCGTGGCGTTTTACACCTTAGGCTGCAAAGTTAATTTCTATGATACAGAGGCGATTTGGCAATTGTTCAAAAACGAAGGTTACGATCAAGTGGACTTTGATGAACAGACAGCGGATGTATACTTGATTAATACTTGTACAGTAACCAATACCGGCGACAAAAAGAGCCGTCAAATTATTCGTCGTGCCATTCGGCGCAACCCGGAGGCGATTGTGGCCGTTACAGGCTGCTACGCGCAGACTTCTCCGGCAGAGATTCTGGACATCCCAGGGGTGGATCTGGTTATCGGTACACAGGACCGTGACAAGATTTTGCCATATGTTAATGAAATTCAGGAGTCCCGTCAACCCGTTAATGCGGTGCGTAATATTATGAAAACCCGTGTATTTGAAGAAATGGATGTACCGGATTTTGCTGACCGTACCCGCGCATTTCTGAAAATCCAGGATGGATGCAATAACTTCTGTACATTCTGCATTATTCCATGGTCTCGTGGTCTCTCGCGCAGCCGTGAGGCGAACAGCATTATTCAACAGGCGCATCAACTCGTACACGCCGGATACAAGGAGATTGTTCTGACCGGTATTCATACAGGTGGGTATGGCGATGACATGGAAAACTATGATCTGACCGACCTGCTGTGGGATTTGGATAAGGTAGAGGGTTTGGAGCGTATTCGAATCAGCTCGATTGAAGCCAGCCAGATCGATGACCGCATGCTCGACGTGATCAAACGTTCGGACAAACTTGTTCGTCACTTCCATATTCCGCTGCAAGCGGGTGATGATACGGTGTTAAAACGCATGCGTCGTAAATATACGACAGAAGAGTTTTACAACAAAATGCTTCGCATTCGGGAAGCAATGCCTGATGTAGCGATTACAACAGACATCATTGTTGGATTTCCAGGTGAGACGGATGAGATGTACCGTAATGGCTATGAGTTGATGCGGAAGATCGGTTTTTCCGAAATGCACGTATTTCCTTATTCCAAGCGTACGGGTACGCCAGCAGCACGAATGGAAGATCAGGTGCACGAAGAGGTCAAAAATGCACGTGTGCATGAACTGATTGACTTGTCTGAGCAGATGCAGCTGGAGTACGCTGAGCAGTTTGTTGGACAGGTACTGGATGTTATTCCCGAAGGTGAAGCCAAAGGCCGCGAGGGAAGTGGCAAGCTGCATGGTTATAGCGACAACTACATTCAACTGGTCTTTGATGGAACGATGGATATGGTCGGTAAAGTGTGCCGAGTTAAAGTTGTTGAAGCTGGCGTCAACGAGAGTCAGGCTACGCTGGTACGTGTGTTGGAAGAGAATCTTAAGTCCGCCGCGATGTAGATCGAGGCGTCAGAAACAAGGATTTCATTTCCTTGGGAGCTTACCCGGGGAGATGAGGTCCTTCTTTTGCAAAAAATAAGATATAGATACCGAAGTTGATGGGGGAGAGCATGATGAACAAAAAAGAAATTTCAGCAGGCGGAGTTGTTTATAGAACAGGGGAAGACGGACGTCTTCAAATTCAGCTTATCGTAGATCGTTATGGTAAAACAACTCTCGCCAAGGGCAAAATGGAAGATGGAGAAACAATTGAACAGACGGCACTGCGCGAGATTTTGGAGGAGACAGGTATGGTGGGCCGCATTGTAGAGCCGGTTGATATCATTGCTTACACGTACCAACATGCAGATTTTGGTCCGGTGGACAAGGAAGTTCATTATTATCTCGTTGAAGCCGAGAGTGGTGATCTACAGCCTCAGATTGAAGAAATCAAGGGTGTGGATTGGTATGCTCCGGAAGAAGCATGGTCCTTACAGCATCAGAGCGGATATGATAATAACGATGATATCTTGCGTGTAGCCCTGAACAAGTTAGGCATTAACGTATAACGCACTATTGTTCGAGTCAGTTAGCCGCGCGCTCTGTGGGTCTGGATAGGCAGATCATCAAGCCACGGGTGACTTCGCCGCGGGGGCGTGGACCGGTGGTTTTTTGTGCCAGATTGGCAAGTAGCAGAACGGTAAAGCAAGCAGTGAGCTAGTGATGTTAAAAAGGGTCTGGGCATGCGCAATCTGTGCCCCGTTGTCCGCTGACAGCCAGGCCGAAGCTGCATGCAGCTGGCCGATCAGCGGCATAAACAGCAGCGCTCCCGCAATGTTTAATACAACATGGGAGGCTGCGACAAATTTGCCTGCGGATGCTCCGCCCGCGGCAGCAATCACAGCAGTGATGCAGGTCCCCACATTGGACCCGATCACAATGGCGATGCCGATCTCCACAGGTAATACCCCTGTGGCTGCGAGCGTAATCGCCATGCTAATGACAGCTGCGCTGCTGTGAATGAGTGCTGTCAGACAGGCGCCTGCCAGGAAGCCCCACCACAAGCTGTCGGCCGAGCGGTCGAGAAACCATTGAAATACGCCCATGCTCCGCAAGGGTAAGGCAATGGATTGCATCACCTGAATGCCTGTCATAACAAGTGCAAATCCCGCAGCTGCGAGGAAGCTGTACTGGATGTTAAACAGAGTCTGGCGCGTGCGTTCAGGAGCGACCAGATTGCGTTCACCAAGAACAACAAACATGGCCCAGCCCGTTAGCGACAGGACGAGTAGCGGCAGGGAAGCACGTCCGATCTGTAGTCCCACCAGCTCCGTTGTCAGGCATGTCCCGATGTTGGTGCCGAGGATGATGCCAAGTGTGCGTCCATAGGTAATTAATCTGGCATTAGCCAGTCCAATGGTGAGTACGGTGACCGCAGTACTGCTCTGTAACAGGGCCGTTGCGCCCGCACTGAAGGCCATGCCTTTCCATGGAGCAGAGGTGGCACGATTGAGCCAATCTGCCAACATGGGCCCTGCCATGCGTTGCAAGGCCGTTTCCATCAGCTTCATGCCACCAAAAAAGATAATAAGCCCATAGAGTAGGGGCAATATAACATCTCTAAACATAGAAATATCATTCCTTCCGTCCGGTTCCTTAACTCATCCTATGAGTAAGAAAAGACAACCATGACAAGCCTAAAGGAATTCAGAGTGGAAGCGACCTAAATTACCCCACCCCAATTCGATAGATACGGTGATTCGTGCAAACGCAGCGAAGAAGACGAAATTGTTACCGAAGTAGTGAAGCGTGCGCCTTTGTCTCCGGATTTTCCCTTTAAGAAAGGGAATCAAAAAATCTGGAGACAACAGCGATCGGAAGATCGATTCGAACCCGGAACGTCACCTAATTGCCGCACCCCAATTCGAAAGATATGGTGATTCGTGCAAGCGTAGTGGAGGGGACGAAATCGAATCTGAAGAAGCGAAGCGTGCGTCTTTGTGTCCGGATTTTCCCTTTAAAAAAGGGAATCAAAAAAAATCTGGAGACAACAGCGATCAGAAGATCGATTCGTAACCGGAACGTCACCTATTGCTGCACCCCAATTCGAAAGATACGGTGATTCGTGCAAACGTAGTGGAGGGGACGAAATCGAATCTGAAGAAGCGAAGCGTGCGCCTTTGTCTCCGGATTTTCCCTTTAAATAAGGGAATCAAAAAAATCTGGAGACAACAGCGATTGGAAGATCGATTCGTAACCGGAACGCCACCTACGCGCCGCACCAAACCTATCTTTTCAACTAACTATGAAAGAAGTGGATCTACCTTGCCATCAGTTACACTCGAACGCAGTCGCAAAAAGCGGCTTGAACATGCACATCCATGGATATTTAACAATGAAATTGCCTCTGTTGACGGAAACCCTGAGCCGGGAGATCTGGTCAATGTATTGAATCATCAAGGTCGCTATCTGGCGACAGGATATTACAATCCTGCATCTCAGATCACTGTAAGGGTTGTAGCTTATCAACCGTTGGAGTCCGAACAGATGGACACCGCGTTCTTTGCAGCACGTTTCCGCGATTGCTTGCGTCATCGGGAACGTTTTATCCAGGATGGAGAGGCATACCGTCTCGTTTACGGAGAAGCTGATTTTCTGCCAGGATTGATCGTTGATCGATTCGGCAGCATCCTCGTTGTACAGTTGCTTACACTTGGCATGGATCGTTGCCGTGAAGCGATTGTACAGGCACTCATTGAAGTAATGCAGCCGGAAGGCATATATGAGCGCAGTGATGTCTCAATTCGTGAACTCGAAGGTTTGGAGCAGACCAAAGGTCCGCTGTACGGAGAGTGCCCACGACATGTCACCGTTACAGAGAATGGACTTCTCATTAAAGTGGATATCGTGGAAGGACAGAAAACAGGTTACTTCTTCGACCAACGTGAGAATCGTGCAGCCATAGAACCGCTCATGAAAGGTTGGGGCTACAAGAGTGGAATTACACTTCAAACGACCGAGCAGGATGGCACAGAGCAGCTCTTGCCTGTGAATAAAAGCGGTAAGGTAGTTACATTCCCTTATTGGGACGGTGCTACTGTACTGGAGTGTTTCTCACACACGGGCAGCTTTACGTTGAATGCTTGCAAGTATGGAGCTAAAAAAGTGACTTGTCTTGATATTTCGGAGCATGCCATTGAGAGTGCACGAACAAATGTGGAGCTGAACGGTTTTACCGACCGGGTCGAATTTGTAGTTGCTGACGCATTCCAGTACTTGCGTGAACAAGTGAAAGGACTGGATGAACGTACTGCACGTGCGCGTGCTGGCGAACAAAAAGTAGATACATCCAAGGCGCTTACAGCTGGCGGTAAAACATTCGATGTCGTTATCCTCGATCCCCCGGCGTTTGCCAAAACAAAATCAGCAGTCAAAGGTGCATGCCGTGGATATAAGGATATCAACCTGCAAGGAATGAAACTGGTCAATGAGGGCGGATATTTGGTAACAGCAAGCTGTTCGTATCATATGCGTCCAGACCTCTTCCTGGATACGATTGCGGATGCAGCAGAAGATGCAGGCAAAGTGCTTCGTCTGATCGACTGGAAAGCAGCCGGTAAGGATCACCCGCAAATTTTGGGCGTGGATGAAGGACATTACCTGAAATTTGCTATTTTCGAAGTGCGCAGTAAAAAGAATTAATTGTATGATTTCCGTTCCAATCAAGTATAGATCAAGTCAAAAGTCCACAGTGTGAACAACTGCGGGCTTTTTGCTGTTTTGCTGTGTTAACGGAGATGATCTCCGGTTTTACCGGATAGTGGCAAACGTATGTTCCGAACCAAGTCAGATATGTTATACTGGGAATTAAAATCTTGTACGTGTGGTTTGGAGGATTAGACATGTCCGTTCGTTTTGTTATTGGCCGGGCAGGCAGCGGAAAAAGCTCGCTGATTACCCGGGAAATTACAACCCTGCTTCAACAAGAACCGCAAGGTAAACCTTTGATTTTACTCGTTCCCGAACAGAGTTCTTTTCGAACAGAGCAGGCATTGGTGTCTTCTGGAGCAATTAAAGGTACCATGCGTGCAGAAGTGCTCGGCTTTCGCCGTTTAGCCTATCGTGTAATGCAAGAAGCAGGTGGTTCTGCTCGTATTCCGATCGGAGCCGAAGGCAAAAAAATGCTGCTTTACAAAGTAATCCAGCGCCGTAAGGAAGAATTAAAGCTGTTTGGTGCATCCGGTAGCCAGCTGGGTTTTATAGGCGAATTAAATGATTTATATAGTGAATTTAAACGTTATGAAGTTGATCCATCATTGCTGGAAGAAGGGCTGTCTGGATGGAATACTTCATCCTCTTCGCCAATTCTGGAAGATAAGCTACATGACTTGAATCTGATATATCGTGACTATGAACAGGAATTGACCAATTTATATATTGATGATGAAGACACGTTGACCGAGCTGACAGATCGTTTGTCGGAAAGTGCATTGCTGCAGGATGCCCAGATCTGGATTGATGGTTTTCAGGGATTCACACCACAGGAGATGAGTGTGGTCGGTCGGCTGATGTTGCAGTCCTCTTCCGTGACGATTGCACTGACATTGGATCGTCCTTATGATCACGGCGCACTGCCTGGAGAACTGGAACTGTTTTATCCTACGGCAAGTGCCTATGCGCGCCTGAAAGGGATGGCTGACGAACTGGGTGTACCGAGCGATATAACCGTGCTAGATTCGGAGATTCCACCGAGATACAAGGATCGCCCGGGACTTGCTCATCTGGAGGCTGGTTTCGACCGTCGAATTCGTTGGAAAAGTGAAGGCCTTGATTCCGGAATCCGACTGGTTGCAGCGGAAAACCGACGAGCTGAGATGGAGGGAGCACTGCGTGAGATGCGGCGCCTGGCACAAAACGAAGGTGCGCGTTATCGGGATATGGCGGTACTTGTTCGTCAGTTGGATACCTACGCTGATATAGCTGAACCTCTATTCAGGGATTATGACGTACCCGTCTTTCTGGACCGCAGAAGAAATGAACTTCATCATCCATTATCCGAGTTTATCCGTTCTGCACTCGACATTGTTCGTCGACATTGGCGTTACGAGGATGTATTTCGCTGTGTCAAAACGGATCTGCTACTTCCGCGTGATGGTTCCATCACTCGTGAAGATATGGACCAGCTTGAGAATTATGTACTGGCTTGTGGTATTCACGGGTATCGCTGGACTGACGGCAAACCGTGGAAGTATGTACCAAGCCTGTCGCTCGAAGACAACGGTCAGGATGGCCGTAGTCGAGGACGGGACCAGATGCTTTCTTTAATGGAGAGCTGCCGAACGGTCATTACAGATTCTTTGGGTGTTTTTGAGAAACGAATGAAAAAGGCAAAGACAGCCAAAGCCCAATGCGAGGCACTATACAGACTACTGGAAGATGCTGAGATCCCATGGAAGTTGGAACATATGTCTGCTGAAGCTAAAGCTCAGGGTGACCCCGAACGTTCGAGAGAACATCGGCAGATGTGGGGAGCTGTGCTGGATTTATTGGATCAGATGGTCGATATGATGGGGAATGAACGGCTGGATATCACGCTGTTTGCCGGGATGATTGAGACCGGATTGACGGAACTGAAGCTGGGTCTGGTACCACCAGCACTTGATCAGGTTTTGATGGGTTCTATGGACCGTACACGCCTTCAGGACATCAAATACGTATTTATCCTTGGCGCCGTTGATGGTGAATTACCCGCCGTACCTCAGGATGATGGCGTATTAACGGAACTGGAGAGATCGTTACTGACGGAAAGAGGCGTGGCACTTGGACCAGGTGCAACAAGGCAGATGCTGGATGAACGTTTTCTGATCTATACGGCACTTACAGCGGCAAGCAGCCAGTTGTGGCTGAGTTACCCGGTTGCTGATGATGAGGGGAAAACACTGCTTCCTTCCGAGATTGTCCGCCATGTACGGAAAATGTTTGGACTACAAGAACAGCCATTGCTCGCTCAACCACCGGTTGCGAACTCTGAAGAAACGCATTGGTCCTATGTCACCCATCCAGGTCAGAGTCTGTCTACGCTCATTGGACAATTGCGCAAATGGCGCCGTGGAGAAGACATCCCTGAAATGTGGTGGGCGGTCTACAATTGGCATGTATCTCGGGAGACAAGCAGACCTCAGCTGGAGCGGTTGATGGGATCGATCTTTTATCGTAATAGAGCATTACCACTACGTACAGCTACCAGTCGCAGACTGTATGGTACAGAGGTGAGGACGAGTGTCTCGCGAATGGAGCGGTTCGTTGCTTGTCCGTTCTCCCATTTTGCTTCGCACGGGTTGCGTCTCAAAGAACGGCAATTGTACCGCCTTCAGGCTCCTGATATCGGACAGCTGTTTCATGCTGCACTAAGCCAGCTGGCTATGCGATTGCGTGAAGAAAATCGTAGTTGGGGCAGCTTGACTCCAGACCAATGCCGTAAGGAAGCCGAGCAAACCGTGGAGCAGATTGCACCACAACTGCAAGGGGAGATTTTGCTAAGCACCAAGCGATACGGTTATATTTTCCGCAAATTGAAGGACATTGTTAGCCGGGCATCCGTTATTCTTGGTGAACAGTCCAGACGTGGAAGTTTTGAACCGATTGGGCTGGAGCTTGATTTTGGACCGGATAAAACACTGCCGCCATTACGTTTTGAACTGGAAAACGGCTGTGTGATGGAGATCGTGGGTCGGATTGACCGTGTGGATGTGGCAGAAGGAGAGAATGGTCTGCTCTTACGTGTCATTGACTATAAATCAAGCCAGACGGACCTCAAGTTACATGAAGTTTACTATGGTTTGTCATTACAGATGCTCACCTATTTGGAGGTGCTGCTTAGTGCTGCCGAGGAATGGCTTGGAGAAACGGCGATGCCGGGAGGAACGTTGTATTTCCATGTGCATAACCCGCTGTTGCAATCTGCAAACGGCATGACATCAGAGCAGGCAGGACAAGAACTGCTGAAACGGTTCAAAATGAAAGGTTTGCTGCTGGCGGATCGGGACGCAATCGCTCAAATGGACAACACCCTGGACAAGGGGTATTCAGCTATTATTCCAGTTGCCCTTAAGGCGGACGGAAGCTTTTATAGCAGTGCCGCTGTAGCCACACCAGAGCAATGGGATACGCTGCTTGCTTCGGTTCGCAGTAATATCCGTGAGATTGGTACCCGGATTACGGATGGAGATGTGGCCATTGAGCCTTATCGTATTCAGCAGGAAGTGGCGTGCACGTTCTGTCCGTATAAGCCTGTTTGTCAGTTTGATGAGAATATAGAAGGAAATGAATATAACCTGTTGTCCAAACCGGGCAAACAGCAAATCTGGGATATGTTATCTCACACCAAGGGAGGGGAAACATCATGACGAATATGCCAAAACCGGAGGGTAGCTTCTGGAGTGATGACCAGTGGAGTGCCATCTCGGAAAGCGGAGAAGACATCCTTGTTGCCGCAGCGGCGGGATCAGGCAAGACAGCCGTACTGGTTGAACGAATTATTCGCAAGATCGCAGATCCCTCCCAAGGATACAGTGTGGATCGTTTGCTTGTAGCTACATTTACCAAAGCCGCCGCCGCCGAGATGAAACAACGGATTCGGGAAGCGCTGGAACGTGCGCTTGAAGAACAGCCTGGAGAAGAGCATCTGCGTAAGCAGCTCTCGCTGCTTGGACGTGCATCTATTACAACGCTGCATTCATTCTGTATGGAAGTCATTCGCCGTTACTATCAGCAAATTCCGTTGAACCCGGCTTTCCGTATCCTGAATGAAAATGAAGCGGAAATCATGCGCCAGGAACTGCTTGAAGAACTATTTGAGGAAAAGTATGGCGAAGAAGATGAAGGGAGTACATTCCGCGAATTGGTGGACTGGTTCAGTGGAGAACGAAATGATGATGCCATGCATCGACTGGTGCAACGATTATATGATTTCTCCCGCAGTCATTCCTGGCCGGATCATTGGCTCTCCGAGATGGCATCCGCTTTTCAGGTGGAAAGTGTAGAGGCGCTTGGACATTCAGCATGGGTTCAGAGTATTTTGCGTGATGCGGCTCTTGCTTTAAGTGGTGCAGCAGGACTGCTTCGTCAAGGCATCCATATTTCCATGCAGCCTGAAGGTCCGGCACCTTATGCAGATACGTTAAAAGAAGACCTGGTGATGGTAGAAGAACTGTTGTCTGCGGTTGAGATTATGCCATGGGAGAGGTTGCCTGAAGTGTTTCAACCCGCTGTATTTGGCAAACTGAAACCCTGCAAAAAAGATCAGACGGACCCGGCTTTACAGGATCAGGTGAAGGAACTCCGTGAGGCCGCGAAAAAGGCAGTTACCGACCTGAAAGGTTCATTGTTCGGAAGAAGTGCGTTTGCGTTCTGGCAGGAGTTGGAGCAAGCGGCACCACTCATGCAGGAGTTGTCGAAGTTGGTTAGTACATTTGGAGAACGTTATCGACAGGCCAAACAGGAACGTGGGCAAGTTGACTTCAGTGATCTGGAGCATTACTGTCTTCACATTTTACGACATGAGGATTCAACGCCTGAATTGTCGATGCCTTCCGATGCGGCTATGGAGTACCGTTCGCGATTCGATGAAGTGTTGCTTGATGAATATCAGGACACCAATACGGTTCAAGAAGATATCGTGAAACTGATCTCCAGAGAAAACCCGGGTAACCGATTCATGGTCGGTGATGTAAAACAGAGTATCTATCGTTTCCGGTTGGCCGAGCCGGGTCTATTTATGAACAAGTATCGCCAATATGGAGCGAGCACACGTGAGGACGGAATGGTGGGAAATCATCTGAGTCGTACAGGTCAACGTATTGATCTTGCGCGGAATTTCCGCAGTCGTGCGGAAGTCGTGCATTCGGTCAATATGATATTCCGGCAACTCATGAACGAAGGTGTAGCAGAGATTGCTTACGATGAACGAGCTCAGCTGGCATATGGAGCTACGTTCCCGTCAGAGACGCTTGGAGATCAGGCGTATATACCTGAACTCATGTTGATTGATCGTCAGGGTGGTGGGCCTGATCTGACAGAGAGTACGGATGAGAATGGGGATGCATCGGTCTCCGCAGAACTGGAGAGTGCCGAACTTGAAACAGCCCAGTTGGAAGCGAGGGCGATCGCAAGGCGCATTCGTGAGATGGTTGGGGATACGGACAAACCTGCCCTCCATGTATATGACAAAGCCCTGCAAACGATGCGCCCGGCACGTTACGGTGACATGGTCATCTTGCTGCGTTCAACCTTGATGTGGGCCCCGCTCATGATTGAGGAATTCAGACAGCAGGGAATTCCTGCTGGAGGAGAACAGAGCAAGGGCTATTTTCAGGCTACAGAAGTGGAAATCATGATGTCTCTGCTTCAGCTTGTTGATAATCCAAGACAGGATATTCCGCTCGCTTCCGTGCTTCGTTCCCCGATTGTTGGACTGGATGAAGAGGAACTGGCACAGATTCGGCTTGGTGACAAAAGACAGTCATTCTATGATGCGGTTATATCGGCTGCGGGAGATTGGAGCGATGTACAACAATCCAGGCAGGATAATCATCCTGATTCCAATATGGTCCAGTTGCAGTGGCCGGAAGCCTGGGCAGAGATGGAACAGAGGGAGCGGGAGACAGCAGCTTCAGTCGAGGCAGAGATCCTGGATGATGTCTATGAATCCGATGTGCATAAAGTGCATACAGATGGAATGCAAGATGCTGGTGTTGCGGGACATGCAAGTGAGGATTTGGGCATAACAGAGATCTCAGGCTCGGAATTACAGCAAAAGTTAATTCGTTTTATGCGTCAATTGGAGCAGTGGAGACTTGAGGCAAGGCAAGGCAGTCTAAGTGAACTGATCTGGCGTATGTATCGGGAAACCGGTTATTTGGACTGGGTTGGTGGTCTTCCAGGAGGACTGCAACGTCAAAGTAATCTTAAGGCACTGTACGATCGCGCACGACAATATGAGGAAACAACTGCGAATCGCGGCTTGTTCCGTTTCCTGACCTATGTTTCCAGACTGCGGGAAAACGGGGGAGACCTCGGGACTGTAGCAAGTAGTTCTGGCGAGCAGGACAACGCCGTACGTATCATGACGATTCACAGGAGTAAAGGTTTGGAGTTTCCAATTGTTTTTGTCGGTGGCATATCCAAGATGTTTAATCAACAGGACTTGAACGCACCGTTTCTAATGCATAAGGAACTGGGATTTGGCCCGAGGTTTGTGGATCGTGAGAACCGGGTTGCCTATCCTACATTAGCCAATCTGGCGATTCGTCGTCGTGCGCAATTTGAACTGCTTGCTGAAGAGATGCGTGTGCTGTATGTTGCGTTGACCCGTCCCAAAGAGAAAATGGTTTTGCTAGGTACTGTAAAAGATGCCGCGAAAAAAGCGCTGGCGTGGTCTCAGGTCAAAGATAGCCCTGAATTGGCATTGCCAGACTATTTGCTGGCTGCTGGACGGAGTTACCTGGACTGGATTGGACCATCCCTGATGAGACATCCAGATGCGGCTGTGCTGCGTGAACTTGCTGGAAGCAATGGTTCGTTCTCAGCCTGTCTTGCAGATGATCAATCACGCTGGGCGATTTCTATTATTTCCGCCGAACAGGTATCCCGTGATCATGTAGTGGATCAGACACTCGGAGAAGAAGACGTGATGACTGAGGTACGGAAAGAACGAATTGCTGCACTAAAAGCCGTTCAGCCTGTGAAGTTGGTTCCATCCTCAACAGTAGAAGAGCTGACGAAGAGTGCACAAGTCACGGCTAACCCAAACATTGGAGATGAAGGTGCAGCTACAGTAGCTCTTCAACAAGAGGAGACACGGCTGATCAACGAGGTTGATCAACGCCTTTCATGGACGTATCCCTATGAAGCAGCAACTCAAGTAGCAGCCAGTACATCTGTTACGGAGTTGAAAACGTTACTTGCGATGCAGGACATCCAGTCCGTAGAGGTGATGGAGGAACTGGGGGAGAAGTCCGAGAGATTATTGGATCATAACACCTCAGGAATCAATAACATCAAGGATGAAACAAGTCATGCTCATCGTGGTGCATCCAGTGAATCTATCAAGCATGAGGCTGGGTTAGGGTCAGATTCAAACCGTCCGGTGAACGTTTGGGATGCGGGATCTGCGGGTACGTCTTTCAAACTGCACCTGCGTCGTCCCAAATTTATGGGAGAGAAGCAATTGACAGGGACAGAGCGGGGGACCGTGTATCATACGTTGATGCAACATCTTCCTGTAGATGGATCGGCCATTGATTCACAGCTTATTGAGCAGACCACTCAGCGATTGGTAGAGCTTCAGATTTTGCTGCCCCACCACGTGGAGGCTATCGAACTCGAAGAACTGGTCGAATTTTTCGATACAGAACCAGGGAAAGAGCTGTTGCGTGCAGCGTGGGTAAAACGGGAGATTCCGTTTGTGTACGGACTTCCGGCACATCAGTCCCCTGTGGAATGGCTACATGCGCAGTCTACGAACTCAGAAATCCAGACTGTAGATGAAGAAAATAAAATGCAGGCCACGATTGAAAATGAAACGGTTTTGGTTCGGGGAATTATTGACTGTCTGTATGAGGTGGACGGTGAGCTTGTGTTGCTCGATTACAAGACAGATCGGGTGTTGGACCATCGCGGTGGATTGGAAAAACTTACGGAAAACTATGGCTTCCAGCTGGATCTGTATGGACGGGCCATTGAAGATATATTGGGTCGGAAAGTTGACCGGAAATGGCTGTACTTTTTTGATGGTGGACATGCAGTGGAATTGTAAGAGAACTGGATCGGAATTAAAAACCATGGATTTCATATGGGAGAGGGGTGGAACGGACGATGCGTATTTTGCATACAGGGGACTGGCATTTGGGAAAAACGCTGGAAGGACGAAGCCGACTGCGTGAACAGGAAGATTTTGTTGATGAACTCGTCAGGGTCGCTGATGAGCAGCAGGCAGATGCCATATTGATGGCCGGAGATGTGTATGATTCGGTGAATCCTCCCGCAGCGGCGGAACAACTTTTTTATGAAGCGGCAGCGCGTCTGACGGAGCATGGAAGACCTCTTGTGGTGATTGCAGGAAATCATGATCAGCCAGAACGTGTAGCTTCTGTGACTCCACTTGTGAACAGACAGGGCATTACACTCGTAGGGATGCCTACTTCTGAAGCGGTAACCATCCATGCAAAGCGAACCGGAGAGACTGCACAGATTGCTGCATTGCCTTATCCTTCTGAAGCGAGATTGAATGAATTGCTGACAACAGATGGGGACGAAAATGTGCTTCGTCAGGCATACAGTCAACGGGTGGGTATGTTAATGCAGCGTCTGGCTGCTTCTTTTCGCCCGGATACCGTGAACTTGGCCATGAGTCATATCTATGTGCTCGGCGGACTTGAGAGTGATTCGGAACGTCCGATTCAGATCGGTGGGGCCTACACGGTAGACCCTTCGTCTTTATCAATTGGTGCGCAATACACGGCGCTTGGACATCTTCATCGTGCACAGGCTGTCAAAGGAGACGGTGTGATTCGATATAGCGGTTCTCCCCTGGCCTACAGCTTCTCCGAAGCAGGGCAGAGCAAGTCTGTCACGATGGTTGATCTGGCACCGGGTGGAGCAGCACAGGTAGAGGAAGTTTTGTTAACATCCGGGCGTCCGCTTGTGCGTTGGCAGGCGCGTGGTGGTCTGGCAGAAGTATATCGCTGGCTGGATGAGGGACGTGATCCGCAGGCTTTTATCGACATGGAAGTGTGGCTGGACGAGGCAATGTCCCTGAAGGAGATTCAGCAGCTGCGAAAATCACATGAAGGTATCATTCATATTCGCCCGGTGTATCCCGAGATGGCTGCAGCAGGACTTTTGGAGCAACGATCCGAGCTACCTGTACATGAACTGTTCCGTAAATTCTATCAGCGTCAGACGGGTGGTGCACAACCGGAAGACAGTCTGGTACAGCTTTTCCTGGAACTTGTGGATGAAGATGAGCCGAGTGTGCGTGAGGAGGTCGAGGAAAGATGAAGCCGATTTTATTAAAAGTTTCCGGACTGCAAAGTTATCGGGAGATGCAGGAGATTGATTTTACCGTGCTGACAGAGACGGGACTATTCGGTATTTTTGGTCCAACGGGTAGTGGTAAATCTTCCTTGCTCGATGCCATCACACTCGCCATGTACGGAAAAGTGGAACGCGCGGTGAACGGGACGCAAGGCATTATGAATCATGCAGAGGATTCGTTGTCGGTTGCTTTTACATTTGAACTGATGTCGGCGGAAGGCACTCGAAGGTTCCGGGTAGAGCGACGTTTCAAACGAAATAATGAAGTGTCGGTGAGTAACACGATCAGCAAATTCATAGAGACGGTTAATGGCGAAGAACAGGTACTTGCCGACAAATTGGCAGATGTGAATCGCTGTGTTGAAGATGTGATCGGTTTGAAGATGGATGATTTTACACGGGCAGTGGTGCTTCCGCAAGGGAAGTTTGCCGAGTTTTTGTCACTCAAAGGCAGTGAACGTCGTCAGATGCTGCAACGATTGTTCCATCTGGAGAAGTATGGGGATCAGCTGGCCATCAAATTAAGTCGGCGGGTTAAGGATAATGATATGGTTCACCAATCTCTTGCTGCGGAGCAACAGGGACTTGGGAATGCCAGCAAGGAGACGCTGGAAGAAACGAAACGTCTTCTTCAAAACGCTGTTCAGCAGTCTGAATTGTCCCGCAAAGCGCTGGATGAAGCTGTGAAGGAAGCTGAACAACTGGGCAAAATTCGTGAGTTAAGTAACGAACGGCAGGCCCGGACGGATGAACAGCAGAAGCTGAAAGCACTGGAACCACAGATAGAGGTAGGCGAACAACGGCTGAAACAATCCGTTGCGGCAGATGCAATACTGCCTGCATTGCAGACGGTTCGAGATGCCATGGCTACACAGAAGCAGCGGCAGGATACTGCCGAGACAGCTCATCAGCAAGCACTGGAACATGAGCGTCTGGCTGTTCAGGAAGCGGAGAAGGCTGAGACGGCACGCAAGCAAATGACGGAGGAAGAACCGAAACTTCTGCTGCGCCTGGAGCAACTCGAACAAGCGAAAGAGCTGCAACGTGAACGGGACGGACTTCAAGCCGATTGCTCGCGCCTCGCGCAGTTGCTGGAACAGGGGCAGAGCGAACAAACTACGCTGGGACAGCAGCTTGAGAAAGAAAAGGAACTGCAACAGCGCGGACGGAAACGGCGAGAGGAACTACAGGAGAGCCTCAAGCCAAATGAAGTGAAGTCAGAGGAACGCAGGCAACTTCAAGCTGCGCTTGAACTGAAACATCGTGTGGATACTGCCGCGGAGCAGTTGCAGCAAAATAAGGCTGACATGCAAGCCTATAAGCAATCGGCAGAACAGGGAGCCGACAAGCTGAAGGCGGCGGCTGAGGAAGAAAAACGCCTGAGTGATCAGCGTCAGCATCTGGTAGAACAGGCGTCAGCAGGCCTTGAGGCCTTGCTTGCCTGTGAGCAGGATATTAGCCGCGAACAGAGCCTGCTGGCCCTTGCGGAGGAACAGCTGCGTGGCACGATGCGTGAGCAGGAGCTGCACCGGCTGTCCTCCGCTTTGCGCGCCGAGCTGCACGACGGCGAGCCATGCCCGGTGTGCGGCTCGCCGCATCACCCGCTCCCGGCTGCGCCGCCGGGAGAAGGTCCGCACGCAGGCGATGCGGACCTGGAACTGCTGCGCAGCCTGCACGCGGAGCTGCAGGAGCTGCGCTTTGGGCTGCGCCAGCAGCTGCACGAACGTCGCAGCCTGCTGACGCAGCTTGGCGCTGCGGCCGGCGAAGCTCCTGCCGCAGCCGAGGCCGCGCCTGCGGCAGCGGAGCCCGAGCCCGCCGGGGCACCCGAACACGGGCGCCCCCCGGCAGGCTGGGCATCGCGTGCCGCTGCGCTGCGCGAAGCCGCGCAGGCGCTGGCTGCCGCAGCAGCGCCGCTCCAGGCCGAAGCCGCCGCGTTGCAGCAGGCGGCTGTGGGCGCGCAGCAGCGCCGCATGGAAGCGGCAGCTGCGCAAGAGGCCGGCCGTGCCGGGCTCACCCAGGCGGAGCGCAAGCTGGCCGAGAGCGAGGCCGTAGCGGCTGCTTTGCAGGGCCGCTGGGCCGCGGAACTGCCCGGCATCGCTCAGGAGGAGGCCAAGGCCCTCTATCAGGCGATGCAGGAGCGCGATGCGCGCGCCGAAGACATCAAGGAACGTCTTAACAAAAGCGTGACGTTCCTTGAGGATAAAGACCAAATCATTCAATCTCTCCAGCAGAAGCTGGTTGAATTGGACAAACAACTGATTCAGTGGCAAACGGAGTGGCAGGGCAATAGCAAACAGCTGGCCGAGAAGGAAGAACGCTTGCGCCAGTGGGTTGGGGAGCAGCGGGTAGAAGATCTGATTACTGCGGCTCAGGCTCGTCTGGATGGATTGCGGAAAACAGCTTCGGACTCGGCACAACGCTTCAAAGAAGCGGACACGCTGAAGCAGGAATCAGCCAAGAAAGACGTTATGGCTCAGCAGGCAGCCGCCTCGGCCACAGAACATCTGCAACAAGCACAGGAACGGTGGAAGCAGTTGCTTGAACAATCTCCGTTTGACTCGGATGATGCTGTTGTATCCGCGGCAATTCCTTCCCAGGAAGCAGAACGACTGGCAGGAGAGATCCAGCAGCACCGTGAACGTGAGCGTGAACTGGCATCCCAGTTGCGTGAACTGGAACAAAAGCTGGGTGGTGCTGTCGTATCGGAGGAACAGTGGTTAGCTTGCACCGAACGTTTGCAGCAGGTCCGAATTGAGGATGAGGCTGCCCTTCGTGCCAAAGCACGTGCAGAACGTGATTTGGAGGATGTGGAGCAGCGACATGTTCGGTGGACCGAACTGGAGAACAAGCGGGTGGAAGTAAGCCGTCAAGGCGAACTGCTCAGCAAACTGCAAACAGCTTTCAGAGGCAATGCTTTTGTCGAGTATATTGCCGAAGAACAACTGATGCAGGTTAGTCATGCGGCATCTCAGCGTCTGCGTTTCCTGACCAAACAGCGTTATTCACTGGAGGTGGATTCCGGCGGTGGTTTTGTAATCTGTGATGATGCCAACGGGGGAGTAAAACGACCGGTATCAACGTTGTCAGGTGGCGAGACGTTTTTGACTTCGTTGTCACTGGCCTTGGCACTGTCGGCCCAGATTCAACTGCGAGGTCAGTACCCACTCCAATTCTTTTTCCTGGATGAAGGGTTTGGTACACTTGACCCTGAGCTGTTGGATACCGTCATTACTTCTTTGGAAAAATTGCATGACGACCGATTGGCTGTTGGTGTAATCAGTCACGTGCCTGAACTGCGTGCACGCTTGCCGCGCAAACTTGTGGTGATTCCGGCAGGTGAGGCCGGAAACGGCTCACGGGTGGTCTTGGAGACCCTGTAGAGGGCAATGTGTAAGCAATATAGATCATAGAAGCGTCTCTAATAGTCCAAGCAAAATGAATATTAGAGGTTGTTCAAAAAGTCCGCTTTTAATTACGAATGGTGCCTAGCGGCATCATCAACATCGAATATGGAATTCAGCCGAAATAAGTAGGGGCTTACGAAGGTTGTTTCCTTCGGAAACATTGCGGTTGCTCCGTAGCTCTATCTATGCTCCGCTACTCCATTTCTAGCTTTATCCCGTCTTTTTTGGTACTGAAAACCGCCCTTTTTAAACACGCACTATTACGGAATATTATTTTTGTAAAAATATTTCTTTTCTTGCTTTTATAACTTAGCGGAGTGAGTTACATCACAGATACAGGTTCATCCGGCTGTTATACTACAGTTAAGCCGACAAACTTTATTTAAGTACCCCGGCGGACATCTGATCAGGACGTTTCCTGAATAGATGTCCGCGCAGCAGCCCTTCCAAGGAAGCCGCTCACGGGGTGCTTCTTTTTTGTGTTTTTTCGTCAGTAGTGTCAATTCGCCCAGTTCTGAATACCATGAAAAGGTGATCAAGAGCTGAATCAGGGAGGCGTTGGCAAGTGGAAAAAGTGGAAGCAAAGAAAATATGTAAGGAACACATGCACCGTTATGTATGTGTCCAGATGAATGACGGTATGCACTACGATGGCATTATGGAAAATGTGGATGACGAAATGATCTACCTGGCTGTTCCCGTTGGACCGGAAGCCATGGTGAATCATGCGAACTGGGCTCCAAATGCAATGCCTGGAGCAAACTATCCGATAGGTCATACTCGCGGATTTTATCCAGGTTACGGCTACCCTACACCTTATCCGTATTATGGTTATGGCCGTAGACGTTTTAACCGGCTGGTGCTCCCGTTATTTGCGCTTACAGCGTTAACCCTTTTACCGTACTATTGAAATTAGAAAAAACAGTCATAACTGCAAGTGACGCATTCTTATGTACCCTATGGGCATCCTATGAAAATCTTGAAAATAACAAGTTGAGGATGGATGTTTCATTCATGGCACTATACAGAATGAAATAGAGAGGTCTTATCACATATGAAGTCTCAGCCTGATGTATCGCGACAGTCATTGCAATACAACTGGCAACATACCGAATATCCAAAAAGGTCATGCCTGTGCAGAAGCGAACTTCTGTAAGGTATGACCTTTTTTTGAACCTAATTAGTGTAAGATCGAAGACAAACGGGTAGCACATAACGTGTATTCAAACTTGCTGAAAGCAGAACCTGACCTGAACGTGTCCGGAGCAGAGGCGTACCGCATCCTCTGAATATGCGAGAACGTGCCTATGTGCGAGCAAACGATCAGGACACCGGAAAGCTTTAATTCTCTATTTCAATAAAAAGCATCGATTCGTGTTGGAATCGATGCTGTTCTCTTGCCCGCGGTTGGAGGAGTGGAGCTTGATGTGAGCGCTGACGAATCTGAGGCATCTTATTCAAGCCTTTGAAGCGCCATCAGAATTTTAAGGAATCTGAGACACGTTATCACCGAATAAAGAGCCGCTATCAGCATTTTTTTCAGGGTAATTTGGGAAATAACGTGCCTGATGTTCCTAATAATTTCAAATGAGGGCCTGAACGCCAAATAAGACGTCCTGTGTTCCTTGGAAAATCGTCCACTACTCCCTCTCCAAGATCAGCCAGCAGCGACTTCAAAATGCCCTCAACTTAATGCAGATTTCAAATCCTCAAGTAAATCTTCAACATCCTCGATCCCAACAGAGATACGAATCAAACCATCCGTGATCCCCAATTCTTGCCGACGTTCATAGGGAATGGAAGCATGTGTCATTCGGGCAGGTACAGAGATTAAACTTTCTACCGCGCCCAGACTTTCAGCCAATGTGAAATAACGGACTTTGCTTAACACCTCATCTACTTTTTCAGCACTGCCTACATCAAAGGAAACCATACCACCATATCCTCTCGCTTGTGTGGAAGCAAGCTTGTGCTGTGGATGGTCGGGTAGCCCTGGATAATAGACTTTGCTTACTGCTGGATGCTGATTCAGAAATGTCACAAGCTGCTCTGTATTGCGTTCTTGCGCTTCCATCCGCAATCCCAATGTTTTAAGACCTCGCATTAACAGCCAGGAATCCATAGGTCCCAGAACTGCGCCAATTGCATTTTGAATAAAATGCAGATCTTCACCAAGTTGCTCGCTGTTGACAACCGCAAGTCCTGCCACGACATCGCTATGCCCACCGATATATTTCGTTGCAGAATGCAGTACAATATCTGCCCCCAGAGCCAGCGGGGTTTGCCAATAAGGCGTACTAAACGTGTTATCCACGATGAACAGCAACTCATGTTGTTTTGACCATTTCGCTACAGCAGTAATATCGGTGACCTTGAGTAACGGATTGGTAGGTGTTTCTACATAAATGGCCTTTGTATTGGATTGCAAAGCCTTTTCCAGTGCTTGTGTTGAGGTAGTATCTACAAAGGTAGACTCGATCCCCAGACGACTCAGCACCTTGGTGAAAATGCGGTAAGTCCCGCCGTATACATCATCCGTCAGAATGACGTGATCTCGAGTTTTCAACAGAGACATTACAGCGTGGATCGCAGCCATTCCCGAACTAAAAGCAAAACCTCGAACGCCATCCTCCAGTTCTTTAATGACTTCTTCCAACGCATGACGGGTAGGGTTGCCTGTACGTGAATACTCGTATCCTTTGTGTACGCCAACCGATTCTTGCTCATACGTGCTTACTTGATAGATCGGTACACTCACTGCTCCAGTGTGTGTATCACCAACAATACCTGCATGAATCAGCTTGGTTTTTGGTCTCATTTCATTGTCCTCCATTATAGATATTTTGGCTTAAATACCGTTCGCTGCTATCCGGGAAAATAACGACGATGTTACTTCCGGGAGCTGAGTGAACGACTTCGTTTAATGCGGCTTGCATAGCTGCACCTGAGGAACTTCCTACCAGTAAGCCTTCCAACAAGGCTAGATCCTTGACCCGCTCAAAGGCATCTTCATCTGAGATCGTATGAATGGCATCAAAGTAACTCGCATCCATAAAAGAAGATAACGTTTCGACTCCTATTCCTTCTGTACGATGGGGTCCCGAGGGACCTCCTGCGAGAATCGAACCTTCGGGTTCTACGATACATGTTTTAATTAACGGGTTTTGCTCCTTCAAATAGCGAGATACTCCCATGAAAGTTCCGCCAGACCCGGCTCCGGCGATATATACATCCACCTGCCCGTTCAGATCACGCCAAATCTCAGGGCCCAGATGTTCATAATGTGCGAGTGGGTTATCCGCATTGGAGAACTGACCTGGAATATACGAACCTGGTATTTCTCTTGCGAGTGATTCCGCCTTGCGTATGGCACCAGTCATTCCTTCTGATGTGGGTGTGTTGACGACTGTAGCTCCAAGGGCTTTCATCAATTGCTGCTTCTCAACGCTGAACTTCTGAGGTACCGTGAAAATGACCTTTAAATTTAGGCCTACAGCCGCCATTGCAAGACCAATTCCTGTGTTGCCTGCAGTAGCTTCAATCACTGTTCCACCTGGCTTAACATCTCCTCTTGCCAAGGCCTGCTCCAATAAAAACTTGCCGATCCGATCTTTCACACTTCCTCCAGGGTTCATGAATTCCAGTTTGGCGAATAGACGGATTCCTTCTGGTAATGGATAACGAGTTAATTCAAGCAGAGGTGTATTACCTATAAGTTCCTGTACATGTTGATAAACGGTCAAATTAACCAATCTCCTTTTTGTGTTCATTAACTATACATATTTGTTTACTCGGGAAAAGTGCGTGATAAAACCATATTTCGTTAAAATGGTCTGTAATACATCCAATGATGTATAGTGTTCAGCTCGATGATAGATGGAGAGTTGACCTGGAATACCTGGTTGTGTGTCTAAAGATTGGACGTGGGTTTTTACTTTTAGTATGATAGAGGGGAATACATACACTGGAATACAAAGGAGGGTATGAACTATGGATTGCTTATTTTGCAAAATTGTAGAGGGCAGCATTCCCTCCAATAAAGTACTGGAGAATGACCATGTTATCGTTTTTCATGACATCCAGCCCGCTGCACCGACACATGTTCTTGTCATTCCGAAGAAACATATTGCTTCCATGAATGAAGTTACTGCAGAAGATCTGCCATTGATCGGCGAGATTCATCTGGCTGCTCAAGAAGCGGCGAAGCGTCTTGGCGTGGAGGAAACAGGATATCGCTTAATCAACAATTGTGGTAAGGATGGAGAACAAACCGTTCATCATCTACATTACCATTTGTTGGGTGGTACCAGACTTGGCGTGTTGACAAGTCTGTCCGATTCTCACAAATAAACGAGCTAATGGGTACTAATATTGAGGATTTAGTCATATGCATTAAATCCACGAATGTGTGACCAAATGCTTATATAATGAATTCATTTTATAATACCTTTGAGTTATAAAATGGATTCAAATAAGTGATCATTACATTGAGGTTGACACCTTTATTATCTTTCGCCTATAATGTAAGATGATGAACCGTGTTATTGCTCTTGGACGGTCTGGTCGGAGGGAGGGAAAACTGGTGTCTGAAACTAAAGTTCGCAAAAACGAGACTATTGATGCTGCACTTCGTCGTTTTAAACGCTCCATCGCTAAAGATGGCGTATTGGCTGAGGTGAAGAAACGTAAGCATTATGAGAAGCCAAGCGTAAAGCGCAAGAAAAAGTCCGAGGCTGCTCGTAAGAGAAAGTTTTAGGAGGATTTTAATTACATGAATCTTAGCGAACGATTGAACGAAGATATGAAGCAAGCGATGAAGAGTAAGGACAAGTTCAGACTCTCCAACATTCGGTTGATTCGTTCGACGATCAAGAATCTTGAAATAGATTTGAAAAGAGATTTGGATGACAACGAAGTGCTTGATATCCTGAGTCGTGAAATCAAACAGCGCAAAGATGCCCTCCAAGAATTTGACAAAGCGGGCCGTGAAGATCTCGCGGCAAATGCAAAAGCGGAAATTGAAGTACTCATCCAGTACCTTCCCACACAGCTTACCGAAGAAGAAATTAAAGTTATTGTACAGCAGACCATCCAGGAAACCGGTGCTTCTTCGAAAGCCGAGATGGGGAAAGTCATGGCGGCCCTTATGCCGAAAGTTAAAGGCAAAGCGGACGGCAAACTGGTAAATCAAGCAGTTCAACAATTTCTGCAATAAAGCAAATCAATAAACACCTTCTGACTTGTCAGGAGGTGTTTTTTCCATTTATCAGAAAGCATGATGTCCTTGGGATGATGGAATTTCTTTTTAATGGTTAATATATATTATTATGGATTTTTATTCTTGCAATTGATCGAGTTTTCAAATATAATTTTAAGATTTTGAAACGAAATGTTGCATTGCACGTAATAAATACCATAAGCTGGACAGTATAACATTAATGGAAAAGGGGGGACTATTGTGAAGGGAAAGCGCCGGAAGAAGCTTACGGGGCCATTGATGCTCTTAATGCTGCTGACGCTGTTGCTTCCTGTCTGGATTGGATCACCGTCAGCGCATGCAGCTGAGAAGAGTGGTGCCGTATATATTATTCCGGTTGATAAACCAATCGAGCAGGGACTTGGCAAGTTCATGGAACGCGGGTTCAAGCAAGCAGAAGAGATGAATGCTGGCCTGATCGTTCTTGATATCAATACGCCGGGAGGCCGTGTCGACACTGCAGAAGCATTGGGTACCCTAATTAAGGACAGTCCGATTGAGACTGTTGCATTTGTCCGTGGAGATGCTGCTTCAGCCGGGAGTTTTCTGGCTCTGAATGCAGATAAGATCGTAATGTCACCAGGCAGTATGATTGGTGCGGCAGCAATGGTGGACAGTACGGGTAAACATGTTGATGATCCAAAGCTTGTTGCATTCTGGAAAAGCAAAATGCAGGGAGCGGCTGAAATCAGTGGTCGTGATGGCAAGATTGCAGCTGGAATGACGGATGTTAACATGGTTGTGGAAATGCCAGAGATCAATAAAACCAAGCAAAAAGGTGAAATTATTGCTCTCTCGGCTGAAGAAGCGTTGAAAGTTGGTTATGCCGACCACATCGGCAACACACCGGAAGAAGCGGCGGCTTGGCTCGGTTACAGTCAGGATGATGTATTTAAGGTAGAACGGACGACAGCTGAGAATATTTCATCTTTTCTTACCAATCCGGTTGTCATGACTGTATTACTGTTCCTTGGAATCGCGGGTGTGATCATTGAATTGATTGTTCCTGGTTTTGGAGTTCCGGGTATTGTAGGTATCGTGTGTTTCGTGTTGTATTTCTCGGGTAATTACATTGCGGGATTTGCCGGAGCAGAGACATGGGTGCTATTTACCGTCGGACTCATCATGATAATTCTGGAGATGTTTATTCCGAGCTTTGGTATTCTGGGGATTTTGGGATCGATTGCGCTTGTGGCCGGTGTTGTAAGGGCTGCTTATGATACGAGTGATGCATTTGTATCTCTGGGTATCGCTTTTGGAGCAGCGCTGGTAGTCATTGCGATCATCTCAATTATCTTTAAGGATCGAGGGATATGGAATCGGTTCATACTGAGTGACAGTTTGTCTGCGGACCGGGGTTATTCATCAGCCACAGAACGCAAAGAGCTGGTTGGTCTGCAAGGAATCAGTCTGACACCACTTCGTCCTTCTGGAACAGCGATGTTTGAAGGGGAACGAATTGACGTTGTGACCGACGGAGATTTTATTCCCATTGATACTCCGATTATTGTGATTAAAGCGGAAGGTACCCGAATTGTGGTTCAGCAAGCTTTGCCGGTGTAACTCGCTCTGTTGTCGAAGCGGATTAACGCTTCGGCAATGTACATAACCACGTAGCTGAAGCTGCCAGCGAGGTGGTGCATTCTTTAATTTAGCAGCGGACTCAAGAGTGTCTTCTCTTCTCAAATATTTTTATCAAATTCAAATTGCAAATGGAGGAAATTAAACAATGGACACATCTATGATTACGATTTTGCTCATTGCGGTAGTAGGTATTATCGTATTGAGCGTATTCTTCAGCTTTTTCCCGGTTATGCTCTGGGTTTCAGCGATTGCATCCGGTGTACGCGTAAGTATTATTACACTGGTAGCGATGAGACTGAGACGTGTAACGCCTAGCCGTATCGTAAATCCACTGATCAAAGCTACCAAGGCGGGTCTTAAATTAACCATGAACCAACTGGAAAGTCACTTCTTGGCCGGTGGTAACGTTGACCGTGTTGTAAACGCTCTGATTGCTGCACAACGTGCCAACATTCCACTCGAATTTGAACGTGCAGCTGCGATTGACCTCGCAGGTCGTGACGTATTACAAGCCGTACAAATGAGCGTTAACCCACGAGTTATCGAAACACCGATTGTCTCTGCGGTTGCCAAAGATGGTATTGAAGTTAAAGTTAGAGCACGGGTTACGGTTCGTGCCAATATTGACCGTCTCGTCGGTGGTGCTGGTGAAGAAACAATCATTGCCCGTGTTGGTGAAGGTATCGTAAGTACGAACGGTTCCTCCAATTCTCACAAAGACGTCCTGGAAAATCCGGATCTGATCTCCCGTACCGTATTGTCCAAAGGTCTGGATGCTGGTACTGCTTTTGAAATCCTGTCCATTGATATTGCGGACGTTGATGTAGGTAAGAACATTGGTGCCTTCTTGCAAACAGAGCAAGCAGAAGCTGACAAACGTATCGCTCAGGCGAAAGCAGAAGAGCGTCGTGCAATGGCCGTAGCGCAAGAGCAAGAGATGAAAGCACGCGTAGTGGAAATGAGAGCACGTGTGGTTGAATCTGAATCCCAAGTACCTTTGGCAATGGCTGAGGCACTTCGCAACGGTAAAATTGGTGTGATGGATTACATGAACCTGAAGAACATTGAAGCGGATACTCAAATGCGTAACACATTGGGAAAACCTGGTGAAGGTTCGAATTCCAACGATCAGGGTGATTCCAAAAACGGAAGATAGGCGGTGAGTGCATATGGGCCTATTTGAATGGATTTTTGATAATCTGTATATTGTGGCCGTCATCGGTTTTGCACTCTTCTCCTTCTTGGGGAAAGCTGCCAAATCGGCTGATCCGAACAAAAAGCGTCCTGCCAACGGGATGCCTACATTTGGAGGCAGTGGTGATTCAGGCCGGGATGAACGTTCAAGAGATAATTCATCTCCGCAGCAGTCTTCCGGACCTACAGACCCCCGCTATGATGAACAGTATGACGATCGGTATGATGACGTGCAATATGAGAATCAGTATGATCAGCCGTATTCGGAGCCTGCTGCATCTTCTCGCCCCGCAACTGACTACAGAAGTGAGGGCACGATGAGTGCCATGGAAAATTCACTTGAGGAACAGATGAGAGGTATGGAAGAACAGCAGCGCTTGATTGAAGAACGCTTGAATCGCATCTCTTCTGCGAATCGGCCAGTTGTGTCTGATTCCAGTTGGGATGAGACCAGCACCGATGAATCGGGAGCGTCTCCACTTCGTCCTGCTGATATTCGTACAGGTGTCCTGTGGGCAGAAGTACTGGGTTCCCCTCGTTCCAAACAGCCGTTTGGTACAAGAGGGAAACTGTAAACAAGTCAATTTATTGGACGGAAATAAAGCCGTCTCTGGTGAGCATAAAGCCACCAGAGACGGCTTTTTCTGTGTTCGATCCTTTTTTCTCAACATTCGTCCCTAACACGCCCCGGAATTTTCATAAATTCATGAATCTGCGCATAAGTTGAACTGTAGAGGAAGGGGGAAGACCTTCGAATGACCCGGATCAGCCGCAAGCTGCGCAGATGGACCAGTGAAGTGTTGGATCTGCCGCAGGATGTGCTTTATGATATGCCACGGTTAACCCTGATCGGCAGTAAGCAACTGTATATAGAGAATCATCGCGGTGTCATCCATTTCACGCCGGATCGTATCGTGTTGGCTCTTTCCCAAGGCCAGTTAGAGATCAAAGGAACTGCCTTGGTGATACGTAATATTTTGCCGGATGAAGTAGCTGTTGAAGGAACGATTCTGGATATTCATATGAATGGAGTGGAGGGGAACGGATGAAGCAGCCCAGTCTGTATAAACTGCGGGGAGCAGTCCGAATCACGGTCACTGGGGGAGACATTGAAACATTAATCAACACGGTGGCAGAGCAGGGACTGGAAGTTTGGAACCTGCGTGCTCACGATGGACGCGTGGCAGAGATGAACATTCTGCTGCCGCATTTTTTCAGGTTGCGTCCTGTGTTGAAACGGACAGGCTGCAGGGTGAAAGTAACCCATCGCAGCGGTTTCCCCTTTTTTGCGGCCCGTTTATTGCGGAGGAAGTTCTTTCTTGGGGGGATGCTGTTTTTTGTGGCAGCTTTGTTTGCGTTGTCGTCCATGGTATGGAGTGTGGAGGTCAAGGGTAACGTCACCATTCCCACCGACGAGGTGCTTGCAGCAGCGAAGAAAGAGGGCATATATCCTTTGCAATGGGGGTTCCGTCTGCAAAGCCAAGACAAGCTCTCCAGGCAGCTTGCACTCGCTCTGCCGGATGTAACCTGGATTGGCGTGAGCAAAGAGGGGACAACCATTACCATTCAGGTCGTAGAATCTGCCCAACCAAAGCGCGAACCATTGCTGAATCCCAGACATCTGATCAGTAAGTCAGATGCTGTGGTCACTCAAATCTATGCGGAGCAGGGACGCCCTGTTGTTCAGAAGGACATGCGTGTCAAAAAGGGTCAGGTATTGATCTCGGGGATTCTCGGGGATGAGGAGAACACCAAAACAATCGTTGCCAAAGGCGAAGTTCGTGGTCTGGTATGGCGTGAGTATCAGGTAGAGGTTCCGCTAGTGCAAAAACATAATACAATGACAGGTGAGAGCAAAGAACGTTTTTACATGGTACTGGGGAATTGGGCGATCCAACTGAGGGGGTACGGAAGTACACCATTCACTTCATTTGATACCGAGAGTAATCATAAACCATTAACGTGGCGATCCTTTACACTTCCTATGGGTTGGCTGACAGAGAAAGATCTGGAGACCCGAGAGCATGAGCAACAACAGACGATAGAATGGGCCAGAACAAAAGGATTGGAAGGAGCAAGGAACGATATTATCGCCAAAAACGGCAAAGGAACAAAAATTATAAGTGAAAAAATTTTGCATGAGAAGAAAGAGAATGGTAAAGTTTATATGAAAGTCTTATTTGAAGTAGAAGAAAGCATTGCGGAAGAACTTCCGCTAGTCCATAGTCAAGGAGAATGAGGATATTTGTCAGAGCAAACACGCAGCATACAAATCTCCCTCCAGAGTGCGGGAGAGGGCCAATCTCTTTTTGGCCCCCAAGATACTTTTCTTAAACTGATTGAATCCGAGATTCCCGCCCAGATTGCATCCCGTGAAGCGGAGATTGTGATATTTGGCAACGCACAGCAGGTGGAATCGCTTGAACAATTATTTGATGTGTTACTGCAATTGATACGTAATGGATATGTGTTAACCGAGAGAGATGTGAAGTATGCGATTGAACTTGCCAAGGATATGCGGGCAGACCAGCTATTGGATCTGTTCAAGGGCGAGATTACAACGACATACCGAGGTAAACCAATCCGTGTTAAAACCATTGGACAGAAGCACTATGTAACTACAATTAAAAAACGTGATATTGTATTTGGCATTGGTCCTGCCGGTACGGGTAAAACCTACCTTGCTGTTGTACTGGCTGTTGCCGCAATTAAAGAAGGCAGCGTCAAACGGATTGTACTCACACGGCCTGCTGTTGAAGCGGGAGAGAGTCTTGGATTTTTGCCAGGTGATCTTCAGGAGAAGGTAGACCCTTATCTGAGACCGCTGTACGATGCCCTATATGACGTTATGGGACAGGAACAGACCGCTAAGGCATTGGAGCGAGGGTTAATCGAAATCGCGCCACTCGCCTACATGCGGGGGCGTACGCTGGATGACTCCTTCATCATTCTGGATGAAGCACAGAACACAACGCCGGAACAGATGAAGATGTTTCTAACCCGTCTTGGTTTTGGCTCCAAAATGGTCATCACCGGAGACGTGACACAGATTGATTTACCGCGTGGTAAGAAATCCGGGCTTGTGGAAGCGAATACGATCTTGAATGAAGTTAACGAGATTGGATTTGTCTATTTTGCCGAGCAAGATGTTGTACGGCATTCCCTTGTCCAGAAAATTATCGTGGCTTACAACCACGCCGCAGAAAATCAAGCATAGAAAGGGATTGTCTAAAGTGACCTCGAAGGAACCGTCAAAAGGCAAATCTTTTCAGAATAAGGCTACAGGATGGAAGTATAGCGTGTGGGCACGCTATCTTCTGTTTTTGTTTCTGGTGATTCTTTTCTACGTCAGTCTGGCTTCCAAGCTGCTCCCTGAGCGGTATGATATTCAGGAAGGTACACGGAGTGAAGTGGATATTGCTGCGCCCATGCAGATTCCGAATAACAAGGCCACACTCAAAGCACAGGAAGAAGCTGCTGAACGGGTACAGCCGATATTTCAGATTGTCCAGTTGCGAAACGAAAATTTGATGACTACCCTGCTAGACCGTGTAGATCGATTAAATCAGGATGATCAGATTTCAAGTCAGGACAAGATTGATATTTATCGGGATGAAATTCCGCAGCGCCAGAAGGACTTTGTGACCAACTATATCAATAATAATCGGAAAGCCGGTACATACTCCGAGACTCTTTTGGAAGAGATCAGAAATGTGGTACAGGAGCAAAGCTACCGTATTCCCGAAGAAACTTACATCAAAATCTCACGTCTGACATCGGATGATATCCAGGAGATGAAACCGGTTGCGAGGGATATTGTTGCCCGGTTAATGACGGATCAGATCAGCGATGCAACCACTGCCCGCGCCAAAGTAGCTGAGATGGTGAGTGTCAGCTCTCTTGGTAAGCGAACGCAACGTGAGGTCGTGCAAGAGCTTGCTCGTCTCGTGGTGACCGCTAATCGTTTCTACGACGAAGAGGGAACCAAGGAAGCGAAAGTTCAGGCGCGTGAGAACACGCAAACTGTCTTTATCAAGCAAGGGGACACATTAGTTGCCAAGGGTGAGATGATCACCCCGGAGATGTATACTTTGCTGGATGAAAATGATTTGCTGAAAAATGAAGTGAACTACTGGCCGCAGCTTGGACTTCTTATGTTTTCCTGCCTGTTGTCAGCAGCAATTCTGATGTATATTCAGCAAGGCAGCGGAACACATTTCAAATATAATAATGCGCAGTTGTTGATGCTTGTTCTCATTTTTATTATTACGATTGTGGTTATGCATGTGACGGCGATTATCCAAACCAATGAGCGGTCTTATGTTGGCTTCCTTGCACCTGTTGCGGTAGGAGCGATGTTAATTGCGCTGTTGCTGGATACGTCGCTTGCCTTTGTATGTTCGATTTTGATCGGTATGTTGTCCAGCATTATTTTGAATACGCATCAGGGTCAACTTTTTGACTTCGAACTGGGTTTCTTCGCTGTATTGGTTTCATTTGTTGCGATCTTCGCAACTCATAAGGCTAGCCAGCGATCAACGATCCTGAAAGGGGCCATTATGGTCTGTCTGTTCGGGTCCATAGCCGTCTTCACCTTGGCTTTGATTGACTCGGGAGATTGGAACCGAACCACGACACTGTATGGCGTTGGGTTTGCATTTGCTGGTGGCGTGTTAACTGCCATACTGGTCATTGGGCTGATGCCATTTTTCGAAACATCATTTGGCATTTTATCAGCGCTCAAACTGGTAGAACTGTCTAATCCGAACCATCCGCTTCTACGCAAGTTGCTGACGGAGACACCGGGTACCTATCATCACAGCGTTATGGTAGGGAATCTGTCCGAAGCAGCAGCAGAAGCCATAGGAGCTAACGGATTGCTATGCCGAGTCGGTTCGTATTATCATGATATTGGCAAGACGAAGCGCCCCATCTATTTTATTGAAAATCAGAACAATATGGAGAATCCACATGATTCAATTGATCCGAAACTGAGCAAATCCATTATCGTTGCCCATGCGCGCGATGGGGTGGAAATGCAGAAGGATTATAAGCTGCCCAGACCTATTCGGGATATTGCGGAACAGCATCACGGCACGACATTTCTCCACTATTTCTATCACAAAGCACTGCGCCAGGCGGAAGAAGCAGGCGTTGAGCCTGATTTCACGGAAGAAGATTTCCGTTACCCTGGGCCGAAGGCTCAGTCCAAGGAATCGGCTATTGTTGGCATTGCCGATAGTGTAGAGGCTGCTGTGAGATCTTTGCGCAAACCGACAGTGGAGCAAGTGGAGTCCATGATTGAGAAGATTATAAAAGGACGATTGGACGATCATCAATTCAATGATTGTGACCTTACGATGCGTGAACTGGATATCGTCGCCAGAACATTGAAGGAAACGGTGATGGGTATCTTCCACTCCAGGATAGAATATCCGGAGGAGATTAAGAAACCAAAGCCAAGTTCACCCGAAGCGGGCTAATTTAATAATAGTTCGTGTTCAAAAAGGTTGGTTTTCAGTACCGAGAAGATGGGATGAAGTTAGAAAGTCTTTTTGAACAACCTCTAATATTAGTAGATAGGAGTTATGAAGGAATGAGTCTTAATCTGGCATGGAATAATGAACAACAGGATAAAGAAATTACAGACCCAATGATTGCAATGCTGGAACAGTTGCTTAATCTCGCGGGAGAAGCGGAAGGTGTTACAGACGGGGAAGTGGCGCTGACTTTTGTGAATGATGAGCAGATTCATGAGTTGAACCGTGATTATCGCGGCATTGATCGTCCTACGGATGTACTGTCTTTTGCGATGAACGAAACGGTGGATGAAGAGCTCGATATTATCTATGAGCTGGACGAAGATGAAGAAATGGAAGAAATGCCGGATGTTCTTGGAGACATCATCATTTCCGTACCACGGACCATCCTGCAAAGTGAAGAGTATGGACACTCATTTGAACGTGAACTTGGTTTTCTGTTTGTCCATGGTTTCTTGCACCTGCTCGGATACGACCATCAGGATGAAGCAAGTGAGGCTGAAATGATGGGCAAACAAGAAGCGGTATTGGCCCAGGCCGGGTTGACACGATAATGAAAAGACGCTCCTGGGGTCTGGTATTCCGCAATGCTGCGGAAGGAATCGCATATGGGTTGCGGACTCAGCGTAATGTGAGAGTTCACACGGGAGTGGCTATTTTGATGTGTTTAGCCGGCTTTTTTTTCAGAATCTCAAGAACGGATTGGATGTTTGTGCTGACCGCTGTCTTTTTGGTCCTGGTGACTGAATTGATGAACACGGCTGTAGAGGCAGCGGTTGACTTGGCACACCCCCATATCCATCCGCTGGCAAAAGCGGCAAAGGATACCGCGGCCGGGGCAGTTCTGCTGGCTGCGGTATTCGCCGTCATCATCGGTTGTATCGTTTTCATTAAGCCGGTGATGAGCTGGCTGGGTTTGTACTGATTTTGTTTTAACCTTGTTTTGATTTGATTTTAATACTACACACTAATATAAATTTACTTGATGCAAACACGATAACGGAGAGGTCAGAAAAAACCTGAAGAAACGGAGTGTGCGCCTTTATCCCCGGATTTTCACTTATTTAAAAGGGATTAAAAAAATCTGGGGATAACAGCGCTCGGAAGGTTGTTCTGACAGCGGAGTGTCCAGTGTAAATGCACTAGTTTGATTTTATATTGCACCCTAAGGGAGAGAATAATGATGGATAACAGTTTGTTAATGCAAGAAGCAATTAAGGCACGTACGAAGGCGTATACGCCTTACTCCCATTTTGGTGTAGGCGCGGCTTTGCTTGACAGTGAAGGTCATGTGCATCATGGTTGTAATATTGAGAATGCTGCGTATACACCAGGGAATTGTGCTGAGCGTACGGCGATGTTCAGTGCTATTGCAGGTGGGCAGAAGCCTCGCAGCTTCACAGCGATTGCCATTGTGGGCGACACGGATGGTCCGATTGCTCCATGTGGCGTATGTCGTCAGGTCATGTACGAACTGTGTGAACCCGATATGAAAGTCATCTTGGGGAACTTGAAAGGTGATCTGCAAGAGACCACCGTTGCTGAACTGTTACCTTGGGCTTTTGGGCCTTCTGATCTGAATTCCGCCAAAAAATAAACCAATACATTCCAGGCCTAGGCGCCTGAGGAGGAACATATGAAAAAACAAAAATTTAAATCCGGTTTTGTAGCCATTATCGGACGTCCTAACGTTGGTAAATCCACATTGATGAACCAAGTCATCGGACAGAAAATTGCAATTATGTCGGACAAGCCGCAAACAACCCGCAATAAAATTCACGGTGTATATACATCGGACAATCAACAGATCGTTTTTCTGGATACACCAGGGATTCATAAACGTCAGTCCAAATTAGGCGATTATATGAACCAGACCGCTTTGAACACACTGAGTGAAGTAGAAGCAGCCTTATTCTTGATTGATGCTTCCGAAGGTATGGGCGGTGGTGACCGCTATATTGCGGAACAGCTGAAAAATATCCGTACACCTGTCATTCTCGTCATGAACAAAATTGACAAAATTGAGCCGGAAGCGCTGTTACCACTTATTGAAGAGTATCGCAAATTACACGATTTCGCTGAAATTGTCCCTGTGTCTGCCAAGCATGGCAATAATGTTAGCACATTACTGGAACAGCTCGGCAAGTATTTGCCTGAAGGTCCACAGTACTATCCTGATGACCAGGTTACTGACCATCCAGAGCAGTTTGTATGTGCCGAGTTGATTCGTGAGAAAATTTTGCAAATGACTCGTGAAGAAGTGCCTCACTCCATTGCTGTAACGATCGAAGATATGAAAGTGCAAGATAACGGTGTCGTTTATATCTCAGCTGTCATTTTTGTGGAACGGGATTCGCAAAAAGGGATCATTATCGGGAAGCAGGGAGCCCTTCTGAAAGAAGTGGGTAAACGAGCTCGACACGACATTCAGAACTTGCTCGGCTCCAAAATTTTCATGGACCTGTGGGTTAAAGTGAAAAAAGACTGGAGAAATCAGGATAGAGTTCTGCGTGACCTTGGCTTTGGCCGCGACTGATCGTCGGAATTGTATCCAGTAATTGCAACACATAGTTTACCTTGCAAGACTCCATCCTATTTGGTAGATGCAGACGTCATTTCCGAAGAGAGGATGAAATTCCGATGCGAGATTTTTCGTGGAAGGTTTTTGCGATGACGGGGGATGTGGAGTCCTATTTGTTATATACCGAGGCGTGTAACTCGTTAGGACAGGAGTCGGATAATGCAAGGGAAGTGATTGAAGATGAAGAAGCCGAAGGATAACTGGCTGATTCGGGAATGGTTAGGTGACGAGGCATGCTATACAGGGTGGAAGGGATTGTCATCCGCAGCATGGACTACGGCGAAGGGAACAAAATCATTACGCTTTGCACCGAAAGCGGCGGGAAAGTAGGGGTACTCGTCCGCGGTGCCAAAAAGCCCAAGAGCCGACATGCTGCACTGGTGCAGCCGTTTACGTATGGTCAATATGTATATTTTCGCAATACAGGTCTAGGCACACTGAACGCTGGAGAAATTG